>NZ_CP093313.1:4800000-6000000 GCF_025264625.1 Occallatibacter riparius
AGCGATCCCAGCAGCTTGTCGCCCACATATACCGGGCTGCCGCTCATTCCCGCTACTACGCCCGTGTACTCCGGCTTGGTGCCGTGGAGCTGCGCCAGAATCATGTCGTGCCCCGGGCCCCGTGCGCCCTTGAGCACTCCCAGAATCTCCACCTGCATGGGCTCCGGCTTGGTCCCGGTGAACACCGTCCAAGCGGTCGCCATCAGTCCACGATGGACCTCGCTCAGCGGGAAGAATCCGCCCGTCGAAGGCGGCGGTCCAGCCGCCGAAGTGGCCGCAAGGTTCGCAGATTGAGAAAGAAGCGTGCCGGGCAGGGCAGTGCCCGCCAGAACGGCGGCAGCCAAAATGAGGGGGAGCCGGATGTCCTTCATGCCGATTTCCACGTCTATTAAATGTAAACCGGCTCTCCGGCCCGCTGTGTGAGCTCAAATACAGTACTGCTTCCACGGGAAGCGCAAAGGCCACGAGCCCCGGTTCTATCTAGAATGAGTCATATCCGCGTATGCTGTTGAGCACAGAGGTCGCCATGCCCAGGAAGTATCTGATGCCGTATCTTCGTCACCGCCTGCACATTTGCACGTTATTTATTCTCGCCGCCCTTGCCGCGGCTCCCCTGATCGCGAGTGCGCAGGCCCCTGCGCCCGCGCCGCAAAAGCCTCAAACACCCGACCAGACCTCTCCTGACTCAGGCGGCCCCACCGGCGACAACGGCTCCATCGCGCTGCCCAAGAAAAAGGAATCCGACACGCCGCCTCCTGCGCCTGCCGAGCCCAAGTTCAAGAATCCTGCCAACGCCCCCACCTACAACCTGCGAGTCGAAGTTCCCGAAGTCACCGTCGACGTGGGCGTCATCATCGACAAGACCCACCAGTTCGTCCCCGGCCTCAAGCCCGCCAATTTCAAAGTCTTCGAAGACGGCGTGGAGCAGAAGGTGATCGGCTTCAAGCGCGTCGAGGCGCCCATCACCGTGCTGATGCTCTGCGAATTCGCCGGCAGCAATTACACCTACGCGTTCCAGTACGACATGCTCAACGCCGCCTGGGTCTTCGCCTCGCAACTCCGCCCCGACGACTACGCCGCGCTCATGACCTACGACATGCGCACGCACATCATCTCGGACTTCACGCAGGACAAGCGCCAGGTCTTCGAAGCCATCCGCCAGCTCATGATTCCCGGATTCAACGAGCGGAACATGTTCGACGCCGTGTCCGAGGCAATGGACCGGCTGAGCCGCGTGGAAGGGCGGAAGTATATTGTCCTGATCGGATCGGGCCGCGACACCTTCTCAAAGCTCACCTGGGACCAGTTCCGCAAGAAGGTAGCGAACTCGAAAGATATCACCATCTACACCGTTTCGACCGGAGGAGCCCTCCGCGCCATCACTGAAGGCCGCCCCGGCTGGGGCAACGAAATGCGCGATATGGATTACCTCCAGGCCGACAACGAAATGAAGACCATCGCCAACATGACCGGAGGCAACTCGTACTTTCCGCGGTTCGAGGGTGAGCTCCCTGAGGATTTTGCGGATATCAACAAGAACATCCGCTCCAAGTACGAGCTGGTCTACCACCCCACCAATCCCAAGCAGGACGGCACCTATCGCAAGCTGCGCGTGGAACTGGTGGACGACGAAGGCAAGCCGCTGCACTTTCAGGACGAGAAGCACAAGCCGCTCAAGTACCAGATCATCACCCGCGACGGCTACCGCGCCCGCCCCGAAGTGGAATAAAAAAGCGAATTAGGTCATCCGCAAAAGCGTGAAGGAGCGAAACTGCAACGCCAAATGCGCTCGCCAGATCGCTCCTTCACTGCTTCACTGTCTCACCTCCGGGCTTCGTATTAGGGCTTTGCATGTCCTAACGGGCCGAAAACTTACTGAGGGTTCGTATCAGGGGCTGATTTTAATCAGCCCACCAACCGGCCCGAAAAGTACCTGGGCTTTAGCCCCCGTCCGGCCGGTTGATCTCGCCCACACCGCCTGCACGCAGGCCCGCTGCTTTGTATCAGGGCTCTCGACTTGCGAAGCTCGGTGAAAAACTCTGGTAAGGGTGCTTCGTATCAGGGGCTGATTTCAATCAGCGCGCAAGCTGCACCATAAACACTTGAGCTTTAGCCTCCGCCACGCTTCTTCATCCGTGCCAGTTAGGCATAACAATACGGCCACTCGTCAGGGGCCGGCGCAAGTCCGGCCTTCACCGGATTCTGGGCGATGTAGGCCCTATGCTGTGCCAGGCTCCTCTCATCCATCACCCGAACTTCGGAGTACCCTTTCTGCCAGACCTCGCCAAGGTATCCCGCCTCTTTTTTCAGTAGATACGAGAATCCACCTTTGACCAGTTGCATGGCCTTCTCAATCGACATGCCATCCCTCACCTCCACCAGCAGATGAAGATGGTTAGGCATCACAACGAAATCGAGCACGCGGAATCTGCTGGCCGTCGCGCACGTCCGCAACACTTCAATCAGAAGCGTCGCGTTTCGCTCAGACTGAAGCAGGAACTTCCCTTGAAACGTATTGGTCGTAGCGAAAAAGATCCGGGCTCGGGACACGATATCCGCAGAATCAGCATTGCGAGCAGGCCTCGCCATAGGTTTACGCAACTCCAATTCTAGAAATCAGGTTAGGCTGCAAACACCTTCTGCTTCGTATTCTGCAAACACCTTTTGCTTCGTATCAGGGGCTGATTTCAATCAGCCCGTTCACCGGCCCAATAAGGACCTGGGGCTTTAGCCCCCGTGGGGAATCTCCGCGCTGCAACGTAAAAGCGGGATGCAGAGAGTGAACTCCGCATCCCGCCTTTCCTTTGCGGGTCGAGAGACATATCGGAGCGGGTTAGGCCCCATTCAGGTAGACAAACCCTCGATCTCCCGAGGCCAGGCCCCGAGAGCTCGCGCAGCCGGTCCAGCCCTGCTAGAACTGGTGGAAGATGTCGTAAATGTAGTAGCCGATTACGAACACCGTGGCCACGGCGGTAACCGTCACCATGGCACGAAACACCGGCTGCACCTTATTGACTTTGGTGACGATGGCTGCCTGGGCCGCACGTTCATGGCTGAAGGCATCGTCGATGAAGATCTGGTCCTCTTCGTCGCGCTCCAGCCGTGAGCGATAGATCCAGACGGCCGCAGAAATCACAACTAATGCACCCCATACCGTCCACATGACGGGTACCATAACCACCTCCGGAACTTTCCGGTCCCAGAACCCGCGCCCGTAAAGGAACCGCGGATCGTGAGTGCAGGGGCCCTTACGGTCCACCATCATAGCGCTGGTTCAGCTCAGGTAACGTGACAAAGATCACTGTCGTTTGTATTGCGAAAACGTCTTAATAAGGAGTTCTCAGGTCCAAATCGGAAGCCGGATAGATTCCGAAGCCGATTCCGGACCTGTAGCATCCAATGGAACGGCTGCGGGATCAGGTCTTGTGTCGGATTTCCCGGGCCGGTAAACTAGCAATAGGACAGAATTTCACGTTTTGGGAGAAAACATGGCCACCACAGCCACCGTACCCGCTCAGGAAACCAAAAAGGCGCCCCTTGTGCTGACGCCCCAGGCTATCGCGAAGGTCCGCGAAATCATGGCGACCCAGGATCCGATCCCGGCCGGGCTGCGCATCGGCGTGGTCGGCGGAGGCTGCTCCGGCTTCCAGTACTCCATGGCCTTCGAGAACCAGGGCGGCATGATGGATAAGGTCTTCAGCTTCGATGACCTGAAAGTCTTTGTCGACGCCACGTCGCTGATGTACCTGAACGGCTGCACGGTCGATTACGTCGAGACCCTCGAAGCCGCCGGCTTCAAGTTCGACAACCCCCAGGTGAAGTCCACCTGCGGTTGCGGCTCCTCGTTCAACGTCTAAGCCTTAGTTCCTCGCACAGAAGCCCGCCCCCCCCCCCCGAGGCGGGCTTTCTCATTCAGTTTTGAAAGGGCACCACTTCAGTGGGTGCCGTTGAGCTGCGCGGAACGAACGAGGCTTTAGCCGCTGAGGGATGGCTTTGACCTGCCAGCCTAACCAGTTCAGTGTTCTTCCGCAGCCTCTGCATTCATCACATCGACCGGTGAGCCCCATCACCGCCACGCCCTCAGTTTGGCCCTATCCTGTTTCTCAGGCGGCGAGAAACGTCAGCGCGGTTCTGTGCCCGAAAACAGCCCTCCGCATAATCGAAAGCTTAAGGGCCACAGCGACACCCCCCACCCCCCTGGCGATCCGGGGATCAGGGCTGGGACAGCGATGAGCAGATCGAAAGGCAGGAAGACCCACCCCCCTCCCCCCCACCAGACATGGCGGGTCAGATGACCTCCCTCGGAAAAGGGCAGACCACCAGGGCAGAGGGCAGAGCGGCTCTGAAGGGCACCCCCCACCCCCCCGGGTGGAGCATTCGGCGGATGAGGGGAAGGGAGACATTCCCACCCCCTCCCCCCTGCCAAGAGCAATGGTGAACCGGAGGGATCCCCCCGATGGCTCGAGGTCAGGGCAAAACGGGCGACTCGGGCGGAAGGCGACCCCCCCCTCCCGTGCACCAGAAATGGTGCAAGCAGAAACGGGAGACATATTTCGCGAAGCGTCGGGCTGAATCCGAAACGGAGTACCCCCACCCCCGCGCCACAAAAAGAAATAGTGAAGTGCCTACTTGACAATCCTCTCGACCGACCCGATACTTAAGCCATAGCTTCAGTGTCTACAGAGGAGGGCAACAACATGGCGGACCCCAAGGTTATTCACAGCACCTTTGTTCTCGAGCGCAAATTCTCCAAACCAGCCGCAACCGTCTTCGCGGCGCTGTCAGAACCGGAGAAGGTGAGGCAGTGGTTCACCGACGAGAAGAACAGTGAGACGCTCGAGTTCTCCCTTCGCTTTGCCGTAGGCGGCTCGCGGCGCCTGGTCTACCGCCTCGGACCGACTACGCCGGTAGCAGGCATGGTCATCATCAACGACGGCTACTTCCAGGACATAGTTCCCAACGAGCGCATCGTCACTGCTACCACCATGACCTCGGGTGACAAACGCCTGGAAGCCTCCCTCACCACCTTCGAACTTCTGCCTTCCGACGAGGGCACGGACCTGGTCTGCACCGTGCAAGGAGCCTTCTTCGAGGGCCTCGGTCCCGACCCGGTGGGCCTTATCAAAGCCGGCTGGAACGGCCTGCTCAACAAACTCATGTCCGTCGTGAACGCAGAATGACCGCGGCAAGCGGTCCGCGGGGGATCCGATGTCCGAAAGCATCAACATCGATCGGCTGTTTCACGCCCTGGGAGATCCGACGCGGCGCGCTATTCTCGATCGTCTGAGGGAGCGCCCGCTGTCTGTCTCTAGGCTCGCTGAACCGCTCGGGATCACGCTCACAGCGGTGATGCAGCACCTTCAGATTTTGGAGGAGTGCGGCCTCGCGCACACGGAGAAGGTCGGCCGCGTGCGTACCTGCCGCATCGGCACGGCAGGCTTCGACGCGCTGGAGAAGTGGGTGAAAGAGCACCGCACCGCCTGGGATCAGCAGCTGGATCGCTTGGGCGAGCTGTTGGAGTAGGGCGCTGATATGACTGTTGCGGTCCGGCAAAGAGAGAAGTGATCAGGCGATCTGCGGCTGCAGAATCGCTTCGATCACGTCGGCAGCGGAGTAGGTGTGCTCGCCCGGCCGCAAGTAGCGCGCGACAGTATTGATGTCGTCGCCGAGCGTGACCAGTGGTGGCTCAACCACGCCGTCCGTGCGAAGCTGGGCATGGCCAATATTGGCCAGCAGGGCATTGCACAGGCACTTCCTGCCGACGGTAGCTTCTTCCGCGCCGCCTTTGGCGACGTAACAGGAGAGGGGCTCCGCGGAGCAGCGCCACGCGAGTTCGCCGTCCGCACGGACATAGGGTTCGCGCAGGAGGCCGACGTCGCAGAGGCGCGGACGCAGCGCGGCCACTGCGGAATCAGAGGCAGTTCCGGCGAGTTGGGCGACTTTGAAGGGAAATCCGGTCGGCGAAGCGAGCGGGTCCGTGAGGACGCGGCCAGTTCCAGCGACGGCCTGGGCGAGCAACTCACGCTTCAAGTCGGAACGGAGACCGGATTCTTCGCTGAAGGCGAACGCGGTGCCCACCTGGACGCCGGACGCGCCCTCCGCCAGTGCTTCGGCGAGCTTCTCAGGGCTGCCGTATCCTCCGGCAAGCCAGAAGGGAACGCCGAGAGCGCGCATTTCAGCCAAGTTCACGCGGTCACGATCGCCGTAGAGTGGCTCGCCGCTCGCGTTGAGTTGCAGCTTGCCGCGAGGCGGGGCGTTGTGTCCGCCGGCGGTGGGGCCTTCCACGACGAATCCATCGACGCGGCCGGAGGCGCGGCGCAGCAAGCTGGCGGCCAGAGTGTGGGACGAAACAATCGCGAGGAAAGTCGGGCGAGTGAGGGACGGCAGAGGCGCATCGTCGGCGTAGTCGGCCGGGTCGAATCTGACCGTTGCGTCTGCTGTGTGCTCGGTGCCTCCGCCGGAGACGGAAAGACGATACTCAGCCGGCCGGCGCGCCGCGAAGGCGTCGAGAATTCCCGGAACCTGGGAGGGGATTCCGGCGCCCATCAGGACGTAGCCCACGCCGGCGAGCATCGCTCCGTAGATGGAGGCGAGGTGGGGGAGCTGGACTTTCTCCAGGAAGTTGATGCCGACTGGGTTCTGATGGCCCTCGCGGGCGAGGAAGACCTCAGCGAAATTGGCGGCCATGCAGAGCTCAACGAGCTTGCGAGGCTGGCGGTGGCTGTGGAGCGGCAGGGCCGGGTAGGGCTGCGTGGCGGGCTTGCCGCCCGCAATGAAGAATTCGTCGAGGATGCGGCGGGCGACAGCGGGGAAGGGAAAAGCAGCGAGGGCGCGGCGCATGGCGCCGCTCGGGTCGCCGTCGGCGAGACGGCGCACGAGGACCTGGTCGAGCGCGGTGCCCGAAACTACGCCGAGCTGGGCGGTCAGGGAGACGGCCTGGGCCAGCCGCCAGTTCGAGATGCCGACACCCATGCCGCCCTGAATGATCGTGGGGACTTTAAACATCGGTAGATTCTCTCATCCAACACGGCGAGGGAGTTCGTGACGGGGCTCACACTTGTTGGGCAGTGAGCATTTGTAGGAGGATTTCGCCGGCGTGTTGGGGCTCGTCGGTCTTGAGTGCCGGATCGACCGCAAGGACTTTGGCGTTGGGCGCGAGGCTTCGGAAAGTAGCGAGGGTCTGTTCGAGGGCGTCAGGGCGGGTGCTGGGCCCGACGAGGATGAAGTTGGGCTTCTCGATCATGAGGAGGATCTTTGCATCGCGAACCAGGCTGGCCGCCTTTACTTCATAGGCATGCTGGGTGAGCACGGCTGTGGCGAAGGCACAGAAGTCGGGTGACTGATCTACGAGCACCACGCAGCCGGCGGCGCAGGGCACGCAGGCGGTGCTGGCGTCTCTCTCGAGGAATGAAAGGACAGCTTCGTCTTCGGAGGCGAATAGCTTCAGGACGGAGTCGAGCCGCGTCATCCTGAGGATTTCGAGGATCGTCGGGGTGACGGCGGCAAGACGGAGGTCGCCGCCGCGCTGGCGAAGGCTGTTGGCGTAGCGGACGATGAGGCCGATTCCGGAGCTGTCGATTCGGCTGACGCCAGCCATGCCGAGCACAACATGCTTGAGGTTGCGGAACGAGTCCTTATGCAGAACAGCGAGGAGCGACTCGGTTTCGGGGCCGGAAGCGATGCGGCCGGCGCACTCGACGATGAGGACGGTTCCGCAGATGTGCGTATTGAGTTCGAGAGGCATGGGACTTTTGGGTTCAATTGAAAATAGCATGTGAGGCAGTTGTCGGTTACCAGTTTTCAGCCCGGTTGTGCCCCCAAGGTGCTCAGATCTGCGCTGTTTACTATCGAGTACAATCTCGCAGTGTTTGTTGCAACGACTTGTTTTGGTGCTATGGGATTTTGTAGAACGATAAATCTAAACATCTATATCAGTTAGGTTGATTTTTGGCGAATAGATGGAGAAGTAAAAACAGGGGGAGGGGTAGCTAATTTTCTAGTAAACCCAGTTACTGCCTAATTAACCGCCCTTTTTGGTCTTCGTGTGGCAGTGCGTGATCAGTGCTCTCGGGTCTCTCCATGGATCGCTGCGGCAGATGAGACATGAAACACTACTCCCTGCCTTCTGAAAGGCCCTCTAATGGTAGGACGTCGGACTGAGTGAGTATGTGATGGCGGTCACGAATGCGGGACGTTCTTGGGACTGTGGTTTCCACGGAAATGCGGGGCTGCCAGAACGCGTGGTTTCCAGGCAAAATGCCAATTGATATCACACTCAGACGCCAAGTGGGTGGAGGTTTTGGCACCGACTATTATTACGGAAATGCTCAGGGAGAAGTGGAACCTCCAGCAGACGGAGTGCTTACACTCATCTGGAGAGAGCAGCAAGCGTCCAGTTGATCGCGTCCGCAGGTTTCGTGCGAAACGATATGGACTTCGCCCGATACGCCGCCAGAAGTTCTAAGGAGCCTCATTGCCAAGTTCGGAGACCATCCGAGAGTAGCAGGAAATGTCTAAGGTCTCGGCCTGAGTTTCAGCCCTCTTTTCCATAGCACAATATTCCCAGAACGAAACGCGCTGCACAGAGCGGCAATCGCATCCCTTCTCACGGCCTCCGAAGCCGTCTTCTTGGGTGGCGTCTTCCTTTTTGGTGGCTCAGGTGCGCGAAAGATCTTTTGGCATCGTTTCCTCGAAGGTCTTTCGCGCATGTAGCCCTTCCTTGTGTTGGTATTTCACCTTGTTGCCTCAGCTTTCGGGGTAGGGCCATTATGATGATTGCAGTTGAATATGGCGTCCTGGTGTCCGAGAGTAAATGAGCAGAATTCATATGTATGTATGAGTCTGTCAGGGCCTCTCCATTTGAACCTGCCTAAGATGAATGCGATAACCCTCCCATCCGCGCTGGCAAGGCTCTGAGCGGTTTGCTGCGAAAACTTCTCATTGCCCTTGATAGTTACATAGTTTTTGCCGGGAGGTACTGTCATGTTGAAATTGGTGTTTTGGGGCTCATCAGCGGCAAAATAGCGCCATACATGTTCCTGCAAATCAAGCCAATTGTCATTGTTCGAGGGAATAGGTTTATCGGAGTCACTGATCGCTACCGTGACGCGCCCTCGCATACTCAGGTCCACCGTCGATGGCCCCAGATTCTCGAAGTAAACGTTGACGCGCTGTTCCTGTCCCTCTTGCGGTGGCGAAAAATCATATGGTTTGTACAGATGCATCTGCGGCCTTACCGCGTCGTCCAAACGGGAGGCGGATGATCTTCTTGTGGACCTCAACGATTGCGGCATCGGTCCAGAAGGTTCTGATTGCGACAATGACGGCTTGGGCGGTGGTCCCGTAATGGAGAGCGTAGGAAGGTTTTCCTTCCCTTGAGATGGTTGTGTCGCCATAGGGATAGATCGGTCCAGTAGGAATGCAATCGCGCCCGTTGCAAGGACAGCCCCGATGAACCATCCCTTCCAATACCTTCGCTTATATAGCCAAGACAGACACAGAAGAACTAGCCCTAGCCAAGCTAATGCGAGAAATACACGCGAGCCTCCCTTACTTTGGTACCCACGTGTTTGTAGAAACTCGTTAAATCCCCAGATCGCCAAAGCGCCGAAAGACACAGAGAAGACCGAGCGAAAGAAAGTCTGCTTAATGCGGCGCTGCCGCATTTCCGAAGGTTCCGCGATTTGATGATCCTCGTCGGCGCCTTGCATGTGCTGATTTTCGCGCGACGGAAGAATCTCAGGCTTTTCGGCCATGGCGCATTACCTCCTTAGCGGAACTGTGCTAGCGCATAGAAACAGGCGACTGAGGCGGGTAGGTGCAGGTTCCGCCACCGGCCACGTTGGGAGGGAGTCGTAGAAATGGCGAAGTGGTGATGTCCCCATGACGTTCTTCGGAAACTGAAGGCTTCGTATCATACCCTCCGTCCACCGCTCGCACGTCACTTGGAGTAGTTCCGCTATACACAAGATTAAAGCGCCGCTCCTCTCCTGCGAAAAGTACGTCAAACTGCGGCGAAAGAACAAGTCTTCCGTGAAGGTCAGTGCATTTCATAACCCATATCGGATAGTCCGAGGTCAAATAGAAGTCTTCCAGTTTTGCCTTGGGGTCCACGTATAACAGCGTGGCCACATTGTAGGCGTCCCGATTCGTTTGATTACTGACCCTGTATCGAAACACCTGTCCAGATTGGATGGTGATCTGCTTCGGGCTGATCGATATCAGTGGCCATAACCAATAGCCATACGCAACCAGAGGTATCGCATGGAGGAGGAGCAGTAACGCTCTTAGGCCCGGTGTGGGGATGAAAAGACGTCAACAGTTCCAGCCGGGATGCCACAACAGAATGTAGGCAAGTGACAGGCACCCGATAATTGTGAGAGGCGAGTGCGGGGCAAAGCTGACAACTATTCCCACGACGGCACACCCCAACCCGAGCCATCGGTCCATTGGTGACGTGGCAGTATTCGCAGCTTCTGCCTTTGTAATTCCACCTGCCTCCTGCCGAGAGGAGAATCGCTCAGCGCGGCGCGTCCGGCGATTCGGTTTCGCCTCCAGGCCCTTATTATGTGGCATGACTCAATTGTCCCCTGATTAGGGACGTGCTTCAAGTGTGTTATTAGCCAAACTGGTAGACCACTTGGGGACTTTGAACCCAAAGGTGGAGTCGGGGGGAGACCGGGGTCGTTGACTTTTTGTATGGTCCCACAGGGACTTGGTGCACCTGATGGAACAGATTTCCCCAAGTTGAAACGCGGGGCTAACGATCGCTGCGCCTACGGCGCGGGATGGTGAGGGCGGCGGGGCGGGGTTTGTGGTTTCCCACTCATCCACGATAAGGCAGTGGATGAATGGGGCACTCAGGTTTCTGGTGACCTCATGACCGGGCCACCTGCCTCAGCCGGACACACTTTAAGGGATTTAGCGGCGCGAATAAAGTCGTGCCCTTTCGAAACAAAGGTTGGGCGCAGCCCGAAAGCTGCGCCCTCGCTTTGTTCGCGGCCAGTTGATCAGCAGGTGCCGGAGTGCACGTCTGGCCCCGTCTGTTTCTCCTGGAGTGCCGCCTGCGCTGCGGCAAGCCTTGCCGTCAGCAACCGGAAGGGCGAGCACGATACATAGTTGAGCCCGATCTTGTGGCAGAACTTGACGGACTCAGGGTCGCCGCCATGTTCGCCGCAGATGCCGACCTTCAGCGTCGGACGCGTATTACGTCCCTTGGCAACGGCGGTCTTCACCAGCGATCCAACGCCAGCCTGGTCGAGGGTGGCGAACGGATCCTGCTTGAAGATGCCGGCTTTGAGATACGCGGGCAGGAAGTGGTTGATGTCGTCGCGCGAGATGCCGAACGTGGTCTGCGTCAGGTCGTTGGTGCCGAACGAGAAGAACTCGGCTTCCTCGGCGATCTGATCGGCAGTCAAGGCTGCGCGCGGCAGCTCGATCATGGTACCCACCATGAAGTCGACCGTGGTGCCCTTCTCCTTGAAGACCTGCGCGGCAATCCGCTTCACAACCGCGGACTGGTTGCGCATCTCTTCGATGGAGCCGATGAGCGGAATCATGATCTCGAGGTGCGGATCGCCGCCGTGGTTCTTCACGTTGACGGCCGCTTCGAGGATGGCCCGCGCCTGCATTTCGGTGATCTCGGGGAAAGCGATGCCGAGGCGGCAGCCGCGCAGTCCGAGCATGGGGTTGACTTCGTGCAGCTCCTGCACGCGAGCCAGAAGGACGCGGAGCTCCTTCAGCTTGGGCGAGCGGGGCTTGGTGTCTTCAAGGTGCTGGATTTCGACCAGCAGCTCTTCGCGCTGCGGCAGGAACTCATGCAGCGGCGGGTCGAGCAGGCGGATAGTCACAGGCAGCGATTCCATCGACTTGAACAGCCCGATGAAATCCTGGCGCTGCATGGGCAGCAGGTGCTTGAGGGCGGCGCGGCGCTCCTGCTCGGTGTGAGCCAGGATCATGGCGCGCACGTGCTCAATGCGGCCTTCCGCAAAGAACATGTGCTCCGTGCGGCACAGTCCGATGCCCTCGGCACCGAACAGGCGGGCCTGCTTGGCGTCGCGCGGAACGTCGGCATTGGCGCGGATGCGCAGCTTGCGGACGGGGTCAGCCCAGCCCATGAAACGGACGAGGTCCGGATCATCAGGCTGTGCCGGGATGGTCTTCAGCTTGCCCTCGATGACGCGGCCCGTGGTGCCGTCCAGCGAGATCCAGTCGCCCTGCCGGAAGGTCTTGCCCTTCACGCGGAGCTCCTTGCGGTTCTCGTCGACCGTGCACTCGCCGGCGCCGGCTACGCAGCACTTGCCCATACCGCGGGTGACGACTGCAGCGTGCGAGGTCATGCCGCCGCGCGAGGTGAGGATGCCGGAGGCTACTTCCATGCCGCCGATATCCTCAGGCGTTGTTTCGCCGCGGACCAGGATGATGGAGGTGTAATCGCCCTTGTGATGGTGCTTCACAGCATCTTCAGCCGTGAACACGATCTGTCCGACAGCCGCGCCCGGCGACGCCGGAAGACCGGTGGCCAGCACTTCAACCTTGGCGCCCTTCTCATCGAGACGAGGCACAAGGAAGTCATAGAGCTGGTTCGGTTCTACGCGGAAGATAGCCTCTTCCTGCGTGATGAGTCCTTCGCGCACCATGTCAATGGCCACGCGAACGGCCGCGAGGCCGGTGCGCTTGCCATTGCGGGTCTGCAGCATATAGAGCTTGCCATCCTGGATGGTGAACTCGAAATCCTGCATATCGCGATAGTGCTTTTCCATCTTCCAGGTAATGGTGCGGAGCTGGTCGTAGACCTTGGGCATGGCCTTCTCGAGCTCGCTGATGGGCATGGGAGTCCGAACGCCCGAAACGACGTCTTCGCCCTGCGCGTTCATCAGGTATTCGCCGAAGAAGATGCGCTCGCCGGTGGCGGGATTGCGGGTGAAGCCCACCCCCGTGCCGGAGTTGTCGCCCAGGTTGCCGAACACCATGGCTTGCACGTTGACCGCTGTGCCAAGCCAGTCATCGATGTGGTTGATGCGGCGATACGTCTTGGCGCGTTCGTTCTGCCAGGAGCGGAACACGGCGTCACGCGCGGCCGAAAGCTGTTCCAGCGGATTCTGCGGAAACTCCTTGCCGGTCTCTTTCTTCACCAGCTTCTTGTATTCCGCGATGATGTCTTTCAGAGCAGCGGGCTGCAGCTCGTAGTCGTAGTGCGCCTTCTCGCGCTCCTTGACGGAGTCGAAGATGTGCTCGAACTTCTTTTTGGGAATGTCGAGGACAACGTCACCAAACATCTGGATGAGGCGGCGATAGGAATCATAAGCAAAGCGCGGATTGTTGCTGCGTTTGGCGAGCGCTTCAACGGCGTTGTCGTTCAGGCCCAGGTTAAGAATGGTGTCCATCATGCCCGGCATGGAGAACTTTGCGCCGGAACGCACGGAGACGAGCAGCGGGTTGTCGCCTGCGCCGAGCTTCTGGCCCTGCATGCGCTCCAGGCGCTCAAGGGCGGCGTGCATCTCGGCATCCATCTGCGGGTTGAGCTGCCCGCGCATGTACTCGCGGCACGACTCGGTCTGGATGGTGAATCCGGGGGGAACAGGAAGGCCCGCGTTTGTCATCTCCGCCAGGCCGGCGCCCTTGCCGCCCAGCGTGTCCTTCATTCGACCGTTACCATCTGCCTGGCCGCCGCCGAAGAAGTAAACGTATTTGGTGGTTGCTGAAGTTGACGTCGAGCTTGCTGTGTCGGCAAGCTGCTGTTCCATCACGCCCTGCGTCATGGCGATGATGCCTCCGTGCGTGAGATGCCCGGATTCATTTGCGACCGTTCTCGCCTGGATCCGGGTTGCCGTAAAACGGCACGCATGAGGGATGAAGGGACGTTGAGCTCAGCCGGCAACGGGAAGAACTAGATTTCGGCTGGGCGCGTGCGAATCACCCGTCATTCGAGACACGTTTCGCGGGTACTGCGATTGCGCAAGTACAAATAGTCCTCCGGGTCAACACTTGAATGTGTTGATCGTCACAGACAATCTTGTTGCAAAGGGAGTCAAGTGTGTACCTTGGGTGGGAATTTTTCGCATTTCAAGACAAACCCAGCCCCGAAACTCGTCATATGAGACGATTTCAGGCGTTTCGCGCAAAGCGAGACACGAAACCCGCGCCGGATTACGAAGTGCGAACCGCATGGTGAGATCCAACCTGAGCATCTGACCACCCGACTTCCAAAGATGTCAAATGCAAATGCGGCGGCGGGCTTGTGCCCGCGCGGATCAGATCGGCTGGATCGCGACACTCGCGTTGGCAATTGCCGGCAGACGGAAATCTGGAACCGAGAGTTCCAGGCGCGTGCGGGTTGCCAGCGCGTAGGTGGTGAAGGTGATCGGCGTGCCAGGGCAGAGCTGCCGCATGTGGACGCGTCTATCGTCATTCTGGTTCGAAACCGTAAACGAATTGGTTAGGTCTATGGGAATGCTCCACACGCCGGTAAGGCTGAACGCTGCCGGGGCTGGATCGAGCGCCCCCGTCCAGCCGTAGCCGGAAATGGGCCCTCGCTCGGCGGAGTCGGAAGTCAGACACTTGTCGTGCCAGACTGCCGTGATGTAGGTGAGGTCCGGCTGGCGCATGGGGGCGAGACACCCTATCCCAACCGTGATCGGTTCGCCGTCCCAGCCGGTCTCAGGGGTGCATATCCCGAACCCGGGCACCTCGAACCTGGCTGCAGGAAGCGCGATCGTGCTGGTGCGGATCGCGCGCCCCTGATCGATGGCAAGCGTCAGATGAAGAGCTACGGGGCCGTTACGGAACTGGTCGAAAATCGCACGGGGCATGGCAAGGCGCAAGACTATGTCTGTCAGGCCCGGAACGAGTTTTTCTCCGCCCATTTGCTGCCATGGCGATTCCCAGCGCACCCCGTCCGCACGGTCCAGCGTGACCTTCCGCGCGGTCGGGATCAGCACCGATCCGGAGGCGACGCCGTCGACATGAACGGGCAGGGCAACTTCCACAATTCCCTTGTTGCTCGTTTCGTGCGAAAAGGGTTTGTGCATGGAGTCGGAGCCGTAGGTGATCTGCGCGAGCGGGGCCGCATTTTGGCTGGCGGCTGGATAGTGGCCGTTCATGAACGGCTGATCGGCGTCGTAAAACGCGGTGGACCCGAGGAGCAAAACGGTGGCCGCGGCAACGATCCAGGCAGTCCGCGTGCGGCGGCGGGCGTACTGGACCACGATGACAGCGGCGGCTCCGCAGATCGCAACAACAAAGCTCACGAAGCCAGTAACGAGGCTGGGTGAGCTGGCGAGCCGGGGTATGAGATTCGAGGCGGTGACGAGGCCCGCGACATAAACCACAAACCCCAGGATGATCAGGGTCATGCGCGCCAAATTGCTGGTGAGCACGGAAAGCGCCATCAGCGGCAGCACCAGCAATCCGGTCAGCAGGACTGCATTAAATAGGAGCCCCGGCACGTGCGCGAGTGGATTGAAGCCCGCCACGCGCAACAGGATGCATTGGATGATCACGAAGGGCAGATACACAAACGCCCCAACAAATAGAGCCTTGGCGCCGAGCAGCAGCGGCCACTGATAAGGCCGCGTGACCCAGAACTGCGTGTTGCCAACGAGTCGCTCCTCATGGACAAGCCGCGCCACCAGCACCCACCAGCTGATGGGTATAAGCAGGATGAGCAGGCTGGTGAAGAGGTCTGGGGAAGCGGCCAGTGCCATGAACGAATAGCTGACCACCTCGTGGTGGAAGTCGGCATGAGCCCATTGCCGCGGATACAGGATGATAAGCGCGGACTGCAAAGCCAGTGAGACGAGAATCTCCGGACACAAGTGGCGGACATCTTTGCGGAAGATAGCGACGATCTGCTTCATACGTTCAGCTCCCGGGGTTCGGCTGCAACGGCGACAGGTACCGGCTGGGCGCGGCCGGACTTAGCGACAGCCAGAAAGATGGCCCGCAGGCTCATAGGCTCGACGGCGATATCGCGCGCGCCGGGGAACATGGCCGCCAGTTCCTGCTGTGCCGCGGCGGGCTCATAGCGGCTGTGCACGAAGCGCAGCACGCGGTCCACGCTTTCGCATTGGAGCCAGTGCGGCGGAACAGGGAATGGTCGCGGCACAGGCTCGGCAAGCGTGACCGTCACTTCGCGGAACCGGGCGGTGAGGGAGGTCATCTCTTCGGAGAAGAGCAGGCGGCCATTTTCGAGATAGCCCACATGGCTCGAGAAGCCTTCGATCTCCGCGAGGTCGTGCGAGGAGAGAAATACTGTCGTCTCAGGTGCTCGCTCCAGCAGGCCATCGATAAGCTCGTCGCGCACCAGTGGGTCCAGGCCGGAGAGGGGCTCGTCAAGGACGATCAGAGAAGGCCGGTAGGCGAGCGACGAAGCGAAGGCAGCCTTCATGCGCTGGCCGCGCGACATGTGCTTGAGCTTGCGGTCGAGCGGCAGGTTGAACTGGCGAATGAGCTGCTGCTCGAGCGCTGTGTCCCACTCAGGGTAGAAGTTGCGGTAGTAGTCGAGGAGCCCGCGGACCGTCATCCACTCGGGCATCTCCTGGTTTTCCGAGACATACCCGATCTTCGTAAAGTGCTTACCGGCGATGAGGCGTGAGTCGACCCCGAGCACAGTGGCCGATCCGCTGGAGGGCTGAAAGATGTTCATCAGCACTTTAATCAGCGTGGTCTTGCCGGCCCCGTTCGCGCCCACAAGCGCGTAGATAGCGCCCTCGGGTACATCAAGGTCAACGCCGGCGAGTGCGACCGTGCGGCCGAAGTTCCGGGCGAGAGCGTGCGTGTGAATCACGGCGTTCATGGGCTATTCGGCTCCCTTGGTAACGGACTTGGGGGACATTTGGGCGGTGTCGGGGCTGAGGCGGTTCCAGTGTTTTGCGAACGAGGCGAGCATTTCGTCCAGCTCGATGCCGAGACGCTTGGCCTCTACCACCAGCTCTTCCATTTCCTGGCCGAGCAAGGCGGTGCGCTGCTTGCGTGTGGAGTCGGGGAGGGAAGCGACGACCGTGCCGATGCCGGGGCGCGTTTCGAGCAGGCCCTCGTTGATCAGCGAGGCGACAATCTTGTGCGCAGTATTGGGATTGATCTTGAGTTCTTTGCTGAGGGCGCGGACGGAAGGAAATGCGTCGCCGGGGAATAGCTGGCCGGAGATCAGGGCTTTCTTCGCGGCGTAAACCACCTGCTCGAAGATGGACGCGCCGGCGCGAAATTGAACTCGGAACGGAATCACATGTGTACTATGACGCATAGTACACCGCGACGCAAGATTTTTTTTAGGCTGGATCCGCTGGCTACCGTTTAGGCGGGGAGAAAAGAGCGGCCCGGTCCCTCGGGTTTGCCGCAGAGGACCGGGCCGGAAGGGTTGATTAGTTCTGCGGCATCTCGACGCTATCGACAGCAAAGACCTTCACGGCCTGCTGTGTTGACTGAAGGTCCAGGCCATACTGATCGCGCAGCGTGGAGGCCAACTGGCCGGGATCGGCGGCGGATGAGAAGGAAAGTTCGAAGTCGTAGCGGCCGGTCAGCCCGGTCTTGTCGACGACTTCATGGCCCAGTTGCCGTGAGAGGCTGTCACACAACACTTGCGGCACCCCATTGATGATGGAGTAGGAGTGCTGGTTATCTTGCACGCGGTCTTCCACTCGGGCCTTCATCTCCACGTGCGTTACGTTGGAGGGCTCTGGATCGCGCGTGGGGGTGAGCTTAGAGCCTCCGTTGGCTACCACCAGTTCGTAGACCGGAAGGACTGCGGAATCGCCGCGGACCCTGAGGCCGACGCGTTCGACAAGGAAATTCCGCAACATGGCCTGGAGCGCGGCGGGAGCGGGAATCTGGGTTGCTCCGGGTGCGTGACCGGGGCCTGCGGTAGCAAACATCACCTTAGACATGGTGTGGGCTGGAGCAGGGGGCGCACCGGGTGGCGGAATCTCCGATGTGGTTTCGGCAGTGGGAGTCCAGCGCGCTTCAAAGTCGAACCGCTGCGTGTTGATCCAGTCTGGGCCGCCGACTATACGGTCGGGTCTCACTCCGTATGCAGTAGCGATCAGGCTCTTCAAGGTGATGCTTTTTGAGACGAACTCTTTGTCGTGCAACATGAAAAAGGTGTTGCTGTTGTCGCCCTGCGTAGGTGTGAGCGAGACGGAATCGAACTTCAGCGCAGAGAACTGCTGCGCTTCATCGGCCTTCACAACACTGGGATTCAGCAGGCCCAGTGCGATCGGGCATGCAACGGCTGCGACGGCCACTCCTGCCAGGAGCATCTTGCGGCTGCGGCTGAGGGGGATTGTAGCTGCATTCATGATTTGCACCATCCTTCTTTTCAGATCGGATCCCGAGACTCCTGACACACAAGTAAGTGGAGATTCCACGCAAAAACGGCAGGCTTTGAGAATCGCGTCCGCATATTGTGCCGGCTCGTTTCCGATCTGCAGCACGGCTTCGTCACAGGAGCGCTCCCGCTCTTCGAGCAGGCGCGCTCCCATCCACCACACCAGGGGATGGAACCAGAACGCAGCTTCCACACACATGTGCAGAAGCGCGAGAAGATTGTCGCGGCGGCGCACGTGCCATACCTCGTGCGCCACAATCGCAGAGACCTGCGCATCGTCCAGATGCGCTGAAATGCCTTCAGGCCACAGCAGCACGGGGCGGAAGATTCCGAAAACTCCCGGCTCCATGCAGTCCTTCGAGAGCAGCAGCGGCAGCGGCCGCCGGAGGCCGACAATGCTCTCGGTCGCGCGCAGCATCTCGACTTCGCGGCCCTCATGCTGCGGCACTGCCAGCTTCACCAGCCGGCGCACACGCGCCATGCGGACCAGCCACGTAAGCACCACTGCAACTGCGCCCGCAGCCCACAGAAGCACAATGCAGAGCAGCCACGGGAAATGACCGGCCGCAGCTGCGTGCTGAGCAGTCGCGGCAGGCAGACCTGAGAATGGCTTGCCAATATCCATGACCGTCGTGACTACGGCGCTCGACGGCGCCTCGAACACGCGGCGCGTTGCGATCCGCTGGCCGATCTGCTCCAGCAGCGCAAACGGCACCAGAAACTTGAGCGAGGCAAGCATCCACGTCGCATGACGGAACCGCGCTTCGCTCTTGCGCAACGACCACGCCAGACCGACAGCGACGCCGGCAACCAGCGTCGATTGCCACAAATGATCGGCCGCAAGCCGGGCCACGGCAGAGGGATCAGACATGGTCATGGCTTCTCCTTCTTCTGCATCTCTTCAAGCGCGCGCTCCGCTTCACGCACATCGTCCATCGTCAACTTGCCTGACTCGATGAGGTGCGCCATAACGGGCTGTGTCTTGCCGCCAAAAAACGCGAGCAGATCGTCAATCACGCGGCGCTGCGCGGACGCGCGCGACAGCGTCGCCGCAAACAGATGGAAGTTGCCCACCTTGCGCACCCGGCGTACCGCATCCTTCGCTTCCATGCGATACACGGTGGTCTGAATGGTGGTGTATGCGGGCTTCTTCTTTCCGGGAATGCCTTCTTGAATGTCGCGGATGGAGCACTCTCCGCGCTCCCACAGAACATTCATAATGGCGAACTCAAGTTTGGACAGCCGGGTCTGGGTCACTCGCCCCTCCTACATGTGTATGCGAATCTACTACACGTGTTTGAGACGAGTCAACAGTAAATTTGTCACCAGCCCAAAATCGGCTTGAACCGACTTGCGCGAGCCCAGTGAATTAGTTCACTGCTTGTTGTCCTGCTTCAGAAACTCGCCGGTCTTTTGCGTACTCTTCTTGAGGGCGTTCCAGACATTCCGGCTTGACCGGCTGAGGGCGTTCCCGGTCTTTCCGGCGGCTGTTCCAAGCGCAGCGCCTGTGTTGTCGTCGGCGACGCCGAGAGCGGAGTCGGTAGCTTGCGCTCCCGTTGCCGCGCCGCCCAGGCCGGCGTTGACTCCCAGGATGGCGGCCTGCGCCGGGCGCTTCGACGGATTTGCCCACACCGCATAGGACTCCCTCAAGCGATCCGCTCGCGCGAGTCTGGCGTCGCTGAAATCGGACCGGCCCAGTTTGTCCTTGAGAGGCCACTCGGGCGAAAGCAGCCAGTCGCTCCCATTCATTGGCGCGCCAATCTCGCCGACATTGACGATGGCTCGGGTCTTCACGGGCTCCACCTCTTCGCAACGATCGCCGCCGCAGCCGTGCGCACAAAGCTCTTTGGAGAGAAACGAGCCATGTTTTCCGGAAGAGATCCACACCGTGGCTCCGTGATCTTCCGCAGCGACACTCTTGGCGCGCGCCAGATGGCTCGCATCGCAGACCGTGTCCTCATGTGCGGCGGCATACCAGTAGAGAGCCTTCGCTGAATCTGCATCCCCGTCAAGGTGAATGAGAGCGGAGACGTGTTCCGCGTCCAGAGCATGGCCGAGCTCGCCGCAGTCTTTGCGCCACAAATGGTAGTAATGCAGCTCAACCTCTCCCGGGCGATCTTTGCGAGGGAAGGCCTGGCCATAGATGGTGCCATCGTCTTCCATCACCGTAGGCTTGGTTATCTGCCGCACAAACCGCGCCGGCATCACAGAGCAGTCCGTTCTGCTCACCATAAAGACGGGAGAGAAGCGCGCCAGAAGCGCAGCCTCAAGTGAATCTGAAAGCCCATCACGGTCACTATCCTGCGCCGGAGTGGACAGCGGTTTGTCGTTTGCATGCAGAGGATTCGCAGCCATCAAACAGAGCAGGAACACAAAGAGAACGATGAGGATGCGATGGGTTCTCCCGCTGAAAAGCCTCGAGCACAACTGGTGTTCCACGGAGCCAGGTCCCTTCTGCTACGTCACCAGTGTCGCAGAGGTACCCGCGGGCAGCTAGTGCGCGGGCAGAGAAGGGAACCTGTATTAAGTTGTTCGATTGATTTCTGGGGAAGGGAAGCCGAAGTGCCCGGCTGAAATAAATCTATGCGCTTGCTCTATGCGGATTTAAGCACGAGGCAATCGCATTACGCGGCTGGGCACTCCACGCAGGGTTGCATGGCAGGCGGCGGGATCTGGACGGCATCCTGCGTTACGAGGATGTGGTCCAGCCCCACGAGTCCGAGAATCTCCGCAACGTGCGGAGTCACATTGCACACGCGGAAGCTGTGTCCCGCGGTGCGCGCGCTGCCATAGATGGAGATGAGCGCCGCAATGCCGGCCGCATCAATGCGGCGCACTTCACTAAGGTCGAGCACAGCGTTCCGCTCGCGTACCACGGGCGTTAACAGCGCCATCAGCCGATCCTCATTCCCGCGCACGAGTTCATGGAAGTCGGCAGGCGCGCTCACAAGAGATCCGTTGTTCTGGCTCATGATCGTATTCATTCTTTCCTCCCTCACAGCCCTTCGGCAATTCCTTGGGTCACTGCGTACCGCTCGATTTCCCGAAAGGTCGCCGCTCCTTTGTTGTCGCGTCGACTTGAACGCATCGGCTTCGCGATATGCCCCCAGGAATTGCGTGTGCGTCTGCCTGGTCAGGCTGTGTTGGCCATTGATATTGCATGCCGCGGGCCAAAGGTCCGGCGACGGAATATGCTGAAAGCAGAGGGGATATTGAAACTACAGCGAATCCCCGTTTGCTGACCCCTGTTCGAATGCGCATTCGGTGTTCGCAATCGAACATGCTGTGGACTATTACGATGACGGAGGCGACCCGGTTCCATGAATTCGAAAGAGACAATTTCGAATGACGGTCCAGGTTCCTCCTCAGGGCCTTCTATCAATACAGACGAGATAAGAGCGCTTGCGGTTAACAGCGGTTTCAGTAAAGCCGGCGTCGTCGCACTGCCCCATGCCCACGATGTGCGCGATGCGCGGAGATTCTCTGATTGGGTTGATGCTGGCCGCGCCGGAACGATGCAGTATCTCAAGCGTACGAACCCCGAAGGTGAACTGGTCCGCGCGCGCGTTTCCACTCCGTTTGAATGGGCACGTTCCGCGATTGTGTGCCTCGCGAATTACAACAGCGATCAGCCCAAATCGACCGACCCCACATCCCCCAATGCAGCTTGGATTGCGCGTTACGCATGGTCGAGCCGCATCGATCCGCAGCGCGGCCGCGTGCCTAGCGATTATCACAAGGTTCTGCTCAAGCGATTGAAGGCCCTTGAATCGCAGTTGCAAGAGCGCTATGGCGAATTCGAATCCCGCGCCTATGTAGATACCGGCCCAGTGGTGGAGCGGTCACTCGCGGTAGCCGCAGGCCTGGGGTGGTCCGCAAAAAACGCCTGCCTCATTCATCCGAAGCTCGGTTCCTACGTCTTCCTATCAGTACTGATCACGTCGCTGGACGTCGTGGCGGAAGGCACTGTGCTCAGCGTGCCGGATCGCTGCGGATCATGCACGCGCTGCATCGAGGCTTGCCCCACCAACGCGCTCTTCACGCCTTACCAGATGGACGCGACGAAGTGCATCTCCTATCTCACCATCGAGCACAAGGGAGAGATCGCTCCGGAGCTGATGCAGGGTATGGGACGGCAGGTCTTCGGCTGCGATATCTGCCAGGACGTGTGTCCATGGAACCGCAAGGCCCCCGTCGCCGCCGATCCGGAACTCGCCGCACGTGAAAATCTCGTGAATCCCGCGCTGGGATGGCTTGCCGACCTGGACGAGCAGTCCTTTGAGCGCGCGTTTAACGGCTCGCCGGTTCGCCGGGCGCAATACGGCGGGCTGCGCCGCAACGTCGCCATCGCTATAGGCAACGCCTTCGCGGCAGGCCATTGCGACGCGCGCCTTATCGAGCGCCTGCGCGCCTGGTCCCACTCGGAGGACGAAGGAATTCGCACCGCCGCCGAGTGGGCGCTAAGTCAATTGGAGATTCGGGGAAGCACCGCAGAAAACCGCTGACCGCAATAATCAGGCGTGCTGCACAAGCAGAGCGACTGAGGAAGCCGCCCGCGCACTTCCTACGAAACCCGGAGAACGTTTGCCGCGCTTAGGCCCTTGGGACCCTGCTGGCACTCGAATTCCACGCTCTCGCCCTCATTGAGCGTCTTGTAGCCCTTCTCCTGAATCGCCGAGAAGTGGACGAAGACGTCCTCGCCGGTGGAGCGCTGGATGAACCCGTAACCCTTGGCCCCGTTAAACCACTTCACAACACCTTGTTCCTTCATGCGCATTTCTCCTCTATGGGTAAGGCACAGCTAAACTGCCGGCCTGCTCATGGAACCGCAAAATTTCTGGCAGGATGCGTTGGACTCGTTAAGGGAAGACCATAGGCGCGAACATGATACCCCCGCCGCGCCGTGCCTCAGTTATGGCAGGAAATTGGTTGATATGCAAGGATAAAATTGCGTGTTTTCCTTTCCCAACAGGAAGTTTGAAGTCACGAAATAGCCGGAAAGTTTATCCTGATTACAAAACCTCCTAAGCCTGACGGCATGTTCGATCTGCCGTGGAGGCTCAAATCCATGGAGCCAATCCAGGAGTTATGCAGTGGCCGTTATCTCAGATCCCGGTACAGTTGCGGAGCCAGTTGTAGAAGCCCCGGCAGGACCGGACTGCGCGCCCTCCGTTGTCGACTCTGCCGCTGTTTCCGTAGAGATACCCAAGTGGTACCGGCTGCGCAAGGAAGGCGCAGCGCTCATCAGCTACCTGCTCGACAGCGAAGTGCACACGTTCGCCTTCAGCGTGGCAGCCAACGCAATCCTGTCATTTATCCCCCTGATCCTTTTGCTCTACACGCTTGCTATGCGTGTATTTCATTCGCAGGCCATGATCGGCGTCATCGGAGATATGGTTGATTACTTCCTGCCGGCCACGACCACTCCGCGTAACTGGGTCGCGAATAACATCCAGATAGCTGCCGCACTGTCATCGAGTCACGGCATCCAGATCTTCTCGCTGATCATGATCCTTATCTCGTGCACCGGTATCTTCCTGCCGCTCGAGGTGGCGCTGAACCAGGCATGGGGCGTGAAGAAGAGCCGCAATTACCTGATGAACCAGGTGGTGGCCTTCGGCCTCGCGATTCTGATGGTTGGATTGGGTATGGTGGCGATCGTGCTGAGCGCGGGCCAGCGCGCCATTCTTGATTTCCTGTTCTTCCATCACACAGAAGGCGGCGGATTCCTGCCCTGGCTGTTCAATGCGATCAGCACCGGCTGGATGGCGATTTCGAGTGGCGCGGCATGTATCGTGTTCTTCTTCTTCGTTTACTGGCTGCTGCCTAACTGCAAGGTGCCGCCGCGGCCAGTCATGCGCGCTTCCATCGTGGTGGGACTTATCTGGCTCGCGTCTCGCTATATCTTCGTGCTGGTCCTGCCGCACCTTGACTTGAAGTCGATGTACGGACCGTTCTATGTCAGCGTCGGCATCCTCTTCTGGGCCTATATCTCGGGGCTGATCCTCTTCGCCGGCGCGCAATACAGCGTGAAGCAATTAGGAACGGCGAAGTAAGCCCCTAATCTTTCGTTCCGACGAGCCGCCCGTTGCGGCTCTATACCTGTTCAGGTATATTAGGACGCGAGTGGACAGCACGGAAAAGCCGCTGTACTGGATCGGGAGCAGCAAGCGCGATCTAATGGAACTGCCCGTCCCCGTTCGAAAGTTCTTCGGCCATGCGCTCCATTTCGCCCAGTTGGGCGAACAGCACGAGGCGGCAAAACCGTTGAAAGGATTCGGCGGCGCGGGCGTACTTGAGATCGTTGAGGACAGCGTTGGCGGCACATATCGCGCGGTCTACACGGTGAAGTTCGCAGAAGCCGTCTTCGTGTTGCACTGTTTTCAAAAGAAGAGTAAGAGCGGGATTGCGACGCCCAAGAAGGAATTGGATGTTATTTCTTCGCGACTGAAAGTCGCCGAAGCCGTTGCAAGGGAGATTCGTCATGCCAAAGCACGCCAATAAGAACGCCGAGGTCGAGCGCAGCTCCGGCAATGTCTTTGCCGATCTTGCCCTGCATGATGCCGAGCGGCTGAAGATCAAATCTGGTCTCGCGATCGAAATCACGCGGGCAGTGCGCCGCCTTGGCCTGACCCAGCAGGAAGCGGCTGCGCGGATGGGCATCTCGCAGGCCAAGATATCCGGCCTGATGCGGGGGGATTTCAGCAACCTGTCGGAACACAAGTTGATGGAATGTCTGAACCGCATTGGCTACAACATTGAGATCAAGGTGACTGCGGGGGAGCGGGTACCGGGTACCCGCAAACTCAAGGTCGCTTGATCGTCTACTTCACCGTGAACGCCTTCACCGCAATCGCATTCGGCCCGCGTCCGGCGGGCAGCATGGTGAACAGCGAGCGCGTCGATGTCCGCACCACTGCCACATCGCCCGAGCGCGAATCCACCACAAACAGCAGGTGCCCAGCCGTGGAGAAAGCCATCGCCGAAGGTCCGTCCCCAATGTGGATAGAGGCCGCGCGCTTGCCGTCGTCGATGGAGTACATCGTCACTTCCGACGAGCGGGCCGCGGCCACGTAGAGCAGTGAATTGTCGCTTGAGACGATGCCGCGCACCGGGTCATCGCCGATGAGCGACGCTCCGCCCACGTCATTCGTCGTCGTCACCACTTCGCTGATCGAGTCCGACTGCTCATTCGAGACAAACAGTTCGCCGCCGTCGGGCTTCAGCGCCAGGTGCACCGGAGCGCGGCCCACGTCCATCATGGCCTCCAGTTGGTCCGCGCCGCCCACGTTGAACTTCGAATTTGCCAGCGTAATCGCCATCAGCTGGTGCCCTGAAGAGCAGGCGACAAACGCCTTCGACGAGTCCGGCAGAATCACCGCATCGCTCGCGCCCGGGCAGCCCTCGAAGATGGCGCGCACGCGGCGCGAACCCGCATCGATGATGCTGACCGAGTTGCCCGTGCGGTTCGGCACCACAATGGTCTTGCCGTCCGGCGCAACGCGCGCTGTTGCCGGGTGCTCGCCCGTGCCGATCTGCGCTATCTCGCGCCTGTTCTTCAAATCCACCACCGAGACGCTGTTCGATCCCCAATTGGCCACGTAGGCCAGGTCGTGTTCGGCGTCGATATCGATGGATTGCGATTCCTTGTGCAGCGGGATCGTCGCGGCGATGCTGTTCTTTTCAGCATTCAGCACGGTGACGGCACCCTGCCCCGTTGCCGCGCCCTGGTTCACCACATAGACCTCGTTGCGCGAGGGGCTCACCGCGACGGCTACTGGCCGCTGGCCCACCTGGACTTCGCGATCGAGCCGCACGTTCACCACGTCGTAGATAGACACGGTGCCGCTCTCGCCATTCGTCACATAGGCATATTCGCGATAATTCGCCGGATACTGCGGAAAATCATGCCGCCGGCAGGCTGTGAAGAAGCAGGCGACGAATAAGAGGCAGGAGAAGAGAGAGACGCGGAAAAGGCGGCCACTGCGGCCGCCTTCCTCGATGGTGGGTATTTGCTTACTTTCTTCCGTCATGGACGCCGGTCGTGCTCTCCACATGAATGCCGCGCGGAAGGGTGCGATGCACCACCGGCGCGATCTGCTCAATCTCATTCATCATGGTAACGAACTGTTCCGGGTAGATGGACTGCGGGCCGTCGCTGAGCGCCTTTTCCGGCTGATGATGCACTTCCACCAGCACGCCGTCCGCGCCCACCGCAACCGCGGCCCGCGCCATCGGCAGAACCTTGTTGCGCTTGCCCGTTCCGTGGCTTGGATCCACCAGAATAGGCAGATGGCTGAGCCGCTGCACAGCCGGCACGATGCTCAGGTCGAGCGTGTTCCGCGTGTGGTCGGCGAACGTGCGCACGCCGCGCTCGCACAGAATCACCTCGTAGTTGCCCTCGCTCATGATGTACTCGGCGGCCATTAGGAACTCGTCGAGCGTCGCAGACATCCCACGCTTCAGCAGAACCGGCTTCCTCAGCCGCCCGGCATGCTTCAGCAGCGAGAAGTTCTGCATATTGCGCGCGCCAATCTGGATAACGTCGGCCCACTCGGCCACCAGTTCCAGCGTCTCGTTGTCGATGGCCTCGGTGATAATGCGCAGCCCGAATTGGTCGCGAATCTCCGCCATGATCTTCAGAGCTTCCACGCCCAGACCCTGGAATGCGTAAGGCGATGTGCGCGGCTTGTAGGCGCCCCCGCGGAAGAACTGCGCTCCGGCCTTTGCCACCTGCTCTGCTATCGCGAATGCCTGTTCGCGGCTCTCGATCGAGCACGGTCCCGCCACGATGGCGAGGCTCCTCCCGCCGATCTGCGCGTCGGTGCCTTCAAACCTGATGATGGTGTCTTCTTCTTTGACGTCGCGGCTGGCCAGCTTATAGGGCTTACTGACGCGGATCACTTCCGCCACACCCGAAAGCTCTTCGATATTGCCGCGATCCACTTCGCCCTGGTTGCCGGTGACGCCGATTGCCGTGCGCTGTGCGCCGGGCATGGGATGGGCGCGGAAGCCCAACTGTTCAATATGGTCGCAGACGGCCTGGACCTGCTCCGGCGTGGCCTGCGCCTTCATGACTACTAGCATTGCGGAACCCTCAACCCCTGAGTCTACCGGGTTGAGAGTTGAAGGGCAATGTCGTTTGCAATGAGAACAGGCACACGAGCCTCTCCGGGTCTGTGTGCCTGCAGGCAGAGAAAACCAAGGATGATTGCTTTACAACAACGCAGATCCGGGTGTCGATCCGGGGTAAAAGTGATGATTGCGTCAGCCGGCTATTTGCCTGCTTGGAGGAGAGGAGATTTGTCCACCCGGGCCGAAACGATTGCCGGAGCAACTACCATTCCGACAAAGGCAAGGGCGATCAGCAGATCGTGCATCTCTGGCTTCTTCACTCCGGGCGGTGGGCTGTGTTGGCCATCCGCCTCTACAACCCATAATCGGCCTGAACGGCATTTAGCTGAATCCCACGAACACCGAAAGTAATAGCCCCAAAGGTGGGATTCACGGGAAAAGCCGCAGATAAGCCCCGATGATCGACTGGCCCCAAAGCGCGCTGACGATGCCGCCGATACAAAGAAAGGTGCCAAGCGGCAGCTGCGCCGTGGCCCATGAGCCCTCGCCTCGTCTTGACCGCATCATGAGCGTGCCCACCGCATAGACCGCCCCGAGCACGACCCCAAGGAAGAGCGACAGCAGCGCCCCTTCCAGCCCCAACCACGCAGCCAGCATCGCCATCAGCTTGGCGTCGCCCAGCCCCATGCCTTCGCGCCGGCGAATGAGCCAGTAGATCCAGCGGATGATAAGGATGATGGTGGCCGAGATTGCGATCGCCAGCAATCGCATTCCTATCCCCTTGGCGTCGCCCCACCGATCGCTAGGCACGTGGAGAGCCCAACCTACTTGTTCGCCCTGAATGAGCCACCACAGAAAACCAACTCCGATCCCGGTCAGCGTCATCGCATCCGGAAGCCAGAGATATTCGGAGTCAAGGACGGCGAGGCCGATCAATAGCCATAAAAAGAACATCATTCCAGCGGCGTATTCGACCGGCAAGAAAGCCTTCCATGACTTCCACGCCATAAGTGCCCAAGTTACCCCCACCGCCGCTTCCACCAGCGGATACCGCACCCGGATCCAAACCCCGCACCCCCGGCATCTGCCCCGCAGTGCGACCCAGCTCACCAGCGGCACATTCTCCCACCACGCCAGCGTCCGCCCACACGCGCGGCAATGCGAGCGCGGATGCACCACGCTTTCGCCGGCCGGCCAGCGGCTCAGGCAGACGTTCAGGAAGCTGCCGAAGCAGAGCCCCAGCAGCGCCGCGAAGATCGTTCCGATGATGCGAAGCATGAGTCGGCTTGAGTATACGTGGGCTGGACGTTCAAGGAGCTATTTCCGCTCGTACACAACACGCCCGTCGAAGATCGTCATATCCACCTTCGTCTTCTCAATCGCTTCCGGCGGAATCGTGAAGATGTCCTCCGACAGCACCACAAGATCGGCCAGCTTCCCCGGCTCAATCGAACCCTTCACCTTTTCCTGGTGCTCCGCAAAGGCCGACCCCATCGTGTACGCGTGCACAGCCTGCGCCACCGTGATCCGCTGCTCTGGCACCCACCCGTTGGGGTTATTTCCGTCGAGGGTGCGCCGCGTCGTAGCGGCATAGATCCCCATCACCGGATCGAGCGGCGCAACCGGCCAGTCTGACCCGAAGGCCAGCGTCGCCCCCGCATCCAGCAGCGACTTCCACGCATAGCTTGACTTGATCCGCTCTGGACCAAGTTCGGTCACAGCCCACCGTCCGTCATCAATCGCGTGATACGGCTGCATCGACGCGATGACGCCGAGCTGCGCAAACCGAGCATAATCCGCCGGGTGCAGATGTTGCGCGTGCTCAATCCGCAGCCGTCGATCGGCCGGGCCATTCTCCTTTTCAAGCCGCTCATACAGATCGAGAATCGTCCGGTTCGCGCGATCGCCGATCGCGTGAATCGCAATCTGCAACCCCGCCTTATCCGCCTGCCGTAGCTCTCCGTAGTACTTGTCCGGATCGAGCAGGTCAGCGCTCGAGATGCCGCTGTAACCGGGTTGATTCGTAAACGGCTCATCCATCCACGCGGTCTCCGAGCCCAGCGCTCCATCGGCAAACGACTTCAGATTGCCGATGCGCAGGCTAGCATTGCCGAACGGCGCGACCACGCCGCTGTCGGCCAGTGCTTTCCAATCGCGAATATTCATCGCCTCATAGATACGGAGCGTGAGCTTGCCCGAGCGCTCCAGCTTCTGAAATTCACGGAACTGATTTGGCTGGTCCTCATCCTCGGGTGTGTCCGCCATGTTCTGCACGCTGGTCACGCCATGCGCGGCCGCTTCGCGCATGGCCGCCTCCATCGCGCGGTCCTGCTCCTCGGCAGAGAGCGGCGGCATGATGCGGACCACCATCGCTGCTGCCGCGTCTTTCAGGATGCCTGTCGGATTCCCGTCGCGATCGCGCTCAATTTCGCCGCCTGGCGGATTCTTCGTGTTGCGGTCGATCCCGGCCAGCTTCAGTGCCAGCGCGTTCACCAGCACCATGTGTCCGTCGATCCGCCACAGAAAAACCGGATGATCGCCGGTCACGCCGTCAATGAGCTGGTGATTGGGCAGCGCCACCGGAGTCCAGTTCTGGTGGTCCCACACGCCATCGCGAATCCACGTGCCGGCCGGCAGCGTCTTCGCGAAATCTGCAATCCGCTGCTTGAACTCTGCCTGGCTCTTCGCATCCCGCGTCTGCACCGTGGTCAGCGACTCGCCGCCGCCGAACAGATGCACATGCGCGTCGTTGAACCCAGGCAGCAGCAGCCGCCCGTTCAGGTCGATCACCCGCGTGCCGGCGCCAGCAAGCTTGCGAATCTCGTCATCCGTACCGACGGCGATGATCCTGTTGCCGTCCAGAGCCACCGCCTGCGCGGTCGGCTCCGCCGGGTTCTCGGTCCAGACCTTGCCATGCACCAGGATCAGCGTCGCCTCACCCGCCCACGCCGAAGCGGACACAAGCAGGACGGACAACACAAGCAGCAGCAGGCGAAGACGCAATTGCATTTGGAATCTCTCAGATGGGAAGTTGATCTGCCCAAGTGTACAGGGGCTCAGCGCTCGAGTGATGCCCGCGACTCCATGTAGGTCTGTTCCTCGGCAGCCGCGCCATGCGACCGCCGAAAGGGGCCCAACAGTCCCCACATTGCCAATTGCCACCAAACCAAAGTGCCGAACGTTACGACCATCTGGCTGAAGAAGTCATCTGCTTCATCTCGTGCGGTAGGCACGCCAATACTGAACCATGCGCGCAGAACTGCGATCCCTACGGCTGCCGTCAAGCCCATAGCCACCACTACGTGACGGTGGTGCGCAGTGAACGGGTTGGCAGGGATGCGGAAGTCGGGCGGTGTGTGCACATACCAGCGCCAACACCAGAGGACCAGGATCAGAAGCCCGGCGGCCGAGCTGACGAGCTGCAGAATCGAGCTGAGATGCCACCAGCCGAGCCCCGGCAGGCGGAACCCATGGTGCAGCCACTCTACGTGCTGACCGATCCAGTACCGGTCATGTGTGACGCCGTCCCATACCAGGTGGGTCGCAATGCCGATCAGCATGGATAAAACCACATGCAGAAATCGCAACGGTGGCCAGAATCGACACGGCACAAGCGTTCCGGTGAGCCGCGCCCGGACGCTGTCCGGCAGAAGATACGCAAGCGGCACCTTCACCAGCCGATGAAACAGCCATAGCGTCGCCAGCCCTAGTGGCAGGTCAAGGCCGAAGATGCCCACAAGAGTATGCCCCCAGCCGCCGCCAGACCCGAGCCGGATGAAGTACTCGAGGTCAGGCGCAAACGTGCCGATCAGCAGTGCCGAAGGTACGAGGCGCGCTCGCCGGAAAGGCAACGCTGCTGCCGCATGAGATAGGGTGAAGGGCACAATCCCCATTATTGACGACAGGCAGGAGATTGTCTCGCGGAGCAGGCCGGAGTGTGCGGCCGGAGATCCTGCTCGGTCGTCCAGATCGCGTCCGGCCCAGATTGAGCCGGACGCGCCTGAACCAAAAGCTATTTGCGCTGGCCGCTGAACATCGCGCGGAGAGTGCCGGTGAGTTCGTCGGGCTGGCGCTCCTGCGGAAGCTCCACGACAGGCGCAGCCGGAGCGGGTGCTGCTTCAACTACCGGCGCCAGGTACGAGGGCGTCGCTGCCGAAACGGCTGGCGTGGAACCCAGGGAGCGTCCGTTGCTTGAGCTGCTGCCCAGGCCCACGCGGCGCTGCAGCCGTTCAATCGCTGCTATATCGAGCTTGTACTCTTCTTCAATCTGCCGCTTCAGGGCTTCAAGTTGATCGCGATCCAGGTTCATTGGGAGCTATACCTCCAAAATCCTTCCAGTTGGAAACTTGTATGGAAGTGTGCCATGAGGCAGCGGATATTGTGCCTACACGAAGGTGTTACGACGAATGTCACTTGATGGTGCTGTTGCCCCACGCCTTCCCGTCGTGCTGACCCGAATCGAGACACTTCCTCCCATCCCAGCGGTTATCCTGTTGAGGATGGACGTTGCACCCGGCGCAGGCAGTCCAGATTCCAGTGTCCCCGCTTCCCAGTCCGGCTCGGCGGTCGCGACCGATCCGGCGGGAGCGGCGCAGCTCTTTGAGCAGTCGGCCGAAATCATGCGCCGCCTGCGTGCTCCCGGCGGCTGCCCCTGGGACCGCGAGCAGACCTTCGACACCATCCGCAAATACACCCTCGAAGAGGCCTACGAAGTTTTCGACGCCATCGAGCGGCGCGACTTCCCCCACCTTGCCGAGGAACTCGGCGACCTGCTGCTGCAGGTCCTTTTCTACGCCGAAATGGCAGCCAACGAAGGCCGCTTCACCATCAGCGATGTGCTCGAGCACCTCAATCGTAAGCTGATCCGGCGTCACCCCCACGTTTTCGGCGAAGAGGCCTCGCGCGCTGCCGGCAATCGCGCCGACGTCGATGCCGATGTGCAGGGCTCGTCCTCCGCCGTGCTGCGAAATTGGGAAGAAATCAAGGCCCTCGAAGCATTGCATGCAGCGAAGTCTTCAGAGCCCCAAGGCAGGTTGGAAGGGGTGTCCCGCGCAATGCCCGCTCTTGCCGAGGCTGCGAAAATCGGCGGAAAAGCTGCCAAGGCAGGATTCGACTGGCCGCACTGGCGCGATCTGCTGCCCAAGATCGCCGAGGAAGTAACCGAGCTCGAAGCCGAAGCGGAAAGCGGCGACCAACCGCGGATCGAAGCCGAATTGGGCGACCTGCTGTTCACCGTCGTGAACCTCGCGCGCCATCTCGACGTCGACGCCGAGATGGCCTTGCGCGGCTGCAATCTCCGCTTCCGCCAACGATTCAAAGAAATGGAACGAGCAGCACCCAAACCGCTCGAAGACCTATCTCCCCCCGAACTGGAAGAACTCTGGTCCGCAGCGAAGAGAAAAGAACGGGGACAAGAGAACAGGGAATAGGCAGTAGGGAATAGGGAATAAAGACAGCACGAAGAGCAAACAGGGTTCAGGCCTGATGAGCTGGTGGCTGACAGCTATCAACTACCAACTGTGAACTGTGAACTAACAACGGAGCTCGCTTGATCCAAATCCGCACCTGTCAGGGACATGACGAACTGGAGGCCTGCGTGCAACTCCAGGTCGAGACCTGGGGCTACGACGCCACCGACATCATCCCGCGCAAGGCCTTCCTCGTCATGCAGAAGGTCGGCGGCCAGGTTCTCGGCGCATTCGACTCGGACCTGCCCGGCGCCCCCGTGAACGGCGACGCGTCCAGCATGATCGGATTCGCCCTCTCTTTGCCGGGTGTGAAAACGGGACCAAATTCCCCCAATGGCCAGCCGTATCCTTATATCCACTCACACATGCTGGCGGTCAAAGAGGGCTACCGCAATCGCGGCCTCGGCGCGCAACTCAAGCTGGCTCAGCGCCACGATGCCCTTGCTCGCGGAATCACCCATATCGAGTGGACCTTCGACCCTGTGGAAATCAAAAACGCTTTCCTCAATATCAACAAGTTAGGCGCGATTGTCCGCCGTTATACCGAGAATTTCTATGGTGTATCCTCTTCTCGACTGCAGGGCGGCCTCCCCACCGATCGCCTGATTGCCGAGTGGGAACTGGACTCTGCGCGCGTAAAAGGCATTTTGGAGGGGAAACCTCCCGCGGACCTGGTCATTGAAGAGCGCATATGCGTTCCGGCTTCCATCTACCAGTGGAAAGCTTCGGAACCGGATAGGCCGCGGGCCCTCGCTGTACACACCGAGAATCGCCACAAGTTTCAACAGGCATTTGCGCGCGGTCTGGCCGTCATCGGCTTTCAGCGCGACCCCCAAGGCAACGGAATCTTTGAACTGGGACCACTGGACCAGCCCGGACTGGGCATCTAAGAACCCAAGGACAGCGAGAATATGCGAATCGACGGAATCGTTCTTCGAGAGATCCAGTTACCGCTGGTGCGCCCTTTTGAGACAAGCTTCGGCGTCACGCGCCATCGCCGCATCCTTTTAGCGGAAGTCCGATCGGAAGGCCTGGTCGGCTGGGGTGAGTGCACCGCTGGCGAGCGGCCTTACTTCTCCGCCGAGTCCACCGACACCTGCTGGCAGGTGATCCTAAGCGAACTCGGTCCCATGCTTGCCGCGGCGCCGGACCTCGAGCACGGAGGCGACTGCCCCAAGCTATTCAACCAGGTGCGCGGCCACCAAATGGCCAAGGCCACGCTTGAAAACGCTATCTGGGATATCGAAGCGCAGCGCGAAGCCCTGCCGCTCTCGACGTTGCTGGGTGGCGTGCGCGAGAAGATTCCCTGCGGCGTTTCGCTTGGCATTCAGAAGTCCATCCTCGAACTGATGGCCATCATCGAGAAGGAACTGGCCGCCGGCTATCAGCGGATCAAGCTCAAATGCAAACCGGGCTGGGACGTCGACGTATTCGAAAAGGTTCGCAGCCGCTGGCCCGATATTCTGCTGAGCTGCGACGCCAACTCCGCTTACCGCCTGCGCGACCAGGAACACATCAGCGCCTTTGACCAGTTCGATCTCCTCATGATCGAGCAGCCCCTCTGGCACGACGATTTCTTCTTCCACTCCTCCTTGCAGAAGCATCTCAAGACCGCTATCTGTCTCGACGAGTCCATCCGCAACCGGCGCGACGCGCTGGCCGCTATTGAGATGGAGTCCTGCCGCATCATCAACATCAAGCTGGGCCGCGTCGGCGGATTTTCTGAAGCCATCGCTGTGCACAACGCCGCCATGGAGCGCGGCGTTCCCGTCTGGTGCGGCGGCATGCTCGAGGCGGGCATTGGCCGCTCGCATAACATCGCACTGGCATCGCTTGAAAACTTCTCGCTGCCCGGCGATGTGTCGGCCTCGGCGCGCTACTGGGCCGAAGACATCATCGAGCCCGAAGTTACCGTCACCAGCAAGGGCGAAATCGAAATCCCCGCGATCCCCGGCCGCGGCTACGAGGTCCGCACCGACCTCATCGAAAGCCTCACCGTGCGCAAGGAGACAATCCGCGAAGTCGTGATGGCGTAAGCCCGCGCACGACCTGCGCGATTAGCCGATGGTCCGACACTCTCTCCTGCCAATCCGGGATAAGTACCCTACGCGCGGCAAGCGCCGTCCACCAGTCCGCGTGCTTGTTGCGGCAGCAATTCTGGCCTTGCTCTGCGGTACCTGGGTCGCGCTCTACGTTCAACAGCGCACGCTTCAATCCCGCGCCGAGACCCTGCTTGCCGCTGTGCAACGGGTTAAGCTCGGCACTACAAGTTCCGCCGATGCTCAGGCCGTCATTGCCACCTGGTATCAATTTGGCCCGGTCGGCACGACCTGCGGCCCCGACGGATGCTCGTCAGTAATTCGCCTCCGTCACACGCTGCCCGGCCCACTTACCCGCCACGGCGAGAGGCCGGCGAACAACCAGCTCGCGGGTCTGGCAGATCACCTCGGCCTGCGCGGCTCCGCCGTGAGCGCCGGCTTGAAATACAAGAATGGAGTAGTTACCGGCAAGGCATTCTCCGTGGAAGTCATGCTGCCGTTCCGCGACTGGTTGGTGCGCGGAGAGTTCGTTCCCAACCTAGCCGTGTTGTCGAATGAAACCGCCGCGTTCACTGAAGACGAGCTCCAGCACGTCTTGCCCACGCGTCCCTATTGTGTGGTGCGCAGGATGAAGGGTCCAGGCAGCCTCAGCATCAGCTTCATGCCCCAGGAGCCCGCTGATCGCCAGGCGCAATACATGGACTTTCGCCTCTCCTGCATCTCGCAGTTCACCCCATGCAACCAGGAAAGCCAGATACTCCCGGCAGCCTCGGAGTTAGTAAACGAGACATTCTGAGTTAGAACGAACAGCACCGCACAAAAAACGGGACGGAGAGCGGTCAGTCTCTCCATCCCTTCACGTCTTACAACCGGCCAGCGCCTTTTGTCTGGCCTTCTTTCATCTCGCTTACCAGCTATACAGCATGAAGTTGTCGAGATACACCTTCGACGAACCCGACGTCGATGTATAGCCGTCAATCTGGAAGTTCGCATTGAGGCTCGGACCCCAGCCCAGCGCAAATGCCGACAGCACAGTTACGTTCAGATCCTGCTGCGTGCCATCCAGCCAAACTGATTGGTAAGTCACGTTGCCCGAGCTATCGCGCGAGTACTGCATCTGCACGTGATGCCACGTATTGGTAGCCCACTTCTGCGGATTGCAAGTCTGCGTCGAGTGAAGCCAGTGAGCTACCGGGCTCGTCGGGCTTCCGCTGTTCACCGTGTAGTCCCACGTGTTCGACCATCCATCGCACTGGAACCCGAAGATCACCGTCTGCCCATTCGACATCACCTGATTGAGATCCATCTCGATATTGGCGATCCCCGTCGACGGGCTGGCAATGTAGATCCGCGTGTCATACACAAAGTTCGTGTAAGTCTGGTTGTTTCCGAACTTGACGTTGTAGCGCTCGCCGCCGTAGTTGGTATACGACGTCGCAAACTGCCGCGCAGAGCCGCTCACCGCGGGACTCGTCACCAGTTGCATCGCGCCCGTGGAAGTCCCCGGCGTGCCCGCGTCATGCTCCCCGGTCCACACCGTCAGGTTCTGCAGGGCCTTGGCAACCACGGCGTTCGACGGAATGGTCGGTCCAGAGGAGCCAGAGGTTGTGACCGGAGCCTTGACTGATACCGCCACGTCGGTCACGCACGAAGCTCCATTCGTACCCCATGACTTCACGTGCAGCGTGTGCGCGCCTGTGCTTGCGCTCACTTTGGCGTTCACGCTCGTCGCATTCACGATCGTTGTGGACGAACTCGAGTCAAGCGAGTAGCCGAACGCGGTAAGCGTCTTCCCCTGGCACAGAGTGCCTGAAGCGACCAGCGAAAACGGCGACGTCAACGAAGCACCCGCCGTTGGGCTCGAAACCACAACGTTGGTGCTGGTCGAACTTGCCGGCGCGGCCTGAACCACGGAAATGTTTACATTGGTCGTGCAGGATGCGCCCTTGTTACCCCACGACTTCACATGCAGAACGTGGGCCCCTTGCGGCGCGGAGACGCTCGCGGTCATCGAACTGCCCGATGCCGTAATTGTGTTGGTGCTGTTATCGAGGGAGTAGCCCATAGCTGAGATAGTTTGCGAAGAGCACGGGCTGGCGGTTGCGGAAAAGCTAAAGGGTGAAGTCACTGTCGCGCCGTTCGCTGGGCTATTGACGGTAACGTTGGCCAGGGCCGGCGCTGCACACGGCAGCGCAAGAACAAAAAGGCAGAGAGCTTTCATCAGAGGGCCGTACCATTTCTCTGCAGACACACATCGGCTTGCAAGATCCTGCTCTTGCAGAGGACTGTCTGTGTGCCCAGGCGAACGGGGAGGTCACACAGCAGTGCCTCAGAAGATCTACACGACTGTAATCGTTGCAGCTTTATTTTGATTGTTGAGTCGACGTTACCCTAAGGAGGTAACCAAAGCAATAGATTTCCGACGTTACGTGAGTTGTAGTGACCATCGTCACAATCGGCCTCTAAGTGCTAGAAACTACGTCAGGCCTTCGAGTTACATAAGCCGACTTGCATACACGCAATAGGTCGTCTCATATCGTGAAAAGTCAGTGACTCAGGTCACATGTGAACCAACGGGAACCCGCGCCCCGCTTGCTTCGTACCGTTTTGGGGCGCGTGCAACTTTGTCCCTGTGCCTGCGTCTCAATCGGGAGGCGCAGGCCCTGTTAAACCAAAGGCGCAGCCGGAGGAAACTCAGTGACTCCCCAGGAACAACAGCTCTTGATGCAACTCACCCAGCGAATCAACCAGACACCACTCCAGGAGAAGGATCCCGACGCGCAGAACCTGCTGGGACGCGAACTCGGCGCCAACTCCGATGCGCTCTACATCATGGCGCAGACCGTGCTGGTGCAGAACATGGCGCTCGAACAGCTCAAGTCGCAAGTGGAGCAACTGAAGCAGCAGGCCCAGCAGGTACAGCAGCCCGCGCACGCCACCAGCTTTCTCGGCCGCCTCTTCGGCGACAAGGATGACGCGCAGCCCGCGCCAACGCAGCAATATCAGCAGCCGCAGCAATACCAGCCGCAGCAACAGGGCTGGCAGCCTGTGCCCAACTACCAGCAAGCTCCTCCGCCGCCATACGCGCAGCCGCAATATTCGCAGCCACAGTATGTCCAGCCCCAATACGCGCAGCCGCAATACGGAGCAGTCCCAGGAGGCCAGCCCAGCTTCCTGCGCGGCGCAATGCAAACCGCCGCGGGAGTCGCCGCCGGCGCGCTCGTCTTTGAAGGCGTCGAATCTCTGTTACATCCCTGGGGCCACGGCGGCGGCTGGGGATACGGCGGAGGCCCTGGCTTTGGTGGAGGCTTTGGCGGCCCTGCTTTTGGAGGCGGCTACGAGCGCCCTGTCGAAGAGACCGTCATCAACAACTACTACGATCAGCCCGGCCAGCCCGGCGCCGAACACCACGTGTCCGACAGCGGCGGCAATCTCAATGATCAGCTCGATCGCGACTTCGGCAGCGAACACCATGCCCACGAGCCCGCGCAATTCGCCGACGCCAGCCAGAACACCAGCCAGCTCGATCAGGGTTTCGACAACAGCCTCGATAGCGATTCCGTCATCAACGACAGCAGCCTCGATAACGTGCAGATCGACGACTCCGGCAATAGCTTCGATTCCGGCAGCTTTGATGACAGCAGCAGCTTCGACGACGGCGGCGGCTTCGACAACAGCGGCAACGACGGATTCTAAAAAACAGGGAACAGGCAACAGGGATCAGAAAACCAAAAGGCCGGAACCCCCAAGGGGCTCCGGCCTTTCACATTCCAGCACAGGTTCTAGTTCGTCGCCGCCGCTGCCGGCTTCACAGCCTGCACCCGCACCACCTTGCACTCCACCTTCTTGCCCTGGGCGCTTTTCAACTTCGCCTTGTCCTCATCCAGCTCATAGGTGATGTTGCCGCCCACGGGCCACTCGGTCGCCTTCACCTTATCGTCGTTCTTGGTGCGGCAAACGTACTCGTTCCCCGACGCCTCGAACGTCAGATCGAAAAGCTGCTTCTTCTGATATTTTGTGTCGGTCGTTCCGGCCGGTTGAAAGTCCTTGAGCGTTGCCGCTCCCTTCTGCTTGTCACCAGCCATAGCCGGCAGGCTGCACAGCAGTGCCAATACCAATACGCCCTTGCTGAATCGCATGCACTATCCCCCGGAAAATCGCAAACAGTTTCGCAGCGTCCGGCGGGTACCGCAACTGTCAGGATAGGAAATCAAAGGCAGCGGCGAACTCTCCTGTTCCGCCGCTCCCTGATCGCCCACTGAACCGGCCTAAGGCGTCTGCTGCGCCGTCACTTCCGGATACGACAACACTCCGCTAACCGCCTTAACCAGCCCATAGTAGGTCGGCGTCAGATGCTGATACATCAGCACCGATCCCCACGTGTTCCAGTTCGCCGGGTTCGCACCCTCGTTGGTCAGGAACGTCTGCATCTCCTGCTGGCTCGGCAACGTCATGGTTGAAGTAAGCGGCATCAACTGCACATTTTCCGGCCGCGCGTAAGCGGGCACGTACTTGGCGATTTCCTTCACCAATTCCTGCTGCTCCACCAGGTGCTCTTCATGCTTAGCCGCGTTTCCGGTTCCAAAGACGGTCGGCCCATAGTTCAGGAAGCCTGACGGCCACTGATACTTGCCCCACAGGTTCCCGGCGTTATCCAGCGCAGGTTCTGAAAACGCGCAGGGCACCAGGTCATCCTGATTCACCCAGAACTGGCTGCTGCTGCCGAAAATCCCGTTGTAGTACGTGACAAAATCCGCGTCGCCCACCGTCGGCGGCGCAAACGCGTGCGCAATCACAGGCGAAGCCGTCGACAGCCCGCTCAGCTGCCAGTTGAGATAAGCTGCCACAACCTGCGTCAGCGCGCCGCCCAGGCTATGCCCGGTCACAATCACCGGCGTCCCCGGATAGCTGTTGAGCAGGCTCAGAAGCTCGCCCGCAAGATACGTCGGCGTCTGGCTATTTATTTCACTGTACTGCACCAGGTTGCTCACTGCGATCAGTGCGTCGGCGCTGCCTTGGGCAACATTGCCGGTCGCCGACGACGGCACCGCAAGCGAAGCGGGATTCTGAAGCGTCCAGCCGTTCGTGCTCCCGCCATAGCTGTAAGCACCGCTGAGAACGTTCGCCCACGGCTGCAGGCTGAAAGCATCCAGATCTTCGGTCACCTGCGCCAGCCCGCCACCGGCATCGGTGCCGCGGCAAATCACGGCAAAGAAGAGAGGCGTCCCGGAGCTCGACCCCTCCCGGTAGGAAAGAATGGCGATGAGATTGTCGTTGAAAAGTCCGCCGGCGTTCGTGCACAGCGCCGGGCCCCAATCCAGATTCCAATACCCCGTTGAAGGCAACTGCGACTGCGTGATCGCCGGCATCGCCGCAACCGCGCTCGCCATATTGGCCGCAATGCTGAGCGGATAGTCCTGGCAGGTGTAAGCAATGGTAGCCATGGCCAGATGTACCAGCCCGTAGCTGGTCCCGCCAAGGTCTTCGATAAAGCCGCTGTAAGGTGGCGCGTACGCCATGCGTATCTCCTTCGGTAACTCGTGATAAACACGCATCTCCGGGAGGGAAGGGAAGTAACAGCTTTGCAGTTGTGAATATCTGATGATTCCGTTGGTGCCCGTGGACTGCACGAAAGCTTGGTTAACGGCAGCCGCAGCGCCCCGGCCTCGTTTGAAAACCCGCGATTTTCCAGCTTGCCGACACCGTTCATTGTGGGCGGGCTTTGTATCAGGGCATGACTTCAGCCATGCCGATAGACCCCCAAAAAGATCCGAGCGATCTCAGCCCCGAGGCGCGATTTGCCCAGTCTCCGACTCACCACAGACAGACAAATCCGCCGTGTTTCACCGGTAACTCAAAATGTGTATCTAAACACTCACGGAAAGAAATGCAGGGACGGCAGTAACTACGGGGAATTACCTTGATAACTCATCCCAGCCGAGTTACGCAAGAGGATTCTCTCCGCGTCGGACCTGCGCAGCTAGGGCCGGCTCGATCTGCCCCAATCGAACCGCCGCCCCAGAATTCCCTTGATCAGCCATCGATCCGTCGCCGCTGTCGGACCAATGCCCGCGCCAAAGTTGATCTCCCACTTTGGCGACACGTCCAAATCCGACACCACAAAGATCTGCTGCTGCTGTTCGTGCAGCGGCAGCATGTTGGTAATGTCCCCATAATCGGCGTAGTACTCCGTGCCTGCGCTTACCACCTTGGTGAAATTCCAGCCCACCTTCACGGCCGGTATGAACTGCAGCCCCTCATGAATGCCTGGCCCATGCAGCGCCCGCTCAAAAGCCGGATTGATCGACCAATAGAGCCGCCCCTTCTGCTTATCCACAATCGGCCGGATCTCCCACGTCCACGTGTCTGCCTGGAACCGCGCACGCTGGTAGCCCACTTCCTGGCTCAGGCTCACGCCCACCGGCCAGTGCCAGCTCTCTGGCGCGCGCACTCGCGGCCGGATATGATCCCCCACCCAGTCGAACCCCGCGTCCGGCTTGATGCTCGTGAAGACGTAGAAACCCACTTCCGACCAGCTCGTGATTCCGTGCGTAATCTCCAGCGTCTCGTGCGTCGCGTGGTGTGTCGGAGCCACCCCGTCCACATAGTTCTTCTGGCCTTCCAGCGTGAAGTTCGAGTGCAGCTCGAACATCGTGTTGCGTGGCTTCACCATGTCGGATCCGTACACCTGGATCTCGTAATTTCCCTGGGCGTGCGCGGCCACTGTGGCCAGCGCGGTCAACATCAGCAGAGCAGCAAGTATCTTCAAAAGCACCCCTGAATGAGTAACCCCGGATGAAAAGCAAGCGTGGGGAAAGCTAGCTGTTAAGACGTTCTAAAAACCGCTCGGTTGCGGAATCGTCGCCCTGACCAGTTAGCGCGGGGGAAGTCTTCTCCCTTGTCCCTGTTGTCCCTGTACTTCCATCCTCGCATTTTTTTGGTAACATCACGCGCTCTTTCAGAGTGCTCAAAATCACACCACTTCGGCGGGCATTTCAATCTATTCGATCAATCAACGCAACGGTGCCAAGCTTCATCAAACGCGTTAACGATGGAGCCGCGAGCCCGCAACCTCAAGATGAGGGCTGATGGCTGAGGACTGAAAGCTGCCTCACACTCGGAGATTTGCACGTGGGCCACAACTATAAGAGCGAGTACGAACGCCGCCGCGAAGTGCAAGCGCGAGCGATACGTCAAGCCCGCCATCTCGACCTGAAAATCGTCGAAGCCGTTTTGACCCGAACCGAGAAGTCCCTTCAGGGTTCGTTCGAACGCCTCAAGCGCAGCGACCAAGTGCTCCAGCAGTACTGGGCCTCCGTTGGCGGCCCCCCGCTGAAATAGCCGATTGCGGCCCCTCGCCGGGGCCTTCCAGCCAATCCGCCGAATGGTATACTCCGGAAGGGCGGGCGCGTGCGAACGCCTGCATTTTCACCATTCTGAGGTTCCCATGTCCGGCCATTCGAAATGGGCCACAATCAAGCACAAGAAGGGCGCGCTCGATGCCAAGCGCGGCAAGATATTCACCCGCCTGATCAAGGAAATCAGCATTGCCGCCAAGCACGGCGGCGGCGACCCCGACGGCAATCCGCGCCTGCGTACCGCCATCCTCGCTGCCAAAGCCGAGAACATGCCGGGCGACAACATCAAGAAGGCCATCCAGCGCGGCACCGGCGAGCTTGAGGGCGTCAACTACGAAGAAATCACCTTCGAGGGCTACGGCCCCGGCGGCGTCGCTGTCATCGTGGAAACCCTCACCGATAATCGCAACCGCACCGTCAGCGAAATCCGCCACACCTTCTCGAAGATCGGCGGCAATCTCGGATCCACCGGCTCCGTCATGCACATGTTCTCTAAGAAGGGCGTCATCGCCATCGCAAAGACAGCGGCCAGCGAAGATGATCTTATGAACATCGTCCTCGAGGCCGGCGGCGAAGACCTCAATGACGAAGGCGATAACTGGGAGATCACCACTGACCCCGCCAGCTACGAGAGCGTGCTCAACGCCGTCAAGGCCGCGAACATTCCCGTCGAAAACAGCGAAGTCACCATGGTCGCCTCCACTTACACGCAGCTCGACGACGTCGCCGCCAAGCAGATGATGCGGCTCCTCGAAGCGCTTGAAGACCACGACGACACTCAGAACGTTTACTCGAACTTCGACATGACCGCCGAGCAAATGGAGCTCGCCGGCTGACGAAGGTTCTTCCGCACCAAGGTTGGAAGGGCCGCCTCACTCGGCGGCCTTTCTTATGAAGTCTGAACATCTTTATGACAAATTGATGCACTGAGGAACGAACGTTGATGGGATATCGGAAGGTCTTGCCTGCCCTGGTGCTCTTCTCTGCAATGCTCGGCGTTCAGGCCCAAAGCGATTCCAGCCATGTCGCCACGAACAGCCGGAATTTCGCACCTCTCGCCGCGCTGCCCGACGATAGTCCGGCTCCCCACAGCCGCGGTGCCCGCGCCTTCCACTGGGGGCCCTTCGTCAATTACGGCAACGGCATCAGTGAGCGCTCCGACTTCCGCTTCCTCTCCGCCGGTGTCGAAGCCGGCAAGGCGCTCACTCCCGTCCTCCACGCCGGACCCCTCAGCGGCCAGTTCGAGCTCGCCGGAAACATCATGCCCGTGTGGTCCTCCTTCACCCCCGCGCCGCACACCGAGACCAAGACCTGCGTCGACCAGAATGGCCAAACCTACAGTTGCCAGCTCCCCGTTGGTGGCGGCAACTACTTCGGCTTCTCCGTCACCCCCGTCATCTTCCGCTGGAAATTCGCCACCCCCTGGAAAGTCGTCCAGCCCTGGTTCCAGGGCCAGGGCGGAGTGGTGTACACCACCCACAAGTTCCCGCCTGACGTCCTCGTCGTCCCCGGCATGTCCGGCGGCACCTCCGTCTGGAACTTCACCTCCGGCGCTGGCCTCGGCACCCACATCTTCGTCAGCCCCAAGCGCTCGGTAGACGTCCATGTAAACGCGATCCACCTCTCCTCGGCATCTCTGGGCGATCGCAACCCGGGCGTGAACGCGCAAATTCAGGTGCAACTGGGATACACGTTCTGGAGATGACCCCCCACACCCAATCCGCCGGCCCTCAGGTGGTCGAGTGCGTCCCCAATTTCAGTGAGGGCGCCGACCCCGAGCGCGTCAAAGCCATCATCGCCGCCATGCGTGTCGATGGCGTCCATCTCCTCGACTGGTCCATGAATGAGGATCACAATCGCTGCATCGTCACCATCGCCGGCGAGCCCAACGCCGTCGTTGATGCCGCCGTGCGCGGCGCCGGCAAGGCGGCCGAGCTCATCGATCTCACCGTCCAGCAGGGTCAGCACCCTCGCATCGGCGCGGCTGACGTCATCCCCTTCGTCCCTGTCTCGGGAATCCGCCTCGAGCAATGCGCCCTCCTCGCCCGCCAGGCTGGGCTCGAAATCTGGCGTCGCTACGGCATCCCCATTTACTTCTACGAGGCTGCCGCCGCTCGCCCAGACCGCGCCAGCGTCGAAGACATCCGCCGCGATCAGTTCGAAGGCCTCCGCGATATCGTGCGCAAAGACGCCTCCCGCCGCCCCGACATAGGCGGTCCCGGCCTCCACCCCACCGCGGGAGCCTGCGCCGTCGGAGCCCGCAAGTTCCTCGTCACTTACAACATCTCCTTCGACTCCAGCGACGTCGCCCTGGCCCGCGCCATCGCCAAGGAGATCCGCGCCTCCGGAGCCGGCAAGAGCCTCAAGGCCATCGGCGCACTTCGTCACGGCCGCGCTCAGCTCACCATGAACATCTCCGACTACGAGCGCACCCCCATCTCCGAGATCTTCGCCAAGGTCTCCAAGCTCGCCGCCAAGCACAAAACCGCCATGGTCGGTGGCGAGGTCGTCGGCCTCATCCCCGAAGCCGCCTGCGAGCGCGAAAGCGAGTGGATGCGTCACTTGATTGAGTTTGATCCCGCGGCACGCATACTCGAGCGCCGCCTGGAGAACCCGCTCGTCTGGCCGGATAAAGCACCCTCGACCTGATCGCGCGGCCGCCCCGGGCGTACCGCAACTTGTTCACGCCCGTCGGGGTTCATGCCGATCAGTTACGACGAAGCCTTTTCGGGCGTCTAAATCACATAGCGGGTAAAATGAAAAACAGGATCGCAATTTCCTGGGCACGCGCGCTGCCAGTTAGGTCAGGACTTTAGCCCTGACAATATCCCGCCAAACCTGTCCGGCCTTTAGGCCCTGAGGTTTAATCCAGGAACCAGCGCTCCGGAGGAAGAGCTTTGTTGAGGAATTCATTCAAATCGGCCGCTGCCATCGCGGCTCTTGTCGTTGCTTCTGGTCTTTCCGCAAACGCCGCCCAGCTATCCGGCGACGCGCGCGCCGCCATTCCTCGCGATGTGCAGCAGCTCGTCGTAATCGACTACCGCCAGATGCAGAATTCGCCCACGGCCATGCAGCTTCGCGACCGCGTCATGCCTCCCGATCTGCGCCAGTTCGATGAAGCGCTGCGCCGCTCCGGCCTCAATGAGAATCACGACGTCGATCAGCTCGCCTTCGCGCTCTTCCGCCCCAACCAGGCGCAGGAAGATGTGACCACCGTTGGCATCGCGCAGGGCCAGTTCCCGATCGACGACATCATGGCCAAGTTCAAGAAGGGCGCAGTCAAGCCCAAGCTCATCCGCACCAACAAGGTCTACCCCATGGGTAAGACCGGCTTCGTGCTCTGCTTCGTTGATCAGTCCACTATGGTCTTCGGCCAGTCTGATGCGGTGAAGGCTTCGCTCGACGCCCGCGACGGCCAGGTCCAATCGCTGCTCAACAACTCCTCGCTCATGGACGCGATGAAGACCGTCGACTCCGAAGATCTCTGGAGCGTACTCGACGCCAAGGGCACCCAGAACATGATGAAGCAGGTCCTCGGCGAGGCCGGATCGATGGCCGATTACGAGTCCGTGCGCAAGCGCCTCCAGACCTCCTACTACTCCATGAACTTCCAGCACGGCGTGAAGTTCGACCTCACCATCCAGACCGGCGACGCCTTCGCCGCTGCTACCGTCTCTTCGCTCCTCAATGCCGCGGTGGTCTACCGCCGCATGACCGGCGATGAAACTGAAAAGACGGCCATGTCCGGCACCGATGTCACCTCCAGCTCCGGCAAGCTAGCCATCCACTTCGCCGCCAGCGACAACGACTTCGCCAGCCTCCTAAAATCCCAGCTCTTCCAAAGCATGGTCCGATAAGGGCAGGGAACAGGCAATAAGGAACAGAAAGACAACGGCTGCATCGATCGTCGATGCAGCCGTTGCTGCTTTTTGCCTTTGCTTTTCTTTCTGTCATTCCCGTAAGGGAATCTGCTGTTCCCGCGTCCCGCAGAATGCGTAGCTTTAGCATCCCTCAACACGGTCCAGAACGTGAAGTGGATAAATCTGTCCCTTCAACTCCCGACCCTCAAGCCAGCGGCAGTACACCTCATCGTCCAACATCTCGAAGACCACCATGACTCGGCCACCAGATCGCAACCTTGCGCAGTCTCCCCGCTTGAGTTCGTGGGCCACCCGGGAACTTCTCCTATTCAGCATTCTGCAGAGACATGCCCACGAAATCTGTGATCAAGCTCACCTGCCGGAAAACCCCTCTGCTATTTCCCGCGCTTCAGCAACACCCTCACGATCGGCATCAACGTACCCGCCAAAATCTCCGACCCCTTCGCCGTAGGATGAATCCCATCCGCCTGGATCGTCCCCTGCTGCTTGATCACATCCTTGTAAAGCATCGGCACAAACGCCGTGTGATGCTTCGCCGCCAGCTCTTTGAAAATCCCCTCGAACGTGCGTATGTAGTCCGCGCCGTAATTCGGCGGCAGCGTAATCCCCGCCAGCAGCACCTTCACATGCGCGGCTTCGAGCTGCGTCAGCACCGCATCCAGATTCTTCCGCGTCACATCCAGCGGCAGCCCGCGCAGCCCGTCGTTCCCGCCGAACTCCACAATCACCACCTGCGGCTTCAGCCTCAGCACCGCGGGAACGCTCGCCACCGCATCCTTGGTCGTCGCCCCGCTAGTCCCTTCGTTCACCACCTTGTAGTGGTACCCCGCCGCATCCAGCTTGCGCTGCAAGGCCGCCGGATAAGCCTCATTCGGCTGCAACCCATAGCCTGCTGTGATGCTGTCGCCAAAGCACACCAGCACCGGCCGCTCGGCCGCCCTTGCCGGAAATGCCACAATCAGAACCAGGAATGAAACGAGAACACGCCGAAATACGTCCACAGGGATAGGGTACAGGGTTCAGGGCTCATGGTTCAGGCATCAGAAAACCTCAACCCGGAACCACCAGCCCCGCAGCACGTAATACCAACTGGGAACTACGAACTGAGAACTGCGAACTGAGGGAACCTCTTGATCGAAGTCCGCGATGCAAAGAAATGGATCCAGAACGGCTCCCGCCGTGTCGACATCCTCAAAGGAATTTCCCTCACCATCCCCGCCGGCCAGTTCGTAGCCATCGTCGGCGCCAGCGGCAGCGGCAAGAGCACCCTCCTCGGCCTGCTCGCCGGACTCGACTCCCCCAGCTCCGGCGAAATCTGGCTCGACGGCGTGCCCATCCACAACCTCGCCGAAGCCCAGCTCGCCTCCGTCCGCGGCCGCAAAATCGGATTCGTCTTCCAGTCCTACCAGCTCATCCAGACCCTTACCGCCCTCGAAAATGTCCTGCTCCCCCACGAGCTCAACGCCGAGGGCGGCGGCCTTCCCAAGGCTCGCGAGCTGCTCACCTCAGTCGGCCTCGCCGAGCGCATGGACCACTACCCCATCCAGCTCTCCGGCGGCGAGCAGCAGCGCGTCGCCATCGCCCGCGCCTTCGTCGTCGAGCCCCCCATCATCATGGCCGACGAGCCCACCGGCAACCTCGACACCTCCAACGGCCGCATGATCCTCGACCTCCTCCTCGAGCACAACAAGCGCGCCGGAACCACCCTCGTCCTCGTCACCCACGATCCCGGAGTCGCCGCCTCCGCCGACCGCCAGATCCACCTCCGTGACGGCCTCATCGTCGAAGACACTCTCCCCTTCGCATCCGATCCGGCCGCCGAGCAGGTCCACCATGGCTAGCCCAGCCATCCCGACAGCCCCGAAACGCGCCCTGACTTGGAGGCGCGCCACAGCCATCGCCCTCCGCGACCTCAAGTCCGCCCCCGGCAAATTCGGATTCGTCGTCCTCTCCGTCGCTATTGGTGTCGCCGCCCTCGTCGGAGTCCGCGGATTCGCCGAGAGCTTCCGCCGCACCCTCGGCTTTGAAGCCCGCTCCCTGATGGCCGGCGACCTCAGCGCCCGCATCTTCGGCCTCCCCACCCCAGCCGAAAACACTAGGATCCAGGCCGTAGAAAAAGGCCTTCCCGGCACCCGCTCCACTTGGGTCACTGAGACCCTCTCCATGGCTTCGGTTGCCCCCGACCCTGTCCCGCTGCTCGTTACTTTGAAAGCTGTCGATCCAACAGCTTACCCGTTCTATGGTGAAGCAAAACTTCAACCTTCCATGACCCTCCAGCAGGCCCTCGCCGGAGACTCCGCCGTCGTCGCCGACGAGTTCCTCGTCCGCCTCAACGCCCACGTCGGCCAGAGCCTCCGCCTCGGCGACAAAACCTACCGCATCGCCGCCGTCCTCCAGCAGGAGCCCGACCGCATCAGTGCCGGAGCGGGCATGGGCCCCCGCGTCATGATCTCCCGCGCCAGCCTCGACGCCTCCGGACTCATCGCCCCCGGCAGCCGCGCCTCCGCCCGCCTGCTCCTCAAGCTCCCTGACCCCCTCCCCAAGGGCGTCACCCCCCTCAGCGTCCGCCACGACCTTGAAGCCGCCATGCCCGACGCCCAGGTCATGGACTACCGCGAGGGCAATCCAGCCATCACTGACGGCCTCGACCGCGCTACCGCCATCCTCTCCCTCATCTGTCTCGTCGCCATGGTCCTCGGAGCCATCGGCGTCGCCATGGCGATGCACGCCCACCTTGAGCAGCGTATGGACATGCTCGCCATCCTCAAAGCCATTGGCGCGGGCTCGGCCGACCTCCTCCGCATATTCCTCATCCAGACCCTCGGCCTCGGCCTCGCCGGAGGCCTCCTCGGAGTCGCTGCCGGAATCGGCGTCATGAAGCTCCTTCCCGCTGTCTTCGGAAAACTCCTGCCGGTCCATACCGTCCTTGAAGTCCCGTGGCACAGCATCGCCGCCGGTCTCGGCACCGGCCTCCTCACCACGCTCCTCTTCTGCCTGCCGCCCCTGCTCGATGTCCGCGCCGTCCGCCCCGTCCTCGTCCTACGCCGTTTAGTCGAGCAAGGCCCCGAAGGCATCGGCGGATGGGTCGCGAAACTCCGCGCCCGCTGGCTCCAGCTCGCCATCGCGCTCGTCGTGCTCGCCGCTCTCGTCGGAATCGCCTGGGCCCTATCTGACTCCGCCACTGTCGGCTTCTGGTTCGCCGCCGGTCTCACCGGCGCCCTCGCCGTCCTCCTCGTTCTCGCCTTCCTCCTCCTCCGGTTCCTCCGCTGGATCCTCAACCGCGTCCGCCTTCACCTGCCGTCCTCCCTCCGCCACGGACTCGCCAACCTCTACCGCCCCGGCAACCAGTCCGCCGCGGTCCTGGCCTCCCTCGGCACCGGCGTCATGCTCATCCTCTCCGTCTATCTCATGCAGTCGTCGCTGCTCCGCGAGATCAAGGAGACCGCCTCGCCCAAGCTCCCCAACATGTTCCTCATCGACATCACCAGCGACGAGGCCCCCGGACTCCGCGACTTCCTCGCCCACCAGCACGGCGTCACTGAACCGGTCGACCTCATGCCCATCGTCCGCGGCGAATTCGTCTCCATCCACGGCAAGCCACTCGACCAGTTCAAGGGCCAGCACGTCCCCCTCCGCTCCCTTCAGAACTCCGAACTCACCTGGTCCGACAAGCTTCCCGAAGGTCTCAAAGTGCTCAAAGGCGCATGGTTCACTGGCCCCGACGTCCAGCAGATCGCCGTAGCCGACTGGATCGCCGACCGCCTCCACCTCGCCATCGGCTCCAGCATGGAACTCGACACCGCCGCCAACGGCCGGCACAAGCTCACCGTGTCCACCATTTACAAAGGCGACGGTCAGCACACCTCCAGCCGCGAATCCTTTGTCCTGCCCTCCGGAGCCCTCAAAGGTGAAGTCGCCACCTGGTACGGCGGCGTCCACGCCCAGGCCGCCCAGATTCCCGCCATTGAGCGCGCCCTCTTCCAGGCCTATCCCACCGTTACCGTCATCAATATTGCTGACATCCTCACCCGCATTGAGACCGTCGTCGACCAGATCACCTTCGTCATCCACTTCCTCGCCGGCTTCTCCATCTTTGCGGGACTCACCATCCTTGCCTCCTCGATCGCCAGCACGCGCTTCCGCCGTATGCGCGAGGCAGTCGTGCTCAAAACCCTCGGCGCAACTCGCATGCGCATCGTCCGCACCTTCAGCGTGGAGTTCAGTGTCCTCGGCCTGCTCGCCGGCATGGTGGGAGTCGTCTTCGCCAATCTGCTCACCCGCGTCCTGCTCCACCGCATGCAGGTCGGCTATCACATCAACTGGCCTGGCGCCGCCGTCGCCCTCATAGGCACCGCCATCCTCGCCACCGGCACCGGCTGGATCGCCAGCTACCGCATCCTCGGCCTCCGTCCCCTCGAAGTCCTCCGCGAAGAATAGACCTCCACAAATTTGTCATTGTGAGCGTTTGTCATTGTGATGCGCACAGAAGAACTTGCTTCTCGAGGGCGCCCCCGACCTCGATTGGGACCGGGCAAAGCACGAACTTTCGTCACCATCCTCGCAACTTTTCCCGGCCGCCCGGGTTGGAGACTAGAATGCCAACTCTGCCCGTCCGGACATCAAAGACGAACCCCAGATACGAGCACGGAAGGGCACCGTGGGCAGTGCAAACCTGAACCCTGAGGCAGCCTTCGTCCGCTCGCAAGCATCTTATAAACCAGAGGGTTCCATCCCAATGTCCGGTGCAGAGCGGTCAACCTCAGGCGGGTCAATTAGAATCGCCAAGTACTGAAGCCGGCTTGCATCAACTTGGTGCCTTCCAGCTTTCATTTCCCCAATGGTCCGATTAAAACCAATATCTGCTGGAGGTCAGCCGATGGCTGAGATGAGTCTTCCAAAGCGCATTCTCATCGTCGATGACGAAAAGAACATTGCCGACACGCTCGCCATGGTCTTCAAGATCAAGGGTCATGAATCCATGGCGGTCTACAGTGCTGAAACCGCCGTCGAAACCATCGAGGTCTTTGAGCCCGACGTGGTCCTGAGCGACGTCATGATGGGGAAAATGACCGGCGTCGACCTTGCCATCTACCTCTCCAAGGCTCGCCCCGACTGCAAGGTCCTTCTGTTCTCCGGCCAGGCAGCCACCGCCGACCTGCTCCGCGAAGCCAGCCGCAAAGGACACGAGTTCCGCCTCCTCGCCAAGCCCATCCATCCCCAAAAGCTCCTCGACGACATCGGCAGCCTGTAATCCCCACTCGCCCCACGGCCGCGCTTCGGCTACTCCCCACCTTGCCCTCAAATTTCGGGTGCCCCATCCTTCGCGCGCGAAGGGTGGGAGACCACTGACCTTCCCCTGCCGCGCTTTTGCTCTTCTTTCTCTCATCCCCGCAGGCGATCTGCTGTTACGTGGCGCACTCCCATTTGACATTCCGCCCCATCGGCATCACCATCGAGCCATCGGGAGTTCGGCCATGCTGGACACATACGATGAAATCGCCTCCCAGATCCTCATCTCAGATGCTGAGCTGGCTCTGACTTTCGTCCACCTCGGCAATATTCATTCCGATGAGGAAAGCCGAAGGGCGTCGTTCTCGCGCGCATCCGAGGCGTATCACTCAATCGGCGAATCCATGTGCAGGATACGATTGAAGAAACACGATCTCGAGAAGCTGGGGCTGCTGCTCCAGGAACTCAGGCATAAACTCGATCGCGCCCGCTCCACCCAGTGAACCTCCGCTCACTCATCTGGCCGTCCTGCAAAGCTAACCCAGCAGCAACCCTGATTCGAAACGCCGAATCTATCCGAGGTGCGCGCACCAGGTTAGTTTTGGGGCTCACATACGAGAAAGAAACGCCACACCCGCACTTTAGATAAAGCGTCCAGAAAGCGCCGCTCCGGCGACTTTCAACCAACACCTGCTCGATCGCCCATCCGCGGCGAAGGAGTACAGTTTTCATGCCGACATTCCCTGGATTTGCATATCGTGCGCTGGCCGTGCCGGCGCTGGCCGCGTGCGCGCTGTTTCCTCTGCGCGCCCTGACGCAAACCTCGCCAACCTTTGCAGCCCACACCTTTTACAACGGTGAAGATATGGCAGTCCTGGCGCACGGTGATTTCAATAACGACGGGCGCGAGGACCTGATCGCCAGAGTCACTGACAACAGCAACGCCTATCTGTACTTGTCCAACAGCGACGGCACCTATAACGCTCCCATCCAGATGTCATCTCCCAACAACGTACCGTTTGCCGTGGGCGATTTTAACCACGACGGTAATCTTGACCTCGCGGTGGGAGATGCGACCGGACGGGGCGTTCACGTGTTGCAGGGCCATGGAGACGGAACGTTCACGGACGTCGCAGACCTGACGTCCGATCTCGGCGCGGGGAATCTCCTCGCGATCGACGTAAACCACGACAGTTGTACCGATCTCGTGGTGGTGGCCTCCAATAATGGAGCCACCAGCGTCCAGACATGGAAAAGCAACTGTAGCTCGACCGCGTCGTTCACCAAAGGGCAGTACCTCACCTCCAGCTCAGGCGTCATCGCGGCCTACGTCGCCGCGTCCGGAGACTTCGATGGCGATGGCAAGCCGGACCTGGCGCTCATCTACACCAGCAGCAGCAGCCCGGCCACCAGGGTGCAGGTCTGGTACGGTGACGGAGCCGGCAACTTCGCAAACCCCATTCAGGCCACCGATCCCAGGGCCGAATCAAATGCCCTGGGCAGTGTCGCGGACCTTGACGACAACGGCACAAGCGACCTGGTGATGACGCCGCGCGGCAGCTCGCCTGCGTATCCTTACTTCGTCGCGTTCAAGGGCAACACCAATCGCACACTCACTTTCCAGACCATCAATACGCCCAACGGTGATTGCACCCGCGGTGGCCTCCAGGTAGCTGACTTCAACGGCGACGGCCTGAACGACATTGCCTACACCACCATGTCCTGCAGCTCCACCACTTCAACCGCAAATGATGTCCGCGTACTGTCGGCAACGGGGAAGGGCGTGTTTGGCGCCGAGACCTCCATCTACTCCTCTGCTTATGGAGCAATTGATCTGAAGGCGGTGAAGTCGACCCAGGGCACCAGGCCCGATCTTGTGGGGACAGAGTATGCGTCGCAGAACGCGTCTTCCTATCCTCCCGTGAACCTTTACCTGCTCGAAAACAACACCAGTGGTGGGTTCCCGGGCTGCGGCACAACCAAGCAGGCCGAAGGCATCCGCGTGTGCTCGCCCAGCACTGCCAGCGCCAATTCCCCGGTGAAGTTCTCCATCAGTGCGGCAGGGCCGACGCCCATGCGCACCGTGGCTGTGTGGGCCGATGGCACAAAGTTGAAGGAACAGTTGACGCACGCCTTCTCGAACTACTCGTTCCTCGACCAGTCAATCTCGCTCGGTGCCGGCACGCACAACATCACAATCTATGGCACTGGCTGGGACAACACTCTCCAGAAGAAGAGCTTCTCGCTGACAGTCGGCACAAGCGGTTGCGCTGCGCCTTCGGGCTATGGCGTGAACGTGTGCAGCCCTGTGAACGGCTCGACAGTGCACTCGCCAGTACAGGTCACGGCCACGGCGCATATCCCCGGTACGCTCGCACGTATGGAGATCTGGGCCAACGGCGTCAAGAAATACACGGAGACGACCAGTACGAGCTTGAGTACCACCGTCAGCCTGACCGCGGGCACGTATCAGTTCGACATCTACGCGGTGAACACGGCGGGTGCCAAGTACGAAACAACGGTACGCGCCACCGTGCAGTGACATTCTGACCTGGGGCGAAGCCGAAGGAGAAGAACCCCCTCTTCTCCGCCCGTTCCCCCACAAACCCATGCGCCCCATCCTGTCGCCTTTTCTGACGACAGGGTGGGAAACCACGTTCCTCCGCATCCGGGAAATGAGCTCCAACGTGCAACGTCCGAATGAGGTCACCCCGCGAAAGACACCCCAGCCGTGCAATCGCCGCTTCACCCCGGTCCCGCGCTCACCACAGGAGATCCCACCTAATTTCCCCATTACCCTCTCGGGGCACGAAGGCACCCCAAGCGCAGTCGGCCGCACCGCAGGTGCCCTCAGAAATTGAACAGCGCGAACGGATGCTCCTCGCCCTTTTCCCTCAGGATGCTCAGCGCTACGTTGCACACCCGCACCCCCCCCTTCGACTCGGCCGAGAAGGTCCCATGATGCGCATGCCCATGCACTGCCAGCGCCGGCTTGTGCTTGTCGATCGCCCTCTGCAGCCGAGAGCTTCCCAGGAAGGGAAAGATCGGCTCCGGCTCGCCCACCACTGTCTCCTTAATGGGCGCATAGTGCATGATCGCGATCTTCACCGGCGTCTTCAGTTGCTCCAGCCCGTAGTCGAGCTTCACCGCCTCGCGCTCCGCAATCTCCACAAAGTTCTTGATCCCGAATTCGCCAAACGGCATCAGCTCATACGGCGAAAAGCCACCCGCAAACCCCTTCGTCCCCGCGAACCCCACTCCATCCACTTCGAAGCAGTGCCCGTCCAGCAGGTGCACACCGGCGACGCGCAGCATGCCTGCCAGCTCATCCTGGTAGCCGCTCTCGTGATCGTGATTGCCCAGGACAGCAATGATGGGAACCTGCACGCACTCCAGCACCGCGAGCACCGCGCGCATCTCTTCCGGCAATCCATGATTGGTGAAGTCTCCGGCAACCACCAGCGCATCGGCCAGATCGTTCACCTTCGAGAATGCCGCGACATTCTTCTCGTGATCCTCAGCCTTCAAATGGATATCGGCTACGGCTGCAAGCCTCATTCCTCGCTCCCGACCGAATTTTCGACGCGCAACGGGCAAGGGTGGTTGTCGCAGTACTCCTGGTAGAGATTGCGCTCACCCCACTCATTCACGTCGATGGCAAACATGCGCGGATCCACCAGCGATCCGCGGAAAGGCGCGCTCTTGTCCGGCTGCCGCAGCTGCTCACCGAAGCGCTGCGTCAGCTCGCGCCACACCGGCTCCGGCACCACGTCCGTATGCGCGGGATACACATATGCGTACAGAATCAGCGACCAGTACAGCAGCTCCCAGTGATCGCCCATCAGGTCGAACACGCGCCGCCAGTCGAGCCGCCGTCCGCACGCCTTAATCAGATGCACAATGTCCGCGCCGTCAAACCGCTCGCGAAACGCTACGAAGCACTTCGATGCGATGCACTCCTCCGGGCCCAGCACGCAGCAGGGAACTCCCAGCACGATCTCGTGCAGCCCGCGGTCAATCCATGTGCGGTCGATGACGAGGCTCGCGTTCCCAACGCCCGTGATGAGATCGACAAAGCAGTCGCCTCGCTTCGCCTTCGCCAGCCACACCGGATCTTCCACGCTGGTCGCGAATCCGGCCATCTCGAGCCGCCTGAACGCTGCTGGAATGTCACAAGGTGCCAGAAAGAAATCGATGTCTTTCGTCGTCCGCCAAATGCCGGTGTGCCGATGAATCGCGAACGCCCCGCCCACGACAAAAGGAACAGGCGGCCCGTCCTCCGGATGGCTGGCAAGAAGCGCCTTTAACGCCTCCCGGTAACACTCCTCTGCTTCCGCTGTCCACGCTGGTTCTTCCGAGGAGGTTAAAGGAAGCCGCGGGTCCCAATGCGCCATGGAAATGTTTGACGCACGAAACGCCTTCCGCAGCCGCTTCACTGCTGAAACGCTTCAAGTTCTTCGCATCAGGGAGCACTCCAGCGTCGCGTGTCTCGAACACCAAATACGAAAGGGAAGCACCCGGTTTGATCGTTTGACCTCAGCCGCGCAGCCCACGTATGATGAACAAGTTGGCTGCGGTTACCGGCGCCTGCCGGGAATGTGTGCCAACGTGGCACCCCGCCAGAACAACGGCGCTTGTTGCCCCCTCGTTCAATGGTAGGACAGCTGACTCTGGATCAGCATATCGGGGTTCGAATCCCTGGGGGGCAGCCATTGTAGAATCAATCACTTACCGCTCCGTAAAACCTCCCAAAAAAACGAACATTGCAAGTACTGCTAAGTCCTTTAAAGGCGCATATGGGCGCACCAGGTCTTGATTCCACATTTGGCAGCCGTTCGCCCGAGCTTATTGGCGGGCGCGTTAATAATGTGCCGATTTAGGCGTAGGGTTGGCATTCATGGTTTGGCCGCTCTGACGGCTTGAGGAGGTTGTTGCGGCCATCCTCCTGCAAGTGATTTGTAGAGGCTGACTGCCGCGCTGGCGCTCTCAAGATGGCTCGTCGCATATGCATCTTCGGCCTCAAGCTCGACACGTTCCGCATCCAGCATATCGAGAAGCCCCGTCGCACCTTCCCGGTACCGGACATTGGCGAGGTCGGCCGCGCGCTTGCTGTCCGCGGCGGCTTGACGCAATTGATCATCCTGCTCACGCGAGCGTGCATATCTCACCAGCGCGTCCTCAATATCCTGCAGTGCAAGCAGAATCGTCTGCTGATATTGGGCAAGCTGAGCGTCCCCATCGGCACGGCTCGCCGCGATCCTGGCACGCACCCTGCCTCGATCGAGGAACGACCAGTCAATGTTGAGTGCAGCCAGGTTGACAGGGCTCACTCCATCGAAGGTTGAGTCGGAATGATATTGAAACATTCCCAACAGTCCGGCAAAGTTCACCCGGGGAAACAGATCCGCCGTTTGTACGCCGATCTGCTCGGTTGCCGCATGAAGGCGCTGCTCCGATGCACTGACATCTGGACGGCGTCGAACAACATCGGCCGGTGTGCCGGGATCTATCTTCTCCGGCAGGTCAGGCAGAGCCTTTTGCTGATCGAGCTCGGCGACGAGCGCACCCGGCAACTGACCGCATAGAACGGCCAGCCGATGCTCATCGAGCGCGATTGCCGACTGGAGAGCCGGAATACGCGAGGTCGTGCTCTCATAGAGCGCACGCACTCTGGCCAGATCGAATTGTGTCCCACGTCCGGCCGAGTAGGTCGCTTCGACAAGCTTTACGGTGCGGCCTTCATTTTCTACATTCTGTCGTGCTACGCGAAGCCGCTCCTGCTGTCCGCGCAGATCGATGTAGGTCTGGGCGACCTCGCCTGCGATCGCCACTTGCATCGCAGCCAGATCGCTTCCGCTGGCCAGGAGCTGCTGCCGCTGCGACTCGACGTTGTGACGAATTCGCCCGAAAAAATCGAGTTCCCAACTAGCATTGACGGTTGAGTTCGAGTACCGGCCGTTCCTCGGAAAGCCAAACGCCTGGCTGGCCGCCAGCTTCTGACGCCCGACTTCTTCGCTCGCCGTTACCGTCGGATAGCGATCGAACTTGCTCAAGCGCCACAGAGCATTGGCCGCATCGTAATGGGCCAGAGCGCTCCGCAGATTGTTGTTTGATGCCAGAGCCCGTTCGACCAGAGCGGTCAGCTCTGGATCGTGAAAGCTATGCCAGAATTGCGTATCGGCCGCTTCGGGCTGCGGAGACGAACTCACCGGGCCCGATGCAACGGGTGCCGTAAACTGAGCCGGCAGGTTCGTATCGGGCCGTTTGTAGTGCGGCCCAACAGAGCAAGCCATGCAACTCAACAGCACGATGGATGCAAGCAATGCATTAAGCGACCGCATCGAGTTCTTCTCCTTCTTCTTCTACTTCGCGAAGCTTGGCCGCTCCGCTCCACTTACGAAGGGCGACATAGAATACCGGCGTCAGGAACAGACCAAAGAGGGTCACGCCGAGCATTCCCGAAAACACCGTAATGCCTGTCGCCTTTCGCACCTCACTGCCCGCTCCGTGGCCCAGAAGCAGCGGCACCGAGCCGGCGATGAAGGCGATGGACGTCATGATGATGGGCCTCAGTCGCAAGCGGCAGGCCTCAAGGGCCGCGTCAATTGTGCTTCTGCCTTGTAGTTCCAACTCCCGGGCGAACTCGACGATTAGGATTGCGTTCTTGCACGCGAGCCCCATCAGCACTACGAGTCCCACCTGAACGAAGATGTTGTTATCGCCGTCTGAGAGCCACACGCCGAACAGAGCCGCGAAGATGCAAACCGGAACGATAAGAATCACAGCGAGCGGCAGAGTCCAGCTCTCATAGAGCGAAGCGAGAACCAGGAATACGAGCAGGATTGCCAACGGGAACACAACCGCCGCGGCATGGCTCTGCGTCGTCTGCTGATAACTCAGGTCGGTCCACTCCAGCACCATGCCGGGGGGAAGAACCTTTTTCGCAATCTCGTTCAGCTTGTCGATCACCTGCCCCGACGACAGAATGCGCGGGTCCGAGTCGCCGATTACATCCGCGGCGGGATACCCGTTGTAGCGCATCACAGGGTCCGGTCCGTAGGCCTGTGTAATCGTGGCCACCGAGCCGATCGGCACCATCTCTCCGCTGCTGTTGCGGACACGGAGATTGGTGATGTCCTCAGGCCGCTGCCGGTACCGGCTGTCTGCTTGCACCATGACCCGGTAGACACGGCCAAAGGTGTTGAAGTCGTTGACATAGTCCGAGCCGAGGTAGGTTTGCAGCGTGCCGAAGACATCTGTCAGCGCGATACCCTGTGCTTTTGCCTTTTCGCGGTCGACGTTCACCTCAAGCTGCGGAATATTCGATTGGTACGATGAGATGGGAAACGTCATGCCTGGCGTTTGCGCTACCGTTGCCTGGAATGCGGAGAGCGCCTTTTGCAGTGCACCATAGCCGAGGCCGGCTCGATCTTCAATGTAGAGCGAGTAGCCGGAGCCATTGCCTAGGCCCTGAATGGGCGGCGGCATGAGAGCAAAGGTGATGGCGCCGGGTATCTTCGAATACTTCTGATTGATCTCCTTGACGATTTGCGCGGCGGACTCATGCCGCTCCTCGAAGCCCTTCAAGCGGATGTACGAGGTCGCGAGGTTCGGAGTGTTGGTGACCTGCAGCGCGTTGTAACCCGACATTGCGGGCAGCATCTCGACCCCGTCCACCTCGTGCGCTGTTTGCACCATCTCCCTCAACACGGCATCGGTACGGGCCAGCGACGCTCCTTCTGGCAACTTTGCGCCGCCAAAGAGGTAGAGCTTGTCCTGCGTTGGAATAAAGCCGCCGGGCACATGGTTGAACAGAACATAGATCGATCCGAGCAGCACCGCGTAGGCGAGAAACACGACGCCGCGCATGCGAAAGCTGCGTCCAACTGCTCCCTGATAAGCCTCGGAGCCGCGCTGAAAGAAGCGATTGAAAGGCCGGAAGAACCAGCCCAGAGTGAATTCGATGACTCGCGCCAGGCGGTCTTTGGGCGCGCCGCGCTCGCGAAGCAGCTTCGCAGCCAGAGCCGGAGACAACGTCAACGAGTTGATGGCGGAGATGACTGTAGAGATCGCAATGGTCACCGCAAACTGTTTGTAGAACTGGCCCGTGATTCCCGTGAGAAAGGCCATGGGCACAAAGACCGCGCACAGCACGAGTGCGATTGCAACGATCGGACCGGAAACCTCCTTCATGGCATGATGCGCCGCGTCGCGTGGACTAAGGCCGTGCTCGATAAAGCGCTCGACGTTCTCGACGACAACGATGGCGTCATCCACAACGATGCCGATTGCCAGAACCAGGCCGAACAACGTGAGCGTATTGATGGAGTAGCCCAATAGATAGAGCCACGCAAACGTGCCGACAATCGATACGGGCACCGACACAAGCGGAATAACCGAGGCGCGCCACGTCTGGAGAAAGACAATGACAACAATTACGACCAGGATCACAGCTTCGATCAGCGTATGCTCGACTGCGGAAACCGACTCCCGCACGAAGACAGTCGGGTCCCAGACAATGCGATACGTCATGCCCTGTGGAAACGCTTTGGACAACTCGGCGAGTCTTGCATACACATCCTTCGCCACTCCAAGCGCATTGGCGCCAGGAGAGAGAAAGATTCCGATGAATGCCGATTCGCGCGTGTCGATATAGGTGTGCAGCGTGTAGTCGCTCGAGCCAAGCGAGACTCGCGCCACATCGGAGAGGTGAACGACCTGGCCGTCCGGACCCGATTTCAGGACGATGTTGGCAAACTCCTGCTCAGTGGTCAGGCGTCCACGTACGTTGATCGAAGTCAGAAAATCCGGCTTGTTCGGAGAGGGTTCGGCACCAAGCTGTCCCGCGGACACCTCGACGTTCTGTTCGCGGATCGCGCGGATAACATCGTCTGAAGTCATCCCGCGAGAAGCGAGACGATTCGGATCGAGCCAGATGCGCATGGCGTAGTCGCCGGAACCGAGCAACTGCACGTCGCCAATTCCGGTCAGCCTGGAGAGCTCGTCTTTGACGTGGAGCAGGCCGTAATTGCGCAGATAGAGCGAATCGACCTTTCCGTCTTTCGACTCCAGCGCAACATACATCAGGGGTGTCGGCGATTGCTTCTGCGTGGTGACGCCAAACTGCCGCACTTCGTCCGGAAGACGCGACAGAGCCTGGCTGACGCGGTTCTGCACGCGCACCGCGGCCGTATCCGGGTCCACGCCGGGCCGGAAGGTTACGATGACCTGAAGGCTGCCATCCGAACCGGCGACGGACTTCATGTACATGATTCCCTCGACGCCGTTGATGGCCTCTTCAAGCGGCTCAGCTACGGTTTCAGCAATCGCTTTTGGATTGGCGCCGGGGTAGTTGGTGTGAACGACGACGCTTGGAGGTACTACTTCCGGATACTCGCCCGAGGGAAGAATGGGGATAGCGATCAAGCCAAGGCAGAAGATGATGATCGACAGAACAATGGCGAAGATCGGGCGATCGATAAAGAACTTGGAAAAATCCATGGCCGTGGCCTCCTTATTTCGTCTCTGCAGCGGCCAGAGTGTCTGCTACGTGGAGCGAGGCGTCCATCGTGGTCGCCTTTGGCGAAACCGGAGCGCCGGGGAAGTAAATCGTCTGTAGCCCGCCCACAATCACTCGATCCTGAGGCGACAGTCCGGACTTGACGATGCGAAGGCCATCGACCATGCCACCGAGCGCAATATCCTTGCGCTGTGCGGTGTCGCCTGGGCCAACGACATAGACATATTTGCGGTCCTGGTCGGTTAGTACTGCTTTGTCATCGATCAGCACGGCCTGCTGCAACGCAGCGCTCTGCAGTTGCACGCGCGCAAACAAGCCCGGCGTCAACGAATGATCCGGATTAGGAAGAACAACACGCGCCCGAATCGTTCCGGTAGAAGGATTGAGTGCGTTATCGACAAAGTCGATGTGTCCTGTGTGCGGAAAGCCATTTTCGTCTGCGAGAGCGACCCGCACCGGATTGTCCGAGCCAACCGCGGCGCCGTGGCGCCGGCCCTGTTGGAAACGCAAATAGCTTTGCTCATCGCAATCGAAATAGACGTAAACAGGGTCGATGCTAACGACAGTTGTAAGAATGGTCTGGTCTGCCTGGGCAAGATTTCCGGGCGTGAGTTGTGTGCGGCTTATCCGGCCGTCGATCGGAGAGCGGACTTCGGTGTAGGAAAGATTGAGCTCGGCCGATGCCAGGGCAGCCTCGGCCGCCTTGACACGGGCACCACTCTGGAGCAGATCGGAACCGCGATTCTGCAGCTCTTCCTGCGAGACCGCGTCGGACTTCTTGAGTCTCTCCGCACGGTCCGTCTGGATCTTCGCAAAATCCGCCGCAGCCCGTTGGCGGTCAAGCTCAGCCTTCGCGCTGTCAACGGCGTCCTTGTAGGGGCGCGGATCGATGACATACAGCAGATCACCGCGGTGCACCATCTGTCCTTCGCGGAATGCAATGCGGTCGATGTAGCCGCTTACCCTTGGCCGGATAGCAACATCGTCCGTTGCCCAAACGCGGCCGTTGAACTCGTCGGAGACGCGAACTTGTTTCACCACAACCGGGGCGGCGCTCACTTGAGCGGGGGCGGAAGGTTTGGCCTCCACGGCGGTGTGCTTGCAGCCCGCCACTGCGACCAAGGTCGACAAGCCAAGCACCAGCAGTCCCAGGTTGGCCGGCGTCAATCCTCGTTTGTGATCTATGTGCATTGGACCTCTCCATTTTTAGAACGAACGTTCCTAATCGATGTCTGGAGAGTCGACAGGATGCGATTTTTTCTGTAACGTACAGTCCAATAATTCAGGAGTCACAAATGTCGCAACGCGGGCGTCCCAAATGTTTCGACCGGGAGAAAGCGTTGGATGCGGCTCTACTTCTGTTCTGGGAGCAAGGATTCGAGCAGACCAGCGTGGACGATGCGGCCGCCGCCATGGGAATAGGCACTTCAAGCCTCTATTCCTCCTTTGGAGACAAAGAGGCCCTGTTCCTTGCTGTGATCCGGCAATATCTGGCAGGCAGGGGAAGTGTTTACAACAAAGTCGTGAGAGAAGCTAAGACCGCGCGCGAGGCGTTCTCCAAGCTGCTTCACGTTTCGGCAATCGAATTGACCCGGCCGGATCAGCCGCGAGGCTGCTTGCTATGGCTCGCGCTGCCGACCTGCACTCCAAAGTACGAAAAATTTCAGGAGCAGATGAATCAGTTTCGCGATGAGACAGAAGCCGTGTGGCTTGAGCGCTTGCACGAGGCCGTCGAATCGGGGGAACTACCGAAATCAACGGACATTCGTTTGATCGCTTCCTACTTTCGAACAACTCTGGCAGGAATGTCACTGCAATCGCGGTCTGGCGCTACGCGCAAACAGCTGATTCACATCGGTGAGCTGGCGATGGCGATCTGGCCCGCGCCTCCTGCCAACCGATAGAACGTTAGCGCGCAAGTCAGCATCCTTTGCGCGTTGGCCGACTATCTCGCCCGCGCACATGTCGAATCGTTCGAGAGGCGATCAGCTGGGCGCTGCGCCCGACGGCAGGAAGGAATCGCTGATTGGGAGCATTCGCCGAACACGGCGTCGTTGGTCTGACAGTGCGCCGGACGTCAGAAAACGTCAATCTCGAGCGTTGTACGTTGGGCCAGCAGGGAAGAAGGCACCAATACGCGGATCTTTTCCACTGTACCCAGGGAGGAGCCGCGCAGTGGACGTCCATCGGACGCATGGATGTGCACGTGCAAATCGCCGGCAAACGCTTCGGTCAGCGCGAGGTTCACCTTCCATCTGCCATTGTTCCCCGCCTCGGTTGTCCAGGAGATCGGCCCAAATCGTGTGGCACAGTTCTCCACGTGAATGCGTTGACCTGCGCTGAACCAGGATTTTGGCGCGGCTTTCTGCAAGTGAACCACATCCCGCTCATGCTTCACTACTGTCGCATGGCGACCTCAGGGTTTACCGCTTATCGAGCGCGAAGGAAGCGCAGCCGTCTGTCAGTTCACGAGTGGGCGATAATGCGTGACACGAGAACCATCTCAGGCGACAAGCCCGTTTACCTTCTGCTTTCAGCTCAGGCATAGGGACAGTTGAATTTATCCCGGCGCACTGGTCTTGCGATGATTCGTAAGGTGACAGCAACCGCGTTCTCAGTAGCAATCTTCTCGTTTGCGATCCACGAAGCGGTTCGCGAATGGTGCGGGGCAGCCACCCCGACGCTCGGGTGCAACCGGGACGGCTTTGTTGCCTCAAGAATTAGGCGATCTGCGCGTCTTCAGCTTTTGTTTAACCTCTTCGCGTACGCAATGGACGGCCTGAATCAGGCGGCCAAGATGCCTTGAATGCAACAGCCACACCGAGAGCACCGGGGAAAAGTCTTTCACCCTTATCGCTCGCACGCGGCCTCGCAACGCGGAAGTCTCGATGGCTTGAGGCAGCATGAGACCGAGGCCAACCCCTTCGGAGATCAGCGAAAGCTGTAACTCATATCCTTCTGCTTCGACGGCAATAACGAAGGGAATCGCGCGCTGACGAAACGCCGCTTCCAACATTTGGTGGCTGCTGCATCCACTGGGATTGATCAGCCATTTATGGAACGCCAGTTCTTTCAACGTTGTGGGTTGAGGTATTCTCTCCGTCTTCGCGGCAACAAACGTGAGCGGCACATTGCCGAGGCGCTCGGAGACAAGTGAATCCGGTGGTGTGGTTCCTTCAGGCAAGAGCACAATGCCGGCATCGAGAGTCCGGGTTGTGAGGCGCTCCAGGAGCACTGCGGACCACTGCACAAAGGCCTGGATCTGCACTCGAGGAAATTGTCCGCGCAGGCGACTGATGGGTGCACCTATGGCAAGATCCCCAAGAGCCCGCGACATCCCAAAGCGAAAGTTGCCTGAAGGCTCTCCCCCATGCAAGATGCCCACCTTCAGATCGTTGACAGAACTCAGCACGGGTTTGGCGAACTCGTATGTCTCTTGCCCCGCACGCGTGAGCAGCAAGGGCCGGGTCTTGCGATCGAGAAGGGGCATGCCGAGCGCATCTTCGAGATTCTGAATCCGGCGTGTCACGGCCGATTGCGTGAGATGCAGCCAAGCCGCTGCCGCCACCACAGAGCCGTGATCCACCACAGAAACGAAGGCTTCCAAATCGGAGAGATTCATAGGACTTCCATCCTTGGTGTCTGTTGACTGTGATGTCTTACATTCCGGCCTGGATTCCCATTTTCGCGGTTGCGATCGATATAAAATGCCCAACTCGCATAATGAGTATCGAGAAGTTTCATGATTCTTAGTATGCACAAGTGGAATCTATCATTTCGTACCCCGACTGCCGCACCTCAGGTAACGGGCAAGGCCGCTTCCGGCGTACGGCCATCGCCAAGCGAGGAAAAAGCACATGTGGATTGTCAGACTAGCCCTTAACCGGCCTTACACGTTCATCGTGCTGGCTCTGCTCATTGTTCTGGTGAGCCCCGCCGCCATACTCCGCACTCCGACCGACATCTTCCCCAACATTGACATCCCGGTGATCGCGGTGGCCTGGGCCTATACCGGACTGGATCCGGAGGATATCGAGACCCGCCTGACCACGCCATACGAGAAGGCTCTCACGACGTTGGTCGACAATATCCAGCACATCGAGTCGACCAGCTATAACGGCGCCTCCGTGGTGAAGATCTATCTGCAGCCGGGAACCAGTCTCGACACGGCGAATGCGCAGGTTGTTGCGGTAGGCCAATACTCGCTGCGCAACCTGCCACCGGGTATCCAGCCGCCCGAGATCATCAATTTCAGCGCATCCAGCGTTCCCATCCTGCAGCTTGGGCTTTCGGGAAAAGGGATGTCGGAACAGGCTCTGAACGACGAAGGATTCAACTTCCTTCGTCCCCAGTTGATTACTGTTCCGGGCGCGGTGATCCCTTATCCCTATGGCGGCAAGCAGCGGCAGGTAATGATCGGCTTGGATCAGAGCCGTATGGAGGCCAAGGGGATTTCGCCCACGGATGTGCTGAACGCCGTCAATGCCCAGAATCTGATTCTGCCGACGGGGACGGCGAAGATCGCCGAGAACGAACTGGACGTTCGGATGAACGTGGCTCCACGCACCATCGAAGCGCTAAATAACATTCCCATCCGGCAGATCGGCAACACCACCATCTACCTCCGCGATGTGGCTCGCGTCAGCGATGGGTTCGCGGTGCAGACCAACGTTGTCCGTCAGGATGGCCATCGCGGTGTACTCGTGTCGATACTCAAGTCAGGGAAGTCATCGACCTTGAGCGTGGTGTCCGATATCAAGCGCCTGCTGCCTCATGCGGCAGCGGTTTTGCCCCCGGAAATGAAGATTACCCCGCTCGCGGATCAATCGCTGTTTGTCCGCAGCGCGATTTCCGGAGTCATTCGCGAAGGGGCGATCGCAGGAGCATTGACCGGGTTGATGATCTTGCTCTTCATCGGCAGTTGGAGAAGCACACTCATCATTGCCATTTCAATTCCACTGTCGGTTCTCACATCCATACTTGCCCTAAGCGTACTCGGGGAAACCATCAACATCATGACGCTTGGGGGCTTGGCCCTCGCCGTCGGGATTCTGGTCGACGATGCCACCGTCGTGATCGAGAACATCAACCGCATTCTCGAAGAAGAGGACGAAACGGACATCAGGCAGGCGATTCTTGATGGGTCGCAGCAGGTGGCGATCCCCGCGCTGGTATCCACGCTCTGCATTTGTATCGTCTTCATGCCACTGTTCCTCCTCAGCGGTGTGGCGCGATTCCTCTTCGTTCCGCTCGCGGAAGCGGTGGTGTTCGCCATGCTTGCTTCCTATTTCTTCTCTCGAACGCTGGTGCCGACTCTGGCGATGTACATGCTCAAGCTGAACGAAGGCCGCGAGGCGTCGCGGAATCCATTCGTCCTGCTTCAGAGGACATTCGAGCGGGGCTTTGCGAGAGTTCGAAGCGCGCATGAGCGACTGCTGGGGTGGTTCGTGAGGCACCGCAGATTCTTCGTACCTGCGTGTCTCGCGCTCTGCACGTGCACGTTCCTTCTCGCACCCTGGCTCGGAGAAGACTTTTTTCCCGATACCGATAGCGGTCAATTCGCACTCCACATTCGTGCCAAGACGGGGACCAGGATTGATGACTCGGCGCAGCTTGCCGACCTGATAGAGGCTTCTATTCGGAAGGAAATACCGCCGCAGGAAGTCGACAGCATCCTCGATAACATCGGTTTGCCTTATAGCCCGTATAACACGATGCATTCTACTTCCGGTGTGATTGGCGCCGGCGACGCCGATGTGCTTGTGACGTTGCGGCGCCACCACCACCCCACGTCGCAATACGTTCGATCGCTTCGCCAGCAGCTTCCGCGGGAATTTCCAGGAGCGACGTTCTACTTTCCTCCTGCGGATATCGTGGCGCAGATTCTCAATTTCGGCATTCCGGCGCCGATCGACGTTCAGGTCGAAGGGAACAATCTTCAGGCCGATCACGGTCTCGCCGAGAAGATCATGGCCGACCTGCGCAAGGTGGCCGGCTTGACCGACCTCCACATTCAACAGCCCCTTGACTATCCCACCCTCGAAATCAACGTAGACAGGACTAAGGCATTGCAGGCGGGTTACCAGGAACGAGATATCGCGTCGAGCGTGCTGAATTCTTTAACCGGCAGTTTCCAGACCACCCCCAACTTCTTCGTCAACTGGAAGAACGGAGTGACCTACAACCTCGTTGCGCAGACCCCGCAATACCGGATCCAGTCATTCAAGGACCTTCAAAATATCCCCATCTCCGCAAGCGGCAAGGCCACCCCTGAGATTCTTGCCGACGTTGCCTCGATCACGCGGGGCAGTGAGGTCGCCGTCATCTCTCACTACAACCTGCGCCGCGTGATCGACATCTATGGCGCGCCACAGGGCCGCGACCTCGCCGCAGTGAACAGCGACGTCCAGCAGGTCGTCGCTAAGTATCGCAAGGCGTTGCCTCGAGGAACCTTTATCACTATCCGCGGCCAGGTCGAGACCATGCGTGAATCGTACACCGGCTTGGTTGCGGGGCTGGGATTTGCCATCGTATTGGTCTACCTGCTCATCGTGGTGAACTTCCAATCGTGGTTGGACCCCTTCATTATCATCACGGCAATTCCTGCAGCCATGGCGGGCATCGTTCTCATGCTCTTCTTCACGCACACCCATTTGAGCGTCCCGGCGCTCATGGGAGCACTGATGTGCGTAGGGGTTGCTACTGCCAACAGCATTCTAGTCGTCTCTTTCGCCAAGGATAGGCTCGTGGTCCACGGCGATGGTGCAAGGGCCGCGCTTGAGGCCGGCGCCACCCGGTTCAGACCCGTCATCATGACGGCACTCGCCATGATCATCGGTATGGTCCCCATGGCGCTGGGTCTCGGCGATGGCGGCGAGCAGAACGCACCCCTGGGGCGAGCCGTGATTGGCGGCCTCTTGTGCGCCACGGCGGCGACGCTGCTCTTCGTCCCCTCGGTGTTCGCACTCTTTCATAAGGTTTCTCCCGTTGCCGCTTCTCTCGAGCAGCCAGAAGCGGACCGGGACCAACTTATCGCTTAAGACGGAGGCCCCTCATGACACCCATCGAGACAAATCAGGCACAAACTGCAACTCCCAAGCCGACATGGGCCGGCAGATGGTGGATCATCGCCCTGGGAGCAACTCTCACCCTCGGCTTTGCCTACGCGGTATTTGAGGGGATTCATTCCCGTGTCGAGGCAAAGACTGAGTTGCACCAAATGGCCATTCAGTCCGCCGTCTCTTCCGTTAACGTTGTGTTTCCAAGTGGCGGGAACCAGTCAGAAGACATCGAACTGCCAGGCAGCACACAGGCGTTCACCGAAACGCCAATCTATGCCCGGACCAGCGGCTATGTAAGGCACTGGTACGCCGATATTGGCGCGCGGGTCAAGCACGGCCAACTCCTGGCTGTGATCGAGACGCCCGAACTCGATCAACAGTTGCAACAGGCCATGGCAGACCTGAAGAATGCCGAAGCGAATCTGCAGATCGCCGATATCACCGCCACGCGCTGGCAAAACCTGCTGAGGTCCGACTCGGTCTCGCACCAGGAGGCGGACCAGGCGGTCAGTGACTTCCATGCCAAGGAGGCACTGGTTGAATCGAAGCGCGCCAACGTGGACCGCCTCCAACAGCTGCAAGCATTTGAGCGCATCGTCGCGCCATTTGACGGCGTCATCACCGCGCGGAACACAGACATCGGAGCCCTGATCCAGGCCGATACCACGGCTCCGAAGGAGCTCTTTCACATTTCTGCCGTTCAGAAGTTGCGCATCTACGTTCCCATTCCCGAAATCTATGCTCCTACGTTGAAGACCGGAGACAAGGCCGCAGTGACCTTCGACGCGTTTCCGGGCCAGCCGTTTGCGGGAGTGCTGGTACGCAATGCGAATGCAATCGACCCCAACTCCCGGACATTGACCGTTGAAGTCGATATCGACAACTCTTCCCGGCAACTGATGCCGGGAGCCTACGCCTTCGTGCATTTCAAGGTCCCGCCCAGGAAAGGATCCGTCACCATCCCGTCGAATGCTCTGTTGTTTCGCTCGGAAGGCTTGCGCGTGGGCGTAGTCCGGAATTCGCGTGTGGTCCTCGTTCCCATCGCCATCGGCCAGGACTATGGGGATGCGGTCGAAGTAATTTCGGGACTGGCCGCACATGATGCCGTAATCGTGAATCCTTCCGACTCGCTCACCGGCGGCGCAGAGGTTCGGGTCGAGAGCAATCCAAATGGCGGAGAGCGGAAATGAAGCGTGATTGGTCTGTTGCAGTGAAAAGGTTGCGGAACATGAAAAACCCTGTCGTACTTCGGTCGCCGCGGCGATCGAAGTATCCGCGGTTGCCTTCCTGGGCTTCTGGTAAACAACTCCCCGGGACAGGCCTCTCTCTGGGAATCGTCGGAAGCGCCGTCATTCTTTTGCTGACCGGGTGCATGGTGGGCCCGAAATACTCGAAGCCCACTGCGCCACTTGCTCCCGGCTTCAAGGAAGCCACGAATTGGAAGCAGGGTGATGGCTGGAAAATTGCCCAGCCCGACGAACCGGTGCTGTCCGGAAAATGGTGGCAGCTCTATGGCGATGCGAAGTTGAACGGGTTGGAAGAACAGGTAGATTCTGCCAACCAGACGTTGAAGATTGCAGAAGCCAACTTCCGTCAGGCGCGCGCGGCCGTCCGCTTCCAGCGCGCTGCGGAGGCACCGACGATCGGGACCTCTCCCAAGATCGAATCTCTGCGAGCTTCTGCCAACACCCCATATTTTCCCAGCAGCCAGGCGAACAATGGCTCAGGCGATTTTGTCCTGCCGGTCGATCTCACCTACGAGGTCGACCTGTGGGGGCGCGTGCGCCGCAGTGTGACGGCTGCGAAAGAGGAGATGCAGGCCGGCGGCGCGGATCTTGAAACAGCCCGTTTAAGTCTGCATGCCGAGGTCGCCATCGACTACTTTGAGGTTCGCAGCGCCGATGCGCAGGAGAAACTCCTCAATGACACCGTTGCCGCCTATAACAAAGCGCTCGAATTGACAAGAAATCGATATCAGGGCGGAGCCGCTCCCAGGTCGGATGTGGCGCAGGCCCAGACGCAACTCGACACTGCGCGCGTTCTCGCGACAGACGTCATGGTGCAGCGCGCCCAGTACGAGCATGCTCTGGCCATCCTGATTGGGAAGCTTCCCGCCTCATTCAGCCTGCCCTCCATTCCTCTCAATGTCCAAGCGCCTCAACTGCCCCGTGTACCCGTCACTCTGCCGGCGCAGCTGCTTGAGCGGCGTCCCGATATTGCGGGGGCCGAGCGACGCATGGCAGCGGCCAACGAGCAGATTGGAATTGCTGAGGCCGCCTACTACCCGACGCTGAATCTTGCCGCAACCGCAGGTCTTGAAGGCTCGTCCCTCTTCAATTGGTTCAACTGGCCCAGCCGCTTCTGGGCGGTTGGACCAGCGCTCTCTGAAACACTGTTCGATGCGGGAAGACGCCGCGCCACTACTGAGTCGGCGCGAGCGAATTACGACGCAACTGTCGCCAATTACCGTCAGACCGTGCTGACCTCATTCCAGCAGGTCGAAGACAATCTTGCAGTTCTGCGGATATTATGCAGGGAACTATCAGAACAGCACGAAGCCACTGCCTCCGCCGAGGACTCACTCCGCCTCTTTCAGAATCGCTATGCCGGAGGCGTCGATACATACCTTCAGGTTGTCACCGCACAAGCCACCGCCCTTGCCAACGAGCGCAATGACATTGAGTTGATGCGGAGGCAACTGGAAGCCAATGTGTTGCTGATCAAAGCCGTGGGTGGAGGATGGAATACCTCGAATCTTCCTGTGTCGTGACCCCGTCAGGTCTAGCGCAACCCGATCGCTACTTTGATTTCACGGAATAGATCATGCACAGAAGTATCCGAGGAGATTGCCGCCCGCGTCAGGGAGTCGTTTGAACGCCGGGGAGCGCGCGTACATCTCAATACCCAGGTGGTCTCCGTAGTTGATGGCCATGTAGTACTTTCGACGGGTGAGCAGTTCGACGCTCATATCATAGTTTGGGCCGCTGGAAACGGTGCCAACCCAGTTGTCGCCAGGCACACCGAGATTCATGCCGGTCGGCCCTGAAATGAGCTTGCTTTTTCCTCAGATTGAATGTTCGATCATTTGATCGAGAACGGGCTCCTCCGCTCAGGCGAAGACGTGAAGCGCCGTTGTCTCTAAGGTTCCTTCTTAGAAGAAGCGATGGGGTGCGATTCTCTCCTCATCAGCCGCCGCCCTGCAAACTTCCCGTACACTCGAGGCCGATCGTACGCAAGAAGAAGCCGCTCCAGGCCTTAGAAATTCCCCGCGGAGGAAGTGTTGGCTGACAAGTTGATCAGAATCCTGGTTGTTGAGGATCACCACGTCGTTCGCAAAAGCCTGGTCACTCTCCTGGAGACCGTCGCAGGCTTCGAGGTTGTAGGTGAAGCTGGAGATGGCGTCGAAGCAATTAACCAATTCCATCTTTGCCAACCGGATGTGACGTTGATCGACTTGCGATTGCCTGGGATATCGGGTGCGGAAGTGGTCAGGAGCATTCGCAGTGAAGCCAAGCATGCTCGCTTCATCGTGTTGACCACCTATGACGGTGAAGACGACGTCTACCGCGCACTGCGATCCGGTGCACAGAGTTATCTTCTCAAGGGCATTACGAGAGACGAACTCATTGCGGCAATTCATTTGGTCAACGAAGGCCGATCTCATGTTCCGCCTGAGATATTTGCAAAACTGGCCAGGCGATTGGAATGGGAGGAGTTCACTCCTCGGGAATCGGAGGTTCTGGAACATATAGTCCAGGGCCGGTCAAACAAACAGATTGCTCAGTCGCTCGGCGTTTCCGAAGCCACGATCAAAGCGCATATCAACAGCCTGCTTAGCAAGCTGGGCGTATCAGATCGCACGCAGGCAGCGATGACCGCCATTCAGCGCGGCCTCGTTACTCTGGACTTCTCGTAGGAACTACACGGGGGATCCGGAGGATGACCCTCCCTGTCGAGATATCAGATTCCTCTTCAGGCAGGCCTCCATCGAATGGCTAATTTCCAGCTTCGACCTTGGGAGGGAGACAGGGACGCTTCCTATCTAGAGAATTCTTTGACGAGCCCCTTTTCTTCTCCTGAGGTCACAAGTTTGAGATCTTCACGGTTTTTCGAGCGCCTCCCCCTCGTTTTCGCTCCTTGCATCCTGAGTGCGTGCCTGTCCGCCGCCCAGTCCGCGACCACCCCATCGCAGCCGCCGCTCTACGGTGGCAAGGGGCCTGCAGCTCAAACCGGTTCTTCGACTGCAGGCGTATTTGCACCCGTGCTTGACTCGGAGCAGCGCCCCATCACTGCTGGAGGCTTCGTCAAATCCGGCCCAATCATCTACCAGGACATCTCAGAGAAGGCTGGCCTGACCACGTGGAAGCACAAGATGGGCACACCGCAGAAGCCATACATCCTTGAGACGATCGGCTCCGGGGTGGCGCTGCTCGACTATGACCTTGACGGCTGGCTCGACATATATCTCGTGAACGGCTCCACGAAGGAAGGACTGGACGGAAGCGCCGAGCCGCCGCATGCAGTCCTCTTTCATAACAATCACGACGGCACATTTACAAATGTCACAGCCAAGGCAGGAGTGAGCAACGACCGGTGGGGATTCGGCGTCGCAGTTGGCGACTACGACAATGACGGCTGGCCCGATCTCTATGTCGGGAACTACGGCAAAAACCGCCTTTATCACAACAATCATGACGGCACGTTCACAGATATCGCGGAGACAGCGGGCGTAACGCTCGGCAACTGGTCGACCGGGCCCAGTTTCGGTGATTACGACGGCGATGGCCTGCTCGACATCTTTGTCCCTGGTTACATCCACTGGGACATGGACCACCTGCCGCTCTCCGGCAATAAGGAGGTCGGATTCGCGAACTGCTCGTTCCGCGGCGCGGCAACCATGTGCGGCCCACGCGGCCTGCCGGGCGAACCGGATCATCTGTTCCACAACAACGGAAACGGGACGTTCACCGATGTGAGCGTGAAAACCGGCGTGAACGATAAGAGTCACTACTACGGCTTTTCATCCACATTTGTCGACATTGACGACGACGGCAAGCTTGACCTGATCGTTACTGACGATTCTTCACCTAACTACCTGTATCTGAACAAGGGCGACGGTACATTCCAGGACGCGAGCTTCTACTCCGGCTTTGCGCTGAACCAGGACGCGCGCGAAACCGCGTCCATGGGCCTGGCCGTGGGCGACTACGCGAACAACGGACATCTCGACCTGTATACAACGACCTTTTCAGATGACTACAAGACCCTCTATCGAAATGATGGCGACGCGAACTTTGTCGATATCACACCGCAGATGGGGATCGCCGAACCGACCTACCCATTCCTTAGCTGGGGAACGCAATTCTTCGACTACGACAATGACGGCTGGAAGGATCTGATGTTTGTCAGCGGTCATGTGTATCCGCAGGTGGATCAGCACAACTGGGGCACCTCCTTCGCCGAGCGTCCCCTGCTGTTCCACAACCTGGTTCACGGGAAGAAGTTCGAGGTAATGCCGGCGGTTGAAGGAACCGGACTTGCCGATGTGCTCCCGGCCCGCGGCGCGGCATTTGGCGACCTCTTCAACGATGGCAAAATCGACGTCGTCATCAACTGCCTCGATCACACACCTGTTCTGCTCAGAAATGTGAACGCCGACAAGAATCACTGGGTCGGATTGCAACTGATCGGTGGCCCCAAGAGCCCGCGGGACGCGGTAGGTTCCACGGTATACCTCACGGCAGGAGGCCAGCGGCAGCGCGGAGACGTGATGAGCGGCGGCAGCTTTGAATCCTCAAACGACTTTCGGGTGCATTTCGGGCTAGGTGACACCGCGGCCATCGATAAGGTCGAAATTCACTGGCCTGACGGCAAGAAAGAGACAATACAGGTCCCCGGGATCGACCGCTATTTCGCGATCGAGGAAGGCAGGGGAATCGTTCCCAGTGTGTATGACGGCATCGCGGCCGATCATGCCTCTGCGAAAGGCAACACGGCGTACGGCGGCCGCTGAACTCAATCGCCATGCCTGAACGAGGAGGACACAAACGATGAAATCTCTACCACTCGTCTGCTCATGCCTTGCGATTGCCGGCTGGCTGATGCTACCCGCCATCGGGCAGGAGTTGGGGCCGCCCCCAGCCTACACTCCTCCTCCGGCAGGTAGTGCGCCTGCGGTCGACACTCCCGCACAGCAGGGACGCCTGAAGCTTCTGGAAGAGCACGCTCAACAGAAACAGCAGAGCGACCGCGAAGCTCACAATAAGCTCGTCGATCCGGAGTACAACTTCCATTACGGCAAAAGGAACCCCTTCACTCCGGGCAATCTGCAGGTGCAGGGTGAAGGTTTCATCCAGCCGGGGGCGTTCCCAACCGCCGAGTATTGTGGCGCCTGCCACCAGGAGGCCTACAGCCAATGGCGGCAGGCATTGCACTCCAACTCGTTCCGAACTCCTTTCTATCGCACCAGCGTCAACCTGCTGCTACGCGACAAGACGCGCGGCATTAGCTTTGCTCGCCACTGCGATAGTTGCCATAATCCAATCGCTGTGGTCTCGGGCGCCTTAACCGAGAATCCGAAGGTCGATCGTACTCAGATGGATGGCGATGGCTTGACGTGCACCACATGCCATTCCGTGCTATCGCTCGATTCCACCAACGGTAACTCAAGCATTCAACTCGGAGTGCCTGCGGTCATAGTTGACGAGAAGGGCGATCGCATCCCGGGCGAGGTCCCATTCTCCGAGATCCTTCGCCATCCCGAGCGGCATTCACAGGCCGTCATGCACGACTTCCTGCACAAACCCGAGTTCTGCGCTGCATGCCACAAAGCGAACCTCCCGGCTCCTCTCAATGATTACAAGTTCATCCGTGCTTTCACGGCCTATGACGAATGGCAGCAGTCGAAGTTCTCAAAGCGCAATCCCCTCACGTTCTATCAGGCGGATTTCACTTCATGCCAGGGCTGTCATATGAAGCGTAATGCTGTGACGCATCCGGAATACGGAGCGAAAGACGGTACCTTTGCATCGCATCGCTGGCTCGCTGGCAATACTGCTGTGCCGTTCTACTACAACTTCGACGAGCAGTTGAAGAAGACAATCGAGTTCCTGCGCGCTGGCAATTATCTCAACGTCGATATCTTCGCCCTCAAAAAAGAAGGCAGCGATCAGATGATTGCGCCCTTGGGCAGCACCCACTACTCCCTCGCGCCGGGCGATACGGTCGAGGCATTCGTGGTGGTGCAAAACAAGAATATCGGGCACTCGCTCATCCCTGAAGTCCGCGATCTGTTCGAGGCATGGGTCGAATTCACAGTTAAAGATACGAACGGCAAAGAGCTCTATCACAGCGGATTTCTCAAGCCAGATGGGATGCTTGATCCACGCGCACACAGCTTCACTAATCGTCCGGTGACGAACGAAGGTGACTTCGTGGACAACCACAAGGTGTGGACAATCCACTCAGTCGCCTATGACAACACCGTGCAGGCTGGCCGTTCCGTGTTGGTTCGTTATCAGTTCCATCTGCCCCCCGACATCACCGGAGTCGTGTCCGTGACTGCGAAAGTCAATTACCGGCACCTGCGTCAGAGTTACCTCAACAACATCTTCGGCAAGGGCGATCATCCGGCCTATCCTGTCGTCGAAATCGCTTCCCGCACGCGTATGCTCAAGATCGGTGAGAACAGTCCTCAGGCTCCGGATGAACACGACAATCCCGATTGGATGCGCTGGAACAATCTGGGCATTGCTCTCCTCGATCAGACTCAGTATGCAGAGTCGGTCGCGGCATTTACTGAGGTAATCAAACTGCGCTATGACTATGCCGACGCATACACCAATGTTGGGCTTACCGAGATCCTTTGGGAGAAGTACGACTCGGCGCGCACGGCCATCCACAAAGCGCTGACGCTCGATCCAAACAATGTCCGCGCTCATTACTATGACGGGCTGTTGCAGCGCCGGGCGGGCAACACAGAGCAGGAGATCGCCGACTTCAAGAAAGTCGTCGAGGCGTATCCTGACTCGCGCGACGCGCGACGCGAGCTGGGAATCACCTATTACCAGCAGAACATGGACAAGGAGGCCGTCGAACAGTTCGAAGCGCTGCAGCGCATCGATCCCGACGATTTGGCCGCTCACTATAACCTGTCGATTCTCTATCGCCGGGCGGGCCGCCGCAAGGAAGCTGCCGACCAGCAGGCCATGTTCGTAGATAAGAAGGTCGACCCTGGCGCCCCCACTTACTCGCTGAACTATTTACGCGTGCATCCGGAGATTGCGACAGAAAGCATACCTTGGCATATGCACACGGACATGAATCAGAGCGGAGGCCAGACGAGCAATGGACGCTAAGGTGCTGAATCTCGCGCGATGCATCGCACTGCTTGCCATAATTCTGGGATTCTCCACGATGGCACGCGCTGCAAACAACTGTCCCTGGCTCAATGAGGCGACGGCTTCCGGCATCCTTGGGGGCGATGCGACAGGCCTTTACGAGCCGGCAGAAGCGGGCAAGCCAGCTACCTGCACATTCGCTCAAACGGAGAGCGGCATTACACGCCAGCTCGTCATCGCGGTCGAGATCGTCGCGAAGCCGCATGATCGTCTGGTAGAGCTGATGCACAACTGTGGCCCCATGTCACAACCGGTGCCGTCCATCGGCAACGAAGCATTGCGCTGTGCGGCAGCAGATGGCAAGGCGCACGGAGAGCGTGTGATCGGCCGTGTGCGCGATCAAATCTTCACTATTTCCATCACGACCACTGCGGAACGGGATTCCGTCCTTGCTCCACATGAACTTGCCATGCGTTCGCTGACCGCAGCCGAGGAAGTGTCGGGAAACCTCTTCTGATTCGGCGATGGGCCCGGGGAAAATGACACGAATCACGCAAATCGCAGCTCTGAGTCTCATCCTGTTCCTGTGCTTACGTGGAGCATCTGGTCAGGAGGATGACTCAGAGTCCGTCATGCGCAGCCACTATGATGCTGCGTACCGATTGCAGTCGGCCGGCAGGTTCGATCAAGCGGACCGTGAATATACTGCCTTTCTCGTGGCTACGCTGTGCCGGCTCGCCAATGGATTTGCGAATACCGGCAACTATGCGAAAGCCAAGCTCACATATGAGGAAGCTTTGCGGCTGGAACCTGGCAAAGCCCGGCTTGTTCGCGACTTCGCCGCCGCGGCACTGAATGCTAAAGACACGGACACAACAGAGCGGTTGCTCTCTTCGGCACTCTCTTCTACTGATGCCATGAGCCCTGCTCAGCAGGCTGAGGTGCACGTATTGCGCGGCAAATTGCAACTGGCGACCAAAGGGCGTCAAGCGGACTTGAACGAATTTCGATCTGCCGTTGAGCTTGAGGCGAGTTGCGAAAACATTTACGAACTGGCCACTGCCGAGCTTGCTGTGGCCGGCCCCGCTGCCGCGGAACGCGACTACACCCATTACCGGGCGCGATGCGGAAATACCCCCGCCGTCCGGATCAAGATTGGCCGCGCCTATGCGATCAACGGCGCTCCCGACCGCGCCCTCGTTGAGTTTCGTGCCGCCGCGGTTCTGGATACCCATCATCCCGGCGTTCACTATTGCATTGGCGCCGCTCTGCTGCAAGCTTCGAAATCCAACTTCGACGCTGCGGAAGCTGAATTGCGAAAGGAGCTATTGCTCCACCCAAATGATCGTCTCAGCCACGCCCAACTCGGGCATAGTGCGATCTTGCGGCACAACAACGCAGAAGCTGAGCGGGACTATCGCCGCGCGGTCGCTCTTAATCCACGGGAAGCGTCGAACTTTATTGAACTGGGTCAGCTTCTGGCCACATCCAATCGAGGTCCCGAGGCCGAGCCGCTACTGCGGAAAGCTATCGAATTAACACCCGACCCATCGCGAAACAACTATGACATCGAGCGGGCACATTTCCAACTTGGCCGCGTGCTCATGAAGGAAGGGCATCAGGAGGAGGCGCAACGGGAGCTCGCCATTGCCGCTGACCTGCTGAATCGAAGCCGCCATCAAGCTGAAGCCGATCTCAACGGCGACTCGTCCTCCGCTGCCAACCCCCTGGCTGTTACGCGCGTACCCACGGAGCAGGAGAAGTCTCAAGTCGAAGCTTACGTTCGCGGGATCGCGCCCTTGCTTGCATCGGCATACAACAATCTCGGCGTGCACATGGCCAACGCCGGCAGCCTTTCGCTCGCGGCCTCAGACTTTGCAGCGGCGGCGCGATGGAATCCCACGCTCTCAGGCGTTGATGCGAACTGGGGCAGGGCGGCGTATCTGGCCGGCGAATTCGCCGAAGCAGTCGCGCCACTTGAGCGAGCAGTGCGAGCGCATCCGGGCGAATCGGAATTGAGCAGCATGCTCGAACTGTCCCGCCAGCGCGCATCCCCCACGAACCGGCCGTAATAAGCCACCAAGAGTGATCTAAATCACTCATCCGCTAATACATACGATCTAGTCAAAGACACGCCGAAGGGGCGATGCGGGCTCAGACCAAGCCTCATATCCTTTCTTTGTCCATTCCCCGACAGACATCTTATGGAGTCCCCGTTACGACAGGCGTGCTGTCTCGGCTTATCGCGAACGGCGGACTTGCGATGTAGATGAGTCGGGGACCATCGGAAGAAGGGAAATGCTCGTGATTCAGAAGATCCGGCAGTTCCAGTTTGCCAGCTTTGATTGTCTTTATGAGGCCAATTCATGAAACGCACCGTTCTCTTCATCTGTGTGGCGATCTATCTCACGCTGCTGCCCAACACAGCGCAGGGTCAAAGCGCCACCGCCTCTCTGCGTGGCGTTGTCATGGATGCGACCAGGGCTGTAGTGCCGGGCGCCGAAGTCACCCTCTCGTCGACTGATACGGCTCTCCAGCGAATAGTGCGCACTGACAGCAACGGCGAATTTTCGTTTCAGGAACTCTTCGTCGGTGATTATCGCGTCGAAGTGCGATCTCAGGGCTTCGCGACCTGGGTTAATTCACGCATACACCTCGATGTTGGAAACCAGTCACAGATCGTCGTGCAGCTTGTCGCGTCCGCCGGCCAGGAGACGGTTGAGGTGAATGCCGAAGGCGCGGGACTTGAAACTCATGAAATGGCGCAAGGCGCTGTAGTCAGCGAACGGGAGATTGCCAACCTGCCGTTGAATGGGCGCAGTTTCGCTCAGCTCGGAATTCTGCAGCCGGGAGTGCGTCCGACCTCGGCGAGTCTGATGGTCATGGGCACGTTTCGCCGGAATGGGCAGAACTATGAAGTGAACGGTCAGCGTCCCGAGTCCAACACCTTCCTGGTGGATGGCATGCGCAACATCAACCGCATGGACGGTGGATATGCCTATCGTCCGCCTGCCGACTCGATTGCTGAGTTCCGCATTCTCACCACCACCGCACCGGCTGAGTTCGGCGGAACGAATGGCGGCATTACGACGATCGTCACGCGTTCAGGCACCAACAAATTTCACGGCACGGTGTACGAGTTCTTACGCAACGACGTGCTGAATGCGAATAACTATTTCGCGCCGAAAAAGGAAGCGGTCAGGCAAAACCAGTTCGGCGGCACCATCGGCGGCCCACTGGTCCAAAACCACGCTTACTTCTTCACGTATTACGAGGGCCTGCGCAACACGCAGGACATCACGCACGGGGTGATCGTGCCCACAATGGCGGAACGCAAAGGGGACTTTTCAGCGGACGCGCCCATCCTTCTGAATGGCTCGCTCAAGCCCTTCGGCAATGATCTTTCTGGTCAGATCAGCCCGATAACGGCTCGATATCTCGCAATGTTTCCAGTGCCGAATTCAGCGCAGGATCCCCATCTGGCGCAATCCACAAATCCGAGTGATTACAACAGCGATCAGGGCGGCATAAAGGCTGACTGGCTGCCGCGAAACGCAGATGTGCTCAGCGCGCGCTACAGCTACTCCACCATGGAACTCATCAGCCCCTATTCGGAGTTGGGCGCGGATTCGCCGGGCTTTCCGGTCGGCTACTACACCAATACTCATCTGGGCGGCCTTACGGAGACGCATACCTTCTCGGCGAACACCGTGCTGACTGCCAATGCCAGCTTTTTTCAGAACCACATCGTTCTCGACAAGAGGCTCTCCGGCTACTCGCCGCAAGCCTTCGGATTTGGTTACACGTCCACATGGCCCTCGGCCACCGGAGCGCCCTTGATCATGACGCAGGGCTACTCCAACGTCGGCGATCCAATCATCAATCCGCGCGATACCATTCAGAACGACTACGCTTACATGGCTAATCTCGCTCACACGCAGGGCAAGCATGTCATGAGTTTCGGCGCTCAGTTTCGCAGGACGCAGCTCAACGGATACCAATCGAACTTCGCTTCGGGCACTTTTTCCTTTACCGTTCAGGGCTACACCAACAACGCCCTGGCAAACTTCTTGCTTGGCCATCCGGACATATTCACCCAGGCCGGCGGCGACTTCACGCGCGCCCTGCGTGGGTGGGAGTTAGGCTCCTACGCCCAGGACGAGTACCGTATTAGCCCGAAGCTTACCCTGAATTACGGCGTACGCTATGAAATCACCACGCCTTTCAACGACATTCATAACCGGTTGATGGCATTCGCTCCGGGCAAGCAATCTTCGGTCTATCCGCAGGCGCCAACGGGGCTACTGTTCCCAGGCGATTCTGGGATTCCCAACACCATTGCTCCCATCTTCAAAGGCGATTTCGCGCCGCGGGTCGGCTTCGCATGGGACCCACGCGGGAACGGCCGCACCGTGATCCGTTCAGCTTATGGCATCTTCTACGACTGCCTGTTGAACGGCGTCGGCATGCCGATGCGTGCAGCCAGCAACGCACTGCCTCAGACAGTGGTTCGCACTCTTACCGGATACACAAAAATCAACTATGCCAACCCCCTCGGCGCGGTATCCGACCCGTTCGCACCCGGGCAAATCGCTCTGCCCGCGTCGACGTTCACCATCGATCGCAACCTCCTGCCGCCCTATACCCAGGACTGGAACCTGACTGTGGACCAGACGCTCGGGAATCAAGTGCTGTCGATCGGATACATCGGCGCAAAGGGAACTCGCCTGCCGCGCCTTGTGGAAGCCAATCCCGCGATCTATGAACCGGGGGCAACATTTGCCAACTCGCCTCGGCGGCGGCTCTACTCCGGCTGCACGCTAACAAGCGGCACCTGCACGTTGGGCACGGCCGGGCTGGTGGAAGGAAATGCCAATTCAACTTTTCACTCAGCACAGGCTTCCATCACGCGCCGCGGCGCCAAGGACCTGAACTACACGTTCTCCTACACCTTCTCAAAGGACCTCGACTATATCTCGAGTCTCCACATGTCCGGTCCCGCCCCATGGCTTGTTCTGGGAGAACTTGATATCGCTCAGAACAACCAGAACCTGAAAGCAGAACACGGGCGCTCGCTGTTCGATGCCCGCCACCGCATCGCCGCCAGCCTGACCTATGCCGTCCCGTTTGCGCGTAGTCTTACGGGACCGTCTCGCATTCTGCTGGATGGCTGGCAATTCAACGCTCTGCTGGCGGCGAACACCAGCACGCCTTTCACCGTCTACGATTCGGCGAATGTCTCTCTGCAGGCGCCGCATCCGGGAGTGTCAGGCATGTTCGGAGACCGGCCGAATGTAACCGGCAACCCGAACAAGAGAGCCCCCCACAAGATTTCCGAATGGGTATCCCGTTCCGCATTCCAGCGGCTCGATCCGGTCGCAAACGCTGGTCAATTCGGTAACCTAGGGCGAAACAGCGTGAATGGCCCGGCGTTCGGCAGTCTGGATGCTTCGCTCGACAAGAGCTTCATGCTAGGCGAGACCGCAAAGGTTCAGTTGCGTGTCGAGGCGTTCAATGTAACGAACCATCTGAACCTCATATCGCCGGTGTTCGATCTCAACTCGCCTGTCTTCGGTGAAGTCACCGAAGCGCAGGCCCCGCGAGTCATTCAGCTTGCTCTGAAATTTCAGTGGTGAGCTCGTGTTCACTGCGCCAGCGCATGATTCAGGTCGTCGATGAACGTGATTTCATTCTGCTCAGATCGCTCGAACACGAAAAGCGCCACGCTCACTGCGGCCTTACCGTTTGGAACCGCGCCACCGAATAGCCCATCGCAGATCCTAGGAATACATCGGAAGGGAAGTGCGCCAGCGTAGTAATCCGCGATGCCGCGATCGTCGAGGCAAGCGCATACGCCAGAACCGGAACCCACTTGTGATTGCGGTAGCGATACGCAACCACCGTGGCGACTGAGAACGCAGCCGTTGCATGTCCTGATGGGAAACTCGATCCCTTCAGCGGCGACTTTCCGCCATTGAAAAACGTCCCCGTGAATGGTTCACCGTAAGGCACGTCCGACGGCCTCTCGCGGCGGGTAATGGCCTTGATAAGCAGATTGGGAATCACGCTGTCCCCGTAGGCCAGTGCACCCATCAAGCCAGTGCTGATCTGGTAGTTGTCATGCCGCGCATAGCCGGCCGCCAGCAGCCCCGCCGGGAGCGCCACGACCATGCCCGTCGTGATCATCGGATCGAAGCCGTCGTTGATCTTGTCGATATTCTTCTGGTGGTCGCGGAAGTAAGGCATGATGTGCGGATCGGCGTAGATCAGCCCCGCAGTCACGCCCGCCACCGCCAGCACCGGAACCCAGTGGTGCCCCGTCGCCAGCTTGCCAGGGAAAGTAAACCAGATGTCTTTCTGGTCATGCAGGAAGTCGCGCGGCAGAGTCTTCCACGTAACCATGCGCGCGTTCGCCCGTTCGGGGTGATACTTATGCCCGGTGGCTCCGGGGCCCGCCGGCTCTGGCGCATCGGGTAGCCCCGGCGCATCAGGCAGACCGTCGACGTTCAGATCAATCGCCAGCATCTCCGCGGACGAACTCGTCCCGCCATCGCGTCGGCCGCTCATGGCGACCGGCTGGAGTGTATAGCCCGCTCCGCGTGTTTCCCAGTTCTCCAGCAGATGGAAACGAGGCGTAGTCGAGCCGCCCCATATGTCCCGCTCCTGAACCCCCGGACGGGATCGATCCGGGCGGAAGACGCCATCGTCCAGCAGCGCCGCGGACGCGGTGAAATGCGGTTCCGGAAGACTGCTCACCTGAGCTGAGCCGGCCGCTGAAACGCCCCAAAACGGGGCACAGGAAATCAAAGCAAACAGGGGAGACCAACCACCGAGTTTCATCAACGGGATTGGATGCGAGTTGCAGAATCCGCGGCAGTTCGACTTTTCAAAAAGCACCGAAAGGGGACGATGCATGCGACAGAGCCCGAAGCGAAGACGGGGCCGATCTCACCTTGCCGCTTCGCAACAATTGCCGCTTTTTCTTCGCCCTTTAACGCATTTCTGTTTTATCCTTGCTTCCGCACCCGGAGGTAGCATTAATGGACGTTCTGAAAAGCATCATCGCCGAATTCGATTCCGAAACGGAAAGCACCCGCAAACTTCTCAACGCCATACCTGACGGCGCGGACTTCTCCTGGAAGCCGCACGACAAATCCATGACCCTCGGCAAACTCGCCAACCATGTCGCCGACTGCACCGGCGACTGGGCGGTCCATGCCCTCACCACCGATCGCCTCGACTGGACGCCCGACATGGCGCCAGCCGATTACAAGAACAAAGCCGATCTGCTCGCCCAATTCGAGGCGAAACTGGCGACCGCCAAGTCAGCACTCTCCGCCATGACTCCCGAAAAATGGGATTCCAACTGGAAGTTCGTCGCCGGCGATCAGACCTGGATCGATGACACGAAATACAACGTCATGCGCACTTGGGTGCTCAACCACATGATCCACCACCGCGCGCAGCTTGGCGTCTATCTTCGTCTGCTCGGCACGAAAATCCCCGGCATGTACGGCCCCTCCGCCGACGAGATGCCCGCAGAGCAACCGGCCGAAGTGGCCTAAGAACCAGCCCCTCAGCTTCAGCCGTCAGCTCAAGGCAATCAACACAGCCAGGCTGGCGGCTGACGCCTCTCGGACCGTCTACTCTGATTGCATGGCTTATCAGTTCCCGCCGATCTATCCGATTCTTGATTCCTCGTTCATTCCTGCCAGCGGTCGCAGGCAGTTTCTTCACGACCTCGGCGCTGCCCTCGCGGACGCAGGCGTCACGCTTCTCGAGTACCGCAAGAAGACCGGCTCCGACGCTGAGCTCCGTTCCGATGCCGAGACTCTGCGCGCGGTCATGTCCGACGAGAGCATCCGACTCATCCTGGACGACCGCGCCGACCTCGTATGCGAGGTGGGATTCGACGGCGTCCACGTCGACGCAGGTGATATCTCGGTTCGCGAGGCCCGAAGGATCGTTGGCCCGGGCCGCATCATCGGGACCTTCGCCGGGAGTGACGCGCTGATTCCCGGCATTCTCGACGAGCCCGCAAACTACTTCGCCATCGGTCCTGTCTTCTCGACGACCACCAAGCAGACCGACAAGAAGCCCATCGGCATCGATGGCGTCCGTCGTCTGCGTCAGCAGGCTGGACCGGACGTGATTCTCACCGCCGCGGCGGGCATCACCCTCGACACGGCTCCGCTCGTACTCGAAGCCGGGGCATCAACCGTCGCCGTCGCAGCCGCGCTCTTCAGCGCCGCAGATCCCGCATCCGAATTCCGCCGCTGGCGCGAACGCCTGGCCGACTTCTAGCAGGTATCCTCCAATGACCCATCCACGTCACTAGTCTTTAGGCCGTCGCTATGGACGGATCTCACCTCTTGCGCTTACCTTGGAACCACCCCTGCACGCGAGAAAGATAAAGACATCCTGGATAGAAAAGCGTAAGAATGAGCGAAGTGACGACCCCCCAAACCGTTCCCGGCACCCAGGCCGCTCCAAGCAAAAACGGCTCAACCAAAATGGTTCAGAGCCTGGGCCTGTTCAGCTCCACGGCACTCGTCATCGGCTCCATGATCGGTTCGGGCATCTTCCTCGTCGACTCCGACATTGCCCGCGTAACCAACTCTCCGGCTCTCTACCTTGGCGCCTGGGTCGTGACCGGGGTCCTCACCATCATTGCCGCGCTCAGCTACGGCGAACTTGCCGCCATGATGCCCAAGGCCGGCGGTCAATATGTCTATCTTCGAGAGTCGCTCGGCCCGCTATGGGGTTTCCTCTACGGCTGGACACTCTTTGTCGTCATCCAGACCGGCACCATTGCCGCGGTCTGCGTCGCATTCGGCAAGTTCCTCGGCGTCTTCTTCCCGTCCGTATCCACGACGAATTGGCTCTGGCACATCGCGCACGTGCCGCCCATCCATGTCGGCCCCATGGTCCTCGGCAACATGGACATCGGCGTAAACACCGCCAACCTTACGGGCATCGTCATCGTCTTCCTGTTGGCGTTCGTCAACATCTTCGGCGTCAAACTCGGCGCGCTCATCCAGAACGTCTTCACCTCGGCGAAAGCTCTCTCACTGGCCGCGCTCATCATCCTCGGCATCACCATCGGTCGCAACGCCGGCGCCATCAATTCCAACTTCGGCGCGCACTTCACCGAGTTCTGGTCGAACTCAGGCTGGCACGCTCTGCACCCCGTTCAGGTCGGCGTCGGGGGACCCATCGTCATGGTCAACCTGTTCGTCGTCCTCGCCGTCGTGCAGGTCGGATCGCTCTTCTCCTCAGACGCGTGGAACAACATCACCTTCACCGCCGGGGAAGTGAAGAACCCCAGGCGCAACATCCCGCTGTCCCTAGTCCTCGGCACTGGGTTCGTCATCACCGCTTACATCCTTGCGTCGCTTGTCTACATCATGGTCCTGCCCATGCATGGCGACCCCAACGGCGCAACCGTCTTTACGCGCGGCGTGCAATATGCCACCGAAGATCGAGTAGCGACCGCGGCACTCAACCAGATATTCAGCTTTGGCGGAGCCAAGCTGATGGCCGCTGCCATTCTGATCTCTACGTTCGGCTGCGCCAACGGCCTCACACTGGCCGGCGCGCGCGTCTATTACGCCATGAGCCGCGACGGCCTCTTCTTCAAGTCCGTCGGCAAGCTCAATCCGAAGTACCACACGCCTGTTGCGGGGCTCGCCGTTCAAGCCATCTGGACAGCCGTCCTTTGCGTCTCCGGCTCTTACAGTCAGTTACTCGACTACATCATCTTTGCCGTGCTCGTCTTCTATATCCTCACCATCATCGGCTTGTTCGTTCTGCGCTTCAAATGGCCCGCCGCACCCCGCCCCTATCGAGCCCTCGGATATCCAGTTCTACCGGCCATCTATATCGTCATGGCCAGTTGGATATGTATCGTATTATTGCGGTACAAACCCCAGTACACCTGGCCGGGTCTGGTCCTCGTTCTCATTGGCATTCCCGTCTATTTCCTGTGGTCGCGGCGCGCGCCCGCAATGCAAGAAAGCTGATTCTGATTTCGAATACTTGAGAGAGGCAGTTCCTCGTCATGTCCAGACTGTTTCGAACTAAACCCATGTCGTTACTTTCGGCCGAAGCGAACGAGCAGGGCGAACATACGCTCAAGCGCTCCCTGGGTGCCGTTAACCTCATCACCTTGGGAATCGGGGCCATCATCGGAGCAGGCATCTTCGTCCTGACTGGAACCGCTGCGGCTGAAGACGCCGGTCCGGCCGTCTCCCTGAGCTTCGTTCTCGCGGGAATTACCTGTGCTTTCGCTGGACTCTGCTACGCCGAATTCGCCTCAATCATCCCGATCGCGGGTTCCGCATACACCTACGGTTACGCCACTCTCGGTGAGTTTGTCGCCTGGATCATCGGATGGGATCTCTGCCTCGAGTACGGTTTCGGTGCGGCTACAGTTGCAGCCGGCTGGTCAGGATACCTCTCCAGTCTGCTGGCCCAGTTTCACATCTACATTCCGCCTCAGTTCACTGCCACGCCTGGCACCCAGCTTGTCTTCTTCCAGAACGAATGGATCCCGCTGAAGTCGCTGCCCATGGGTATTGATCCCACCAATCTGCAGCATGCCACCGGGCTCTTCAACCTCGTGGCCCTGCTGGCCATCCTCGCCGTCACCACCATTCTGGTCATCGGCATCAAGGAATCGGCGAATCTCAACAGCTTCATCGTCTTCGTCAAGCTCGGCGTAGTCGCCGTCTTCATCGTGCTCGGCGGATGGTTCCTCTTCCAGCATCCTCACATCGCCACGGCCAACTGGCATCCTTTCATTCCGCCCTCCGACGGGGCAGGGCATTTCGGCCTGAATGGAATCGCTATGGGTGCGGCGTCGGTCTTCTTCGCCTACATCGGCTTTGACGCAGTCTCCACCGCGGCGCAGGAAGCCCGCAATCCGCAGAAGGATATGCCCATCGGTATCCTCGGATCGCTGGTCGTCTGCACCATCCTCTACATCATCGTCTCCACCATCCTCACCGGTCTGGTGAAGTACTCCAACCTCGACGTCGCCGCTCCCGTCGCTCTTGGCATCAAGGTGACAGGAGTCGGCTGGGGCACGCTGCTCGTTGATATCGGCGCGGTTTTCGGGCTTGGCACTGTCATGCTGGTCATGCTCCTTGGCCAGTCGCGAGTCTTTTTCTCCATGTCGAAAGACGGTCTCTTGCCGAGATGGTGCTCCGACATTCACCCGCGCTTCCGTACGCCGTGGATTTCTACGATCATTGTGGGATTGGTTGTGGCTGTGATGCCGGCATTCCTCGATGTCAACGCTCTCTCGAAGCTGGTAAACATCGGTACTCTGTTGGCGTTCACGATCGTTAGTGCCGGTGTCTGGGTCCTTCGCGTCCGCGAGCCCAATTTGCCCCGCCCGTTCAAGACTCCCTTGGTGCCGCTGGTGCCTATTCTTGGAATGATCTCGGCGCTCTTCCTGATGACCCGCCTGCCTGCCATCACCTGGGAGGTCATGATTGGATGGCTGCTCGTTGGCCTGATCATCTACTTCGGCTATTCCCGCAAGCACAGCAAAGTACAGGCGCTTCCCGAAAGCGTCGCTGCAGGCGACTGACACCGCAAGCGACCGGCCTGGATCCACACTGGCACGACAACGGCCTCCCGCAAGGGAGGCCGTCCCTTTTGGTTTCCCCGGTTGACTGGGGCCCCCTTATGTCCGCTAGGCAACTTTGTCCGGCCTCAGACGCATCCAAGCTCTCATCGCACGTGCATCTTGCGTTTTCAAGAGGTAATGGGTGGATTCAGAGGTGAAGTCCGCTTCAACGGGCTCAGGTCCTGCAGTGTCAGTGGGGGAACGGGTCATAATCGAGGGCTCCGATACTCAGTACGTCGTACTGAGCGTGGACCATGGAACAGGCCAGGCAGAACTGCTGCGCCTGAACACGGGACGCATAGAAAGCAATGTCCCGCTATCGAACTTACAACGGAAGTCGGAGGCCGGGGGCGGCTCGCGTGAGCAGTGAGATTTAGCGTTCCCTTACACGAAATGAGAATGCCCCGTGTGCGCGATCGTGTGCGCGTAGAAGGACACGACGAAGTTTTTGTAGTGGCGTATGTAAACGAAGGCAGCGGTTGGGCGGATCTGGCTTGCGTCGAAAGAGTCGGCTTCCTCACCCAGGTGCCCTTGCCTTTGATTTCGCTGGCCGACGAGGACGGCTCGGCGCGTGAGGTCACATAAAACAGAACACAAGTGACATGAGCAACCCGTTTGGGCGCCGCGCGAGCTGCGCCCATTGTTTTTTGCCCCTTTGTGCGTTACGCCGAGCGTGACCAGCGCCAGCCGCCCCTTAACAGTCGTGTTCCAATTCCGAACCGCCGCTGCATCCACAGGCACTTGGGTGTACAGGTCGCGCCCCCATGCGCTATCCTGACCCTTAGTCCATGATCTTTTCCCGTGAATACATTGGTTACCTGGGCCGTCGCACGGTCAAGCACCTCGTTGACTCCAAGTTCATCACCACGAGCGACTTGAAAGCGACGGAAGAGCGCGTCTCCGCAGCCCTCATAGAAGAGCTGTCTCTCGAGGACCGCATCAACGAAGAGGTGCGCATGATCCTCGAGGCCTACTCCGAAGAAATGCGCAAATCCGGCGCCCAATACGCCGAGATGTTCAAGAAGGTAAAGGGTGAGCTCGCGCGCAAATACAAGGCGGTGCTATGAGAATCAGCCGCGACAAGCTGAACAAGCTCGCCCACACCGTGGCCGACGCCCTCGCCGATATCGAGCAGGTCGGCTTCCTCGAGGATCGCAACACCATCCGCCAGGAAGCCCGCAAAGCCCTCGAGTCACTGCTCATGGAAGAGGCCCGCATCGACACCGCTGCCCGCGCCAAGATCGCCAGCCAGCGCAAGATCATCCTCGAAGGCTCCCAGGAGTGGGAGATCCTCTACCGCAAGTACTACAACGAGGAAGTCCGCAAACTCGGCATCTGAAGCGGCTACCCGCGCCGAAGCCCTTTGGCGCAAACGCAGTTTTTTGTTAAAGTAAGGGAAGTGGCCTTGGGGTCATCCCCGTCAAAGTGTGGCGCTATCGTCTAGGGGTTAGGACGTGAGATTCTCAATCTTAAAACACGGGTTCGATTCCCGTTAGCGCTACCAAAACACCTTCCGAAGAAGTCCAATACAGTCCAGACAATAAACTAACTCCTTTATTTGCAACGGACCGGTTCCGAGAAGGTCTGAGTGCGTTTGTTGACAGCCAGACCCATCTGGGGGCAAACATTGGAGGCAACTACGGGAGCGGCTTCTCACAGTTGCCCCCAGCCTATTGCAGAGACCCAAATGCCCCTTACGGAACTACAAATCAGAAATGCCAGGCGCCTGGAGGGAAAAACTGTCAGGCTATTTGATGCCCGCGGTTCGTACCTCGAAATTTCGGCAGCGGGTGGAACCTGTGGCGACTGAAGTATCGCTATGCGGGGAAGGAAACCGTAGGTGAAATCGTGCGATCTTGGCGTGAACTCAGGCGATTTAGCCAGCTGGAACTCGCTCTTGAAGCTGAGGTCTCTCAAAGGCATCTGAGCTTCATCGAAAGCGGACGTTCGGCACCATCCAGGGGAAATGGTTCTGCATTTGGCAGAACACCTGGACGTTCCTCTGAGAGAACGGAATGTGATGCTCCTCGCCGCGGGATATTCGCCCCTTTATGGCGATCGGTCATTACAGGATCCAACGTTACTCCATGCCAAGGCTGCTCTCGAACGACTCCTAAGGGCCCATGAGCCCTATCCCGCGTTGCTCGTGGATCGGCACTGGAATTATTGTCGGTGCGAATGAGGCTCTCGCACCGTTACTCGATGGTGTCGATTCTGAGTTGCTGAAGCGCCCCGCGAGCGCCTTACGCATCAGCCTTCATCCGCGCGGACTCGCCCGAATATCGTTAACCTTGGCGAATGGCGTCAGCACTTGCTCGATCGCTTACGCCGGCAAATTCGGATTTCCCGCGACGCTGCGTTGGATACTCTCCTGAACGAGTTGAGCAATTATCCACTCAACTCCAGTGAGCAACAGAATGGTTCCGAAGGTCACTCGGCGAATGAAGTAGCGCTCCCTCTGAGATTGAAAACGCCAAACGGAGACCTATCGTTTCTCAGTACAGTGACCGTATTTGGCACCCCAATTGAGATCGAATTGTCGGAAGTGACGCTGGAAGCATTTTATCCAGCTGATGAAAAGACCGCACAAGCTCTAGGAATTGGCAGATAGATTTCTCCACCCGCGTAACGCTGAGGAAGGCGTGAAGTTCCAACTGCATGGTGTCCAACAAACGGCGTATATAGCCGAGATAATCGAACTTCACTTTTATGTCGCCGCTTCCAGGTAAGCGATTTCAGATTCAGGCGGGTACCAGCCATGAGAAACAATTTGAACAGGTCGATAGCGCTCATTTTATTGTCATGGTCGCCGATCGTCGGCTGTCACCGGAGGCATCCAGCGTGAAAGCCGATGGCACACCAAAGTGATTGGGTGTACCAGAGGCTCAGGCAGAAGATAAGACCGCCGACGCCGGCGACGACCAGGCCGAGCAACGATTCGCCAACATTATTGATTGGGATTGGGGTCAGTCGTTTCTGTATGGTACGCCTGACAGTGGTGAACTCGCTAGCGGTCATCTTTTGGATTCTCGCGCTATCGGAAATCCTTTGTGGAGCGGAGGATCCACCGGGCCCGAGGGAAGCCTTCTTATGCTTCCTCTTCTCGTCGGGATCGGTTTGTCGATCTGGGCTTGGTGGGGCCGGAGACGGGGTGCGGGCTCTTGAGTGAATGTCCTCGTGCGCAAGACACGGGATATGGCGGCTGCTCCATGCAATCCAATAAATCCCGGCAGGGAATAGAGCCTGGCGAAGGGCGCACCTCTCGGTGAGAAGGTACAGTGTCGGATTGACGCCTGGACCTGATTACCAGCTTGTAGTCGATCTCTTGTTAAACGTTCAATTGGATCGGAGCGGAAGGAGTTTGACAACCATAGAGTACGGTAGTACGCTATCAAGCATGCGGTACTCTCAGGAACACAAAGCAAAGAACCACGAGAATATCCTTTCCGTTGCTGCTCGTTCTTTTCGCGAGCATGGCGCCGATATCAGCGGTATCGGAACCGTGATGAAGAAGGTCGGCCTGACGAAAGGTGGCTTCTACCGGCATTTCGAGAGCAAGGATGATCTGTTCGTCGAAGCTGTGACGCGAGCCTTCGACGAGATGGGAAATGGCATGGTGGAAGCTGCAGAGTCCGCACCGAAAGGCCACGCTTTGCGAGCCATGATTGAGCGATACCTAAGTATGCGGCATGCGAATTCACCGGGTTCGGGTTGTGTCGTTTCTGCGTTAGGGCCGGAACTCGCGCGGAAGCCTGTCTCGGTGCGAAGAAGGGTGGAGGCATCGTTGGACGCGTATCGCGAGCGGTTGTTGCCATTCATTCCCGGTCGAAGTCGAGAAGAAAGACTTGCCAAGTGCAGGTTGTTGTTTTCAAGCATGGCCGGTGTGTTGATGATGGTCCGAATTACTTCGGACCCTCAACTTCGCGAGCAGAGATTGAACGAAGCAAAGGAATTCTTTATCCGAAGCTTCGCGGAGTAATTTTGTTGACTCAATAAAGAGTACGATCGTACGCGATGATGGAGACCTACTAACATTCCCCGAACCGAGAGGTAAACCTGATGAAATCTGTAAATGCAATTCTCCTTGGGGTGCTGTCGACAGCTTCCCTGGCTTTCTCACAATCTGCGGCTCCTTCTGGCCTGCCTAGCATAGCCGTTCCGAAAACCACTGCAGTGCTCGTGATCGAGACCCCCAAACAGGGCGTCAGCTTCCAACAAGTAATGTCTGTCATTCCTCTAGAGGTCCGAGCGACCGTCAAGCTATACCTCGATGGGAAGATTCGTGAATGGTATTCGCGTGGGGATGGCAAAGGGGTCGTTTTTCTCGTTGACGCGAAGAACGAAGATGAGGCGAGAGCAGTGATGGAGACGCTGCCGTTCGCGAAGGAGCAACTGATGGATGCCGAATACATCCCCGTTGGCCCCCTCATGCCGCTCAGAGCTTTGATGGCTCCTGGCGGACAACAACAGCCGCCCTCTCCCCAATAGCCGTAGGTGAGAGACGGCGCTATTGGAGATGATGATGTTCGAGTCGAAGGTCACGATGGTCGGCCCGGATGGACGGTGTGGTAGCCGCGCCACCGCTCAGTTGCGGAATGTACTCAATTCTTGCCTCACTGCGGAATACGGGGAAGACAGTCTGATCTACCCGCAGAATGGGAGGAGACACCGAATGAGATTTCTTGCGGTTGTTGCGCTGTTTATCTGCTTCTTCTCTACTCGAGCGGCATTTGCCGGCGAGATCAAGCCATACAATCCGGCTGAGTTCGCTAAACTCGCCGGCGAAGGCAAGCCGATACTGCTCGATGTTCGAGCAGACTGGTGTCAAACCTGCGCGGCGCAAGCGCCTGTGATTCGGGACCTGATGGCGCAAAGCAAGTACAAGGACGTGACGGCGTTCACGATCAATTTCGACACCGACACGGCACTGCTGCTTGCCTACCATGTGGAGGTTCAAAGCACGCTGATCGTATTGAAGGGAAAACAGGAGGAAGGCCGGTCGGTTGGCGATACCAGCAAACAAGGCATCGAGCGCTTGCTAAGCAGCGTAGTTCACTGAGACTCGTGGGCTTGACTCAGCATGACGAGAACGAGAATATCCTTTCGAGCAGCGTCCACTTGTGGCGCAGGGATGGCATTTGTTGCGTTCTATGTTTTCGCACTTTGCTACCCCCAGCCGTTTTTTCACTACTCGATCCGTCACGACAACATTCGTCTCTATTCGACCGCTCCAATTCCAGCCAATGCAGTAGCCCTTCTGGAAGAGGTTGAGGCAAGGCTGTCAACATCGCCCATTTATGACCGCAGCATTGAACAACGTGTCTTTGTCTGCGGGAGTGCTGCACATTTGCGTTCTTCGCGAATTCTGGATTCAAGTCGAGCGCGCTTACGTACGCTTCCCTCAATCGGAATGTGTTTCTGCGGCCATCCGAACTTGATCGGAATGAGTTGATTGAGTATACGGGTCGTGAAGTGAGGGACGATCGAGATCTGGTGTACTACATGACCCATGAGCTCACCCACAGCATGACTGCTTCCTACGCCGGAGCGGGCCGTTGGCGCGATATCCCTAGATGGTTGAGAGAGGGCTACTCGGATTACGTCGGGAAAGGACAAAGCTCATTCGCGGATCTCGAGCGGAAGTTCGGCGATTCTTCCTTTCAGACCAATCGCGAGTACCTTCGCTATCAGCTGATAACCGCCTATTTGCTACAGGTGAGGGGAGTGAAGGTTCGCGACCTGCTTGGTGGTAATTACGCCGCCAACAGTGCTGCGGCCGTCAGGTTCGTCGAAAGCTTGAAGCAATGAAACCCTCCCTGCGAGGGCCGAGGGGAACCTTATCACAGTGAGCTATTGATAGTGCACATAGGATTTGCATCGTACGCTGTTGCTTTCTTGGCAGGACTACTGTCGACCTTGTCGCCATGCGTGTTGCCAATTGTGCCGATTCTTCTCGGCACCGCAATCAGCATGCATCGTCGTGCACCGATAGCATTAGCCGCAGGATTGGCGGTGTCCTATACGGCAATCGGAACGATTCTGGCACGGTCAGGCGCTGCGCTTGGCTTCGGTCCTGGCATCGCAAGGATTCTCGGTGCAGTTGTTCTCGGACTCTTCGCGCTGATCCTTCTCTCTTCAGAGCTTCAACAACGTTTCGTTATTGCAACCTCGCGAATTGCCAACACTGGGAACTGGCTGCTATCGCGCGTTTCCTTGAATGGAATTTACGGGCAATTCGTCATCGGGATCGCGCTCGGGATGATCTGGAGCCCTTGCGTCGGTCCGACTCTGGGCACTGCCATCGTACTGGCTAGCCAAGGAAACGAGCTTCTAAGCTCTGCAGCGCTCATGAGCCTATTCAGTCTAGGCGCTGTGCTTCCGATCGTGCTTCTTGCCTATATTTCGCGGTCAGCGACGATCGGCGTCCGCGACCGACTCGCGCAGGCCGGAAGCATGGGTAAGGCGGCACTCGGCAGCTTGATGCTGGTAATCGCGATTGCAACCGTCACAGGCAAGGATAGGTTGGCCGAGGCTTGGTTCGTTGAGCATTCCCCAGTGTGGCTGACGAGCCTCACCACACGGTTTTGAACCTGGAAGGATAAAGGCGATGATTCAAGACTTAGGTGCAATCCGGCGAGGAAGCCCGTCACGCCGGGCGGCGGTCATCATCATGTTCCTCTGTAGTGTCTCTGGTATCGCGCGCAACGCGATGGGGCAAACCGTGCAACATGAGATTCACGCGCTCAAGGTTACGGTTCTTTCGACGATGCTGGTCGGCGACACTTCCGGGATCGGTGAATGGGGTTTTTCCGCTCTGGTTGAGGCAGATGGTCACCGGATCCTTGTGGATACGGGGGCGCGACCCGACACGGTGATCAGAAATGCGCATGATCTCCATGTCGACTTGTCGGGCGTGCAGGAGGTTGTTCTCACTCACTCGCACTGGGACCATGTCGACGGTCTGCTCGCACTTCGTCGCGAGTTGATGAAGAATGATCCAAAAGCACTGTCGATTGTCCACGTCTCAGAAGGCATCTTCGAGAGCCGTCCTGCGGAATCCGGGGAGCGCAATCCAATGATCGCTATCCGTAAAGAGTATGTCGCGACGGGCGGCCGCTTTGTTGTACATCGGTTCAGCGCGGAACTGATTCCCGGTGTTTGGTTCACTGGTCCGATACCTCGCGTTTATCCAGAACACAACTGGGACGGGCCAGGAAGAGTTGTAACCGCGGCAGGAGTTGCTGAAGACAACATTCCAGAAGACTCGTCCTTGGTGCTCAATACCGCTAAAGGACTGGTGGTGGTTACAGGATGCGGGCACGCCGGAATCGTGAACATCGTGACGCAGGCCGCGAAACTCGTTAACGGCAAACCTATCTTCGGAGTCGTCGGTGGTCTACATCTGTTCAGGGCTACGGATGAAACGGTTGACTGGACCGCCTCCAAATTGCAGGGATTTCACCTAGCAAACCTGCTTGCTGCGCATTGCACCGGGATCGAAGCTACCTTTCGATTGCGGCAAGATCTTGGCCTCACGCGCAAGTCGGCTGTGGTCGCGAGCGTAGGTTCTTCGCTTTCACTGGCTGCCGGGATCGAAGCAGGTCCTCTCGCCCAATGAACGAGATGAGAACTTAGCTCGGGCACATTTCTTGTTCTCGTCGACTCCCTAACGGTTGAACAAGCAAATAACGCGAGAAGCTGCGTCAGATGAAGCATTCCGGCGCGGACCTAATTGCATTCTACGAAGAGTACGACAGTACGCTTACAAGGAGCGCGACTGCCACGCAACTGAGCAGTGGCGAACTGTTGAAACCGCGAATCCAAGGCTGGACATTTAGCTAAAGGAGCTGACTTGAGAGCACGAATATGGCATCTTGTGATGGTGGCAATCGTGACCATCCTTTCGGGATGTAAGGGGTTCTGGGATCCGCCGCCGTCGCCAACACCGAAGAGCAGTAGTGGAGTCTTTTACGTTCTTAATCGGAAAGCCCTCCAAATTGAAGGTTTCACCATCGTTTCCGGATCCATAAGAAGCGTGGCTGGAAGCCCATATTCCTTGAGTTCTGAGCCCATCGCCGTTGCACTTTCACCGAGCGGCCATTTCGTATATGTAAGTACGAGTGCTGGAATCTTCCTCTTCAGAGCGGGGAATAGCGGTACTCTGACTTTAGCCAATGGCGGAGCAGTGATATCATCCGACCCTGCGGAGGCGATGCAGGTCGCTCCGGGTGGATTGTGGTTGCTGGAGGCAGTTTCGGGAAGTGGAACACTGAGCGCAATTCCGTTGGATTATACAACCGGATTACCAGCGGATGGGGCATCAGCGCAGTCCGTGGCGTTGCCATCCAGTAATGTTCCGCAGCTAGCGATGTCTCCCTCCAATTCGACACATCCATATCTCTTTGTGGCCATGGCAGCGCATGGTACTGCCGTGATTCCGTTCTCCGCTGGCAATACAAACCCTTTGGGGGCAATCAGGACTATCCCAGTGATGAGTTCGACCGGGGAAGCCACCGCTGTTGCCGTTGATGTGGCTAATCGCCTTCTCTTTGTTGGAGAAACGGCTGCGCTTCCCGGAACACAGAGTGGCGGCGTGCGAGTTTTCGATATCACTTCCAACATAGGCGAATTGTCCGATTCTCCCTATCGGACTGGTGGAACCGGACCCGCTGCAATTCTCGCAACCGAGTACTACGTCTATGTCGCGAACAAATCTGTGAGCGGTAGTACTAAAGGTAATATCGCCGGATTTGCAATCACTGAGACGGGGTCGGAGTACTCCCTGACCACGCTGAGTAGCATTGCAGCAGGCATTGCAACTGTCGGGCTGGCGGAGGACAACACCTTGACCTATATCGCGGCGGCAAATTCGGGTGGCGGCCCCGACTTGAATGTATATACGTTCGACTCGAGCACACATGGCAAGTTGGATTCTGTGACAACCGGCTCGATCGACGCCGGCGCAAATCAGGCAGTTGCAATCGCGGCTACTCCGTAGAAAGAACTGGGGGAGGATGGGAACTAGGTGTCGATCGTTATGCGATATTGTCGACGATTGCGATGGCATTGGGGGACAATCTAGTCGGAATACACCGAATCCGGAGATAGTACGGAAGATCCTACCCGCTTGCGGGCAGAGGGTTGTAAGCATGATCACAGTTTCCAACGGAGCCAGACGATTTCGGCAAGGCCGGTATTACACATTCGCTCTCATCGTAGTCGTCACTGCATCGGCCTATCCGCTGGCCGCCGCGCAGGCGCTCTCACTGCAATCAAAAAAGGAACTAAAGGAGTCCTTCCAACGCCAAGAGCAACTCCTAATGGATTCGGTTGCCATCGGCGATAAGCATCCATGGAACAATACGCTCGATGATGACTGCATCATTACGAATGAGGAAGGCGAGGTCCTGACCAAGAAGACGTTTTTGGAGCAGCTTGCAGGATTGCCTGGTGGGCTTTCGGGAAGTATCGAAGTTGCCGAGCTAACTGTCCAGCGGGTCAGCGACTCTGTCGCGGTGGTCAGGTTTCGCATGAATGAGAAGGAAACGGTCTTCGGTCAACAACTCACAACCAGCTACCGATCTACCGATACGTTTGTGCGGAAGGGGACCGCTTGGAAGATGATAGCTTCGCACCAGAGCCTAATTACGTCCAATCCTCCCACCCAAGAGGTCTCAAAAGCGAATTGGCCGGCCTTCGCAGGAACGTACCAACTCCTTCCGAATGGATGGGTTGTGCACGTTGTGCTGAGGAACGGCCAGTTGTACAGCGGCCGCGATTTGAACGATCTGAAGAGGTTGATACCGATAGGCCCAAACGTTTTTACGCGCGAGGGCGACCTCGGAGAGTGGATCTTCTGCCTCGATGAAAAGCAAAAAGCAACGAAGATTGTCGAACTGCGAAAGTTCGAACCGCTTGTCTGGACCTTCGAAAGCGAGGGCCCCTGATGATTGGATGGGCGATCAAGTACGCGGTCGCAAGAATGACGGCGATCGAATGTGGGTATCGGTAGGTGCCTGGCAATCCTCAGAGTGCTGGCCACCGCGTGGAGCGAGGATCAGCATCGTCTTGGACAAAATGCATCCTGTCCGAACGTATGCATCAACCCCCATTCGCTACGTAGGATGGGAACATCTCTCTTCAACTCGTAGGAGCACGCAAGGCGGGAACGGTCCATTTTGGCTTGAAAAAGTACTGAGTGAGTGATGTGCAAAGGGGCGTCATTAGAGCGGTTCCAACGTTTGACGCACTCTCAACCACGGAGTCGGCCCGATATGCATCATGAAGAACCGATCGACAGTGAGCTGTTCTCGCGCTACCGCGTCTGAGAGTTCAGACACAGTTTGAGGGTAAAAGAGCTCCCTTTCTTCCAGTTCCTGGAATGGATCGCTGCCATATAGTAGCTTTTGCTCCGGGAAATAGACCATCATTTGCCGTTCGCTCGTTTCTCCGTGAATGGGATAAATCTCAATTCTGTTGGGACCTGATCCCACTACTGTCTTTCCACTCACGGGCAGCAAAACGGGTGGCGTTGGCTTTTGGCTGAGATGATCGGGGAATTCAATACGAGGTGCGTATAGAAACCTGTCGATCAGCGGAACGGTTCTGTCCAGCACATATGCAGGGATTCCTTCTGCAACATACTCGCGTACTCCGCCGATATGAGGCCACGAATCAGAGGTCGTTATGACGGCCTTGATCGGGATCCCGGGGAACTTGGTCTTTGCAAGTTGAATTACCTTCGCCGAATACCCAGAAGAGATCGGTGCTTCTAGAATCACGATTCCGTCTTCCTGCCGAATGATTGTGGTGTTCCATGCACCGGGAATGAACAGAATGCCCGGCGCCAGTTCCGTAACGGCTTGTCCAGGTGCCCGGTCATCTATAGTTTTGCCAGCCCGTGAGGTAAATGCCGTTCTGGTCTCGGGCGTGATGGAGAATGTACTAGGCGAAAATGATGTGTTGAACTCGAGCTTCGTGATGGTTAGTGTCTGATCGTGAAGACCATCACGAAAGATATCGGCTTGAAGCGGGTAGTGAATGCCATCCTGTAACCACCAGAAGGAATAATAGATGCGCGTGTTCACATCACCCCAGATACTCCAGAAGACGCCGTATGGATATGCACATGTCCACTCCACTTCTGTCGGCAAATGCGTATCGGAATTCAAGTAGACGCGGATGAGCCTGCGGTTCCATGTGAAGGCAATGGCATGATGGGTCACTCCCTGTAACACAGAGTCGGGAAGGGAGCGGAGATCGGCACTTGCTGCAGCCGTTATCAGCACGCGCTCGGGGCTTATGGCCAACGCTTCTGCAGCGTCCTGGAGTTGCTGCCCTGAGGCGGGTGCTGGGTGGCCATCGTAGCTTAGCGATGCGGCACCCTCGTCAACGACTGCCTCCACAATAAATTCCGGTTGCATGGATACATGTGCTTTAGATCTCTTCTTCCATGCAGCCGCTCGGAAATCGCGCCATTCTTCTACCTGACCGGTTTCTAGAATGTAAGGACCTTCGGGCCGCTCCGATTGCTCAAGTTCGTTCCGCACGACAGAAGCTACAAGGTGTATTCCAGCCAGATCGTGGAGCTTCTGCGCTCCGCCCATTGCATTCAGCCCCGCAGTAATAAAGGTCATTGCGGGGTCGGGAGATTGGGGATGCGCCACGACCGAGAAGCCAAGAATGAAGAAGAGAAGGGAAGAAGCCTTCATGCCACTCCTCCGGAGGAACTCTGAACGGGATCACTGCTTAACTTCTACGCAAGCCTGGTCGCGTTTCCACGTAAGTTGTAATGAAGCGGTCTCCTGATGCGTCAGAGCGGCTGACCATAAAAGTCATCGGCCTGGCCGGGCTTAGAGATGATCGTTACGGCACCTAGTTCCGGCTATCAATTTCGAGCCAGCTGCATTTCAGCTGAATCTTTCCCGAAAACAAATCTGCATCCAATAGAGTACGATCATAATCTTACACTCGATGCGGGTTTGAGGCGGTGACCATATCCGCGGGCGATCCGAAGAATGCGAAAAGTCAACCGAGGTGAACTGGATGACGACTCAAGAACTACCTAGCGCGGCTATACCCACACCGATGGAAGTGTTGGTCCTTTTGGCCCCAAAACAGGGCGTAACTGTTCAACAGATCATGGCCGTTCTGCCCTTAGAGATTCGAGCAACGGTGAAGCTGTATCTCGATGGGAAGATCCGTCAGTGGTATTCGCGCGGAGATGGCAAAGGCGTGCTCTTCTTCCTTAAGGCTCAGACCGAAGACGAAGCGCGAGCCATCATGGAGACCCTACCCCTCGCAAAGGAACAGTTGATGGAGCATCAATACATCCCAGTTGGGCCCCTCATGCCTCTTCGGATGTTGTTGGGAACAGAAACTCAACAGTGATCTGGACGATCATCTCCAGAGCGGCGCCGCTTTCCACTCGCGATGGTTGCTATCGGCACGACGTGATGGCGCAAACTGGGCAGGAGAATCGCGGCCTTTACATGTTCTTTGCCAGCCAGAAGCAACTGGCTATGCAGATGTTCGCTATTCCGTGGAACATGCGCTTGCGGCAAGATCCGACGGCTTGTCGGGGATCGGAGGGGTCGGCAGAGCCTTCGTTCGTTTGTGATCGGCTCGCTTAAATACTCGATCTTCCAAGAGCCAACCCGGAATTGAGCACAGTGCTCAATGGCCGATGACGGCAACCCGGCGTTGCGCTAGCCGGTACAGCAGAGACGGCGAGAATCATCCCAATACGCCCTCAAACCGAAGCTGCCGCCATAAGAAGAGGATCAGCCAATACGTCTGAAAGGAGAGGAATCGCATGCCAAACCCAGTATTAGTCACCGGAGCAGCCGGCGGACAGCAGGGAGCAAGCGGACGCCACGTCGCATCGCACCTGCTTGAACGAGGGATACCTGTTCGAGCTTTTGTCCGAACGGTTGACCATCGGGCCGATGCACTGCGCAAAGAAGGCGCTGAAATCTTTGTGGGGGATCTTCTTAACCCGGTTTCAGTCCACGAGGCAATGAAAGATGTTCGGCGTGCTTACTTTACCTACCCTGTCGCTGACGGGCTTATGGAAGCAGCCACGATGTTCGCCGCGCTAGCCCGCAGTCACGGACTAGAACTCGTTGTCAATAATTCGCAATTCCAGGACACGCCGGACGACAAATTCATCCGCGATCTTGTGGGTGCCCCCACACGTAGAAACCTGCAGCACCGCCTGACAGATCGAGTCTTTGATTGGGCAGACATTGGAGCAGTCCATGTTCAGGCTCCTCCCTATTACGAAAACGTGCGGGCACTCGTGAACCGCACCGTCTCCGAAAAGGACACCATATTCCTGCCCTGGGGCAACGGAGACGCTGTCTTTCCCCTTGCAGGCGGGGAGGACGTTGCTTGGGTTGCCGCTACCCTCCTGGCCAACAATGCCCCGCCTTCGCAAAGGGTGTATCCTCTGGTGAACGAGGCTCTAACAGTGCAACAGATTGTCCAGACGCTCAGCAAGGTGCTTGGCCGTCCAATTAACTACGTGTCAATCACTGATGAGCAGTGGGCCAACTCGGTGAAGGAGCGCATCAACCCCCACGCGGTCGATCATCTCTCCCGCCTCTGGAGTTACTTCAGGACTCGCGAACATCAGGCACGCCCCACAGATGTCATTCGTAAAGTCACCGGTCGAAATCCGCAGAGGCTAGAAGAGTTCTTCAGGGCAAACATCGAATTCTTCGCTCCAGTGAACTAGCAGACTGGTTGCTGAAACGGCGGCGAAGGATGGCACTTCGGCACCTTCAGCGCCGACCACAATATCTGGATATTCCCTTTGAAAAGCAAGTGATCACAGAAACCTCTGATAGAAGCCATCCAGGCGTGGCGTGACAAGCTCCTCCTCAGTATGGAAACGGGATTTCTCAGGTAAAACAAACCGGGCTTTCCAGCGTTGACCGAGTACACAACGGGCCGATTAGCTACTCGACCGGTTATCCAGAAATGGCGCAGGTCGTGGCTGCGCAATCAAGGAACCTATGGCATTTGAACTGTTCACGGTTCGCGATTGGTTTTTCTTTCTTGGAGGTTACATTTGCTGGTGCCTCGTGGCTAACGGTATCTGGTATTTTGCCCGTAGGCGACTCAGAGGGCTAGCATTGCGGGCCTTAGTCTTCGGCATCCTATTTGCGCCAGGTGCAATACCTCTTGTTCGCGAAGTGTATGTGATTGGCCCCGCTCTACTCGCACTCATTTGCGTTTGTGCCTTCGTAGTAATCCGACCTGGAGCGGGTCTTTCTGTTTTGATTGGTATGTTGCCGGTAAGCATTCTTTCAATCGGTGTGCTAGCCTGTGCGTTTGCCGTGGTAGCTCGGAGACGTCCATTGTAGGTAAGCAGATCACAAAGCGGCCGGAGCGTGCCGGTTGCGTTCGCGACGAAGGTTCCCTGGGCACGTTCCGAAATCCGGCAGCAGTCAGCTGCTGCGGAGCGCAGGCGGGTGTCCTCGATTCGATGACCCTTCCTAGTCGTGCCCACGGTACCGTGCCTGTTCCGGCATCCGCGACGACGCGACTGCTCAGCACCCTTCTATACGGGGTACGAGCGCTGGATCCAATTACGTTTATTGCGGCTTCCCAGCTGTTCATCGTGGCGGGTTTCGTGTTGATTGCATGCCATGGCCACACGAAGATCCGCACCCGCGCAAAAAGAAGGAGCCGACTCAGAGCCGGCCCCACGGAAAGCAACAAGGCGAAACGGTTAGTTGACGATGACGCTGATCTTTGCGGTCTGCGTTGCGACTGAGCTTCCGGAAGCAGGTGCGGCCGTAACGGTCACGGTGTAGGTGCCCGGGGTTACGGTCAGTGCCGATTTCTTTTTCGAGTTGCCGCTATCACCACAGCCGACCAGCATTGCGCCCGCGGAGAGGAGAACAACGAGCCCGAGAGCCGAGAGCATGCGGATGCGTTTGCGCCGGCCGATGAAGATGCCGAACATCACGACAAGGCTTAATCCGGCTGCCGGAACTTGCCACGGAGATGCCGGCTGCTGCAATTGGGCATGGTCCGCGGTTGTGCCGATCACCAGAGTTGCCGTGGCAGAACCGTCAGCCGCCAGGGTCACGCTGCCTGGGTTGATTGCGCAGGTGCCATTGGTGGGCATCCCTGAGCAAGTGAGAGTGACCGTGCCGCTGAAAGTGGAGTTGGCGGTCACTCCGAGCGTCACAATGCCCTGCGCGCCGCCCGTCACCGTGACGGATGCGGGCGAACCGGTGAGGGTAAACGCCGGGGGGACAGTCGCTACTGTGATGGTGGTTGTGGCGGGGGGTGCGGGATTGAAGTTGTCATCGCCCGAGTAGACCGCCTTGATGGTGTGCGAGCCAACCGCCAGCGGCGCCGGAACGTACGCGGCGGAACCGTCGCTCAAAGTGCTGGTACCCAGAAGCGTGGTTCCTTCGTAGAACGAGACCGTACCGGTGGCCGCGGGTCGACCGGAAAGAGCGGCGGTAACTTTCGCGGTAAGCGTTTCGCTGTTGCCGAAGTTGATGGCTGTCGCCGAGGGAGTGAGCGCGAGCGTTGAACCACCCTGGCCGATGAAAAGCGCAGGGCCGTAAGCTGTCGCGGTCATCACGTCCATAGCGCCATCGGCGTAGAAGCTGCCTGCCTGCGGCGTGTCGCTCGCCAGGCTCTCAAGCTGGTTGACCGGTGCGGCGAAGAGACCATTACCGTAGCCGAGCAGCGTGACCATACCGTAGTACTCGACGGGCTGGCCCTGGTGTTGATAGAGCGTGGCGACGATATCCTGATTGCCGTCGTTGTTCATGTCGGCAATCTGCAACCCGAGGAAGAAGTTGTTGGAGGTGATCATGGAGGGCGCGTTGAAGGTGCCGTCGCCATTGCCGAGGAAGGTGAGGATGCCGCCTGTAGTGATATCACTGCCAACAACCTCTTCAGCGCTGAGGACGAGGTCCATCTTGCCGTCGTTATTGATGTCAGCGGCGGCGACGTCGCTGACAATGTAGCTGCTTTCAACGGTGATCGCGTTACCGAAAGTGCCGTTGCCATTGCCTGGAAGAAGGGAAACCTCGTAGCCGGAACCATTGATGAAGGGCACATCGTTGAGGATCATGTCGGGCACGCCGTCGCCGTTCATGTCAGCTAGCACGGCGCTGTAAAGTTCTGTGCCGAAGGCAGTGAAGGCAGGTTTAGCGAAAGTGCCATCGCCCTTGCCGAGGGCAACCCAATAGCCCGAGGCGCCTCCGGCAGTAGAGCCGCAGGCCGAATCGCCGGCGTAGGGAATCACGATGTCGACTTTGCCGTCGCCGTTGATATCATTTACGTCGGCATAGTATTCAGGACAGGGCTCGGCGCCGAGGCCGATCGACTTGGGAGTTGTGAAGGTACCATCGCCTTTCGAGAGCGAAACAAGAACGTCTCCGGTTGCATTTGTGTAGGCGATATCTTCCAGACCGTCGCCGTTGAAGTCGGCATGGAAGGGTTCGAAATATACAAGATCGGAAGGCACACCGCCGGCCAGGGCCTGGACGACTTTGAAGTGACCCTCGCCATCGTTGACCATCGTGTCGACGGCGGACAGGTTCTTGATCGCGTTGGTATAGAACACGAGGGGGCTGACGTATCCCGAAGCGGTGTACTTTCCGCTCGTGGCCAGCACCCAATTGGTGGAGACCGGATCCTTTGAACCAGTTACAACGGGGGCTCCGCGCAGCGTTGTGCCGTTGTTGAAGAACAGCGAGACCTGCTTGTAATCGCCTCCGAGCTGGGCGATGTCCTGCTTGCCGTCGCCATTGAAGTCTCCGGCTGCCAGCGAGTAGGAACCAGCAGGGTCAATGATGAACTGACTTCCGTAGGCGGGAGTGGTAAAGGTGCCGTCGCCCTTGCCGAGCATAACTCCCAGGGTGTCACCTGCAACGACAAAGTCTTGTTTGCCATCGCCATTCACATCGAGAATGACCGCAGTAGAGCCATCGGAGATTGGCTCATCGCTCGAAACGGCTACGCCGAAGTTGCCGTCGCCAGTGCCGGGAGCGGTGTAGATGGTTCCGTTCATATCCGAGACGATGTCGAGCTTGCTGTCGCCGTTCACGTCCTGCAGATAGATTCCGGAGGTGGCAAATGGGACAAGGTAACCCCGGACGAGCTGGATTCCCTGGATCGTAGCCGAGGTGAGCTGCGCTTTTCCGAGGGCTGCAAAGGAGCCATCGCCGTTGCCGAGGGCGGTGGTCACAATGTACAAACCCGTTTTGCCGAAGTTTTCGTTCACCCCGAGCGCGAGATCCAGTTTCCCATCGCCATTGAGGTCCGCGATCGCCATGCTTTCGACCTGGCTTTGCTGTGCATCGGCGGCTACGGTGAACTGCTGTGTCTTGGCATCAGAGGGCTTGCCGAAGGTCCCATCGCCAACGCCCAATAGAGACTCCACCATGATGGTGGAGCTTGTGGGGGACTCGTTGGTGGTCATGGTATAAACAACGTCCGCTTTGCCGTCCCCGTTGATGTCTGCGACATATACGGTGTTGGCATATCCGAAGGTGGTGTCGAGCGGAGTGGTGATAGCAGCGTTGAACGTGCCATTGCCGAGGTTAAGCCAGGTGATCATGGCATTGTTCAGGTAGTCGTATGCGATCACATCGGGACTGCCGTCGCCATTAACATCCGCGGCATAAGCAACCAGGACGTTGGTCGTCTGCTGGTTGGGATTCAGGTAGCTCACAGGAGTGGCCAGATTGCCTGCTCCGTCTCCCAGCAGGACGTTGAGCGTCCCCAATTCCTGGAGTACGGCAAGATCCGGCTTGCCATCCTTATTGAAATCGGCGACAAGCTCGACCGTTACAGCGGTATCGAAGATGCCCGATGCCAGCGATGCGGTGTTGCGCGCTGCGAACATCGGGGCGTTGACGTATCCGCCGAAGTTCGGTCTTGCCATGTCGCTCTTTGACGATGTCGCCCAATTGGGAGCCGCCTTCGCGTGCGCCTTCAAGTAAGGAATCATGACCATATCGGCAGGCGTCTTGTAACGCTTCTGCTGTGCCGATTTGTTGAGTACGGTATATGACCGCACCGGCAGGGTTCGCACAGGCCGCGCGGCGAACGAGATACCGGAAATCATCATCGTAAATAGCGCGGCAACTCGCGCGCCGGCAGGGAACAATCGCAGCATTGATAGCCTCCTCGGAATCCTCTTGGCACTATGAAAGAACTGCACTAACTCGGGACTGAAGCTCATCGCATCCCCGCGTCTGGGGCATTCACTCACCTTTTGAAACCCGCTTGGATCGTGGGCTTCATAGAGTTTGTCCGCATAGTTGTGATCATGCGATGAGCTCTAGTCTCAATTCACCGTTACATTGACCGTCGTTGTCTGTGTGGTTGCATCCGGCGCTGTTGCGGTCACCGTTACTACGTACGCCCCGGCAGTGGTTCCGGTCTGTTTGGTACCACCTCCGCCGGTGGACGACGTCCCGCTGCCGCCGCATCCCATCAGGCCGCCGAGTGACACCAATCCGGACAGCACATTCAGCGCGAGCAATCCGCGAAGCTTGCGGCTGCGCTTAAGCGGCAGTATGAAGAGCAGGCCGAAAGCAAGGGCTGTTCCGCCGCCCACGCTGCTCAGAGAGGGCTCAAGGAGAGCACTCGTCGTACGCGCCGTCGAGCTGATGGTGAGCGTAGAAGTTGCAGCAGCCGCACCGCTGACCGTGACAGAGGACGGAGAGACGGCGCAGGTAATTGGATCGGTGGCTCCAGACGGCGAAGTTGTCACCGAACACGCGAGGGCGACTGCTCCGGCGAATCCATTGAGAGGTGTCACTGTCAGCTTCGCCGTGTTTCCTGAGGTGGCGCCCGCAGTCAGCGCAATCACTCCACTGTTAGACAGGAAGATCCCAGGCTGAGCGGTGACAGTCACAGCACTTGTCGTTGAGGCGGTAATCTTGCCCGTCGCCGCATCTGTGCCGGTGATCGTCACAACGTATGATCCAGCGGTTGTAGACGCGGTGGAGTTTACCGTGAGTGTCGCTGTGGCGGCGCTTGTGCCCGTCATCAGCAGTTGTGCGGGGACCCTGCAGGTGATCGGGCTGGTTGCGTTCGCTGGTGACGTGGTGACGGAGCACTTCAGGTTCACCAGTCCGGCAAAGCTGCCCGTTGACGTCGCGGTGATGGTCGCAGTGTTGCCGGTGGTTGCGCCGGCAGTGATATTGATTGCGGTCGCTTTCAACGTGAAGCCCGACCCATTCATGGTGACCGTGATCGTGCCCGTAGAGCCTGCATAATTCGAGTCGCCGCTGTAGGTTGCGGTGAGCGTGTTGATGCCGTTAGCAAGTTGCGAGCCTTGCACCGGGAAAGTAGCCGAGGCTACAACGGTGCCATCGCTGACAGACGATCCACCGCTCAACGTTGTGGTGGTACCCAGCGTCGTGCCGTTTGCTGTCAGCGTGATGGTGCCCGTGGGAGGAGCGGCCAAGCTGGATGTCGTGATGTCAACCTCAATGTTGTCGGTTGACGAGGATGTCACCGTTGGCGTGGCCGGATACAGCATTGGCTTCGTCGTCCCCTTTACCACGGTGAAGGTGACGGCATTGGATGTATTCGCCTTGTAGCTGGCATCGCCGGGGTACGTTGCTGTTACGGTGTGTGTGCCCGCCGCGTAGGGATAGACTCCTCTCGTCAGTTTGGGGAACGAAGCGAAGTTGCCACTGGTGATGGGAGCAGTGCCGATGATCGCTCCGTTGTCGAGCATCGATATCGTGCCGGTTGCGTAACCGAGCGACGCATCATAGCCCTCTGGCGTGCCATAGACCGAGCTCTCGGAGAAGATGTAGGACCCATAGGGGATGGCGTTCAGGTTTGCGATGGTCGCCTGGTTCGACGCCGCATATGCGTTTACCCAGAGCTTCGTTGAACTGGCCTCGGCAACGATATCTACGCTGATCGCATTCGACTGGCTGGCTGACGTGGAGGTGTCGCCTCCATAGGAGGCATAGACCGTGTACTGACCGCCGGGAAGACCGTTATAGGTGCCTGTGCCGGAGCCGTTGCTGATTGGAATCGTAAAGGGCTGACCGTTTAGCGTGGGTTCTCCCGCAGCGGCAGTTGCGGTGGTCACCAGGGCAGCCACGCCAGTGGAACTGGTGGGATCGATACTCACGCCGAAGTTCAGGCTTGTGCCATGCGTCGCCTTGATTGCCGCTGTGGATCCGTCAATCGTCAGCGTGGTTTTCGAACTGGCTCCTGTCGCCGAGTTCCAGTTCGCCACCATCTGTGTCGCATCGACACTGCCCAGACCGGAGGCCATATCGTATCCGGCGACGGCGTCGTAGCCACTGGTGAAGCCATTCGCACCGCAGTCCGGAGTTCCTTGCGTGCATACAACAGCGTTGTTGCCATCTGTTATGTCATGAAAGACCGTGCTGTACTTCGTCGCTGCCAGCCTGTAAAGGACATTGTTGACGTTGCCGAGGCGTGAACCGATCGCCTGTTCCAGCAGCGCCAACATACCTGCGAAGGCCGGCGTAGATGCCGAGGTTCCGCCTGCGCCAGAGAATCGCGCACTGTCGGCGAAGACCCCATTGCTGTTCTCGCAATCGACCCCATAGAGGGCGCCCTCATCCGTGCATAGCACCCATACTGCGCCGTAGAGCCCGTTCGCAGCCAGGAAGGACACGTCGGGGACGTCGCGCGCGCCGTCCGGCGGCGTGAGCGATGTTTGAAACACGGGCTTCGTCCACATGCTGCTCCGGCCGCCGCCGGCGCCGATGATATCGGTTGTACCGGAGGAGAGCATGAACGGCTGATTGTTTCCCAAAGCACCGTTGACGCTGGTCGAATCGTTCCACGGCTCCTCAGGAATGTAGGAGAGCGCTGTCTTGTAGTAGGGCGGCTGGCCGCTGTTTTGATTTCCGCTGCTATCGGTCGTGCTTACATACTTAGTGAACGATGTTTCCAATACGTCGTAATCGGTGCCGCCTACCGAGACGTTGTAAGGGGACGATCCCAGTCCGTTCACCGCAAGCCCGCGCGTAGCAGTGGTCTCAACATTATCGTTGTCGCAACCCGCGGCGCCGGCATCTCCTGAAGAGACGGTGACGGTGATGCCCTGCGCAGACGCCTGCGCGAAAAGCTCTCCCATGTACTGCACAGTGGTTGCGCCCAGGCCGGCTTCGCACGCTCCAAAGCTCATGCTCAGGATGCTCACCGTGTTGTCGTTGATGGCGCGTTCCAGCGCGTTGAAAAGGCCCGCCGAGAGATCGCTGTCGCCGCTGGTGTAGAAGTTGATTTTGGCCTTGGGCGCGATGCCACCCAGGATCTCAAGATCGAGCCATGCTTCGAGCTGATCGCCATTCGTGCCGGGGTCCGCGCCGTCGACGATGACCGTCGGCAGATTCACGTTGCCGGTCGTCTCTCCAAGGAACGCCGTGCGGTAATTTGCGACAGGAGACAGTTCCACATCCGTATCGCCCACAACGCCGACAGTGATTCCGGCGCCATCATAGGACGTGCCTTTATACGACGTGTTCAGGCTTGCATTCGGAGTGTCATAGATCGTTGCGGCGTCTGCCGGATCTACGTAGAAATACGGATTGCCCTTGCCATCAAACAGAGTGAAATCAGGTACGAACTTGCGCGCTGTTTTGTCGAACTTTGCCGTGGGTCCGGCGACGGCGTTCGAGCGCGGATGGAAATCGTCCAACCCCACGATGCCCTTGACCGCCGGCGCCAGAGCACGCGGAATCCGCGGCTGGCTGATGTTGGCTATGTGCTTCTCGCCATGCACGAGCACGGAATGAATCGAAGTTGAGAACGCTGCCTGCATCTGTCCAACGGAGCCAGACACCATGATCGTGTTCGCAGCTTGGGATGCGCGTTCAATCTTCAGCCCCTGCGACTGCAGCCAGGCTGTGATCGTTTCCACATCCTCGCTTGCTGCGCCAAAGCGCGCACCATACTCGGCCGGCGTCAGCCAGTGATGATAGTTCGCAGAGTTCTTGTTCTGCACATCGCTCAGGTACTGGTCGAGCGCTGCCTGACGAGCTGCGCTGCGTGCAAGCAGCAGCGCCACATGACGCGCGGAGAGGGAAGGGTCCGCGGCACCCAGGTCCGTCCCCCTTGCAATATCGCGCCGCATGCTTCCTGTGAGAGCGACCCTGTCGGCGTTATTCACCGCGGTTGTGATGGCTCGCGTGGCCGGCGTGACTTGAGCTCTCGCGGGAACCAGCGAGAGGATGCCCGCTACAAGAACAGTTCCTGCCTGAAGCGTGCGATACAGTGCATTCCGAATCATTCCAAAGACTCCTGTTTCACTTGCAATCGAACTACTGGAGATAGAGCGTTCAGTACAGGTTCAGGACACGGCTGCTTTGCATTGTTTTCTTTCAGTGAGGGTGCACGATCGCCAGCAGAACAGCCTGGGCTATCAACATTGGCGAAGCGCTGTGCATCAATGCTGTCGAGGCAGCAGGTGAATGCTCATGTATGTTGCTTGGGTCTGAGCGTACATCTGGAAACATGGCGGCAATCTAAGGATCGTTACGGTATGCGACGAACCGTGCATTTTCTGCGCCGAACAGAGGCCCTTACTCATCTTGTGGCGCTCTGTGGTATGCGTACAATGAGTAGCAATGCCACGCACTTCCTCTAATCGGCGCATGGCGCGCTTCTGGCCTTTGCAGCTCATGGGCTGGGGCCTCTACACCGCCATCAACGTGCTCTGTTCTCTCCCCTGGTGGAGACGAATCGACTATGACGCCTTCCGCGGAGGCTTTCTGGTCGCCAGCTTTCTTTCCAGTTTCCCGATGTATTGGCTTTGTCACCAACTGTGGAAGCGCAAGGTGGATCTGCGCATCGCCGCCGTGATCTGCATGGTTGTGGCATTCCCCCTGGGGATGCTGGGTTCTTTATGCGCCTTCCAGTCAGCGCTGTACTTCAGTAATACGCGGCCTCCCTTCCACTGGACCGACATCATCACCGCGACGCCAAGCGGGTGGTATGCGCTGATGTCCTGGGTTTCCTTCTACTTCGGCATCAAGCACTATCTCTCTCTCGAAGCGAAACACCGCCAGCTCATCGCCACCGAGATGCTCGCAAAGGAGGCGCAACTACGTGCTCTTCGATTTCAGTTGCAGCCCCATTTTCTCTTCAACACCATGAACGCCATATCTACGCTGGTTCTCAACGATCAGCCGCACGCGGCGACGGAAATGATCGGCAAGCTTGCGCATCTGCTGCGCAGTACGCTGGACGCACCTGAACTGCATCAAATTTCGCTGGCCGATGAACTGGCTACCACCGAGGAGTATCTGGCTATCGAGGCAATTCGCTTTGGCGATCGCCTCACGGTCCGCTGGGATCTCGATGACGCTCTGGTCGATGTCCTGGTGCCGCGTCTCATTCTTCAACCTCTGGTTGAGAACGCCGTTCGCCACGGCATCGCGCGCCGTCCTGCCGGCGGTTTCGTCCTGGTCAGAACGCGGCGTGACGGCGACTATCTTCGCATACTCATTGAAAATGAGCCGCCCGAAGAGTCGGCCTCAATTCTGCTCGACGGCTTCACACGTCCGGGCGGAATCGGCCTGCAAAATGTACGTCAGCGTCTCGAAAAGATGTATGGCGATGCAAGCACTATGCACACTTCCACGAACGCACGGGGAAATTTCGAAGTCTCCTTTACGCTACCGATTGAATACAGCCGCAGCCTGTTGGCCCATAAACTATCCATGGCAACAGATGAAGCATAGTGTCCTGATCGTCGATGATGAACCTCTCGCCCGTCGTGGAGTGACGCTGCGGCTTCAATCCAACAGTGATCTCGAGGTTGTTGGCGAATGTTCGAATGGACGGGACGCGGTCCAGTTCATTACCAGCAACAAGCCTGATTTGGTTTTCCTCGATATTCAGATGCCCGTGATGAATGGGATTGAGGTGATGCGGGCGCTGAATCCTGAAGTGCTCCCTTTCGTTATCTTCCTGACCGCGTTCGATCAATACGTGATGCGCGCCTTTGAAGTACACGCGATCGACTATCTTCTCAAGCCGGTGGACGATGCGCGTTTCAATGCATCGTTGAATCATGCACGCCGGATCCTGGGCGCGCAGCAGGCTGCGGCTTATAGCCGGCGCCTGCAAGCCGTCCTCGATAGGAAGCCAGCTCCGGAACCATTCCGCAGGATCGCGGTTCGCGTAGGTAAGCTGGTGCGTTTTGTTTCCGTTGATGACATCGATTGGATAGAAGCGCAGGGAGACTATGCAGAGATTCATGTAGGCACGCGATCGCACTTGATTCGCGAGCCACTTAACACGCTGACTGAGCGGCTCAATCCGGAAGATTTTCTTCGTATTCATCGCTCGGCAATCGTGCGCCTTAATCGCATCGCGGGCGTGAACTCACTTCCCAATCGCGACTGCACGGTCACGTTGCATAATGGAACATCGCTACGCGTGAGCCGGAGCTATAGCGATCATTTGCGCAAGCTGCTCAGGAACCAACTGTAGTTGGCCAAACTCGATCTGGGGCCGGGTAATCCTATTTATCATCTCGATTGTCCTCGTGGTTTCATTGCTCGCCGTGAGTGCGATGGGGCAACCTTCAACCCACAGCTCCCCAAGGATTCTTCTGTGCCTTCCCATGCTCGTCTTCTTTTCCGTCGGAATCGTACTCTGCGGCTCGCGCTCGAGCAGTCCTACGCCTCGGGTGACGAATGTCTGGACCTCGTCGAACCAGATTGTGAATTCGACGTTCAGCCGCCACCAGGCATCTGGCTGAAGAGCTTGGAGCAAGCGGTTGAACAAGTTCGGAACCTGCGGCGCGTTTCACAACAACTCCGACCGGATTGCGTGCACGTCCGAGATGTTTCCGAGAGGCTTCGCGATAAATGCGCCCGCCTTCTAGAGGGAGGAACACTCGATGTCGCGGACCTGTGCGATACGATCAGTCGCTAACGCACCGCGGCTTAACTCGCTGATCGCGCTTTCGCTCGCCATCGGAATCGGGGCCACCAACGCCATCTTCAGCTTGACAGACACGTTGTAGCTCAAGCCTGTGCTTTATCCCCATCGCGAACGGCTCGCGACTCTGAGTGCTCACCTTGCCGAGTCGCGCACATCTAATAGATAAAGGTCAAAACTGGAGGCACCATATTATGCTCGAAAGCAAGGTCAGTCGACTCCTTGCAGTCGTGGTTGTGTGCAGTAGCTTTGCCGCCGCATCAAGAGTGCCCGTGCCCAGGGTTTTCATCGGCGAAACGGACTGGGGAACCGAATCGAACGCAGCCCCTGCATTCACGCCAGACGGCAAGACCGTCTTCTTCACGCATTGGCATGATGGCGATGGCACCATCATGGTCTCTCATCTGCGCGGCGGCACGTGGTCAAAGCCGGAAACGGCGCCTTTCTCCGGCCAGTGGCGAGATATTGAGCCGGCCATGGCGCCCGACGGTTCCTATTTAGTATTCAGTTCAAATCGCCCGGCGATAGAGGGCGGGAAGGCCATTGACGGATTTTTTCAAGGAAAGATTCAACCGGGAAAAGGCGGGAACTTGTGGCGAGTAAATAGGACTGCCAACGGTTGGGGCAAACCGACGCGTCTTCCCGATGAAGTCAACAGCAATACGGCTGTTTACTCCCCCTCGGTGGCGCGAAGCGGAAATCTCTACTTCAATCAGAGCGACCCTGTTACCAAAAAAGAGCGCCTTTGCTGGTCGAAGTGGATAGACGGCCACTATACCGCGCCGCAGCCTGTCTCGTTTGACGACGGTGAGACAAGAAACTTCACTGCCGCAGTTGCCCCTGATGAGTCATTCATCCTATTTTCGGGGCATCGTCCTCCCAGTCCGGACCATCGGGCTGTGGTATTCGTGGCGTTCGCGAAACATCACAAATGGCAGACGCCTATTCCCTTCAAGCCTTACCTGTACGGGGAACAAGAGCGGTTGAGTCCCGATCTGAAGACGCTGTATTTCGTGTCTGATCGACCGCGCATGGACGCAGGCAATCCAAATCCGAACGTAAATGCTCCCAGGAAGATATGGCAGATATCGCTGCGAGACTGGACTGTGTTGGGAAAGTGAGCGCAACCATCTGGCGCTACGCCACCGAGCCCATTGAGGGTGAGGATGGCGGGCTTCACGCGGCGACCAGGTGCGCCTGCAGCGGTTCGAGGTTGATGTAGTAACCGGCGGTTTGGTCGATGGGAAACTGTTTGCGGCCGTCGGCAGCGACAATATCGGCTGCCTCCTGCGCTCGCTTGAACGGAATGCCATCGCGGAGCCTTCCGATGGGACGAATGGAGAAGCTGATGCGATCGGCGGCGTCGTAGCCAAGGCGATTGGCCATCCAGATCTCGGGCGCGGCCTCTTCGTCGGCGTCCGGAGGGAAATACAAATGGAAGCCGGGAGCGAGCGCCCCGGCAATCACTGGCCCCGGCCCGCCGGAGAACTGCATCGTCTGGCCGATGACGGCCTGGTTGCCGCCAAACCGACGCATGAAGTACTTGTAGCTCAGGATCGCAACCGGGGGCAGCTTGGGAGGAGCAGCGGGCGCAGAGCCGCCCGGCGGAGCCTGCGGCTGCGGCACTCCGTCCTCGGCGTTGAAGTCGCGGCCATACATGACTCGTGCGCCCGTCAGGTGACGATGGCATAGCGAAGCTGCTCCGGCGTGCTGTCCGCGCTCGGAGCGATCAGCCGGCCAGTAAAGACGCCGGCCATGTCGGAGAAAACTGACTTGGTGCCCTCGCGCAGATCGAATGAAGTCGGCGTTCGAGAAAGGCAAATTCTGGCGGAGTTCCATGCCCGCGATGACGAGTTTGCCGGGTTCGCGATAGGGAAGCAGGCGAAGCAGGACCGCATTGGCAACGCTGAAGATCGCGGTGCTGGTTCCCACGCCGAGGGAGATGGTGAGCACTGCAACGGCCGTGAAGAGTGGATTCCGGGCCAGGACGCGGACAGCAAGAACCAGCGTACGCGGGGACATCGGTGACCTCACTGCCGCCGGAGCGTGATCGCCGGCGGGTTCGCGGACGTTAGACTATTATCCACCCCAACAGGTTCAATCGGGACGCAGGCAGCAAGGCCTTCAACAGCGTCTGGATTTATGGCAGATCAACTCCCATTTAGGCCGGCGTTAGGGAGTTGGAACTCAACTGTCGCGCGCGGCCAAGGTACTCATTGAGCGGGAGAGCGGCTCACCAAACTTCCGTTCCCTGCTGAAGATCGGTCGATTGCGGCATCTTCTTCACTCGGAATCCGACAACAGCCCTACGCGTGTCCTGTTGGATGTCAAGGGCATTAGGTCGTTGTGCATCAGTATCGAATTGTGACCCCGGTAGATACTGCACGTACATTGTGATCGGAAGTTGTAATTGAATATCCGAGGCCTCCAGCACGGCTCCGAGAGTGACCTTGCCGTTCTGTTGGGCAATCAACGCGATCAAAAATGTTTAGTTCACACCGCCGACTTTCCTCACTATTCTGAACATGGATTCGCTCCTATCCTGGGATCCTCAGGACAATTAATGATGCGTATGTGGCTAGCGCTGTTCTTGTCGGCGGCTTCTCACCTGTCGTGGGCGTCTCCTGCCGATCAAAATCTGGCCACCGCGCGCGATGAAATCAAGGCTGTTCGCGCAGCGCTGGATGCGGCTGCATCGGCACATGACAAAGCTGCGTACGAACGGCTGCTCGCGCCAGGTTTCATGTTCATCCATTCGACCGGAGCAACGGAGACTCGCGAAGAGTACATAGCGCGAGCGTCCAGAGGAGCACTCGCTTTTCAACGGCAGGTGTCACCACGGGTGTTCTTTGGCAGGACGGACGTGAGATATGGCGAGCCGCCCGCACGCACTGAGTCGTGCCGGCCACAGAGTGTATTGCACAATGCGAACCGCTTCGGGAAGTTTTTGCCTTCTCATTGGCAATACCAATCAGAGTAGTGCGCCTCGAAGGCGCAAAAGCGCGCTCGACATCCATATCAAGAGATATTCATCGTTCACGAAGGCCACGCAGGGTTCACGGTTGGAACAAGCTCGCAAGACCACTCCCGTTCCGGAAATGCAGGTGGGGCGATATCCCTCAACATTGCGGGCGAAAAAGTAAGTATTTCGCCTTGAAGTCAACCTGAGCCGACATGCGATACGCTACCGGCACAGCGCAACCTGTGATGAGCGAGGCTGCATTTTGGCGCCTCGTTGGATAGCCGTTGTCGGATGTCTGGGACCGCATAGAATAGCTCAATCGACAGCCGCCTTAAGGGAGCCAACTCTGAACACCCTGGTGACACGATCTGCAACACAGAAGAAGTCTCTTGGGCTGTTTGCAGGCTTGTGTATGGTGGCGCTTGGATTGAGGCTCGCAGGCGCGATCTTCTTCTCAGCCGAACTGCCCGGCGCGCAGATCGCACGAGCAATGCTAGCCGCATGCGGCTTCACGCTGCTTTTGATTGGCGGTAGCAGGTTGCTGCGTCGAGACGGGTTCCCGGCAGATGCTTTGGGACTGAAATTCAACTCGCGGCACACGGAAGGTCTTCTTCTGGGAGTAGGGAGCGCTACAGCAATCATTGCCTTGCTGGCTGCGGTACTCGCCGTTCAAGTGCCAATCCATTGGGCCAAAGGCATGTTACGGCTCAGCGATGCTGCCCTGGCCGCTCATATATGTCGCAGCAAATTTCTCTTGCATCGATTTACTAAATTGATTTATTGTCTCTGCGCAGCAAATCTGCAGCTTTGAGGTCACTCTAACGGCTCAAAGCGCTTCCCGGTCGAAAAGCACGCCACAAGACTACGCCCCAAAAACGTGGCGACATGCCGCGCGGGGAGACTTGTGCCCCTTCTGCTTCAATTTGCCCCACCTGCCTTGCACCCACTTTTTCCAACGAGGGTAATCACCATGAAGAACACACTCCCCTTCGCAGTCGTAGTTCTGACTGCTGCGTTCGCCTGCGCCTCCGTCGTCACAGCCCAGGGCACAGCGTATGTTGACTTCGGCTCATCCCAGCAGTCCATTGCGGGATTCGGCGGGGCCAGCGCATGGCTATCCCTCAGTAGCTCGCAGGTAACCACCCTGTACGACAGCGGCCCCGGACATCTCGGCCTCTCCGTGCTACGAGTCCGCATCGATCCCGGAGGTCAAGCCAACTGGGGTACGGAACTGTCCAATGCCAAGCTTGCAAAAAGCCACGGCGCAATCGTCATCGCCACGCCCTGGACTCCGCCTGCCTCCATGAAATCCAACGGCAGCACCGTCGGCGGCAGCCTCAATGCGTCGCAATACGGCGCTTACGCCAGCTACCTCCAAAGCTACGTCAACTACATGTCCAGCAACGGCGCCTCTCTGTATGCCATCTCCATGCAAAACGAGCCCGACGCCAACGTTACCTATGAGTCTTGCTTCTGGACCGGTGCTCAAATGGACACTTGGACGGCCAATAACGCCTCCACTTTAAGCATTCCCCTCTTCATGCCCGAGTCGGAGAGCTTCACCACTAGCTACTCTGATCCGGCCCTTAACGACACCAACGCGGTCAGCCACATCGGTGCAATCGGCGGACACCTCTACGGAGTTTCCCCGTCCTACTACACCAACGCGTTCAACCATGGTAAGCAGGTCTGGATGACCGAGCACTACATCGACGGAACCGGCATCGGCAACGCGCTGTCTGTAGCCAAGGAAATCAACGACTCCATGGCTGTGGCCAATTACAGCATGTACGTGTGGTGGTGGCTCACCGATTTGCCGTCGCAGAACTCCTACATCGGACTTATCGACGCCAACGGAAACGTGAAGCCGGCTGGCTGGGCGCTGGCACAGTACGCCCGCTTCATCCGTCCCGGATATGTCCGCTCTAACGCCACCTACAATCCCACCACTAACGTCTATGTCACGGCCTACAAGGGAAGCGGCAGCTATGTGATCGTCGCGATCAACATGGGGACGGCGGGAGTCAACCAGCCGTTCACCATCCAGAACCAGTCCATCGGCTCGCTCACGCCCTACCAAACCTCGGCTTCCGCGCTCTCGATGCAGCAGCTCGCCACCGTATACACCGCCAATAACTCCACCTTTACCGGCTACCTCCCGCCCCAGAGCATCACTACCTATGTCGCGCAGGGCTCCACGGGCGGCACCATCAACACCAGCGCGTGGTACCAAGTCGTCAACAAAACCAGCGGCATGTGCGCCGATGATAATGGCAACTCCACCACCCCCGGCACCGCCCTCATCCAATGGCCCTGCGGAAGTGGAAAATACAACCAGGAGTGGCAGTTCCGCCCGGCCTCCACCACCGGCTACTACGATGTCTTCAATCGCAACGCGTCTTCGCTCGTCTGGGACGATTACAACTTTGGCGCCTCCAACGGCACCAACGTCGACCTCTGGACCTACATCAGTGGACAGAGCAATCAGCAGTGGCAGAGCACTTATCTGGGCAACGGCCTCTGGACGTTCAAAAACTTGAACAGCGGCCTCTGCCTCGATAACACTGGCTCCACCACCCAGGGCCAGCAGATGTGGCAATGGCAATGCCAGTCCGGCAACACCAACCAGCAGTTCCAGCTCGTACAGCAGCCCTGACCGAGCTATCCCTCTGCCCCATCAGAGCGCCACCGTTCAGGGGCGCTCTGATCAGGTCGTCGGCGTCACTAGGCTGGAATATCGATTGCACGAATTGGCACTTGGCTCGTCATGTTTTGTATCGTCGGCTGTTGCGTCGTCTGAAAAGCATTTGGAAGGTCATTTCCGATCAATTTGAAGAACCCGGACCGTTCCTCGGCGCTTTTGATCCGCGGATTGTGACGGCTCGCTTTAGCTGACCGCCAATCTCGCCAACGTCGCCTATCTGGGCAAAAAACGTAGGGGTGATGTCGTACCAGACTTCCGGTACCGGCGGGAGCGCCGACATGCTGGAGGGACCGAGCGCGCATTGCTGCGTGAATTTCGGTCCTCACGGAGGCTGCGCGAGCCGTACCTCGAGTCCATTGGAAATACGCGCCAAGAGCTCGCAATATTGGACCTATTGATGCTGCGTCGCATTGCTTATTTGCCCAACAAAGTGAACAGATCTCAGGTACGTGATCTGCCGAGTTCAAATGCTCACACGCCTAAGAGAAACCGACAGTTAAGCGCGAGCACGATGGCGCAGGTAGCCAAAATGCGGTACCAATTGATCGGCACTCGACGTGCATCGACAACATAGATTGAGAGCAGAACCACGCAGATGCTGAGTTGCAGCAAACGGTAGTGCGTGACGACCAAGGGACCAACCGAAAGCAGACCCGGCGGACAAACCGATGCTCCCTGCACAATAAGGTCAAGCACGAAATGCGAAAACACAGCCAGCCAGAGAACGCATATGACTCTCCGCGCCCATCTCCCGAACAATGCGGAGAAGAGACTGGCCCAGAGCATCGACATAACGAGCGAGTGCGACCAGTCATCGTAGTTTGTTCGATCAATCCGAAGGACACTTAACATGATCCAAAGGCCGTCCAGCACACAGGCGCCCAGGATTAGCTCTATCAACGGGGCCCGAGGTGCACGACCCTTGAGAGCAAGACCTGCAGCGAAATGAGCAGCGAACATCAGCGTTTCTCCCACCAATCTCTGCTGTGATTAAGCGCGCTGATACAAAGTGCCGGCAATACGATAAATAGCAATTCGATGATTGCTCGCCGTAATGTCATGCTTGACCTCCGACAATCAACGTCACCGCCTTTATGTCGTATGGTGTGCGTTTGGCAGCTCATAGCGGCATACTCTTCGAGATCATATCCGCGACCCCGACTAATCCGGATCAAAAGAGAATCTTTCTAAGACAAAACCCGACAAATATGCAGCGCTCCACAGGATAAGAAAAGCGTCCAATCCTGCAGTGCGGCTTCGTTCGTCGCCGTGCCGAAAGTCCGTTGCACCAGCTAGAGGCAGCAAGGGACTCTGAACAGGCATTTGCAATCTGAGCTATGGGCGTATTTATCTTTCAAAACGGCAGCAACTCCGGCTGGAAGCGGATTGATCGCAGTCGACAGATTTGGCCGAGTGCTGTTTATTTCGGGTTCATATTGGCAGGCTTGTTGGGAACTTACTTCCTGATGACCAGACTGATCGACGCGCCCCGAACTCTGCCCGATTCCGCGCGGGCGAGCGAATCGTACAGATTGTTGCCGACGCTAACTGCTGTGAGTGTCAAGCGACGTGCGACATTGATTCTGATTCCGGCAGGCACAGTTCAGATTGGCGACAACAACGGACCAAGCGCAGAACGGCCAGCATTCGAGTTCAGATCGCGCGCCTTCCTCATGGATCGTACGCCCGTGACCGTCTCTCAGTTTGCTGACTTCGTCAAAGTCACCAGATACAAGACGGACGCCGAACGATACGGGTTTGGCGGTCATCTCGAGAAGTCGAGTGGCGCCTGGGTCGCCGTGCCTGGAGCGTCCTGGAGGTATCCCCTTGGTCCAAAGAGATCGCCTGCTCTTGACGACCATCCCGTGACCCAAGTGAGTTGGTTCGATGCCAATGAGTTCTGCAGGGCGTATGGTCTGCGGCTCCCCACAGAGTCCGAATGGGAGCGCGCAGCGCGGATGGGCCAAACACCTGACGGGCACGTGTTCAAAGCTGGCGATCCTATTGAACTGAGCCATCGCTACTTATTGAACGCGTGGGAAGGAACATTTCCGCTCGCGAACACCGGAGCCGATGGCTATCAGACGACCTCACCCGTCGGGGCATTTGGAGTCACACCGTCTGGGCTCACGGACATGGCCGGCAACGTCTGGGAGTGGACTTCCTCCAGGTATCTGCCATACGGCGCTCCACAACAAGAAAGCACGAGGATCCCGGCAGAAATGGTCTCGCGCGGGGGATCGTTTTTGTGTTCGCCGGAATTCTGTCAAGGTTACCGTGCCAGTGCTCGCAATCACACTACGCCTGATACATCGCTGGAGAACATCGGCTTTCGATGTGCTGCCGATCCGGGCTTACCCACAGAAAGCAGGAAAGAAAGCCAATGAGCATAAACAGAAGACAATTGAGAATTGCCTCCCTTTTGATTTCGGTTGGCCTTATCGCGATCGCGAGCGCAGTGGTGTGGAACTCATGGCTCGCTCAGCAACGCGTCCCGGTAATCGCGGCGACAAAACCGAACATCATCGTAATTTTGGCGGATGACCTCGGATATGCGGATATATCCGCGTACAAAATCGACCGCTTTCATACCCCAAACATCGACCGCATCGGCTTGCAGGGAGTTCGCTTTACCGACGGTTACGCGACCGCTCCGGTCTGCGGACCATCCCGTGCAAGTTTGATGACCGGCCGTTATCAGGAACGTTTTGGGTTTGAATTCAATCCTGAAAGCACAGAGGCAACTTTGGGCCAGGGACCTGGCCTGGCTGTGGGTGAGATCACCATTGCCCAGCTGCTACGCAGTGCCGGCTACCACACAGGCCTGATTGGCAAATGGCACCTCGGCAGCCAGGATCAGTTCTATCCCACAAATCGCGGGTTCGACGAATTTGTTGGATTTCTCCCCGGCCAGACAGCCTATATGGATCCAAAGCAGCCTGGCTTACACGCCTCGGTCGGATCTATCGGAGACGCTGCTCTGACGAGTCGGACTCAGCCCACGATCGAAGATGCCGATCAGGAAAGAAGAATGAACAAAGTTGCCGGTCTGTTCGTTCGTCGCCCAACAAACGAGATCATTGAAGGACCTGATCGTCATGTTATTCACAATGAATCCGAGTACCTCACTGACTATTTCGGGAAACGCGCGACAGAATACATTCAACACAATGCGAAGAGCGGTAAGCCCTACTTTCTTTACCTCGCTTTCAATGCTGTACACGCGCCGCATATGGTGACGTCGCAGTACTATGATCGGTTTCCACAGATTCAGGACCATCAGATGCGCGTCTACGCGGCCATGGTCGCAGCCCTCGACGATAACGTAGGTCGAGTGCTTGACGCGGTTGATGCCACGGGTCAAGCGAACAACACCATCATCTACTTTGCTTCAGACAATGGATGCGCTGCCTATTTTCCGGGCTTGTGCAGCTGCACGCCTCTGCGCGGTGGGAAATTGTCTCACTTTGAAGGTGGGACACGCGTACCATTCATGATGCGCTGGGCAGGACACATCCACTCAGGAAGTGTTTATCGGGATGTGGTCTCACTGCTGGACGTTCTTCCCACCTCGGTCAATGCAGCTGGCGGCACGCTCCCGGCTGATCGGATCTATGACGGTGTAGACCTGATGCCGTATTTGATGGGGAGGAAAACTGGCTCTCCGCACGATATGTTGGCGTGGCGGCGCTTGCCTTTGTTTTCAATTCGTCAGGGAGACTGGAAGCTCTGGGAGTCGGTAGACGACAAGACCGGCAAGTACGGCGAGTATAAGCTGCTGTTCAATGTGAAAGAAGATTTAGACGAGACGACCAATCTGGCGGATAAGTACCCTCAACGCGTCAGGCAATTGGAGGGCCTGGCGCATCAATGGGCAAAGGAGATGACGGATCCCAAGTGGCCGACAAGAAAAACGGTCACATATAACGTGTGTGGGACTCCGTTTACGCTTCCCATTTGAGGCGCCGATCCTCGGCATTTCGATCGCCGGACTGTCGCTTCCGCAGGTATCTGCTTCTCCTTCACGCGCCACGGAAGCTAAGGTCGGAATCAGCTGTCGTGCGGGTGAATCTTCAACGCGAGAACCGACAAAATCCGACAATTAGAAGACGGCCAGCTCAACTGTTGAATCGTCTGAACGATTGTGCAAAACGAAATCAAAACCGATACGCTAACCGAGTCGCTTAAACAGGAACTTCCCACAGCAGTGAAGAGTGCAAGCGGAACCCCATGGTATCTTTGGTGCTCGATCTCTGCAGTGACGTCAGGGATGATTGGCGCTCGCTGGGATGTCTCGTGGCACGAGTCGATCGGGCGCGACACCTTCTGGACGCCCGCCCACATGGCGATCTATCTGTGCAGCGTGCTTGCGGGCGTGGTCTGCGGTTATCTGATCCTGAACACGACGCTTCGCTCGCCTCAGCAGTTCGTACCTCGGTCCGTCCATGTGTTGGGCTTCAGAGCACCGCTTGGAGCCTTCCTGGCCGCCTGGGGTGGCGTCGCCATGCTCACTTCAGCGCCCTTTGATAATTGGTGGCATAGTGCCTATGGACTCGACGTCAAAATTATCAGCCCGCCCCACGCCCTCTTGATGTTGGGCAGCGTTGCGATTGAAACCGGAACCCTTTTGCTGACCCTGGCGGAGATGAACCGCGCAGCCACCAGCCAATGCAGGACCAGGCAGCTCCAGTGGCTCTTGATCTACCTGTTTGGAATCTTGCTTCTGGCGGTCACTTTCTTCTGTTCGGAATACACACGCGACGTGTTGCTCCATTCTCCACTCTCGTATCTCGTCCTGAGCGTCGGTGTCCCATTTTGCTTTGCGTTGGCATGGAAGGCGTCACGCCATCGTTGGGCAATGACCGCGATTGCGGGGATCTACACCATCGTGACGATGGGCTTCATTTTGATCCTTCCTCTTTTCCCGGCACAGCCAAAACTGGGGCCGGTCTATCAGCCGGTCACGCACTTCGTGCCACCACAATTTCCGTTGTTGCTGCTTGTGCCCGCTGTATTCCTGGACCTCCTCTTCTGGCGTATCGGAAATCGAGACCGGTGGCTGATTGCTCTCGCAGGCGCAACGGTGTTCCTTCTCAGCCTCTTGGCCGTGGAGTGGCCCTTCGCCGATTTTCTGATGACCACAGCTGCACAGAACCCTTTCTTCGCGACCGGTTACCATGCCTACTTTGTGCCGCCGTGGAGTGCAGGGGTAACGCGACAGTTCATCCGCGTGGCCCATGGAGTGCGGTTCCAGGGCTTCGGCCTGGCGATGTTCTGCGCTGTGATCAGCATGTGGCTGGGACTCAAGCTGGGTGACTGGATGCGAAAGGTACAACGATGATGCGATTCAAACAAGCGGTGTCTGCGTTCATCCTTCTGTGTTCACCTGTGGCATACGCGCATGTCGGAAGCTCGGATGTTTACGCTGAGGGCCAAGCAGGTCCATACAAGCTGTCGGTCGTTGTGCGACCTCCGGTTGTTATTCCCGGCGTCGCGGAGCTGAACGTGCGCGTGCAGACGGAGGGAGTAGACCACATCACAATCACACCAGTTCCACTGGTGGGCGAAGCCTCAAAACATCCACCGGTGCCCGATACCATGCGGCAGCCTACAAAAGATCCACGATTCTTTACGGGACAGCTGTGGATTATGGCTCCGGGTTCCTGGCAAGTTGAGTTCGCGGTGAGCGGCAGCCAGGGACCGGGGACAGTATCGATTCCGCTACCGGCAACGGCATTGGCTACGCGAAAGATGTCGCCCGCCCTAGGAGTACTGCTAGCAGTCTTGGGCATCTTTCTGGTCTTGGGAATGGTAGGTATTATCGGCGCCGCTGCTCGGGAAGCTCAAGTGCCTACCGGCATGCCAGTTTCTGCGGCACGCCGACGGCGTGGCTACGTCGCCATGACGGCAACCTTCGTCTTCTTGGCGCTTGTGATTCTATTGGGAGACCGTTGGTGGAAGGCTGATGCAGCAAGCTACTCCGGGAACATTTACAAGCCACTTAACATGCAGCCGACTCTTGAGCATGGCAACCTACTTGATTTGAAGATCTCACATGGGGGTTGGCTTTCACAACGTCAACTTGACGACTTCATTCCGGATCATAACCACCTCATGCACCTCTACATGATCCGTTGGCCGCAGATGGATTTCGTCTTTCATCTGCATCCTGAGCCGATAGGAACTGGCGAATTTCAGCTCGCTCTTCCAGATTTGCCCGCTGGGGAGTATCACCTCTATGCAGATGTGGTTCACGCTGACGGATTTCCAGAGACGCTGGTGGCGGAGACATCTTTGCCATTAGTTTCTGGCAGAGCGTTAGCTGGTGATGATGCTGAAGGCCAAGCGAATCCAGTAGAGAACAGCGCAGCATTAGCCGCCAATAGAACTTTGCATGAAGAGCGGTTCAAACTGAGTGATGGGTACACGATGGTGTGGTCTATGCCTGCTGCAATAGCTCCGCAGGTTCCGGAAACATTCAGCTTTGAGTTGCTTGACCCGACGGGAAAGCCTCCGAGCGATATGGACCTTTATATGGGTATGCAGGGCCACGCGGCTTTCGTCAAAACCGACGGGACGGTCTTCGCCCACATTCATCCCACCGGAACCGTAGCTATGGCCGCATACATGATGGCCAATCCTGCTACCCCCTCGCTGGATTCAAAGCAGATGCCTGACATGCCAGGCATGGACAGGACCGAAACCTCACTTCCCAACAGCGTGAGCTTCCCCTACGGCTTTCCGAACGCAGGACGCTACCGCATCTTCGTGCAAATGAAGCATGGCGACAAAGTCGAAACCGGCATCTTCGACGTGGACGTGCCGCAGGCGCGTTAGATTCTCTGACAATTACCGACAGAACACCTTCTTCGCTTGAAGTCAGTTTGCGTCTATTCGGACGAAGGAGCTAAACCCGGAGGTCTTATGAAAACCAAACATTCAATCTACTTGGCGTGTGCGTTGGTCATTGCGATTGCGCAGACCAGTACTCTTTCGCACGCAAGCACCGCGGCACCAGCATCAACTCTCCAGAATGCTACGCCGGACAACGATGCCGCTCGGAGTCTCACTGGAAGCTGGCAGGTGTCATTTGCCGGCAGAAAGGGAGAACGCCAGGCAACTATGCAACTCCGGCAAGACGACAACAAGCTTAGCGGATCGTTCGAGGGAGGACGCGGCGGAGCGCCTCTAACGGGCAGTTTGAGCGGAAATCACGTTTCGTTCACCGTAAAGATGCCGCGGCGGAAAGTCGAGTTCACAGGGACAGTTGAAGGTGACAAGATGACCGGTTCGACCAAGGAAGGAGGCTCCTGGACGGCAACACGACAGTGACTCACCTTCGTCGATCTCCGCTTTGAGTCTGGTCAGTTGAGATCGCAAACGAACTTCTAAACGATACGCCGATGCCGCAGCGAAGTGCATTTCCGATCCCTCGAGATCACTTGCTGCGGCAAAGGTGTCTTGTGACGAAAATGGATTTCCGCACCATAGCAGATGTGGCCGCAATGCTATCTCCAAATTCTTGCATTTCCTGAAGACGGGATTGCCGCCGATTATGCCAGTAATGCACGCTCTTAAAATAGAGGCGACGCCATGCCGCTCAAAGAAGATCCAGCGAAATCGATTCGGTCCGATTCCCAGGGATTATCACGCCCTATTCTTTTAATCGACGATGATCGTGATATGGCCGAAATGTTGGCCGAGTATCTCCGCCCGGAGGGGTTCGATCTTCATCTTGCATACAAAGGAAAGGACGGGTTGGAGCGTCTGAAGGATGGTGGGCTCATGCTCGTCATCCTCGATGTCATGCTTCCGGACCTAGATGGATTCACAGTTTTACGCGAAATCCGTCGAACGAGCCACATACCGGTCGTCATGCTTACAACACGGTCCGCGATGGAAGACAAGCTCATCGGCTTAAACGGCGGCGCGGATGACTATATTCCCAAGCCATTCACCCCCGTCGAACTGCTGGCAAGAATCCGTTCAGTTCTTCGACGTACCCAGCCTTCGCGATTTGGCTTGCCTTTTTTGACTATCGAAGATCTGACGTTGGACACCGGTTCGCGCACGATCGAGCGCGGTGGAAGAACGATTGACTGCACGGCGGCGGAATTCGACGTTCTGCACGCCCTCGTGTCGAGTGCGGGCCAAGTCGTGACACGAGAGCACCTCACGCGCGTGGCGCTGGGGCGCTCACCTTACGCTGGAGACCGCGCCATCGATAATCTAGTCAGTGCTCTGAGAAAGAAGCTAGGACCGTACGAGAACGGTCAGGAACGCTTCCGGTCATCTCGTAACACCGGATACATCTATCTCCGCAGTAGAGTTGTTGAACCGCAAGGAGAGGATAGATGAGGCTGTTCTTGCGCATCTTTCTTGCATTCTGGCTGGCCACGATCTTGATGATTGCCGCCGTGCTCGCTGCGGGAGAACTCTGGCCGGCAAGTTTCCCTGGAGAGCGGGGCGCTCTATTCAAACCTGAAGCGGCATCATCCGTGCTGAGGAGGGCGATCAACACCTATGAGGTTCGGGGAGCAGAAGCGTTCGTTGCGGAGGTCCAGACATCTGCACTCCTCCGCAACGGTTCTTTGCATTTGATCGATCCGAAGGGGCATGTCCTGGCGAGTGACGGCACCCCTCCACCATTCATGGCACAACTCGCTGATGATGCTTTCAAGAGCAATTCTATCGAGGTGATGCGTTCAGCACTGCGAGTGGAATTTGCGTTTCCGATTCAAAGTGGCTCGGGAAAACGCTATGTTGCCGTACTCACGGCGTTGGGCGCCAAGCGCCGGATCTCCAGGCCGCATTTCTGGTTTCATCTATCGTTGGCGACACTGCCGGCCACTCTGGTTTGCATAGCGCTTTCGCTCTACCTGACGCGGCCAATCACTCGCTTGCGCGCGACAGCTCAGCGTCTTGCCGAAGGCGATCTGGCTGCGCGATCCTCGCCGCGCCGAATCACCCGCGGAGATGAGTTGGGAGATCTTGCACGCGACTTTGACATTATGGCAGCAAGAATTCAGCAATTGATGACGGCACAGCGTCGATTTGTCGCCGACGTCTCGCACGAACTTGGTGCACCCCTCACGCGAATGCATTTAGCACAGGCCTTGCTGCGCCGAGAAATCGAAGGAGCTTCAAGTCAGGCTCTGAAGCGGATTGAGCGCGAAACTGACAAGCTCAGTAGCCTGGTTCAACAGTTGTTGCTTCTCGCAGGGTTGGAGGCGGGGCGTTGTCCGGAGGAAACGATGGTGCCGGTAGCCCTGCACTCCTTGTGCATGAGCCTCATCGATGATGCGAATCTTGAAGCCGAACACGCGAACTGCCGAGTTGAGAGCACGCGAGATGACGTTACCATCCTCGCTTATCCGCAACTTTTGCGGCGTGCTATAGACAATGTTCTCCGGAACGCAATTCGCTATGCGCCCCCAGGTTCTGAAATCCAACTGAATTGCAGAACTGATGCAGTGAAGAAGGAGGTTATCGTGGAAGTCCTCGATTCCGGACCAGGCGTTCCGGATTCGATGCTCTTTGATATCTTTTTACCGTTCTTCCGCACGGCTCCAGGGCGGGAGAGTAACAGCGGCGGAACGGGTCTCGGTCTCGCCATCGCCGCCGAGGCGGTACGTCTCCATGATGGCACTATTGCAGCGTGGAATCGTCGGGACGGAGGGCTTCAAGTTGTGATCGCCCTCCCCCACCGACTTCCCGTTTCGTAGCAAGGGACAAGAGTTGCGAATGTTAGAGTCGTTTTCGAATGAGTGTTTCGGCTCTCCACCAAGCTCATGATTGGCAAGAATCTCATCTGGTAATCAGGCGATTACCAGATGAGATTCCGTATATAACGGAGGCCAAAACTGACGCCTGCCTCTCTGAAGATGTTTGCGCCCGTCGAGCCTGCCGGATACCATGTGTTGACCGCCACGATACCGCCCGAGAACGGGCCGATGAATCGAGCAACAGAAAAGGCTTCATGGCCATCGTCTCCTCTCCTGGCCAGAAAGGTATTCTCGAACGCAATCTTGAAACGCGAGACCGAGCACGGATGGCTGCAATGAACATGCCGGATATCCTCTCGCAAGAGGTCCGCGAGCAGGTATTCTGTGGTGCCGCGTACGGCATGTTCCCCCATCGCGGAGCCAAATCTATCTGCGTATCCCTCCGCACCCTGCGGCCATTCGCTAGGGTGATCACGTGCTTGCGCAATTCCGGCGTGCGCTCCGGCTTCAAGGATGGATTTTACACCGTACGTTTGTCGTAAGTAGCTCTTGAATCGTTCTTCTTGCGTAGGGCGAGCATAGTCTGAGTTCGCTGATTTTGATATAGACAGATCCGGAGCATCCGGCAAGTGCGTCGGCGCCTGTTGTGCCCAGCAGACGCCGTACGACAGACTGAAGATTCCCAGAAAGAGAGCAGCAAAGTCTCTCATCAAACCTCCCGAAGAATTGAGCGTCGAGTCCGGGGAACAGGACAACGCCAGATTTAAAGCTGCAGCAGACTACTTTCTGCGACGGTATGTGCGGGAATTGCCATTCGGTCCGGTCACAGTGGTCCTGTTTCCATAAGGTCCATGAGTCGTCGATCTGCTGTACGTTTTGCCGTTCACTCCAGTTCGAGTGTCGGACGTGACGAGTCGGCCGTTGGCATTTCGGCTGGCGGTGTAATCATTCGTGTGTGTCTTTCCATCCGGAGTGGTAACAGTCCTGTCATTGGTGTATTGCCCATTTTGAAACGAGCGCGTATCCGTAACTGTGTCGCCTTTTCGATTGGTGCGGGTAGTTGTCTGCTGTGCAAAGGTGGCGTTAGCTGCGAGGACCGACGCCAGTGCGAGTGCTGTCTTCCGTAGAATTGGAATCATTGATATTCCTCCTTCGATTGACTTTCAATTGCATAGACCGGCGGATGCGAAAGAAAGTCGTCCCTGGAGCTCGACTCGCGACAATTCCCGACAATTCTCATGATTGGAATCTCTTTGAGCTGCGCTGCCTTCGGCCTGACTTGCCCCGACCCAGGCAGGCGACGCAAACACTATGGCGATCCCGCACACACTTTCGTCTCGACGCTTGGTGGACATGCGAGGTTTACAATCGCGATTGCGTCGATCAAAAGTGCTATGCCAATAGTCGTCATGATCGCGGCCACAATGCCACATAGATACATACGCCCGAGAGTTCGGAATCAAAACCAAATGGTTGGACATCTGAACCGAACTCGGGCACTTCGCACATTCATGACAGAGCTTTGTCGTAACGGTGCACTGAACATGCGCAGGATTGGTCAGAGCAGATGTATCCGGAACGAAGGGCTGTCGGCCCGAGTGCAGGGCCTCTTTCGGCCTGCTATCGATCGCATTACTGCTGTATCCGTGTCTCTATGCTTCATGCGCAATGTAGCAGTCAAAAGACGAGGTGGGCGTTCGGAATTGTGAGCGTGCCTGGCTGACGGCTCTTCGGAACCGTGACGCTGCAACGCTCGATTGTCTCCTCGATGAGGACTTCATCGACACAACTTGGAATGGGCAGTTAGGCGCCTAGTCTCCCTTTCACCTTTCCATCATCGAAAACGATGAAGGATTGATCAGGCGCGATCGCCGGAACATGCACCGACACCGCTGGATCACTGAGCGTCACAAACTCCGCAGGCAAATAGATCCCGCCCACATTTCGCGAACGCCAGAAATGCATCGCTTTTCATCCGGCATTCCAACGCATGAAATAGAGCGTGCCAACAAGAGCATTACTGGGAAGGTCGACGAAGACATCATTGTTAATAAATGGGGCCAAGCCAGACGGGCTCGCCCCAGCCGTCTTCTTTGCGGTCCACCCTTCATATGTTGGTACCCGGTGCTTTCCCGTCGGCAAAATAGTTCTGCGTCAGAGGCAAGCCTCCCGGTCGGATCGCTGCGATCGAAAAGACTGTATTCCCGTCCAGCGTCAGAGCGAGTATGTCGTCGCTATCGGAATAGATAATGCCATCCAACGTGACCTGCATGCCTCTCCCGTCGGTGGTTCAGCTACAAGGGCCCAAGGGGTCGCCCACAGCATGGCTGCAGCCACAATGAGGCCTGCTAAACGCGCGACATGATGTGCGTGCTCTGTGCGTCTGTCGGAAAGATCTTCGTCCTGCGCAGATCGAAATGCCGGGGATCTATCGTTTCATGCTGGCCTCGCTCAGGGATCGAGACCTGGCCGAGACGTTGACGCAGGAATCCTTTCTGAAGGCATATCGAAACCGATGCAGCTTCCGCGGGGAGTCTTGCGCCGGGACTTGGCTGATGCGGACCGCGATCAATCTTCAAAAAGATCATTGGCGCGATCGCAAGAGGCGCTTTTGGCGTGAGATGCAGACATGCCGTGGACGCGGATAGCGCGATGGAACTGCTGCCGGGCGCGGAACCGTGACCGGAGGAGCGGATCATCGCTCGCGAACAGACCACGCGGATTTGGGAGTTCGTTAGATGTCTCAGTGACCGCGAACGGAGTGTCTTCCTGCTGCGTTATGTGGAAGAACTCGAATTTCGCGAGATTGAGCAGTGCACCGGCTTAAAAGTGGGAGCGCTGAAGGTGTACCTGAATCGAGCGCTGACAAAGGTTCGGGACGGATTGGAAATCGTCAAACGTCGACTTTTCTCGCCAGGGCGAAAATTTGCTCGAAAAACTCGAGCGAACGGGAAGTTTCTGCGTCGCTGACTCCAATACAAGGCAGGGTAGACATTGCGGTGGTCATGGATTGGTCGAAACAAAGGTCCGAAGACTAGCACCACTTGGTCCGATGCTGAGCTTATCATCCGGCTGAAGCAGAGGGACGAGGGCGCTTTCCTAGATGTCTATGACCTGCATCGCTCCTCGGTCTTTCGGTTCTTGATGCACATGACCGGGTCAATCGCCTTAGCGGAAGAACTTACGCAGGAAGTGTTAGTCGTGATTCTCGATTCAATGACCACGGGAACCATCGGGCAATTCGATCCCCAAAGGGGAACAATGGAAGGTTATCTGCTCGGAATTGCGAGAAATCTGGCCAGAGCGGAAAGACGGAGATCGAACCGAGTGGTTTCGTTGGATAGCGTCGTAGAGACACCGGAATGGAACCAGCTTCTCGACGACGCTTGTCGGAGGATTCAGACGCGGGACATTTCGATGATCCTGGAGAAGCGATCTGAGTTGACGGAACTCTACCGCGCGATATTTGATTTGCCGGAGCATTACCGGGAAGCAGTGGTACTTTGCAGTCTTCAGGAGAAGAGCTACCGCGAGGTTGCCGGGATTCTGGAATGCTCGGAAGGGACCGTTGCCTCGCGAATGAATCGTGCGAAGGCGATCCTGGCGGCGAAGCTGCGCAGGACTGGATCGACTGGTTTGCGCGAGATTGTCGCGCAAGGACAGGGGGAGTCGGATGCCGGAACCGCGATTGAAGCAAGCGGAGACTGAAGATGTAATGCACGTTGATTCACTTTTGAGCCTCATCGGCAACCTGTCGAAACGGGATCCCTCTCCTGCCCTCCGGGAACACCTCAATGCCCTTGCGTCTGAACGCTTGAATCCGATTTCCCGAACTGTTTGCCGCAGGTCAGAGGCAAGGTTGAAACCTGCTATGGCAACTGTGTGCCTCCTTGCAGTTGGACTCGCAGCGGGATTGTCATTTCATTTCCGCCAAGGCGAACCCGTTCACCGCGGTAAAACCGTCATAGCAAAGACGCCTGCTGTTTCGACGCAAATCGCCGCCCACTCTGAGCCACGAGCTGTGCCGTCGGCCGGCAGGTCACGCAACACGCGCCGTTCACGCAACCTGGATATGGAGCCTACTCGTCCGCGACAAATGACGGTACAGCTTCCCTATTCCAACAGCGCAATCGAAACCGGAACCGGCGCTACGATTAGAGTCTCGATGTCGCAGTCCGATCTGTTGTCGCTTGGATTTCCCATCAACACAACCGTTCAGGAGAGGCGCATCGTTGCCGAATTGACCCTCGGTGATGATGGCTTGCCTCGCGCGATCAGCCTGCCTCTGCCCCTTGAGGTAATGAAGGAGAAGGAATGATCTCATCGATTCGTAAGAGATCGCTCTACGGCTTGGCGGCAGTACTGCTCACCAAGACCGCTGTCAGTATCGCTCAAGCACCCGGTACCCCCATGTCAATGCCCGCGCCGCCTTGCATGGATGGTAGTTGTCCGGGCCCGCAAATCTCTGTCGCCGCCATCGGCGCTCCTCCGATCGGACCTGCGCAGGTCGGCGTAATCACTACCGGCGGAATGGCTGTTGCTCTCCAGGAGAATACCGAAACGGTGAAGAACCAGCCATACCAGGCTGTGGCGATCACCGATGTTAAGCAGACTCTTGCAGACGGATCGCATATCACGCAAACGACTAGCGCTACTGTGGCTCGGGACAGTGACGGCCGGACGGCTCGCGTTCAGCAATTAAGCACCATCGGCCCATGGCGGTCTGGGACGGACTCTTCCCAGACGAAGGGTCCGACGCTCACGACTATCTTCGATCCGGTAGCAAAGACCCATACCGACTACACATCGGATGACAAGGTGGCGCATGTATCGAAGTTCCCACCAATGCCACCGTCCGACGCATCGACAGGTCATAGCGGAGGTGGCTTTGCAGCATTCTCCTTCGCTCCGACAGCTGGTGCGCCAGGCGGAGGTACGCCAATGACGTTGACTGTGCAAGGGCCCGCAATTCCACCCCAGGCAGACCAAGACCAGGCAGCGCCTGACGTTAGGACCGAATCGCTCGGCTCCAAGATCATCGAGGGTATTCCTGCGACCGGGACGAGGACTACGACGATCATTCCCGCAGGTGCTATCGGTAACGACAAGGATCTGTCGATAACCCGCGAGACCTGGTATTCGGCAGATCTCAAGTTAGTCATCCAGAGCACGCAAACTGATCCGCGTTTTGGCGAATCAACGTACACGCTCACCAAGATCCAGCGGAGCGAGCCCGATCCGAGCATGTTCCAGGTGCCCTCTGGATACACGGTAGACAAGATTCCGATGGTTATCCAGAAGCGCTGAGCAGGGTGCTTTTGATCACGATTGTGGTGGCGCTCCTGGTTTAGCTGCGATCTGAGGTAAGTTGCGTTCACGACCGATTGGTCAGGCCGGCGACGTCAGAATCCTCGCGCAATCCCAATTGTGAACCCCTCTGGTTGTTGTCCTGCGCTGCTCGAGGGCCTTGGAAGATCGTCAACAGAATCGTTCATCCGCTGGCTTGAGCGGAATTGTTCCATGCGGCGTCTTTTGGAAGGCACTGCTGCCGCGCTCCTATGGCTGAATACGATTCGGAATTGACGCGTCTTGTCGAGCAGATCAATCGCTCGGCCAAGGAACCCAAAGCGGACGAAAGCAAGCTGCTCGACCAATTCTTGAGCCTCGCAGTACAGCGTGAGGCTTCGGATCTTCTTCTAGTCGCTGGTTCGGCCGCCATTCTGCGGGTGAATGGCGGCCTCACCGCCGGAGTCGGGCAAATTCTCTCAACCGCCGAATTGCGGGGCATTTTGCTGCCAATCCTGACCCCAGCGCAGAGCGAAGAACTGCAGGCCCGCAAATCGATCGACTTTTGCTTCGTGCGACAGGAGATCGGCAGGTTCCGGGCCAACTATCACTATCAGCGAGGGACTCTGGCAGCCGCAATTCGCCTATTGTCCGAGCAGGTTCCTTCACTGGAATCGCTGCACCTGCCGCCCACCCTCGCGCTCCTGATGGAGCGGCGGCAAGGCCTTGTGCTGGTTACCGGTCCTACTGGATCGGGAAAGAGTTCGACCTTGGCGGCGTTGATCGACCTGATCAACCGCAAGCGTCGCGACCACATCATCACGATTGAAGACCCGATGGAATATCAGCATCCCAATCGAAGCTCCATTGTTGAGCAGATCGAGCTTGGCCACGATACGCTGAGTTTCGCGGATGCTGTGCGCGCAGCTCTCCGGCAAGATCCGAACGTAATTTTGATCGGTGAGATGCGTGACGCCGACACCATGGCTGCAGCATTGACCGCGGCTGAGACAGGCCATCTTGTTTTGAGTTCTCTGCACACGAATGATGCTGTGCAGACTGTCCTGCGCATCCTCGACATCTTTCCGTCCAGCTATCAGTCGCAGATACGGCAGCAACTCTCATTGGCTCTTGTGGCAGTGATCTCGCAGAAACTCATTCCGGCGGCAGCCGGAAGCGGACGCTATCCGGCAGTCGAAATCATGCTCGCCACTCCAGCGATTCGCAACCTGATTCGGCGCGGGGACGATCACCAACTCCGCGCCCACATAGAAACCGGAAGGGCTGAAGGAATGCTCACCACCGAGCAGTCTCTTGCCGAGTTGGTCCGAAGAGGGCGAATCTCCCGTGACACTGCATTCGATCATTCCCATCACCCCGATGATTTAGAGCGCCATCTCATCCCCTGACCGTTTCCTAATTGCTCTCACGAGATCAAGGCAGTAAGAAATCCTGAGCATCCTGAGCTCGTTCTGCGTCAATGCGGACAGGACCACTGACTGGGTGTTCAGAGCAGCATTGCCACCACGCATGCCGCTTCCTATTGAATAACGGCCCTTCCGTCCTCCTCTCGGACGTTTCAAAATAATTCCACTTCAATCTGGAAGTTTTCCTCTCTCTCGGAGCAATCCCCGTTAGGGGTATTTTCCTTGTGAAGACTTCGAAACGAGCAACAGCACATTTAGTCCTCATTTGCACTCTTATCTTCCTTGCCGCGCCTTTGCCGATACGCGCGAGCCAGTCTGCTAAGTCACTTTATAAGCAGGGGCAATCCGCTGAAGCTCGCGAGGACTATGACTCGGCCTGCAACGCCTACCGAAAGGCGATGCTGGACGAACCCGGCAACCTCAAGTACAAGACAGCCTACGAGCGAATCCGACCGCTCGCCTCGGAACAACACATCACCCGCGGAAAAGAACTGAAGGAGAACGGGAAGATCACAGGCGCTCTGGCCGAGTTTCTCCGCGCAGCGGCTATCGATCCGTCAAACGAAGCGGCGGGGCAGGGCATTGCCAGCCTGAAAGATCAGATCACGCCAGCTCCACAGAAAAGCGATATGCCCCAATTGCCAAATGAGCGAAAGCGGCTGGCGGGCTTGGCCAGGCCTGTTGAGCTTAGACCTATCTCCGATGAACCCATCTCGCTGCACATGGCGGAGGACGCGAAGATCATCTACGAAAGTCTCTCCAAGGCGGCGGGCATCAATGTCTTGTTTGACCCGGAATACAACTCCAAACGTATTTCCGTGGACCTCACGAACACGGGCCTCGAGGATGCGCTGCGCGTGGTCGCCACCACCTCTGGGACGTTTTGGAAACCCCTTACCGGGAACACGATATTTGTGGCGGCCGACACCCGTGCCAAGAGAACGCAACTGGAACAGCAGGCAATTCAGGTTCTCTATCTGGCAAACGCGACACAGCAGAACGATCTGAACGATATCCAGACCGCGCTGCGCAACGTGCTGACAAACGTAAAACTTTATGGTGTGCAAAGCCAGGATGCCATTGTCATGCGCGGCTCTCCCGATGAACTTCTCCTGGCAGAGCAGCTCATCGATGACCTCGACAAACCCAGGCCCGAGGTCATGATCGACGTAACGGTAATGCAGGTCGACAAAGACAAGGTCCGGAATATGGGGGTGCAGTGGCCGCAGACCCTCAGTGCAACCCTCAAAACAACCAGCACCGATTCCAATGCCACGTTGACGCTCAATGATCTGGCCAATCTGAACGCGAAGAATTTCTCCCTCACCGTCGGGACCGCTCAGGCCGAGATGCTGCTGACCGATACCGATACGCAGATAATGCAAAATCCACGGCTGCGCGCCGCCGACGGCCAGAAGGCGACGATGAAGATCGGGGAGAGAATCCCGATTGCCACCGGATCGTTCTCCGGCGCCAGTGCGTCTGCTGCCAACCCCTACGTGAATACGCAATTTCAATACATCGATATTGGTGTGGTGATGGAGATGACGCCCATCATTCATTACAACGGCGATGTGACCCTCAAGGTCAAGGTTGAAATCACTTCCCACAACGGCGATACGACCATCAGCGGCGTCACCGAACCCATTATCGGCCAGCAGAGTGTGGAAGAGATGATCCGCCTCAAGGAGGGCGAGAGCAACATCCTCGGCGGACTCGTTCAGGAACTGAACAACAAAGGCGTGAGCGGAACTCCGGGATTGGGAGAAATCCCCGGCCTGAAGTATCTCTTCAGCATCCAGAGTCACGAAGTTCAGCACGAAGAGATCGTCTTTCTGATCCGTCCTCACCTGGTTCGCGGGATCGAGATCGATCCGCTCAATCTGCGGCCAATCGATACGGGGACCAGCAACGCCATCGAATTGCGAGAGGTGCGATCGACTGCGACGGACACGTCTGTCTCTCCGCAATGAGCTTTGTCCGGAATGTACTCTCTGCAACCGACTGGCCCTGCCGTGAACGGACGGGAAGTTGCAGAACAAGGAATACCACTCGATAACGAAGCCTTCAACCAGGACGGCGGCGATGAAACGAAAACGGATTCATTCACCAGGGAGTACAGCAGCACTGCTTCGGCTTATGGCATTCGCATTCATCCTCCTCATGCTTGTCGGATGCAAAAACTTCTTTATCGGTCCGACGCTCACTACGGTTACGGTAGCCCCGTCAACGCCATCGGTGGCCGTTGGTAAAACGCAACACATGAGCGCCACCGGCACCTACGATAACGGCGTCACGGACACAGTCACGGACTCCGTCAGTTGGTCGACTTCGGACAGCTCTATCGCGACGGTAAGTTCCACCGGGTTGGTCACGGGGGCATCCACGGGCGCCGCAACAATCAGCGCCACGTTGAACGGCCTCAGTGGCTCAACGACGGTGACCGTGACGCTGGCAAACCTTTCCTCGATCTCGATAACGACCACCAGCAGTTCGCTTTCTTCGGGTCAGACGGCGCAGTTCACGGCCACTGGCGTCCTCCAGAACGGAAACACTGTGAACCTGACCGACGCGGTGACTTGGAACTCCTCGAATACGTCGGTTGCTACGATCGGCAGTTCTGGACTCGCGACCGCCCAGACCGTGAGCAGTACGTCAACCACGACGATCACAGCCAAGTCCGGAAGCGTTAAGAGCAACGCGATTACGCTGACCGTCTCCCCTTCTTCCTAAAGCGGAGCCTCATGAGTATGAATGCGACACGATACATTCCCATCGTTCTGACTGCCGTGGCCTTCGCAGTGCCCATGCAGGCGGTGGTCGCGGGGCCCGCCACGCCTATTCTGGACTCGGCTCTCGCCACGCTCAGCCCTGCGCTTACACTCGATCCCCACAACCCTGAGGTCGCGCAGCACATTGATCAGCCAGGGGAGGACGCTCCGCACACCGCGCCCCAGTCTCTCTATGAAAGTAAGAGCAGTTCCGCCGCTGAAGCCGAGCGGCTCCTCTATGGTTCCGGTCACCGCAGCTTTCATCTGCGCGGCGACCAGGGCCATGTCATTCAGCAGGTCTTCAAGGCCTTCGGCGTCGATACGATCTTGGACGACAGCGTGCGGGCGACTCCCGCGCGGTTCGATCTCGACGACGTGGATTTCGAGACGGCAACGGAGATTCTCGGTCTCGCCACCGACGCATTCTTCGTTCCACTGGACCCGCACCATGCTCTGGCAGCGCGGAACTCCCGGGAAAACCGCGCCCGGCTTGAGCGCCGGCTGAGTCGAACTTTCTACTTTCCCGGCTTGACTGCGAAGGAACTGACGGATATGTGGAATATCGCAGCGAAGATCGTCGGTGCTTCCCAGAGCCGGATGGAGCCTCTCCAAGGGACTTTGACTGTTCGCGCCTCGGAGGCGGAGCTGGAGGCGCTCGATGCGGTCTACGCGGAATTACTGCACGGGCGGAGCGTTGTGCAACTCGACGTGCGCCTGTATGAAATCGACAGGACCCGGGCGACGAACGTGGGCATCCTGCTGCCGGCCTCGACAACCGTGTTCAATGTTCCCTCGGAGGTCAACCGTATCCTCGAGAGCAATGCGGGCCTGGTGGATCAGATCCTGAAGGAATACCCGTCTCTGGCCGGCAACGATGAAGCCATCCTCGCGGCCCTGCTTGCCGCCGGTCTGCTGACGGGCACTGTCTTCAACGGCCCGTTTGCACTCTTCGGCGGGGGACTCACGGAGACAGGGATCGACCTGCGCGAGATCAATGTCAACCTGCTTCTGAACTCGTCAGACGCGCGGTTGCTCGACGATATGCAGCTGCGCGTGCTCGACCAGGAGGAAGCGACGATCCGCAGCGGCGAACGGTATCCGATTTTGATTTCCAGCTTTTCGACCGTGGCAGGCGCCTCATCCTCGAACAACACGATCCCCCAGTTCCAGTATGAGGATCTGGGGTTGACGCTGAAGGCGACACCGCACGTCGAATCCAGCGATAAAGTATCGCTCAACCTGGACATGAAGCTCTCGTCGCTGGCCGGCACCAGCCTCAACAACATTCCCATTCTCGCCAACCGCCAGTATGCGGGCATCGTATCGCTCGGGCTCGGCGAAAGCGCGATCCTGGTCAGCGACTTGTCCGAGCAAGAGTCGCTGGAGACCACCGGCGTTCCAGGCTTGGGTAACCTGCCGGGCCTGTCCGGGGCAACTAACCGCAAGGCCACCAAGGACATCATGGAACTGGCCATCGTGGTCACTCCCCATCTTGTCCGCAGGGCGCATCAGGGGGCCGGGGGATCGATCTGGCTCCTGCCGCGGCAGTGATCCCTGCCGCGCGAAGAGCGGCAAACGGGGACACGACCAGTCGTCAGCACGAAGGTCTCCCGCTGCGGTGCCTGCCCCGCACGGCGGGATCCGGCGTTGCGCCCTCCCTAGCCACCGCCGGGAACATGGAATTCTCGGGCGGTGAGGGGATCTTTCCGGGAAAGGGCGGGCGGCGATCGAGAAGAGGAATAAAGGTACGGCAACGAGGTAAACGCAACCCAGATTTGTGAATTCCGCTTCAGAGTCCCGGAAAAAGATCATCGAGAATGATCGCCGCTTCGATTTCGCGGCCTGTTCGTTCGCTTAACCCTGCTAATGCAGGAAAAGCCGAACGGTAGGCTCGACTGACCGGATTATTGTGGTCGACGTGGAAGTTTGCGGAGTCGAACGAACTCCTGGTACTCGGATCTTAACCGGCAGGTTAGGATTCGAGCCAGACCTGAGGGGCCAATATCATCCAAAATCAACATGGACGACATCAATTCGATGCTCATCGAAGCTTGGTCCAGTTTTGGTACAACTTGGTCCAAGAAGGCAGTGTGCAGGTGACAAGATGCTTGTTTTGTTCGGCGATAAACAATTCGGAATTGTTGGAATCGGAGTAGATCGGATTGTCGCCCAGACGGCTAGAGCGAACTCGGCGAAATAACTGTGCGACGAAGCTCAGCCCGAGAGGTAGAGCTGGCTCCCTTTCGCAGCGCGCCAGACTACGCGGTGTCGATCTTTCGGCCTCAAACCTGACTCCGACAACGGAGCGAGCCCAGATTCCATCCACGACAGTTTGTTCGCGCCGGAAGGAGCCTGTCGCGAAGTAGTTGCCTCCAGAGGCCACTGTGATATCGATAGATTGCCAGGAGGACACGCGCCCAATTTCCTCAGACGTGCGTACCATCCAGCAGATCGTTGTTGATTCGCACCACGGTTCAGCGCGCGGACGATGCGGTTCCCCCGCGCGCTAGCCCATGAAACACCGCCAATTACTGACTCATCGTCTAAGCCGTAAAGCGGTATGAAGAGACTCTCTCGGTCGTACCAGCGCAAAATGTGATTTCAGGGCCGCCGAGGTTGCAGTGGCAGTTTGATTCTCAAACGCGCCTGTCGCAAGTTGATTCCCGTCAGTCTCGACAAAGATCGCGGTTGAATCGTCCACTACGTAGAAGGCCAGATTGAGCGCCCCGATCATTGAGTTGCTACTTGTCTGCAAGTCTGGGAACGAGGCGGTCCCCCGGCCGTTCGAATCAATCGAATAGCTGCCGTTCCCAAGACTGAATCCCGTCATGGTCCAGCCAAAATTGTTCACATCGTACAGGCCCGCCATATTGTTAGCGGTGTTCGTCGAGAACTCGGAGATCAGGTCGACTCCGCCATTTCCATTCACACCCGAAAGATTGAGTCCGTACCCTTGAGTTTGTGGAATGGAGGTTGCGGTCTGTATGTACATGTTCCCGCCTGATATCCCTGGCGTGTTGCTTGCGCCGTTATCTGTTTCCATAAGCATAATGCCGCCATTGTACGGATAAGCTGCAAAGGTATAGTTGCCGGTCCCAAGGCTATTGTTGACGAAATAACCGTTGTAGATGCCGTTCAATGTAAGAGTTGTTCGTGGGCCGTCTGAAGTGAACACGCCATGGATGCTAGGCGTCTGGGACACGTAGCCATCATCGTTGATGTCCTCAAGGCCTCCGGTGATCTGGCTTGATCCGTCGGAGGTGAGCTGTCCGGCGGCGGCAAACGATCCTGCCAATGTGTCTTCGCCCGCTAAATCAAACACGAGCGGTCCAGAAGGGAATGTAGTATGACCGGTAGAAACAAGAGCGTCGCCTGCGAGGAATGCGACCGAATCCGTTTCGATTAGCTTCAAGTGGGTCGCATCAATTGCAAACAAGTCGAAATGCAGAGCGCCGAATCCAGCAGCGTTCGTTGTAAGCTGAGCCATTCCGGGGGACCCAGCGTTTACTCTGCCTCGCATCGTAAGAGCTCGAAGACCTCTGGAGTTTCCGTCGTCGTTGAAATCCTGAACGCCAGACGTGACGTTTCCATTCGAGTCGAGTGTGAACGCTCCGACTGATGACAACGGGTTGTCGATGGTGGAGTCAACGCCGTTCAGTCCGAAGGCATAGGAACCCTGCAGTGAAGTCTGGTCGATGTTGGACGCTTGCAGATCAATGGAGCCGCTGCCGCTGCCGTTCTGATCGAATCGGCTGATGAGTCCATGAGTGCCGGACATTAGCACAAAATCGATACCGAACTGAACCTGGCTCCCATTGATGGTTGCCGAAAGCGAGCCGCTGCCCCGACCGTCCGCCGAAATACTGTACGATCCGGAAGTCGTCAGGCGATTGAAAACGTAGCCGGTGCTGAGAGCCGCACCTAAGGCAGGATCATCTACGTCGATCGTTCCTCCGGTGAAACTGCCGCTTCCATTTGCGGTCACTGTTCCCAGCACGGCGAAGAAGCTCTCGTTGCGATTTGTATCGTCGTAACCGGAAAAGGAAATTACGTATGTTCCGTTCAGGCTGCTGTTGCTGAATGAGCCTCCGGGAGGTGGAGTCGGCTGGCTGACTCCTGCTCCACAGCCCGCGAGGGTTATGCACGCTGCAAGGGCGCAGAACATAGCAATTGTGAATGCTGCGAGTGTCTTGAACATTATCTCCTCATGAACCAAGTGTTTGAGGACCGCGTCCGGGAGAATGCGATCGTTAGGCGGAATGCCCTTGTAGTTTTTGAGCGCACAGCCGCAAGCGGAGGAAACGCTCGTTCCCGCCATTGGCAGTGCGCTTGATTGCGAATCGTATTTACCGAGGGTCTAAACGGGTTCTTGTCTTCGTTCCCCTCGGACCGGTGCGGGTGATGGTTGCCTTGCCGGTCCCGCGGCCGGTCACTGTTCGGCTTCCAGTGTTTCCGTTCGGCCCCGTGATGGTGGTTGACTTCCCACCTGGGTAGTGAGACGTCGATTCGGTTGCGGTTCTGCCGTTTGCCCCAGTGACAGTCCGCGTATTGTTGTATTGACCATTGCCGATCGAGCGCTGATCGGTATACGTTGCGCCATTTGGGCCGGTCATAGTGCGGGTGTTGTTGTAGTGCCCATCTCCTACGGCACGCTGATCGGTGTAGGTGCCTCCATGTGGGCCGACCACCGTGCGCGTAGCTATGCTTTGGTTAAAGGAACGGGCAGCCACGGTGTGATCGAAACGGCCATAGTAGCCATGATTGACGACCGTTACACTTCGAGAAATGTAGGTTGTGTGGTTGTAAACAATGGTGCGTGAATACCAATTCGGGGCCCAATGACTGCATCCCCAGCCATAGGAAAGGAAAGCACCGACCGCGACGCCTGCTGCAAATCCAACAACAGCGGCGGTTACGACACCAGCCGGACGGGGCGGCGCCACATAGTAATAAGCAGGATAGATCGGGACCGGATCGCCGTAGACAACCCAAGGGTTGTAGAGCGGCACGTAGATGACAGCTGGGTTGACAGGCCGAATCACAATACTAGACGGCTGATAGATCACATTTAGTTGCGGTGATGTTCTGAGCGTTCCTGCGGCGTAGGCCCGCTGGCGCATCTCTTGCACGGCGATCATGACATCCTGCGGCTGGTTGTAGTATGCGTCACCTAGACGGCCGGTCCATTGAAGGTTGTGGTCGAGATTCGAAAGCACTGAAGGAAATGCCGTGAGAGCTTTGACGCTTGGATCCCAAGGCTGAGCGTCCACGGCGCGTGCCAGCTCCGGTTGCGGCATGGCGGCATTTCTTTGCACGAAGCGGTCCGCTTCAACGATCTGCGGGGAGAAGGTAGCCGCAGCGAGGATCTGGGCGACTAGGGCATCGGGATAAAGCGCGATAGGAGCTACGAGTTGGTCAAGTTGACCTGGAGGAATTTGGGAATATTGGGGTCGCACAGTTGCGACCTCTTGCGCAGGAAGATCCTCGGTGCTCAGCGGAATCATGCAGCAGATTAGTGCCATTGCGATGGCGCTGCGTACCTTTTGGATCAGCAGGTCATTCAAAGAAGGGCTTTGCTTCGAGAATGAAGGTGTCGTTCCCATAAGTCGCGAAGTCATGTGAAACCTCGAATGTGTGAACTCGATGCGAATCGATGTTCTCGGACAGGATCTCTACTGTCGGCGGAACGGAGTATCGATGCACCCGTTCAGTCTGACCCGAGTGGATGAGAAGTTATGTCAAGAAATGTCGGACCAATGCAGGAGCGCTTCGTTCTCTTGACCGGCTAACTGACGTAGGCTAACGCCTGCTCATCATCTCGAGTTCGGCGCGAATGCGACAGAGCGCACGGTGCAGATGTGCCTTTACCGTGCCCACATTGAGACCGGCAATCTCCGCAATCTCGCCTATTTTGAGATCTTCAACAAACCGAAGCAGGAACACGGTTCGTTGTCGCTCTGGAAGGTCGTCAGCAATCCTCCAAATCAGGCGGACATGTTCCCGTGCGGAGGCTTGGTCTTCAGGGGACCTTTCGCAAGTCGGGAGCCAGTTGCTCACGTCATCCAACTCGACGGAGGATCTCGTCATTTGGCGCCAGAACTGCAAGCGCCGGTTGCGCCAGTGGTCTTTTTGCAGATTTTCAGCGATCCGGATCAACCAGGTTCTCGGGTTCGACGCCCCTCGAAAACTAGACCAGTGAAAGTGCGCCTTCAAAAGACATTCCTGCGTGAGAGTTTCCGCAAGATCCGCATCGCGAAGGGATGCCAATAAGAATCGGAAGACATAGGGTCGGCAGGTTGAGGCGACAGCGGCAAACTCTTCTGCCGCTTGGCCGAGAGTTGAAGGGATCTGATTCCCAAGTGCCAATTCATTAAGTCGAGACATTCCAAAAATCCATCCTTCTATTCGTGAAGCAGGGGAAGGCCGCGTCTTGAGTCGAGCAGCGGGGAGCCGCACGGTGGATCTAGTTGGGTTGCGACAATCGTCCTCCATCATGGACATAGATAGGCCTCTCTCGCCAACGAATCTAGCTCCACGCGAGAACACACAATGTCAGGAATTATTGGAAAGGAGGCCGCAGGAAAGCACTGGGCTGAATGTTATGAAAGAGAGCCGCTCCAGTTTGATTGAGTTCCTCTGAAGTCACAACGGCGCCCGTCCTTCTCCGGCCATATGGCAATCGAATTGCGAGATATGCCGAAGCCATCGAGCCAATGCTGATGCGCCGTTGCGTTCAGGCTCCTGGCTCTTGCCGACTTTTAGGGTTGGGGTGCTGGTGTGACCGTTCTGGAGTTGGTGACTTGTCCATTCGAGACGGTACGCTGGTCGGTGTACGTTGCACCATTCGGCCCAACCGCTGTTTTCGTGCTAGTCAGCTCGCCTGGTTGTGCTGAGCGCTCCGACGAGTATGTGGCCCCATTTGGTCCTATCGCCGTGCGTGTATCAGAGTACTGGCCATTACCGGCGGTTTTCTGGTTGGTATAGGTCCCACCATTGGGACCGGTCGCCTGGCGCGTGCCTGAGAATTGGCCGTTCCCGCGGGTTTGAGTCATGTTGCGCGTACCTCCTCGGGGGCCGATAGTTGACCTGTGGCGGAGTGCCTGGGCGTGCGAGAAAGTCGTGCCCATCAGAAGGGCGATTGCGAGCATGGTGAAAGAGCGTTGGGGAGTCATCGTTGTACCTCATTGGAGCAGTGTCACGGAATCACACCGTGCGATTGTTACACGGCCGATTGTCGCTCTAAGTCATGCAGCGAAATGCAAGGAAATGTAAAGTTCACCGCGGCTCGATCTAGACAAAACCTTACGCAAGAGGTGCTACGGACAGTGCACGATTAGGGGAAGGATGCCGTTCAACGATATCCACGAACAATTCAATCAGCCTGAGGTAACGGATGCGTCGCAAGTGTGCAATGTCAATAGCAATGTGGATGATCCTGGTCGGGGCGAGCACCGCTTCCGCACAAAGGAGTCTAGAACCACTACAGTCGGCTCCAGTGCAACCGGAGCAGCCACTTCTCGGTCCGGGTGGAAGCGCGAAGAGTTCTCGGTCAACTGTGCGCATCGAAATTCCTGGTGGCGCGCAAGGAGGATGGCTATTCTTGCCATCGAACCCGGCCCCGACGAATGCGCCCGTCGTGATTTTTTGTCACGGCTTCTCCGCAATTCTGCCGCGGGGATACCAGGCATGGATCGATCACCTGGTGTCCCGAGGAAACATCGTGCTGTGGCCCAACTATCAGGACAACTTGCGAGTGCCAACGCGCGGATTCGTTCCCAACGCCCTGGCGGGAGTGAAGGCGGGGCTCCACATTCTTCAATCCGGCCCCGGTGGCGTTCTTCCAGATCTTGAGCGAGTTGCGGTCGTGGGGCATTCGGCGGGCGGCATGGTTGCTGCCGGCATTGCTGCGAGCGCATCTGCAGAAGGCCTCCCGAAGGTTAAGGCTTTGATGCCCGTTGAACCGGGCGACAGCCGTCGCGGCGGTGTGGCATCCGTACCCTTAGCGGACCTGAGTACCCTCCCTGACGATATTCTCCTTTTGATTCTCGTGGGCGAGGACGACACTTCTGTTGCCACCTTTGACGGTGAGCGCATCCTGCACGAGTCGACTTCGGTTCCCGCAGAGAACAAGGCTCTATTCATGCTTCACAGCGATAGTCATGGATCGCCTGCCTTGGTTGCCAATCACTTCACCCCGACCGCGGTACTGAATACCGATGGCTCATTTGCTAAAACCCCGGTGAGGCCGGGCGTAAGCAGAAACACGATGAACATCGGAGTAGTTGACGCATTCGACTATATGGGGACGTGGCGCCTTCTCGATCGACTGCTTGGAGCAGCCTTTTCCGATGCACCTCGAGACCAGTTATTCAGAGATCGAAGCCTAATGCTAATGGGGAAATGGAGTGATGGCGTACCTGTCGTTCCTCTGACCCGGCTGAACTAGCAATCCGCAGCTAAAGCTGCGGATTGCCATTGCCACGTTGTTGCATTCGTGATTGCATCTGTTCGCGACGTTCTTCTTTCATCTGTTCGTACGTCTTCTTTTGATCGCTGCTCAACAACGCTTCGATCTTCTTGTCGCTGTCGGACATGATCGACTTTGCCTTCCTCGCCTTTTGCAGCCTCCGTCCGGATGAGTCAGCCAGTTCCCGCATCTTTGTCTGCCGGTCTGCGATGATGGGGGTTATCTTGCTTTTCTGATCGTCTGAGAGATTCAGCTTACTGCTCAGCCGAGCAACTGCCTCGTCAGGGGATGGCCAGCCCCCGGTGGTTGTTGGAACAGATGTGCTGGGGATTGGCTGGTCACTGCTTGACGGGGAAGTCTGCTGACCAAATGCGATTCGCGAACAGGGCAAGCTCGCGATGGCGAGACTTGCGACGATTAGGATCTTCAACTGCATAAAACCTCCTTCCCTAAATCTAGGACAACCCAGAGTGATGAAACCGCCGAGCGCGTGTAAAGTTTTGTCGGAAGACGTGTAAGGGCTAGGGATGCAAGGGATACTTGAAATAGCTTGACGTCCGCGCTGCGGAGAATCGAATCAGGAGTTCCCCTCATGAGTCTGGAAGCGTGCCATCCGGCCCTGGGCATTTTTGATGTTGTTCTGGCGACGTCGTTTTACCTTCAGTGGCTTCGATTTCAACTCGACTGGGAGCACCGGCCAGAGAACGGCGGCCCATCGATAATGGAAGTGAGCCGAGATCTGGCCGTTCTGCATTTAACGGAACACTACGGGGCGGATCACCGAGTGCACGTATTCATCGGAATCGACGATCTCGAGGAATTGCATCAAGAAATCTCGGAACGCCCAAATCACAATATGAGGCCCGGTATCGAAACCGCAGCATGGCGCGAGGAGTTCATGAGCGTCATCGATCCTTTTGGCAATCGTCTCGCATTGATTCAGCAATCATCTTGAGTCGACCAAAGACAGAATGACTTTAGCTCCCATTGGAACCCCATCATGGACACTACAATCCTCTTAGTAGATGACGATACCGAACTGTGCGAGTCCCTGACCCGCTTGCTCGCAATGGATCAGATCGCGGTGTCATCGGCGAACAGCGTCTCTGAAGGCAAGGCTGAAATCTCGTCAAAGCGATACGATCTGATCGTTCTGGATGTCATGCTGCCGGATGGTGATGGCCGCAAGATGCTGCAGAAGATTAGGGAAGAGTCTGATATTCCGGTCATTATGCTCACAGCGCGTGGTGACGCCGGCGATCGAATCGCGGGTCTTGAGAGCGGGGCGGACGACTATATTCCGAAGCCTTTTGTGGCGGCGGAACTAGTCGCGCGCATTCGTGCAGTGTTGCGTCGCCGTGTTGGAGGAAGGGGCAGCACATTGTTGACCGGGGATCTCAAGATAGAAATCTCCACTCGGCGTGTTCTCCGCGATGAGGAGGAGATTGCCTTAACCTCGGCCGAATTCGACATTCTAGTCGCTCTTGTTCGCCGCAGCGGCGAATGTGTCACTCGAGAAGAACTTATCCAGCATGTACTCGGAAGACCTGTGGGCCTCTTCGACCGGTCCATCGACAACCACATCAGTAGCCTGCGCCGGAAACTGGGATCCCAAGCGGGGGGCAACGAACGGATTCGCAGCATCCGTAGTCTGGGATATTGTTATACGGGACATCTGCGTGCGTAGCCTCTTCGTGCGCGTGTTTCTGACTTTCTGCCTGGCGTCGGCACTGACTGTAGTCAGTCTCGCTGTCATCACCGGCGTTACAAGTGCCCGTCCCCTTTCGCATCGATGGCTCATGCATTCGCTTGATCTCTATACGAAAACCGCAGTCGACCTCTACGAAGATGGGGGGCCAAGAAGGCTAGGAGAGTTTCTGTCCGATATTCAGGAGGATTCGCAGATCACGGCGACACTTCTAAAAGGGGATTCGAACCTCACTGGAACACCCGTACCAAGTGATGCGGTGGATCTGCTCGCCGAGGCAAGGATCGCAAAGCAATCTCAGTTCGCCTTTAAGCGCCCGTGGCTCGGTGTGGTCCGCGAGGTGCGAGGAAACAACGAATACTTCTTTGTGGCGCAGGTGAAGCGTGTCAGGATGTTTGGGACCTTTATCGACCCGGATACGACCGCCTTTCGAGTAGGAATTGCCTTGTTGATTTGTTCTTCGCTTTGTGGTCTGTTGGCTCGAAGTATTACGAAGCCAATTCGCAGTCTCCAAAAGACAGCAATGGCTATCGCGCATGGCGACCTGACGGCCCGCGTGTCTCCGGTCCTTGAAGGTCGCAAGGACGAGTTAGCCCTGTTGGGAAAAGACTTTGATCGGATGGCTCAACAGGTACAAACACTACTCGATCAGCAGAAGCTGCTTCTTCGCGACATCTCGCACGAACTTCGCTCGCCATTATCCCGCCTGAGCGTATCTGCGGAGCTTGTACAGCGGGGAGACCTGGGAGCGGCAGCACGCATGCAGGCCGACATCAAGACGCTCGAAAACATGATCGCCGACCTGCTGACACTTGCGCGCATCGACGCTACCGAGAAAAATTCGCGGCGCGAGAGCGTCCACATGGGCCGGCTGGTACAGCAGATTGTTAAGGACGCGTCATTCGAAGGAATCGCAGCAAACAAAACAGTTGTGCAGACAGGATTGTTCGATCGCTTCGTGCTTGCCGATACGACTCTGGTTCATAGCTGTATTGAGAATGTCGTTCGCAACGCCCTGAGACATACACGCCCCGGTGGCCTTGTCGAGGTGAACATTGCAGAATCAAACGAATTTGGAATCGCTGCAGTTGCCATCACCACAACAGATGAGGGAACGGGAGTTCCAGACGATTCGCTGGAACAGATCTTCGAGCCGTTTTTCAGGGTTGCGTCTCCCGACTCTCACAAACAAGGTGGTGCGGGGCTCGGACTGTCCATTAGCAAGAGAATTGCCAATCTCTATGGTGGTGGCATCTCGGCAATCAATATTGATGGCGGAGGTTTGCAGGTCAAGATCACGTTTCCGGTCTGTGTACCAAGCCAAGGGTGAAAATCGCGATGCGAGTGTGTCGTCGCTCAGGAGTTATTGGTAAGGGCAGATTCCAGCGTTGCACGGCCAGTGCTCGTCACCGTGACGAGGGTTGTACGCCCATGTCAAGTGAGCCGCAATGAGCTTTCGCAGCGTCACACGGCTCAACTGGCGAGACAGACGGCTTTATCCCATTCCGTCACTGACGCAAGTTCCCGTTGACGCATTCCGCTTTTGCGAAGGCCGCCAGACGTGCATGCACACAAAGCCCGAATCGGAGAGTCCGGCGGCCTGCGGCCATCAGGAATGACGTGCCGAGTGTCGCCCCAGGCAGTTGCGCTATTCATCTGCAGAATGGAACATCGGCCCTTGAACTTCTCCCATAACGTTGTTTCGGTTGTCGCTGGATGACGAGGTTCGCAGGTTCACTGCATCGGGGCTCGTGTACACGACAAGTGGTCTGCGGTCTCCCAGTTCGCCGTGGATGTTCGGCTAATCTGCCATTCGACTGTGAACGAGTCTTTCCCCGTAATGGAATATACAAACCGGTTGATGACATAGGTGGCTTTGGCATCGGAAGAGATTGGTGAGGTCATGACGAGGACCCCGTTTTGCCAGCCCATCTCACTCGAATAGACGGCGGTTCCGAAGCTGTTTGCGTCGAACTCCACCAGCTGCTTTTGGTTTGGATCATAGCCGATAAGGTACTTCGCAACGTAGCCGGATACCGGTTCAGTATCTCGTTCCGTCAACTCCAGCCATTTCCCATCGAGAACTGCCGAGCCGGTATAAATGGATCGATGAATTTTCTTGTTGCGGAAAGCCCCCTCGCAACCCCAAGTTCCGGCGAAGTCAAATCCGTTTGTCGGCAGAGCTGCGAGCCTCTTTGAATCCTGTGCGGATAGAGATATCGCACACAACGCAGTACAGAAAACCAATAGAGAGCGATAGATCAAGCAGGTCATTGGATCCCTCCGTCGCGTTATCTCAGAACTCGTTCAACGCGCGCGGGTAAGACGCCGACATTGAACCCGCCCGGCCCACTGCGTGCTAGTTGTCCCGGAGAAGCAAAGCTGGTTGCGCACGCATGGCTCGCCGTGCCGGTACGGCGGCCGCTGTAATCCCGATCATAATCATCGATGCAATAGTGCCGATCAAGACCATCGGATCGTAAACGGTGGCTTGGTAAACAATCCTGGACAATAGAGCGCTCGTGGCGACTCCGAGACCCAATCCGGCCAGCGATCCGCCCACCAGGAGCAGTACGGTACGCCCCAGCGCCGAGCGCAGCACCTGAAGTCTATCGGCACCCAGAGCCACACGTATGCCTAGCTCGCGCAGTCTACGGGCAACGGCATAGCTAGCCATGCCAAATATGCCGGTCGCAGCGAGCACTCCAGCAAGCAGGCCCATCATACCCAGTAACGCAGTCGCAACGCGAGCTGGAAAGCGGGCCAGGTCAAGATTGTCAGCCCAGCTCTCGATCTTAATCGGAACGTTGGGCGTTGTCTGAGCAAGGACACCAGCGAGTTCCTTCCTTAATTCAGCAGGGTTGCGCGTAGAACGAACGACCAGGTATGCCGTGTTGTCGTTCACTTGAGCAAGTGGCCGGTACATGGCGGGTTTAGGATCTTCGGTGATCGAGTTGTACTTTCCATTTCCGACCACGCCAATGATTTCGTAGGATTGCTTTCCCGCGGTTTCGAAGTGTCTTCCCACCGCCAGTTCGTTGTCAAAAAGGATTTTGGCTAAGGTTTGATTGATCAACGCGACGCGAGGAGTGTCATGGGTGTCCGCCGAGGTGAAGTTGCGACCGGCGAGCAGCGCCATGCGGGCAGCCGGAAGATAACCGGGCGAGACTGTGAAGAACGAAGCCTGGGCAATGCTGTTCGAATCCCTGAAGTCAGACGTGCCTTGCCGGAAAACAGAGGTCGTACTGCCTCCTCCTTGGAGAGGAAGCGAATTTATAGTGCCTGCGGCCGTGACTCCAGGGATCCGCTCTGTCTGTTCGACCAATCTCTGCTCGATTGGAAATGCGTCGGAGTCGTGATAACCCGCCATCCATAAACTTACCTGCGCAAGTTCGACACTGTCCGGATCGAAACCTAACTGTGTGTGGAGAGAGCGCTGAAGACCTCGTAATCCAACGAAGGCGCTGGTAACGAGGAGAGCGCAAATTGTGACTTGGAGGCCAAGCAGCACATCTCGGATGCTCAGCCGGCGAAACGCAGGCTCGATCGGGCCTCGCATTGCGTGTCTTGCGTCTGCGTCCATGATCTCGCGTGCTGTGAGCAGGGGAGGTAGCACGCTGGCGAGCACTGCAAGCGCGAATGCCGTGGCGATGATCCGTCCATCGAGAGCCACAATAACATGAATAGGATATTCAGGGATGGGATGCCAGTTGCTGATCAAACGCATTAACACAGCTGACGTTGCAGCTCCGAGAACACAGCCGAGAAAGGACAACAGGACTGATTCTGCAAGTAGCTGACGGACAAGATGCCATCGGCTGCAGCCAATGGCAACGCGAACTGAAAGTTCACGGGCGCGATCTGAGGTGCGAGCGGCGAAGATGCTGGCGAGGTTCACGCAAGCCGCGGCTAGTACGAGTAGAGCAAAAAAGAAGACGCCCAACAGAAAATTGCGAGCGGGCTTTCCGAGGGCGTCACCCAACAGGCCGGGAACTACGAGACGCACCCCCAAGCGATCATCCGTCTGCGGGTAAATCCCGGAGAGCTGAACGGCGACAGAATTGAGGTCTGCAGTACCTTGCTGCTCTGACACTCCGGATTTGAGGCGCCCGAGCACAAACAGTGTATGGCTATAGCGTTGGTCGAGGAAGCTGAGACCAGTCAGTTCGGGCGCATCAACTATAGGCGCCCAGAAGTCGGGCCAGAGAAACAGCTCTGTTCCGTGGAAAGCAGGAGGCGCGACTCCAATCACCGTATATGGATGCTGGTTGATTTCGACGGCGCTGCCGAGGATGTGAGGATCGGCCGCGAAGCGTGCGCGCCAGAAGGCGTCACTGAGGACAATATAGGGTGCTGAGTTCGGCCCCCGATCGTCACGCGCATGGAAGAACCGCCCGAGCGCCGGCTGAACTCCTAGAAGATCGAAATAGTTGCAGCTAACTTCGTAGTACCAACTGCGTGTGGGGGAGTCGCCGTCCTTAGACACACCGGCTCTATCGAACCGAAACGCGAGCAAGTCGGTGAAGGCGGAATTGCGATTTCGAAAGTCCAGAAAATCAGGGTACGACTGCGTGATGAGACCAGGTATCCGCTGCTCGACTTCGAATAAACGGTCGGATTGAGGAAGGTTGATTGGATGGAGAATGCCCGCGTTGAGCAAACCGAAGACCACCAGGTTGACAGCAATCGAGATGCCCAGTGTAAATGTCGCGGTCAGCGTAAAGCCGGGGGACTTCCGTAACCTGCGCGCGGCAATTCGCAGGTCATTCCAAAAGCTGTTTTTCATCTTCTACTCCGTGTGGAAACAATTACCAGCATTGACAGAGCATCAGCGCCGATTTGGACATCGAGCATTCATCGAAAAGCGATGGGCCCTACATGACAGGGTAAGCAAATGGAGACGCTGGAATGTAAAGATTTGTTGCCAAGCGGTCCTTTCGCCTCGTCATCGTGAACAGTTCAATGTACTGAGAAGTTTGAAGCTTACTCAAGGAACTGCTAAACCGGGCCGGAGCAGATCAGTTGATTCTCCAAGGCTAAGGACCACGCTCCAGTGATGTGATGGGGTCGAAGTTCCTTACTTTGCATTTCATACGAGGTTCTATGTTACGTCACAACTGTCTATTGGTGTCCTTTTACGCGGATGCCGTATGAGGTATGGATGTGGCATTGGATCTGGGAGAGCGATTGCTTTCTCGTACTGATTGTCTGGGGACGCACACGCATGTCGACGCTTCGTACCCTAAGGATGTTTCCGAAAGGCTTCGTTGAAAGCCCTTCACTCGCCGGTGTTCGAGCCCTTCATGACCGGTCTCGCAGCAGGGTGCGCAACTATCATCGCTTATCATCTGGAGTTGCAAGTCCCAAGCGAGGATTCGCCTGACGACGCTCTCTTGAATCTGTGGTGAACCTGAGCGACGATCGATGATGTCCAGCCTGTTCCACCTCCTGCTCGTCGGGTGCGCGTTTTGCGCCTCGAGATGGAAGCCTTTGACAAGTGAGACTCGCGATTAGGATTGCGCGAAGCGTCATCTCCATAGTGTCCTTGGAGGATTTCGAGCCGTCCATGTCGCGTCAGATAGCAACGCGCCTCGATGTGGCATCGTGCTGCTCTGCCTCCCCGCATCGAAACACTCTAGTTATCCGATCCCCCCTCCGCCCATGCGGCCGTGTTGGTTGGACGCCGACCTGATCTAGTCCCTTCACACTCCTCGAAAAGACTTTAATCCAGTTCGGCACTCCGCAAGGACAGTTGGTCAAAAACATATGTCAGCATCTTCTGTTGTGCTCTAGGCTTGCAGTGTAGCCGGAGAGCTGGACACATGGAATGAGGCTAAGGAAGGTGATGACTCACTCTGCGTTCTGGCCCCTATCTAAGCGACACGTGAGAGATAGACCGATGAAAAGTGGAGTATGGTTTTATGGCTTGGGGACTGTCCTGACGGGCGTTCTGGATATTGCCTGGGGTGCGCTCGATACCTCCCATCAGCCCTTCCTATTCCTGGGCAAGAATTCTCTGGGTCAACACATACTGGCCTATGTCGTAGGACTCTGGCTGGTTGCAGCGGGTACCGCAGTGTTGCTTCGGCGCAGCGCGAAACGTGGCGCCGTGGCCTCGGCGAGCGCTTACTTGATTTTTGTGGTCATGTGGCTGCTTAAGTGTTACGCCGGAATTCACGCACTGGGCTGGCGGTTCAACGTCTTGGCAGGTAGCTCTTTCGGGGTCGCTCAGCAGGTAATGTTGATCGCTCCGGCAGCAATCGTTTACCTATCCGCCGCCTCGACAGATTCATCGTTGCAAACGAGAGTGACAATCGCGGCGCGTTGGATGTTGGGCTTGCCTCCTATCGTCTTCGGCGTACTCCATCTCATCGGCATCCAGGTCTTTGCGCCCATCGTCCCGCATTGGATCCCGTTCGCATATTTTTGGGCGGCAATAACCGGAATAGCCTTCATGCTGTCGGGAATTGCCATTTGCTCCGGGATTAGAGACATTCTGGCCGCCAGACTCCTTGCGCTGATGCTCCTGCTGTTTGAGGGTCTTGTAGAAATTCCTCCTATTTTTGCCCGTCTGCACAATCAGGCGACGTGGGGTGCCGCCGTCTATAACCTGTCTGCGATTGGGGCGTGTTTGATATTCGCTGAGATCCTCGCAAGCCGCGTAGATCGACGACAACTTGGATCCGCCGAGAATCTTAATGTGCTTCGTTCCGATTCAGTGATCGCGTGACGTAGTCAAGCCCTCTATCGAATCGAACGATCTTTCCGGGTTGAAGTGGCGATCCACCCATTGCCCCAAGTAACTTTGTTGGAGCTGGTGGGCCAACTTTTGAGCGCTGACTGATAGAACCAGCACTGCCGTAGCGAAGTTGGGTCGAGGAGTTGATCAATATGCCAAACAAAGCAAGAGTAATGGTTCAAGAGTGCCAACCCGGGATAACTCTCTTGTCGATTGGGCTCATTGCAATGGGCGCGCTGTCGGTGATCTATCGGGATTTTGCCTACACCTGGCAGCCTGTCCCGGCATTTCATCCCGGGCGAGGTGTGCTCGCGATAGCCAGCGGTCTCTTCATGATCGGGTCAGGCGTCGCGTTGTTCTTTCGCGCCACACTAGCCGTCGCTGTCCGGGCTCTCTTTGCTCTTCTTCTGGCTTGGATGTGTCTCCCGATTCCTTACTTAATTGCAATGCCCCAAAGGGAAGGTCGCTGGTTAGGAACCGGGGAAATTGCCATGTTGCTTGCCGGAGGATGGGTCCTGTTCGCGCGCTTGTCCGGCTTGCAGAAGGCAAGATTCTTCTCGTACATCACCGGGGCAAAGGGTGTTCGCATCTCTCAGATCATCTTCGGGCTGGCCGTGCTTCCAGTCGGACTCTCGCATATCTTTTACACCCAGATCACGGCCTCTCTCGTGCCAGCGTGGCTGCCTTTCCGAACGGGCCTTGCGTATCTGACAGGGGTTGGGCAGATGGCCTGCGGCCTCGCAATTCTGTTTTCCATCTGGCCGCGAATGGCAGCCTTGATCGAAACGGGCATGCTGGGTCTGTTTGCCTTCCTGGTTTGGGGACCCGACACCTGGTTCGCCACAACGCCTAAGATGGCTGGAGCGCCAGCAGGAGCGCGGTTTCCTCTTACCGCGTTCCTCATTACGTGGGTGATTGGGGCTTCGGCTTTGCTGGTCGCCGGAAATGGCGCCGGCAAGGCCGGCGAGTCGCTCAATCTTGAGCACGACAGCGGCGCAGAAGCTGATCTCGCAGGATCACCGATCAAAGCATCACGCTGACAATAGCGCGCTCTCCGTGAGGCACGCCTGCCAGTTACAGCTGTTTTTCGACGTGGCACTCCTCAACCGCACCACGGCGAGCACGCCAAAGTGAGAACTGCCTGTATGCCTCTCTAAAGACACTTGGCACATTCCCCATGCCGTGCCGATCTCATCTGCGGCCATACCGGGGCTCTTCAGAACGGGCGGACATATGTTTTTGACGAACTGTCTTGCTGGGATGCCGCACTGGATTCAGACCCTGGCGAGCGCGATCTTCCATGGTTCCAGACCATTTCGTCAAAAGATCGCTGAGAGAAGAGGCACATCATGGCAGAATGAACCGGTAATGTCTCCTCAGATGTCTCGACGGATTCGATCAATCCTGTGGGTCTGGTTCGGCTGGACGATCACTGGGCTTTTCTACATCGTGCAGGACACGGTACCGCGCCTCTACCGAGGCGGCGCCGTGCCATGGAAGTATGTGTTCGTTGGCTGGATGACGGGAATGTATGTGTGCGCCGGGCTCACGCCGGCGCTCCTATGGCTCAGCAATCGATGGCCCATCGAGCGCCGGGTCCTATACGCTGGGTGGCACCTTTGCTTCAGCGTCATTTTCTCCATCCTTGCCTCCACGCTTGAAGTTCCGTTTTTGCTGCTGCTCGGCGTCTTTCCCGTTCACGGGCCTCCTCCATCGCTCGTGGCGGGAATCCGAATCTTCCTTGGCTTCGGCCTGCAGGGTGGCATCATTCGCTATTGGGCGGTCATTGCGCTTCACACAGTGTATCGTTCGCAAAAGAACGCCAAGAGACGCGAGCGGGAGGCATATGAACTGAAGGTGCATGCGTCCGAACTTGCCCAGCAGCTTGCAACCGCACAGTTGAGTTCCCTGAAGATGCAGTTGCAACCGCATTTTCTATTCAATACGCTCGGCGCCATCATGGTGCTGATTCAGCAGCAGAAGACTGCGCAGGCCGAAGCCATGGTTGAGAAACTCGGGGATCTCCTCCGCCTCACGCTTGAGGATGTGGAGGCCCAGGAAGTCCCGCTCTGGCGCGAGCTCGAGTTCCTGCGATTGTACCTTTCGATCGAGCAGGTCCGCTTCGCGGATCGGCTGCATGTGGAGATTGCACCGTCTACGACGCTCTCTGACGTCTTAGTGCCACACATGGTCCTTCAGCCAATCGTTGAAAACGCGGTTCGCCATGGCCTTGGCCAAAGCGAAGAGCCGGTAACAATCAAGGTGTTGGCGACCAGCTCGAATGAGACTCTGCGTCTCATCGTGTCCGATGATGGACCGGGGCTACTTTCCTCTCGTCCTGGCCGCTTAGGAATCGGATTGACGAATACGAGGAACCGGCTGTCACGTCTCTATGGCGAAAGTGCGCATCTCTCCATCGAGCCTGCTTCTGGCCGAGGTGTCCGGGTTGCGATCGTACTCCCAATGCGAACAGTACCATCCGAGGCTGCACTGACAGAGGACTCCCGATGCGATTGACCGCGCTCGTTGTAGATGACGAACCTCTTGCGCGCCAAGGGCTCAAACTGTTGCTCGGCCGTTATCCCCAAGTCGAGTCAGTATCCGACGCGCGCAATGGACGCGAAGCCATCACTCTCATTCGCGAGAAGAAGTTCGATCTCCTGCTTCTCGATGTGCAGATGCCTCGGACCGATGGCTTTGCGGTGGTCCATGCCATTGGAGCAGAGCGCATGCCGCCGGTCATCTTCGTGACCGCGCACGATCAGTATGCAATTCGGGCATTCGAAATTGCGGCTATCGACTACCTCCTTAAACCAGTAACCGAGGAAAGATTTGATCTCGCATTCCAGCGAGCCCTTGGGAGGTTGCGAGGTGCGCCGCACGAGGATGCCACGAAACAAGTGCTGACGATGCTCCATGCCATCGCGAATCCGCCTCGTCAGCTCGAGCGATTCGCCGTGCGATCCGGTGAAAACACGATTTTCGTACCCGTTGATGAGGTAGATTGGATCGAAGCCTTCCAGAACTACGTCAGGCTGCACGTCGGTGTGACAACATACCTCCTCCACGTCCCAATGAACACCATCGAGGGTGTGCTCGATTCCAGCCGCTTCCTGCGTATTCATCGATCGCACATCGTAAACCTTCAGCGCATTGCGCAATTGTGGTCGATCGCGCACGGCCAATATGCCGTCGAACTCAAGTCGGGACAACGGTTGCAATCGGGCCGCACTTACAGTGAGCGCATCCGCGGAACGCTCACGAACCCGTTCTGATTGGCTCACTGCGGCGATACCGTTAGAGCCGACTTCAAGAGGATTGTCAACTATAAAATTAAGAATTGCGGAATCCACCCACAGCTAGGTCAAGGCCTGTCGTAGAAGCGGAAGAACAAACTCGGTGATAAGGCCTACCGAGACTGGCCATGGGATCCGTTGAAAAAACTGGGGTGAGCTCCCTTCCTAAGTCACAAAGCAGGAAGGGCGCGACCTGGCGTGTTTACGCGGAGGCATCGGCGTGGTAGAGTCTTAGCGCTTGTGTCAAACTTTGATTCGCTCCTTTCGGTCAGCGTTTAGAAAGACCATTCGAGGAGGTCCCCCGTGTCAAATGTGTCTGCGATCGACGACAGCTCGAACCTCGTCACAGTGCTTCTGAACGGAGATGCCGGAGACATACTCGCCGGCGGAAACGGTCAGGGCGGTCGCCTCAGCCTCTATCCCAAAAAAGCCAACGCCACCATTCCCGATACAGCGATCATTGACCTTCGCAGCGGCGACGGCCATGCGCGCATTGGCGGCGGCTACTACCAAGCCTCCGGACAGGTCTCAGGACCTCCCGTGATTGGCGTGGACGGCACCCTCAGTGTCCAGAACAAATATGGCAACGGCACGGTGGTTGCCGACGGCACGAACGGATCACTGTTGCTCGGCGACAGTACGGACAAGGGCGCTCCCATCCGCCTGGACCCAGGCAGCGGACTGGTGCGCGTGGGAGGCGGAAGCGCCCCTCCGCCGGGCGGCGGCGTGGGACAGCTTCCGCAGGGCACCAACGGAGTCGTGTCCGTGCAGGACGCGGCCCGGAATGAGGTGATCCGCTTGGGGGCGGCCTCGGCGTACATGATGGCGGGAGGCAATGGTCACGACGGCGACCTGGCGCTGTTTGCGAAGACGACGGGAAGTGGGGCTGCGGTCACGGATACGACCGACCCCAGTAAAGCCACTATTCATCTTGGCGCCCACGCCGCAACCATGCGCGCGGGAGGCAACGGACAGGATGGCGACGTGCTGCTGTTCCCACGCACTGCGTCGAGCACCGACGTCGCAAATAACGCTAATCCTACGATTCACATGGACGGCCAGAAGGGAAATATCACGATAGCCGGAGACGTGATATTGACCGGAGCGGTGATGTCGAGCGGAGGCGATTGCGCCGAAGAGTTCGGAATTGACGAAACCCACCCTGTCGAACCGGGTACCGTGATGGTCATTGGAGACGAAGGAACTCTGCGGGCCAGCGATCGGGCCTATGACAAACGGGTTGCCGGCGTGATTGCGGGCGCCGGCGACTATCGCCCCGGCATCGTGCTCGACCGCATTGCCTCCGAGCGAAACAGGCAGCCGGTGGCGTTGTTCGGAAAGGTGTACTGCAAGGTGGATGCGGGGTCCTCCCCGATTGAGGTGGGCGATTTGTTGACGACCTCAGAGACGCCCGGTTGCGCGATGAAGGCGTTGGATCCGGCTCGGAGTTTTGGAGCCGTGATCGGCAAGGCGCTGCGGCCCGTGAAAGAAGGCGGGGCGCTGATTCCCATTCTCGTGTCTCTCCAGTGACTGTCTATCCACCTTGGCTTTGATGGTGGTGGGCGCACGCCGTGCCTCTCAATCGCAAAGCCGGGTGAGGAGATGCCATGATGAAGCAATCACCTCTGGATATGGCCAGCAGATTGAAACTGACGAGCCTCCGCGCGATCGCCACGGAGGTCGCTCATCTCAATCACATCCCGGTTCCCTCGTCGTTTACGTTGACCGAACTGATGAAGTTGTTCAGCAACGTGGCGGGGCCGAAGGCGCCCATCATCACGGAGATTTACAACTGGGGAAGAGTGGATTGGAAAGACGCGAGTGCGGGAACGTTTCGCTTCGCCACTCTCTATCACCCCAACTTCGAGATGTACCTCGACGGCAACTGGGAGCGGGGCTGGGATGGTTGGACTTCCGACACGGCCTGGTTGAGCCAGGGGGAACTCTCCTACGACACCGATTGGAGGGTGTCTGTCGTGGCCTGGAACGAGTGGGGGCACAGCGACAAGCGATGGAGCGACTCGTTCAATCGAGGCGATGACCCCAGCAAACCTCCTCCGTCGCCCGATCCCGGCCCGGGCCCGCAAGAACAGCACCCCAGCGGGATTGAGTTTTACAACTGCGACAACACGCCGATGAGCGACACGGGGCATCTGCCGGTCCTCTTCCACCTGCGGAATGTGACCACGAATGGAGCCTGGCAATACTGGAATGTCGATGCGGGGTACGACGACAACCTCGAATGCGGCGCGAGAAGCATGCTGCAACCCTTCACGGTTCCCGGGCTTACGGCGGGCAATACGTACGAATGGGTAGTCACGAAGCCGGATGATCCTGAATGTTCGGACAGCAGCACCGATCCTACCGATCCAAGCCACTGTCCTGTTTTTGGGCCGGGAACTGTAACGATCGGCAGCGACAACGTGCTCGTTATCCAATATCCGCCGGTTTAGGGCTTGGCCGGGCGGCGCTGCGCCGCGTCCTCTCAGTGCAGATATGCGGAGTGCTCCTGCGCCAGCTTAGGCATCGCGAGATGCACAGGGGCGAATATGAACATCGAAGGCGTGCTTTCCGGGCTTAAAGGGCTGAGGTCAAGTCTCGCCGATTCCAAACCTATTAATGGCGCGATTCTGCTCATCAGGACACTGGAACACGAATACATCACCACGCGCGGACTCCGGTGCACCGATCGGAACCCTGCGGAAGTGGACCCCTATTGGATAAAGCGCGATGCGTTTCAATTGTCCCCTCTTGAGGAAAATTGACCTTTTAGAGAGCCTCAACGCATTCGAGCTCGTTGTTCCTGACATTCACGACCAAACAAGCCTATTGAGCGCTTCCTCAGCCGGTTGACGAGTAACGGGCTAGCCTGACAGATGCGTCTTGTTGTCCGCTATCGAAATTAGGGCCTTCACGCTCATTGGCAGCGGCACGGTCGTAGTCTCGGCACCTTTGAGGCCCGTTCGTTACCCGGCTCCTATTCCGGTCGGGAGACAGTCGTGCCTCCTCAACTCATCAGCGGCCTCGAAGTGGAACCCTCTTTTTCCGACACGTCCTGGGTCGCAAACGACACGAATTCCGACGGGAGATCGGGAAGGAAAAGGGCAGTTTCGAGTCTCTTTTCGACGTGGGGGCAACAATGGGGGCAACTATTCCAAGAAGCAATTTTTAGGCATCTTAGAATCAGCAATATAGGTCTTCATTTTGGTAGTCGTTAACGCTACCAAAGATTCTTCGCTAAAGCCCGCTCATCCAGCGGGCTTTTCGATCGCTCGGAAATCGAGTTAGCGCGTCCTGGTGGCACATCGTTCAAAAGATGTGGCACAATTTCTCGCACGGTGCCCCCCTCCCCGCGGGCATCTCCAAAGTCCGTTCGGCTCTGACCACTCCGTAAGCTCACTCGATTTCGTGCACTGACAGCGCAACACCCGGCATTTGATCCCAGAAGTGCTCTCCGGAAGGATGCCAGCGCGATGTACGCAAGGAAGAACAACTCGATCGCGAGCAGCCAGCCGGATACGCATTCTCCGAGGCGACCCGCCTCCACAGTTCAGAGCGCCGTCATCGGCAACCAGGCCATGTTGCGCCGGCTCTCCCGGTCTTCCCCGCACCTTCACCGCAAACTCGCAATCGGCGCAGTCCATGATCCGCTCGAAGCCCAAGCCGACCATGTCGCAGACCGCGTCATGCGCATGCCTGAACCTGCAGGCGCCAACCGGAACAACATCCTGCAAAGGAAATGCGCCGAATGCGAAGAGGAAGAGAAGCTGCACAGGAAGACCGAGGCGGCTCCCCAATCGGATAGCGAAGCGCCGCCCATCGTTCATGACGTCCTGAACGCGCCGGGGGAGCCATTGGACGCGCAGAGCCGCGCCTTCATGGAGCCTCGCTTAGGAACCTCGCTTGACCCGGTACGCATTCACACCACCAACCGCGCTTCCGATTCTGCGCGGGTTGTTGGAGCGCGTGCCTATACGGTCGGCAACGATATCGTATTCGGCCACGGCGAGTATTCACCGAGCACTCGAGAAGGCCGGCATTTGCTGGCGCATGAGTTAGCCCACGTCGCGCAGCAGTCAGCTTTCGATGGATATGGCCCGAACACTCTGCGCCGATCGCCGGTCACGGAAGGATCGGTGGGTGAGTTCTATCTGCAACAGGAGACTCCAGAACAGTTGCAGGCCGATGCCGCAGAGATAGTTGCGGCGCTGCGCGCTCCTAACCTCGATGCCTACACGAAGATGTTGCTGGAGAACAACCTTCAGGCCGTGGAAAAGCATGCCTCTGCCCGAAGCGTCGACCTTCCGGTTGCCGCAGGCTATCGGCTCGGCCAAATCATCTTCGCCTTGGCTACTGATATGAAGGGACTCACCGAGGAATTGCGCGTGATCGGCAGCATGAAGGTGGGGTATCAGACGGTAGGAAGCGACATGGGGTTCTCATCGTTCTACCCCGAGCTGAACTGGGACGTCGACGAGCTCCAGTGGGTCGCGCAGACTCTGATGGAAGGAGCCGACCTCGCTGGCGCCGGAGAAGCTGGCGGCCCACAGAGTGCCGATCAGTTGCGCGCTGCCGGCGCTCATGTTACGGCTGCGTTGTTTGCTTTTCGAGGGGTGGCTGTACACATGGCCTATCTTCACACGGGAGTCGCGTTTGCAACTGAGGGGACGCAGCACACAATCGCCAGGAAAGTGGGATGGGTCCGCGAGGATATCCAAAAGATGCTGGCGCCGATGCGCACTCTTGATCCCGCGACCGTCGAAAAGGCCGTGAAGCAGATTGACAGTCCATCGTTCGGGTTCGGGACCGACTTCGATTCATTCGTAGAGGAACTGGAGGATAACGCGCGTACTTGGCACAGGGTTGGGCAGATCGCGAATATTGTCGGACTCGCGTTGACCGCAGGAGAACTTGCATTGTCCGGCGGAGCCGGGCCCTCCGGCGCAGGCGAAGGCGGAGGCGGGGGAGGATTCGGCGGAGCCGTCGCGACCGTGAGGGGTGCAACTTTGACGAGCGGCGCGGTTGGTTCACTCGAGTGGATTGAAGCCATGCGCCGACTGGTGGCGATTGGAGCGATTTCCTCGGCTACCCTCGGGCGGCTCGGAGGCGGCGTTGAGCCGCAGCCTTCTAAGCCGATGGAAAGCTCTGCACCCAAACCAAAAACGGAGCTACCGAAAGCGAAAGTCGACCCTGCCGTCGATAAGGCGGTCGAAGAAGGCATCGAGGAATATGAAGGGCCCCAGACCAAGCCGCCCAAGGCCCCCTTGCGTCGTCCCGCAAGCAAGGCGGCTTCCGAAGCTGCACGGACCAAGTTTGAAAAGATTCGCGACGGTTTTGCCCAGAAGCTCGGATTGCCGAAGGGCGGTCAGGTCCATCACGCCATCGAGCTGCAGGTGCTTGACCGCTTCCCCGGCGCTTTCAGCGAATCCGAACTCAATTCCTTAGATAATATGCGCGGAGTGCCCCCGGAACTCGAAGGCAAAATGCAGTTACACCAATCGAAGATTCGTGAGGTGTGGAATAGGCACTATCGAACAATCGAAGCCGAGATTGCGCAGAAAGGCCTGAAGGAAGGTACCGCCGCTTATCGCGACCTTGTTCGGCGCGCGCTGATTGAAGACAGCAGAGAAATAGACCATTTGCTAGGCCAGTTCTTCAGTGAGGAAGGAGCCGGCCGGGCTGTGAAAGGCCTCCAGAATTGAAGCACGGTGGCGCGGCCCTTAGTCGGACAAAGCAAAAGCCCGCACGATCGAGCGGGCTCTTGCTTTCCAGCATGCATGCATGCGCCGGGGTTCTTCGAAACACAGAACCGCGAATTGCCAGATTTGCAGTTCGCGGCAGAGCAGGGAAGAGAAAAATAAAGGGAGAGCCGCACCAGAGTTCCCGGTGAATCTTGCGCTCTCCCCGGGTTCAGGAGACCTTCAGTTTCCGGATCTTGATGTCCGGATTCATGCAATCGTGACGCCCCTAGGCGAACAACTGCGTCAGGAAGGTTTTACAGCGTTGAGCGAATGGAAGAACCTCCGGGGCATCCAGGTAAATCTGCTTCCGGAGAGTCTTCAGCAAATCCACTGTGCAAGCATGATCGTTCAATTCAGTTATCGAACTCCCCTGATGAATGTACTCATCGGTGAGGTATTCAATCGCGTGGTTAAGCTTCTCAAGCGCGCGACCCAGTTCAGGAGTAATGCGCCTGCGTCTTCGAGGGAGATCCGTGGCAACTTCAACTTCAGATACTGCAAAACGAAAACGTGTCGTTGTGGCCGTCATTGATTCTGTCCCGTGGTCTTTTTGACTTGGCCTGCATTGGTTTCCAACTCCAGCTACGACTCATCTCGCCGGGCCTGAACGGTTTCGAGCCCCGATGGCCCAACTTTTCAGGTGCTCCCACTGACTGCGGCTCCTCCATACAAGGTTGCGTTCACTAAGTTGGCTGAGACGAGTTATACGAAGCAATCAGCAACTCTGATGCCACAACGCTAACTCCGACAAGATCATAGACTTACGTCTGAGCTACGTCATCACGGTGTTCACCGCAGTGAACACAATGCCGCCGGAAGGTGCAGCACGTGCACAGTGCAGAATCTAAAGTCGTGTGGCAAGCTTTGCGGCAGGGAAGTACGCGAGAGCCGAGCCCGGTTACCGAACGTGGGCTGCAACCAGCGCCGAGTGTTCAGCATTAGCTGTGACAAACTCCAGGCCTACGCCGTCTGAGCCCCACCGGCTCACTCGCAATTCCATACTGGTGGGGATCATCGTTGCATCGTCGAGCGCATCTGTACGTTGCAAGTTCATCCGTACGCGGGTTCCCAGCGGCCAGCGCTCGTCGGTCAGCAAATAGAGCCCGGTCGTGCTGATATCGCGAACCGCGTGCGCCTCCGTCGCATCTGTCTCAGTCTCCACAGCCGACAGATGCGGCCAGCGTTTCCGCTGTGATTCGCGCCAATCCTTCTTCTCTGGAGTCTGCGACAGCCAGTTCTTAACCGCATCTGACGCGCCGACAGCCGGCCAATGATCGGTCTCATCCAGCAACGATTGTGCATTGCGAAGACGAGCTTGCATCTCTTCGGCCACGCATATCACGAGGTGATCGCCGAGTTGTGTTTGCGTGGACTCAATGGTGCCGACAGGCAGCGCCAGCATGCTCTTCGCTTCAGGATGCTGCGGCGCTACGCGGAACCGCGGAAAGGACTCGAGGACACGAACGACTCTCAGCTGTGTATCTAGATATATAAGGTCCCGCGGAGATAGGAGACCCACCGTGCCGAGCCCCTTAGCCTGCTTGATCCAACTTCCCTCATAAAACTTGAAGGGCCCCTTCCCGAACACGCCCTTCAACTGCGCGCTGGTGTTATTCCCGACTGTGACTCCAAGGCTGAGGAAGCACTCATTTGTCTCGTTGTAGACGCAGTACCTGCGTGGATCCATGCCTTTTAGCCTTCCTGAAGTCAGACAAGCACTACAAATCTTGCAATTTTTGTTCAGACCAGGGACATCATTCTTCTGATACTCGGGCCCAAATAGAGTTCTCATAATGCCTTCGGCTGCGCGCCGGGAAGAGCGTCAGTTCGAACCAGACGTCTCGCCCGGCGCATCACACCAGAAGATACTGGACAGGGGGATGATCGCCCGCGTACTTACTTTACGCGCGAGCGACGGCGCTGAACCAGCAGGCCCAGCACGACGACGAACAGAACGCCGGCAATAACCCGGATGATGGTAGCGTTGTCCATGACTGTCTCCTTTCCTTCTGAATCTCTTTCAAATCTCAAGTACGTCAGGGCTCATCAATGCGGCCCTGGCCTAAAACAATCCGAATAGAGCCTTCTTCTTCTCCGGCTCACTGTTCAGCCCGCATGCGGTCCGCGCCATCTGCTTGATGACTTTCGCGACACCGGAATCGCCCTGCACCAGTGGCGTTGCCGTGTTCTGCATCTCGCGCAGCGTCGCCCTGTCCTCCGGAATCCGCCACGTGGCAGGACGCGTCAACGCTCGGGTGATGTGCTCGTCATCTACGCCCAGTGCCGAAGAGGAGTAGCGATTCAAGATGATCTCCACGCGCGGCAGGGTAGCGGGGAACAGTTCGGAAATAATGCGGTTCGAATTGCGCAGCTCCGAGATGCCCACATGCGAAACCAGGTACACAACGGCTTCCTGTCCGAAGACCGCGCTGCCTTTCAACTGGAACCTGGATCCGGAATCGATCACCACTGTGTCGTATTCCTGGCGTGCCACCTGGATCAGCTTGTTCACAGCCTCCTGGTTCAGGTCGAAGTTGACGAAATTCCCTGGCGCTGCCAGAACGTGCAAGCCGGAATCATGCTGCACAATCAGGCGCGAAAGCAGGTTTGAATCCAGCCGCCCGGAGTTCTGCAAAGCATCCACGGTGGAGTACTGTGCGTTCAATCCCAACACCAGCGCCGAGTCGCCCAGCGGCAGGTCGAGGTCAATCAGAAGAACCTTTTCCCCGGTCTCCTTGGCAGCCGAAACCGCGAAGTTCGACGCCATCGTCGTAACTCCGGCGCCACCCTTGGCCCCGCAGAAAACGCACAGTCGGCCGTTCTCCTTCGTGCCTGGCCGAACCGCAGTGCGGCGCGCCGAAGCCCGAACCATCGCCTCGTTGATCGCTGCAGGCGTGATCGGAAACGTCAGGAACTCCCGAGCTCCCGCCCGCATGCAGCTCAACATCAGCTCCGAGTCCAGCCGCATGGAGTAGACCATTACGGTTAGCTGCGAGTTGGCGCAGAGATTTTCAACCAGCTCCAGCGCAGACTCGGGGTCGCTATCCAGGTCGAGAATTGCAATATCGAAGTTCTGTTTAAGAATCCGGGGAAGCTGGTCCAGATGGGGATACGACGATAGCTGGTTGCTCACTCGGCACGGCGCTCCGGTCAGCGCGCTGGCGACTGAGTAGCGCCGGCTCTCGTCCGGGCCGATCAGCACCACCGAGAGACCGTCCCCAGTCACAGCCACCGGCGCGTAACTCGTCGCCGGTGCCGGGGCTGGCTCCTGTCTCGTCATCTCGTAATCGCTGATCTTCAGACTCTGTAGCATTTCTTCTAAAAATGTCCTTTTCCGGCCCATACCCGCCGGAAATCCTTGCGTCGTGTGCTGCCGCTTCTCACGAGTCCGAAGACGGTGATCCTTCACCGGGCCCGAGTACTTCCGTTACGTAATGCGGTATTGCGGGGGGGTCGCGAAGCCTCCCAAGCCGGTCGAGAGGGTTTAATTCCTTCTAACTGGTGCCTATAAATATGCAATCCGCGTACCAAAGTTCCAACGCGGGAATCTGCCTAATTTTCTTGATCTTACAGTCCATTTTGGGACAAGTGTGTACGCCCGTTTACAGGTAGGCGCCTAAGCGGCACTCAATCGGACACAGATTCAATTCGCACGATAGTTACCTTTGAGATGATTACCGATGCGTAATTTCGTTGTGCTTGCTTCTTGGAGGGTGTTACTTTACCTCCACTGTTACATTTTGCAGTTGGAGCTTTCCGTGATCCGAGTCGGTTTGTACTCGCAGGATTTTGCCTTGCAACCTCTGTTATCTTCCGGACTGGGAAACGAGTTCCAGTTCTTCCTCGATTCCACTGAGTCGGGGATTCGGAGTCTTGTCGAAGATGAAGAATGTACCGTCGTCATCCTCGATCTCAACTCCCGGGAGGGGCCCCTCAAGGATCGAATCGAGTCTGCCCGGCGCCTCATTGCAGCCCAGATCACGCTGCTGGTCCTGGCCGACGACGCTGTCCGAGTTACCGCGAACGAGCTGGTAAGGAGCGGGGCGTACAGCTATTGCCGCCGTCCACCCTCCCTTCGCGACCTTCGCATCCTTCTCCGCCGCGCCCATGAGGCTGCCCTCCGCAAGCAGGAGTTCAGCTCCGCCCAGGCACGGCTCGAAGAAGCCGCCGCCAGCCGCAACCTAATGATCGGCGACAGCGAAGTCATGCAGCGGGTCAACCATCTCATCGACCGCGTGGGAAATATCGACGCTTCCGTGCTCATCAACGGTGAAAGCGGCACGGGCAAGGAACTGGTCGCGCGCGCGATTCACGAGCGCGGATCGCGGGCGCGCCGCCCGTTCGTTGCGGTAGCCTGCGGCGCCATCCCTGAAACCCTCATTGAGGCCGAACTGTTCGGGCATGAAAAAGGGGCTTTCACCGGAACGGCCGGCGCCCGCGAAGGCTTTCTCGAGCAGGCCGGTGACGGCACCCTCTTCCTCGACGAAATCGGCGAGCTCAGTCTCTATACGCAGGTGAAGCTGCTCCGCGTCCTTCAGCAGCGCGAGTTTAGCCGCCTGGGCAGCAACCGGCTAATTCCGCTTCGGGCGCGGCTTCTCTTCGCTACTCATCGCGACTTGGACGAGATGGTCGCACAAGGCCGGTTCCGGCAGGATCTCTACTACCGCATCAATGTAATGAAAATTGAGACCCCCGCCCTGCAGGAACACTCCGAAGACATCCCGCAGATCGCAATGCACTTCCTCAGCCACTACAGCCAGCTCTTCCAGAAAAGGATGACCGCCATCGAACCCGAGGCCCTCGCCCTTCTCCAGGACTACCACTGGCCAGGTAATGTGCGAGAGCTGGAAAACGTTATCCAGCGCGCCATAATCCTTACTCCCGGCACCACCCTTCGCGCCCAGGACCTGCCCCGCAATCTGCATGAAGAGGCCGTCACCAACGAAGAGGATTGCCTGGCCGGCGGATCCTTCGAGCGCCAGCTCCGTGACTACAAGATCCGCCTGGCGGAAAACGCCCTCCGCGAGAACAACGGCAATAAGACGATGGCGGCCCGCAGCCTCTGCATCTCGCGCGGCTACCTCCACCGCCTCATTCGCCTCGCCGAATCAGATGCGCTCATCTCCTCAGCAACCCTTGAAGGTGCGGAAATATAGTCCATTCCGCAAACAAAAGTGCTCCAAGTGGTCGACCCCCCACAGAGGCGTCATCCCGAGTGCAGCGAGGGATCTGCGGTTGCGTTGTTTTCTGAGACCCGTCGCAGACCACGATTTCTGCTACCCGAAAACGTCCCCGCGACCTCTCCAAATCGTTGTCAAGCCCCTCTCCTGTGGAAAACCGACCTAACCCCTTGAATCCACTAACTCCAAAATGTGGAAAACTAATTGCCGATTACTGTTCCAATTTGCTAGCCTAAATATAGGAGCAAAAACAGTGCCCGCCGGACCCCAATCCGGCGGGCATTTTCTTTTGCGCCAAATCTCTCGCACTTAAAGGAAACGCTCATGCCTGTAGCCGACGAAATTACCATCAACTCTGCCGTCCAACGCTGCGTCAACGCCTGGCGCGAAGCCCTCACCCGCAAGAACTGCAAAGACCCCGTCGATCCGGGCGTCTGGGAGCGCGACTACGCCGGCAAGGCATACCGCAAGGCACTCCCCTGGCTCTCCACCCCCGACAACGTCGACGCCTTCATCGCCTGCGTAGCCCAGGGCCTCGCCATCGGCGCCATCGACCCGTCCCACGCCACCAAACTGCTTTACGCCGCTCAGGTCGCCATCACCTCCCGCCGCGGCCGCCTCCAGGCCGACAAAGAAGCACGCGCCGAAACAGCCGACCGCGCGAAGAAGGAGGCCAGCACCCCCACCCCCTCCCCCCTAGGCAAGAGTGGCGGCGAAGCCGCAGTGGCCGCACCGCAGGTGCCCTCCTCCCCCCTCTCTCAAAGCCGGGTGCCCAAGGTCCCCGCAGTTGGGACCTGGGAAACCACAAATCCCACCCTGCCAACAGTGCAGCCGCAGGTACCCCCCACCCCCCTCCCTCCGCGCAAAGAGGACACCGATGCCGCGTTAGCCGCAGGCGGGCTTCGTATCAGGGCATGACTTCAGTCATGCCGCAAGCTGCTCATTTTAGGTAGCGTGGGCTTCAGCCCCCGTCTGACCTCCGACGGCCGAAAGGCTTCACCTGGGGCACCCCCCCCTAGGCACGGGTGGCTCCGCAGGTGCAGTCGGCCGCACCGCCGGTGCCTGACTTGCTGCTTTTGAGAGAGAGAGACGACCCCCACCCCCCGGGACAGGGAACTAAGCGCTAGCTCGCCAACTTGCCACGTCCGAACCAGGGTCCCCGCGGACCGGTCTTTGGTTCGTGGGGTGGAGAAGGTCGCCAACCCGCCAGGAAGGACCATAAACAGCCGTTCGCACTTGCCGCTTCACCCCACGCCCAAACGCACCACAGGAGATCCCTGCCTAAAATCCGATTCGCCTCTCGAGGCACGAATGGCGGCGAAGTGGCCGTACCACAGGTGTTGGCTGCTATTGCCCGTTCGCCATCCCCTGCGTCCCGAGCCACTTGGTCAGATTCGCCTGCTGCAGGCCGCGGAACTCAATGCATCCATTGATCCGCTCCACTGCGTGCTTCAGCGTCTGATCGGCCGATGCTACCTTATGCGCCGTGAAAAACTGCTCGACATCTTGGCGCGCGTCCGCCGAGCAGAACGTGGACGTTGAGCTCACCAGCGCCGCGCCCAGCTCCGGCGTCAGCAGCCCGCGGACCGCTTCCCAATGTTCCTTCACGTACTGCCACGCCCGATCGCGTGTCTCGGCGCTCTGCAGCGCAATAGCAAACTGGAACGCTGCATCCTGCTTCCGCACTTTATCCGTCAGCGCATAATCCATCGCCCTCTGTTCCAGCGCCGGTTCCTGGAACATCGCCAGCATCGCCAGCGACGCCTCCTGCATCTCGGGGTCGGTCGATGTCTCAAAAACGTGCTGCAGCTTGTCGAACAGGGCCGCATCTCCATGCTGAGCCGCAATCGCGGTAGCCGTCTGCGCCAGCGTTGCATCCTGCGACCCCGGATCGGCAATGTACTTCTCGGCAATCTCCTTCGCCTGCTGAATCACCTTCGGATCCTTGCCAAAACCGCCCAGCGTGCGCATCAACGTTGCCCGTAACTCGCGCTTGTTCGGTGAATCGCTCTCCGCCGGCGGCCCCAGCTTCGCATATTCGTCCGAGAAGGTATTCCGAATCCACGCACCCAGCCGCTCCTGCTCCTCCTTGGTCGCCGCCACGCGCGAGTAGATGCTTCCCACCCCGCTCAGCGCGTTCGCGATCACCTCGGCATTTCCGTCACTCTTCACTGCGCTCACCAGATTCAGGTAGTCGCCCACCGTGGCCTTGTCGGCACGCACCTGCGCCCACTCATCGCCGATCAAATTGATGCGCTCCGTCGGCTTCAGACCCGTCTCGACCTGCTTCACCAGGGCCGCGTACTTGTCCGCCGGATACGCGCTCCGATAGAAGCCGCGGCCACCCGCATTGGCGAAGAACAGCGAACCCGCCGGAACGCTTAGACTGGTCGACTCTGGCGTCATCACCTGGCAGTCTTGGCCATTAGCAGCTTTGAAGCAAACAGGGATCGTCCACTTCTGCGCCGCATCCGGCTTGATGCTCGGACTCAGAAAGAACCGCCGCTGCGATACCTCGACCTTCCCGCCCGTCGGATCACCAAACGTCAACAGCGGCGCTCCCGCTTGGGCCACAAAGCTGTCCATGATCTTGTCGATCGGTTTGTGGCTTGCCGCGGTCTGCGCTCCCCAGAAGTCCTCGGCCGTCGCGTTCGCGTACTCATGCGCGGCCAGGTAGTTGTGCACGCCCTTGCGGAACGTCTCGCGGCCCTCGTAGTTCTCAACCATGTTGAGCACCGCACCGGCTTTGCCGTACGAGATGCCGTCGAACATCTGCTCGATCTCTTCCCGCGTATCGGCCTTAGCGCGAATTGCCCGTGTCGTCGGTTGCGCATCCAGGTCCAACACTCCGTCCAGTCCCGCGGCTTCCGCCTGGTCGATGTTCCACTCGGGATGCATCGCCTCCACCGGCTTCATCTCCATCCACGTCGCGAAGCCTTCATTCAACCAGAGATTGTCCCACCAGGCCATCGTCACCAGGTCGCCGAACCACTGGTGCGCCATCTCGTGCGCAATCACTTGCGCCACTTCCTTCTTTGCACCCACGGATGCCGTCTTCTCATCGATCAGCAGCGCCGTCTCGCGATAGGTGATCGCCCCGAAGTTCTCCATCGCACCCGCTTCGAAATCCGGCAGCCCGATCAAATCGAGCTTCTTCAGCGGATAGGGAATTCCGAAGTAGTCGTTGTAGTAGTGCAGCACGTACTTCGCAACATCCACGCCATAATGCGTCAACTGCACCTTGTCCGGCGTTGCGCACACCCGGATCTTCACTCCATCCTGCTCGCCGCCCGTGCACTGGAAATCACCCACCAGGAACGCCACAAGATACGTCGACATCTTCGGCGTCGTGCCGAACTTCAGCGTGTGCTTGTCCGCGCCCGGCCCCGGCGTGTCGCTCTCAATCTCGCTGTTCGAGATCGCCGTATCGCCCTTATCGACGACCAGGGTCACATCGTAGGTCGCCTTCAGCGCCGGCTCATCAAAGCTCGGATACGCCCGCCGCGCGTCCGTCGACTCAAACTGCGTCACGGCATAATTGCGCTTGGCAGTCTTCGAGAGATAGAAGCCCCGCAGTTCGTTGTTCAGAATCCCCGTGTAATGAATCGACACCGATGCCTTGCCCGTTGCAATTTCCTGCGGCACCGTGAAGGTCGTCTGCTCCTTCTCCTTGTCCGTTGCAACCGTCGCCGTCTGCTCCTTGCCGCCGGCCTTCACCGTCACAGCCTGAAACTCGATCTCGGCCGAGTTGAGCGTGATGGTCTTCGTCGGCTGCTTCACCTCCACGTCGATCCGCTCCACGCCCGCGAACGTGGCAGCCTTCAAATCGGGAGTCAGCGTCAGCACGTAGTGTTCCGGCTTCACGTTCTGCGGAAGGCGTTCCGCGCTGCTTTCCGTTGCCGACACAGTGAACAGCAACGCAACAGCAGCCGCGCTCAGCGCATGCCAGAAGGGAGCAGAAATGTTTCGCATAAAACCTCGTGACGGAGTTGTGGAACTGCGCGTAGCCCGAGCCCGACTGCACCGGCTCTGTGTTCAGACACCGGACAAGCCTCTATTCTAGGCGGCGAAGCCTAATGCCTGATCCCTAATGCCTAATCCCTCGCCTACTCCGGATTCCCATCCCGCAGCCGCCGAATCCCCAATGGATTCGCATCCTGCAACTCGGCCGGAAGCAGAGCCTGCGGAAAGTTCTGGAAGCACACCGGCTTGGCAAACCGATAGATCGCCTGCGATCCCACTGACGTAAACCGCGGGTCAGAGGTAGATGGATAAGGCCCGCCATGCACCATCGCATGTGCCACCTCGACGCCCGTCGGGAAGCCGTTGACGATGAGCCGTCCCGCTTTCTGCTCCAGCACCTCAACCAGCTCACGATGCGCGATCAGGTCCTCCTCATCCCCCAGGATCGATGCTGTCAGGTGCCCGTCTAGCGAGCGCGCCGCCCGCACGTAGTCCTGCGTCGTGTCGCAATGCACAAGCAGGGTGTCCGGCCCGAAGATCTCGTCGGCGAGCTCCGGCTGCCCGATAAGCTTGTCCAGGCGCACGGTGAACAGCTTCGAATGAGCCGCGAACCCGGGCGCCTCCGCAACGGCCGCGGCGGCCGCCAGCGGAATCTGCCCGGCCCGCTCATTGGTCGCGCTGCCGTAAGCCTTAGCAATTCCCGCCGTAAGAAGCGTGAACGGCTGCGCCTTCTCGACCAGCGATTTGAGTTCCTCGAAGAATTGCTGTCCCTCCGCAGCCTCGGGTACCAGCACGATTCCGGGCTTGGTGCACATCTGGCCCGCGCCCAGCGTCACCGATCCAAACAGGTTCTTCGCCAGCTCCGCTGGCCCTTTGCGCAGTGCGCTGGGCAGCACAAACACCGGATTGCCGCTCGACATCTCCGTGAAGCAGGGAATCGGCGTCGGCCGTGCAGCCGCCAGGTCCATCAGCGCCCGCCCTGCCTTCAAGGAGCCAGTGAATGCGACAGCCTTGATAAGCGGGTGCTGCACCAGCGCCGATCCAATCTCAACGCCTGCATCGTAGACCATGGTGAACACGCCCCGATGCAGTCCCTCAGCCGCGACGGCTTCGCTGATGATCTCGGCCGCAATCTCACTTGTCCCCGGATGTGCCGGATGCGCCTTCACCACCACCGGGCATCCCGCCGCCAGAGCCGACGCCGTATCGCCGCCTGCCACCGAAAACGCCAGCGGAAAGTTGCTCGCTCCGAACACCGCCACCGGGCCCAGCGGCCTCAGCATCGACCGCAAATCCACCCGCGGAAGCGGCTGCCGCTCCGGCAGCGCAGGGTCAATCCGCGCCTGCACCCACGATCCTTCTTCGACCATCGACGCAAACAACCGCAATTGTCCCGCCGTCCGGGCGATTTCGCCCACTAGCCGCGGCGTGATCGGCAGAGCCGTCTCTAGATTCGCCCGCTCGGCCAGTTCCTGCTTCCGCGCGTCGAATCCGTCAGCGCAACGCCGCAGAAAGGCCGCCTTCCCTTTGCCCGAAGCCTTCGAGTAGCTCTCGAAGGCTTCCGCCGCCAGCCGCACCGCTTGATCCAGTTCAGCGACAGTCGCCGAGTGGTACACCGGTCCAACAGCTTCGCCGCTTGCAGGGTTCGCAGCCTGAAACGTGCGGCCGCCGGTCGCACCGCGCTTGTTGCCGAGGAAGGACAGTCCAGTTAGTTCCATCACATCTGCATTATCCCGCACTGCCCCGAGCAGGAGCGTGGGTTTGCCATCTCATGCTGCAATTCGATAGAACGGTGCGGACGGCTTTTCGGCCTTTTTTCGCGCATACAACCACAGGCCCGTCCCGGAGGCATCTTCTTGCAGAGCATCCCGACCGTTACCTCCCAGACCAACGGACAAACGAATCTCCACGCTCCGCTGGTTCCCCGTGGACGCATGTTGCCGTTTGTCCTGGTGACTGCGCTGTTCTTCCTATGGGCAATTCCCAACAACTTCAATGACATCCTGATCCGTCAGTTCATGAAGTCGTTCGAGATCAACCGCCTTGAAGCCGGCCTGGTGCAGTTCGCCTTCTATCTCGGATACTTTTTCCTCGCATATCCGGCAGGCGTGATCATGCGCCGCGCGGGATACAAAACAGGCATCGTGATCGGCCTATGCCTCTACGGTGCAGGCTGCATCCTGTTCTACCCCGCCGCGCACGTAGGCCAGTACTGGTTCTTCCTCACCGCGCTGTTCGTCATCGCCAGCGGCCTGGCTTTTCTTGAGACCGGCGCCAGCCCATTCATCATTCAGATCGGTGATCCGGCGAGTGCGGCGCAGCGCGTCAACTTTTCGCAATCGTTCAATCCGCTCGGAAGCATCACGGCGGTGCTCATCGGGAGCCGCTTCATCTTCTCCGGCATTGAGCTGAAGCCGGACCAGGTCGCCGCGCTCCAGGCTGCCGGAACCTACCAGGCCTACCTCAAGTCCGAAACACTGCGCGTCGTAACACCCTATCTCGTGCTCGGTTCGTTGGTGCTGCTGTGGGCAATCCTCATCGCACGCACGCCGTTCCCGCACACCGGCATGGACTACTCGCGCAACACCCTCGAGCACGACACCTCCAAACCGCTCTGGAAGCGCAAGCACTTCGTCTTCGCGGTGCTCGCGCAGTTCCTGTATGTAGGCGCGCAGGTGGGCGCATGGAGCTGGCAGATTCCCTACGTGCAGAGCTACACCGGAATGGGCGAGCGCAAAGCAGGTTATCTGCTGACCGTCGCACTGGTCGCGTTCACCACCGGCCGATTCTTCTCAACGTGGTTATTGCGGCACGTGAAGGCCTCGCGGCTTCTTGCCGTCTACGCCATCATCAACACCATTACCTGCGGAGTGGCCGTGATCCGGCCCGGCTGGCTCGGCGTCGGGTGCCTCGTCGCAACCAGCTTCTTCATGTCCATGATGTTCCCGACCATCTTCGCGCTGGGAGTGAAGGGCCTTGGAACTCACACCAAGACTGGTGGCGCGGTCATAGTCATGTCGATCGTCGGCGGGGCGGCGATTCCGCTGGTAATGGGGCGCGTAGGCGATATGGAGGGTCTGGCCGTCTCCTACGTGGTGCCCGCGCTCTGTTTTGCGGCTATCGCGCTTTATGCCTGGCTCGGCTCCGCGCCCGATCAGGAAGAACTGGCCGCAGAGCCCGGCCTGGCGCTCGGATAAAGAACGCAGCACTAACGGTGCGGGCCGGGATCGATCGAATTGCGGCCCGCGACTCTTTATTCAGCTACCACCGGATTGGTCAGCGATCCCAGTCCTTCCACGCTGACGGTGACGGTCTCGCCCGGCTTGAGCCACCGCTTTGGATTCCGTCCCAGTCCAACGCCCGGCGGCGTACCCGTCGAGATCACGTCTCCCGGCAGCAGCGGCGTAATCGACGAGAGATGCTCAATCAGCGCAGGAATCCCAAACACCAGCTCGCGGGTGCTCGAGTTCTGCAGCGTCTCGCCATCGATCGTCAGGCCGATCTGCAGAGCATGCGGATCGGCGATCTCATTGGCAGTTACAATTGCCGGGCCCATCGGGCAGAATGTGGGAAAGCTCTTGCTCATCGACCACTGCGTCGTAGCAAACTGCACATCGCGCGCACTCACGTCGTTCACGATGGTGTAGCCGTAGACGTGCTTGCGCCAGTCGTCCGCCGCGATCCGATATCCGCCCTTGCCGATGACGAACGCAAACTCAGCCTCGTAATCCGGCATGGTCGAGTTCTTCGGCAGCACAATCGCGTCACCAGGCCCGATCACCGAGGTCGTCAGCTTGAAGAACACCACCGGCGAGGTAGGCAGCTCCATCCCGGATTCCTTGGCGTGATCCCTGTAGTTGAGCCCAATCGCAAACACACGCGGTGGATTGGGAAGCGGCGCGTGAAGCTTGACGTCGCTGAGCCGATGCCCCGCGTACGCGCCCGGATTTTTTGGCACTTCGCTGATACCGGCAGCAATCACGGCCAGCGCATCCTTGCATCCGGTCGCGCTGAGATCAACAACCAGATTGCTTTCAGACTCAAGCGCTCCCGGCCGCAGCACGCCGTCTTTCGTCGAAAAGGTGACAAGTTTCACGAATCAAGCCTCCAAATGAAATCGCTAATGAATGAAAGTAGGGAATCTAAGCCGCGGTCCACCCGCCGTCAATAGCCAGCGCCGCTCCGGTGATAAACGCAGCCTCGTCGGACGCGAGATAGCGCACCATGGCCGCGACCTCCTCAGGCCTGCCCAGCCGCCCGATAGGCTGCCTCGCCCGCAGCTCCGCGCGAATCTCTTCCTTGTTGTGCTTGTGGAACTTCTCCAGATAGCCCTCGACAAACGGCGTCTCCACCGTCCCCGGGCAGATGGCATTCACGCGCAGCGTCTTGGGGAACTCCACCGCAAGCTGCTTTGTCATCGCGATCACCGCGCCTTTGGTAGTGCAATAGGCGAAACGCTGCCGGATGCCGACCTGCCCAGCCACAGACGCGATGTTTACGATGTTGCCCGAGTGCCGCTCGTCCTGCGCGGCCAGCAGCAGCGGCAGAAACGCGCGCGTCACAAGGTAAACGGCGCGCACATTCACGTTCAGCAGCCGGTCGAAATCCTCAGGCTCGGTCGCCTCAATCGATCCCACGTGGCCGATGCCTGCATTGTTGACGAGAATGTCGAGCCGCTGCACCTGCGCGACTGTCGTAGCGATTGACTCCTGACTGGTGACATCGAGCGCGATGGCCTGCGCTGAGCCCGTGGATTCAGCGAGAGCCTGCGCTGCGGGCAGATTGATATCGGCAATCCATACGAAAGCCCCGGCGCGAACAAGCTCCCGGACCGTGGCTTCACCTATGCCGCTGGCGCCGCCCGTGACGAGAGCGTGGCGGCCGTCGAGCCGGAACGGCGATTGCACATCAGAAGACGATGATGAGTTGTTCATGAAGAACTTCCTGAAGCCAACTGCGTCGAGCGCAGCGATGATTTGTTGTAACCATCCAGCATAGCCGCTCAGACCCGCCGGAGCCGCGCCTTGTGCACAGACACGGGCGCGATGAACGATACTGGTAGCGGGCAAGAGGAACCAGGAGAGGGGACTCAGGGTGGCACTTCTGAACGACGACAGGCTGTTCCCGGCAGACGAGACAACACGGGCCATTGCACGGCGCTTATATCAGGGGATTCGCGCGCTGCCGATTGTGAGCCCCCACGGACACACGCAGGCCTCGTGGTTTGCGCGCAATGAGCCGTTCCCCGATCCCGTAAAGCTCTTCGTGCAGCCCGACCACTACGTCTTCCGCATGCTGTACAGCCAGGGCGTCACGCTTGAAGAACTCGAAATCGGCAAGGACCACATCGAGAATCCGCGCAAGGTGTGGCGCACCTTTGCCAAGCATTATTATCTGTTCCGCGGCACGCCCACGCGGCTCTGGCTTGACTATGCCTTTCAGGAGCTATTCGGGCTGACGGACCGGCTCTCAGCCGCCAACGCCGACCACTACTACGACGTGATAGCCGCCAAGCTGGCCACGCCGGAATTCCTGCCGCGCGCGCTGTTCGAGAAGTTCAACATCGAGGTGCTGGCAACGACAGACTCGCCTCTCGACTACCTCGCCGATCACCAGGCGATCCGCAGTTCGCGATGGAAGGGGCGCATCGTTCCCACCTTCCGACCTGATCCAGTCGTAGACCCGCAGTCTCCTGGTTTTGCCGACAATGTTCGCGCGCTCGGCGCGCTCACCGGCGAAGACACCTTCAGCTGGCGCGGGTACCTGCGCGCACTACAAACCCGACGCGAATTCTTCAAATCGCTGGGGGCAACGGCCACCGATCACGGCCATCCCACCGCTCTTACCGAAGACCTGGGCGAAACCAGCGCAGCGGAGTTGTTCGAACAGGTCATCAAGGGCACGGCCTATGCCGCCGATCTCGAGATCTTCCGCGGGCAGATGCTCACCGAGATGGCGCGCATGAGCGTCGAAGACGGCCTGGTGATGCAGATTCATCCCGGCTCTGTGCGCAATCACAACGCGCATTTGTTCGCGAGATACGGCCGCGACATGGGCGCCGATATTCCCGCGCCGACCAACTACGTAGAAGCGCTGCGGCCTCTACTCAACCGGTTCGGCAACGAGCGCAACCTCACCATCATCCTGTTCACGCTCGACGAGACCACCTACAGCAGGGAACTGGCGCCCCTTGCCGGGCACTATCCGTGCCTCAGGCTGGGGCCGCCATGGTGGTTCCACGATAGTGCCGAAGGCATGCGCCGCTTCCGCCAAATGGCGACCGAGACCGCTGGCTTCTACAACACCGTCGGCTTCAACGACGACACGCGGGCATTCCTGTCCATTCCGGCGCGCCACGATGTGGCCCGCAGAATCGATGCGGCATTCCTGGCCGAGCTGGTAGCCGATCATCGGCTCGAAGAGGATGAGGCAGCAGACGTCGCCCGCGAACTGACCGTGGGCTTGGTGCGGAAGGCCTACAAGCTGTAGCGGGGATCTCCTGATCCCCGCTACAACACCCGTTTAGGCAAAAAGATAGGGCCTAGCTCGTCACGATCTCGCTGAAGTCCGCGATCCCCGAGAAGTTCCGCAGCACTTCATCGATCAGCGCCAGATTTGCGCCGCGCACCGTCTCATCCGGATCGAGCACCATCACCTTATCGAAGAACAAATCCACCGTGGGCCGCAGCGTCGCTATTTCGCTTAGTGCGGCCTCATAGGCGCGCTCCTGGCGCAACTTCGCCACCCGCGGAGCGAGCGACCCCGCTGCATCCGCCAACTGCTGCGCCTCGGTCGCGAGCTTGGCGTCTTTCACCGAGCCCAACGGGATCTTCTTCTCCTCGGCCTGCTTGAGGATGTTCTTGATGCGCTTGAAGGCGGCGGAAACGGCTGCGAAGTCCTCGGAGCCGCGCACCGCAGTGAGCGCCTCGGCACGAGCGATCGCATCGCGCACATCGTCGGAACCGGCGGACAAAACCGCATTGATCACGTCGTAGGCGAATCCGCGTACGTCTTTGAGGTAGAAGTGCAGCCTCTCCTTGAAGAAAGCTACGAGCGAGGGCAATTTGGCTTCAGCCTTGTCGCTCTGGTCGACCTCGGCAGCCGCGATTGCCAGCAACTCGTCCACTCTCAGTGGCAATTCTGATTCCGCCAGAATCTTGACGATCCCGTTCGCAGCTCTGCGCAGAGCAAATGGATCCCTTGATCCAGTTGGTTCCAGACCAATAGCGAACATCGCCACGATCGTCTGGACCCGGTCGACCAGACCGAGCAGCTGCCCTTCGCCGCTGGGCGGAATCGGGTCGTCACCCGACGCCGGCAAATATTGGTGGTAGATTGCTGACGACACAACCTCACTAAGTCCCTGGCTTCGGGCGTAGAGTCCACCCACAATCCCCTGCAGCTCGGTGAATTCCTTCACCAGCTCTGTGGTGAGGTCCGCCTTGGCCAGGGTGACGGCCTGATGAAGAGCCGCCGAGTCGATCGCGATGTGCTTCAGGGCAAGAATGCCCGCAAGCTCTTTCGCGATCCTTTCGTTGGCGGCGGTCTTGTCCCAATAGCTGCCCAGTTCCTTCTGGAAGGTGACGTTCTTCAGGCTCTCCACCCGCTTTGCTAGCGGAGTCTTCTGGTCAAAGTCCCAGAAGAACTGTGCATCCTTGAACCGCGCCCGCAGCTCGCGTGCATTTCCATTCCGAATGATCTGCTGACCTTCTTCGTCGACTTCCGTGTTGAGAACGGCGAGGAAGTGTGGAGCAAGTTTCTTGTTGGCGTCTTCCACCGCAAAATACTTCTGGTGGTCGCGCATCACCGTGACCAGGACTTCCTCCGGCAGCGCGAGATACTCCTGCTCGAATTCGCCAATAATCGCCGACGGCCACTCTGTGAGGTGCGTAACGGTCTCGACCAGAGCCTCGTCCTCACGCCAGCGCGCTCCGGGAACAGTACGCGTCACCTTATCCAGCGCTTTGCGAATCACCTGCCGCCGCTCTGCCACATCAACAATCACCTTTGCGGCGCGCAGATTCTCCGCGTAGCCCTTTGGCGATCCGATCGTCACCGGCTCTGCACCGTGCAGCACGCGATGTCCGCGGCTGGCACTCCCAGCAGCAATCCCGGCAATCTCGACTGGCACCACATCCGAATCAAGCAGCGCCACAACCCAGCGCACCGGCCGCACAAACCGCTCCGGCTTCCCCGCGCGCCAATACATGTTCTTCGCCCAGTAGATAGAGAGCACTTCCTTGGGCAGATCGCCTTGCAGAATCTCCGCCGCTGAACGGCCCGCGCGCTTCACGGATGCGCCAATGTATTCACCCTTGGGCGTGGTGACCTTGGAGAGCGCGCTCACATCCACGCCGGCCTTTTTCGCAAAGGCTTCGGCTGCCTTGGTGGGAGAACCGTCTTTGAAGGCCACGGCCCACGAGGGGCCAGTGAGCTGCTCTTCAATGTCAGCCTGCGCGGCAAGAACGCCTTCCACCACGACAGCCAGTCGGCGCGGAGTGGAGTAGGTGGTGACCGTCGCGCCGGCGTCGAGCAGACGCTCGCGCGTAAGCAGGTCAGTAACGCGGCGGCCGAGCTCTGCCTCAGCCGAGGCAATCATGCGGGCGGGTACTTCTTCGAGACCTACTTCGAGTAGAAAATCTGCCATGTGAAAGTCTTTCCTGGTCCTTCAGCCCGTAGCCTGTAGCTCGTAGCGAAAGAGAGAACACGAAGCGTATGGTTGGGAGCCGGATGCCGGTATCTACAGGCTGCGAGCTACCGGCTTCTGGCTTTCTCTAGGCCGCCTGTTGCAGCGCGTATGCCTTGGCCACGCCCACTGCTAGGTTGCGGATACGCCCGATGATGCCGACGCGCTCGGTCACGCTGATGGCGCCGCGGGCATCGAGCAGGTTGAACAGGTTCGAGCATTTCAGCGCAAGCTCATACGTGGCCAGCAGCGGGAAGCGGCGCTTATCTGTCGCGCTAGCGTTATCGTCATTCAGCAGCGTGTTTGCCTGCGCGAGCAGCGACTTGGCTTCCGCCTCGAACGAGTTGAAGTGATCCCAGAGGCGTGGCACGTCGGCATACTCGAAGTTGTACACCGAGAACTGAAGCTCTTCGGCCAGGCGGACGTCGCCGTAGGTGACCTCTTCGCCGGTCTCGGGATCGCGCGACCAAACGATGTCGTAGATCGACTTCACATCCTGCAGGTACTTAGCAATACGCTCCAGCCCATATGTCAGCTCGGCGCACATAGGGTCGAGGTCAAGGCCACCGCACTGCTGGAAATAGGTGAACTGCGTGATCTCGAGGCCATCGAGCATCACCTGCCAGCCGACGCCCCAGGCCCCGCCCGCGGGCCACTCCCAGTTGTCTTCTTCAAACTTGAGGTCGTGCTGGCGCAGGTCGATGCCGATGGCTTCGAGCGACTGCAGATAGAGCTCCTGCACGTTCTCCGGCGGCGGCTTTAGGATGAGCTGGAACTGCGTGTGCTTGAACAGGCGGTTGGGGTTCTCGCCGTAGCGGCCGTCCGCGGGGCGGCGCGAAGGCTGCGCATAGCCGACCTTGTACGGCTTGGGCCCCAGCACGCGCAAGAACGTCTCTGGCGACATGGTGCCCGCGCCGACTTCAACGTCGTAAGGCTGCTGCAGCACGCATCCGCGCTCGGCCCAAAAGCCTTGCAGCCGGAAGAGCAGGTCCTGGAAAGTCAGCGCGGTCTTGGCGCCGGAGCCTGCCTGGTTGGTGGAAAGCGTTGATGAAGACACGTATCCTCTCTCTTGCTGCGCTGCTGGCGCAGATCGGATGGGACTCAGCTAGATTTTAACAGTCGCATCGTGCGGGCTCCACCGCGACGGGAGATCCAATTTTTCATGCAGCGCGGCCTGTTTCTCTGGTAGACAGGATGCAATGTCCCAATCAGCCAGCGGCACTCCCGCAGTGAGGCGATACCGGCCGAAGTGGTGGCTGCGCATCTTCGCCCTGTTCTTCCTGGGGTTCTCGGGTACCGGCATGATCAGTCTTTGGGCCCCGATGCTCTCAGGCAGTCGGCCGCTGAATACGATCAGCTTTGTCGCGCCTGCCGTGCTCACAGTGGTGGGTGCGTGCATGACTGCCCATTACTTCAACAGCTTTGTGGTCCTCTATTCGGACGCCATCGAGCTGCAGACGTTCTTCTCGAACAGGAAGCTGTCGTTCGCTGAGATTCGCGGCAAGCGCGAGTACGAGACCACCGACTCAGATGGCGTAACCACGCGCTATATCCGGCTGGACCCTGTCGATCCAAGCAAACGTGCACTGGAATTCACCCGGTACTTCAACTTCGATTCGGACTTCTACGACTGGCTCAGCCAAGTGCCGCAAGTGCGGCGTGACGCCGGAACTGCTATCCGCTGAGGCGCGCCAGGGCCTCTGCGGACCGCAGTTTCCGCTCCATATGCCGCTCCAGCGTGTGCTGCATGAACCGCCGCAGATCCTGCCCCCTGCGCCTCGGCCAGTCTTCAGCCGCGAAGCTCGCAACTGGCGCGCGAAGCATCCGCAAAGCCATCTGCCAGGAATCCGGCGAGAGCAGGGTATCGCTGGTGTGCCGGTGCACCGCGCAGAAAAGCCCATCGGCATGGGAGTTGAAGTTGACCTCGTCCGAGCCAAGGGCCTCACCGCAGATGGTGCAGTGCGAAATATCCGGCAGCAGGCCCATCAGCCGCGTCATCCATAGGGTGAAGTAGGTCAGTGGCATCCAAGGACGCTCGGCAGTGGTCTGCTCCAGCACTGAATTCGCCAGTCGGAAAATCGTTTCCTGCGGATCGCGCTCCGGCAGTGCCTCTTCAAGCACTTCGGCATAGAAGCTCAGAACGCCGAGTCGGGTGGCGTCCACTGGCCGAGAGAGCGGGGAAGTGATGATCTCGAGCTGATCCAGCCGCACCAGGTCCTGCTTGGGTTTTTCGGCGAACCAGGCGCGGGCGATTGTCATCGGCTCAAGAGCGCCACCGAAACGCTTGCGGCTCTTCAGAGCCGACTTGGCCACCCCGCGGAGCTTGCCGTAGTCGCGCGTGAAGAGGCTGACGATGAGGTCAGCTTCATGCACGGGCCACGTGCGCAGAACCACGGCTTCAGAAGTGAGAACGGCCATTCCGATCCCTCATCTCAAAACACAAACGCGCATCCCGCCGGAGCAGGATGCGCGTCGATGACACACGAAAGCCGTAGTCGCAGTGAGCGTGGTGGTTTAGCGGCCGAAATGCGCGGCGTTCTTCTCGGTGAAATGCGCCCACTTCTCCGGCAGATCGTCTGCCGCGAAGATGGCGGACACCGGGCAGGCCGGAACGCAGGCGCCGCAGTCGATGCACTCGACCGGATCGATGAACAGCTGATCGGCTCCGTCGTGACCGTCCTCGTCCTTCTTGGGGTGGATGCAATCGACCGGACACGCATCTACGCAGGCGGTGTCCTTGGTGCCGATACAGGGTTCTGCAATCACATATGCCATCTTGTTCTGTCTCCGGTTAGGGAACTCTCGACGCTGAGAATAGCACAGGACCCCTTTGCCTCGGTCAACACTCATTCAATGAGTTTTGCCATGCGGGAAGCCCTGGCCGAACGGGCCAGAGCCTATGCCCTGAGCCTCTGAAAGATCTGGAGATAAGCTCGCGCCGCCTCCGTGATCACCTCCGGCCTGCCCTCATCCACCGCCGTTAGATTCACGAGATCGCTGCCCACCCCCAGCGCGCGTGCTCCGGCCTTCAGGAAGCTCTCCGCCGTATCCACCGTCACCCCGCCTGTAGGGATCAGTTTCAGAAACGGGAACGGAGCGAGCAGAGCTTTCAAATATGGCGCGCCTCCCATCGCCGAGCAGGGAAAGATCTTCACGTAGTCCGCCCCTGCCCGATGCGCCGTAATCACCTCAGTCGGGGTCAGCGCTCCCGGCACTGACAGCTTGTGCGCCGCCTTGGTCGCCTGAATCACCTCGGGGTGCAGGCTCGGGCTGACAACGAACTCTGCGCCGGCCTCAATGGTGGCCTCGGCTTCCTTCGCAGTCGTTACCGTCCCGGACCCGAGCAGAAGTTCCTCGCCGTACTTCTGCTTCAAATCCCGCAGCACGTCAATCGCGCCGGGAACCGTCATGGTGACTTCAACCACGGTGATTCCACCGGCGATCATGGCATCCACGACCGCATGTGCCTGTTTTGCGTTCTTCGCCCGGAGGACCGGAATTAGCCCAACGCGTTCAATTCGTTCTGCTGTAGTTTCCGCCATCTTTATCTTCCTTGTTGGACCTGGACCACCATGACTCGGCATCAGAAGCTCGAACCCGACTTCTGACAACTGAAAACTGACAACTCAATTCACCGCGCGATCCGCGCCCCGCCGCCCTTCATCGCCCGTTCCACTTCGGCCAGCGAAGCCATGCTGGTATCGCCTGGGGTCGTCATAGCAAGCGCTCCGTGCGCTACGCCACACTTCACAGCCCATTCAAAGCCCTTGCCTGCAAGGAAACCGTAGACAAGGCCCGAAGCGAAACTGTCGCCCCCGCCTACGCGATCGAAAATTTCTATCTCACGTTGCGGAACGTGCGCAATCTCGCCGTTGTACAGCGCAATCGCGCCCCAGGCATTGCGCGTCGCCGTGTGCGCGGTACGCAATGTGCTCGCCACCACCTTGAGATTGGGATACGCCGCCGCCACTTCGCGCAGCATCTCCTCGTAGCTCGCAATGGGCAGTTCGCCGAAGTCCTCAGTCACACCCTTGATCTCGACGCCCAGCATGGCGGAGAAGTCTTCCTCATTGCCGAGCAGCACGTCGACCTTTCGCACCAGTTCGCGATTCACTTCCTGCGCGCGCTCTTTACCGCCAATCGACTTCCACAACGACTCGCGATAGTTCAGGTCGAATGATATGGGCGTCTCAGTATCCCAGGCCACCTGCATCGCTTCTAGTGCCACGTCCGCCGTCGACTCGGACAACGCCGCAAAAATCCCGCCTGTATGGAACCAGCGCGCGCCGTTCCGCTCGCCGAAGATCGCCTTCCAGTCGAAGTCGCCGCGCTTCACCTGGCTCATCGCGGTATGTCCGCGATCGCTGCATCCAGCCGCCGCGCGCATGCCGAATCCGCGCTCCGTGAAGTTCAGTCCGTTCCGCACTTCGCGGCCAACACCGTCATATTTCACCCAGCGGAGAAGGGAACTGTCCACGCCGCCCTGCAGGATCAGATCCTCCACCAGCCGGCCCGTCGCGTTGTCGGCCAGTGCAGTTGCTATCGCAGTCTTGAGCCCGAAACAACGCCGAAGCCCGCGAGCCACGTTGTACTCGCCGCCGCCCTCCCACACATCGAACCGCCGCGTGGTGTGTATTCGCCCTTCACCGGGATCGAGCCGCAACATCACTTCGCCCAGGCTCAAACAATCCCATCTGCGGGATTCAGGAACAACAATCGTATCCATCGAGCTCCCTTGGAAATGCCTATAGACCACTCTAACGCAGTGGCCATACCCCAAAGCGGTGCGCTCCGCCAAGCATGAGTAAATCGACTTACATGATAGATTTCTTGCGTCGGCAGGAAGTACTCATGACCGCACTCCACCCCATCCTGTAAAGTGAACCGGTGTACGGGAGTCATACAAAATGAGCAAGCTATTTGATCTGAAGGGCCGCGTTGCCGTGGTCACTGGCGGCACGACAGGCCTTGGCCACGCCATCGCACTTGGCCTAGCTGAAGCAGGAGCCGACGTCGTCGCCAGTTCGCGCCGCACCGAGCAAGTAGACAAGGTCGCAGCCGAGATTGAAGCATTAGGCCGCCGAACGCTGCGCGTTACAAGCGACGTGCTGAACCGCGATTCGATCCAGGCGCTGCACGACGCCGCCATCAAGGAATTCGGCAAGATCGATATCCTGGTGAACGCCGCCGGTGTTACGCACAAATCCGCCACCCTCGACGAGAGTGAAGCGGAGTGGTCGCGCGTCATCGAAACCAACCTCACTGGCACTCTGCGGTCCTGCCAAATTTTCGGCAAAACGATGGTGAACGCGGGCTACGGCCGCATCATCAACATCGCATCGCTCACAACGTTCCTCGGCTTCTTCCAGGTCGCCGCCTACTCAGCAAGCAAGGCGGCCGTTGGTTCGCTCACCAAGGTGCTGGCCATCGAACTCGCCAAGACCGGCGTAAACGTCAACGCCATCGCGCCCGGAATGTTCCCCACTGAGCTGAACGCCAAGCTGATCACCGGCACTCCGCGCGGCGAGGAACTGCACATGCGCGTGCCTATGGAGCGCTTTGGCAAAGCCGAGGAACTGCAGGGCGCGGCGATCTTCCTCGCCTCCGAAGCCTCCGCCTACGTCACCGGCGAAATCATCGCCGTCGATGGCGGCTTCCTCGCCAGCGGCGTCAATCGATAAGGCGCCTCCAAGGGCCAGAAGCTAGTAGCTAGAAGCTAGGAGCTGCTTTTGAAAATCACCAATGGGTACGTCAACATCACCTCGCCGGGCCGCAACTTCATCACGCTCAAGATTGAGACGGATGAAGGCATCTACGGCCTCGGCGACGGCACGTTGAACGGGCGCGAACTCGCGGTCGCCAGCTATCTCACCGACCACGTGATCCCATGCCTCATCGGCCGCGACCCCTTCCAGACCGAGGATATCTGGCAGTACCTCTATCGCGGCCCCTACTGGCGTCGCGGCCCGGTGACCATGTCCGCAATCGGCGCAGTTGACATGGCCCTCTGGGATATCAAGGGCAAGGCGCTCAACACGCCCGTCTACAACCTGCTCGGCGGCAAGAGCCGCGACGGCGTGCTCGTCTACTGTCACGCCTTCGGCAAAGACATCGACGCAGCCCTGGAAGATGTCGCGCACCACAAAAACCTCGGCTATCGCGCCATTCGCGTGCAAAGCGGCATTGCAGGCCTCAAGTCCACCTATGGCGTCGCGAAGGGCCCCGGCCGCTACGAGCCTGCTGAGCGCGGCCTTCCCTCCGAGTACGAATGGGAAACCGAGCCCTATCTACGCTCAGTACCCAAGCTGTTTGCTCGCGTGCGCGAAGCTTTCGGCGAAGACCTCTACCTGCTCCACGACTGCCACCATCGCCTAACGCCCATCGAAGCCGCGCGCCTCGGCAAGGAACTCGAGCCCTTCCATCTCTTCTGGATCGAGGACCCGACGCCAGCCGAGTTGCAGGAGGGCTTCCGAACGATACGCGAGCACACCACAACACCGCTCGCAGTCGGTGAAGTCTTCAATTCTCTTTGGGATGCGCACGATCTCATCCGCAACCAGTGGATCGACTACATCCGCGCCACGCTCACGCATGCCGGCGGCTTTACGCCAATGAAGAAGCTGGCGGATTTCGCGGAGCTCTATCACGTCAAGACCGGCTGCCATGGCGCCACCGACCTTTCCCCGGTATGCATGGCCGCCGCGCTCCACTTCGACACGGCCATCCACAACTTCGGCATTCAGGAGCACATGCCGCACACCGACGAAACCGACGCTGTGTTTCCGCACCAGTACTATTTCAAAGACGGCTACATGTATCCCGGTGATGCGCCGGGTCTCGGAGTCGATCTCGACGAGGCGCTTGCCGCAAAGTATCCTTACCAGCGCGCCTATCTTCCCGTGAATCGCAAAATCGACGGCACCCTGACAGACTGGTAACCCCGACCGCATGAACGCAAGCGAAGAACCCATCGAGTCTCTAGCTGAACCGCCCCCATTGCGCGGTCGCTGGACCATCTGCGCCATGCTCTTCGTGGCCACGACGATCAACTACGTCGATCGCCAGGTGCTCTCGATCCTCAAGCCGATCCTACACGGCCAGACGATTCAACTGCAGCCCCTGTTCCCCGGTTGGCCTTCCTTCGAAACTACCATCAACGTCACCGACCGCGAGTACGGATACATCCTCGCCGCGTTCCAGGTAGCATACGCATTGGGCGTCATCTTCGCCGGCCGCTTCGTAGACCGCGTCGGTTGCCGCAAAGGCTATCCCATCGTCACCGGCCTCTGGAGCCTCGCGGCCATGGCGCATGCGTTGGTGCGCACCGTCATGGGCTTCGGCATCGCGCGCTTCTTCCTCGGCCTCGGCGAAAGCGGCAACTTCCCCGCAGCCATCAAGGCAACAGCGGAGTGGTTCCCGCCTAAAGAACGCTCGCTCGCCACCGGAATTTTCAACTCCGGCGCGGGCGTGGGCGCAATTCTAGCGCCGCTCGCTGTGCCGTGGGTGGCACTCCACTTCGGCTGGCGCGCTGCATTCCTCATCACCGGCATCTTCTCCGCCATCTGGATCGTCTGGTGGTCGATCCGCTATCGGCGGCCGCACGAAACCATGGACCAGTCGCGCGGACACATCGTCATCGCTCCACCTGCCTCGGTTGTTCCCTGGTGGAGCCTGCTCAAGCATCGCCAGGCATGGGCATTCATGGTGGGCAAGTTCCTCACCGACCCCGTCTGGTGGTTCTTCCTTTTCTGGCTGCCGCAGTACTTCCATTCGCGTTTCGCGCTCGATCTCACGCACATCGGTCCGCCGCTCGTCACGGTGTATGTCGTCTCCACCATCGGCAGCGTCTACGGTGGTTGGCTCCCGCGCGGATACATGCGTGTCGGCATGCAGCTCAAGCGCGCGCGGCTTGCGGCAATGCTCACCTGCGCCTGCTGCGTTCTGCCGGTGCTTACCGCCGGAAGCCTCAGTTCCGAGTGGATCGCAGTGGCTCTGTTATCGCTGGCCGCTGCTGCACATCAGGGCTGGTCGGCAAACATCTTTACCACCGCGTCTGACATGTTTCCCTCAGAGCACGTGGGCACCGTCGTAAGCTTCGGCCAGGTTGCCGGCGCGCTCGGCGGAGCCATTTTTCAGCCCATCGCCGGAAACATCCTGCAGCTGACGCACAGCTACGTCCCGCTGTTTCTCTATTCCGGCTGCGCCTATCTCGTGGCGCTGCTCCTGCTTCGCACCCTCGCGCCAGGACTGAAACGAGCGCAACTCGGAACCTCCGGCTTGTCATGAATCCACTGCACCGCAAGGCCGTCCTTGGGATTCTGCGGATGTTTGTCGTGTTGTTTATTGCGGTCTTCGGCCCTCCCTGGACTCTCCATTACTGGCAGGGTTGGACCGCCCTGGCCGCTTTCTTCATACCTTCCTGCGTCATCACAGTCTATGTCGCGAAAAATGATCCAGCCTTACTCGAACGCCGTCTCAAAGCAGGGCCCAAGGACGAAAAAGAAATCGGCCAGAAGATCGTTCAGGCAATCGCATTGGTTGTCTTCATCGCCGATTTCGTCCTCCCCGCATTCGATCGCCGATTTGGCTGGTCACCCGTTTCTTCATGGGCGTCCATCGCAGGCGCCATCATGATGCTCATCGGCTTCTGGATTACCTTCGCAGTATTCAGGGCAAACTCTTTTACCTCCGCCACAATCGAAGTCGCCGAAAACCAGAAGGTCATCTCCACCGGGCCGTATGCGCTCGTTCGCCATCCCCTGTATACCGGGGCATTGATTATGCTGTTTGGGATTCCTTTGGCGCTAGGATCGTGGTTGGGTGAGCTCGTAAACATAGTCATGACGATCGCGATTGTCTGGCGCCTTCTGGATGAAGAGAAGCTGCTTGTCAGGGAACTGCCGGGTTATGCGGAGTACCGCGGAACCGTGCGACACAGGCTTGTTCCCTATGTCTGGTGAGAAAGCCTGCAACCGTATTGACCAAAAGAGAGAGGACTGATGGCAGAATCACGAAAGCTTCGCATGGGAATGGTAGGCGGCGGCCCCGGCGCATTCATTGGTGCGGTGCACCGCGTCGCCGCCGAACTGGACGGCCGCATTGAAATGGTTGCCGGAGCGTTTTCGTCGTCACCCGAGAAATCGAAAGCCGCCGGTGCCTCCTACCGCATCGATCCCGCCCGCGCCTACGGCAGCTACGACGAGATGATCGCGAAGGAGAAGCAGCGCGAAGACGGCATCGACTTCATCGTCATCGCCACGCCCAACAGCACGCATCTTCCCATCGCCAAGGCCGCGCTTGAGGCCGGCATCCCGGTCATGAGCGACAAGCCCGCGACGGCCACCTACGACGAGGTCCTCGAACTCGAGAAGGTCGTCATGAAGGCTGGACTGCCCTACGGCCTCACCCACACCTATGCGGGATACGCCCTGGTCCGCGATGCGCGCGCTCTCTGCGCAGCCGGCGAGATCGGCCCCATCCGCAAGGTCGTCGTCGAATACCTCCAGGGCTGGCTCAGCGATAAGCTCGAAGAAACCGGACAGAAGCAAGCCTCATGGCGCGCCGATCCCAAAATCAGCGGCCCCGGCGGCTGCATCGGCGACATCGGCACCCACGCCTTCCATCTGCTCGAGTACATCACGGGCCTCGACGTCACCGCGCTGCAGGGCACTCTCCGCTCGGTAGTCGAAGGCCGCCGCGTCGACGACGATTGCACCGCGCTCCTCAAGCTCAGCAACGGCGCGCAGGGCATTCTGCTCGCCTCGCAAATCGCCGCGGGCGAGGGCAACGGCATCCGCATCCGCGTTTATGGCGAGAAGGCCAGCCTCCACTGGCAGCAGGAGAATCCCAACACGCTGCTCCTCCGCCGCAACACCGGCCCAGACGAGACACGCCACGCGTCGGCTGGCTATCTCTCCGCCGATGCCCGCGCCGTAGCGCGCCTGCCTGGCGGCCACCCCGAAGGCTACTTCGAAGCGTTTGCAGTGCTCTATCGCGAATTCGCCGACTGGCTCGAAGCCTGGCGCGCGACCAAGGCCGAAGCGCCCGCCACGCTGCCCGGCATCCGCGCTGCCGTCCGCGGCATGCGTTTCATCGATCGCGCCATTGAAAGCAACAAAACCGGCAACTGGGTTGAGTTTTAGGGAGAAGACACAATGAAGACCATCAAAGGACCGGGCATTTTTCTAGCGCAGTTCGCCGGCGACAACCCGCCATTCAACACGCTCGCCAACATGGCTCGCTGGGCCGCTGACCTCGGCTTCGTCGGCATCCAGATCCCCACGTGGGACGCGCGTCTATTCAATCTCCAGCAGGCCGCCGACAGCCAGGCCTACTGCGACGAGATCCTCGGCACCGCGCGCGATGCCGGCGTGGCCATCACCGAGCTCTCCACGCATCTCCAGGGCCAGCTCGTCGCCGTGCATCCGGCTTACGATGCAATGTTCGCGGACTTCGCCCCCGCCGGCCTCGATCCGCAGGCGCGCCAGCAGTGGGCCGTGCAGCAGTTACACTGGGCCGCAAAGGCCAGTCGCAATCTCGGACTCAACGCGCACGCAACGTTTTCGGGCGCGCTGGCTTGGCCGTTCTTCTACCCATGGCCACAACGCCCCGCGGGCCTTGTCGAAGAATCCTTCGCCGAACTCGGCCGCCGCTGGCTGCCCATCCTCAACGTCTTCGAAGAAAACGGTGTCGACGCCTGCTTCGAACTGCACCCCGGCGAAGACCTCCACGACGGCGTCACCTTCGAGCGCTTCCTCGCCGCGGTCGACAACCACCCGCGCGCCAACATCCTCTACGACCCCAGCCACATGGTGCTGCAGCAGCTCGACTACCTCGAGTTCATCGACATCTACCACCAGCGCATTCGCGCCTTCCACGTGAAGGACGCAGAGTTCAACCCCACCGGCCGCGTCGGCGTCTACGGAGGCTATCTCCCCTGGGTCGAGCGCGCGGGCCGCTTCCGCTCTCTCGGCGACGGCGAAGTGGACTTCAGCCAGATCTTCTCGAAGTTCGCACAGTACGACTATCCCGGCTGGGCCGTCCTCGAGTGGGAGTGCTGCCTCAAGCATCCTGAGCAGGGTGCAGCCGAAGGCGCTCCGTTCATCCAGAACCACATCATCCGCGTCACCGAAAAAGCCTTCGACGACTTCGCCGGCGGGTCCACCGACAAAGAACGCAATCGCAAAATCCTCGGACTCGCTTAGCGAGTAGCTTGTAGTCGGCAGCCTGTACCTTCAGATTCCGAGCTACAGGCTACCGGCTACTGGCTGCAGGCCTTTACTTCACTCCCGAATTCTCCCGAATAAACGCCGCCGTCTGCTCATGCAGTTCCTTCAGCGCGCTTTCATTCACATAAACCATGTGCCCCGTCTGGAACCAGTGATAGCTGATATTCGACTGCAGGCTCTGCGGCATCGGCAGATGCTTCATCTCATACGTGGCGCCGAAATACAGTGTGCCCAGGTCGAAATATCCGCCCATGAGCATCACCTTTATCTTGGGATTGCGCTTCATCGCCACCGCCAGATCGGTCATCACATTCACGCTCGACTCCCAGCCCTGTCCGCCCGGAGGCACGTGCGCCAGGTTCCAGTGCCAGCCCGGCTGCCGCGCACTCGGCTTGTAGGTCATGTTCTCGCCGTACTTCAGCTCCTCGCGCGCGTATTGATTGATCGCCGTTACATAGGCTGCCGTAATCGAATTCGTGAACGGATCGTACTCCGCTTCCTTACTCAGCCGATCCATGTCCGGCCCTTGATAGCGCGTATCGAGACGCCCCGTGGTCAGCCCTTCCTCGCTCTGCAACTCCTTTGAATAGTCGCCGCCGCTCACCCGCAGATTGGCCTTCATCCAATACGCGGCAGGCACGCCGGTATACCCCTGCAGCTTGTCGGCGATAGCCTTCTTGCGGTCCGCAGATAGATCGGCACCCTGCAGCAGCGCGCTCGCATATTCGCCCAGGCTGAACTGCTCCACCTCGCGCAGAAATGGCTCGAGCTGCGCAGTCTGATTCGGCACACGATGGTGATACCACGCCGTCGCCGCCATCGAAGGCAGCGACAGAAAATAAGGCTGATCCGTGCCGGGATTCCCCTCGGGCCCATCCGCGCTGTTGTCAAAGCTCAGAATCTGCGACAGCAGCACCACGCCATTCAAATCCACGCCCTGCAGCATCCGGCTTAGCACTGCGCTACGTGTCGTGCCATAGCTCTCACCAAAGATGTACTTGGGCGAATTCCAACGGCTGTACTTCGTCAGGAATCGCCGGATGAACCGATCGAAGGCGTGCGCATCCTCATCCGTTCCGAAAAACGCTTTGCCTGCATCCTTGCCCATCACGCGGCTGAAACCCGCTCCCGGCGCGTCGATAAACACGAGATCGCTCACGTCGAGAAGGCTGTACTGGTTCTCCACCAGCGGATAGGGCGCCGCAGCCTGATGCTGTCCGTCCGGCGTCACAATGCGCTTCGGCCCGAACGCACCCATATGCAGGTACATCGTCGCAGAGCCCGGCCCCCCGTTATAGAGAAATGTGATGGGGCGCGACGCGGCTTGCGCGCCCTTCTTGAAGTACGCCGTATAGAACATCCGCGCAGTAGCAGGCTGGTCCTCAGGCTTGCCCGGCAAATCGATCCCTGAGTCCGGCAGATACTTGCCGTCGAGGCCCAGCATCGCATCCTGTGCATCCGTCGAGCCCACGGTGAGCACGCCAGCCACGGCGCGATAAGCGATCGCCTGACCTCCAACCGTGACCGATCCATCTGTAGCGGAATCACCCTGCGGCGTAGCCACCGCCGCTTTTGTCTCCGCGTCCTTTCTGCCATCCGGCTTGTCCTGCGCTACCATCGCGCCGTTCACCAACGAGGCCGACAATGTAACCAAAGCACACAGGGGAAGTAGACCTTTTCCTGCTTTCAATTGAGCCCTCCAATGGGATCCGATGTTGAGGCGAAGTATATCGACTAGCCGCGCATTCTTTCGAGCATTCGTCAGCGCCGCCTCATCGCCGGCTTCTTTGTCACCGTCACGAGCTTTCCCATCACCGCATACTTCCTTCTCTCCACAGGCGACGACAGCACCACGCTCGTAATCGGCGTCCCATAAGGCAGCAGCGCCTCGATCAGCGCCTCCAGATCACTCATATTTGTAGTCGTCACTTTCAGCAGCAGGTCGTCGCCGCCAGTGAGGTGATGGCACTCGCGCACCTCCTCGAGAGTCTGCACAAAATCCAGCAGCCGGTGATACTGCGGCCCGTTGCAGCTCATGCGGATAAACGCCATCACTTCGAGCCCCAAAGCCTCGCGATCAATCTCCACCGTGTACGCGTGCAGAATGCCCACTTCCTCCATCTGCCGCAGCCGCTCCGCCGTTGCCGTCGGCGATAGCTCGATCCGCCGTCCCAGCTCCGCCACGCTCAGTCGCGCGTTCGCCTGCAGCTCATCCAACAGCTTTCGCCCATAGGTATCCATCAGCGCCGTGGAATCCATTGCCATAAGCTTTCAGCATAGTCGATTCGGCCAGCATTTCGAGCCTTGGCTGTCCAATCCGTCTGTACCCAAACTCGCTCACTCCGTAGCATCAGCAATATGGAAGTTCTCGCCCTGAATGGCCAGCCGTTGACCCTGGCCGACATCGAAGCCGTGGCCGTCTCTCGCATTCGCGTTGAAGTCGCTCCTTCCGCCCGCGAGCGTGTCGCCGCCAGCCGCGCCCTCATTGAGCAGGTCCTCGCCTCGGGCCAAACCGTCTACGGCGTCAACACCGGCTTCGGCAAGCTTGCCGATGTGCGCGTCTCCAATGAAAACCTCGCACAGCTCCAGACCAACCTCGTCCGCAGCCACGCCGGCGGAGTAGGCCAGCCCATGAGCGAAGCTGAGTCGCGCGCCATGCTCCTGCTCCGCGCCAACGTGCTGGCCAAGGGCTTCAGCGGCACGCGCATCGAAGTCCTCGAACTCCTCGTCGCCCTGCTCAACACCGGCATTCATCCTGTCATCCCGGAGAAGGGAAGCGTCGGCGCCAGCGGCGATCTCGCCCCTCTTGCCCATCTTGCACTGGTGGTCATCGGCGAGGGCGAAGCCTTCTACAAAAGCGAGCGCATCCCCGGCGGAGAAGCCCTCCGTCGCGCGGGCCTCAAGCCCGTCCAGCTAGCCGCCAAGGAAGGTCTCGCTCTCCTCAACGGCACGCAGGCCATGGTCGCCGTCGGCGGCCTTGCCGTCGCCCGTGCCCAGCGCCTGGTCCGCCTGGCTGATGTCGCCGGAGCCATGTCCCTCGACGCCCTCCTCGGCACCCCCGTAGCCTTCGATCCGCGCATTCAGCATGCACGTCCGCACCAAGGCCAGATCGCCGCCGCCGCCCACCTCACCGCCCTCATGCAGGGCTCAGAAATCCGCGAGTCCCATCGCGAGCACTGTTCCCGCGTGCAGGACGCCTACTGCCTCCGCTGCATGCCGCAGGTCCACGGCGCCGTCCGGGGAGCCCTCGCCCACGTTGCCTCCGTCCTCGAAACCGAAGCCGGCTCGGCCACCGACAACCCCCTCATCTTCCCTGACGGCAACGGCACCGGAGACGTCCTCTCCGGCGGCAACTTCCACGGCGCGCCGCTCTCCTACGCGCTCGACTACGCAGCCATCGCCATCACCGACCTCGCCGGCATCACCGAGCGCCGTATAGACCGCCTCCTCAACCCTGATATCAACGAAGGCCTGCCCGCCTTCCTCTCGCCCGATCCCGGCCTCTCATCCGGCTTCATGATCGCGCAGATCGTCGCGGCCGCCCTCATCAACGAGTGCCAGGTTCTCGCGCACCCCTCCTCCACCGGCAGCATCCCAACGGACGGCGGCAAGGAAGACCACGTCTCCATGGGCATGACCGGCGCGCTCAAACTGCGCCAGATCGTCGAGCACGTAGAGCGCATCGTCGCCATCGAGCTTATGTGCGCCGCCCAGGCCGTTGAATTCCGCCGCCCCCTCAAATCAAGCCCCCGTCTTGAGGCTGTCCACGATGCGGTCCGCGCCGTTGTCCCTAAGCTCGAACAGGACCGTGTCCTCGCCGGTGACATCGACGCCCTCGCCTCTGCCATCCGCAACGGCGCCTTCAATAAATGGAGCGATCCGGCGTAAATTCAAACCACAAAACTCGCACATTTCACAGCCGCCGTCCTCGAAGACTGGATGTAGCATGATGAGGCATACTGGGAGGGCGCGGATATGAGACTCTTTCGCACTACTACCGGTTCTTTTGTCGAGAAGGCAGGGAAGTACTACCCCCTCAACGGCGCCAGTTGGAACGAGCTGTTCCAGCGCGACGATCTCGAAGGCTATCTTGCCTCGACGGTCAACGGCGACGCCAAGCCCACGGCTGCGTTCTCACGCGCTGACCTGCTCCCGCCCATCGAGCAGCAGGAAGTCTGGGCGGCCGGCGTCACCTATTACCGCAGCCGCAGCGCGCGCATGGAAGAATCCGAAAGCGCGGGCGGCGGCGACTTCTACGATCGCGTCTATTCAGCCCCGAGGCCTGAGCTGTTCTTCAAGTCGACGGCCAGCCGCACCGTAGGTTCGGGCGGCAAGGTACGCATCCGCCACGACGCAAAGTGGTCCGTCCCTGAGCCGGAACTGGTCCTGGTCATCAGCGCGCAAGGCAAGATCGTCGGCTACACCATCGGCAATGACATGAGCTCGCGCGACATCGAGGGCGAGAACCCGCTCTACCTGCCGCAGGCCAAGGTCTACGACGGCAGTTGTGCGCTCGGCCCCGGCATCCTCGTCGCGTCCAAGGCACTGCCCAGGACCACCGAGATCGCTCTCGAGATCTTCCGTGGCGAGGGTTGCGCCTTCGCCGGCTGCATCAAGATTTCCGAGATCAAGCGCGACTTTGCCACGCTGGTCGAGTACCTGTTCCGCGACAATTCATTTCCGAACGGTTGCTTCTTGATGACCGGCACAGGCATCGTTCCGCCGAACGACTTCACCTTGGACCACGGCGACCGCGTGCGCATCACCATCGACCCCATCGGCACGCTGGAAAACGAAGTCGCCTAGCAAGCGAGATCCCTGTCCTGAAAATAGGCCCGTTCCCCCACTGAGTTGTCATCCCGAGCGCAGTCGAGGGATCTGCGGTTGTCTTTAGCGCGCTCAATGGAAGGCACGAACCAAATGCAGCCTGACATCATTGTCTCGGGTGGCGACGCCATTCCGACAGGCGATCAGTGCGGCCGTCCCGGCAACACAAAATGCTCAGCGCAGCGCGGTTCATAGTTATCACCGGCCATAATCACCGGGCTCTCATACTCTGCCGGCTTCCCGTCAATCAGCCGCTGCGGATAAATCGCGCGACTGCCGCACGCGCAATACGAGACCAGCTCAGTGATGTTCCCCGCGTAGTGCCGCACCAGCCACGACAGGTCCAGCATCTCCCCGAACGGCAGCCCGCGAAAATCGAGCTCCAGCCCCGACACCATCACGTCATGCCCCGACTCCAGCAGGCGTTTGGTGAACAGGAACAGGTCCGCGACAAACTGGCCCTCGTCGATGGCCACGCACTCCACGCGCTTGCCAATGCGCTGTTCCATCTCCGAGAGAATCGGCAGAGCCGCCCAGGGATTCACGGAAGGGAACTCGACCGCTTCCATCTTTCCGCAGCCGTTCCCGTTCCGGCTCTCCACCAGGCCGGGAGCAGCCTTGGTGTCCGCACACGGCTTCAGCAGCAACACATGCTGCTTGGCATACTGGCGGCGGATCTCGATGCGGCGTAGCAACTCCGCCGTCTTGTTGCTCCGCATCGGTCCCACAATCACTTCCAGCTTGCCCGGCACAAGTTTCTCCAATTCCGCCACAACCCCCTATTCTAGCGGCTGTCGGATTGGGCCCAAGTGCAACGCCAGCTGCGGAATTGTTGATAAGCGGTGCGGAATCTCAGGCTATGGTGCGACGCAACTCGGCCGGCAGAAGCTTACGTCTTCTGCCGGCCAATTCGCTACTTCGCCGCCTGCAGCGCCTCCGTCAGCGCCGGCACCACCTCGAACAGATCCCCCACAATCCCGTAGTCGGCCACTTCAAAGATCGGTGCCTCCGGGTCTTTGTTGATGGCCACGATGCACTGCGATCCCTTCATGCCCACCAGGTGCTGAATCGCACCCGAGATGCCAACCGCGAGATACAGCTTCGGCGACACCGTCTGTCCCGAGCTGCCCACCTGCCGCTCCATCGGCAGCCACCCGTTGTCGCAGATCGGCCGCGAAGCCGCAACCTCCGCATCGAGCGCCGTTGCGAGTTCCTGCACCAGGGGCAGATTGTCCGACTCCTTGATGCCGCGTCCCACGCTGACAATCCTCTGCGCCGAGCCAAGATCGACCGTCTGTGCCGACCCGCGGAACGGCTCGCCTGGCTTCGTCCGAATCTGCGTCGCATCGATAGTCGGCGCAAACGTCGTCACTTCAGCCGATCCCGCGCCTACCTCCTCCGCCCGAAACGCGCCGGCCTGCACCGACACAAAACACGGCCCATTACCCCGATGCCGATACGCGCCCGCAAGCCGCCCCTGCATCAGTTGCCGCGTAAACACAGGCCCCTCGGCAATCCCCACCACGTCGCTGATCAGCACTTCATTCATACGTGCCGCCAGCGCCGGCGCAAAGTCGCGCACCTGGTACGTATGCGGAAACACCACGAACTCCGGCTGCTCCTGCTCAAAAAACTGATGCAGCGCGATCGTGTATCCATCCGGCGTATAGGCCGCCAACAGCGCATGCTCCACGCGCGCGACCTTTCCGACCGCCTTCGCCGCAGTCTCGCCCGCCAGTGCTTCAGTCGAAGCGCCGATCACGGCCGCATTCAATGCTTTTCCCGTCAGCGAAGCCAGCTTCTGCCCGGCCGCCAGCGCTTCCCAGCTTGCGCGGCCCACGCGGCCGTCGCGCTCTTCAAGAACAACCCAGATTCCGCTCATAGTACGCGCGCCTCGAACTTCAGTTTCTCCACCAGTGTTGCCGCCGCCTGCTTCGCATCGCCCTCTATTATCTGCGTGGACTTCTGCTTCTGCGGCAGCGTGACGTTATCAAGGGTCGCCAGCGCGGGCTGCGCGGCGCCCAGATCGTCGCAACCCACCACGCGCATCTCCTTGGTCTTTGCCTTTTTAATCCCCATCAGCGTCGCGTAGCGCAGCTTGTTGCCGCCACTCTGCATGGCCAGCACCGCGGGCAGCGGCAGTTCAATCTCCTGGAACCACCCCGCCTCGAGCTCTCGCTTCACCTTCAGCCCCGCATCGGTCTTCTCGACAGTGAGAATGAGCGAGGCATGCGGCACGCTCAGCAACTCGGCCAGAATCACGCCCGTCTGCCCATACCCAAGATCGTCGGACTGCAACCCGCTCAGCACCAGGTCCGGACTCTCCGGCTTGATGGCATCGGCCAGCAGCCGCGCCACAGACAGCGCATCGCGCGTCGCCAGATCGTTGCAGTCCACGTGGATCGCGCGATCCGCGCCCTTGGCCAGCGCCTCGCGAATCGTGGTGCCCACGCGCTCCGGCCCCGCGCTCAGCACGATCACCTCGCCGCCGTGCTTCTCCTTCAGTTGCAGCGCCTCTTCCAGCGCATACGCATCCGACTCGTTCATCGCATACTGCACGTCGGACTCTTCTATCCATTTGCCTGAAGCATCAATGCGCACCTGCGCATCCCGCTCCGGCACCTGCTTGATTGCGACGATAATCTTCATTCATTGCACCTATCTGAGTTTCAGATGATTGTTGTAGATAATCGCACCGAACGTGATGATGATTCCCAAAGGGATGCAGATCGCTGCGGTGTAGAGCGGCCAGCGTCCAACATGTTCTTTCACTAGTGACCAGTAACGTGTCTCGAGAGGATGCCTCGGTCCTCGATTCACGCTTTGCCGAGGTATGCGCACGTTCGCATAGTTCAGCGCGAAAAATCCGGCCCCGGCGATTACAAAGCCGATCCACATGATTTCCATCGGGCCGCGAAGCATACTAGTCCACCCTCACGGTAGTCTGTTCCTTTGCAGGCAGCCCGCGCGCCACCAACTGCGCCACATCCATCAACTCCGGCGCTGTCCCATCCATCTCCCCCAGCGCATCCCTGAACATCGAATTACAGAACGGGCACGCCGTCCCAATCGCCTGCGCCCCCGTCGCCACAAGCTCCTTCGCTCGCGTATGGCTCACGCGATCACCGGTTTCTTCACCGAGAAACACCAGCCCGCCGCCGGCCCCACAGCAGAAACTCCGCTCCTTATGTCGCGGAGCCTCCACAAGCGTCGCCGAAATCTGCACCAACTCCCGCGGCTGCTCATACACATCGCGATACCGACCCAGGTAGCACGGATCGTGATAGACAACCTTCCCGCCGCTATTCTGCTTCGGCAACCGATCTGCAAAACGAGCCATGAACTCCGTATGATGCTCGATCTCCGGCGGAGTGCCGTAAGCCTTCCAGTCCTCCTGAATCGTCCGCACGCAATGCGGGCAGATCGACACGATCTTCTTCACCTTGTTCTGCGCCAGGTTCTTCAGGTTCTCCTCTGCCAGGGTCTGAAACACGAGATCATTCCCCAGTCGCCGCACCGGATCGCCCGTGCACTTCTCCTTCTTCAGCACGCCAAAGCTCGTGCCCAGGTAATTCATCACCTGCGCAAACGCGGTTACAATCTCGCGCCCCTTCGGATCGTACGCGCCCATGCAGCCCAGCCACAGGCAATACTCCTGCGTCCCATCGAAAATCGGGAACCCCGACTTCTGCACGAACTTGTCACGTTCCAGCGCACTGATCCCCAGCGCATTGCTGCCGCGCTCAAGCTGGTTGAACAGCTTCGCGCCATAATCGTCTTCCCACGTGCCGGTATTCACCGCGCCGCGCCGCAGCCCGACCATAATAGGAAGGTGCTCAATGCCCACCGGGCACTGGAACTCGCACGCCCCGCACGTCGTGCACTGAAACACGGCCTTCTGCGAGACGTGATTGCCGTAGGTCCCATCGGCAGCAACACCGTTGAGGAGCGCGTCCTCAGAAGCCGGCCCGACATGGTTGAGATAGCCTCTCAGCCCGAGGATCACTTCCTTCGGGTTCAGCTCCTTCCCCGTATTCGTCGCCGGGCAGTGCTCGCTGCAGCGCCCGCACTCCACGCAGCTATACGCCTGCAGGCTCACAAGCTGCGTCAAGTCCTTGCCAGTAACGAGCCCGAAATCCTCATCCCCCACCAGCGGCGGAATCTTGCTGAACCCTCCCCGCGACAGAAATATAGTTGCCGGGCTCAGCACCAGGTGCAGATGCTTCGTATGCGGAATGATCGGCAGAAAAGCCAGCAGCGTCACCGTGTGCAGCCACCACAGCGTCCGCGCGTCAGCGCTATCTTTTGTCGTGAAGAACGCCGCCAGGTACGTCAGCATCAGCACGAAGATCAGCCAAGCAATTACGCCCGACTCATACGAGACCTTCGCGCCCAGCCAGCGCGGCCGCGCGAAGAACCGCCGCACAAACAGGCCTGCGATCCCAACCGCGCAGGCAATCGCAAACGCTGCCGCCAGGTAGTAGTAAAACCGCCCGAATACGCCCGCCGGGTCCAGAAACCCAATCCCCAGCCCCACCGCCGCGTGGTTCAGCGTCACCAGCGCGAAGGCGCAGAAACCCCAGAATACGAACGCATGCGCCAGCCCCGGCAGCGGCCTCTGCTTGATCACCTTGGCCTGACAGATCACCTCGGTGAAGAAATCCCACACGCGCCTGCCCACCGGCGCCAGCTTGAAATCCGGATCTTTCTTCGACGCCAGAATCCGCTTCAGAATCGGCCCAAAACGCCTAAAGAACAGCCCCAGCGATGTCGCGGCAAGGATCAGAAAAATCAACTTCTCTGTGAGCGAGAAGGATTGCGGTTCGGCCAATGTGGCGTGCAAGGGGATCATAACCAAACCCACTCAAGATACACGATCACCCCTCGTTGCGTCGTGACAGGCAGGCCCGTGAACCGGGCCACGCGGCCGCCCGAAAACAACGCTGCAGTACCGTGACTTGGGTACTGTGACGCATCTCACAAGCAATTCACCGTTCGCGACCCCAAACTTCTAAAGAACACTCGGCAGTACCATTTTGGGACTTTCATGCTGGCGGTGCCCTGCCGACGGACCGTTTTAGACCCCGAGGTTTCCGCGTTGGCCGACGCACCCGCAGTACACCCCGTTGATGAGCTCAGAGTAGCCGAGATGCTGCCGGCTCACACAATTAGGCCATCGTCTCACTTATCACTTCCTCTATCCGTGCGCAGGCTCCTGGATCACTGGCGGCTCTTCTCATCCGTGCTCGGCAGCCTTCTGTTGCTCTGCCTCCTTTACTGCCTGTTCGCCCCCAAACAATACGAAGCCAAGACGCGCCTTGCTCTGCGCATCGGCCCCGTAAGCGCGCTCAACCTTGATACCGCCGATACACCGCACCCCAATTCGCTCGCTGCGGGCGAAATTCAGTTGGAGACCCTCGCCAACGTCCTGCGCAGCGATGAACTCGCATGGCGGGTCATTCTCGAAAAAAAGCTCTACGAATCTCCCGGCTTTGTCGGCGTTCTCCCGCCTCGGTTCTCGCCCTTTCACGCCGATTCACCTTCTCCCGACGCGCGCGCCTGGCTTCTCGAGCGGTTCCAAAACGCGCTGCACGTTCGAACCGTCCCCCGCACCATGCTGTTCGAACTCCGCTTCCAGTCGCGCGATCCGAACCTCTCCGCCGGCGTGCTCAACGCGTTGGTCCGTGCCTATCAGAGCGAAGAGACCGAGACCCGCATCCTGGCCACCACGCAGGCCACCGGCTGGCTCAACACCCAGCTTCAGGACCTGAAAGCCAAAGCTGATCGCGACGAACAGAGGCTGGCGGATTTCCAGAACCAGCATGGCCTCCTCATCGCTCCTGACACTCCCGGCAACAGCCAGTCAGGCGGCCGGCACGTTACGGCTCTGCTGGAAGTCGACGAACTCGGCCGGGACCTGGTCGCGGCCACTTCCGAGCGCATTCTTCGCGAGGCCGAATATCGGGCCGCTATGCAGGGCGATCCCGAACTCGTCCTGGCCTCTGACCCGCGTCTGCAGAACGACAATGGAGGCCTGTCTGTCTCCGCGCTTCGCCAGATTCGCCAGCGCCGTGGTGATCTCGAGCAGGAGCGCGCCCAGCTTTCCGCCGAGCACGGCCCGAACTTTCCGCGCGTCGTCGAAATCCGCCAGCAGCTCGACGACCTCGATCGCCAGCAGCAGGCTGAAGACGCGAAGCTTCGCGACCGCTTCCGCAGCGCCTTCCAAACTGCCTCGGACCGCGAGCAGCTCGTGCGCAGCAACCTGGCTCAGCGCACCGGTGAGGGACAACAAGTCGTTGCCGCGGCAGCTCAATACGAAGGCATGCGCCGTGAGGCCGAAGCGAGCCGCGAGCTCTACGTCCGTATGCTGGGCAAAGTTGAGGAGGCCGGACTCGCCGCCGGGGTGCACGTTCCTGAGCTCTGGGTCATCGATCCCGCACACCCCCCTGCCAAACCCTCCGCGCCGGATCTACCGCTCTATATGGCCATCACATTCTTTGCCGGGCTCTGGATCGCAACCGGAGCCGTCTATCTCGTCCGCATCGTTCAGTCCTCCCGGATGCGCTACCTGCTCGCAGCTCTTCTTCTTGCATCGGTCGCTCTCACTCTGTCCGCCCAGGCGCCCACGCCCAGCACCTCCGGCCTGCCCACTGGAGTCGTCAAAATCCCGGCGGCCAAAGACACAAAGAACTACCCCAATCCGAAAGAAGCTCCGCCGGTCTGGACCGGAACAGATTCCGCGTCTACATCGCCTGCCGCCGGTTCGCTTGCGCCGCTTGCCGGTCCCATCGTGCCCGGAGAACAGCTTGAAATCACGGAATACCACACGCCCGAGTTCCACTCCAGCGTCCGCGTCGCCGCAGATGGAACCGTGATGCTGCCGATGATCGGCGAAATCCATCTCGCCGGTCTCGATGAATCCGAGGCCGCCCGTGTCATCGCCGACACCTTGATAGGCAAAGGCATGCTGCTGCATCCGCAGGTCACGGTGCAGACCACCGCCTACGTCGGCCAGGACGTAACCATACTCGGCGAAGTCGGCCGCCCCGGCGTCTATCCTTTCGCCGCACACCATCGCCTCCTCGACCTCATCTCCGCCGCTTCCGGCCTCAACGTCACCGCCGGCGGCCTCGTGGACATCACGCATCGCGATCACCCCGACAGCCCCGAGATGATCACGCTCGACTTCAGCCAGTCCGGCAGCGAGCGGCAGAATCCTGAACTGCTTCCCGGCGACCTGGTCCACGTCAGCCGCGCCGGCCTCGTCTATGTGGTGGGCGACGTCAACCGTCCCGGCGGCTTTACGCTCGACCCTGCCCAGCGCACAACCGTGCTCCAGGCGTTGTCGCTGGCCTGGGGCCCCTCGCAGAACGCATCGCTCTCCAAAGCTCTTCTCATCCACGCCAAAGACGATGGCCGCACCGTCACCACGCTCGATCTGAAGCGCATGCTTCGCGGCCAGGATCCCGACCTCCCCGTCAACGAGCGCGACATCCTCTTCGTCCCCGATTCCACCGCAAAGAACCTGTGGAACCGCACCATGGAGTCCGCAATTCAATCCGCGGTCGGCGTCAGCATCTATGCGGGTATGGTCTACTCGCAGAGGTTCTAGCCATGCGCCGCCTGGCCCGGGCCCTGCTGCTCTTGGCGGCATTCACCATTCCTTGGGAATACTCCCTCGACTTCGGCCCCCCGCTCGGCAACATCGCGCGCCTCGCTATCATCGCGGTCTTCCTGGCCATGATCACCGCGATCCTTCAGGCCGGCACCATGCGCAAACCCGGCCCGTTGCAGATTCTCGTCCTGCTCTTGTTCCTGTGGTTCTGCTGCGGATGCTTCTGGACCATCGATCGCGCCGAAACCCTGCACCACCTGCGCGGCTACATTCAGGAGTTCATCCTCGTCTGGCTCGTGTGGGAACTTGTCGACTCTCCGGAGAACCTGCTCGATCTCCTTCGCGCCTATCTCGCCGGCGCATTCGTGCTTGCGGCCGTCACCGTGGGCAGTTTTCTGCTCTCTTCCAGCGCAGACCAGGTTCGCTTTTTCGCAGAAAACCAGGATCCCAACGACGTCGCCCGATTTCTAGATCTGGCTTTCCCGCTCGCCGCATTGCTCTTCGGCAGCGAGTCGCGATGGCCCGGAAAACTGCTAGCGGCGACGTACGTCCCCTTCGGAATCCTCGCTGTCCTGCTCACGGCTTCGCGTTCCGGATTCCTCGAGGCCCTGATCGCACTGACCGGCAGCGCCGTGCTCATCCTCCACAACCATCGGCGCGCATTCACACTAGGCTTCTACGCCTTGCCCGCTGTGCTTGCGGCAATCTGGTTCGCCGTTCCGCGTCAGACCCTGGAGCGTCTCGCCACCATTCCCGGCGAGCTCACGCAACGCGACCTCAATCAGCGCTGGGAAATCTGGGCCGCCGGCTGGCAAGCCTTCGTGCACGCGCCGCTCCTCGGCTCCGGTGCAGGCTCGTTTGTCGCGGCCGCCGGCCTCGCGCCCATCGACACAGCACATAACACCGCCCTCGCCCTGCTCGTCGAAGGCGGCATCGTCGCAATCCTGATCGCTACCGCCATCGTCATCACCACCGCATCCTGCGCGCTAGCGCTCGCCGGCACTTTGCGGCTCGCAACCGGCACAGCGTTACTCACCTTGCTTGTCGGTTCCATCGTTGCCACGGTCCACGAGAACCGCGCCACGTGGCTGCTGCTCGGAATCGTTGCCCTAGCAGCGCGTCTGCATGCCGAATCGCCCAAAGCACTCCTGCACATCTTCCCGACGAGCCTCCCTGGGCGCGCAACCACCGTCGCAGGGCTCGTGACCCAGGAGTAACCGTGAGCGCAGACCGGGCCGTCGCAATTCCTCTCGTGCCCTCGCACCAGGACCAGAGCACCGGCCGGCGAGTCCTCCGCGCTGCCGCTTCCGTCACCGCCGCGGGAGTCGTCGTCAAGCTCGCGGCCATGTTCAAGGAAGTCGTCGTCGCCTCCGCCTACGGCCGCTCCGACGCCATGGACGCCTTCCTCGTCGCCTTCCTCATCCCCAATTTGCTCATCAACCTCATCGCCGAGTCGATGAATCAGGCGCTTATCCCCACGCTCATACGCGTACGACTCCAGCAGGGCCAGGCGCGCGCGCAGCAACTGCTCTCAACCTCGATGCTTGCGACCTCATCCATGCTGATCGCCGTGAGCGTCGCGATGGGCATATTTGCGCGCCTCTTCTTCCCGTTCATCGGCGCAAACTTCACCGCATCCAAGCTCACCCTCTCCATCCATCTCTTCTACGCACTCCTGCCGTGCGTAGTCCTCGGCGGAATCGCTTCCAACTGCACAGCCGTGCTCAACACCCTCGGCCGATTCACCTGGCCCGCGCTCGCGCCGCTCATCGTCTCGGCATGCATCGTCTTCTCCACGCTCGCGCTTCGGAACCGCATCGGCATCTGGGCCCTGGTGATCGCCACCGTAGTCGGCACCGCACTTCAGGCTGGCGTACTCGCCGCCGGAATGCACACAAGTGGCTACGCCCTCCAACTCCGCTGGCCCCGCCACGACGAAGCCTCGCGCGAAGTAGCGCACCAGTTCGCACCCGTCCTGTTGAGTTCAATCGTCGCGTCCGGCGGGCTGCTCGTCGATCAAGCCATGGCCGCCATGCTTCCCGCAGGCAGCGTCTCCGCGCTTGTATTCGCAGGCCGATTCGTCAGCGTCGCCATCACCCTGCTTGCCGGTTCGCTGGCAACCGCCGTCGCGCCGTACTTCTCAGAACTCGCCGCGCGCCGCGACTGGCCCGCCTGCCGCGTCGCGCTGCGTGTCTGGTCCTTCCGCTCCGCTGCCGTCTCCGTCCCCATCGCCCTCGCCTTGATCCTCGGCGCGCATCCGCTCGTGCGCCTCACGCTCCAGCATGGAGCCTTCACCGCGCACGACACCGCCGCGGTCGCATCGACGCTCGCCATGTACGCCGTGCAGATCCCGTTCTTTGTAGTGAGCCGCGTCTTCTATCGCTTCGTCGTCGCCATGCGCCGCACCGACCTCATCTTCTACTGCGGCGCCATCAACCTCGCCCTCGACATCGCACTCAACCTCGTCCTCATGCGCTTCATGGGAGTGGCCGGCATCGCGCTCTCCACCTCTTTCTGGACCGTGAGCACATGCCTCCTGTTCTGGTACTGGTCGCGACGTCTGCTTACCGCCGCGGAACCTGAGAGCGCACACCCATGACGCGAATCCCCACACCCGCACAGTACCTGCTCCGCATCGACGACCTCTGCCCAACGGTCCACGCCGGCCGCTGGACCCGCCTCCGCGCAATCATCGATGAATTCAAGATTCAGCCCATCCTCGCCATCGTCCCCGACAATCACGACCCCGATCTCGACGCCTCACCGCCCGATCCCGCGTTCTGGAACCAGATGCCCTCCATGCAATCTGCCGGAGCAGCCATCGCGCTTCATGGTCTGAACCACATCTGCGACGTGCAAGGTAAGAGCCTCATCCCCCTGCTTCGCACTTCGGAATTCGCAGGCGCACCTCTCGACGTCCAGCGACATCGCATCGCCCGTGGCCTTGCCATTCTGCGCAGCTACGGCCTGGCACCGAAGCTGTTCGTTGCCCCGCGCCACGGATTCGACCGCAACACGCTTCTCGCCCTGCGCGAACAAGGCATCCGCTACATCTCTGACGGCTTCGCACGCGTACCGTTCGTGCGCCACGGCGTCACCTGGATTCCGATGCAACTTTGGTCACCAGTTGCGCGCGCCTCTGGCCTCTGGACCCTCTGCATCCATCCCAATACTGCAGATGACGCCAGCATCGAATGCCTGCGCCGCTTCCTCAGGGTCCACGCACAGCACTTCACATCGTTCGATCGCGTGATTTTGGAGTTCGACGGCGTCTCGAGCAGCATCCGCGAACGGGCCTACGAGATTGCCTCAGCAGCTCGCGTCGCGATACGCCGCCGCATCAACTGCCTCCAAAGACAGGGAGAATCGTAACTGGCGACTTCCTTCCGGCGAGGCGCCGCGGATGCGAATTCGTCTTCAACAAATTGCGGTAGAGCCCGTCCCACTGCTCCAGCACGTCTTCCATATTGAACAGCTCGATCACCCTCTTGCGCGCAAGCTGGCCCATGGCACGACGCCGGTCCATCGGCGTTCTCATCAGCCGCATCATGGCCTTGCGCATGCTAGCCGGGTGATCGGGCCGGCTCAGGAATCCGGTGGCTTCGTCTATCACTACTTCGCGTGTTCCGGGTACGCGGGTAGCAACGCACGGAACCTCACAGGCGCCGGCTTCCAGTAGACAAACCGGCAAGCCTTCCCACAACGAAGAGAGCACGAAACCATCTGCCGCCTGCATCCACGGACGCACATCCGACTGAAAACCCAGGAAATGCACCCTGTTCTGCAGATCAAGAGCGTCTACCAGCTTGCGCAGCGGGCCCGCTTCGGAGCCCGCGCCGGCGATCACCAATTGCGCGGAATCTGCGAGCCCCATGAACGCAAGAATCATGGTGGGATAGTCCTTCACGGGTTCCAGCCGACCGGCCGTAAACCATAGGAATTCTTCGTCCCTTACGCCGAGTTCGCGCCGCATGCGCGCACGCGCCGCCGCATCCGGCCGCCATTCCTCGACATCTACCCCGTTGGGCAGCACGGTCAAGCGTTCGGGTCTGATCATCCTGGCCTGAACGCAGGCATCGGCTGCGGCTTCACTCACCGCCGTCATGCGATCGGAAAGCCAGCCGGTAACTTCGTAACCAAGGCGCCGCGTCGGCCTTCCGATCACGGAGGTGTGGACGGTATCGACAACCACACGCAGTGGCGCCATCAGACGCACGCCGCGCGCCACCCAAGTCGCATGCGGCAGGTGTGCATGCACCACGTCGGGCATTTCCTGCTGGATCCATTGGCGCAAGGCAACCCACCCCCGCGGGTCGGCGATCCCCTTGCGCATGTGCAGCGAGACAAAGTCCACGCCGCCGCGCAGCAGTTCCCGAGCGGCGCTTCCACCGTTCCCCGTCAGGACCACCATCGTGGCGCGCCATCCGCGACGTGCAAGTCCCTGGGCAAGATTGATTACCTGGCGCTCTGCGCCGCCAATTTTGTCAATCCCCGGGATTAGAAACGCAATGTGATGATGTTTCACTGCACCGCTTTACCGCACCGGCTCCGCCAATGATTCGTCGATGCACGCTTCGTAAGCTGCGATAGCCCGATCTTTGCTGAACGCCTCCACCCAGCTATGCGCGAACCGCGTGTCCGGCGTCACTCGCTCTAGGGCCTCTCCGAGTGCCTCGGCAATCGCTTCGGCCGACGCCTCCTTTGCGATCCACACGCCCGGGTCCCCGCGCATCAGGTCCAGCAAGCCTTCTGAAACCGCGGTCGCCACAATCGGCAGCCCTGCCGACGCCGCCTCCAGCACTGCATTCGGCAGCGCCTCATGGCGCGAAGAAAGCACAAACGCTGTCGCGCCCTTGAACCATATCGCCGGCTGTTCAACGTGCCCCAACAGCCGTGCCGCCTGCCGCACCCCAAGCAGCCACGCCAGCATCTCCAGCGCCCGTCTCTCCCGGCCCTCGCCCACAATGGTCAAATCGGCGGAAGGGAACCGCTCCCGCACCTTGGCGAAGGCCTGCAGCAGCAGGTCGAACCCTTTCTCCGGCGCCAGCCGGCCCACAGCCAGCAGATGCGGCCCCGGCCCGCTCCAAAGGTTAGGTCCCGACAAAGCCGCAGCGCGAGTCTTCTCCAGGTCCACCGGATTGGGCAGCACCCGCAGATTCCGCTTCACCCCCGCCACCTTTGCCAGATCACCCGCCATCGCCGCGGTCTGGCACACCACCGCATCGGCCTTCGGATAGAGCTTGCGGTAAGCGCTGATCGAGCCCGCCGCCCGTATGCACCCGTTCTGCCGCACCAGGATCCTCGTGTTGCGCGGAAACAGCGGCCGCAGAATCAGCAGCAGCATATTCAGGTGCGCCATACCGGAGAGGATCACCCGCGGTCTTAATCGCCATATCAGCCGCAACAGCCCCCACCACCCCGCGCGCACTCGCCGCGCTCCGATTCCGTGCACCGTCACCCATGTTGGAAGCTCAAATTCCGCGGCATTCCACTGCGTCACCAAAGCCAGGTGAATATCGAAACGCGCCGGGTTCAGGCCGCCCGCCAGAAGCGTAAAGACACGCTCCGCCCCTCCGCCGCCCAAGTGCGGAATCACCAACAGAACCGTGGCCCGTCCATTCATCTTCTAGGGTTACCAGCGTACTCAAACCCTCACACGAACGACTGTGACCACCGGCACAAGTGGAGATGTTTCGAATTGATACAGTTTTTTAGATTCTTTTAACGAACTCTCGCAGCCGACGAGAGAGGGACGACTCCTTTCGGGGGCTCTTCATGGGAATACTTGGAGCGCGCTCACGAGCGCGGCTTCTTCGGGCCTGTTCAGCCGGCCAGCCATTGGCTGTTGTGGGTATCACACACTCGCAGAGTTGCCTTATCCTGCGTGGCCGTCTTCGCGCTCTTCGGGATGCCGGCTTCTCCGTTGTCCTCATCAGCAGTCCCGGAGAAATGGCCGAGCAACTCGCCTCGGATGAAGGCGCCAACCTCATCTCAATTCCCATCCAGCGCGGCATATCCCCCCTCGCGGATATCGTCTCCCTCTTCCGCCTCACATGGGCCTTGGGACACCTGCGCCCATCCATCGCCGAATTCAGCACGCCCAAGGCAGGATTGCTCGGAAGCCTGGCTGCCTTTCTCTGCCGCGTGCCCAGCCGCGTCTACCTGCTCCGCGGGCTGCGCCTTGAAACCAGCTCGGGCCTCAAGCGCGCCGTGCTCAAAGCATCTGAAAAGCTTGCTGCCGCGTGCGCGCACACAGTTGTATGCAACAGCGAAAGCCTGAGGCGGCAGACCATCGACCTCCGCCTTGCACCCGGAAGCAAGTTGAAGGTCCTCGGCGGCGGCAGCAGCAACGGAGTTGACATCGTAAAATTCACCCCAGGCCCCGATACGATGCGCGCCAAGCTCGGCATCCCTGCCGGCGCGCCCGTTGTCGGATTCGTCGGCCGCCTCACCCGCGACAAAGGCATCCCTGAATTACTCGAAGCCTTCAACCGCCTGCTTGAAAAAATGCCTGACACCCGTCTTCTTCTGGTCGGCTGGTTCGATGAGTCGGAAGACGCCCTCTCCGTCTATCAGCGCGCCCGCATCGAGGCGCACCCGCGCATCATCCGAACCGGCTTTGTCGCCAACACAGCGCCCTACTATCGCGCGATGGATCTCCTCGTGCTCCCAACCTGGCGCGAGGGATTTCCCAATGCTGTGCTCGAAGCCGCCGCGGCCGGTTTGCCCGTGATTACAACCCAGACCACCGGCGCGCGCGATGCCGTACTGCCCGGCCTCACAGGCGTGCTCGTTCCGCCTGGAGAGCCCCTCGCCCTTGCTGAAGCACTGCTCTCATTGCTGCAGCACCCCGAGCGCCGTCTCTCCATGGGCGCAACCGCTCGTCAATGGGTTGTTCAGGAATTTGGCAATCGCAGGGTTCTGGGACTGACGGTAAACCTCTACCTCCAGCTACTCCGCCAGGCGGATACACGGAATCGCCGCCGCGCCCCGGAACCCGCCCTGCTCAGACAGCTTGCTAAGGATGCGGTTGCATCGGGGGATTAGCCCCCTGCGTCGTCGTATCCATGCCCGGCACTTGCAGCGTGTGGGCCGCCGTCTCCGCAGCCTTTAGAACCGTGTTAGGAACAATGCCCAGCGCCAGCGTAGCCGCCGTCGTGAACAGCAGCGCCGCACCCACCGCAATCCCAACCTGCGGCAGAGCGAACGGCCTGCGACCCTCTTCTTCCGGTTTCTGCGCCGCCGTGAATGCCAGCCGCAGATAATACGCCGCCGACACGCCCGAGTTCAGTAGTCCAATCAGCGCCAGCGCAATCGCGCCTCCGCCCACCGCCGCTGAAAATGCATAGAACTTGCCGAAGAATCCGCTGGTGAAGGGAATTCCCACCAGGGACACCAGGAAGAAGATCAGCAGAATGCCCAGCAGCGGCGACCGGTAAATCAGCCCACGGAAGTCGTTCACCATAGGCAGTTCTTCCTCGTAGCCCTCAGCCAGCGTCACCACTGCGAACACGCCTACATTCATCGCCGCGTACGCCGCGGTGTAGAACGCTGCCGCCGCCACGCCGGTCTGTCCCAGTCCCGCAAACGCCGCCAGCAAATAGCCCGCATGCGCAATCGACGAGTACGCCAGCATGCGCTTCACATTCTGCTGCCGCAGCGCCGCCAGGTTGCCGATCGTCATCGACGCCACTGCCACCACCCACAGCAACGGCTGCCAGTAGCTTCGCAGCGTCGGCAGCATCTCATAAGTCACGCGCAGCAGCAATGCAAACGCAGCCGCCTTCGGCCCCGTCGACATCAACGCCACCACCGGCGATGGCGCGCCTTCATATGCATCTGGCGTCCACACATGAAATGGCGCTGCCGACACCTTGAAGAGGATGCCGATCAGCATCATGATCAGCGCCATAATCACAAACGGATGGTTCTGCACTCCCGGCACAATCCGCGCAATCTCGTAGATCTGCGTCGTCCCAGTTGCGCCAAAGATCAGCGCGACGCCATACAGCAGGAATGCCGTCGCAAACGACCCCAGCAGGAAGTACTTGATCGCCGCTTCCGGCCCTTGGCCCGTCTGCTTGCGGAAACCCGCCAGCACATATGTCGCAATGGACGAAATCTCCAGCGCGATAAACACCACCAGCAGCTCGATCGCGCTCGTCAGCAGGCACATGCCCACCGCGCCGAACACCATCAGGGCGTAATACTCGCCTTGGTGATGCGAGTCTTCCGGCAGCGCATCCATCGACAGCAGAATTGACACCAGCACGATCCCGCAGATCAGCACGTGGAAGAACACCGTGAACGGGCTCGTCTCCACCGCGCCGAAGAACGCCGTCCCCGTCTGCAGATTGAGCTGCCACACGCTGCTCCACAGCGCGACGGTCGTGCCGATCGCCCCCAGCCATCCCAGCGAGCGCCGCGCCATACCCGCGGGCATGCTCGCGTCAATCAGCATGATCAAAATGCCCGTAATCGTCAGGACAATCTCAGGCAGTATGCGAAGGCTGTCTTGTGCGTTCATTTACTTTGCCTCCGCGGAGACGTTCGAAATAACCATTCGTACAGATTGCGGAGCAGGACTGTTCTTATCTACCAGCTGCACCCGCACCGGTCCTTCGAAATCCTCAATCGCGCGCAGCCACACATTCGGCGCAACGCCCATCACCAGCATCAGCACCGCCAGCGGCGCCAGCGCAACCCACTCGTTGACGCGCAGATCGTGCACAGGTTCCGTCGCCGCCATCGGGCTCTCCGGACCGTAGAACAAGCGCTGCACCAGCCACAGCACATACGCCGCGCCCAGGATAACCGTCACCGTCGCCACGATCGCCCAGCCCTTGTTCACGCCCGTAAACGTGCTCGACAGGATCAGGAACTCGCCGATGAAGCCGTTCATCAGCGGAAGCCCCACCATCGCCAGGCTCGTGATCACGAAGAACGTTGCCGTCCGCGGCAGCTTCGCGGCCACGCCGCCGTAGCTCGCAATCTGGCTCGTCCGGTAGCGCGTATCCAGCACGCCCAGCAGCACGAACAGCGCGCCCTCAATCACGCCCTCATTCAGCGTCTGGAACACCGCTCCATCGCGGCCCGCCAGCGTAAACCCGTACACGCCCAGCGTGATCAGACTGAAGTGGCTCACCGTCGCAAACGCAATCAGCTTCCAGAAATCCCTCTGCACCAGCGCCAGGCACGCCCCGTAGATCACGCCGATCACCGTCAGCACAATCAGCGTCGGCGCAATCGCCTTCGCCTGAGCAGGGAAGAGCCCCACATGGAACCGGATCATCGAATACAGTCCCAGCTTGCCCGCAATCACCATTGACAGTGCAACCGGCGCCTCGCTGAAGCTGTCCGCCAGCCATCCATGAAGCGGAAACACCGGCACCTTCACCGCGAACGCGAAGAGGAACGCCAGCGCCACCCAGAACATCGCCGTCCCTGAATACGTCGAGCTCGCCAGCATCACCCGCAGATCGACAAAGTTGAACGTCCCCGTCTTCGCCCACAGCCACAGAATCGCCACCAGCAGCGGAGCCGACGGAATGAACGTAAACAGGAAGAACTTCGTCGCCGCAGCCGGCCCGTTCTTGCGCCCGTACATCGCCATCAGCACGGCCATCGGCACCAGCGTCAGCTCCCAGAACCCGTAGTACACCATGAGGTCCAGTGCCACAAACACGCCGAACATCGCCGTCTGCTGCACCATAAACAGCGAATAGAAAACCTTCTTCCGTTCCTTGATCGCGTTCCAGCTCGCCAGCACGCCGACGGGGCCGAGCAGCCCACTCAGCACCACGAGCCACATGCTCAGTCCGTCCACGCCCACGTGATACGCAATGCCCGAAGAGTGCGAAGCAAAATCAGCCGAACCGCCGAGATCGATCCACGGCTTATTGATCTCAAACTGGAACCCCGGCTGCCCCGCGATGAAATGCGCCGGCAGATGCAACGTCAGCCCGAACGTCACCAGCGTCGTAATCAGTCCCACCCACGCAGCCAGCTTGCCGCGGTCCGGCAAAATCGCAATCAGAATCGCACCGGCAAGCGGCGCCAGCAGGATCCACGTGAGAACCGAATTATTGATAGCGTCCATCGTCTCAGTGCCCCGCCCAATCAATGTGCATACCGCCGATGTGCAGTCCAAGATGACTCAGCATGCCGTTCCAGCCAGCCAGCGCGAACAGCAGCAGCACCGCCGCCGCCGCGGCCAGCCACGCCGCATACGAACGCAGATTGCCGCTCTGCCATTTCTGCAGAATCGCCCCGCTCAGCAAAGCCGAGCCGGAGAGCAGCCACGCCAGCCCGCCCAGGATGGCGTACTCCACAACCCACTCCAGCACAAACCGCGAAATCGCCAGCAGCGGCTTCACGATCACCGCGCCATACAATTCATCCACCCAGTACTTGCGCTCCAGCACAACGTACCCAGGCGCGGAAGCCAGCGGCTCCTGCCCCTCGTTATCGCGGTAGAGGAGGTGCGCAATGCCCAGCCCGGCCAGCGCCGCCAGCACTGCCAGTCCTATCAGCACCCATTTCGTAGTGCCCTCAGGCTCCGCCGCCACCGCGCCCGCGGCTGGCTGCAGGAATGTGCCAAAGTGTTCCGCGCCAATCCACCCGCCGCCAATCGACAGCAGCGCCAGAATCACCAGCGGCCCCAGCATCGACCACGGGCTCTCATGCGCATGAACCTCATGGCTGCGCGGCTTGCCCAGGAACGTCAGGTACCACAACCGGAACATGTAGAACGAGGTCAGCAGGGCAGTGAAGAGTCCGATAAACCAGAACACCTTCCCGCTGGTGCCGTGCTCAAACGCCGCCGCCAAAATCGCGTCCTTCGAATAGAACGCCGCCAGGAACGGGAATCCAGCAATCGTGAACACCGCGATCGTCATCGTCCAGAACGTCACCGGCATTGCTTTGCGCAACCCGCCCATCTTGCGCATATCCTGCTCGCCGCCCATGCCGTGAATCACCGACCCGGCCGCGAGGAACAGCAGCGCCTTGAAGAACGCATGCGTCATCAGGTGGAAAATGCCGGCCGAGTAAGCCGCCACGCCGCACGCCAGGAACATGTACCCAAGCTGCGACACAGTCGAGTACGCCAGCACCCGCTTGATATCCGTCTGCACCAAACCAATCGTCGCCGCAAACAGCGCCGTCGCCGCGCCCACCAGCGCCACAATGAACATCGCCAGCGGCGAGCGGTCGAACAGGAAGTGCGTGCGCGCAATCATGTACACGCCCGCCGTCACCATCGTCGCCGCGTGAATCAGCGCCGACACCGGCGTCGGGCCTTCCATCGCATCCGGCAGCCACACATACAGCGGCAACTGCGCGCTCTTGCCCGTCGCGCCAATCAGCAGGCAGATCGCGATCGTTGTCAGCACTCCGCCGGTCCATCCCGGATTCATCGCCAGTTTCGCCGCAATCTCACCGAAGCCGAGCGATCCGAAATTCGCCAGCAGCAGGAACATCCCGATCAGGAATCCGAAATCGCCGATGCGGTTGACGATGAACGCCTTCTTGCCCGCATCCGCCGCCGACGTCTTCTGATACCAGAACCCGATCAGCAGGTACGACGCCAGGCCCACGCCCTCCCAGCCCACAAACATCAGCAGGGCATTGCCCGCCAGCACCAGCGTGGTCATGAAGAACAGGAACAGGTTCAGGTAGGCGAAGTAGCGCCAGTAGGCCCTGTCCTCATGCATGTAGCGCACGGAATAGATATGGATCAGGAAGCCCACGCCCGTGATCACCAGCAGCATCACCAGCGAAAGCTGATCGAGCACGAAACTGAAATCAATGTGGAGCGATCCGGCAGTTAGCCAAGTGCCGACATTCTCAATGACCGGTTGAAAAACGGAACAAGGTCCAATACCGGGGCCGCATTGAATGTGGGTGAAGATGTACGCGCGTACTGCAGCATTCAGCACCACGCCGAATGAAGCCAGCGGCGCAAGCAGCGCCACCGCACTCACCACAGCCTTCGGCAATCGCGCGCCCAGAATTCCATTAATGAGGAACCCCGCAAACGGCAGCAGCGGAATCAGCCAGAGATACATAGATCCGGTCATAGTTTCATCAGGTCGATTCGGTCGACGGCCAAGGTACCGCGTGCGCGGAAGATAGCAATAATGATGGCCAGTCCCACAGCCGCTTCAGCCGCGGCCACCACCATCACAAAGAAAACGAAAATCTGCCCCTTCACCAAATGCCACTGGTGCGCGAAGGTGACAAACGAAAGATTCACGCCGTTCAGCATCAGCTCAATCGACATGAACACCGTAATGATGTTGCGCTTGATCAGAAACCCGACAATGCCCAAACAGAATAGCGTCGCGCTCAGCAGCAGATACCAGGAGATCGGAATCACTTGCTCACCGTCCGTTCTTCGCGCACCGAGTTCGTGAACGGCACCTTGACTTTGGGTTGGTCACCGCTTCCATGACGCGCCAATGCCACCGCGCCCAGAATTGCAATCAGGATCAGCACCGACGTCACTTCAAACGGCAGCAGCAGTTCGTGGAAGAGCACGCGGCTCAGTTCTTCAGTGCTGGTGATCGGGTCGCTCAGCGAAACCTGGCCCAGCCCCGGCGCTTTCAGAATCACGGTGGCAATCACCGCCAGCACCACGGCCACGGCAGGGAAGCCCAGCACGGTCGCGGCCCTGCTGCCCAGCGTGCGCTCCTCGCGCCCCGCGTTCAGCAGCATCACCACAAAGGTGAACAGCACCATGATTGCGCCGGCATACACGATGATCTGCGCCGCCGCCAGAAACTCGGCCCCCAGCAGCAGATACAGCACAGCCAGCGAACTCATCACCACCACCAGCGACAGCGCGCTGTTGATGGGATGTTTCTGTAGCAGGAGATTCAGCGCTCCCGCTATGCAGAGTCCGGCGAAAATTACAAAGAGTACCAGGTGCATCGTTCCATCGCATGCAGCAGGCAGCAAGCAGTTACGCTCGCCGATTTGAAGGGAGGCCGCAAAGCAAATTCGCTTCGTGAGACTACCCCGATTTTACTTGGCCCGGGTGCCCCCTCCAAGCTCTGCTTGGGTGGGAAAACCAGACTACGCGTCCCGGATCTGACACCGGGGATCCGCACAACTACTGCTTAAACGCAAACCACAGGCTGGTGCCAATTACATTCAAAATTGCCAGCGGCAACAGGAACCGCCAGCCGAAATTCATCAACTGGTCATAGCGGAAACGCGGCAGCGTGCCGCGCACCCACACATACAGAAACAGGAAGCTGAACACCTTCAGCACAAACCAGAAGATCGGAAACACCACATTCGCAAACGTGCTCTGGAACGGCCCGATCAGATCACCCAGCGGGCTCGTCCATCCGCCCAGGAACAAGAGCGTCGCCACGCATCCCACCGTGATCATGTTCGCGTACTCAGCCATGAAGAACATCGCAAACTTCATCGAACTGTACTCGGTGTGATATCCCGCCGTCAGTTCGCTCTCGGCTTCCGGCAGATCGAACGGCGCTCGATTGGTCTCTGCATACGCCGCCATCAGGTAGATGAAGAACCCGATAAACTGCAGCCCGCCAAACAAATTCCAGCTCAGAATCCCGTGCCGTGCCTGGCTCTCCACAATCTCGCGCAGGTTCAGCGTGCCCGCCCGCAGCACCACGCCCACCAGCGACAACCCCAGCGCCAGCTCATAGCTGATCAGCTGCGCCGATGACCGCAGCGAACCCAGCAGCGAATACTTGTTATTCGACGACCAACCCGCCAGCGCAATCCCGTACACGCCAACCGACGTGATCCCCAGAATCACCAGCAGCCCAATGTTGACATCCGCAATCTGAAAGAACCGGAATCCGTCCTTCGCAATGTCAGGCGATCCGAACGGCACCACCGAAATCGAAATCATCGCGCAGCCCAGCGACAGAATCGGCGCCAGCAGATACAGCGGCCGATACACCGTCCCCGGAATGATGTCTTCCTTCAGGAAATTCTTCGCGCCATCCACCAGCGGCTGCAGCAGCCCAAACGGACCCACGCGGCTGGGTCCCCAGCGATTCTGGATCCTTCCCACCAGCTTGCGCTCCAGCAGCACCGTGTAGGCGACGCCCATCAGCAGCACCACCGTCACCACGATGACCTTGAGGATGCTCCAAAGTACAAACTGCAGAATCGTCACTTGCCTGAACCTTTCTACCCAACCACTGCTCTGTACTCAACCACTACCTTCTACTAACCACTACGTTGTCATCCTGAGCGGAGCGAAGGATCTGCGGTTGTTTTTCAATCCGCCGCAGTCTCCGCCACTTCCTTTTGTCGCGACTGATACTCATTCAACTCGCGCATGTACCCGCTATACCGCCCGAGCGTTCCCGAGGTGAACAGCCCATCGTGCGCCGGCGCAACCTGCTCTGACCGCCCGTTCGTCAGTGCCGACAACGGCACAAACCCCGGCTCACTCTTCACATCATTTCCTGTGAGTAGGCTCAGCCGATCCAGCTTGTACGAAGGCACCAGCCGCTCGATCTCATCCAGCACCGCCAGCGGATCGAATGGGCTCAGCCTCGGCTCTAGCCCGCGCCCCGCCAGCCACACACCATGCCGATCGGCCTCACCCGATTGCGCTCCGCGTGTCTGCCCGAGGTCCCCGCGCACACCGCGCTTCCCAAACGGAACCAGCGTCTTCACATCGGCGCCCATCATCGTTGCCAGCCGAACCAGAATCTCGAAGTCAGGCCGCACGCCCGGACGGTCCGCAGCCTTCTTCACCATCTGCACATCGCCAAACGTGTTCGTCACCGTTCCCGACTTCTCATACAGACTTGCCGCCGGAAACACCACGTCCGCCAGCGCCGCCGTCTCTGTCAGGAACAAATCCTGCACCACCACAAACGTGTTCTTCAGCGAGGCCGGCTCGATATTCAGCCTGCCCACCGGATTCGCACCCATCACCAGCAGCCCGCCAATCGAGCGATGCTGCGCGGCATCCATCATCTCCGCCACCGTCTTGCCCGGCGTCGACGGCAATCCCGGATACTCCTGCGCGAACCCGCCCGCATCCGCCACCGGCACATACCCCGGCAGCAGATCAGGCAGCACCCCCATGTCTGCCGCGCCGCGCGAATTCGAGTGATCGCCCAGAAACGCGAACTTCACATTTCCGCGCTTCAATCCCCAGCTGACCAGCGCGCCAATCTGTTCGCCGCGGAACTCCTGCCCGAAGATCACCAGCAGCGACTCTTCAGCCGCAACCGCCTTCGCAAAATCGCCCTGCCCGCCATCGACAAGCGCTGTCAGATCGCGATACCCATTCGGCGGCACGCCTTGCGACGCCTTCGCCTGCCGCTCCAACTTGATCGAGCGGTGATTCACGATGTACAGCCGCGCCTTGTTCAGCCGCACATTGCTGCGCAACTGCCACGCCAGCAGGGGATGCTCCTCCGTCGGATTGCCGCCCACCAGCAAAATCGCCGGAGCTGTCGCCGCATCGCGCATGCTCGCGGCCTTGTCCTCGTGCCCCGCCATCGCCCGCGCAAACGCCGCAAAATCCGCGGTCCGGTGATGATCGATGTTGTTCGTCTGTAGCACCGTGCGCGCGAACTTCTGCAGCAGGTAGTTCTCTTCGTTCGTCGTGCGGTTCGAACCGATCACGCCGATCCCATCGCCGCCCCGGCTGTCTAGGACATCCTTCAATCCCGCCGCCGCAGTCTTCAGCGCATTCTCCCACGATGCCGGCTCGAGCTGCCCATTCGCATTGCGCACCAGCGGCTTCGTAAGCCGGTCCGCGCTATCCACAAAGTCAAAGCCGAAGCGTCCCTTGGCGCACAAAAAGTCGCCATTGATGCCGCTCTTGTCGCGATTGTCCGCGCGCAGAATGTCCGCGCCTTCCTGCGACTGCCTTACGCCCAGCGTCACCTTGCATCCATCCGCGCAGTGCGTGCACACAGTCGAAACGTGGTTCATCTCCCACGGCCGCGTCTTGTAGCGATACGCGCCGCTTGTCAGCGCGCCCACCGGGCATGCGTCGATGCACATGCCGCACTCTTCGCAATCCAGATGATCGCCGCCGTTCGGCGCAATCACCGCCGTCACGCCGCGATTCTGAATCCCCAGCGCCCACACATCCATGCCTTCGCCGCACATGCGCACGCACCGGTAACACAGAATGCACCGCGGCCGATCGAAGAACACCTGCGGCGACCACTGCTGCTCTTCGCGATGCCGTTTGGCGTCCACCATCAAACTGGTGCCCGCGCCGTACTTGAACGTCATGTCCTGCAGTTCGCACTCGCCGCCCGCGTCGCACACCGGGCAGTCCAGCGGATGATTCCCCAGCAGCAGCTCAATCGTCGCCTTGCGCGCCTGCGAAATCTCCGGCGAATCCGTCACGAACACCTGGCCCTCAGCCACCGTCGTCGTGCACGCCGTCTGCAGCTTCGGCACCTTCTCCTGGCGCACCACGCACATGCGGCACGCGGCCTGCAGGCTCAACCCCGGGTAGTAGCAGAAGGCAGGAATCTCAATGCCCGCCTTGCGGCACGCCTCAATCAGCAGCGTCCCCGCGGGAGCCGTCAGCTTCTTTCCGTCAACCGTAAACGTTACGTCCGGCATTCTCTTCCTTAGTCTTTGCCGTTCCCCTGAACGGCTGTCATCCTGATCGAGCCTTGCACTACCAACCCCTCTAACCTTGCCGAAAAATCCCAACCTCTGACCTTGTCTTCCTTCCGAAACTGCCCCAACCAAAGCTCTGTCATCCTGAGCGGAGCAGGTGCGTTCTTTGCACGTGCGGAGTCGAAGGATCTGCGGTTGCTCTTGCTGTTGCTTTTCCTCTCAGCCCTTCAATGAACTCAAATCAACGAGTCGCCAACTGAACTTCTGGAACCTCAACTTCCAACCACTCGACCACGTAATGGTCAACCGACTCAACCCTAATCTCGCCAAAATCGAAACTCGTCGTTACAGGTAATGGCATTGGCTCACCATCTTCAGCGATTGCACTTAGGTAAAGTTCCAAGCATTCCTTCATCATCGCCCGCATTTCATTCAGGTCGTCGCCTACTGAACCAGCTCCTGGTATATCCGGCGAAAAGCCGGAGTAGTTGTGCTCCAGATGCTCATAAACGACCATGAACTTCTGCTTCATCTTCCCTTACACCACCGCCAACTCCACATGCTTGGCAAACGGGCACGGCTTCCCGTTCAAGTGATCCTCAAACTCTTTCCTGAACTTCTTCACGAATCCCAACGTCGGCATCGCCGCCGCATCACCCAGCGGGCAGAACGTCCGTCCCATCATGTTCTCCGCGATATACCGGATGTTGTCGATGTCCTTCTCCGTCCCGAAACCCGCGTGAAACCGCGTCAGCGACTTCTTCAGCCAATCCGTTCCCTCGCGGCACGGAATGCACCATCCGCAGCTTTCATGCTGATAAAAGCTGATCGTCCGCAGCGCGAACTCCACAATACAAGTCTGGTCGTCGATCACTACGACGCCGCCTGAACCCAGCATCGATCCGGCCTTGCCCACCTGGTCGAAATCCATTCCCAGGTTCTCAATCTCTTCCGGCAGAAGCACCGGCGTCGATGACCCGCCCGGCACCACAGCCTTCAGCTTCCGCCCGCCGCGAATGCCGCCGCCCACCTCGTAAATCATCTTCTTGAGGTTGTAGCCCATTGGCAGTTCATACACGCCCGGACGCTCAACATGCCCGCTCAACCCGAACAGCCTTGTCCCGCCGTTGCGTTCGGTGCCCACCGCCGCATACTCGGCCGCGCCCATCGAAATCACATGCGGAACCGTCGCAATCGTCTCGGCGTTATTGATCACCGTGGGACCGCCATATAGGCCAACCACAGCAGGGAAGGGAGGCTTGATCCGCGGCACGCCGCGCTTGCCCTCAAGCGACTCCATCAGCGCCGACTCCTCGCCCACCTCATACGCGCCCGCGCCCGTCTGCGTAATCACATTGAACTCGAAGTCCGACCCCAAAATGTTCTTGCCCAGGATGCCCTTCGCGTACGCATCCGCAACGGCCCGCTCCATGATCTCCAGCAGGTAGCGATACTCGCCGCGCAGGTAGATGAACCCCACCTTCGCGCCGATCGCCAGCCCCGCGATCATCGTCCCTTCAATCACCGCATGCGGATCGTGCAGGAAAATCAGGTGGTCCTTGCAGGTGCCGGGCTCGCTCTCGTCGCCGTTCACCAGCACATACTTCGGCTTCGGGCTCTGCTTCGGCACAAACGACCACTTCAGTCCCGTCGGAAACCCCGCCCCTCCGCGCCCGCGCAGATTCGAGGCTTTCATCTCGTTGATCGTCCACTCGGGCCCCTGCGCCAGGCACTTCGCCAACGCCTGGTATCCGCCCAGCTCAACGTACTTATTGATGTCCGTCGCGCCCATCCCAAACCGGCGCGTCACAATCTTCACTTCATCGGGATGCGAAACCAGCCTCGGCATCAGCGACCTCCCCTTCCGTTGGCCTGTCCGCGATATCCCGCGATGATTCCCGGCACATGATCCGGCGTCAGCTCATCGTGAAAGTCGTAGTTCACCTGGATCGCCGGAGCCCAGCAGCACGCCCCAATGCACTCCACTTCTTCCAGGCTGAACACCCCGTCCTTCGTCACTCCCTTGTGCCCGACCCCCAGTTCCTCCTGGAACCGTTCAAAAACTTCATACGCTCCGCGTAGCATGCAGCTGATATTCGTGCACACCTGCACGTTGAACTTGCCCGCCGGCTTGAACCGCAGCATCGAGTAGTAGCTGGCCACATTCCGCACATCCAGTTGCGTCAGCGACAGCCGCTCCGCAATCTCGGCAATCGCCGCATCGCTCAGGTAGCCGATCTCGTCCTGCGCATACAGCATCATCGGAATCAGTGCCGACCGCTTCACGGGATACTTCTCGACCAGCGCGTCGAACCGCGCCGCGAGCTGCGGCGAAAAGATGCTCATCGTCTCCGCGCTCATGCCATCAACTCCCGCGCCCAAGCCTCAGCCACCATATCCATCTCTTCCTCGCGTTCACCGGTTCTCAGCTGACCGGCCTCCGTCAATTCCATCAAACCGTCGCGCCCATCTTCGCGCCGCCACCGGACCTGCGCTCCATCCCGCACCAACTCCAGCCAGGCCGCGTCATGCCGAACCGTAATCCGTTCCTCGCCCAGCTCCACCGTGGCCTGCCGATTCCCATTCAACCCATGCGCCGCGGTGTAACTGCGGAGCAGGGAAGCCAGCGAAACCCACAGCTCGACATAAACCTGATCGTCCAGTTGAGTCACTCTCATCCAGTCGTAGGCGCTTACTACTCCCTACTCCCTACTCCCTGCCTCTTACCGGTCAATCTCGCCCAGCACAATGTCAATCGACCCAATCACCGCCACCACATCCGCCAGCAGCCGTCCCTTGCACATCGTCTCCAGCGCCTGCAGATCCGCAAACGATGGATACCGCATGTGGCACCGATACGGCTTCGGCCCACCGTCACTCACTATGTAGTACCCAACCTGTCCGTGCCCCGACTCGATCGATTGATACACCTCGCCCGCCGGCACCGGGAACCCTTCCGTCACAATCTTGAAGTGATGGATCAACGCCTCCATCTGCGTCTTCATCTCTTCGCGATCCGGAAGCAGAATCTTCGGCGCATTCGCCTTGATCGGCCCTTCCGGCATCCCATCCAGCACCTGCTGGCAGATCTTCACGCTCTGCCGCATCTCTTCCAGGCGGCACACATACCGCGCCCACACATCGCAATCATTCGAAACCGGCACCGTGAACTGGAACTTCTCGTAGCTCGAGTACGGCATGTCCCGCCGGACATCGAAGTCAATCCCCGAAGCCCGCATTACCGGCCCCGTAACGCCCAGTGCCAGCGCGTCCGGACCTGACAAATGCCCGATCCCCTTCAGCCGGTTCACAAAAATCGGATTCCCCGTCAGCAGGTTCGAATACTCGTCAATCTTCTCCGGGAACGTGGAGATAAAATTCTGCACCCGCTCCAGCCATCCCAGCGGCGGCTCCATGCTCAGCCCGCCAATGCGGATATACGACGTCATCATCCGCTGCCCGCTCACAGCCTCAAAGATGCGCAGCAAATCCTCGCGTTCCCGGAACGTGTAAAGGAACACCGTCAGCGCGCCAATATCCATGGCGTGCGTGCCCAACCATATAAGGTGCGAATTGATCCGCGTCAGCTCGCTCAGCAGCACCCGCAGCCACTGCGCCTTGGCCGGAATCTCCAACTCCAGCAGCTTCTCCACCGCCAGCGAGTAGACCAGGTTGTTGTTCATCGGCCCCAGGTAGTCCACCCGGTCCGTCAGCGGAACCACCTGCTGATAAAACTTCGCCTCGCAGGTCTTCTCGATCCCCGTATGCAGATACCCAATCTCGGGATACATCCGCACCACGATCTCGCCGTCGATCTCCAGCACCAGCCGCAGGACGCCGTGCGTCGAAGGATGCTGCGGGCCCATGTTCAGCACCATGTGCTGATCGCGCGAGCCCTCCGCTGTCGGAGCCTGCAATATAGGAGTGCCTACTTCGGGCAGCGTCGGCATTAGAGATCGGCTCCTGTGGGGTCTGTCTGGTAGGTCCGGGCTTTAGCCCGGACAATCTGCCGCGCGAGAGGAAGGGGCTTTAGCCCCTGAGGAAAACTCGCCATTACCGGTACCCCTCCACCGGATAATCCTTCCGTAGCGGATGCCCAACCCACTCGTCCGGCATCATGATGCGGCGCAGGTTCGGGTGCCCCTCAAACCGGATCCCGAACAGATCGAAAACTTCGCGCTCGTAGTAGTTCGCCCCCGGCCACACCGGTGTGATCGAGTCCACCGTCGGATCCGACTCATCCACCAGCACCGTGAGCCGAATCACATGCTTGTACCTGTGCGAACACGCGTGATACACCACCCGAAACCGCGGCGTAGAAGGGAACCAGTCCACGGCCGTTACGTCCTGAAATGCGTTGTATCCGGCCGCGATCAGCGTCTCGCACGCGCCCCTGATCTGGTCCTTCGCAATCGTCAGCGTCAGCTCACCGCGATCGAATCGCGCATCCGTCAGCGCATCCGCATTCCATCCCAGCAATGCCGTAACCGCCGGATGCTCCGCCATGCTCTCCAGAACGGCCGCCTTGCCGATCAGAGTCGTCTTAGCGTCCGCCATTAAAGATCCGCCTTGTCCAGGCTCCAGTCCAGGATGCCCTTGCGCACGATGTAGTACAGGCCCACCGCGATGAATCCGAGATACACCAACATCTCCCAGAATCCGAACAGATGCGATCCGGTGATCGCGGGAAGCTTGCGGTAGATCACCGCCCAGGGCATCATGAACACCGCTTCCACATCGAACAGGATGAACAGCATCGCCACCATGTAGAAGCGCACGCTGAACCGCTGCCGCGCGTCGCCCACGGCCACAATTCCACATTCATAAGCGGCCATCTTGGTCGCACTGTTCCGGTGCCGCCCGATAAACCACGACCCGGCCACCATCGCCGCACCCATGCCGAACGCCACCAGGATTTGCAGCAGGAGCGGCACATACTGCCAGTGGTAGGGAATCGATCCGCTATTCATCGCGTGCAGCCCCCAAAAGTGACGAATTTGCGCGGTTGGCACAGAGAGATCGTGCTCCCTTATTAAGCACAACCGCTGGTTTGAGCTTAGGTTTTCAACCTAGCTCCGGTCAAGGACGACACCTTAACTGCAAATCATGCATCAGATGAGATAACGAGGCACTGGGAACGGTGCAATCCAGTACCTCTAAGAAACAAGCTGATCAGATCACCCCGCCAACTAGGAGTGATCCTCATCACTTCGTTTCCCAGGCAGCGAACGCATAATCTGACCATTCCTGTTGTGGACTTAGGTACCTCGGTCATCTGAATACGTCAAAGAATTGGCCGAGGAATAACATGAGGATCAACTGTATGATCGGGACCGCAGCTCAGCACCTCGCTTTCTCGGGATCTGCCTCAGCCTTCCCCTCCCAGGCCGCCTGCGTTCGGCGTCGTATCACTCCTCAAGCCGGACACGCACTCGAAAAACTTGGCCATGCCATCGAGTACCTCACCGACGAATTCATGAACGAAGAAGGGCAGCCGCCCTTCCGCCGCGACGGTCGCCTCGAAGCCATCGAACTCCTCATGGCCGCCAACCGCGAGATCTACTACCACTGCCCTGAAGTGCCGAGTTTCCGCACCCGCTTTTCAGCTTTCCTGCACCGCTTCGTTTAATCCGCCACTCCTCCTCCAAAACAAACGGGTCCAGCCCAATGGCCGGACCCGTTCTTTCTGCCGTGCTTCTGCTCGTGCTCTTGCTATTCTTGCTGCCACTCCCGGTGGGAATCTGCTGTTAGGGTGCCCGTCCCCCCGGGTTAGCGACGCGCACACCGCGTGTTCCAGCAAGGCCGCGGGACCCCCGTCCCTGTTCGCCCCGGTCACTAGTGCCTCGACCCAGAGCGAAGATCGCTTCGCTCAATACAATGAAGAGCGGCTGCAACATTAGAGGCACGTTTGACTACTCGCCAGAAGAAAGCCGCGCCCGGCATAAACATCTCAAGATTGCTCGACCCACGTGCGCTTGAGCGATCGGAGATCGTTGCAAACGCCTGCATGAATCGCGAATGAAATCTATTCGGCGCGAATAGTTACGAAGCAGATCTCGGGCTTGACCCCCTGAAATTTCTGGCCGATATTCTTCAAAACCAAGGGGAAGCTGCGTGGCTCGATCTTTGTTGCGGCGCCGGACGGGCATTGCTCCAGGCGGCCGCTGCCATCGAAGGAGCTGGCCCTGCCTCCCGAATCCAGTTGCTCGGTGTGGATCTCGTCCCCATGTTCGATCCCATACCAACTGGCCTGAGTCAGATCCGTCTGATTTCTGCATCCGTGGAGACATGGCAGACACAACAGCGGTTTGATCTGATCACGTGTGTTCACGGCCTCCATTACATCGGCGACAAGCTTGGCCTTCTTCAGCGGGCGGCCCGATGGATGAGAGGGAATGGCCTCCTCATGGCGCACTTGGACTATCGAAATCTGAGAATCACTGGCAAACAGCAATCCGGCGCGGTGATCGGCAAGGACCTCCGTCGCGCCGGATTTGAATACATGCCGGGTCGGCATCTGCTGATTCGAAAGGGCGCCACTACTCCCGTCGTCCTTCCTTACCGTTATTTGGGCGCTGACGATAGTGCTGGGCCTAATTACACCGGACAATCGGCTGTCGAGTCCTTTTATGAGAGGGTTCAGGTCTGACTACCTATTTCCGGCCTCCCCATGCCTCGCGCAGCCTAATCCGGCGAGCAAATCCCTACTCAGCGCATTCGAACTCGCTTGGTCTCAGTGCGAATCCGCCCGAAGCCGCACAAATACCGAGACCCCCACTGGATCAGACCCGTAGATCGGTTTCAGTGGCGCGCCCACTCCATACGTCGATACTTGCGCACCCACTGCCGATGAGATGCCCGGCACCAGGCGAATCTCACGGTCATACCCAACCGTGTAGGCCTGGACATGGGTAAGCGGCTCCTCCTTGAATCCAGATGGCAGAGGATTCTCGCCTGCAACCAGCTCGTTGGATCTGCCGGCATTCTCGAGCCGGACCCACGCGTAGTTCTTCTCCAGAAACTTCACCGTCGACTCGAACAGATAGCTGTTTTCCTTCGCCGAGTCTTCCAGCGATCTGGTTCTGCCCCACACAGCGCTGCTGGCCCAGTTCCCATGCTGGAAAGGCTTGTTGTACATCACTGAGGCCGTGGTCCTGGCCTGGTCTTCGGAGGGAAACAGCGCCTCTGGGCTCGTGATGCGGCCATAGGAAAACTGCCCGCTCCAGTTCTGGCCCGGTTGCACCGTCAAGCGCGCCGACCAGGAATCGATCTTGCCCTGGTCGATATTCCACCGGAACTCATCTGGCTCCCTCCCGTGGAAGCCGCTCATTTCCACGCGGACCATGCGATGCGTGAATCCGGCCGTAACTACGTCGTTGGCAATATGCGTCGAGTCCTGCTGATGGTGCCCCAGCGTACCGACCGGGTTTTCTGAAGCCGATGCGCGATGTGGGTAAGCTGTAGGGCCAATCGCTGGGTCACCCACAGGTGCCGCGTAGAACGTCAGAAGGCTCCGCTCACCAATCGGCACATCGTACAGGGCGCCCAGTTCCATGAAGAAGTCGTGCGGATGCTGGGCATCTGCCAGCGGAACCCCGTATGCTGTCTCACCCTGCTGAAACAGCAGGGGGTACCGGCGATCCGTCACGGTGGCCGGCTCAAGGCTGAACATCGCGCGAAGGTTCAGTTGTCCCGGGCCAAGGGAACGCTGCGCCATGGGCATAAACCAATTCGTCGAAAAGAACTTGTCGCCGCCGCGTGGGCTTGTCTGCTGGGTATCCAGCAAGAATGCGTTCGCATGAAACATCAGCATCCAGCCGCCCTTCATCCACATAACCATCGGAGTTGGTGTGGAATTTGGCTCCGCACTTGTCCCTGAAGCCGCATGGTGCCTGACCTCCTGGATGAAGGTCTTCGGATGCATCTGCTCCATCAGATCTCCCATGCCGCCGTGCATCCCGTGCATAGACTTGTCCGAGGGCATTTTCATCTGATCCGCCGACTCTTTTGGCGAACTCTGCTGGCTACTTAAAACAGCAGTCGAGACTGCGAACAAGATCAAAGCAAGAATCGAGATTTGTGAAAGCCGCATTCTCATTCTTTACAGATGTATTCCTCGTCCTTCAGATGCGCACGCGCCTCGAAGGGGCGCACTCCAGCATGCCAGGAAAGTCTTGCTGGCGAAGCCTCCGCACTAGTTTTGACCAAATGAATTGAATCGGACCGGACTTATTTCCCCCGCGCGCACAACCACCCGTTCGTTTCCAGCCACTCCAAAATCGCCCCCTGCCAGCGATCGCGCGGCATCAGAAAGAAGCCATGCTGTCCCTTTTCAAACAGGCGCGCCTCAACGGGCACACCTGCGTGCCGCAATGCCTCATAAAACTGGATGGTATTGTCCACGTCCACCAGGCGATCGTCACTCGCGTGAAGAAGCAGCGTCGGCGGCGTCTCGGGCGTCACCTGCAACTCATTTGAGAACAGCCGGACAAGGTCGTCGCTCGGATTCGCGCCCAGCAGCGCTTTGCGCGAATCCATGTGGGTGATCTTGGCGTCCATGCTGATCACCGGATACACCGCGATCAGGAAGTCAGGCCGGAGGCTCACCTGATCGGGGTTGTCGACATATGCCTTGCTGAAGTGCGTGGCCAGCGTCGTGGCCACATGGCCGCCCGCCGAAAATCCGATGACGCCCACGCGCGACGGATCCACATTCCACTCCCGCGCGTGCTGGCGCACGAAACGAATCGCCTGCTGCGCGTCCTGGAGCGGCCCAATGGATTTGTCCACCATCGTCTTATCGCTGGGCAGCCGATACTTCACCACAAACGCCGCGATCCCGTGATCGACGAAAAATGCCGCCTGCTGCGTGCCCTCAAACTCGTAGCTCAGCCCGGCGTACCCACCGCCGGGAATAACCAGCACTCCCGCCCCGGTAGCCTTCACCTTCGCCGGCAGATACACCTCGATCTTCGGCCGCGACACCCTCTGCACCCAGCCCGTATTCGTACCCGTCTCCTCGTCGGGACCGGGCTTCGAATTGGGAATCGCCTCGTCCCCGTACAGCGGAAAGCTTTGCATCTTCGGTGGAAACGCGCTGGCCATGTCGAACGGCTGGGCCGCCGGCTTCTGCTGTGCGGTCAAAATCGTGCACAGGCTGGCGGAAAGCAAAATCAAAAATTGGATCGTCCGAGTTTTCATGCGCGGGTTATGCCTTTCACCGCCGCCGATCATAGCACCCGCCATTCGGGCGCCCCGGTCCGGCCCCTCGCCTTCGGGGACCTGAGTGGGACGCCGACCGGCCCGTCGGCCTGGGTCCCTCAAGAATCGTTGTCAAGCCCCCGTCCTGTGGAAAACAGGCCTAACCCGGTGAATCTACTCACTCCAAAATGTGGAAAACTAATTGCCGATTACTCTTCGAATTTGCTAGCCTAAATATAGGAGCAAAAACAGTGCCCGCCGGACCCCAATCCGGCGGGCATTTTCTTTTGCGCCAAATCTTTCGCACTTAAAGGAAACGCTCATGCCTGTAGCCGACGAAATCACCATAAACTCTGCCGTCCAACGCTGCGTCAACGCTTGGCGCGAAGCCCTCACCCGCAAGAACTGCAAGGACCCCATCGATCCCGGCGTCTGGGAGCGCGACTATGCCGGCAAAGCCTACCGCAAGGCCCTCCCCTGGCTCTCCACCCCTGACAACGTCGACGCCTTCATCGCCTGCGTAGCCCAGGGCCTCGCCATCGGCGCCATCGACCCGTCCCACGCCACCAAACTGCTCTATGCCGCTCAGGTCGCCATCACCTCCCGCCGCGCCCGCCTCCACGCCGAAAAAGAAGCCCGCGCCCAAACCAAGGTGGGTGCCCCCGGTCCCTCGCCCTTGGGGACCGGGGAAGGATCTCACCCAACCACCCCCTCCCCCCTAGGCAAGAAGGTCGGCGAAGCCGCAGCCGCCGCACCGCAGGTGCCCGAGGGTGCCCCACCCTTGGGGACGCCTTCATCGTCACCAAGGGTGGGAGACCACGAACCCAAACCAGCCCCTAACGGCGCTGAAGCGCCACAGGCTCCCCCCACCCCCTCCCAGATGACATCGAGTTGGATCAACCACTTGGGGCCAGAAATACCGGGAAACCACGGACCTAGATCCGTAACCTCAGCACCCCCCCCACCCCTCCCCCTGGGCACTGAAAGGGCCGCAGGCGCAGTTGGCCGCACCGCAGGTGCCTGACTTGCTGCTTTTCTGACAGAAAGAGACCCCCACCCCCCCGGGCAGGGAATTAAGCGCCAACTCGCCAACCTGCCACGTCCGAAAGGACGCCAACCCGCGAAAGAGGACCATCAAAGCGAACGCAATCGCCGCTTCACCCCACGCTCAAACGCATGAGAGGAGATCCCTGCCCAAAATGCCCCTTGGAGGCGAAGCCGCAGTTGGCCGCACCGCAGGTGCCTGGTCCCTCGCTTTACTGCCCCACCGCCAGCACCGCAAACAGAAGGATCCAGGCCGCGCCCAGCGTATGCCAGTACCAGCCCGTCACGTCCACGGCAATCTGCCGCGACTCCACCCGCTTGAACCAGCCCAGCGCCGTCACGCACAACATCAGCGCCAGCACCCCCAGCACAAGGTGCGCCGCATGCAGCCCCGTTACGAGATAGAAGAAGTAGCTCGCCGGCGTCGATCGGCCGCCGAACTCGAATCCCTCTGCTGTCAGCTGCTTCCAGGCAATCACCTGGCCGGTCACAAAGAGCGCGCCCATCGCCAGTGTCGCCCCCAGCCACGGCAGCGCTCGCCGGAGCGCGGGCCGCCCCAGCCCCAGCCACTCTTCCAGCACATCGATCTCTCGGAAGATGTGCCTTCGCGCAAACTCCATCGTCACGCTGCTCAAAAGAAGAATTGCAGTATTGAGATACAGAATTGGAGGCAGCTCGATCGGGTGCCAGTCGCCGATCATCTCGTGGCTCCGCGGGTCCATGTGCATCCCCGCCTGCCGCGCGAAGAACAGCACCACCAGTGCCGCGAAGAACATCATGTCCCCAGCTAGAGCGAAGAACACAAAGAACCGGATGCGCTGGAGCCGCTCTCGAGGCCCTTTTCGGGGACTTTGCCAATCGTCGTCGCCTCCGCCGCCCCCTCCGCCGGTGGGCCGGCGGTCAACAGGGGGCTTCCCCCCAATTCCTGGTTCTTTCCGTTCTACTTCAACGGGAGCGCGGCTGCTAAAGGCGATGGGCATGGGGAAGCCTCGATGTGTTCGTGAGAAATTGTTCCCACTCCATGCTTGGACGCACGGACCAGAGCATGAGATGGTCGATTTTCTACCAGAACCTCGTCTCTGCGACAGAGAAATTTTATTTCCGCTTTTCTTCCCTTGCCATCTCGACAAACTGACGGTGCACGCGCCTGTCCTGCGACAGCTCCGGATGAAACGTCGCCGCCATCAACTTCCCCTGCCGAACCAGCACAGGAAATCCGTCGCGGCGCGCTAATACTTCGACGCCCGGACCAGCCTCCACGATGCGCGGTGCGCGAATAAAAACCATCTCCAGCGGATCGCCGGGAAGGGAAGACGGCGCAGTCTCGATACTCGAATCGATCTGTCGCCCGTACGCGTTCCGCTCCACCACCGCATCCAGCGCTCCCAAACTCTTCTGCGCCGGGTGACGCACTTCCTTCGCCAGCAGAATCGCCCCCGCGCATGTGCCGAACGTCGGCCGCGCCTGCACAAACTCTTTGAGCGCGTCGAAGAACCGCCGCCGCTCCAGGAACTTCAGCATGGTCGTCGACTCGCCCCCGGGAATGATGAGCCCATCCAGCCCATCCAGTTCTTCGGGATTGCGAACCTCTACCGCCTCGGCTCCCGCCTCCGTCAGAGCCTCGGCATGCGCCGCAAAATTCCCCTGAATCGCCAGCACCCCAATCCGCGGCCGCGTCGTGTCTCCCGTCAACTCAGTCCCTTTCTTTTACCGATCCTAAAAGCAAACCGGAGATGCATCGCATCTCCGGTCCGCGTTAGCGATACTCTTGGCGTCATTCGCCGAAGGCAGTTGGCCCCACCGCAGGTGGTTACCAGCCGCGGGTCTGCAGAAGTTCCTTCTCTTCAATCGCCGCTGCCGCCAGGCCCTTCATCGTGCCGGTCACCTGCTCGCTCACTTCGGCCAGGATCTTCGCGTCGTTGTAGTGCGTCGTAGCAACCACAATCGCCTTCGCCCGCGAAACCGCCTCCGCGCGCTCCTTCGGATCGTTCTCCACGTCCAGCGGAGTCGCCCGTTCCTTCATGAAGATGCCGGACCCAACGAAGATCGCCTCGGCGCCCAACTGCATCATCAGCGCTGCATCCGCCGGCGTAGCAATGCCGCCAGCCGAGAAGTTCGGCACCGGCAGCTTGCCCGTCTGCGCCACCATCCGGATCAGCTCATAAGGAGCCTGGTGCTCCTTGGCAGCCGCGTAGAGCTCCTGCTCGCTCAGAACGGTGAGGGCCTTCATCTCCTTGACGATCTGCCGCATGTGCTGCACGGCGTGAACCACGTCGCCTGTTCCCGCTTCGCCCTTGGTGCGGATCATCGCCGCGCCCTCGGCAATGCGCCGCAGCGCCTCGCCCAGGTTCCGCGCGCCGCACACAAATGGAGTGGTGAACGCATGCTTGTCGATATGGTGAACCTCATCGGCCGGTGTCAGCACTTCGCTCTCATCGATAAAGTCGACGCCGAGCTCCTGCAGAATCTGCGCCTCGGCAAAGTGCCCGATCCGCGCCTTGGCCATCACCGGAATGGAAACCGCGTCAATGATGCCTTTGATCAGCTTGGGACTTGCCATGCGAGCCACGCCGCCCTCGGCGCGGATCATCGCCGGCACGCGCTCCAGCGCCATCACCGAAGTGGCGCCCGCTTCCTCCGCAATCCGGGCCTGCTCCACGTTCATCACGTCCATGATGACGCCGCCCTTCAGCATCTCAGCCAGCCCTACCTTCAGACGCAGGCTCGTTCCCGTAAAGCTCTTGTTTCCATTCAGTTCAGACATGTCAGTTTCCTCTTCCGGGTATACGCCGCGCGCACAATCTAAGGCGTCAGCGGCAATTGGAGGTCAATATCCAGTGTATCAGTGATTTCGCTCTGCCTATCCGATGCGAAACCCCACCTGTCGGGCGCAATTCTTAAAGCCTCCTAATGAGAATGTCCTGCTTCTGGTCAACCGGCTGCATACTTCCAAGCCGCATGGCCGCCGCAGCACATCCCGTCACGCCGCCACCGCCGCTTCAGCCGCCGCCGGCCAGCGCCGCAGAAACCGAAACCGCCCTGGTGCAGGCCGAGACTCCAGCTCCGCTCCAGCGTTCTGAGATCGATGCCGATTCCGTAGTCGGTCGTCTGCCGGTGGAACTCGAAATCGGCGTGCCCGTTCACGACTTTCGTGTTCGCAACCTGCTGGCGCTCGAGCCAGGCGTCATCGTCGGCTCCCATTGGAGCCACGGCGACGACCTTCCGCTCCGTGCCGGGAACGTGCAGCTGGCCTGGACCGAGTTCGAGGTCGTCATCAACAACCTGGCAGCACGCATCACCCGCATCGCCTGAGACCGCACCGGAGAAACCTCTTATGAAGACCCCAAACCCTGCGGTGCCCGGCGGACTGGCCGGTTGGATTCTCGCCCGGTGGAAGAACCGCGGCCGCGTACAACCGCGTCTCGCACTCCTTGAGCGCATCAGCCTCGCTCCGCGCCAGACGCTCTCGCTCGTTGAGGCCGAAGGCCGCCGCTTCCTCATCGCCATCTCGCCCGACGGTTCTCCGGCCTTCTTCGCGCTCGATGGGCCCGCACCTGCGAAGCGCTCCGGGAGGATCTCGTGGTAGTTCTCCTCGCCGCCGCGCGCAATGCTTCGGTGCCGCTGTTGCCCGATCTGAACTCGAAGCTGCACGCCTCCGACTCGACCCCCTGGACGATCGTCTTCGTCCTCACGCTCATCACTCTGCTGCCCGCAATCCTGATGGCCATGACGCCGCTGGTGCGACTCACCGTCGTCTTCCACTTTCTGCGCCAGGCGCTCGGCACGCAGACTGCGCCCTCGAACACCACATTGCTCGGCTTGGCTCTGATGATGACGTGGTTTCTGATGACGCCGGTCCTCACCCTGGTTGATCAGCAGGCCGTCGAGCCCTTTCGCTCCGGCCAGATCACCGGCATGGAAGCCATCGACCGCGGCGCGCAGCCTGTGAAGCACTTCATGCTGCACTATGCCCGCGAGAAGGACCTGGCGCTATTCACCGCTGCCGGCCAGATCCAGCGGCCCAACTCGCCCGACGACCTGCCCATGCGCGTCGTCATTCCGGCCTACGTGCTCTCCGAGCTCAAAGCTGGGTTCGCTATCGGAGCTGTCCTCTTTCTGCCATTTCTGCTCATCGACATGGTGACCGCTTCGATCACCACATCGATCGGCATGTTCCAGTTGCCGCCCGTTGTTGTGTCCACGCCGCTCAAAATTCTGCTCTTCGTCATGGTGGATGGCTGGAACCTGCTGGCCAGCTCGCTGTTGAAGAGCTTTTAGGAGACTCCAATGACCGCCGACATGGTTGCCGAGTTACTGCGCCAGCTCATGCGCGAAGCCATGATCCTCTCCGCGCCCGTTCTCGTCATTGCGGCTCTGCTGAGCTTCGTTCTCAGCCTGGTCCAGACCCTCACCAGCCTCCAGGATCAGTCGCTCACCACCGTTCCACGCCTGGTCGTAGTCGCCGCGGTTCTGCTCGTCGGCATGCCATGGTTCCTTGGCCGCATGACGGAGTACACGCGGGTCCTCCTCATGGACCTGCACAAGTATCTGGGATGAGAAAGGCAGCCAGTAGCCGGTAGCCGGTAGGTGATCAGTCCACGGGCGGCCGAGGCTACAGGCTACTAGCTACGAGCTACAGGCTATGAACGACTGGCCCACATTCCTGAGCGCGATGACTCTGGCCCTGATCCGGATCAGCGGCATTGTGCTCTTTGCACCGCTGTTCTCTTCCAACGCTCTCCCCGTGCGCACCAAGGCTGCCTTCGTCCTCGTCGTCGCCTATCTGCTTGCGCCGCTCGTGGCCACGCTGCCCAATGCGCATGCGGAAATCAACTTCGCCGCAATCCTCGGCGAACTGGCTGTTGGCTTGGTCTACGGACTCACGCTCGCCCTGCTCAACGAAATGCTTCTGTTCGCCGGACAGATCATGGGCATGCAGCTCAGCTTTTCGCTGGTTAACCTGATGGACCCTTCCTCGCCCATCGAAACCCCGCTGCTCGGCACCATGTTTCAGCTCATGGGCACGCTGGTCATCATTGCCGCTGGCCTCGACCGCATTCTGATTGCCTCGATGGTGCGCAGTTTCCACGCCGTTCCGCTGGGAACCTACGCGCTCGCTCCTGTCACTGGCCTCGCCATTGTTCGTGCTGCCGGCGGAATCTTTGTAGCCGCGCTCGAACTGGCCGCCCCTGTTCTGGCCGCCACCATGCTGGTTGAGATCTCCGTCTCCCTGATGGGCAAGCTCAGCCCCCAACTGCCGGTCATGAACTTGACGGTTCCCATTAAGACCCTCACCGGCTTCATCGTTCTGGCGGGATCGCTCGCTCTCTGGCCGCGCTTCATCGAAGGCCGCTTCAGCGCGCTGCTCGATTTTGCCGAACAACTCATCGCGGGCCACGCACAGGCCGCCGGACTGGGAGGCTGATCCATGCCCGGCGACCGCACCGAACAGGCAACGCCGCACCGGCGGGAAAAAGCCCGCAAAGACGGCGACATCCTGCACAGCCGCGAGCTCACCGCAGCAGCCGGCACCCTCGCCGGCGTTCTCGCCCTCGGCCTGCTCGGCAGCCGGTCGCTTCTCGCCTGGCGCAGTATCTTCGGGCAATTCCTCGACCTCGGGCACCCCGCGCATTGGGAGCCCAGCCAGATTGCACCCACCATGATCGCGCTGCGCCGCCTGTCGCTCGCGGTCTTCGGCCCAGTGGCCATCGTGATGGCGGTCGTAGCCGCTGCGGCTCTCGGCGTCGCCGTTGTCCAGACTGGCGGCCTCTCCGTTCAGGCCGGCGCAGTGGGATTCAAGCTCGACCGTATCAATCCGCTCTCGAATCTGAGGAACCTGTTCTCGCTGCGCGCCGCTGGCCGTCTCGGCAAGTCGCTGATCCCGGCCGCCATTCTCGCCGTCTTTGCCGTGCAGCGCATCGCGCACCAGTTCTCGGTGCCGCCCTTCTCCACCGCCCGCCTCGAGATGTTGGGAAACGACATCTTCGGCCTGTTGCAGGCCGCCGCATGGCTGCTCTTCGGCTGGGCGGCAATCGACTACCTCATCGAGTGGCAGAGCCGCGAGTCCCGCCTCAAGATGAGCCGCCAGGACATGCGTGACGAGTTCAAGGAGACGGAAGGCTCGCCTCAGGTCCGCAGTCGCATCAAGGGCCTGCAGCGCCAGATGCGTCGCCGCAAGGTGAAGCAGGATGTAAGCCGCGCCGCAGCCATCATCACCAACCCGACGCACTACGCCGTCGCTCTCGGCTTCGACTTCAACACCATGGAAGCGCCCAAGGTCCTCGCCAAAGGCCGCAACCTTCTGGCCGAGGAGATCAAGGCCGAAGGCCGCTGGGCCGGCGTGCCCATTGTCGAGAATCCGCCGCTGGCCCGTTCGCTCTACCGCTCGGTCGAAGTTGGCCAATCGATCCCGGTCGACCTCTACCAGGCCGTCGCGTCGATCCTCGCCTACCTGTACCGCCAGCGTGTGGAGTCCGAAGTCCGTGAGCGCCGCGCCCGCGAAGCCGCTGCCCGGAACGCTGCCCAGGCACGCGCCCGCGCTTTCCGCGGCGTCCGCCCCAATCCTCAATCACCACCTGACTCGCGAGGCCCGCAATGAGCACCACTGCCGTCGCACCTGCACCGCCGTCCCCCGCGGCGTTTTCCTTCCTGGCTCGCTTCAAGGACTACGCGCTGCCGTTCGCCGCCATCAGCGTGATCTTCGTGATGCTGGTGCCGCTGCCTGCCGTGGCGCTCGACCTGCTGCTGGCGCTCTCGATGGCCGCCTCGATGATCGTCTTCCTGGCCTCCGTGCAGATACGTCGCGCCGTCGAGCTCAGCGTCTTCCCCACGCTGCTGCTTCTGCTCACGCTGTTCCGGCTCTCGCTCAACATCGCCTCCAGCCGCCGCATCCTCCTGCACGGCTCAGAAGGCACCTCCGCCGCCGGCAAGGTGATCGAAGCCTTCGGCCAGTTCGTCGTTGGCGGAAACTACGTCGTCGGTTTCGTTCTGTTTCTCGCTCTCATCGCGATCCAGTTCTTAGTGGTTTCTCATGGAGCGGTTCGCACCGCTGAGGTCACTGCCCGCTTCACCCTCGATGCACTGCCCGGCAAGCAGATGGCGATCGACGCCGACATGAACGCCGGCTCCATCGATGAGGCTGAAGCCCGTCGCCGTCGCCAGGCCGTTGCCCGCGAAGCCGAGTTCTACGGTGCCATGGACGGCGCGGCACGCTTCAACCAGCGCGACTCGCTGGCTACCATCCTTATTACCGCAATCAACATCATCGCCGGCCTCCTGATCGGAACGCTGCAGCAGGGTATCGGCCTAAGTGAGGCGGTCCGCACTTACACCATCCTCACCGTCGGCGACGGCCTCGTGACCATGATCCCCTCGCTGCTCGTGTCTGTTGCCGGCGGCATCACCCTCACCCGCGCCAACTCCGCCGGAATGCTGGGCGGCGAGATCCGGCAGCAACTCCTGGCCCGGCCTTCGACACTCTACCTTGCCTCGATCGTCACCGGAGCACTGTGCCTGATCCCGGGTCTGCCCAAGTTCGCCTTCCTGCTGGTTGCGTCCGTCCTCTTCATCGCCGGCCGCCGGGTTGCCGCCGCCCCGGCCGCAGCGCCTCCGGCTGAGCTGGGGCAGATCGAGAAAAAGAAAGCCGAACAACAGGCGCAGCCAAACGAGCTGGCCAATCTGCTCCGGCTCGAAGACCTGACCCTCGAGATCGGCTTCCAGCTGATTCCGCTGGTCGATGAAAAACAGGGCGGCCAGCTTCTCACCAGGATCCGCACGCTGCGTCGTCACCTTTCAGGTGAGCTAGGTTTCCTGGTTCCTCCGGTGCACATTTCGGACAATCTCCGCCTCAAGCCTCGCGAGTACGTCTTCTCCCTGCGCGGCCTCGAGATCGCCCGCTGGCAGACCGAAGGCCCGCAGCTTCTCGCCGTCTCGGGCGATGCGAATCGGCGCCCTCTGGCGGGCCGAGAGACCCGCGAGCCCGCATTCGGCGTGCCCGCGCTCTGGATTGCTCCTCAGCTCGAAGAGCAGGCAATCGCAGCCGGCTATTCCGTGGTCGACGCCGCCACCGTGATCACCACTCATTTGGGTGAACTGATCCGGCAGCACGCCTGGGAGCTGCTGAATCGCGCCGAAATCAAGCGCCTGATGGAGTCGCTCAACGAATCGCACCCCAAGCTGATGGAAGAGCTTGTCCCCAAGTTGCTCACGCTCGGCGAAGTCGGCCGCGTGCTCGAGCAGCTTCTGCGCGAGCGTGTTTCCATCCGCGACTTCGGCGCCATCCTCGAAGCCCTGCTCGAGACCGCTCCGCTGAACAAAAGCACCGAGGCGCTGGTCGAGGCGGCGCGGCAGGCGATGGGCCGACGACTCGTGCAGCCGCTGCTCGACGGAGACGGCCAGCTTCCCGTACTGCTACTCGACGCCGCCATCGAGGACGAGATCCTCTCCACTGTCTCCCCAGACCCCGGCCAGCGCATGCTTTCGGCCGCTTCGGTCCCCGGCACTCCGCTGGTGCGTCGGCTGGTGGATTCTTTGAAATCTCTTATCGCTTCCAGTTCCCCTGCGGCCTCGCCCGTGCTCCTTTGTCCGAGTCCTGCCCGTTATTACGTCCGGCGCTGGCTGGAACCGATCTTCCCGCGCCTTGCCGTGGTGGCGGCCGGGGAGATTCCTCCCGAGGTGAGGCTGCGCCCGGTAGGAACGGTTCGGTAATGCAGTCCGGTGATGCGGTTCGGGACAGGTAAACAGGCCAGGGGGCGCGAGGCATGGGGATGCTCGATTCAGGGTATACGGCTGCAGTTCAAGGCCAGGCAGTTCGTCGCGGGATGCCGCTTACAGGAAGTTATCCGCCGTCCGGCAGCAATGCCGGAATGACTGCGGAGCAGGAACGAATGCTCCTCGAGCATCTGCCCGTGGTGCGTTTTCTGGCGCGCAGGATTCATGAGCGGCTGCCGCAGCACGTCGAAATCGAAGATCTTGTTTCGGCGGGTGTAGTCGGGTTGCTCGACGCCTTCGCCAAGTTCGATCCCGAAAAGAAGGTCCAGTTCCGCAGCTACGCGCAGTTCCGCATCCGCGGCGCCATTCTCGACAGCCTGCGTACCCTCGACTGGAGCCCGCGCGAGTTGCGCCGCAAGGGCCGCGCGGTCGAAGAAGCCATTCGCGTCCTGACAGCCCGCATGGGTCGTCCGCCGCACGAGAACGAAGTCGCCCAGGAGATGGATCTGTCACTCGACGAGTATCAGCAATTGCTCGGTGACCTGAAGGGTCTCGAAATCGGCACGCTGCACATGGAGCGTAACGAAGACTCAGGCGAAGAAGAGCTCGCCTACGTTCCTGGTAATCCCGAGGAGGATCCACTCTTCCGGTGCCTCCGCGGTGAACTCGCAGAGCGGCTCACGGATGCCATTCAGAATCTGCCCGACCGCGAGCGGCTGGTGATGACCCTCTACTACTTCGAAGAGATGACCATGCGCGAGATCGGCCTGGCGCTCGGAGTGGTTGAGTCGCGCGTCTCACAGATTCACGCCTCGGCCGTGATCCACCTGCGTTCGGCCCTGAAGGACCTGGCGGCCAAAGGCGCGTTCGAACGCAACGGCAGGAAGCGGCTGAACAAGCGGACACTTGCAAGCTAGGGGCAAGCTGAGGACTAACCCATGGAAAAGATGCTGAAGCAGGACGAGATCGATGCGCTGTTTGAGGCGGCGCGCACGCAGACGGCCGATGGAGAGCCGCACGAAGAAGTCCGCGCCCGCGTGGTGCCGTACAGCTTCGCCTCCGCCGGCCAGATCTCGACCGAACAGCTACGCGCCATCAGCATGCTCAACGACCTGTTCGCGCGCAATCTCACGCACAACCTTGCGGCTTCGCTGCGCACGCGTTTTCAGGTCAACCTGGTCTCGGCCGAGCAGATTCAGTTCAACGACTTCATCCTGCGCATCCCGGAGATCAGCTACGTGGCCTCGGTGCGTCTCGAGCCGCTGGGCGCTTTGTCGATCCTGCAGCTCGAAATGTCGCTGGCTCCTCCCATCATCGATCTGCTTCTCGGCGGCGATGGCAAGCAGGGAACCCTCCGCGAGCTGACCGAGATCGAGGAATCCATCCTGGGCAGCGTGATGGAAATCATCTGCCGTGAGCTGACCGCGGCCTGGCAGGCAGTTGGACTCAGCTTCAGTTTCGATCGCCGCCAGATGCTCACGCAGGTGGCGCGCGTCATCAGCGTGAATGAGAAGACGCTGTGCCTCAGCTTCGAGATTCGCATGCCGCACGGCTCGGGCCTTCTGAACCTGGCGTTTCCGGCGGTTGTTGCCAATGCCATCCTGCGCCGCCTGACAGTGGACTTCGGCCGCGGCAGCCGCCATCCCTCCGAGACCCGCGCGCTTCTTGAGGAGCGCGTGAAGAGGATCCGTTTCGGTACCAGTCTGCAGCTCCCAAGCGTCCGGGTTCCTGCCAGGGCCATTGAAGAATTGGCACCGGGCTCGTTGATCCGTTTCGATCTGCCTGCCCGGGTGGCGCCACTGTGGTGCGCCGGCGGGCAGGTGCTTACAGCAGCTCAGGCGGTGCGGCAGGGCGCAATCCGCGGCGCCCGAGTTGAACGCGGAGTATCCGCCCAAGAGGGGAACAACGCATGACCTACCTCGATTGCTGGATCTCGTCCGCTACCGCGCTGTTCTCGCAGGCCCTCGCTGGCGAGCCAGAACTGGTCGAATCGCTGCCCCGGCCCACGGGCGCCACCATTGCATTTACCGCGACTGTTTCCGGCGACCAGGAGGGCCGCTTCACTGTCATCCTGGATCGCACGGTTCTGGATACGCCGCTGCTCGGTGAAGGAGTCGACCAGGAGTCGGCCTGGTCCGAACTGCTCCGTGAGGTCGCCGATGCCGCGGTGGGCGAGTTGCTGGCCGAGACCGGCAAGAAATGCCGCGTTGATCGTTTTGAAGCCGGCAGCGGCGAAGATAAGGTCAGTCGCGCGTTTCAATTGAAATCGGGCGAACATGCCTGGACGGTTCTGGTGCGCGATGAGGTTCGGGCCCCTAAGGCAGAGGCTCCCAAACTCGACGGGAAGAAGCCTGCCGTTTCACCGTCACCTACAGCGGCAAGATCAGCTGCAGCGGCAACCGGCGCAGTGCCGGACGGCGTCGCGGCTCTTTCGCCGGGACTCGAATTGCTGTTGGATGTCGAGCTCGACGCCACGCTCCGATTTGGGTGCCGCGAGCTTCCGCTGGGCCAGATTCTCGAGCTCGGCCCCGGCGATGTCGTCCAGCTCGACCGTATGGTCAACGATCCCGCCGACCTCATTGTTGGCGACAAGATTGTAGCCCGCGGCGAGGTGGTCCTGATCAACGGCAACTTTGGACTACGCGTGACCGAAGTGGCCGCTCCGCGGAAGCGCCTGGAGACGATTCGATGCCTCTTCTAATCCGGCGCAGCAGCGCGCCCCTGGCTCTTCCGGCCCCGCAGCTTGAAATCGAGCGGCAGACCACTTTGGATACGGCTTCCTGGTGGCCGCCCGAGCCTGCCTTGGTGAAATCCCGCATTCCCGGTCGCGCGCTGATACAGACCTGCGCGAATTCGGAGTGTCGTTCTGGCTGGCTGCAGGTATGGCGCAGCCGTTCGGCGCCCATCTTTGAAGGCGGGTGGAACTGCTCGCCGGAGTGTACGGCACAGCGCATGCAGGCGGCCATCAGCCGCGAGCTGGACGCTCGTGGCTCCTCAGTGGAACGGCATCGCCATCGTGTACCGCTGGGCCTTCTGATGCTGGAGCAGGGCTGGATCACGGCCGCGCAGCTCCGCGGCGCGCTCGAACGCCAGCGCGCCAACAAGGCCGGCCGCCTTGGTCACTGGCTCATGGCGAGGGAAGGCGTGAGCGAGCAACTCGTGACGCGCGCGCTCGGCTTGCAGTGGAGCTGCCCGGTGCTGCCGCTCGAGTTTCATGATCCCGAGGGGTTGAGTCCCCTGCTGCCGCGCCTGTTTGTCGACGCCTTCGGCGCGTTACCGTTGCGGGTGGCTGCCGGCAAGCTGATCTACCTGGGATTCGAAGACCGCCTCGACCCCGCGCTCTCTCTCGCACTCGAGAGAATGTCTGGCCTGCATGTGGAGAGCGGAGTAGTGCAAGGCTCGCAATTCCATCCTGCGCACACGCGCATGCTCGAGGCGAAGTTCCCTCCGGTCGAACTCCTGGAGGCCGCCTCCGAACCGGCGCTGGTGCGGGTTCTCACCAAGGCCATCGAGCGGACAAAGCCAGTTGAATCGCGCATGGTTCGCGTGCATGACTGCCTGTGGCTGCGCATGTGGCGCCGGCCACAAACTACGGCGGTGCCGGATGTGAACTCAGTCCAGGACCTGATCTGCACGATCGCCGGCTAACCCCCTTTTCTGGCTTTCTTGGAACTCATGGTCTGGAGCCGAGCGCCGATACAGCCAAAGGGAGGGAGTGACGGCATGAGTGAAATACAGACATTGATCGTGGACGACTCATCGGTCATGCGCAAGATTGTGGAACGGGCGTTGCGACAGGCGGGGCTGGACTCGATGCACGTATACGAGGCGGGAAACGGGGCCGAGGGATTGGAGATCCTGCGGTCCTCAACGGTGGACCTGATTCTGTCGGATATCAATATGCCGGCAATGGATGGGCTCGAATTTCTCAGGCAGATCAAGGATCAGAAGCTGGCCCAGGGAGTGCCGGTTGTGATGATCACTACCGAATCGAGTGAGGAACACGTCAAGCAGGCCATCGCTGCCGGGGCGCGCGGATACATTCGCAAGCCGTTCACACCCGAGCAGGTGAAAGAGCGCGTACTGCCGCTCGTGAAAGTGGCCTGAGTCCGATGTGGCTTTATGGAGTTCGCAATGCCTCCCGGGACCACGGGCTAGGCAGGGAAATGGAGAGGGTAATGCCGTTATCGTTGCGTGAGTCACTGAGCGAGATCGCCGATCCTCGCAACCTGGATCTTACCGTCGAGGAAATATGCCAGATGATGCTGGGCATTCACTGCCGGCGCGGCGAGAGGCCGCTGGAGGAAGAGGCGGAGCGGGTGACGGCCGTGGTCGGCTTTGGCGGGCTGCTCAGCGGAGCCTGCGTGTTCCGCTCCGGCGGCGGCGCCGCGTGCGCCCTGGCTTCGCACATGACCGGCATGGAACTCACCGAGGTGGATGACACCGTCAAGGACGGCATTGGAGAAATCTGCAACATGCTCGCCGGCTCATGGAAGGGCAAGGTTCCGGAGCTGGCGGCGCACTGCGGACTGTCGGTGCCTGCGGTCATCACGGGACGCGACTACAACCTGCACGTGCAGGCACCGGAGTTCAGGCTGGAGCACGTGTACGAATTTGAAGGCAACACATTTGAGGTGACCATCCTCTGCGACGGCCTCCAGTAGCTCCTCCCCTTGGGCCGGCTCTCTGCTTGGGCATGAAGCCGGCCTCCGCTTTTCCTTCCCCACTGCCCTGATTTCGGCTGCTTTCCTTGTCTTCTTCTAATCTTGTCCCTGTTCCGCTGGTTCTTCACCTGCATCGTTCCTCTTCGTTGCTGAGGAGCGGTGAATGGACAGCGGATACTATGCGGCGATGACGGGACTGCTGGCGCGCACCCAGGCGCTGGACGCCGCGGCCGCCAACCTTGCCAATGCACAGACTCCCGGCTATCGCGCCGAGCGCGAGTACTTCCGATCGGTGCTGCTCGATTCCGCGCCGGCTTCGCAGATCGGGCAGGCGGTGAACCACTTCGGACTGCTCGGAGGCGACCGGCTGAATATGGGCCAGGGACCGATTCAGCCCACAGGCAATCCGCTCGATCTGGCGATCGAAGGCCAGGGCTTCTTCCAGATACAGACGCAGAACGGCCCGCGCTTCACGCGTGACGGCAGCTTTCACCGCTCTCAGACAGGCATGCTGGTGACGGAAAAAAGCGAACCGGTGCTTTCGAGCGGAGGTAAGCCGATCCAGATTCCGCCGGGCGAGGTGTCGGTCGGGGCCAATGGCGTGGTGTCGGTGGCAGGCGGAGCGGTAGACACAGTGGGAGTCTTCGCATTTCCGTCGACGGCTCAGCTCACGCCGGAAGGAGCCGACCGCTACGTGGTTCCGCAAGGAGTCGCACCGCAGTTATCGAAGGACGCGGTAGTTCGCGAGGGCGCTCTGGAATCGGCCAACGAGGACACCATTCAGGGCACGCTCGATCTGGTGGTCATGCAGCGCCAGGCCGAGATGATGCAAAAGGCGCTCACGGTCTTCCATACCGAGTTCAACAAGTTTGCCAGCGAGGACCTGGCCAGGGTTTAGAGGCAGGGCAGAGGGAGCCCTGACTCCTGAACAGGAGCAGCGAAATGATTCGAGCCTTGTATACGGCGGCCAGCGGTATGAGCGCGCAGCAGATGAATCTGGACACGATTGCCAACAACCTGGCGAACTCGGCGACCACCGGATTCAAGCAGCTACGGCTGCAGTTTCAGGACATGGTCTACCAGAACATGGTGACGCCGGGAGCGGCGCAGAGCCAGTCGACGGTCTCTGCCGGGTTGCAGATTGGACTCGGAACCAAATCGGCGGCGACCGAGGTGATCATGAGCCAGGGACCGCTGAACCAGACCTCGAACCCGCTGGATGTGGCCATCGAAGGATCGGGCTTCTTCCAGGTGCAGCGCCCCGACGGAACCATCGCTTACACCCGGGCGGGGCAGTTCCACCTCAACAGCCAGGGCACGATTGTGACCACCGACGGAGATCCGTTGGTGCCGAGCATCACGATTCCTCCTAACGCGACGGCCGTAACCATCACTCAGTACGGCGTGGTGAATGCCACGCTGCCGGGGCAGAAGAACCCTTCGCAACTGGGGCAGCTGCAGTTGGCCATGTTTCCGAATGCAGGCGGCCTCGAAAGCATGGGGTCGAACCTGCTTGCTGCAACGCTTAGCTCAGGCGATCCGGTGCTCGGGAATCCGGGTGGCACCGAAGGCCTGGGGACGCTGCAGCAGGGGTATCTCGAGAACTCGAATGTGGATGTGGTCACCGAGTTCGTGCAGATGGTGTTGGCTCAGCGCGCCTACGAGTCGAACTCGAAGGTCATCAAGGCCGCCGACGATATGTATTCGCAAGTCAACAACATGACGCGGTGAGGTTGAGGCTTTCGATGAGATTTATCAGGCGCATTGGATGGGTGTTGTGCTGGGTTCTTGTGGCTGGAATGGCAATGCTGGCACAAGCGCCGGCGGCCACGCAGAAGGCGGCGGGACCTGGGGCGGTTCGCGAGATCGACGATCCTCATTTGGGCGAGCGATGGCTGCTGGTGAAAGACGCGGAACATCCCGGCGGACCGGGGCGACTGGTTCCGCTTGGTCCTGGCGTACATGGGTTGCGGACGCTGACTGGGTCAGCGGAGTTGGTCGAGGCCCCGGTGATTCATGCTGGCGATCGAATTGTAGTGGAAAAGCATACCGAGAGGTTGGACGCGGTGCTCGAAGCCGTGGCTCTGGGATCGGCGGTGGAGCAGGGTTGGTTTCATGCGCGGCTCCGGATTGGCGGTCGCGTGGTGCCGGTAGTTGCGGTTCGAGCGGGGCACGCGATGTTGCCGGCGGTTGCGGAGGCAAAGCCATGAATCCTGGACGGAGGATTGCAGTTGTCCTGATTGCCGGTATTGGATGGAGCTCACTATGCAGGCCCGTCGCGGCGAAGGCGCCGAAGACGCCGGAAGGGCGCGTGGCTACGCCCCCCGAGGCCTCGCTGACCTCGTATGTGCAGCGGGTGAGGGCGCAGCAGGCAGCTGAGGTTCGGACGGCCGGTTCGATCTGGAGCCCTAACGGGCAGCTCGTACGGCTCGGTACCGATGTTAAGGCCTTTCGGCTACACGACGTAGTTTCGATTGTGGTGACGGAGAGCTTGGCGGCTTCGACCGACGGCGCAGTGAAGAATTCGAGGGCATCGAATGCTAAGTCGAGCATCACGGCGCTGTTCGGCGCGCTGAAGCCGAGCAACGCGCTGCAGAATCTGGTCAACCAGACGTCCTCGTCGGGACTGACGGCGCAGGGGCAGAGCACAACCAATTCGAGCCTGACGACGACCTTCGGCGGCGAGGTTGTGGATGTGCTGCCGAACGGGATGCTGGTGGTGCAGGCGACGCGGCAGTTGACCTTTTCGCAGCAGACGCAGCTGATCCGGCTGCGCGGGCTGGTGCGGCCGGAAGACGTGAGCGCACAGAACCAGATCCAGTCGACCGCCATGACAGACCTGGAGCTCGAGGTCACGGGCAAAGGCATCGTAAACGATTCCACGTATCGGCAGAACCCGCTGGTACGGTGGCTGGAGCGGTTCATCATTTTCTAGGAAACAGCAGGCATCAGGCATTCGGGATCAGGCATGATTCGGGTCGATAGACATCTCGTTGTAGTACTGGGGGCTCTCCTGAGCGCGAGTCTGATGTGCGCCGAAAGCGTGCCGCAGAGGTCGCGCCTCAAGGACGTGGCGACGATCGAGGGCATTCGCGACAACCAGCTTGTGGGCTATGGGCTGGTGGTGGGCCTCAAAGGCACGGGGGACAGTTCGCAGACTGTTTTTCCAGCGCAGACGCTGATCTCTGCTTTGCAGCGGATGGGCATTACGGTGCCGCAGACGGGATCGAATTCCGCCAGCAACATGCAGGTGAAGAACATGGCGGCGGTGTTCGTGGTGGCTACGCTGCCTCCGTTCAGCCGGCCCGGCTACAAGATGGACGTGACGGTGTCGTCGGCGGGCGATGCGCGGTCACTCGAGGGCGGCATTCTGCTAATGACGCCAATGTACGGGCCCGACGGGCAGATATATGCCGAGGCGCAGGGCTCGCTGGTGCTGGGCGGCTACATGGCGACGGCGGGAGGCAACGCGCGCCAGATGAATCATCCGACAACAGGGCGCATTCCCGGCGGAGCGCTGGTGGAGCGGACGGTGCCTCTGGATTTGAAGCAGATGCAGTCGCTGAATGTGATTCTCAATGACGCGGATTTTCATACCGCGGAGCGGATGGCGGCAGCTATCGATGCGGCGCTGGGCTCGCCGCGGGCGCATGCGGTCGATAGCCGGCGCGTGGAGGTGACTCCGGCAGCGGATGAGGACCGGGCGGCGTTGCTGGACCGGATTGAGTCGGTCGAGGTGGAGATTTCGCCGCGCGCGCGGGTGGTGGTGAACGAGCGCACCGGCACGGTGGTGATTGGCGGGACGGTGCGGCTGCAGCCGGTGTCGATCCTGCATGGCGGTCTGACAGTGAACGTGATCTCCGAGGTGAAGGTGTCGCAGCCCAATCCAATGGCGGCCGGGAGAACCGAGGTGGTGCGGCAGACCACGCTGCAGGCCGACGACAAACCGGTGAACCGGATCGACCTTAAGGAGGGCGCTACGGTGGAAGACCTGGTGCAGGAGTTGCAGCGCACCGGGGCCGGAGCACGCGACGTGATCTCGATTCTGCAGGCCATGAAAGAGGCCGGAGCTCTCGAAGCCGACCTGGCGGTGCTGTGATGCAGATCCACGGAGCCACTGCGGCGCATGCGCAGCCAGCGACCGCCAATTCTCAGCCGCGTCTAATCCGCGCAGCGCATGAATTTGAAGGGCAAATGCTGAAGGAAATGCTAAAGCCGCTGACCGCCGGAGATGGATTGACCGGCGAGGAGGCGGATAGCTCAAAGGGGATCCTGGGCGAGTATGCCTCGGAGGCTTTGGGGAAGGCTTTGAGCGAGCAGGGCGGGTTCGGAATTGCTGACCGGATTCTGCACGATCTTTCCCGTTCCGGTAACTGACCCGGAACGGAAGCGGTAACCGGGAAAGAGCACTTCAATACCGGTATAAGAAGGTTCAAATCACTAGAGTGATTAGCGGGTGCTGCCGATGAAGGCAGCGAGGAGTTCCAAAAATGGACATTCGCACTGGCTTGGACGGATTGAGATCTCTGCTTGGCGTGTCGCAACCCGGCGCAACTTCAACGCCGGCGGCAAAGAGCGCCACTACGAAGGAGAACAGCCCTGTTTCTAGCGACGTAGCCACGCTGAGCAGTGCAGGCAGCGAGGTGGCGCAGTCGGCTGCCGATGGCGGCGTCCGCATGGACAAGGTGACCCAGATTCAGGCAGCGCTGGCTGCCGGTACCTACAACGTTCCGGCATCGGCCGTGGCCTCACGGATGGTGGACGCGATGCTGGCCGGGGCAAGGTAAGCCTCCGGATCGGATTGAATCGGGAAGAAGGAGCCATGTACGGGTTGGGGACGCGCCGGTTCGATCCGGAGCTGAAGGAGATTGTTGCGGAGGCCTCGCAGGCACTGGCACTCCTGGACGCCGATCGGCTGGAGGAGCTGGCGCGCGCTTGCCAGGCTTTGAACCGCGATCATGCGCACCTGGCAGAAAGAGCGCGCGAGGCGCGCGATGCTGCTGGAGGCATGGCAGTGCTGGCGCGGGTGCTGGATGCGACGCGGTCGAACCTGCGGGTGATGCATCGGCTGCGGGAACTGCGGATGGGTGCTTTGGAGTATGGCGAGACGGTGTCACAGGTATCTCGCTGGGCTCTGCCGGAGAGCTGCGATGGGAACGATTAACAGCGCATTCAGCATTATTGCTGGGGCTCTCAATGCGGACCAGTCGGGGCTGAGCATCATCGCCGGCAACGTGGCCAACGCCAATACGCCGGGCTACACGCGCCAGCGGCCGACGTTCCACGAAAACTCTACGGTCACGATCAATGGACGGTCGTTTGGGACGGGAGTGCTGGAGACAGGTGCGCAGTCGATCCGGGACCGGGTGTTGATGGAGCGGCTGGACCAGCAGCAGCAGGTAGCGTCGGCATCGGGAGCACGGCTCTCGGCGCTCAATCTGCTGCAGAACCTGTTCACGCCGGCCTCGGGATCCAATGTTTCGGCGGCCGGCGATATCGGCACGGACATCACCAGTTTTTTCAATTCGTTTGCGTCGCTCGAAGCCAATCCCGGCAACAACGCGCTGCGGCAGCAGGTGTTGTCGTCAGGGAAGATGCTGGCGGCCGACATCTCGAATACCGCGTCGAGCGTCAATGCACAGCGGGCAGCGGTGGATCGGGAGGCTGCGGGAGTCGCGAGCCAGGTGAATGCGCTGACGGCATCGATTGCCACCCTGAACCAGCAGATCCAGTCGATGTCGGCTGGCGGCGACGCGGGAACTCTCGAGGACGAGCGGCAGCAGGATCTGAACCAGCTTTCGCAACTAATCGGGATTAACCAGATCACGACCGAGAACAACGGCCTCACGATTACGACGACGGCCGGGCAGACGCTTGTATCCGAAGGTGTGGCGACGCGGATGACGACCGGGATTGTAGGCGGCGTGACGCACTTCTTCATCGGCGCTAACAATGACGTGACGATTGGGCTGACGGGCGGCGGAGGGCAACTGGGTGGATACCTGACGGCGCGCGACCAGGATATTCCGCAGGTGATGGGACAGCTCGATCAACTTGCTTTCGGGATTTCGGTCGAGGTGAACGCGCAGAACGCGAAGGGCATCGACCTGAACGGTAATGCGGGCGCGGCGATCTTTTCGCAGTCGACGACGATGGCGGGAAGCGCGATGAACATGAAGGTTGTAATGACCGATCCCAACCAGATTGCGGCGGCGGCTGTTGGACAGGGAACCGGGGACAACACGAATGCGATCGCATTGGCGCAGCTTGGGACGCAGGTCAATCCGGCGATTCTGAACGGTCTTACCTTGCCGGATGGAACGACGCTTGCGGGGGGCCAGACGCTGCTGACCGGCCAGACACCGAGCGGGTATTTTTCGGGGTTCGTGATTTCGCTGGGGTCGACGGTGGCGCAGGTGGAGACGGAGAACACGGCCGAGAACGCGTCGGTGACGCAACTACAGACCATGAACAACTCGCTCTCGCAGGTGAACCTGAACGACGAGGCTTCGGCGTTGACCACGCTGGAGAGGAGTTACCAGGCGGCGTCAAGGGTGTTCGGGCTGCTGAACTCGATCATGTCGTCGGCGTTGAACCTGGGGCAGCAGACGGCGGTGTCGTAAAGACAGGGAACAGGGCGTTGGGAATAGAGAACAGGGAATAGGGAGTAGACGCGATGCGGGTGGATCCTAGCTATGTCACGAATCTGGTGGGGGCGCTTAACCAGACGCAGTTGAATGCGCAGCAGTTGACTGCGGAGTTGTCGAGCGGCGTGCGGGTGACGTCGTTGAGCAAGGACCCGCTGGCGGCGGGGCAGAATGTTCTTCTGCTGAACCAGATGCAGCAGGATGACTCGTTCACGCTGTCGACGAACCAGGTGACGGGGCAGTTGCAGGTGGCAGATTCGGCGCTGGGTCAGGTGGTGGCGCAACTGACGCAGGCGATCGCGCTGGCAACGTCAGCGAACAACGGGACGATGAACGCGAACAACCGGATGTCGATCGCGAATCAGATTGCGGGGATTCGGGCCGAGGTTCTGTCGCTGGCGAACACGAGCTACCAGGGACAGTTCATCTTTGCGGGCGGGAAGACAGGGAACTCGCCGTTTGCTCTGTCGACGGCGACGACGCCGGCCACGGTGACCTACTCGGGCGATGCGGATGTGAACTATCTTCAGTCGCCGAGCGGGCAGCAGATTCAGTTGAATGTTCCGGGAAGACAGATCTTTTCGGCGGGGGGCGCGAACGACGTGTTTGCGGCGCTCAACAACCTTGTGGCGGACTACCAGGCGGCCACACTGGACACGCCGATGGCAGTGGCGGATACGACCGCGCTGAATACGGCGATGAACTGGATCTCGCAGCAGCGGGTGACCATCGATAACTCGATCACGCAACTGAGCTCGGCGGCGGCGGCGGCGAGCAGCCAGCAGACGCAGTTGACGGCGGCGCAGACGGACCTGATGCAGGCGGATGTGGGACAGATATCGACGCAGTTGGCGATGGCGGAGACGCAGCAGACTGCGCTAATGTCCGTGATTGCGCAGCTTGGCTCGGGGAGCTTGTTCGATAAGCTCTAGGGAACAGGACAGGGTCGAGGACGGCCTAATTATATACTAAATAGTAACCTATTTACATACTAGTTATAGGAGACGCTTCGCCTTAGTTTCGCCGTTTATTTGCGATAGGGGCGAAAATAGCTGATCTGCGATTTTACCTGTAAACCAATGGAACCATTCGCTTAATTTGGTTTCTGTTTTATGCATGAATATACACTTTTTGCATTTAACTGTTATTTTTATCGTTAACAGGTCTGAACCAACCTTGCGAGCGCAGCGGTACAGACACTCCCGTCATGCTAAGCGATTATGGTACGAGCTGAAGTGAGGTGGCTGTATCGGCGGTCACAGAAGACGGGGCGTATGGAATGGGGAGCAGGGTTGCAGAAGCAAAAGCAAATCCTCCGACTGCGCAGATGCGACAAAGCTTGCACCTTCTCCGTTCAGGATCACGGATCGGTTCGACTTGCGTGGTGTGTGTGGAATGTGGCGCCTTGATGACGCTTGAGTTTGAGGGACGCGAACGTGGAATCGCTATACTGGACCTAACAGGAATCACCTTGTTCGAACCGATCCGTTTTCTGTGGAATGCGACGCGTGGCTCGCGTCTGAGGCCGTGGCGCAGCGAGTATCTACGCTGGCGCATCGAGACCTATTCCGGTAAATGGGCGGAGAAGCTGACGATGCGCGAGGTGTTCGGGTTCATGTGGGCGTCGCGATGGGAGCTGCTGAGGTTTCTGGCCTGGACCGGGGATGTGCAGCGGGACGCGCGAAGGAAGCCCTGAAGGGTACTTTTGAGACCTGATTCTGCGGTAGATGACTGCGCAGTGGGAGCGCGGTATCCAGCGGAAATGCACTCGCGTCGCAGCATTATCCCCCCAGAAGATCGTAATGTTTGAGAGTAAATCGCTCGAAGCATCTAAGGTTTCGTGCAGACACGAATCCTGTGCGTTGACGACGATGCGGCCGTATTGAGGTCGCTGGAGGCGGTTCTAGTGAGCAGCGGCTTCGCTGTGGATGCGGTCTCAAGCGTCAGGGAGGCGCTGGAGAGCATCAGCCGCCGGAAGTATGATGTGCTGCTGGCCGATCTTAACGTGGGCGAACCGGGCGACGGTTTCACGGTGGTAAGCGCAATGCGCCGAGTGCAGCCGGACGCAACCACGTTCATCCTTACGGGCTACCCCGATTTCGAGTCGGCGATTCGCGCGATCCGCGCGCAGGTGGATGATTACTTTCCGAAGCCCCTGAACGTGCAGGACCTGCTTGCGGCGATCAGGACATCGCGCAAGGGGAAGAGCTCTGTGAGCAAGATGCAGAGCCCCGTGAAGTTGTATGAGTACCTGCGCCGGCACAGCGATGATTTTTGCGAGCGATGGCTGCAGGAGACACTGAAAGACCCCGAGGTAGCGGCGCTGCCCCTGACGAGGGAAGAGCGGATCGACCACGTTCCCAAGCTGCTGGAAGAACTGGCGCGCACGATGGAACTGGGTGTCGACGTGCTGAGCGACGGCATGACCGAAAGCGCGCGGAAGCATGGGCGCACGCGCTACGAGCAGGGATACACGATTTCGCAGATTGTGACGGAATCGCGGGTGTTGCAGCAGGTGTTGAGCACGAGCATCCAGACGGACCTGCTGGCTATCGATTTGAGCGCACTGGTTCCGGACACGTTCAGGATTGGGGAGTTTGTGGAGGCGGCGCTGGAGACGTCACTTCATGCGTACCAGGCGCAGGTTCCGCGGTCGCTGCAGACATCGGTTTCGATGCTGTACAAGTCGCCGCACCTGGGGGTGGGGATTGCGGATGAAAACCGGATCACCGACGCGAATGACGCGCTGCTGACCATGATTCAGTACACGCGCGAGCAGATGCTGGCGGGCGAGATTGACTGGCTGAAGATGACGCCGGTGGAGTTGCGCCAACGCGACATCAATGCGATGGAACAGATTCGCGAGTACGGCGCGTGCGTTCCATTCGAGAAGGAGTTTATTCTTCCGGATGGGTCACGGCTACCGTTCCTGGTGGGAGCGGTGCGGCTGACGGCGCAGCCTCTGCAGTGGTCAGTCTACATTGTGAACCTGACGGAGCAGAGAAAACTACACGAGGCGGAGACGAAGGTTCGGGATTGGGAGTCACGGTACGCGATTATCAACCGGCTGGCGCACGAGATTAACAATCCGCTGGCGGCGCTGATGTTCGTGGTTCACCTGATGGGGACGCATCCGGATCTGTCGGGGGATTCGCGCGAGCTGGCCGTTAGTGCTGAGGAAATGCTGAAGAGGATTGCGGCGGTGGTGGCGCAGGTGCTGGAGGAGAGCCGGGTGGCCACCTGCGGTGGGGCTGACTGCGCCTCCGGCGCCACTCCAGACTGATTTAGGGTTGTGGTTTTCCACCCTGTCGACAGAAAGAAGTCGACAGGATGGGGCACGGGTGGTTCTGGGGTGGAACGGTCCAAAAGACGGCGGTGTTAGTGGATGCGGATGTCGCCGGAGCCGGTTTCGGCGCGAAGGGTGGGTCCACCGCCGCTAACCTTGCCGACGATGTGGTGCTTGTCAAACGATCCCTGGACCGACATTTCCTTATCGGTGTGGATACTGCCCGAGCCGGTGGATGCGTCGAGCGTGAAGCCGGTGCTACCGGCCCAGATCTCGATGCTGCCAGAGCCGGTGCCGAGCTTCCAGTCAGAGCTGGGTGAGCCGGTGGCCTTGATGTCGCCAGAGCCGGTTTGCGCGTGCAGGGCGCCGTGGAGATTCTTGAGCTCGATGTTGCCCGAGCCGGTCTCCGCTTTCACATCGCCGGAGCCGGATTGCTCGGCGTAGATGTTGCCGGAACCGGTGCCGACGTTGAAGCTGCCCTTGAGGCCGGTGGCGTGGATGTTTCCGGAACCGCTCTGGAGTTTCGCGGTCTGGCCTACGCCGTCATCGGTGACATTGCCGGAGCCGGAACTGGCTTCGAGGTAGGCGTCGGCTGGGGCTTCGATCTCGTAATCGATGCTGATGTTGTGGTAGTTCTCGTGGTTCTTGCCGATGCGGATGATATTGCCGGTCTGCTCGACGGGCGGATTTTTGGCGATTTCCTGGACGCGTTCTTCGCTGCCGCCCCAATTGGACTTGACGCGTCCGTGGATTTTGACCTGTGAGCCTGAGCCTTGGGTGAGATGGATGTTGCCTGAGCCGGTGCCGACGTCGAGCTGGACGTGGCCGGTGACCGAGAGCGTCCGGTCGAAGGTGGCTTCGGCGGCGAAGGCGGGAATCGCGAGGAGCGCGAGTGCCGCTGCTGCAAGTGCGATCTTCTTCATGATAGGTGCCTCGTGGAAAAGAGTGGTCAGTGATCAGTGGTTAGTGGTCAGGTGAGCCGGTGATCCAATTGTCTAGTGCTCACGTGATTCTTCACCAGGTACTGTGGCAAGAGTTTTGCCAAACTGGTGCTTGCGGTAAGTGGCTTTGCTGCTTCTGCTTGGGACGTCTGCGAGGTGGACTCTGCCGATGTCCGGATGTTCACTTTCGAACAGTGTTGTGCTGGTGCGAACATGCGGCCTGCAGGGTTCGTGCCTCACGTGGAGCGCGTTAAGGCAACTGCGGATCCCTCGACTGCGGCTCCGGATGAAAACTCAGTGGGGGAGCGGTCATCAAGCCCAAGCGCGATCAGCATTACTGCTGCAGGATGACCTGGTCGCCTTCTTTGAGGCCGCTGAGGATCTCGGTTTTGGAGCCGTCGGATAGGCCGACTTTGACCGGGACTTTGCGCTTGCCTTCTTTCTGGCTCTTGTCGGGAATCTCGACGGAAGCGTTCTTCTGGTTGTCGTACATGACGGCGTTTTCAGGAATGTTGAGGACGCCCTTGTGTTCGTCGAGAAGGATTTCGGCGTTGGCGGTCATGTTGGCTTTGAGCTCGCCGCCGGGGTTGTCGATGGAGACGCGCACCTCGAAGGTGGTGACGTTGTCCTTTTCGACGCCGAGGGGGGCGATCTTGGTGACGCGGCCGTTGAAGACGCGGTCGCGGAAGCTCTCGACCTTGATGCGGGCGGCCTGATTCATGTAGACATGCGCGATGTCGGCTTCATCGACTTTGCCCTGGACGTAGACCTGGGTGGTGTCGCCTTCAGTCATGACGAGGGTGGCGGTGGAGCCGAGGACAAGGATGGAGCTGACGGCGTCGCCCATTTCAACGTCGCGGGAGAGAATGACGCCATCCATGGGCGCGACGATTGTGGTGTAGCTGAACTGTTCCTGGAGCTGCTTGAGGCTTGCCTGGCTTTGGGCGACCTGCGCTTTGGCCTGCTTGAGTTTGGCTGTGTCGACGAGGATCTGCGCACGTGCGCCGTCGCGCTTGTTGAGGGCAGCGAGATAATCCTTGTTGGCGTTGTCGAGGGCCTGCTGACTGACGACGCCTTCTTTGGCCATCTGCATGTTGCGGTCGAGCGTCTGCTTGTACATGGGCAGATCCGGGGCGGCGGCGTTGACCTTGTCCTGCTCGATGTTGGCCTCGTAAGTGCCGACGTTCGCTTCAGCGGAGGCGAGTGCGGCTTTCTGCGCTTCGACCTGGGCGGAGATCTCCTGCTGATCGAGTTCGGCGAGAGGCTGGCCTTTGCGGACGTGGCTGTTGATGTCGACGAAGAGTTTTTCGACGATGCCGGACGCTTTGGATTTGACTTCGACTTTTGTGATGGGCTGAATTTTGCCTGTGGCGATAACGGAACGGGCGACGTCTCCGCGGGTGACTTTGGCGATCTTGTTGGGGTCGATGGAGCCGCCGGAGACCATGCGGGCTACGGCTACTCCGCCAGCGCCGATGACGACGACTACGATGGCGATGATCCAGATCCAGAGTTTCTTGCTTCTTCGCGCAGCCACTGGATACCTCCCCGCGGCGCACGGCCGCACTATCGAGGACGATGACGGTTATGAGACTCGTGCCCGGTGAAAACGTTGAGCCGGGCGCGGCGAGTAATTCAGCTTCGCTCGCCGTTATGGAGGCAGATACGCAGGTGAGGCGGGGTTGGTTCCGTTGTAAAGAGAAGCGGAGATTGTTGCTCTTGTTCAGCCGGTCAGTGTCGCTGCGCGATGTGGCGAGTCAGCCGCGACGCGGAGTTTACAGAGGTGATTGAAGTCACAAATGCTATTCTCTGAACGAGATGCACGGGCCGGTGCTGCTGCAATGCGTGGCTGTTGCAATGCTGATTGTGGCCAACGGTTTTTTTGTGGCCGCAGAGTTCGCGCTTGTGTCCGTGAGGGACACGCGGATACAGCAACTGATTGACGCGCATGTGCCCGGGGCGCGGGCTGTGCGGAAGCTGCAGCACGACCTCGATGACTTTCTTCCTGCTGTGCAACTGGGCGTGACGCTGTGCTCGCTGGCGCTGGGGTGGATTGGCGAGCCGCTGGCTGCGGATGCGTTTCAGGCACTGTTCGCAATGCTTCCGCATCCGATGGCGCACCCGCACCTGGTGGCGCATGCTCTGTCGCTGGTTGCGGTGGCGCTGGGATTCTGCGCGATTACTTATTTCCACGTTGTGGCCGGGGAACTGGTGCCGAAGTCGCTGGCGCTGCGGCGGGCAGAGGCCCTTGCGGTTGCGGTGGCTACGCCGATGCTGTTCTTCATGCGGATGGCGCGGCCGGCAGTGCGGCTGCTGAGCCGGTCGGCGGGGGTGGTGCTGCGCGGGTTCGATATTCCCATGACGGAGCGGGCATCAGTGCACTCGCCGGAGGAGCTGAAGCTGCTGGCGACGGCGGCGCGGCGTATGGGGGTGCTGCCCAAGTTCCAGGAGACGCTGGTGCACCGCGCACTGGAACTAAACGATGTGCCGGTGCGCGAGATCATGACCCCGCGGCAGAAGATCTTCTCGCTGCCATCGAGCATGCTGATCGAGGATGCGGCGGCGAAGGTGATTGAGCTGCTGCACTCGCGGGTGCCGGTGTATGACGAGGCGCGCGGGCCGGAACACATTGTGGGCGTGGTGTACTCGAAGGACCTGTCGCGGCTGATGTTCTTTCGGAGGGGGGCTGCGCCATTTGTGCAACTGCGGCTGAGCCAGATTATGCGCGAGGTTTCGGTTGTGCCGGAGACGAAGTCGGCACTGGATTTGCTGCGGGAGTTCCAGAAGAAGCGGCGGCATCTTGCAATTGTGGTGGACGAGTACGGATCGACCGTGGGGCTGGTGACGGCGGAAGACGCGATTGAACAGCTGACGGGCGAAATCGACGATGAGTTCGATGATCCCACGCGGCCGCTGCTGACGAGCGCGAAGGGCGTGTTCATGCTGGATGGGAGTGCGAATCTGCGCGACCTGGAAACGCAGATGCAATGGGATCTGCCGCGCGATGGGGGAGTGGAGACGCTGGCGGGATTCATCCTGACGCGGCTGGGGCATATTCCGGGGGTTGGCGAGTCAGTGGATTATGAGACGCGGCGGCTGACGGTGGCGGAGATGGATGGGCGGCGGATCAGCAAGGTCAGGGTTGAGCCGCTAGCGCAGGACGCGGATACGCAAAAAAAGACTTGAGCTTAAGAACGTCATCACTCGACGAGGAAAAGGGCACCAATGATTTCGCGCCGATTGATCCTTACAGGGCTACTGGGCCTTGTCGCGGAGCACCCTGGTGGTGCTTGGGCTTTTGCCGGAAGTGGGGAGGACGCATTTGCAGACATCCCGATCGAACGCCATGAACGGTCGATGCGGCAGGCGATCGCCGCTGCGCGGCTCAACCCGAGCGCGCCGTTCGGGGCCGTGATAGCTCGATTATCGGATGGCGAGATCCTGGCGGAAGGTGTCAATTCGTCGGGACGGAATCCTATCTTGCACGGCGAGATTGCGGCCATGAATAACTACGTGCGCCGGCACGGCAACCGCGAATGGCAAACGACAATTTTGTATACGACGGCGGAGCCCTGCCCTATGTGCATGAGTGCGATTGTGTGGGCGGGGATCGGGGGAGTCGTGTTCGGTACGTCTATTGAGGGGTTGAAGCGCGCGGGATTTGATCAGATCGATATCGCGTCTGCTGCCGTGGCGGGAGCCTCGCGTTTTTGGCACGGTCAGGTACGCGGCGGGGTACTGGCGAGCGAGACGGACAAACTCTTTATGGAGAGGACGAGGTGAGGCCGATCACTCGCTAAGCGGGGTAACGTTCTTGTAGCAGATGATGGCGTCGTAGGCGTCAGACCAGTAGATGAGGGTCGATTCGAGGGGAGTACGTTTCTCCTGCGGGATAGCGTGCAGGAATGGACGGAGCGGGCGGAGGTCGAAGACTGTCGCCGCGTACTTTGCGCGGGAAGCGAGGAGCGCAAAGGTGGGCTCGTCTGCGGTCTCGTCCATGCTGAAGGTTTCACCCATCAGGGTGGCTTTGCCACCGGCTCCGAATGCGCCGACGTTGAAGGTGGTTTCGCCGCGTGAGAGGGCGAATTCCGCGATGAAGTTTCCGAGCGTCGAAATGCCGCGCGCGTCATAGCCGCGATGGAGGTGATTGCGGCCGAAGCGAAGCAAGACTCTCGCTGGGGCGTGCGCGCGGAGATGGGCCAGGAATTGCGTCTTCATGAGCTGCTCGCGATCCTGCTGCGCGGCCATCTTGGTTGTGGGGACGGAGCGGAAGGAATCGATCTGTAAGGTGGCGAGCAGGCTCTTGTAGAGCGAGATGTCATTAATGGTTTTGTCGTGTTGGGGCGGCGCGGCTGCGAGTTGGAGCAGTTGTGCGGTCATGCTTCGCTGGTAGCCGCTCTTTGTGAGCGCGTCCATCTGCTGGAGCGAAGGATATGCGGGGTTGAGGCGAGCGAGTTCGCGGATGAGGTATTCGGGGTGGATCTCTTCCATGTCGCAGCCCCAGAGGATGTGTGAGCGTGGGCCGGCGATGGCGTGGAGATCGTCGGCCTGCCTGCGGGTCCAGAGGCCTTCGATGTGTTCGCTGGGGTTGGCGGATTCGAGTTGGTCGGCAGTCCAGGGGCTTACTTCGGCGGCGACGTAGCGATAGCCGTTGTGCCACAGATCTGGCCAGAGGGTGTGGAGGAGAGCGGGGATTTCGTTGTCACCGTGGAGTTCGCCTAGGAGGAAGTAGTTGTTCTTCTTCGCTTCCGATAAGAGGAAGATGCGGCCGTTGGTTTGGAGGTCGTAGGTGTGGGAGTCGAGGGCGATTTCGGCAGGCGTGGGCGCGTGATTTTGTGGGCGCGCGTTTAGAGGGGTGAGGAGTAGCAGGAGAGCGGGAAGGGCGGCGCGCATGGGGATTCATACGCAGGGGAGGGGCATTTGTTCCGGAGGAGCGTAGATGCGGGCCTTGAGATAAGACGGAGCCCTGGTTCGTGCCTTCCATCGGGCGCGCTAAAGGCAACCGCAGATCCCTCGACTGCGCTCGGGATGACAACTCTGCGGCGGAGCGAGCGACTACGGTCGGGATGACACACCAATAACTCGGGCTAACTGAGGCTGCTTAGTTCTTCGAGGATGCGGCGGACGGTTTCGTCTCTGGCTTGCTCGCATTGCTCGGAGAGTTCCATCGAGATGGGCTGCTTGGGGTCGATGGAGATGGCGTAGAGGATGACGTCGCGGTTGCCGCCCTGGATGTAGAAGGCGTCGAGGAGGTCTTTGACGCCGATGTCGTGGGCGGTGAGGGTGGGGGGGTAGTCCTTTACGAATTTGGGGGTGGTGCGGGTGACGGTGCCGTAGGGGTTTTCGTCGGCGGTGGCGTCGATAAGGAAGATGCGGTCGGCCTGCTGGAGGGGCTCGAGAAGGATGAAGCCGCCTGTGCCGCCGTCGAGGCATTCGACGTTGGGGGGGAGGGGGTGCGTCTCGATGGCGCGGACGGTGTGGACGCCGACGCCTTCGTCGCCCATGATTACATTGCCGAGACCGAGGATGAGGGTTTTGGGTGGGGTGGACACTAGAGTCTTATACCTTTCGTGGAGTGCAAAAAGGAAGGGAGTAGAAATGAATCTCTACTCCCTTGAGTTGGTTTGCCAATGATCAATACTCGAAAGTTCACACGAGAAAACAAATAGCAGATTCCCATGGGGAAATGACACGACAAGAAAAACAACAGCAACAAGAACCGCAGATGCTTCGACAGGAGCGCTAGAGCCTGGTTTGCGGTTTCCCACCCTTGCGACAGAATGCGTCGCAAGGATGGGGCCCGGGACCCGCACCGAACAGAGGGAGGGCTGCGTCAGTCCTTCTGGTGCGGGTCGCGTTCGAATTTCCAGCCGCCAATGATGGAGGAGATGGTGCCCCGGCCTTCGATGTAGTCGTGGTAGAAGCTCAGGTAGATGTGGACCACGATGAAGGTGACGAAGAACCACAGGAAGATGTGGTGGACCTGGCGCACGCCCATCTCGCCGCCCAGCAGGGGGACGATCCAGGTGAACATGCGCGGGATGAAGGAATTGCTCATGCTGGAGTAGAGCGCGAAGCCGGTGATGCACTGCACGCAAAACGCCAGGAAGGTCAGGAAATAGATGAAGGCGGCCAGCGAATTGTGGCCGGTCGAGATGCCGCCGTGCAGCTTGGTCTGGAGCACGTCGGTCTTCACGACATCTACGATTTCCTGCCGCTGCTTCCTGGTCAGCGGGAAGAAGTTGTTCCACTTCGCGTACTTGTTGCCCACGAAGCCCCAATAGATGCGCGCCAGGAAGTTGAACGCCCAGACATAGGCGCTCGCAAAGTGGATGAAGCGGATCCAACCGAACCAGTACTGCTGATAGGCTTCGACCGCGGCGAATGCGCGGATGGGCTTGCCGATCAGGTAGCCGGTGACGCAGAGCAACACCATGCAGATGGCGTTGATCCAGTGGTAGGCGCGGACGGGCATCTCCCAGACGTACACGCGGCGATATTCAACCGGGTGACTGCCCCATCCCTCGTGGTTGCCCCAGCCGTTGAGGCGGCCTTTGCCTTTGATTGAAGCTGATGGCGTGCTCATAGGCTCACTCGAAAGAGATCTGGTGAAGGTGACGGCCCTGCGGATCGTAAAGGTGCACGGCGCAGGCGAGGCACGGGTCAAAGGAGTGGACGGTACGCAGGATTTCGACCGGCTGGTCGAGCTTGTCGATCGGGGTGCCGATAAGCGACTCCTCGAAGGCGGACCGCTGCTGTTTGGCGTCGCGGGGCGAGCCGTTCCAGGTGGTCGGGACAACGAGCTGGTAGTTGTCGATCTTGCCGTCCTTGATCTTGATCCAGTGGGCGAGGGAGCCGCGGGGAGCTTCGCTGAGGCCGACGCCTTCGCACTCCTGCGGCCAGTTCTTCGGATCCCACTTCTCGCTGTTGAAGGTAGAGACTTCGTTGGTCTTCACGCGAGCAATGAGATCGCCGTTGAACTCTTTGAGCCAGGCCATGGTGAGGGCTGCGTCGATGCCGCGGGCGGCGGTGCGTCCGAGCGTCGAGAAGACCGCGGTGACCGGCACGTTGAGCTTGCCGAGCACCATGTTGACGAGTTCTTTCATGTCGGTGCTGCCGGAGGCAAGGCCGACGACGACGCGGGCGAGCGGGCCGACTTCCATCGCGTTGTCTTTCCAGCGCGGAGTCTTGAGGAACGAGTACTTCTCATAGCCGGCGAGGGTCTCGAAGGGAGGCTGCGGGCCGGTGTAGTTGATCTTTGTCTCGCCGACCGAGGGGTGCGCGCCCTGGGAGTTGCCGCCTTCGTAGTCGTACCAGGAGTGGGCGATGTACTCCTTGATCTCCTGCGTGTCCTTGGCGTTGACGGGGTAGACGTGGCTGAGGTCGCGGTTGAGAACGACGCCGCGCGGGAACTTGAACGACTCGGGCTGGTTGTAGCCCTTGGTCGGGAAGTCGCCGTAGCTGAGGTAGTTCTTGAGGCCGCCGCCGTAGGCTGCCCAGTCCTTGTAGAAGCCGGCGACTGCGAGCAGGTCAGGAATGTAGACCTGGTTGACGAATTCGTCTGCCTGAGCGATGAGGCGGGAGACGAGATTGAGTCGCTCGCCATTGATGGCGGCAACTTCATTGACGTTGATGGAGCAGGGAACGCCGCCGACGAGGTAATTCGGATGCGGATTCTTGCCGCCGAAGACCGCGTGAATTTTGACGATTTCCTTCTGCCACTCGAGGGCGTCGAGGTAGTGCGCGACGGCGATGAGGTTTACTTCGGGCGGCAGCTTGTAGGCGGAGTGCCCCCAGTAGCCGTTAGCGAAGATGCCGAGGCCGCTGGCGGCGAAGGCCTTGATCTTGTCCTGGACATCAGAGAAGTAGCCGGGCGTGTTCTTGTCCCACTTGGAGAGGGATTGTGCGAGCTCGGCGGCTTTCTTGGGATCGGCTTTGAGGGCGTTGACGATGTCGACCCAGTCGAGCGCGTGCAGGTGATAGAAGTGGATGACGTGATCCTGCACATACTGGGTTGCGGCCATGATGTTGCGGATGATTTCCGCGGTGGGCGGCACGGAGATGCCGAGAGCGTCTTCAACGGCGCGCACGCTGGCGAGCGCATGCACGGTGGTGCAGACGCCGCATACGCGCTCAGTGATTGCCCATGCGTCACGCGGATCACGGCCGATGAGGACCTTCTCGAGGCCGCGCACCATGGTGCCTGCGCTGTAAGCGTCGGTGATGACGCCGTTTTCGACCACGGCTTCAATGCGCAGGTGGCCTTCAATGCGAGTTACGGGATCAACAACAATTCGTGCCATAGTTCCTCACGATTCCTTCATGTCTTCTGCGTGAACTTCCGCGATGACTGCTTTCTTGCGAATGTTGGTGACGACGGCGTGGGCGGCTACTCCGGCGAGCGTGGTGAGGCCGACGGCGGTGCCGATGGTGTCGGCAGTGTGCTCAATGCCGAAGCCGGGGAACGACGCCAGGTGCTGGTAGAACGGGCCGTTGTCCCAGAAGCCGGGCTCGCTGCAACCGATGCAGGGATGGCCTGACTTGACAGGCGAACTGGTGCCTTCGTTCCACATGGTCACGGAGCAGGCGTTGTAAGTAACGGGCCCGCGGCAGCCGACCTTATAGAGGCAATAGCCCTTCTTGGCGTTTTCGTCGTCGAAGGACTCAACGAAGAGGCCGGCGTCGTAATTCGGGCGACGATAGCAGGTGTCATGCACGCGGCGGCCGTAGAACTCCTTGGGACGACCAAGGGAGTCAAGCTCAGGAATCTGGCCGAGGACGACGACGTGCGAAATGACGGCCATCATTACATCGCCGATGGGCGGGCAGCCGGGCACGTTGATCACCGGCTTGTTGATGAGCTTGCTGATGGGATGAGCGCCCGTGGGATTGGGCTTGGCAGCCTGCACTCCGCCGAAGGAAGCGCATGCGCCCCAGGCGACCACGGCAGCGGCATCGGCGGCTACTTCCTTGAGGATCGATTCGGCTGTCTTGCCGCGAATCATGCAGTAGACGCCGTTGTCCTTTGTGGGGACCGCGCCTTCGACGACAAGGATGTACTTGCCCTTCTGGTCGCGCATGGTGTCGGCGAGGCTTTTTTCAGCCTGGAGGCCCGAGGGCGCCATCAGTGTTTCCTGATAATTGACGTTGACGACGTCGAGAAGCGCGTCGGCCACGATGGGATGCGACGCACGGATGAATGACTCGCTGCAGCCGGTGCACTCCTGAAAATGAAGCCAGATAACGGCGGGTTTTTCCTTCTTTTCGAAGGCTGAAACCACCTGCGCCACACCGGACTTCCGGAGTCCGATGGTGGTTGCGGCGACGCCGCAGAACTGGAGGAATTGGCGGCGGCTGTATCCCTTTTCCTGCATGGATTGCCAAACGGTTTTGCCCATGACCACCTCTACTTTCCATCTGGCGATACAACCATGTGATTCAGCACACATGCTCGCCAATGACACAGCGACGGTACGCGATATAAAACACAGTCGACTGTGCGCGTCGTCACAAGTGTTGGGTTAAGTTAATGCGACCGAGTTGGTCCGAAATGCAGGGAACAGGGAATAGGGAACAGGAAGTAGGGAATAGGGAGTAGGGAGACGGGGGTAGATATTCATAACTGATGAGAGTGCAGGTAAGTCGAACGTACGAACGGGATGCAACTCGCGAATGTTGAGTGACGGATGTCACTGGGTGTGAGCGGGCTTGTCGCGGTGTTGTAAGTTTGGTGGTGGTATCTCGGGAGGGTCCTATGGGTCGAACTGTTGCGCTCTTTTCTACGTTGCTGCTTGGTTCTGCTTTTTTAGTGGCGCAAGGCGGCAAGGATACGCCGGGGTCGGACGCGACGCTGCATATCGAGAGCCGCGCGGTGCTGGTGGATGTGATTGTCACGGATCAGCATGGGAACGCGGTGACGGGGCTGAAGCAGGATGCGTTCACCGTGACGGAGCAGGGGAAGCCGCAGGCGATCTCGTATTTTGAGGAGCACACGCCGGGGAAGGCGGCGGGGCCGGTGGAGTTTCCGAAGCTGCCGCCGAATGTGTTCACGAATCTGTCGCCGTTGCCGCAACCGCCTGCGGTGACAGTGCTGCTGCTGGACTCGCTGAACACGCGGATGGAGAACCAGAGCTATGTGCACACGCAGGCGCTGAAGTTTCTGAAGACGGCCAAGCCGGGATCGCGCATGGCGATTTTTACGATGGGGCTGGGGCTGCACTTCGTGCAGGGATTCACGGACGATCCGGCACTTCTGGTCGCAGCGCTGAGCAATAAGAAGAACAACGAGGTGGAAACCTCAGTGATGCTGAAGGGGCAGGATGAGTCGAATGCGCAGGCCAATGTGCTGGCGATGATGTCGGCGGGGCAGGGCAATGGCGCGACGGCGGCTTCGGCGGGGGCAATTGCGGCGCTTGCCAGATTCTTCCAGGAGAACGATGACTCGCGGACAGTGAATCGCGACCTGCTGACGCTGGAGAACTTCAACCGGCTGGCAACGTTTCTGAACAGCTTTCCGGGGCGCAAGAACGTGATCTGGTTTTCCGAGGCGTTTCCGCTGGTCACCAGCGGGAGCTTCGATCCGCGGCTTGGGGACGCGGCGCGCAGGACGATGGACATGTTGGCGGCCGCGCGGGTTGCGTTGTATCCCGTGGATGCCGGCGGGGCGGCGCCGCAGCAGGTTTACATGGCGCAGACGAATATGCCCTCCACGGTTCACGATCCGGCAGCGATGCAGAATGCGCTGAACGGCTCGCGCCTGGGCGAGGACCAGGAGCGGAATGCGAACCAGGAGACCATGAAGATGGTCGCGGAGGCGACGGGCGGCAAGGCGTTCACGAACGGCAACGGGCTGGCGAAGATCATCGGGGATGTTACGGCGTCGAGCGCGAACTTCTATTCGCTGTCGTACGCGCCGACAGATACGAAGATGGATGGGTCGTACCGTGGGATCGAAGTGAAGGTGGCGGGCGGTAAATACAAGTTGCTGTACCGGCGAGGGTATATAGCCTTGGGCGACGACCTGCCCGGGTCGGGTATGATGCAGCGCGAAAAAGCGATTCAGGATCTGGCGCAGAAGAATCCGGGGCAGGTGGATCCGCTGCTGCCGTTCATGGATCTGGGGATGCCGCAGAGCCAGCAGATTCTGTATGAGGCGAAGATTCAGCCTGTGCCGGTGGGCGATTCAAAGGCGGGGGATCCGAAGGATGCTACCAGGCGGTATGCGGTGGACTTCGCTGTGGACGCCAAGGATTTGAAGCTGCCGCAGGGGCCGGATGGGTTGAGGTCGGGGACGCTGAATATTTCTCTCATTGTGTATGACCGCTACGGCAATGTGGTCAGCCGGAAGGACCACATCGTGCAGTTGGACGTGAAGCCGGATGTGTGGGCGGTGTATCAGAACACGGGCGTGCAACTGCATGCGGATATCGCGGTGCCGAAGGGGAACTACTGGTTGCGGACCGGGATTTTCGATAAGCAGTCGCGGAAGGTGGGAACGATGGAGGTGGCGCTGGCGGGGGTGCAGGGAACTCAGACGGCGCAGAGCGCGAGTCCGGTGGGGAAGTGAGTTGCTTCAGGGGACTAGAGGGAATGGTAGTGCCCCGCCTAACAGTCAGGACGGGGCACACGGTTTGGGGCGGTCGCAGCACGCGCGAAGTCTGCACCAGATCGAATGAGATGACGATTTCAGCGACCAACTGAATGCGCCATAGAGACACGTTCGCTCTCAAGCGCCTGCCTGTCGAGTTTGCCTGAAATCATCGTCCCGTATTGAATTGACTGAAGAAGGTGCGTTTGCCCGACCGTATCGAAGTTCAAGGCGACCTTGCTCTCCGATGGGGATGGCGTGCCGGGACCGATCAGGCAACTGGTGTGGTACTGGGATGAGCTCTTTGCAGCCAGTGTCACGTAGTCGCGCTGGTCATCGCGAGAGAGCCAATAGTTACCGGCGGGAAAGGTTTTTCCGGCGACCTCGAAGCTGAACGGAACTTTGACGGTGATCGTTTGCGCTACCGCAGGGCTTGCGCTTAGAGCGGCAGCCACAATAACGGCTGATGCCAAGGCGATATGAAGTATGGATCGCATGGAATTCAACCTCCTTGCAAGCTACGTTAATGAGATTCTGATCGGGTGTCGTCGAGCATCCGTCCAGAATTGATCAAATCTAGAAGGAGCAAACGACCGGGACATTACGCTAATACGCAGCGAACTCGGCTTTGACTGCGTCCGGTACCATTGAACAAGTTATGTCGAGCGTGGCTCCAACGACGACTGCGGCGGCTCTGAGCGGGTTTGTGCGGGTGCTGATCCAGTTTGATGTGTGCGAAGAGATCAGGCTGGACAAGGTGCAGCAGGCGTTGAGTGCGCGGACGCTGAAGCAGCCGAGCACGAAGCAGGCGGCGCCTTCCTATGTCCGATATGAGCGGCCGCCGGTGGTGGGGCATCTGGAGGCGCTGACGCTGGAGTCGGGCGAGCGGCTCGAGGGCGAGATCAAGTATTTCGATTATGGCGTGGTGAGTGTCACGTACCAGTTGCCGTTTGCGGGCGACTGGGACGAGCTCATCAAGCTGTCGAGCCGGTGGGTGTGGGACGTGGATTTTGCGTCGCGGATCGAGCCGATGATCCGGCGGACACTGGAGCGGTCGGAAGCGGCGTTCCTGAAGCCGTATGAGCGCTGGCTCAGCGAGGACTACTTCATTTTTCATGTGAGGGAGGTAGGAGGCGTGCCGGCGGGGGCCGGGGCTCCGATGGCTGCGGAGCTGGTGCGGTCGCATGGGCAGCAGATTGCGCAGGTGGTGCGCGGGGATCGCATTACGCTGGCGGAAAACGAATGCCACGAGGTGCTGCAGTCGCAGGTTTCGTACTATGCGCATGACCTGGCGGTGATTGGGTGGAACGCGGCGTTTGTGTATGACTCGAGCGCCGGAGCGGAGACGGCAGTGCAACTGCTGGAGTATGCCAATTCGCAGTTGCTGGAGTTTCGGCATTATGACGAGTTGCTGAGCGATGTGCTGGGCGGCGTGTATGACCAGCTAGCGGAGAAGCGCGGGCGCTTCGCGCGGTGGCGGATGGCAAAGCGAGCACGGAATCTTCAGCGCGTGCTGCTGGAGATTGGCGAGCTGACGGAGCATGCAGATAACGCGATCAAGTTTTTGAGCGATATGTTTGCAGCGAGACTGTATCGGCTGGCGGCGGCCAAGGTGGGCGTGCCGGATTACCAGGGTCTGGTGGCTGAGAAGCTGAAGACTGCAGAGGATCTGCACCAGGATATGACGGAGCAGTTCAATGAGAGCCGCGCGTTCTTCCTGGAGGTTGTGGTGGTGCTGATTTTGTTGATTGAGTTGTATTACGCGTTTAAAGGCAAAGGATGAAGACAGGGAGTAGGGAATAGGGAGTAGAAAAGATTGAGGCCCGCCGGGTTTGGCGGGCCTCTTCTGTTGTGAAGGCGACGCGAGCTATGGTTTGGCGCCGCGGTTGAAGTCGATGGTTGTGGTGTAGGTGCCGTTCTCGTAGACGTTGGCTGCCCAGGGGACAGTGAGGGTCCACTTCGCGTTGGGATTGCAGCTGTTGATGCGGAGGGTGAACGTGACGGAGGCGGAGCCGTCCGCGGGCAGGTCGCCAAGGACCATGGGGAAGCTCGGTGCCGTCATGGTCGGCGTGCACAACGGGCCCGAGGTCTGCTTGAGGGTGAGGCCGTTGAGCTGCATGCCCCAGGCCGTACCCACGCTGCCGTTGGTTGCGGTGAGCGTGATGGTGCGGGTATCGCTGGTGCCGGCGGTTACGGTGGACGAGAGCGTCATGCCGTAGCCGGGGAGCTGGGACTTGTCGACGATGCCCCAGTAGGCTGGTTTGGCCTGGAGGGTGTGGTCGAAGGGCAATGGGTAGTCGGTGCGGTTGATGGGGAAGCTGTCGAGCCAAGTGTCGTCGTCAGCCATGCCCCAGATGGTTACGCGGTTGAGTTTGCCTGCGAGGCTCTTGAAGGCGTCGAAGGTGTCGGCGTAGAGCCAGCCTTGTTCGGCCAGGACGGACGGCGGAATGTTACTGCCGTAGTCGTGGGTGCGATCGCCGCCGTTGTAGACGCTCTCGTCGTATTCAGTGACTTGCTGTTCGATGCCCGGGAAGTTGTCAGCGATGGTGTTGATGGCATGCACCATTGCGTTGACTGACGGGTAGTTGATGGCGTTGTGCATCTCGTGGCCGACGCCATCGACCGGAACGCCGCGCGAGCGCAGGTCGTTGACCACTTGCACGAGGCAGGCGAGGCGGTTGGTGTCGGCGGTTGAGTAGTCGTTGAGGTAGAGCTTTGTGCCCGCGGGAGCGTACTGGCGCGCTGCCTGGAAAGCGACGTCGAGATAGCTCTTGCCGAGCACCTGATAGAACGGGCCGTGCACGAGGCAGTCAGGCTGGTTGGGATCGAGCGGTTCGTTGACCACATCCCAGAGTCCGACCTTAGTGCCGAAGTGCTGCACCTCGTTCTGGATGTGCTCCTGGATGTTGGCGATGACGGTGGCTTGATTGGTGGGCGAGTTGGTGCCGTCGCCATAGGCGTAGGACGGGGTTTGCGCGCCGGTGGCCCAGACGAGGTTGTGTCCGCGGACCAGCATGTTATTGCAGACGGCTACGTTGACTTCGTTGTCGGCAGGGCCGAAGGTGAAGCTGCCCTTGGTGCTTTCAACGGAGCTCCACTTCATTTCGTTGCCGGGCGTGATGCTGTTGAAGTGCTTGGTGAGGAGTTGCTCATGCGCGCCGGAGAGGTCGGTTGCATCGACGGCCGCGCCGACGGGGAAGAAGGGCGACAACGTCTGGAAGATCGACGGGATGTCGGTCTGGATGGACGGGGGCGCCACGTAGGTGAGTTGGAAGTCGTCGAGGTAGAACGAAACGAGGTCGTTGCCTGAGGACACGGTCTGGAAGTAGAGGCTGGCTTGACCCTGATCGTAGGCGCTGGCCATGTTGTAGCCCATCACGCTGACCTGGTGCCACTGACCGTCGGCCGGGATAGTTGGGCCGGGGTACGGAGTGACGCTCGGGAAGCTGGTGTTGCCGCCGATGGTGGTCTGGAGGCTGACGTTGATGGTGTGGTTGGTGCCGTCATTTGGCTGCAACATGACCCAGCCGCTGATGTTGTACACGGAGCCGGGATACATCTTGTTGCTGATGCTGATGGAGGCGCCGTTCCAATTGGCGGTGCGGCCGGTGACGTAGAGGCTGTTGGTGCCGGTGTGCGCTACGTTGGCGGTGTTGGTGACGGTTGCAGAGCCGCGGCCGGTCCAGCCGTCGGTGCCGCCATCGTCAAAGTTGGTGCTGATGCCGGAGTTGTCCTGCTGGCTGGGATCGGGCGGCGGCGGCGCGAGCTGACTGATGACGACGTCGCTGATGTAGAAGGAGTCCGTCGCGCTGCTGGACTGGAAGTAAAGGGTGAGTCCAGTGGGCGGGCCGGGCTGATTGCTGAAGCTGAATGTGCCTTGCAGCTTGGCCCAGGTGCCGCCAGTCAGCGGGCTGGATGTGGCGAGATTGCTGTAGGTGCCGGAGGTGGCGCAGTCCGCAAGCTTGGTGGACATGGAGATGGTGGGACTGCTGGCATCAGCCTGCGCCAGCATGACATAGGCGCTGACCTGGTAGGTGGCTCCCGCCTTGAGGGTATTCAGGCTGAGCAGGTTGAGGGCGGGGCCCATGTAACCCGCGGTCCGATTGGTGGTGAGCAGGGCGTGCTGATTGCCGGCCGGATCGGTGGCCATGGCGTTGGTCAGCGTGGGAGAGCCGAAGGGGAACCAGCCGTCGAGGCCGCCGTCGGCCCAGGTGTAAGTTGCGACGGGGGTTCCGCCGGGGGGCGGGGCGGTCTGGGTTATCACCACGTCATCGAGATAGAACGACTGCGAGGCGCCGGCACCGACGAGCTGCGCATAGAGCAGGGCACCGGTTTCAGTGGCGGAGGCATTGAAGGTACCGCCGATCTGCGCCCAGCCGGAGCTGTTTACGGGCACCTGGTAGGTGCCGATGGTGTCGTAGCAGGTTCCGCCGGAGCAGGAGGGGTCAGTGCGCGCGATGGTGAAGTTGGCATTAGTAGCGGTCTCGCCACTCGTGAGGCGCACGAATCCAGTGATGGTGTATTTTGCGCCGGGAAGCAGAACGCCGGCGAGCTGGATGGAGGGGCCCCCGGTGGCTCCAGCGCTGGTGGTGGTGAGCAGGCTGTAGTTGCCGCTCTGAGCGGCGGCGCTGGTGGACACCGGTGTGCTGGCGTTGTAGAACGAGCCCCATCCCTGGGTGCTGCCGTTCTCGAAGTCATAGGTGGCAACGACCTGCGCGTGCAGAGAGCGCGGCGCGAGGAAGAAGGCGAGGGTGAGGAGATAGGCGAAGAGTCTTATCGACCGCTGCCGATTGAAGTCACTGGCAAAGTGAAACATGGGCCCTCCTGGTACAGGCAATAGGAAAAGTGACGCCTCTTGAAGGCGAGCGAGGAGGCGAGGGAAATCGCACCGAGTAATTCGATTTACTCGATCGTGCGGGAGTATAGACACGGCTTTGCAGGGGTGTCAAGGTGGTTTTTGGAAGGTAAGCCCGGGGCGGGGATTGCGGAGGGATCAGGTGGGGAATGAGTTGAAAAGAACGAAGGAGCGAAAGATCCCCCGGTGTGGCCGGGGGACTTTCAGCTTTCTTTGCGGTAGAGCATGTCGCGCATGGTTTTGCGGCGGGCTTCGTTCATCTCCGCATTGTCAGTGCGGTAGTCGCCTGCCGTGGGTTTGGTGGTGTCCTCTTCAGGCTCGGAACAGACGGGGCAACGGTTGGCAAAGCCCGGTTTGCCGGGGCGCAGCTCGAACTCATCTCCACAGACGACGCAGGTTTTGATCGGGAATGGCATGGCTTTTTCTCTTCGTGCTTTTTGATGTTGTTTTAGCGATTGGGTTGCGGTCTGCTGTTGAAATTTCCAGTTTGTGCGGGGCCGCTAGGGCTTCGGAATCTCGAGGGCCTTCGTTAGGCTGGTGACGGACTCGATGTGATGGCCGCGGCACCAAGATTCGAGGCCCTTGACGAGACGCTCGGTGGCGCGCGGATCGGCGTAGCTTGCGGTGCCGACCTGGACAGCAGTGGCTCCGGCGAGGAGGAATTCAACCGCGTCTTCTGGCGTGATGATGCCGCCCATACCAAGGATCGGGATCTTCACGGCGCGGGCCGTTTCATAGACCATGCGCAGGGCGATGGGCTTGATGGCGGGGCCGGAGAGGCCGCCGGTGATGTTGGTGAGGCGGGGCTGGCGGGTTTCGACGTCGATGGACATGGCCATGAAGGTGTTGACGAGGCTGACGGCGTCGGCGCCGGAGCTTTCGCTGATTTGGGCCATCTGCGCGATGGAGGTGACGTTGGGCGAGAGCTTGACGATGAGGGGGCGCTTGCTGATGGCCTTGACGCGGCCAACGAGGTATTCGAGCGAGCCGCAATCGGAACCGAAGGCCATGCCGCCGGCGTGGACATTGGGGCAGGAGACGTTGAGTTCGTAGGCGGCGATGCCTTCAGCCTGATTGAGGCGCTCGACAACGGCAACGTAGTCGCCGACGGTGTAGCCGAAGACGTTGACGATGACGTTGGCGCGCGGGTATTTCTTCAGCGCGGAAAGCTTGGTGGCGATGAAGTCTTCGACGCCGACGTTCTGGAGGCCGATGGCGTTGAGCATGCCGGCGGCGGTCTGGATGAGGCGCGGGGCTCGGTTGCCCTCCATGGGCTGGAGGGAGATGCCCTTGGTGACGAAAGCGCCGAGGGCTTCGAGGGAGACGATCTCCTCGAATTCGATTCCGTAGCCGAAGGTGCCGCTGGCGGCGATGATGGGGTTGGCCAGGGTGATGCCGGCCAACGTGACTTGCATGTTGGGCTTCAATGAATGAGTTTCCAGTGATTAGTGGTTAGTAGCAGGCGAACACGTAGTCCGTTGGCCACGTGATCAGCCATTTCTGCGCATTCGTCGCCTTCTATTTTATCGCTGCGGTGGCGGTGGGCTTGAGGGCCTCGGTGAGGACGCGGCCGACGGAGGCTGACGGCTGATTGACGCCGGCGAGGGAGGCGAAGGTGGCGGCGAGGTCGACGGGCGCTACGCGCTCGCGGTACTCGCCGGGGGCGAAGGGCGCGCCGTAGAAGGCGAGAGGGACGTGGCGGTCGTAAGACCAGGGGCTGTAGTGGGTGGTGCCTCCGGCGCCGCTGCCCTGGATCTGGTAGGCATCGAGCATGGCCATCACGAACCAGTTGCCGTGATCGGCGTAGCTGTGGGCGATGCGGCGGCCCCACTCGGAGGGCGGAAGCTCAGAGTGGGCGAGTTGCAGGCGCGTGTAGACAGCCTGTACGCGGGGCGCCGGCGGGAGGCGATGCTGGAGGGGGAGTTCAGACTTGGGCTGGGGAGCGGAGGCGGCGACGGCTTCTTGCACGAGGGCGGCGACGGCGTCTTCGGCAGTCTTTTCGTCGACTTTAGCTTGCTCGAATGCCTGCTTGTTGAGGGTGATGTAGGGCAGGTCGGGATCGGGCATGAGGTACTGGGTCTCGCTGCCGGGGGAGAAGCGCTCGTTGAGTTTCGTATTGATGGCAGCATCGATTTCCGTCATGTTGACGGCGACGGCGGAGATGCCAAGCTGGGCGGCCTCGCTGGGAACGGGGGCAACGCCGTGATCGGCGCTGAGGGCTAGCCAGACGTTCTTCAGGCCGACGGTCTTGTCGAGCCAGGTGAAGAATGCGTCGAGGTCGTGGTCGAGGCCGAGGACCATCCGGTGTTCCTGAGGGGAATCGGGGCCGAAGGCGTGGCCTTCGATGTCGTTGGCTGAGAGGGAGATGGTGATCTCGTCGGTGACTCCGTTCTGGCCGAGATGTTCATTCTGGATGAGCGCCTGCGCGAAGTCGAGCTCGTAGCTGTTGGCGGCGGGCATGCGGCCGACCTGCTCGAAGAACTGGTCAGTGCCGTCGGCGAGGGCTTCATGCGCGGCGCGCTGGCGGCGGTCGCTCGCGTTGAAGGCGTGGACCCACTCGGGGAGGTGCTCCATGTAATAGGTGGAGGTGGTGAACTGGCCGCTGGCGGGTTCGAGCCAGTAAGCGGCGTTGGCGGATTGGCCGGAAGGAAGGATGGAGGCGCGGTCTTTGAGCGAGACGCCGAAGACGCGTGCCTTGCCCTGCGTGGCGAGGCGTAGTTCGTCGCCGAGAGTGGTGGCGCGGAGGTTGCGCGGGGAGGAACCGATGAGGTACTTGAGGGCGCTCGGCTGGGCGTTGGGCAGGTTGGCGGGGATGACGTTCGATGGCACGTCTACGAGCTGATAGCGCTCGTCTTCAACGGAGCTGATTTTGTGGTGGGCGTCGCGTGAGGTGTCCCACCACTCGTTGGTTTCGATGCCGTGGCCGTCAGAGTACGCGCCTGTGCCGATGGTGGCGTGGCCGGGAGCGGTCTTGGTGTTGGCGTAGTCGTAGTAGCAGTTGGTGAACCACGCGCCTTCATCAGTGAAGAGGCGGAAGCCGCGGCCTTTGAATTCGGAGTGGAAGCGATTGAGGTAGTCGCCGCGGAACTGGTCGATGACGACGATGACGATGAGTTTGGGGTTGCCGGAGTAGACCTGCGCAGGAAGGAAGGTGGGAGAGAAGAAAAGGATCAGAAGAGCAAGGCAAGAGAAGAGGGCATAGGACCGACGCCGGGGCATGGACATAGTTCGATGATAAAGAACGGAGGGTTACAGGGTTGTTGCAGTATTCGTGGAGCGTGCGAAAGGCAACCGCAGATCCCTCCACTCCGCTACGCTTTGGTCGGGATGACACCTCTGTGGAGGAGCGCGCCTTTTTCCGTTAGCTGATCTTCTTCAGGACAGAGAAAGCAGAGCAAAGCAGCAAAACGGGCAGCCTGAGTAGCTGCCCGTTCTGTTGTGAGATCGAGATTGTTGTTAGGCGCTGACGGTTTCCTGGCTGCCGACTTTGACTGGGGTGAGCCAGCCGAACTTGTCGGGCTTGAGGCCGTTGGCGATGCCGAAGAATTCGTCGGCAATGCGCTTGGTGATTTCGCCGGGCTTACCGTCACCGATGACAACGCGATCGATGGAGCGGATGGGCGAGACTTCCGCGGCAGTGCCGGTGAAGAAGACTTCGTCTGCGATGTAGAGCAGCTCGCGCGGAATGGTCTGCTCGATGACCGTGAGGCCGAGGTGGCGCGAGATGGTGAGTACGGAGTCGCGCGTGATGCCGGAGAGCGCGGAGTTGGAAAGCGGCGGGGTGTAGAGGACGCCGTTACGGATGATGAAGACGTTCTCGCCGGAGCCCTCGCTGACGTACCCATTTACGTCGAGGGCAATGCCTTCGGCGTAGCCGTTGGTGTCGGCTTCCATACGGATGAGCTGCGAGTTCATGTAGTTTGCGCCGGCCTTGGCGAGAGCGGGCATGGTGTTGGGAGCAAGGCGGTTCCAGCTGGAGACGCAGACGTCGGCCGCATCGCCGCCGGAGACGTACTTGCCCCACGGATAGTTGGCGATGTAGATGTCGATGGGCGAGCCCTTGGGGTTGACGCCGATTTCGCCGTAGCCGCGCAGGGCGATGGGCCGGATGTAGCACGGGGCTACCCCGTTGGCTTCAATGGTGTCGACCACCGCGGCGCAGAGCTCGTCAAGCGAGTAGGGCAACGCCATGCGGTAGATCTTGGCAGAGTCAATAAGACGCTGCATGTGTTCAGGCAGACGAAACACGGCCGCACCCTGCGGCTGTGAGTAGCAGCGGATGCCCTCGAACACGCTGGAGCCGTAGTGAACCACGTGGCTCATGACGTGGATGGTCGCGCTCTCCCAGGGGATCAGGTTGCCGTTGTGCCAGATTTTTGAGGTGGGCTGGATGGGCATGAGACTCCTTGCCGCGCGAACCCCGCGCGTGTACTCAAGCCTACCGCGATCAGGGTGCACGTGTCATCCGCGCGTAAATACCCCCTCAACGTCGTTTTCGCAGGGATCACGTGCGTTGTTGAGGTGACGAGTTCTGATCGCCCAGCCCACCAGGGTGATACTGCGCTGTTGCGCAGACGCGGCACGCAAGTCTATTTGCCTGAACCTGGGACAGCTACGAATCGCGAATTGTATTTAGTTCTAGGTGCGGACCGAGCCCATTTCGCAGCCGGGGTGCCCGCAGGTGCAGAGGATCTCCACTTTGGTGGCGACGCCCTCGCAATGAGCGCTGCAATATTTAGCGTTGGCGGGGGGCACACAGCTACAAGCCGCATTTCCGCATTTTTTGGGGGTCTGGGCAGCCATTAGGTTCTCCTCCTTGATGTAAGAAACGGAGCCGAACTGGGGAATCACTGCCTTACAAAACAATTCCGCGAAAAGCATAGCCCAAGTGAAGCGGAATTGTCACGGCGCTGCCGAGTGGGTAGTGGTTAGCGAGTAGTGACCAGCAGGTGGGCTACTTGCGGAACTGAGAGATGATCCACAACACCAGGGTGAGAACGATGCTGATGAGAATGGATGTTCCCAGAGGGAAATAGACCTGCGTGTTTTTGCCGCGCCAGGCGAAGTCACCGGGTAAACGGCCGAGCGGGAGGCCGATGCGTCCGGCGAGCATGAGCACGGCGCCGATGACGACGAGGACCAGGCCGAGGCCGAGGATGAGTTTGCCCAGATCTGTCACGGGACTGTGCTGCGCCTCTGATGGCTAGAATACAAGCACCGGCAGCGAATGTTTCACGCCTGCCGTGCGCATAGGAACGGAGGCAGCTTTGCGCATCTTCACTCTTATCGCGGGTGTGTTTTGTGTAGTGATTGTGCTGGTGGATGCATTCCAGACCATCATTTCGCCGCGCCGTGCAGCGGGGCCGGTGCGCCTGACGCGATGGTTCTATCTCGCCACATGGCACCCATGGGCATTTCTGGCCAAGCGCATTCGCGATCCGCGCGGTCGGGAGACGGCGTTCAGTTTCTACGGGCCATTGTCGCTGATTCTGCTGCTGGCGTTCTGGGCGGCGGTGATTCTGTTCGGGTTCGGGTTGATCTACTTTTCGCTGGGCACGTCGTTCTGGGATTCGCGGGAGCGGGCGGGCCTGATGTCAGACCTGTATATGAGCGGTTCGGCGATCTTCACGCTGGGGCCTGAAGACGCCGGTCCCACCACTCCGCTGGCGCGCATGCTGGTGGTGCTCGAAGCCGGAACAGGGTTTGCATTTCTTGCTGTGGTGATGGGGTACTTTCCGGTGCTGTATGGAGCGTTTTCACGGCGCGAGGTGAGCATATCGCTGCTGGACGCCAGAGCGGGTTCTCCGCCGACCGCGGCGGAGTTGATGCGGCGGCACGCGCATGACGGGGCGGATACGGAGCTTTCGACGCTGCTGATCGAGTGGGAGCGGTGGTCGGCGGAACTGCTGGAGAGCCACATTTCGTTTCCGCTGCTGTGCTATTTCCGATCGCAGCATACGAACCAGAGCTGGATCAGCGCGCTGACGGCAATCCTGGACACGTGCGCGCTGCTGATTGCGGGCGTGCAGGGGCACGAGGCGCGGCAGGCGCAACTGACATTCGCAATGGCGCGGCATGCGATGGTGGATTTGTCGCAGGTGGTGTCGTTGCGGCCGATTGAGGATGCGCCGGACCGGCTGACACAGGCGCGCTATGACGAGCTGTATGGGCTGCTTTGCCAAAGCGGCGTGAGCGTGTGCCGCGACACGAATAGCGAGAATCGGCTGCGCGAGATGCGGAAGCTTTACGAACCGTATGCCGAGGCGCTGAGCGCGCATTTCCAGATGGCGTTGCCGCCGTGGATTGCCCAGAAGCCGCACAAGGACAATTGGCTGACGGTGGCGAAGGTTCGTGCGAGCGCGGAGAAGGCGAATCCGAAGACGACGAAGGTTGCAGGCGAGAGCAGAAGTTCCGTGGATCTGCTGCTTGACGATCATCACGACTTTTAGCAAGAGGCGATGTGAATTCTTCAGGGGAACGCAGGCGACTGCCGGGGTTGACGGTTAGAGATGGGCTTATTCCGCATCCGTTTGATGTTGAGAACGGCGTGCGCACCAGCGGGCTTGTTGCGGGGCGGCATCTCAAGTCGGGGCACGCGCATGACAGACATGCGACAGCTTATTTCGGCGTGGCGCCCTCGGTGTTTCACAAACTGATGGGGCGCTGGGAGAGGACGCGGCCTGCGGCGGAGATTAGCGAGACAACATTCATTGATGTGGGCGCGGGGATGGGGCGCGCTGTGCTGCTGGCCGCGGAGATGCCGTTCCGGCAGGTGATTGGCGTGGAACTGCATCCGGCACTGGTGCGCACGGCGCGGCGCAACGTCGCGGTGTGGCGGAAAGCGGGTCGCGTGAAAGTGCCGGTGCGCGTGGTACAGGCGGACGCGGCGGAGTTTGCGTTTCCAGCGGAGCCGACGGTGCTGTTCCTGTTCAATCCGTTTGGCGCGGTGGTGATGCGACGGCTGTTGAAGAGGCTGGCGCGCGCGTTCGCGGAGCGGCCGGGTGCGCTGGATGTGCTGTACGTGAACGATGAGCAGGCGTGGGTCTTGGAGCAGCAGAAGGGATTCGCGCGGCTGTTCTCAGGCAAGGTGCCACGGTCGCGCGCGGACAACGCGGCAGACAAGCGGATCCTCGACAATCAGCCGGACGGGGAGTATGCGTCGGCGCCGTATGAGGATTGTTCGATCTGGCGGTGGATGGGCGTCGAATAACAGAATGCGCTGCGGCGCTCGAGGGAGTCGCAGCGCATGGGTTCGTTGTTCAGGCTTTCGACACCGGTTCGCGCAGGATGGTCTTCAGCTTGGATGGATCGCACCGGCGCGGATCGGAGAGGTAGATTTCATGGTGCGGGCCGGAGATGCGCATGCCTTGCTTTTCCGCGAATGCCCGCATTGCATCAATGGTTTTAGATTCGTTTTCATATGGGCCGATGTGCATCGCCTGCACGCACAGACCTTCTGAGATGGCATGTAATCGGACGCGATCGGCATGATCGCCCTTGCCGCGTTTGGCGAGGGTCCGGACTGCGTCGCGGAGGTCGCCGGGGGTGACGAACTCAGGCGTGCGAATGAGTAGTTGCCAATTGGGTTCGGCGGCTGTGCCCCAGTCGGGCCAGAGAGCTTCAAGTTTGCAGACGGAGTAGTCTTCTTTGCCTGCGAATTTGCGGGTCATCTTCACAGTGAAGGCCACGCCATAGAGAGCGCCAATGGCATCCGTGAATGCGGGGCTGCCGGGCGCGCCTTGACCAGTGATGGTGAGATACACGGCGGGGCGAATCTCGACGAGGGTGGGTTTCGCAGAAGCCGCATATTCCTTCTTGTGTGCTTCATAGAGATCGAGCTTTGTGTCGGAGATCGTTGCGCTAGTCATACTCAATCCTTTGCGGCGAGGACCGCCGCCTGCACGGGCGCGAAGATGTCGGTGAGCAATTCGTCGGGCGGTGTCGACTGCGGATCGTTGACGTAGACCTCGAAGCAGGGCAGGTTGCGCAGCTCGTGGCCGCTGCGCGGAAGCCACTGGCCGAGGAATTCGGAGTAGGTTTTTCCGACCTGGTTGTAGGGGCCTTTGTGGGTGGTGACGGCGTATTCGCCGCCTGCGATGGTTTGCACGCCGATGTCGCCCGTGGGTGAAAAGCTGTCATCGACGGCGAGGCACGCGTCGTAGCGGACTTTGTCGGGCGGTGTGACTTCAGGGTCGTCATGGACGATGCCGAGCATCATGGGATTTCCCGCGAGGTAGCCTTCTTTGCCCATGAATGTGAGCAGGCGATCCCAGGCCTGGCCCACTTCAGAGTACGGACCGGTATGGCGGATGAAGGCGACACGCACGGGCTTCAGTTGGCGGATTTCGACTTTCATGGTTCCTCCTTTACGCAGAGTGCGAAAGCGGATGGTGACGGGTTGTCCGTAGTGGATGCCTGAGGGCGCCAGTGCCGCGCGTTGATGGTTGGCGAGGCGGAACTGTGACGGCGCGGCGCCGAATGTGGCTTTGAACGATCGAGTGAACGCTTCGTGGCTGTCGTAGCCGGCTTCGAGCGCGATGTCGATGATGGTGGCGGAGCCGAACTTGAGGCGGCTCGCGGAGCGCTCAAGGCGCAGTCGGCGCACGTACTCCTTCACGGACTCGCCCATCATGCCGTGAAACACGCGATGAAAGTGATAGGGCGAGAAGCAGGCAATGCGCGCCAGCTCATCGAGCGGCAGCGCATCGCCGAGATGCCGATCGATGTGACCGAGGACGCGCAGCATGCGCTGCTTGTAATCGTGGAGAGTGGCTGTTCTCATAGCGCAACACCATCGTAGGCGGGATGCAGTGGGGCGTCTTGATGAAACTTGCGGAATTGTGATGCCGTGATTTGCGTCACGCGTGGAGCGCCGATTGTTGCCAGGTGAATACGGCCGGTTTTCCAGTTGACGAAGGGGGGGCGGAGGGGGAAAGCTGTCTGCTGCAGCCGGCGGAGGATGGAGCGAGACCGGCTTGAGGAGTTGCTCTGATGGAACCGCATCTTGTACTGGGGATTGGCGAGTTGCTTTGGGATGTGCTGCCTTCGGGCGCCGTGCTGGGCGGTGCGCCGGCGAACTTCACCGTGATGGCCGGAAGGCTGGGCAGCCGCGCGGCGGTCTTGAGCCGCATTGGGCGCGACGACCTGGGAAGACAGGCCGTGGATGTGCTCGATCCGATGCCGGTGGATACGGAGTATCTGCAGATCGATTCGGTGCATGAGACAGGGCGCGTGACGGTGGAGTTGAAGAAGGGGCAGCCGTCGTACGTGATCCACGAACCTGCGGCGTGGGACTTCATGGAGCTTACGGACGACTGGGTTCGGCTGGCGGAGCGGGCAGATGCGATCTGTTTTGGGTCGCTGGCGCAGAGGTCGCTGGAGTCACGGCAGACGATTCAGACGCTGGCCGCGCAGACCAGGACGGATTGCGTGCGGGTGTTCGACGTGAATTTGCGGCCGCCGTTCTACTCGAGCGAGGTGCTGCAGGAGTCGCTGGAACTGGCGATGGTGATGAAGCTGAACGATGCGGAGATGCCACTGGTTCTGGGACTTCTGGGGCTGCCTGCAGCGGAGGCGGGCGATCCGATCGCGTTGCGCAATGGGGCGGAGAAGCTGCTGGCGGAGTTCCCCACGCTGCGCATGGTGGCGGTGACGCGTGGCGGGGAGGGCAGCCTGCTGGCGTCGCGCGAGGGAGTGCATGAGCATCCAGGTGTGACGACGAAGGTGGCCGACACGATTGGCGCCGGCGATGCGTTTACCGCTGCGATGACGCACTACCTGCTGCGCGGTGCGGGGCTGGATGCGGCCGGGTTGGCGACGCTGAATGAGGCAGGGAACCGCTGGGGAGCCTGGGTTGCGTCGCAGAAGGGCGCAATGCCGCCGCTGACAGATGTGGTGATGGAGCGGTTGACGGGGGCGATTGAGGCGCGGATGGTGAATTCCCTCCTGCGTTAGGCTAACTAGACGCTTTCAGTGGAGTAGCCGGTGTTCTGAGTAGAAGGACTACGAAAATGATTACAAGCACTGAGAGCGCTGCAATCAGGAAGTACTGCGCCCATAACACGCGGTTCGCTTTGAGTCTGACAACCTCCCTTATGTCCCTAATCGCATTCGACCAATGGTCCGATTGTGCGCGGTAATAGTCGATGATGTGTTGTTGCGAGAACTCGTTGCAGTCGAGATCGGCTAGGTTTCTCGCCTCTCGGATGCGCTCTGGTGCGTCAAAGGGTTCTACAACCTCAGTGACTCTTGCTCCAAATAGAGAGAAGATAATTGCAATCAGCGCAAGAACGGGTGAAGCAATTATCAAGGTTACATATAGGCAGTTACCCCGGGCGGCTTCCGGCACCTGTCCGTCCTTCAAGAATGCAACCACCGCGGCGAGCACGATTCCACCCACTGTGGTAATCGCAGCTGCCTTGGTGTCGATATTGACGAATGCATTGGCGTAGTCTTCGTAGTGCTTGGCCGCCCCTTCGCAGGCATCGGTAAGCAGTTCAGCTTTCCCGCGTTCGCACATCTCATTAGCTTGTGGTGTCATCTCTTCTTGGCTGCTTTCTTCACCGCCTTTTTGGCTGCTGCCTTCTTTACGGCGGTCACGGAGGACTTCCTCATCACCACTTTGACTTTGGAAACGGAACGGTAGTTGGGACCGTGAGTTCCGCAGTAATTGCTGCCCTCTAATGCGTTCCAAGGGCACCGCTTCCCGGAGAGTGTCTTCGCAATGCAAATCTTAACCACTGCCAACCCTCGCGCAACCTGTAGATGATTTGATGACCGCATTTTTGCACGATTTCTGAAGATCGTAAACATCTTAAGTCCTATAGAGTGGTTCTGTGATCATCAACATTGCACGGCGGGCGCATGACCACAATTGGGAGCTGGACCCGATTGTGCGGTCGCTGCTGGATACCGACTTCTACAAGCTGCTGATGCTGCAGTTCATCTGGAAACACTTTCCGCGGACGCGCGCGACATTCGCGGTGCAGAACCGCAGCGTGCAGGTGCGACTGGCCGACATCATCGATCTGCATGGGCTGTGCGATCAGCTTGAGCATGCGCGTCAGCTGCGGTTCCACAAGTCAGAGATGATCTGGCTGGCGGGCAATACATTCTTCGGCAAACGGGGTATGTTCGAGCCGGCGTTTCTGGAGTGGCTGGAGAAGGATTTTCGGCTGTCGGACTATGAGGTTGCGGTTGAGAATGGGCAGGTCTCTTTGCGGTTCGAAGGGCTGTGGACCGAGACGACGATGTGGGAGATCTATGCGCTGGCGATCATCGATGAATTGAAGACGCGCGCTGCGCTGAAGCCACTTAGCGAGTTCGAACTGGATGTGCTGTACGCGCGGGCGAAGACGCGGCTGTGGGAGAAGATGGTGCGGCTGCGCGGCGTTCCGGGGTTGAGCCTGAGCGACTTTGGAACGCGGCGGCGGCACAGCTTCTTGTGGCAGGAGTACGTGGTGCTGGCGATGCGCGACGTGCTGGGGGAAAGCTTCACGGGCAGCTCGAATACGTATCTGGCCTACAAGCATGACCTCGAAGCGATGGGAACAAACGCGCACGAGTTGCCGATGGCCGTGGCAGCGCTGGCGAATACAGATGAGGAGCTGAAACGCGCCCAGTATCGGCTGCTGGAGTTGTGGCAGCAGACGTATGCGGGCGAGTTGCTGATTCTGCTGCCGGACACGTTCGGCACGACCCAGTTTTTGCGCAACGCTCCGGAGTGGGTGGCGGACTGGACGGGGCAGAGGATCGACAGCAAAGATCCGTTTGTCGCCGGCGATGAGTATATTGCGTGGCTGGAGCAGAGAGGGCGCGATCCGCGGCGGAAGCGATTGATTGCCAGCGATGCGCTGGATGTGGACAAGATCCTGGCGCTGCATGCGCATTTCGCGGGCAGGATTCTGGACGGGACGGACCCGTGGGATTTCCGGACGGCGGCGGACTTCAAGGATGCGCAGAGGTGGACGCCGGAGCGGAGGATCCGGTTCAGCTCGGGGTGGGGGACGTTTCTGACGAACGACTTCAGGAACTGCAATCCGCATGGCGATAAGAGCTTCGATCCGATTAGCCTGGTGTGCAAGTTAGTGGAGGTGGATGGCAGACCGGCGGCCAAGCTCTCGGACAACTACGCCAAGTCGATGGGGCCGGCAGAAGAAGTGGAGCGCTACCGGCGGGTGTTCGGGACGGAAGGGCAGATCAATGTGCCGGTGGAGGCCTAGGACTTGGCGGTGCGCTGGAGAGTGACTTCGAGTACATCTGCGCCCGTTAAGCCGCGATCACGGAAGCGTCTGGTTCTGGCTGTGCTGAAGTGGGCCGGGATTGGCGTTGCTTCACTGTGGTTGCTGCTGGTGCTGATGCTGGTGGTTCTGCGGTGGATCGATCCGCCGACAACCGCGGTGCACATGCAGCGGCGGGTGCAGTCCTGGTTCAGCGACAAGCCGTATCGCGAGCGGTATGAGTTTGTCCCGCTGAAACAGATATCGCTGAATTTGCAGCATGCTGTGATTGCCGCGGAAGATGCGCGGTTCTACCAGCATCACGGGTTCGACTGGAATCAGATCGAGATTGCTACGGACGAGGCCATGGAGGGCGGCCGCAGGCGCGGTGCTTCGACTATTACGCAGCAGCTTGTGAAGAACCTCTTCTTCGGAACCGGGAGGTCGGTGCTTCGCAAGGGCGCGGAGTTCACGCTGGTTCCGGTGGCGGAACTGGTGTTGGGGAAGCAGCGCATTCTGGAGCTCTATCTCAACGTGGTGGAGTGGGGGCCGGGCGTTTACGGCGCGGACGCTGCGTGCCGCTCGTGGTATGGGACATGGGCGCGGAACATCGATGCGCAGAGGGCCGCGCGGCTGGCGGCCATTCTGCCGGCGCCGCTGAGGCGGCATCCCGAGCGTATGAATAACTACGCGGGGATCATTCTGGAGCGCGAGCGGCAGATGGGCTGGTGAGTGCTCGCTCAACTGAGGGCAAGGGAAGTGCTCTAAACTGAAGGTGTGGCTTCTCCTGCTCAGCGCCGCCTACGTATAGCTGCTATTCGCTTTCTCAATCCCGCCCCACTGATGTGGGACTTCGATCATGCGCCGCACGCTGAACGACTGGCTGAGCGCTACCAGATCGACTGGATGCTTCCTTCAGAGTGTGCTGACCGCCTGGCTACGGGGGCTGCCGACATTGGCCTTGTGCCGATTGCGGCACTGGCCGTTACGCCGGGGCTGCGGATTCTGCCGGGCTGCACAATTGCGTCGAAGGATCGCGTGCGGTCGCTGCTGCTGGTGCGGCGCACGCGGCAGCCGCTGAGCGCGATTCGCACTGTGGCTGCTGATACGGCGAGCCGTACGACGATTGCCTATTCGCGCATTCTTTTCCAGAAGTGGGGAAATGCGGGCGCGGAGTTTGTTCCCATGGCTGCGGATCTGGATGCCATGCTCGAGAAAGCCGACGCGGCGATTGTGATCGGCGATCCGGCGCTGCTGGCGCTTGAGGAAGAGGCCAATCAGCTTGAGCGGTCGGGTGAAGAGCTGGTGTATCACGATTTGGCGCATGAATGGCGAGCGCTGACGGGGCTGCCGTTCGTTTCCGCCGTGTGGTGTGCGGCGCCGGGAGTTCCGCTGGATGACCGCGTGGCGGAGGATTTCATTCGGTCACGGGATCATGGTCTCGCGAATATCGAAGCTCTGGCGGAGGAGTGGGCTGGGAAGCTGCCGCTGGATGAGAGCACGATCCGGCACTATCTGAGCGTGAATATTCACTACGTGCTGGATGAGGAGTGCGTGGCGGGGATGGAAGGGTTCTTTGAGGCTGCGGCGGAGGCGGGCGTGTTGCCGCGGTATGAGCTGGCGGGGATGGCTGGAGCACGCTAAGAAACCTGACGATCTCATGTCTGTGATATGCGATGATATATATCAGGAGACGAGGCCAATGGCAAGCCAGAAAACTTCGGTGTTCATGAATGGACGCAGCCAGGCGGTGCGAATTCCGGCGAATCTGCGTCTTCAAGGCAAGCAGGTATACATCCGGCGCGATCCGCATACCGGTGACATTGTTCTGACCGAGCCGAGCCGGAAGCGCAGCCTCAAGGATGTGCTCGATGCGATTGCTAGTGATCCCTTTCCGGAGGACTTCTTGGCAGAGCGCAATCAGGGAGAGCTCAAAGAGCGTGAATCGCTGTGAGCCAGCGGCTTTACATGCTCGATACGAATGTTGTCAGCTACATCCTCAAGCTGAAGTCACGATCCGCTTTTGACCGGCTTGCGAACCTCACCCGGGATGAGAAGGCATGCGTCTCGTGCGTAACCGAGGCGGAGCTGTGGTATGGACTGCATCGGTCGCATGCGGGCCAAAAGCAACGTCTTCATCTCGAAGAGTTTCTCCTCAACGTGGTTCCGTTACCATGGCGCAGCCAGGAAGCACACGCGTTCGGGCTGATTCGGGCCCAGCAGGAAGCCGCTGGCCACACGTTGGCGCCATTCGACATGATGATCGCTGCTCATGCGATCAGTGTCGGAGCCATTCTCGTCAGCAGCGATCGAGCATTCAGGTACGTGACAGGGCTTCCCGGCCTGGAAAACTGGGCTACTGATCTGATTGCCGGCGGGTAATCAAGTTCCTGAGCAGCCGCACTCGAAGCCGGTGGGGCCAAGTTTTTGCGACGGCCATCATATCCAGACTTTGGAGTCGAGTGTGGTGCTTTCTTTGTCGGATGGGTACTCGTGCGGCGGTCCGACGCGGTTCATTCTTGCGTAGTTCGGAATGGCGACCAGTTCTGAGCCGTCGGACCATTTGCCTTTGATGACCGTGACGCCGCCTAGCAGGTCGGGCTGCCACTCGGTGGTGAGTGGAGCGTCGCCCACTTTGCGTTCGATGTTGTGGTTGTCGGCGGTTTCGACGTTGTAGACGAGCGGGCCGTACTTGAGGGCGACGGTGTTCACGTCGGCCATGATGCGCGGATCGGCGGTGACGCGCTGCGGGGCCATGGGGAGTTCGAGCTCGATGCGGTCGCCGGCTTTCCACTCGCGCGTGACTACGGCGTAGCCCTTGCGGATTTCAGGGTTCACTTCCTTGCCGTTTACGGCGAAGCCCTTGAGGCCGCTGATCGCGGGCGTGTCCTTGTAGAGCTTGCTGGTGGTGCGGTTGGGGATGCGCACGTAGACGCTGAAGGTTTTGGGCTGCTCAGGGTTGACGGTGAGGGCGACGGAGCCCTTCCAGGGGTAGTCGGTCTTCTGGATGATTTCGACGCCGGTGCCGGCGACTTGGCCGACGTGGATGCGGCTGCCGATGAACATGTTGACGTAGAGGCCGTTCGCGTCCTTGACATAGGTCCAGGTGGGGACCATCAGCAGCGTGCGCGAGAAGTTGCCCACGCAGCAGGGGCAGGTGTGCCACTCAGCGCGCTCGGTGTTGACGAGGGGATTGGTGTAACAGTAGCTCTTGCCGTCGAGGGCGACTCCGCCGAGGAGCGCGTTGTACATGGTCTGTTCGTAGAGGTCGGCGTACTTCGCGTCGTGGTAGGCGAGGTTGAGCTTGTACTGGAAGAAGACCAGGCCGCATGAGGAACAGGTTTCGCAGTAGGCCTCGTTGCGCAGGGAGTAGTTGGGGCCGAAGCCCTCGGAAGTTTCGCCTGAGCCGATGCCTCCGGTGAGGTAGTACTTCTTGTTCACCATGTTGTCCCAGAGGGAGATGACCGCGCTCTGGTAGTCGGGGTCGTGGGTTTCGGCGGCGATGTCGGCCATGCCGGAGTAGAAGTAAGTGGCGCGGACGGCGTGACCAACGGCTTCGTACTGCTGGCCGGGGGGCAGGTGGCTCTGGTCGTACTCGGAGCCGCCGCGGCGGGAGTCGAGGAGGAACTTGGCGAGGGCGATGTAGGCGTCACCGCGATGATTGCCTTCCTGGTCGTTGACGAAGCGGCCGAAGCGGACGAGAGCCTGCTCCATCTCCTGGTGGCCGTCGAACCAGTCCTTTTTGCCGGGGCCGATGTTGGCAACCCAGCAGTCGGCGAGCTTTTTGGCGGCGTTGTAGAGGCGGAGGTCTTGGCCGTTGGTCAGCGTGTAGTGATTGATGGCCGACTCGATGAAGTAGCCGGAGACGTAGCCCTCGTGATTGCCGCGATGATCGGGCGACCAGCGCTCGGGCCACTCCTTGCGATCGGCGAGGATGTAGGCGGTCTGGAGGTAGCCATCGGGCATCTGGGCGGCGAGGATGACGGGAATCCAGCGGTCGAGGGTGTCGCGCATCATTTGTTGCGCGGCAAGGATGTCGGGGTCGCCTTGCGCGTCGACCATGAGGGCGATGCACATGGATTCGACGGTCTGGTGGACCCAGGCGTTGGAGAAGACGAAGCCCTTGTGCTTGCCGTGGGGCTCGCCGCGGTTGGCCTTGGCGGCCTCAATGAAGTTGTCGATGCCGCCGTCGCCGCGCATGGGCGCGATGTCAGTGCGCTCGCACATCTTGATGCAGTGGGGGATCCAGTCGACAATGAGGGTTTTGGCGCGGGCGTTCCAGAAGGGGCTTTCAATGGAGTAGCTGCGAGTGTAAACGACGTCGAGGCGGTCTTTGGGCGGCTCCTGCTCGACGTGAACTGCGATGGAGTGGGTGCGGTCTTCAGTGCCCGAGGCGGCGAGGGTGAGGGTGTAGTCGCCGGGGGCGGAGAACTTGGCCTTGGTTACGCCGGCGGCCGCGTCATCGAAGCTCACGGAGCCGGGGCCGGAGGCCTTGAGCCAGCGGGAGGAGTTTTTCGGGGTGTCCTGGAGCCAGGTGACCTTGCCGGCGAGATAGGTTTTGGCGCCGAGCATTACGGAGCGGTCTACGCCTGCGTCGATGACGGGGGGGAGGGAGGGGGTGGGGCCGGCATTGTAGACACGCCACTCGAGAACGCCGGAGGGCTGGCCTTTTTGGGGCGTGACTTCGAGGCGGAGTTTGGTGGTTTTGACGGGCTCGAAGGAGGTGGAGTTGAAAGTGTCAGGCGAGACGCCGAGGCCCTGCGGCTGTTTGACGGGGACGAAATCGGTGCCGTTCCAGTAGAGGATGCGGTACGCGTCGGGGACATGCAGGCGGGGCCACTCGGAACCAGGAGCGCCGGCGGGGCGGGGGCGATCGACGGCCCAGAAGATTTCGACTTTGTCGACGGAGACGGGGGTGGGCCATTCGTACTGGGCCCAAGGCGTCTTGCCCTGGTTGTCCCAGAGGTTGTGGAGGGCGTAAAGGCCGTGGGAACGGTCGAAGGAATCGGCGGGGACGAAGCCGTCGTTGAGGGCAGAGATCTTGTTTTCGCTGGCCAGGGAGAAGCTGGTGGGGATGGCAACGCGGGCGATGTTCAGGGGGCCGTCAGCGGACTGTGCGGAGACTGACTTGGGGCCGGAGAGGCCGGCAAGGGCGGCGGTGCCAGCAAGGCCGGTGAGGAACTCGCGGCGCGTGGACCCCTGATCGCTGGCGACTTGCTGGACTGGCGCTGGTGCGTTGGAAGGATTGGTGTTCATGGAAGGTGTCCCCGTTTGTGGTCAGTTGTGCAAGGTCGGTCTCGTACAGTCTAGCTCTTCCGGTAAACGTTTGCTGGGATCCTGGGAGAGCGAGGTTAGGGCTGGGCCTTCCGCTACGTGCCCGCTTGCCGTTTGAATTGGAAGCCCTGGATTCTTCCGGCGTCGAGCACGAATCCGGTTACGCGATGGGCAGAATCGCGCGTAAAGCGAAGAGTGCCGATCTGGCCGGCGAAGACGTCCTGCACGGTGGGGCGCAGCAGATCGGGCTTGTGTTTCATGCGAAGGAGGGCGAGTTTGCCGTCGCGCACTTCGAATCTGTACACCGGGTCGATTTCATCGCTCACGTAAGCGCCACCGTACTCGGCGAGCTGCGCGGGAGTTGGGTCAACCGCCTGCACCCACTCGTAGGTGTCGGGCTTCCCTCCGTCCCAGGACTGCTCCAGCTTTGCCGGCTTGGTACCTGAGGCGGCAACGAAGTGCAGGTCCATGTGCTCGCTCCAGGGAACGCCGTCGACGCGGAAATGGGATTCGGCCAGCGGTTTCAAGGGGTGATACTCGTCTCCCCCGAAATCGAGCTGGAGCGTGTTGTCCTTCAGAACAATTCTCTGGTAGTCGTTGTCGTCTTTCTTCCAGTAGGTTCCGGCTACAGCTTTCATCTGCTCGGCTGTGAGAGCGACTGGCCCGGTGGGTTTGGGAGTGGTCGCTGCGGCCGGAGAGGGAGTGGGTTCCTTGATGTCTTTGGCGAGGACGATTTCGGCGACCTGGCGGGTGAGGGCACCGGGGTTCGCGTCGGCGCGATTGCACAATGCCGTAGCGGTGAAGTGCTGCTGGGGGAAGCGCACCATGTCGGAGCGATATCCGGCGTCGGCTCCGCCGTGACCGACTGTTGGCAGACCCTTGTAGGTGCCGATGGAGAGACCCGAAGCATAGTCCTGCTTTTTGCCGCTGTTCAGGATGCCCGGCTCCAGCATCTGCTTCACGAATTCCGGCCCACCCACGCGCGGGTTATAAAAGTTCTCGTCCCACAACAGGAGGTCCTGGACCGTGGTGTGCAGGCTGGTGGCGCCGGTGGTGTCGAAGTTGGTCAGGCTCATGCGGTAGGGCTTGCCCTCGCCGTCCTGCTCGTAGCCGAGAGCGTCATGCTTGATGACCTCTTCGTGATCGTCGCGGAAATGCGTGTTCTTCATACCCAGCGGTTCGAAGATATTCTTCGTCGTGTATTCGCGCAGGGACACGCCGCTTACGCGCTTCACGACAAGCGCCAGCAGGGTGAATCCCGTGTTGCTGTAGAGGAACTTCTCGCCCGGCTTGAAGTTCAGCGCCTTCTGATGAACCATCACGGACATGACGTCGTCGTCGGTGATGAGATCCTGCGAGTAGCGCCATCCGGCAAGCCCCAGCAGGGCCCACTGATCGCGCAGGCCGCTGGTGTGGTGCATGAGATGCCGCAGAGTGATGCGCTCGCCGAAGTCCGGCAGCTCTGGAATGTATTTGTGTATGTCGTCGTCGAGGGAAAGCTTGCCTTGCTGAGCAAGGAGGATGATGGACGCCGCGGTGAACTGCTTGGACATTGAAGCGACGTGAAATACCGTTGATGGCGTGATGGTTACGTCATCGTTCAGGTTGGACATTCCATAGCCATGCTCGTAGATGATCTGGCCGTTTTGATAAACGCCGAGGGCGCAGCCGGGCGAGTCTGGCCGGTTCCATTGATCGAAGAGTTTGTCGATCTTTGCGCCCGTCTCTGGGGGAAGAGCCTGCGCGTGCGACAGGGCTGAAGTGAAGAGGATTCCACTAAGCGCCAAGGCTGAACGTGACGTCATCATGCAGTGTCCCTCCGGAGTACGAGCGCATTATACGGGCTTGCGCGGCGGCCGGAATGGGGTGTGCGGTGTGAGCTACGTCACGCGCGGGAGGGTTTCAGGTAGTTTATTGTCCGATGAAATGACCACAACTTTGGCGAACCTGGGTGGTGCGGCCGTGCAGCCGCTGGATGAGGACCGGTTGGCGTGGCTGGCGATGGCTCTAACCCCGGGGCTGGGCCCGCGACGCATTGTGGAAGCGATGCGCAACCTGGAGCCGGCGGGCAGTTTGTTCGAGTTGCCGCTCACGGGGCTCGAGGCGTTGCAGCTTCCGGCGCCGGCGGCTCAGTTCATCTTTGATGGAAAGGCGCGAAGAGCGGCTGAACAGGAGTGGGAAACCGCGGCGCAGGCGAGCGCGGCGATTGTGACGGTGGGATGCGCGGCGTATCCCGAGCGGCTGCGTGAGATCTATGATCCGCCGCCGGTGCTGTGGGCGAGGGGAGATGTGTCGCTGCTGGCGAGGCCGTCGCTGGCGATCGTGGGGACACGGCATCCGTCGCCTTACGGGTCGGGCGTGGCGGAGATGATTGCGCGCGATCTGAGCGCGCGACGACTGCTGATCGTCAGTGGAATGGCACGCGGCATCGACACGAGCGCGCATAAGGGCGCGATAGCAGCGCGCATGCCCACGATTGCGGTGTGGGGAACGGGCATCGACGTGGTCTATCCCAAGGAGAACAGGAGACTTGCTGAGCAGATTCTGGAACTGGGCGGAGCGATTGTGAGCGAGGTGCCGATGGGGACGTTTCCGGCTCCGCAGAATTTCCCACGGCGCAACCGGATCATCAGCGGCGTGAGCATTGGCGTGCTGGTAGTTGAGGCTAGCGAGAACTCCGGAACGCGCGTGACGGCGCGGTGCGCGGAGGAGCAGAACCGCGACGTGTTTGCGATTCCCGGCAACGTGACCAGCAAGAATTCGTGGACGCCTAACACGCTGATAAAGCAGGGCGCAAAGCTGGTCGCGAGCTGGGAGGACGTATGGGAGGAACTTCCTTCCGACGTGCGCATCCAATTGGAAGGCGAGAAAGGCGTTGCATCCGAAGCGGCCCCGGGCGCATCTTTGTTGGCGGACCCGCCGTTGCGGCCCGAAGAGGCCATGGTGATGGAACATCTGCGAGCTGACGAGTCGCTGCAGATCGATGAAATTCTCTCGCTCCTCGAAACACAACTGACCTCGAGCGAAGTGTTTACCGCTCTGTTCGAACTGGAAATGGCGGGGCGCGTGCGCCAGTTACCGGGGAAGAATTATGTGCGGGTGTTGTGAAAGGTGATTCCGGCTCCCTTCCTGTTTTCTTTTACGCGAAAGAAATTTTTTAGTCGCCGTGAGAACCGCTTGCAAGCCTCGTGTTTGCAGCGTGAAGGGGGCATGCAAGTGCAGCGGATTCGCGGCAGAGGGGCGGAAGGAGAGTTGATGAAAGTTTGCAAGACTGCACGAATTACGCGTACTCTCGCGGGAAGCGAACACGGCAGAATGCGGTGCACAGACTGGAAACGCAAGCGGCTTCCATGATAGTTTCCAAATTTCACGGCCAACTCAGGAAGTAAAGGCCAGGGCCCTTGGTTTCGTGCGGCCTTGAAACCTTGAGCCGCCCAGCGTAATCACAAGAGAGACCAAATCCTCACAAACGAGTCAAATGGCCGCGTGGGGTGGTTGCAGTAATAAGGATGGCAATGAGCAAATCACTGGTGATCGTCGAGTCGCCTGCTAAAGCGAAGACGATTGGAAAATATCTTGGCAAGGACTTCGAAGTGCTCGCCAGCGTGGGGCACATCATGGACCTGCCCAAAAACGATCTGGGCGTTGAGCTGAAGAAGCGGACGTTCGAGCCTACGCTGATTGTGTCTCCGGGCAAGGAGAAGGTCGTGGGCCAGTTGCGCAAAGCTGCGTCGAAGGCCGACCAGATTTTCCTGGCGCCTGACCCTGACCGCGAAGGCGAGGCCATTGCGTACCACCTGCTTCTGCAGCTCGGAACCTCGGGCAACGAAAAGAAGAAGATTCACCGCGTCACCTTCAACGAGATCACGAAGAAGGCCGTGCAGGACGCGTTCCAGCATGCACGCGACGTGGATCAGAACCTTGTAGACGCGCAGCAGACGCGCCGCGTGCTCGATCGCCTGGTGGGCTATCAGATTTCACCGCTGCTGTGGGATAAGGTGCGCCGCGGACTTTCCGCAGGGCGCGTGCAGACAGTGGCCGTGCGGCTGATTGTGGAACGCGAGCGCGAGATTGGCGCGTTCAAGCCGGTTGAGTACTGGACGCTGGATGCATTTTTGCACCCTGAGAAGCAGGCGAACGGCAGCTTCAAGGCGCGGTTTGTCGGCATCAATGGCGAGCCGGCGCGCGTTGCCAATGGCAAGGACAAGGACGGCAGGGATCAGTTCATCGCGAACGCGTTGCCTGACAAGAAGCAGATGGACGAGGTGGTGGCGGCGCTCGGCGATGCGAAGTGGTCAGTCGTGTCGGTTGAATCGCAGCAGAAGCAGCGGCGGCCGCTAGCTCCGTTCATCACCAGCCAGTTGCAGCGCGATGCAGCCAGCAAGCTTGGCTACAACGTGCGGCGCACGATGGGCGTGGCACAGCGTTTGTATGAAGGCGTGGAGATTGGATCGGAAGGCCCAGTGGGCCTGATCACTTACATGCGTACCGACTCGCCGCGCGTAGCGCCGGAAGCCAAGCTGAGCGCGCGGGAATGGATTGCGAAGAACCTGGGCCCGCAGTATCTGCCCGCTACACCGAATGAGTATCGCGGGAAGAAAGATGCGCAGGACGCGCACGAAGCGATTCGCCCGACGGATGCATCGCGGACGCCGGAGTCGCTGGCGAAGTTTCTGACGGATGAGCAGTTGAAGCTGTATCGCCTGATCTGGCAGCGCTTTGTTGCGTCGCAGATGACGCCGGCGCAGTTCGATGTGACCACGGCGAAGATTGCGGCGGTATCGCAGAAGAACAGCAAGACTTACGACTTCCGCGTGAGCGGATCTGTACTGCGCTTCGATGGCTTCCTCAAGGTCTATGAGGCGTTCGAAGACAAGAACAACGATGACGAGGATGAAGCGAAGAACAAGCTGCCGAATCTCGACGGAGTGAAGGCTCTGGCGTTGGAGAAGCTGGAGCCGGAAGACCACTTCACATCGCCGCCTCCGCGCTACAACGAAGCGTCGCTGGTGAAGGTTCTGGAAGAGCGAGGCATCGGCAGGCCGTCGACTTATGCGTCGATTATTTCGACCATCCAGGATCGTGAGTACGTGACGAAGATTGCAGGGCGGTTCTATCCGACGGAGATCGGCATGGTGGTTTGCGATCTGCTGGTGGAGAGCTTCCCGTACATCTTTGACACGCAGTACACGGCGCGGCTTGAGGAAGAGCTTGACGACATCGAAGACGGCAAGGAGAAGTGGACGACGCTGCTGAACGGCTTCTACGACCACTTCGAAGACGAGCTGAACCACGCCGACAAGAAGATGCGCAACATCAAGCGCATGGAGCAGATGACGGACGAGAAGTGCGATCTTTGCGGATCGCCTCTGCTGTTGAAGTGGGGCAAGTTCGGCAGCTTCTATGCGTGCTCGGCTTACAACAAGAAGGATCCGACGAGCTGCACGTTCACCAAGGAGAACACGGCCAACAAGCCGGATCTGAATACGCCGGAGGCCGAAGGCGCAGCCGAGCAGGATGAGTACTGCGAGAACTGCGGCAAGGTGATGGTGTTGCGGCGCGGACCGTTCGGCATGTTCATGGCGTGCCCGGACTACAACGCCGATCCGCCGTGCAGGACGTTCCGCAAGCTTACGTCGAAGCAGCAGCAGAAGCAGAGCGCTCCGCAGCCGACGGGTGAAGACTGCCCGCAGTGCGGCAAGCCGTTGGTGCTGCGCCAGGGCGCGTATGGCGAGTTCGTATCGTGCTCGGGATATCCCAAGTGCAAGTACGTGAAGCAGAACATCATTGAGGGCATGAAGTGCCCGAAGTGCGGCACCGGCGATATTGCCGAGCGCAAGGCGAAGCGCGGCAACATCTTCTGGGGATGCACGAACTATCCCAAGTGCGACTTCACGTCGAACTACAAGCCTGTGCCGGAGAAGTGCCCGGAATGCGGCAGTGCTTATCTGCTTGAGAAGACGCTGAAGAGCGGCATCTACCTTGAATGCCCGAACAAGAAGGCGAGCAAGGAAGAGGCGCCTGCGCCGAAGAAGAAGGGCAAGAAGGCCGCCGCTGAAGTAGAGCAGGGAACTGGCACGTGTCACTTCTCGAAGCGCATCGGGGATGCGCCGCCACCACCTACGGCCGAGACGCACGGGCCGGTGGTGGATGGCGCAGAGAAGAAGCACGAGCTGCTGCCGGCGTAAAAAGCAGGGAACAGGATGCGGCAGTAGATCGTGCCTGTTCCCTGATCCTTTTTGCCTGATTGAAGTCAGTCGCGCTCGGCGTTCTAACGCGCGAAGCAGGCTTGATCCGTTACCATGGGCAGCGGAGAGTCAGAAATGGAACGGATGCCCATGGAAAGTTCGCTGGCGACGCCGGCTGATGCCGAAATCATTCTCAAGCTCTACGATCTGCGGCGCGAAGAGTTGATGCGCAAGGCGCGCGCATGGGTCATCGGCGAGTTCTGGCCTTCTACCGCAGAGGAATATTTCGCCACCGCGATGAATCCGGCAGATCCTCACAACGCCTATGTGCGCCAGGTGATCGGCTACTGGGAAATGGCCGCGGCGCTGGTGTTGCACGGGACTGTTTCGGCGGAGCTTTTTGTTGACTGCAACAACGAGGGCTTCCTGCTTCTGGCGAAGTTCGAGCCGATCATCGACGGAATCCGGGAACGGAGCCCGATGTTCATGGCGCGCACAGCGGATCTGGTCAAGCGCTTTCCATCAGCGGCGGCGCGGATGGAGGTCGTGAGGAAGATGACGGACGGCATGCGGGCGCGCATGAAGGCGGCTGCAGCGTCGCGACAGGCAGAGGCGTTGAAGGCGTAGGCGCGCGGTCCTTTGCCGGGTCGACAATCGGCGAAGCCCCTTTACCGCGCGGCAATACCGGCTTTTTGGATTGGCTTGCCTAAATTGACAGGCTGATGGATGATGGTAGCGGTAAAAGAACTCCCCAATTTACCGGAGGTCGTAAATGAAGCGTATCTTTGCTTTGCTGTTGGCGGCAGGTGCATTGTCTGCGGTTTCGGCCAGCGCGGCTGACTCAAGCTCGATGAACGGCTGGATTTCGGACTCGATGTGCGGCGCGAAGCATGCCGGCAGCGGCGCAGCCTGCGTGAAGAAGTGCGTTGAAGGCGGCATGCAGCCCGTGTTCGTCTCCGAAAAGGACAAGTCTGTCCTGACGATCGACAACCCCGACACCGTGAAGGAGTACTACGGCAGCAAGGTCACCGTTAAGGGCACGGTGGGGGGAGACGGCAAGAGCGTTCACATCGACTCGGTAACTGCAGCCAAGTAGGTACTCTCCGGATTCGGATCGAACTCCCGGACGTCGCGCTCCGAGCCGATTTCTGCTACTGTCATATGGATTGTGGCGACCCGCGGCCGAACACAGCCGCGGGGGCTGCACATCGTCGGGCCGGTCTAGCCGGCGCGACGAAAAACTGTGCGAAGTGGAAACTTCAATGGCTCGAGCAACTTGGAACGGCAAGGTGATTGCCGAAAGCGATCAGACCGAGGAAGTGGAAGGGAACGTTTACTTTCCTGAATCGAGTCTCAAGCGGGAGTACTTCCGCCCCAGCTCCACCACCTCAACCTGCCCGTGGAAGGGGCAGGCCCGTTACATGAGCCTGCTGATCGACGGGCAGGACAATCCCGACGCAGCCTGGTACTATCCTGATCCCAAGCCCGCAGCGCGCAAGATCAAAGGCCATGTGGCCTTCTGGCGCGGCGTCGAAATTGAGAAATAGCGCGGCGCTGCTTGCGGCAGCTCTTGCCGGGGTCTTGGCGATCGGTGCGAGCGGCTGCGGGCATCGCGACCCGGTACCACCGCCATCTTCGGCTACCGCGCCTACCCTTCAGGGCGATGCAGTCCACCCGGGGCAGACCAGCGGCTGGGTGGATACCAAGCTATATTTCGGCTTGGGGCCAGCGGATCATCCGGAGCAGGGAATCAGCGAAGCGAAATGGCGGGAGTTCCTGGACCGCGAGGTCACGCCGCGCTTTCCTGATGGGCTAAGTGTGCTGGACGTCTATGGCCAGTGGCTCAGCAAAGGCCAGACCGTGCCGGAGCGGCTGCATACCAAGATGCTGGTGATCTACTACGCCGATTCAGCCGAGAATCGCGGCAAAATCGATGGGATTCGCGCGGCGTGGAAGAAGATGACGGGGGATCAGTCCGTGCTGCGAGTGACCGAGCCGGCGGACGTGTCGTTCTAAAAACAGTGGTCAGTCAGTCATCAGTGATCAGCTGTGAGGGATGGGGCGGAATGACGCGACCAGGGCGTTGATGTCGGCCTGCGTGACTTTGCGGGAGTCCGGCGGCGAGGTTATCGTCAGCTCGTAACGCCGGCCGTTCACGTCGAATAACTCCAAGGTGACCTGGAACGGAGCGATGGCGTGATCGCTGAACTGAAAGCCACGCAGTTCCTCATTCTCTATCTTGTATGTGACGGATCCGCGCTGTAGGTTCAGCTCTTTCATGGCCAACAGATAGCCCAGTCGCGCTGAACCCGAGCGGTCCCACCAGTGGATCTGCTCCGGCGTCGCATTGAGTTCGGCGGCCAATGAGTTATACCCATGATTTACAAAGATGAGTCCGAGGTCGTGGACACTGACACGCTTTGGGTCGATGGTTTGCGCTGAGTCGGACTTGCTCACCGGCTCGAATGCGGTGAGTATCGGGCCATCGTTCCACAGGAAAATGGTGGCGTGTTTCAGGTCTTTGCGCGTGTCCACCTTACCCCAGGGAGATTGAAAGGAATACTCGAATGCTCGCAGCCGCTCCGGATCGACAGGGGAGCGATCCGTGTCGTGTAGACGTGCCGGTTCGACATGCAGGGCGAGCATGTGGCTTCCGATTTGTCGCGCGGAGTACCAAGGCTGCAGATACCAAGCCAACAAAACTGGAAAGGGAACGATCACGCACAGGGCTGTGAACACCCGCGTCCACCGGAGTTTCCACCATGAGTGGTGCGGATCGGCCGGCGTGATCGGGTCTGTCATGCGCTCGTGGTGTAGCCGAGGCCGGTGAGCACTCCGCGCTGGTAGGCGATGCTCTCGATGACGCCGGGCATGGGGTCATCGGCTTTGATTTCGTATTCGAGGTCGACGAAGCCCTTGTAGCCGGTGATGATGAGTGCCTGAAAGATTTCGCGCACGGGCATCTTGCCTGCGCCCACGGAGACCTGGCTCTCTTTGTCGGTGAAGCTGGCCAGATCCTTCATGTGCATGTTGAAGAGGCGCGGGCCGACGGCGCGGATGGCTTCGACAACATCAGTGCCGGCGCGGACGGTGTGGCCTACGTCGATGCAGCAGCCAATGCGCTGGTCGAGGCCCTTGATGTCCTTGAGGATGTCGAGCGGGCTGGGCCAGAGCTTGTCCTCAGGGCCGTGGTTGTGGATGGCGATGCGGATGTCGTATTCCTTCGCGAAGGACTCGATTTTGGGCAGGGTCTCGGGGGTTGGGTCGCCGGCCACGATGACGGGAATGCCTGCGCGCTTTACATATTCGAACTGGGCGCGGACGTCAGCCTCTTCGTTCTTGCGGAAGTAAATGGCGCCGGCGGCGTGCAGGTGGATGCCATTGGCCTTGTAGTCGTCGACGGCGGCCTGCTCCTGGGTTGGGTCGGTGGGCAGATGATCCTTCACGTCCTTGGCGTTCAGCTCTGAGATGTGGAGCTGCTTGAGGAAGGGGATCATCTGGGCGCGCGTAAAGTTGCGAAAGGTGTAGCTGCAGAGGCCGAGGCGAATGGGTGATGGCTTGCCGGTTTCGGCCTTGGGCTCGGCGAAGGAGGGCAGCGCGGTGGCTGCGGCGGCGAGTGCGGAGGACTGGAGGAGCTTGCGGCGAGAGAGGGTCGGTGTCATGAGTGTTTACTCTTATGGTTCGGTAGTTCTGGGTGTTTTAGCCGAAAGCCTGCCGGTGCTCTGGATTGCTTTCGCGGAATGCAGGTCCTTTGATTGCGCGCTTCGCGCCCCGTTCAGGATGGCAAATCCGGAATGGAGCGCGGTGGCGGCTTGGAGGTTCAAACGGTCGGTGCCCAGCCTTTCTCGTAGGTGCGGCCCCAGTGCTTCATTGCTTCGGCATCATTCTTGATTTTTGCGTCTGCGGTGTCGAGCGAGAGGACGCGGTTCGTTTCCCAGGCCACGTTCGAGAGCTGCAGCATTGTTACCGCGACGTTGCCGATCTCGATGGGGGCGTGAAGCTTCTCGCCGGACTTGACCGCAGCGATGAAGTTGGCGAAGTGGCGGTCGGTCATGGAGTCGCGGCCGGTGAGGTCGGCTGATGAGGTCTGTTCCTTCTGTGCTCTCACCTCGCCGGTCTTCTTGCCTTTCCAGTCGTAGGTCTCGTAGCCGTCGCGGTCGACGATCACGGAGCCTTCGGTACCGAGGATCACGGAACCGCGGTCGCGATTGTAGGTGCGCATTCCCTGGCAGCTATTGCCTTCCCAGGTGATCATCTTGCCGCCGGTCGCGCCGACCGCAGGGTAGTTGAAGTTGGTGATCAGGGTGTCGTAGAACTGCCAGTCGTCCTTGTATTGATAGCGGCCGCCCTGTGCGCTCACGGTCTCGGGGTAATCCACGCCGAGTGCCCAGCGGCAGACATCGACTTCATGGGTGCCGTTGTTGAGCGTTTCGCCTGTGCCCCAGACGCGGAACCAGTGCCAGTTGTATGGCTGCACGTTGTCCTTGTATTCCTGGCGCGGCGCGGGCCCCTGCCAGAGGTCCCAGTCGAGCTGTGCCGGTACAGGCGCCGGCTTGCCCACACCAATGGACTTGCGGGTGTTCGCGTACCAGGCCTTGGCGAGGTAGGGCGTGCCGATTGCGCCGGAGTGAATCTTGTCGATGATCTCGATGGTGTGCGGCGAGGAGCGCTGCTGCGTGCCCATCTGCACCTTCTTGCCGTATTTGCGCACGGCCTGAAGCAGCATCGCGCCTTCAGCGGGATTGTGGCTGCAGGGCTTTTCGAGATACACATGCTTGCCCGCCTTGAGGCCGAGGATCGCCAGAGGCGTGTGCCAGTGATCGGGCGTTGCGATGGTGATGGCGTCGACGTCTTTCTTCGCGAGAATGTTGCGGAAGTCGCGCTCTGCGGCTGCGGGTTCGCCCATCTCCTGCTGTGTGGCGTCGGCGAACTTTTTCAGTGTCTCCGAATCCACGTCGCACACGTAGGTGATGCGCGCGGAGCTTTTATTGGCTTTGAGCGACGAGAGATGTGCGTAGGCGCGGCTGCGCACGCCAATGACGGCGAAGTTGAGCCGATCGTTGGCGCCCATGATCTGTCCGTAGGATTTTGCAGTTGAGCTGATAGCAAGTCCGGCAGTGCCGATTGCGAGCGTGTCGAGGAATTCACGCCGAGTAACCAAGGTGTTGCCTCCCATGGGAATCTAGAGTTGAAGCGAAGAAAAGCGCGGTTGAAGAGCGGTTGCGCAGCGCATTTTCCGACCAGAGAATCTTACTCTGTCGAGGCGCGGGAGGGTGGCGATCAGGAGATCGCCACGACAGCCGGTCAGGAGACCGGCGCTACAAATTCATCGACACAAAACAGAAAGAGCATCCGGGACTGCGATCCGGATGCTCTCTTGTTTTAAGTGCTATTGTGCTTAGGCTTCGGTGCCGTGGCACTTCTTGTACTTCTTGCCGGAGCCGCAGGGGCAGGGGTCGTTGCGGCCGACCTTGTCGCCGGTACGGCGCTGGCTGGGCTGGCTGGCGGCTGAGCCTCCGGCCATGCTGGCGTGCGCAAGCTCGCGCTGCTTCTTCTTCGCGAACTCCTTCTCCAACTGGTCGATGGTTGTCTGCGGTGCGCGCGTAGGAACGGGAATCTCGCGCGGCGCTTCCAGCACCGGGGCGCGATGTCCATCGCCAGGAGCGGGCCGAGCAGCAGAGGCTACGGGCGGCGCTGCCGGCACTTCGCGGCGAGGCTGCGGAGCGGCGTTCACAGGCTGGCCGTCCGGTCCGATGATCTGCATGCGGAACAGGAAGCGCACGGTGTCTTCCTGGAACTTCAGCATCATCGCTTCGAACATGTCGAACGATTCGCGCTTGTATTCGACGAGCGGGTCGCGCTGCGCATAGCCGCGCAACCCGATGCCTTCCTTCAGGTGATCCATGGAGAGGAGGTGATCTTTCCAGAGACCGTCCATGACACTGAGCATGACCATGCGTTCGTGATAACGCATGGTGGGCGCGCCGAGGATGTTCTCCTTGGCTTCGTATTCCTGCTTCAGGCGCTCGAAGATTTCGTCGCCGAGTTCGTGGCGCGCCAATTCCAGTGGCTTGATGCCCGCTGCTTCGAGGCTTACGCCGAACTGGCCCATCAGTTTTTCCTGCAGGCCCTTGATGTTCCACTGGTCCGCGTGCTTGTCTTCGGGGGCAAACTCGTCGAGCGAACTTGAAAGGATGCCTCCGACGTAGTCTTCCAGGATGAGCTCGCGCTGATCGACGCCTTCGAGAAGCTGGCGGCGAAGACCGTAGACCGCCTCGCGCTGCTTGTTCATGACGTCGTCGTACTCGAGAACGTGTTTGCGGGATTCGAAGTTCTGGGATTCGACGGCCTTCTGCGCGGCCTCAATGCGGTTGGAGATCATGCGCGACTCGATCGGCACGCCCTCTTCCATACCGAGACGCTCAAGCAGCGTGGAAACCCACTGCTTGGCAAAGATGCGCATGAGGTCGTCTTCAAGCGAGAGGAAGAAGCGTGAGGCGCCGGGATCGCCCTGGCGTCCGGCGCGTCCGCGCAACTGGTTGTCGATGCGGCGTGACTCGTGGCGCTCGGTGCCAAGGATGAAGAGGCCGCCGGCCTCGATGACTTGGGCGTGTTCCTGCGCGGCCGCTTCCGCGTGAATCTTGTTTACCTCGGCCCAGTCGGTCTCGGAGACTTCGAACTCCTGGCCTTGGTAGTAGAAGCGCAGGAAGCCCGCGGGGGCCATGGGGTTGATCTTGCCTTCGCCTGCGCTGAGCGCACGCGCGTTGTTCTGCTTGACGAGCTGCTGGCGAGTCATGAAGTCGGCGTTGCCGCCGAGCAAAATGTCGGTTCCGCGGCCTGCCATGTTGGTGGCGATGGTGACGCGGCCCAGCTTGCCGGCCTGGGCTACAATCTCGGCTTCACGCTCATGGAACTTGGCGTTGAGCACGACGTGCGGCACGCCTTTGCGTTGCAGAATCGCTGAGAGGCGCTCCGACTTTTCGATAGACGTGGTGCCGACGAGAGCGGGCTGCTTTTTCTCGTACAGCTCGGCGATGTTATCGGCAACGGCCGTGTACTTTTCTTTCTCGGTGCGATAGACGACGTCGGAGTTCTCGACGCGCAGAAGAGGCTTGTTCGTCGGTATGACAACGATTTCGAGCTTGTAGATCTTCTCGAATTCGGCGGCCTCAGTTTCGGCCGTGCCTGTCATACCGCTCAGCTTTTGATAGAGGCGGAAGTAGTTCTGGAAGGTGATGGTCGCCAGCGTCTGGTCTTCCTTGCGGACCTGCACGCCTTCCTTGGCTTCGATGGACTGGTGCAGCCCATCGCTCCAGCGGCGCCCTGGCATCAGGCGGCCAGTGAAGGTGTCGACGATGATGACTTCGCCGTCCTTCACGACGTAGTCAACGTCGCGCTTGTACAGGGCATGTGCTTTGATCGCCGTTTCGACAAAGTGCTTGAGATCCCAGTTTTCTGCGTCGGCAATGTTGTCGATGTTGAGCTCTCGCTCGATGCTGACCCAGCCTTCGTCCGTGACGCCAATGGTACGATGCTTCTCGTCCACTACGTAGTCGCCGGTGAACGTTTTGCCTTCCAGCGTCTCGGTTTCTTCGCCCTTGACCAGCTTGGGAATGATTCCCTTCACGCGCTGGTACTTGTCGGTGGTCTGGTCCGTTGGGCCCGAGATGATGAGTGGCGTACGCGCTTCGTCGATGAGGATCGAGTCGACTTCGTCGACGATAGAGTAGTAGTGCCCGCGCTGCACGCAGTCCTTGATATCGAACTTCATGTTGTCGCGGAGGTAGTCGAAGCCGAACTCGTTGTTGGTACCGTAGGTGATGTCGGCGCCATAAGCCGCGCGGCGCTCGTCGTCGCTCAGATCGTGCACGATGACACCGACGGTGAGGCCGAGGAACTCGTAGATCTTGCCCATCCACTCGGCGTCGCGCTTGGCCAGGTAGTCGTTGACCGTGACGACGTGGACGCCGCGCCCGGCGAGCGCGTTGAGATAGCAGGCAAGGGTGGCGACCAGCGTTTTGCCTTCGCCGGTCTTCATTTCGGAAATTTTGCCGTGGTGCAGAACCATGCCGCCGATGAGCTGCACGTCGAAGTGGCGCATTTTGACCGTACGCCAGCCGGCCTCGCGAACCACGGCGAAGGCTTCGGGCAGGATCTCGTCGAGCGCCGCGCGCTCCGCCTGCTTAATGGCGTCGGGGTCGGTCAGCCCTTCCAGGCGCTGGGCGATGCGTGTCTTGAACTCGGCTGTCTTGGCCTTCAACTGCTCGTCTGACAGTTCTTTCGTAGCCGGCTCTAACGCGTTGATGCTGTTCACAATGGGAATCAGCTTCTTGATCACGCGCTCGTTGGCCGTGCCGAATACTTTCGTAAATGCCTTATCGAAAAACACAGAATTCTCCGTTTACCAGTGTAAATGCCGTGTGTTCTGCACCGACGGACGAACGAGCCGTCCGTGGGTTCCGGTTTTTGCGCCAGGCTCGCTCATTCCAGCTTCCAGATGAGGCGGTCGACGGGCTCGCCCCGGCGAATGCTCCGCAATTGGCGAAGGAAGCGACGGATTGGCGATTCGGGTTCGCCGCTGTCGTCTTCGTCCTGCTGCTCCTGCTGTTGAGTTTGTGCCGTTGCGGCCAGTTCCAGCCGGGGGTGGTAGAACATTGAAAAATAAAGGAATGTCGCTCCGAGAGCGTAAGCGGCGCCGGTGCGGCGGACACTCTTTCGGGCGCGAGCTTTGGGGTCGAAGTGCAGACGCAGGCCTTGCAGAAAAGCAAGCAGCACCAGCGCAACGATGCACACGAGCGGGGCAGACAGGAACAGGGTTCCAAGCCATTGCATTAGAGTTCACTCCTCTGAGTAGAAGGGTTCGCGACAGGTCTGATTTACAGCAGGGCAAACCGGCCCATGAACTGCGATCAGAAGGCGAAGCGACTAGAGGAGTTGTGCTGGAGGAGGCCGCTGGAAGAGCGCGGGGATCGCCGGCGCCGCAAACTGCCGGCCAAGAGAAAGGGAACTGAGCGGTGACAGAAGACCGAAGGGCAGAAGCAGGCCGACAAACAGAATCGGCAGCAGTTCCAGCCACATGCCGGAGTTCGTGCTTGTAGAGGAAAGAGCCCGGGCCGCCGCGACCGATCCCTTGTGAATCTGTGCGGTTTCTGCGGCTTGCGCCTGGTGGTCCGTCGCCAGATACACCAGCACCGGATTGGCATAGACTCGCGCCAGCTCGAAGCCGGACTCGGCGCGTGCCACGGTCGCAAGCGCGATCGCGGTGATCGCGACCCAGATCCATGCGTTCCTGTGGCGGTTCGGTGTCATCTATGCTTCCGTCTCATATTGTGCCATAAGTGCTGCGCTTCCGCTGCGCAACAAAGCCGCCGCGCTAGTTCTTGGGCTTTGTCGGTTAGACTCAGAAACACTTCGTTCGTTCCTTTCAGCCTTCCGACGGTTCCCCTGGAGAGTTAGATGCGACTCAAATGCTGGTTTGCGGCAAGTCTACTCCCGACTGCGGCATTGATTGCGCAGAGTGCTACCGTCACTCTCCCTGCGTCGCCGTCTACGGTGGTCTGGGGATACTACTCGGCGAAGGCGAAGCCCGTGATGACGGTCCACACCGGCGAGACCGTGCGCATCCAGACGCTTTCCACGTGCGGCCCGACCGAACGCATGGTTGCGGAAGGAGTCGCCACCGCTGACATCCCCGCCTACAACGCCGAAATCTACTCCCAGGTGAAGGACCGCGGTCCTGGCGGACACATTCTGACCGGGCCACTGGAGATCGCCGAGGCAGAACCCGGCGATGTGCTCGAAGTGCAGATTGTGAAGATCGACATCGATGTGCCTTTCGCGTGCAATGGATTCGGCGTGGGGCGCGGATTCCTGCCGAACGATTTCCCGTACAGCCGCCGCAAGATCATCCCGCTCGACCGCGAAAAGATGGTCGCGAAGTTCGCACCCGGCATCGAAATCCCGCTGCACCCGTTCTTCGGCAGCATGGGCGTGGCGCCGCCTGATTCCGCCGCCCGCTATGACAGCGCACCGCCATGGATGCACGGCGGCAACATGGATAACAAGGAACTGGTCGCGGGAATCACGCTTTACCTGCCGGTGCATGCCAAGGGGGCGCTCTTTGAAGTGGGCGACGGCCACGCGGGGCAGGGAAATGGCGAGGTCGATATCACCGCACTGGAGACATTCCTCTCCGGTACTTTTCGCTTCGTCGTCCACAAAGACAGGCACTTGCTGTGGCCGCGCGCTGAAACGCCGACCAGCTACATCAGCATGGGGTTCAGTCCTGATCTCAAGGAAGCTACTACGCTCGCGGTTCGCGACATGATCAACTTCCTGGTTGACGAAAAGCACCTCTCGCGCGACGAAGCCTACATGCTAACCAGCGTTGCAGTCGACGTCGACATCACGCAGCTTGTGGATGGCAACGTCGGCGTGCACGCGATGTGTCCGAAGTCGATCTTCAAGCAGTGAGCTGACTGCGATCAATCCGGGGCGGCGCACGCAGATGCGCCGTAGTATCCTTCAAAGCAATCACCGGACATCCGGTTTGCAGCCGTGTTCCGCAAGGGCCTTCTTCGCGCCTGTACGCCCTGGGAACCGCGCGCTCAAGGGAGCTCTCATGCTGATTCGCCCTATCCTGCGCCGTGCAGCCATTCTTGCCTCGTTCTCACTCGCAGCTTTCCCGCTCCTTGCGGCCACACCCGATACGAACGGAGCCGAGAACACCCACCGCGGCTACTACCGCAATCCGGCCGTGCATGGCGACACAATCGTCTTCACCTCTGAGGGCGATCTGTGGACCGTGAGTTTGAAGGGCGGAACCGCGGAGCGTCTCACCACCGCGCCCGGCACTGAGACGACCCCCGTGATCTCGCCTGACGGCAAGACCGTCGCCTTTCTCGCGGATTACGAAGGTCCGAACGAGGTGTACACGATGCGGATCAGCGGTGGGCTTCCGCAGCGCCGCACGTGGGAGGGCGCTGCTGCGCCCGCTGGCTGGTCACCCGATGGGCGGCTGATGATCGCGACATCGCGCTACTCCACGCTGCCGGGCGACAGGCTGGTGCTGGTGGACGCGCAGGGCAAGCGCGAGATTGTGCCTCTGGCGGAAGCCGCGGAAGGCGCCTGGTCCGCCGATGGTCACACGCTTTTCTTCACGCGCTGGACGAGGCAATGGAGCGAAACAAAGCGCTACAAGGGCGGATGGGCCGAGAACCTGTGGCGCTTCGACGGGACGAATGAAGCTGTGCCGCTCACGGCCGATTACGACGGCGCTTCCGCACATCCGATGGTTGCCAGCGGCCGCGTCTACTTCCTCAGTGACCGCGACGGCGTGATGAATGTCTGGTCGATGAATGCGGACGGCAAGGATGTGAAGCAGGAGAGTCATCAGAAGATCTTTGACGTGCAGTCGGCGTCGCTTTCGGATGGCCACATCGTCTACGCCGCGGGCGCTGATTTGTGGAACCTGGATCTGGCGAACGGACATGACGAGGTCATTCCCGTCACGCTCCAGTCGGATTTCGACCAGTTGCGCGAACACTGGGTGAAGAAGCCGGCGGATTATCTAACCGCCGTGCACATTGCTCCCGACGGTTCCAAGGCCGTCTTCACGGCACGCGGTGAAGTGTTCACCATCCCGGCGCAGAACGGGCGCACGGTGCGCGTGGCTGCTGACTCCGGCGTGCGATTCCGCGAAGCGATGTTCTCGCCTGACGGCAAGTCGATCGTCGCTCTCTCCACGCAGACAGGCGAGGCGGAATTCTGGAGCTTCCCCGCGAATGGCGTGGGCAAGCCCGAGCAGTGGACGAAGGAGGCGAAGGTGCTGCGCAATGGTGGCGTGATTTCGCCTGACGGCAAGTGGCTGGCGCACACCAACAAAGACCAGGAGCTCTGGCTGTTCGATATCAAGGCGAAGACGGACAAGCGCATCGCGCAGTCGATGAACGGCGACTTCACCGACCTGACCTGGTCACCGGATTCGAAGTGGCTGGCCTATAGCGAGAGCGCGGATAACCAGTTCCAGCAGGTGAAGATCCTCAGCACTGATTCGGGCAAGATTGAGACGATTACATCGAACCGGTTTAACTCCGGGAGTCCGGCGTGGTCGAGCGATGGCAAGTGGCTCTACTTTCTCTCGGACCGCGAGTTGAAGACGACGGTGCCTTCACCCTGGGGGCCGCGTGAACCCGAGCCGCACTACGACCGGCCGGTAAAGGTCTACCAGCTTGCTCTGACTGCCGGGCTGCGCTCGCCCTTCCTACAGCCGGATGAACTGCATCCGGACAAGAAGGACGACGAGAAGAAAGAAGAAAAGAAGGAAGAGAAGAAGGACGACAAGTCGGCAGATAAGAAGTCCACGGACAAGGCCGCCGCCGACAAGAAGGACGAGAAGAAGCCGGAGGAGAAGAAAGAAGACAAAAAGGAAGAGAAGAAGGTCGAGGTCAAGATCGACTTCGATGATCTGGCTTCGCGATTGTCCGAAGTGCCCGCGCCTTCCGGCAACTACTTTGGCCTCCAGGCCACGGAGAAGCGTCTGTGCTGGGGCAATGCTGCCGACGAGCGCGGCGAACACATCGCGCTGCAGTGTCTCGACATTGCCAATAAGGGCGATGAAGTGGATACGGTGATGAGCGATGTGAAGGGCTTTGAGATCTCCGCCGACCGCAAAAAGATGCTGATCGCCAAAGGCGACAACTTCTACATCTACGACTCGGATGTGAAAAGTACGAGCGACGCGAAGGCGCAGGCTAAGGCCGCTGTAAATCTCTCGCGCTGGCAAATCAACGTGAATCCGCGTGAAGAGTTCCGCGGCATCTTTCTCGATGCGTGGCGGCTGCAGCGCGATTACTTCTACGACAAGAACATGCATGGCGTGAACTGGTCGGCGATGCGGGACCGCTATCTGCCGCTGGTGGATCGCGTGGCCGATCGCGACGAACTAAATGACGTTATCGCGCAGATGGTCGGTGAGCTTTCGGCGCTGCACACATTCGTACAAGGCGGTGATGCGCGGAAGACCGCCGACCACGTTGATGTCGCTACGCTCGGAGCACAGTTGAAGCGCGACGAAAAGGCCGGCGGTTACGTGGTGGAGCACATCTACGCGCACGATCCTGACCTACCCAACCTCGCACCTCCGTTCGCCAGGCCGGATTCGCTGGTGAAGGAAGGCGAGGTCATCACCTCCATCGATGGCACAGACACGCTCAGCGTCCCGGACGAAGGCGCTCTGCTGCGCAACAAATCCGGCGCGCAGGTTCTGCTGCACGTGAAGGACGCAAAGGGTGATGCTAGAGACGTTCTGGTCACGCCGGTCTCGGCGCGAGACGACTCGCAGCTTCGCTACAACGAATGGGAGTACACGCGGCGCCTGGCTGTGGAGAAGGAATCGAACAACAGCATTGGGTATGTGCATCTGCGCGCCATGGGGCCCAATGATATGGATCAGTGGGCGCGCGACTTTTATCCCGTCTTCGATCGCCAGGGGCTGATCATCGACGTGCGCCACAACCACGGCGGCAACATCGATTCATGGCTGCTGAGCAAGCTGCTGCGCCAGGCCTGGTTCTACTTTGCGCCGCGCGTGGGCAATCCAAGCTGGAACATGCAGTATGCCTTCCGCGGGCACATCGTTGTGCTCTGCGATCACGAGACCGCTTCAGACGGCGAGGCCTTCAGCGAGGGTTTCAGACGGCTCAAGCTGGGCAAGGTGATCGGCATGCGTACCTGGGGCGGCGAGATCTGGCTCAGCTTCGACAACCGGCAGGCCGACAACGGCATTGCCTCGGCCGCCGAGACCGGCGTCTACGCGGACGGCAAGTGGCTGATTGAAGGGCACGGCGTCGATCCAGACATGGTTGTCGATAACCTCCCGCATGCAAGCTACAGCGGTAACGACGCGCAGCTTGAAGCGGCAATCAAGGAGCTGCAGGCCGAGATCAAAGCCGATCCGCGCCCGGTGCCGGCGATCCCGGGGCGGCCGGACAAATCGTTCAAGGGCAGTCAATAGGAAAGCAGGAAATACTGAAAAGAGGGGGCCGACCGGCCCCCTTTTGTTTTAGAGCATCCTTTTGGCATGCCTGCGAATCTTCTCAACGGAACCAACTGAGGAGACCCATGCCCGAGACAGCCGTCCTGCGCAAACAGCTCATTGAGAACCTCAACGGCAGCAACGCTCACGCTGACTTCGCACAATCGATCAGGGATTTTCCCGCGGAGCTTCGCGGCAAGCGGCCCAAGGGCTCGCCGCACAGCCCCTGGGAGGTTCTGGAGCACATGCGCATTGCACAATGGGACATCCTCGAGTTCTCGCGGAACGGTAAGCATGAGTCGCCGAAGTGGCCGGAGGGCTACTGGCCGCCGAAGCCTGAGCCGCCCGATGAAAAGGCCTGGGACCGCAGCGTCCACCAGTACTGCCAGGACAACGACGCGCTATGCAAGCTGATTCAAGATGAGTCCAACGACTTGTTCGCGAAGATTCCGCACGGGGACGGTCAGACTCTCATGCGCGAGGCGCTGCTCGCTGCGGATCACAATGCATACCATCTGGGCCAGCTTGTGCTGCTGCGGCGCATCTTGGGTGGGTGGAGCGGTGAATAGCTTAGTGGCTGTGCGCAATCACCAGACGCTCTGACACGGCTTCGACGATTTGCTCATGCACGTCATCAATGCTGAGATCGCCTTCGATCGCGACCACTCTGTCTGAGTCGCGGTGCGCGATCTCGCGATACTTCTCCCACACGCGGCGGAAGAACGCATCCTGCTCGCCTTCGAAGCGGCTCTCGTCGGGGCCGTTCTTTTCGGCGGTGCGATCGTTACGGCGCCGCGCGCGGTCGAGGCTCTTGTCGAGCGAGGGGAGCAAGAGTAGCGTGAGATCCGGCTGAAGATTGCCGCAGATGAGCCGGTGCATCTCGAGCACGACTTCCGAGCCTAGCTCGCGGCCACCGCCCTGGTAGGCCTCTGTCGAATCTGTAAAGCGGTCGCAGAGCACGGTTTTGCCTGAGGCCAGCGCCGGCTCAATTACCTCTGCAATGGCCTGTGCGCGATCGGCGAACATCATGGCCATTTCTGTCATCGGAGACAGATGTACCGAGCGCGAATCAAGCAGCAGTTCACGGATGCGGTCCCCTGTGGCGGTTCCGCCGGGCTGCCGCGTGATGACTGGCGATACTCCGCGTTTCTGCATCCAATTCGAAAGCCGTTTCAGCTGCGTTGTCTTTCCCGAACCATCGAGGCCCTCGAGCGTGATGAACAGACCGCGTGACATGGCGAGAGTCTACCATTGAGCGCCCCAAGACGATCCTTACCTGCTTGTGATAAAAGACTGGTTTGTTCCAGACCTGCGTAATTCCCCAATCGGAGGTCACGGTTCTATGAGCAGATCCATCCCGGGCGCACTGCTGCGTCTAGGCTTGTTCCTTCTTCTGGCCGGTTCGGTCCTTCCGGCGCAGCATCTCACGCTTGAAGGCCAGACCGGCGGATTCATTACGCCCACTGCTTACGTGGTTCCATCGAAGGACAAACACATCTTCTCCTTCCCCGCCGTTGGCTACCATTTCGTCAACGTTGACCAGGTGATTGGAAACGTTCAGACCTTCAACATCACAGAGGGATTTGCCAACCGCGCTGAAATTGGTTACACGCGCGAGGTTCATTCATTGGGCAATGATCCGCTATTCAGCAAGCTCTGGCACTTTGCGGGCATGAACATCGTGCACGGAAAGGTGGTGTTGCTGAAGGATGGTCAGTTCAAGACGCCTGTTCCCGGCGTGGCGGTGGGTTTCGTCACGCGCTGGGACGATAAGTTCGTTACCGGCGCGCTGGACGAGGCTTTCACCGGCACCTTGAAGAGCTACACGAACGGGGACGTCTACGCCGCGGCAACCAAGACGTGGTTGCACAAGCCGCTGCCATTCCTGGCGAATTTCGGACTGAAATTCACGAATGCGTCAATCTATGGAATAGGCGGCCAGGCGACGCGATTTGGCGGACGTCTTTTCGGCGGGCTCGGTTTCCCGTTGCCAGGACCACTGCATACCGCCATCGTTCCAGCCGCCGGATTCTCGCAGCAGCCGCCTACATCCAAGAACCTGGACGCCATCATGTATCCACCGGGGTCGCGCGCCCATCTGCCAACGACGCTTGATTATGCGGTTCGCATTACCCAGCGCGAAAATCCGCATTTTGCATTCGACGTAGGGATCGGGCAGGTCGCGGGCATGATCGGACAAACGGCGGTGATCGGCCCGGGAGGCACACCCATCGTCATCCCGGTTAACCTGCACGCGCGCAGCGTCTTCGGACTCGGCCTCAGCCTTCGCTATTGATCCCCGTATCTGCGGGACTGAAAACCCTACAGCGCGCAAGGTTTTTTCCGAATTTGACAACTTTCATCAGCAAACCGCGTTCAAACTAAGTAGCTCGGGCAGGCCCTCCGGCCTGCCCGAGCGCTAAATGGGTTCCGCGGCTCTTCTCGTTTTAACAAACGCAATGCCGACGTCGACTCGGCTGGGCCGCTGACACAAATCGAATCGAATGGGCCACTCAATCAGGTGCCCCGTAGAATCTGGCAATCAAAGAAGGGCACAACCGACTCAGGAGGGTTTTTATGCGTCTGTTTCGATCCGCACGCTGGCTGATGCTGGCGCTGCTTCTTTCCCTCACTATTTCGCAGGCTCGCGCAGGGGTATTTGTCAGCGTGAATATCGCACCCCCCGTCCTGCCAGTTTATGAGCAACCCCCTTGCCCTGAGCCCGGCCTGATGTGGTCGCCCGGCTACTGGGCTTACGACTACGACGCGGCCGGCTACTACTGGGTGCCCGGCGCATGGGTGCCGGCTCCTTATGAGGGCGCGCTTTGGACACCGCCCTACTGGGGCTTTGAGAACGGCGTCTACCTATTCCACGCCGGATACTGGGGCCCGCACGTGGGCTACTACGGCGGCGTGAACTATGGATACGGCTACATGGGTGTTGGCTTCGCAGGCGGCGAATGGCGCGGCCACGAGTTCGCCTACAACACGGCTGTTGTTCATGTGAATGAGACAGTCATTCACAACACGTACATCAATAAGACCGTAGTGGTGCAGAACACAGTTGTGAACAACAACCGCGTTGCTTATTCAGGCGGGCCTGGCGGCATCCGCCACGAGCCTACTCCGCAAGAGCAGGTGGCGATGCACGAGCAGCACCAGGCTCCCACTCAGTATCAGCAGCAGCATATTCAGACTGCGCGTACTGACAAGGGCAACTTCTACAACAACAATCACGGCCGCCCGCAGCAGGTAGCGCTGGCCAAGCCTCTACCGGCCGCACACTACAATCCGCCGCCGGCGGCCGCCAACGCTCATGGGAATGTGAACGCCCGCCCTGGCGAAGTAAATGGCAATGCCAACGCGCGTCCCGGTGCGGTGACTGCAAACCCGAACAACCGCCCCGAGTATCGCCAGGCTCAGCCGAACCAGCCCGGCAATCATCCCGAAGCACGTCCTGAGACGCGTCCCACTCCGCAGGGCCAGCCGCAGCCGCGGCCCGAAATGCGTCCGGCTCCGCAGCCGCAGGCACGGCCAGAATCGCGTCCAATCCCGCAGCCTCAACCGCGTCCGGACTCCCGCCCGGCACCGATGCCTCAGTCGCATCCGCAATCGCGTCCTGAACCGCGTCCGGAGCCGCATGCCGCACCGCAACCGCGGCAGGAATCACACCCTGCTCCGCAACCGCATCCCAACTCGCATCCTCGGGAGCCGCAGCGCTAATGCGGATTCCACAGACACGCACGAAGGCCCACGGTTAACCGTGGGCCTTGTCGTTTCGTGAAGAATGAATCAGGCTTCCGCGGGGCGAATCCCCACGGCTTCGATTTCTACGCCGCCATATTGCGGATGATCGTTCTCGCGAATTCGGTACGCCACGTCTACCTGACTGCCGGCGACCAACTGCATTTGCAGGCAGCGCTCTGCCCAGTCCCAGCCCACGCAGCGCGTAGTGCGGCCGCCCGCGCCCATGCTGTCCTGCTGCAGATCGAGCCGGATATGACGATCTTTCATAATGCGCGGAGCCGAGGCAATCCGCGCCCCGCGTGCCATGAAGATCGGCTCCGGGTTGCCGTGGCCAAGAGGCTCCAGCTTTTTGAGCCATCCGGCGAGCACGGAGGTGATGCGGTCCAGCGGAAGCTCTGCGTGAATCCGCAACAGATGCTCTGGCTCTTTCGCGCCCAGCCGCTCTTCCGCGTGGATGTTCAGCCGCCGCCGCAGTTCCGGCAGCGCCTCCGCCGGCATGGCAAAGCCCACGGCAAAGGCGTGGCCTCCAAATCGCGTGAACAGGTCGCCGCAGGTCTCTATCGCCTCGAGAAGAGGGAAGCCGTCCACGGACCGTCCCGACCCATGAGCGATGTTGTCTTCCACGCTGACCACGATGGCCGGTTTGGCGGTGCGCTCCACCACGCGCGAGGCGAGGATGCCGATGACGCCTCGATGCCACCCCTCGCCGTCGACAACAAGCAAGCGACTCGCCGCGAACTCCGCGTCGTCGGCCAGCCGTGAGTCGATGGTGGTCAGTGCGGCGGCTTCGGCTTCGCGGCGCTGGCGATTGAGGGATTCGAGATTCGTCGCCAGTTCCTGAGCGCGCGCGCCGTCGCGTGTGCAGAACAGCTCGATTACCTGCGACGCCACATCCATGCGTCCCGCCGCATTGATTCGCGGTGCGAGCCGGAACGCTACATCGAACCCCGTCAGCGCCTTCGCCGCTGGATCAAGCTGCGCCGCCGAGAACAGCGCACGCAATCCCGCGCCTACCGGGTGCCGCAACTCGCGCAGCCCCAGCGCGGCGATGGTCCGGTTCTCTCCGTGCAGCGGAACTGCATCAGCGATGGTGGCAATCGCCGCCATCTTCAGAAAGCTCGGCAGGGTTTTCTCGCGCGTCCGCGCCGGATCGCGCCGCTCCAGCAGCGCCTGCGCCAGTTTGAGCGCGACTGCCGCTCCGCACAGCGACTTCTCCGGATAACCGCAACCTACCTGATTGGGATTGAGAATCGCGAGCGCATCGGGTGGAGCCTCGGTTGCACTAGGCAAGTGATGGTCCGTGACGATCAGGTCCAACCCGAGTCGTCGAGCAGTATCGGCTTCAGCAAACGCGCGCATGCCCGTGTCCACTGTGATCACCAGCCGCACGCCTTCTGCGTAGGCCTGCTCCAGCACACTCGATTGCAGCCCGTAGCCCTCGCGGATCCGATGCGGTACATGAAAACGCACGCTTCCACCGAGCATCTCGATGGCAGTCTTGAGCAGGACCACAGCCGTGGTGCCGTCCACGTCGTAATCGCCATAGAGCAGGATGGTCTCGTCTGCCGCGATGGCTCGCTCGACGCGCCCCACCGCCTCCGCCATGCCCAGCATGAGCAGCGGATCGTGCAAGTGCCCTACATCAGGATTGAGGAATCGATGCGCCTGGTGGGCGTCAGTGACGCCACGAGCCACCAGCAGCTCCGAAAGCACTGCGGGCAGATTGGCGGCTTTGGCCAGGGCTTCTGCCTGTTCGGTGTGAGGAGGTGCGATTACCCAACGCTGTCGCGGGAACGTCCTTGTTGCCCTGCCTGGAGCCGCCGCGCCTGCTGTTGTTCCCACCGGGATTACTCGTCCTCTTCGTCGCCTTCGTGCGCGTCGTCGATCACGATGTCGTGGAAGCTCTCTACGTCTTCGAGCAGCGACTGGTAGCGCTCGTACCACTCCGTCGTGGTTTCATGCAGAAACACGATCCCTTGGTAGACAAATCCGAGCTGGATGTATCCCAGCATGCCCGCGTACTTGCGCAGCCACTGCGCCTCAACGAGCTCGGTCGCTTCCTCGTCGGGGAAGTTCATTTCGCCGGCTTCGTCAATCAGCGCGTCCAGCTCTTCGCGCTCCAGCGTCACTTCGCTGAACGTGATGAACGGTGATCCAACATGCTTCGCCATCTCGACGAAGTCTTTCCATGCTTCAGGATTCCCTTTGCCGTCCCACAGTACAGAGGAAATGTCTTCAGTTACGAACCCGGGCAAACGCTGCATGCCATGGCCCTCGATGAAGGCCACCATGTCGTCTTTCAGCGCAAGAAGATTGTCTTTGCTCATGGTCAACGCCTTATTTTCGCAGATGGACCCCACCCCACGCGTCCACCTGTGGAAACTTGGACATTTGTCTTCGCCCATGTCCCTCTGTCCCGAAGCCTGGCCTGAGCGAAGTCGAAGGGTCCAGGCGTTTCTGTCCCCTGTAATCTAAGAGGAGGAGATCACCATTGTCCCTTTACGACCACCACGTCTTTGTCTGTCATAACGTACGCCCCGAGGGCGCTCCCCGCCCCTCCTGCACAGCCGATGGCAAGAGCGAAGTGTTCACGCAACTGCAGCAGGCCACCAAGGCCGCTGGCCTTACCAATGTGCGCATCAACAAGTCCCTCTGTCTCGATCAGTGCGAGCACGGCCCCACCATCGTCGTCTACCCTGAGGCGGTCTGGTACGGCTTCGTGAAACCGGAAGACGCGGCCGAGATCGTCGAAGAGCACCTGGTGAATGGCCGCCCGGTCGAGCGCCTGCGCATCGCGGACTCCTGCATCAATTCCAAGGCCTGTCCGCATCGCGGTTAAGACTGCTAAGACTTGCAGGTGTCAGTTCACGAAATACCTGATACAAGGTCCTCGTGAACTGCAACTGCAAGCTGTCGCTAAGCCGTAGAGTGGAAGGTCTGCCAGATGGTCTGAGCCCGCGCATTTTCGCCGGCCTGGGCCGCAGCGCTCTGGCCGAGATCCTGGCCAGGGCCAGACACCAGCGATTCACTGGTGCTTCCGTCGTGATCAACGAAGGCGATGCCGCCGAGCACCTCTATCTGCTCACCAGCGGACAGGGCGCGCATTCGGTCATAACCCGGGATGGCCGCAAGATCCTGGTCTACTGGCTCACAGCCGGGCAGGTATTCGGAGGCATGGCAATGCTCTCTTCTCCCAGTCCCTACGTGGCCAGCACAGAAATGCATACACCTGGTTGCGGGCTGGTGTGGAACCGGCAGACGATCCGCGAGTTCGCAATGCGCTATCCGATCATTCTTGACAATGCGCTTTCTATCGCAGCCACGGAGCATTGCGCCTGGCAATTGTCTGCGCGGATCTCGATCGGGACCGAAGAGGCTTCTGTTCGGGTCGCGCGCTTGCTGGTGTCGCTCGCCTGCGGCATCGGCAAGAGCGTGCCCGGCGGCGTCGAGATTCTGGTAGCCAACGAAGACCTTGCGGGAGCCACCGCGGTCACACCCTACACCGTCAGCCGACTGACAGCGGAGTGGCAGCGAGCCGGGATCATCATCAAAAAGAGGGGACGCATTATTTTGCGCCGGCCGGAGCAGCTTGGAGTAGGCAATGAAGCGAAAGAAGCCACGGATATGAGGCGCTCCGTAGCTTGATTGCCCCAGCGCAACGACACCCATTCTTCTTGATGACAAACTCGAAAGAGTGGTAAAGATGCCCGGGCCCAGTCAATGGCGGTCTTCTGCTGTATCTCCGGCGGTTCTCAAGGGCCGAGTCAGGGGATGTGGAGAACGCTAGTTACTCGCTTCTCATAGCGTGCAGTCTGGACCTGAGCTGTTGTACCTGCTGCACTTCAGGCAGCGCAGTTCACCTTGAGATGCCGGGTGCAGCTTTAGTCCTTCCGCTTAAAGGGTCTCTCGTTTTCGGACTTCGCCGGTCGAACGAGAGACCCTTTTTTTCTGATCGACATTCTGGAATCACACTGCGCGCAGCTGGCGCTAGAAACAGCAATCCCTCCGGCCCGGCTGCGCAAGGCGCACCAGACCGAAGGGATCGACTAACGACTACTACCCACTGACAACAGAATCTAAACGGTAGCCTTGGTGCACAGCTCGTCAAACGCACGCACCAGTTCGCCCGCTATTTGCTGTGCGGTGGCCTGCTCGATGACAAACCGCTGCATCAGGTAGACCAGCTTGCCGTCGCGCATGATGGCGATGGCCGGCGACGTGGGCGGATTTCCGTCAAAGTAGCTGCGCGCCCGCTCCGTGGCCTCGCGGTCCTGTCCGGCAAATACAGTGATCTTGCGGTCCGGCAGATTGGCCGAGTTGGCCAGCGCCATGCGCACGCCGGGACGCATCTTGCCCGCCGCGCAGCCGCAGATCGAGTTCACCACTACGAGCGTTGTGCCGGGCTGGTTGACTGCCGCGTCCACTTCGTCCGCGGTCTTCGTTTCCTGGATTCCGGCGCGGGTCAGCTCCTCGCGCATCGGGATGACCATAATCTCTGGATACATTGAAAAACCTCCGGCAGGGAATGCCTGTCCTTAATTCTACGGGAAACTGCGTGATGTAGCCTTGTTTCAAGATGCGTATAGAAGAAAGTAAGATTCTTGCGCCCTTTACAACGTTCGGCATTGGCGGCCCCGCCCGCTGGTTTGTCGAGGCCCAATCGGAAGCCGACATCCTCGAAGCAACCGCTTGGGCGGACGAGCGAAAGGTCCCTCTTTTCGTTCTCGGCGGGGGTAGCAACGTCCTCATCGCCGACGCCGGATTCAACGGCCTGGTTATTCATATCGCCATCAAGGGAATCGAGGAGCAGGACGTCCGCGACGACCGTGTCCTTGTCCGCGCCGCCGCGGGCGAAGAGTGGTCTGAACTCGTTCAGCGCGCCGTGGAAGAGGATTGCGCCGGGATCGAGTGTCTCGCCGGTATCCCCGGCACGGCGGGCGGTACTCCGGTGCAGAATGTGGGCGCCTACGGGCAGGAGGTGTCCTCGGTTATCACCCGCGTGCGGACCCTCGATCTAAAAGAACGCCGGATGTGCGAGTTCGATGCCGAACAGTGCGGTTTTTCCTACAGGCGGAGCCGGTTCAACACGACAGATGCGGGACGATTTGTGGTTACCCGGGTCGACTACCAGCTTGTCCGGGACGGCGCGCCAACCCTCAAATATCCTGATCTTCAGCATGCCTTTCCGGCCGGTTCAGCACCCTCACTGGTTGAGGTTGCGAAGGAGGTTTGCCGCATCCGCGCGTCCAAAGCGATGGTACTGGCGGACTGCGAACCGGATTGCTGCAGTGCTGGAAGTTTCTTCAAGAACCCCATCATTTCAGAGGATTTAGCGAACCGCATCGAGTTCAAGACCCGCACTGCGCCGCCCCGTTTTGTGGCGGGCGCTGGAAGGGTGAAGATTCCGGCGGCGTGGCTCATCGAGCAGGCCGGATTTCAGCGCGGCTTCTCCATCGGCAACGCCGGCATATCGACGAAGCACACACTCGCCCTGGTCAACCGCGGCGGTGCCACGGCCAGCGAAATTCTTGCTCTTGCCGCGGAAATCCGCTCCACTGTCGAGAAGAAATTCGGCGTGGTCCTTCAGCCCGAGCCGGTGTTTGTGGGGTTCTAACCGAGCCACACGCCTTTGTACTGAGTGATCGGAATTGGGTGTAAGATTCCTCTGTTTCCCCGGTGAGGTCGAGTAGAGAGCGCCGCCATGCGGATCACTCGCACTTCGCTCATCGCTTTCCTCAAGACTCAAGCGGTATACATCGCGTTTTCTATCGTCGTAGCCGGCATCTTCTGGGCCATCGGCGAAGACATCAATCCGCTTACGATCCTCGTTTATTCGCTTACGCTCGGAAACCTGACGATGCTTCCAATGGGTAAGGCGTCAACCCTCTACCTTGGCCGCCGCTTTCCCTACAACTGGCTCGTCTTTCTGTCGCTGCTTTCGGTGCTCCTGCTTCCGGTCTATCTGATCTCATCCACGCTGGTGTGGCTGATCGCCCCGCCGAGTCCGCAGAGCCTGGGCCATTATGTGCAAACGGGCTGGAAGTTCCCCATCCTGATCACCACCGTATTCAGCATCGGATTCTTCGTTTACGAGACAAGCCGGAAGCGATTCGAGGAGCGCAACCGCGAATTAGAGCAGTCTGTGGAGCGGGAATCCGCCAAGGTAGAGTCGCAGAAGGAAGAGCTGCGGCGCGCCCGTGAGATACAGGAGTCGCTGCTGCCAAAGGAGATTCCAAAGGTCGATGGCTTCGACCTTGCGGCGGCGTGGCGCCCAGCGCGGGAGGTGAGCGGCGACTACTTTGATGTCTTCCGGCTCGGCGAAAGCCTCATCGCATTCTGTGTGGCCGACGTGGTAGGGAAGGGCGTCTCGGCGGCGCTGCTCATGGCCAACGTACAGGCTGCAGTCCGGGCCTTTGCCAGCGAACACATCAGTCCGGCCGAGTTGTGCGGAAAGGTCAATCGGCTGCTATGCGAGAACGTGGCGACGGGCAAGTTTGTGACGTTTCTGTTCGGGATTCTCGACTGCGGCGCGCGCCGGCTCGTCTACTGCAACGCCGGTCATCCTGATCCGATTCTCGTTACACAGGGGAAGGCTGCCGCGCTCAACGACAGCGGCGCCGTGCTGGGCGTATTTCCGGCGTGGCAGTACAAGGACGAAGTAGTCGAGCTGGCCGAAGGAGACCGCTTCCTGGTGTTTACCGACGGATTGACCGAGGCCGAAGCGCCTGACGAAGTGGAGTTCGGAGAAGAGCGGATCGCTGATTTCGCCGCGCGCCACAGCAGCCAGTCCGCGATGGAGTTGAGCACATCGCTCCTGGATCGTGTAGACGCGTATTGCCGGTCGCAGTTTCAGGATGACGCCACGCTGGTGGTTGTCGCTGCGAAGTAGTTGCGCCTCACTTTAGACGAACGGCACGATTGCTGAGCCGCGAAGTAATCCGTTCGCGCTCCTGCGCCAGCACCTCTTGCGGCGGGCCCAGCGCGGCGAGACGTCCGTCCTGAAGCAGCGCGACCTCGGCTCCGAGAGCGAATGCATCGGCAGCTTCGTGTGTGGCCATTACGGTCTGCACGCCGTTGTTGCGCAGCCAGACTTGGAGCCGATCGAGCAGGGCATCGGCCGCCGGCCCGTCGAGCGCCGAAAAAGGCTCGTCCAGCAGAAGCAGCTTTGGCCGCACGGCGATGGCACGGGCCACCGCGACCCGTTGTGCTTCGCCGCCGGATAAATCGCGGGGATACCTGTCGTGAAGATCGGACGCCCCCACCAACGCGAGTGCCTCATCGACGCGCCCCATCCATTCGCGCAGATTGTTTCGCGGGCGCACTCCGTAGACGACGTTGCTGCGCACGTTCATGTGAGGGAAGAGCGCCGGCTGCTGGGTTACGAACGCGCAGCCTCGCCGGCCAGGGGCCATGAAGAGCCGAGCGGCGATGTCAGTCAAAATGGTGCCGCCGAACGCAATGCGGCCGTTGTCGGGCCGGTCCAGTCCTGCGAGTAAGCGCAGGAGAGTGCTCTTACCGGCGCCGGAATGGCCGAAGATCACGGTCCATTCGGCCGTGAGCCGGCAGGAGATTTCGAGGTGGAATGCGCCGCGGCGGGCGTCGAGCGCGAACTCAAGCACGGCGACTTCTCCGGAAATCACCGCGCGGGTTGGCCGTCGTATAAATGGCGATCAGAGCCAGCACGCTCAATCCGAGCAGCAGCGCCGCGGTGCGATAAGCGGCTGCGTAGTCGAAGTTCTCGACCTGGTTATAGAGCACGATCGACAGCGTGCGCGTCGCGCCCGGAATGTCGCCGCCCAGCATCAGCACCACGCCGAACTCGCCCACTGTATGCAAAAAGGTGAGTACCGCGGCAGCGATGATCGATCGCTTGGCGAGCGGAACCAGCAGCGTCCGGACCAGCCGCTCCGGGCCGGCCCCGAGCAGACGCGCGGCATCCACCAGGTTGGGTTCGACTGCCGAGAATCCCGCTACGATGGGCTGCACCGCAAAGGGCAGGCTGTAGATCACCGATCCCACCACTAATCCCGAGAACGAGAATGCCAGCGGGTGGCCGAGGACTGCGATGATGCCGCGCCCGAATGCCGTGCGCGGTCCGAGCATGACGAGGAGGAAGAATCCGAGCACGGTTGGCGGCAGTACCAGAGGCAAAGCGGCCAGCGCTTCCACGACCGCCAGCCAGCGCGAGCGCCCTAGGACCAGCAGTGCGCTGAGCGGGATCGCGATGACGAGCAGGATGGCTGTCGTCAGCCCTGCGAGCCGCAGCGTCAGGAAGAAGGCCTGCCAATCCATAGGTTCCTGAACAGGATAAAGCGTGGAAGGCAGTTGCCAGTTCTCAGTTGTCGGTTGTCAGTCGGCCTGTGCGTCTAAGGCACCCGGCGCCCGGGCGTAAGGCCGTACCTGCGCAACTGCTCCTGCACCGGCGCGGACATGAGGAAGACCAGAAACTTTTTCGCCGCGACCCGTTGCTGCGTTCTCGAGACGAGAACCGCGCCCTGCTCGATCGGCGGATACGAATCCGCGGGAATCTCAAAGTATCGCCCATCTGCCGTGAGCCGCGCCGTCTTAGCCGAAGTCAGCGAGATGAGGCCCGCGTCCGCATTCCCCGAATCCACGAACTGGGCGGCCTGCGAGATGTTCTCCGCGATGACGAACTTCGGCTTGAGCGCCTCATACAATCCGAGTTTTTGCAGCGCCGCTATTGCTGCTTTGCCATAAGGCGCACGGTCCGGGTTGGCGATCGCCAGCCGCTTCAACGCTCGGTTCCGTAATAGTTCGACCGACGGCGTCAGGGACCCGTCCTTCCGCGTCCACAGCACCAGGGCGCCCTTGGCATAGACGATCGGCGAACCCGCCGTTCCATCGCCTAAGCCCTCGGCCAGCCCCGCTGCAATCAGCTTCCGCGGATAATCGAGATTCGCCGACAGGAACAAATCGAAAGGCGCGCCGTTCTGGATCTGCGTAGTGAGCGCAGCCGAGGCCTGATACGTGACCTGCGCATTGATCCCCGTCGCCTGCTTGAACTGCTCGACAATCGGCGGCAGCACAGGCTCCAGATCAGCCGCCGCCGCAATGCGAATCTGTTGCGCGGGGAAGGCGGGTGCCGCAAGGATCGCGCATGCAACCAGGATGAGATGACGCATCATGAAAGCTCCCAGCTACAGGCTACCGGCTGACGCCTGATAGCTGACGGCTGTCCTTCGCTGCTAGGCTATCAACAGGCATGAACGACAATCTGCATACATTACGCTGTTTCGGCTGCAGTGCGCGCATTTCCGGCCCTGAGGCCCAGCCGGACTTCCGTTGCGCCGACTGCGGCGATCTTTTTGAGGTGGATTATCCGGGGTGGGCGCACCGCCAGGCCCAGACCCGTCCCAACCCCGGCGCGCTGAAGTGGCTGTGGCGCGAGCGGCGCTGCTCCAGCGAGCTGCTGGACCGCTCCGGCGTATGGCGTTTTCGCGAACTGCTCCCGATTCTGGACAACTTCGGCAACGCGATCACTCTTCAGGAGGGCAACACGCCGCTCTATCAGCTGTCGCGCGCCGGCAAGGCGCTCGGCCTCGATCAGCTTTATGCCAAGCACCAGGGCATGAACCCCTCCGGCTCGTTCAAAGACACCGGCATGACCGCGGCGCTGAGCGTCGCGCGGGAGCGCGGCTTCCAATGGGTGGCGTGCGCTTCTACTGGAAACACCTCGGCAGCGATGGCGGCCTATGCGGCACGCGCGGGAATGCGTAGCCTCGTGCTGATTCCCGAGGGCAAGATCGCATGGGGCAAGCTCTCGCAGGCCATGGACTACGGCGCGGTGACCTGCCAGCTCAAGACCGACTTCGACGGCTGCCTGCGCGTTCTGCTGGAGATCGTGCGCGAGGCGCCGATTTACCTCCTGAACTCGATGAACCCCTATCGTCTGGAAGGGCAGAAGACTCCGGCGCTGGAGATTGCGGAAGCGTTCGACTGGAACGTGCCCGACCACCTCATCGTCCCAGGCGGCAACCTTGCCAACTCGTCGGCGCTCGGCAAGGGCTTCAAAGAGATGAAGGAGCTGGGCCTGGTCGCGCGCGTTCCAAAGATTTCCGTCATCCAGGCGGCGGGCGCGAATCCGCTGGTGCAGTACCTCGGTGCGGGCGTAGGGGCTGAATTCAAGTCGGTCGAAGCGCACACGCGCGCAACAGCCATCCGCATCGGCAACCCGGCTTCGTGGAAAAAGGCGGCGCGCGTAGTGGAAGAAACCGGCGGCTGGTGCCTCGACGTTACAGAAGCTGAGATCGCCATCGCCAAGGCCGAGATCGGCCTGGAAGGCATTGGCTGCGAGCCGGCTTCGGCCGTCACTCTCGCTGGCCTCAAAAAGCTGCGCGCGCAGGGATCGGTGGCCAACGGCGACTCGGTCGTGCTTCTGCTCACCGGGCACACGCTGAAGGATGCCGATTACACCATCGACTTCCATCGCGGAACGCTCCTGCGGCCCGAAGAGGCTGCAGGGCACGAAGCTGTGATTGACGGCTTGCGGCGCAACGCGCGCGTGGTGGATGCGACCCCGAGCGCAGTGCTGGCCGCCATGAAGGACGTGCCGGCATGAGCCAGACCGCCGACAGGATCCGGGTACGGCTGCCGGCGACCTCGGCGAATCTAGGGCCGGGGTTCGACACGGCCGCGGTGGCGCTGGACTTTCACCTGACGGTGGAGGCAGAGCCTGCGGCGGCGTTCTCGATCGCCGCCACGGGCCGCGATGCGGAACGCTGCGGGGCGCTCGAGGACAACCTAGTCATCGAACTCTATCGCACCCTGTTGGAGCGCGAGGGCAGGCCAGCGACGCCCCTGGCCATCCGAATGGAAAACGAGATCCCGCTCGGCATGGGCTGCGGCTCTTCGGCAGCCGGGCGCCTCGCCGCGATTGTGCTGGCGAATCACTTCGGTAGCCTGGGCTGGTCCAGTGACCGCGTTCTGGCTGAGGCGTCCGAGCTCGAGGGCCATCCTGACAATGCCGCTGCCTGCTGGCTGGGCGGATTCGTCGCTTCGGGCACGCAGGGCGGGGAAGTTCACGTTGCTCGGGTGACTCCGCCGGAGGACTGGCGCGCGATAGTAGTGTTGCCCACTGAGCCACTGGCCACCAGCAAGGCGCGTGCGGTGCTTCCGGCCATCTATGCGCGCACCGACGTGGTGATCAATCTGCAGGGTGTGGCCATGCTCGGCCTCGCCTTTGCGCAGGGCAGGGGAGAGCTGCTGAAAGCCGCAATGACGGACCGGGTGCATCAGCCGTACCGCTCTGCGATCTGCCCGCAGTTACCAAAGTTGCTGCCTTTGGCCGGGCAGGAAGGCATTCTGGGAGTTGCGCTGAGCGGCGCCGGGCCGGCAGTACTGGCCATCGTGAATGGCGAGCGCAGTGTCGCAGGGGCTTTCCGCGTCATCTTCGATGCTATGCAGGAGATTCAGCGGCCTGAATTGCTTTTGTGCAGGTTTGAATCTCAGGGAACGGTGGTCGAGACCGGCGTACATGCTTGAGTTTTCAGCCCCGAAGCATCGCGGCTCTGAGCAACTTCGCTGGCGGATTGCTGTATGAAGTTCGGTTAAAGAGCGCGGATTCAGTAGTATCCAAAATGCAAATACCCCATAGGTGATTACTCAAAAGATTACCTAAGATTGCTTGTTTTTCTAGTTCAGAAAACTTAAAGTCTCGTTCGTGGGCAGTTCTGGGGGAGGGCTGCTCTAGCGCCCGTGATTCCTGATGGAATCCGGGCGCTTTAATTTTGGAACCTGGCAGTGTCCACGCTCCGCCACGCCGGTGCGACTTTCCAACAGGCTGCGGCATCCCATAAGAGCAGGCTGCAGGGTTACACTGAACCGGTGCAGTATCAGCAAGGAGGAGCATGGCTGGAGTGGGCGTTTTGGAAGTGACGGATGCGAGCTTTGATCAGGAAGTGTTGAAGAGCGAGCAGCCGGTTCTGGTGGATTTCTGGGCGGGCTGGTGCGGGCCCTGCAAGATGATTGCGCCCGCCGTCGACAAGGTGGCGGAGACCTACGCGGGCAAGCTGAAGGTGACCAAGGTGAACGTGGACCAGAACGGCGCCACGCCTTCGCGATACGGCATTCGCGGCATCCCCGCGCTGCTGTTCTTCAAGGGCGGCAAGGTCGCCGACCAGATCGTGGGCTACGTTGGACAGGACGTGATCGAAGAGAAGGTCCAGAAGATCATCGGATAAGCCCCGTCGGATAAGTCTGAATCCAGGCGAAGCGTAAAGCCCGGCCGCTGCCGGGCTTTGCTGCGTCTAGGCTCTGATGGGTGTCAGGCGGGCCTTAGGCGGGCTCGTACTGCTCGTCGGTTACGTGCTCCAGCCAGTCGACCATTTTGCCATCGAGCTTCTCTTGAATAGCGATGTGGGTCACGGAGGTGGTGGGAGCGGCACCGTGCCAGTGCTTCTCGCCGGGCGCGAACCAGACGACGTCGCCAGGATGGATCTCCTGGATGGGTTCGCCCCATTTCTGCGCGTGGCCGCAGCCGGCGGTGACGATGAGTGTCTGGCCGAGTGGATGCGTGTGCCACGCCGTGCGCGCGCCGGGCTCAAAGGTGACGCTGGCGCCAGCCGCACGCGCTGGCTCAGGTGCCGTGAAGAGCGGATCGATCCGGACCGTGCCGGTGAACCAGTCGGCTGGCCCTTTGCCGGAGGGCTGCGTGCCTGCGGGTTTGATCTCCATGGATCGTCTCCTATGCGGTTCGTGGCGGCCGTCTTTTACAGGCCAGTCATCTTCTCAAGCGCTTCTGGATAACGTTCGCCCTGGATCTTGATTTTCGCGGCAGCTTCGTCGATTTCACGCAGGTCTTCGGGCGTGAGCTCGATGTTCACTGCTCCGATATTTTCCTCGAGCCGGTGCAGCTTGGTCGTTCCGGGAATCGGAACGATCCACGGCTTCTGCGCCAGAAGCCAGGCCAGTGCGATCTGCGCGGGAGTTGCGCCTTTCTCGCTGCCAATGCGCGCCAGCAGGTCAACCACTGCCTGGTTATTCTTGCGGGCTTCGGCCTGGAACCGCGGCAGCCGGCTGCGGAAGTCGTCGCTGCCGAGTTCGGTAGACGCGTCCATCTTTCCAGTGAGGAAGCCTTTGCCGAGCGGGCTGTACGGCACGAGACCGATGCCGAGTTCCTCCAGCATAGGAATCAGTTCCTCTTCGGGCCGCCGGAACCACAGAGAGTACTCGTTCTGCACAGTCGTCACGGGCTGCACTGCATGGGCGCGGCGCACGGTCTGCGCACCCGCTTCCGACATGCCGAAGTGCTTCACCTTGCCTTCCGTAATCAAGTCCTTCACCGTACCGGCGACATCTTCAATGGGCACATCGGGATCGACGCGATGCTGATAAAACAGCTCGATCACATCCACGCGCAGCCGCTTCAGCGAATTCTCCGCGACCCGGCGAATGCGTTCGGGACGGCTGTTGAGCCCTTGCCATCCCGGGCTTCCGTCCGGGTTCAGATTGAATCCGAACTTGGTGGCGATAGCGACCTTCCCCTTGTACGGTTCCAGTGCTTCGCCGACCAGTTCTTCATTCGCGAAAGGTCCGTACACCTCCGCCGTGTCGAAGAAAGTGATGCCGCGATCCACCGCCGCATGCATCAGCGAGATCATCTCCTGTTTATCCTTCGGCGGCCCGTAGCTGAAGCTCATGCCCATGCACCCGAGGCCAAGGGCGGAGACTTCAAGATTGCTCTTTCCTAACTTGCGCGTTTGCATTGCCACTCCTGTGGTGTCACCGCGGTATAGCGGCGGGCCCTCCGCCATGCCGCGGCGGTCTTGTTATTCCGCTTTGAGCGATGCCATATCGATCGAGAAGCGGTACTTCACGTCGGACTTCACGACGCGATCGTACGCCTCATTGATCTTCTGGATCGGAATCACTTCCACATCGGAGGTGATGTTGTTCTTGCCGCAGAAATCGAGCATCTCCTGCGTTTCGGCGATGCCTCCGATCAGCGAGCCGGAGAAGCTGCGGCGGCGGAAGAGCAGGCCGAACACGCCGACCGGAAGCGGCTTGTCGGGCGCGCCGACCATGGTGATGTTGCCGTCGCGCCGGAGCATGTTGATGTAGGCGTTGATGTCGTGCTGGGCGGCGACAGCGTCGAGAATGAAGTCGAAGCTGCCCGCGTGCTTCGCCATTTCGTTCGCGTCCTTCGAGATCACCACCTCATCCGCGCCAAGGCGCTTCGCGTCTTCTACCTTACTGGGTGACGTCGTGAACACAACGGTGTGCGCGCCCAGAGCGTGCGCGAACTTCACGCCCATATGGCCGAGTCCGCCGAGTCCGACAACTCCAACCTTCTTGCCCTCGGTCACGCACCAGTGCTTCATGGGGGAGTAGGTGGTGATGCCCGCGCAGAGCAGCGGCGCGGCTCCGGCCAGGTCGAGGTTCGACGGCACATTCAGCACGAAGTGCTCATCCACAACGATGCTGTCTGAATATCCGCCGTATGTGACCTTACCGGTGTGCTTGTCGGGGAAGTTGTAGGTGAATTCCATGTTGTTGCAGAACTGCTCGAGCCCGGCCTTGCACTCGGGACAGGTCCGGTCGGAATCAACCATGCAGCCCACGGCGGCAATGTCGCCTACCTTGAACTTTGTGACTGCGGAGCCCACTTTGGTGACGCGGCCCACGATTTCATGGCCGGGCACGCAGGGATAGACGGTGGGCATCACTTCCTTCCACTCATCGCGTGCGGTGTGCACGTCAGAGTGGCAGACGCCGCAGAAAAGAATTTCGATTTGCACGTCTTTGTCGGTTGGATCGCGCCGCACGATCGTGGTGGGAGCAAACGGCGATGTCGCACTGGGAGTAGCGTAAGCTTTCGCGTTGTACATGAATCAACCTCGGCCTGTTCGACGCGTTGTTGTTGAGATGCTTCGGGGATTGAACTGATGCGCCGAATCTTGACCCATCAGGAATCCTAATTCCCCTGCGTTCCCGTTGAATGAAGACTAAGGAAAAGGCGCAGAGGAGCGGTATCCTGATCCTGCCGATCTCTTGCCTGATTCTCTTGCTGGCCGCAGATTCTTGCATAGCGGCTCGAATTCAGCGGTATCGTCATAGAAAGAAGGGGGCCGTGATGCGGACGCAGACCAGAGTGGACTCTAAGATCAAGCAGAACGCACGCGTTGAGCAGATTCGCGCTGATCTGGTGCGGAAGATCATGGCGCATTGCAAAGGGGAGGGCATTGCCGGCACTCCGATTCCTGGGCTGATGCTCTACCGGCGCAGCGAGCCAACGGCGTGCACTTCGGCGGCCTACAAGCCTAGCCTGATCGTCTACGTACAGGGAAAGAAGCGGATCAACGTGGGCCAGTCCACGCTGGTGTGCGATGAGACGACTTTTCTTCTCACTTCGATCGATCTGCCGGTAGTGAGCCAGGTCATCGGCGCCACGCGTGAGAAGCCAATCCTCTGCCTCACGCTCGATCTTGAAACGCCCGAAGTGCGGCGCATTCTCAGCGAGCATGAACTGCCGGATTCAGGACAGCCCGCCAGCGCCCGCGGCATGTCCGTGGGCGAAACAACGGCGGAGTTGCTCGATGCCTGTTCGCGCCTTGTGGACCTGCTGGATGCGCCGCAGGACATCCCCTTCCTCGCCGCGCACATCGAGCGCGAAGTCATCTACCGGCTTCTCCGCAGCCCGCAGGGCGCGCATCTGCGCGCCATCGCAACGCTCGGAGAACAGAGCAATCGCACAGCGAAGGCCGTGTCGTGGCTCAAGGAGAACTACGCCAAACCGCTGCGCGTGGAAGAACTGGCCGGCGTCGCGCAGATGGGCGTCTCCACCCTGCACCATCATTTCCGCTCATTGACTGCGATGAGCCCGCTGCAGTATCAGAAGCAGCTCCGCCTTCATGTAGCGCGCGAGCGCATGTTGAACGGCCTGGATGCAGCCAGCGCGGCATTCGAGGTTGGCTACGAAAGCGCCAGCCAGTTCAGTCGCGAGTACAGCCGCTTCTTCGGCCAGCCGCCCATGCGCGACGTGAAGAGCCAGCGCCTTCCCGGCGCCGAACCGCGCGAGTAACAGTACGCTCCCAGGCACGGGAGAAACAGCAAAGGCCGGATTGCTCCGGCCTTCGTTTCAGCTGAGGTTGTAATCGACTAGCAGACCAGCCGCTGCCGGTTGAGCTTGATCCCATCCAGCCGGCCCAGCAGCGTGACCGCGATCTTCTCCGGGTCAAAGAGCCGCTGCGCCATTGCCTGCACCTGCTCCGGCGTCACTGCTTCCACCTTCGCGATGATCTCGTCGGCCGAGAAGAACTGGCCGAAGTAGATCTCCTGACGCGCCAGGTTGGCCATGCGCGAGTTCGAGCTCTCCAGCCCCATCAGGATGTTGCCCTTGAGCTGGTCCTTGGCGCGGGTCAGTTCCTCGTCGCTTAAAGGCTCTTCCTTCAGCTTGCGGAATTCAGTCATGACCAGGTCGATGCACTCCAGCGCCTTGGCCGCCGAAGTGCCGGCGTAGACGCACAGCGTCCCCGTATCGCGGTAGGGGCTCAGGTCGCTGAAGACCGAGTAAGCCATGCCGCGCTCTTCGCGGATGGTTTGGAAGAGGCGCGAGCTCATGCCGCCGCCCAGAACCGTGTTCAAGATCAGCGTGGCGTAGCGGTTCTCGTCGGTGATAGCCGGGGAAGGAACCCCAAGGCAGATCTGCACCTGTTCCAAAGCCTTCTTGTTCTTCAGCAGAATGCGCGCGCTCGATACAGGCGCCGCCAGTTCGGTCAGCGGCTGTCCGCTGTGGAGAGGAGCGAACTGCTTCGCTACCGCCTCGACGAACTCGTCGTGCGCGAGATTGCCTGCTGCCGAAAAGACCATATTCCCTGCGTGGAAACGCCCGGAATGGTAGTCGAGCAGCTTGGGCTGGTCGAGGCGGTTCACTGTCTGCGTAGTGCCCAGGATCGGCTTCCCGAGTGGGTGGTCCTTCCAGAAACTCTGGGTAAAGAGCTCGTGGACGAGCACGTCGGGGTTATCCTCATCGATCTTGATTTCCTCAAGGATTACTCCACGTTCTCGCTCTATATCGCTGGAAGCAAAGACAGGATTGAGGACCAGATCTGATAGCACGTCGAGGGCGATGGGCACGTGGTCGGCCAGCGACTTCACGTTGAAGCAGATGGTTTCCTTGCCGGTGAAGGCATCCAGATTGCCACCGATGGAGTCCATCTCGCGGGCTATGTGCTGGGCAGTGCGGTTGCGGGTGCCCTTAAACACCATGTGTTCAACAAAATGGGAAATGCCGTTGGTTTCGGCGGCCTCGCCGCGGGAACCCGATTTGATCCAAACGCCCATGGCCACGGAACGGAGATGTTCCATGCGCTCGGTCAGTACGATCAGACCGTTGGGCAGCACGGTGCGGCGAAGATTACGCTCGATAGTCATCGTCTACCCCTGTTACAGATTCAATTTTAGGCCAGATGGTGCAAGGGGAATGCTGGGAAGCATGGGGGCTGGTGTCCGGGAGCGGCACCGCCGACTGCAGTCTTGGATGGCAAATATCTGGGAACAGGCTGCATCGCCATCGTGAATGCACTAGTCTGGAGTTTGGCGTGAATCCCGAAAAATCACAACTCGTTTCGCTGGGTGAGACGAACGTTTCACCGCGTAAATTCCTCTTTGGAATGGGCCGCGCCGAACTGGCCGCACTGATGAAGGAGATGGGCGAGCCCGCATTCCGAGGCGCGCAGCTGGCCGAAGCCCTGTACCGCCAGCGAGTTGCGGACATCAGCGACATTACGACCCTCCCCAAATCGCTGCGCGAACGCCTCGCAGCCGGGAACTGGACCGTCGGCCGGCCGCGGATCGCTCAGGTCTTCCGCAGCGTCGATGGCACCGAGCGGTACCTCGTCGAGGGGCAATCCGGAACCGACACTGTTGAGACGGTCTGGATGCCGGAAGGTGACGAGGGCGAGTCCGGGGACGGAAGCGATGCGGGGGACGAGGAACTTTCTCCCGCCGGGCGGACTTCGCACAGAACGCGCGCTACCATCTGCATTTCAAGCCAGGTGGGCTGCGCCGTCAACTGTCAGTTCTGCCTGACCGCCCGCCTTGGCCTCCAGCGGAACCTGTCGGCCGCCGAAATTGCCGGCCAGGTGATCGCCGTTCTCGACCGCCATGCCGTGGAGATCGGGCGTGACCGGCTCAATCTGGTCTTCATGGGAATGGGCGAGCCGTTCCTGAATTACGAGAGCTTTATGGCGGCGGTCCGGATGCTTGTGGAAGAAGCTGACCTCAGCCCTCAGCGGATGACGGTTTCGACTTCAGGGATCGTGCCGGGCATCCAGAAGTTTGCGCTCGAACCGCCGGAACTTCGCCCCAAGCTGGCCATCAGTCTCAATGCGCCGAATGACGATGTCCGCAGCCAAATCATGCCGATCAACCGCAAGTGGCCAATCGAGACCGTGGTCGATGCAGTCCGCGGCATACGGCTCCGTCCTCGCGAGCGGGTCACCTTCGAGTACGTTCTGCTGGGCGGCGTCACTGATCGACCCGAGCACGCGCGCGAGGTTGCCCGGCTCGTCCGTCGCACGGGACTGCCTGCGAAGGTGAACCTGATCGCGTGGAATCCTGGCCCAGGAGTGCCCTACAGCACGCCCGATCCGAACGCGGCAGACAACTTCAAGCGCAGCCTGGCGGGTGAGGGAATTGCCGCCTATCTTCGCCGTCCGCGCGGGCGGGATATTTATGCGGCGTGCGGGCAGTTGAAGCGCACCGTGGAGCAATAGCAGCAGGTGACGCTCGCGGCTTAGGCGGCTCGGTCAACGATCTTCATCACGACGCCTTCGCGCTTTTGCAGATAGGAGACGAGCTCAAAGAGGTTTCGTGCCTGCGGATTTCCCGATGCGCTCAGCATTCGCATCAGAACCTTCGGCGAACGGCCAAGATCGGCTCCAAGTTGCACGAATCCGACTGTCGCATTGACGTATTTGCGCAATACAGACTTTCCTGTTTCCAGATCTCCGTCGATCATGCACTGAATTGCTTCTTTGAGAAGCGCGCGACGAAAGGCGCCACTCTTCTGAAGCTTCTCCTTTACAGTTTCGTTGAAATCTTTAGTCAGGACCATCTCGCCTCCCCTTCCGCTCCTTGTATTCCTGCCAGAGTCGTTTTGCCACTGCGATTTCCGCGTCTTGCCGCCTCTTGGTGCCGCCCACGAGGAGAATTACGAGCGAGTCGCCGTCGCGGCCGAAGTAGACGCGGTAGCCTGGCCCAAAATCGAGGCGCAATTCCAACACACCTCCTCCCACGCTTTTTGCTGGAGGTGCGCTGCTTCTTTCCAGCGATCGAGAGCAATCGTTATCCGGGCGCGCGCGGTCTCTGCCAGATCGTTAAACCATTTTTCGAAACGATTGCGGCCCTGCCGGTCGACGTACTGCCGGAGTTGGAGCATCTGGTTGATGGTAGCACAAAAGATACCATCATAAGACCTGGAATACCATGCTGATCAACCGATCAATTAAACTCAACTCACCTGAATCTTGCCCACGGGACCATCCATGCCACAGCGCCTGCAGGAGTTCGCGACATTTTTCGGTCTTGCGCTCAGCGCCCTTCTGCCGTTGGTGAATCCACTCGGCAGCGCGCTGATGTTCGTGGGCCTGGTGGGAGACGCGCCTCCTGTCGTGTATCGCACGCTGGCGCGTCGAATCGCGATCAACACCACTCTGTTCTTCCTCGCCATCCAGGTGGTTGGCACGGCTGTGCTCAAGTTTTTCGGTATCTCATTGCCGGTGGTGCAGGTGGCGGGCGGCCTGGCGATCGCGTCGATGGGCTGGGGACTGCTGACCGGAAACGAGGCGCCGGGAAAGCAGAACGTCAAAGAGTTTGACGACCACGCCTTCGAATCCCTGAAGAAGAAGAGCTTCTACCCCTTCACGTTTCCGCTCACAGCGGGACCTGGAAGCCTGGTGGTGACGATCACGCTGAGCGCGCATACTCCCGCCAAGGGCTTCTTCATCGACTTCGCCGCTCACGCCGGCATCATGGCCGCGGCGGTCCTGTTGAGCGTGGCCGTTTACTTCTGCTACGGATACGCGCCCAGACTCACTGCGCGCATTTCAAAGCAGACTGCCGAGGGCATCACGCGGGTGATTGCATTTGTGCTGCTATGCATCGGCGTGCAGATTATGTGGAACGGTGTCGAGCTCCTGCTCAAAGCCGTACTGCGCTCATGACGGCAGTCTTAGGCCCTGCTCCTCGCAGCATGACCCAAATACGCATCTCTTCCGTTCGGTTTCGCGCGGAGATCGAACCCAAGCACGTCGGCGCACTCTCTCAGTAACTGAAGCGGGCCGCCTTTCAATGCCATGCACCGGCCTATGTGGCGCTCATGGTCTTTTGTGCCTGGTCCCAGCAGCGACAACAGCGTGGGCTTAGGCTTCTGGTGTTCCACCATGCCGGCCACTTGCTGGCACTCGGCATCAGTCAGGGTGTCGCACAAGACGATCAGATCGAACTCGCGCTTGGAGAGAATGGAACCGGCTTCAGATATCCGGCCTGCTGCCTCTACTTCAAAATAAGTTCCTAAGATAAGCCGGTGAGTCTGCAGCAGCATCTGATCCCGGCCTACAACGAGAATCTGCGAATGATGGTTCATAGCCCTCTCTCAAACATGTGTCGATAGAGCAGAGCATGCAAATCATGCCGAAGGCACAGTCTCAAAGCGAGGCCCAGGCATGAGAAGGAACATCCGCTGCGACCGACCTTTTTTTGAACTGCTAAGCGGGTCGCTTCATCATGCTTACGTCTTGGTCGTGCGCCTTTGTGTATGCGCATCAACATTGTCAGAGTAGAGATTTTCGTGGGTGCTTTGAACTAGGATCATCCCTAGTAAAACCATCGGGGGTATGACTTTTTGTTCATTTGATAAATATCGTGACGCGATATTTGATGATATCGAAATGTTTAGCTGCTTCCATAGAGCAAGGCGCGCTTCAGGAGTGGGGAAACATTTGTCTATCGCCTGGATGAGACATGCGCCCGGCCAAGCGCCAGCAGGGCGCCGGTGACGCGGCTCGCGGCATGCCGAACCACTTCGCCTTCGCTGGCAAAGTTGCCCGCGACGCAACGCACGCCCATCGCTTCAACGCGTTCAATGTCAGCGCTGATGGGCGATGCGTTTTCGGCCGCGTAGCGCGCAAGCGTGTCGTCAGAAAACTCCGCGGTATTCACGAGCGCGTAATCGAAGATGGGCGCGCCCGCGTGCTCGTAGATCTTTTCAATATGCTCGGACGCCGTGAGCCCCAGGCTCTCATTGGCCTCGGTCATCAGGTTGCAGACAAAGACGCGCAGCCCGCGCGCCTTAGCCAGAGCTTCGGGAATCCCCTGCACAAGCAGGTTGGTGATGATCGACGTGTAGAGCGATCCTGGCCCGATGGTGATCAAGTCCGCCTGCTCAATCGCGGCCAGGGTTTCCGGCAGGGCCGCTGCGTCGGGCGGTTCAATCATCAGCTCCTCAATGCGCTGCTGGCTCGCGTTGATGTTGGTCTCGCCGCTCACCAGGGAGCCGTCGTCCATGCGAGCCACCAGCGTTGCATTTGCAGTGGTCACCGGATAAATGCTGCCTCGCGTTGCGAGAATCTTTGACGAGAGCTGCACCGCGTGCGCGAAGTCGCCGGTGATCTCCGTGAGTGCCGCGACGAACAGATTGCCGAAGCTGTGCCCCTCCAGTGCGTCGCCACCTCGAAAGCGATGCGCGAAGAGCTTGGCCAGCAGATCGCCTTCCTCGCTGAGCGCGACCATGCAGTTGCGCAGGTCTCCCGGAGGCAGCATGTTGAAGTCGCGACGCAAGCGGCCGGAGGAGCCGCCATCATCGGTTACGCACACCACCGCTGCAAGATCCGAGATCGTTCCCATGGCCGGCGAGTGCGTCCCCGGAGTGGTCACGTGACGGCACAACCCGCGCAGCAAGGTAGACAAACCCGTGCCGCCGCCCATCGCAACCACGCGCAGCGGAGTCACCTCGGTGCCCAATGCCTCTTCGACAGAAGTAGCTATCAAGTCGTTCTCCGAGGTTTGGACGTTCGCGGGCCCGTTTAGGCCTCAGGGAAGCTCAGGGTAGAGCAGCTCCGTGAATCGCGGATCGTCCGCCATATTCTGGAAGTCGCCGTCTGAGCGCGCCTGTAGCCGGTTCTTCTGGTTCAGCTCGATGGCGCGGCCCAGGTTTGCCAGGCACTCCTGCGGGCGTCCGGTCATGCTGTCCAGCACCGCCAGCCCATAGAAGGCGTAGTCCGCATTCGGAGAGTCTTTCGCCACCGCGCTGAGCTGTTCCCGAGCCTCTTCATAAAGGCCCTGGTTCAACTGCGAGATGGCGTAGTCGTACCGCTCTTCCGGCGTGCGGAACTGCAGGCTCGACTTCTCCAACTGCCGCTGGCAGGTGGCAATGTACATGCGGCAGCGCTCGGCTAACTCCGGCGGCGCGGCGGGCAGAAACTTTTCCAGAGCCGCAATCGCCTTGTCGTACTTGCCCTGCTGCACCAGCTGCACAGCCGATTGGTAGTGCTGATAGGCCGCCGTGTTGGACTGGCCCTGAGACTTCGTTGCCGCTTGCGGTTTCTTGCGGCTCGCAGCCGCGGTCTTGGCCTCTTGCATCATTAGTTTACCGGGAGCCATTTTCCTCCAAGGCTGTTCGCTGCATGTGTTTGCAGGTGTGCCAGGGTGTTTATGCGCTCAGGCCATACTTATACGCAGAACCCCTCGCTGCGTCAATGGCACAGACGTCTGAGTGCGGCTGTTCACTTCTCCTGCCGCCGGTAAATCGCCGGATTCAGAGCCGGGTCGTTGTACATCTTCAACTGCCTGTAGACCTTGAAGTAGCGCGTCCCAGCCATTACCTCCGCCCACAAATCGTCCAGGCACTGCCGCAGGTCGGCATGCTGCATCTCCAGCACGTCCAGCCGGTGCCGGTTCCGCTCGCTGTGGCCCGCCGGAGCGTCGGTGCGGCGCATTTCCTCGCGCGTATGGTAGATCTTCAGCTCCAGGATCGAGAGCCTGTCGATGATCATCCCCGGCGTTTCCGAGTGCTGCTTCTCCAGCGAGTTCGGCAGATTGTAGGGCTCCAGGTAGGCAAGAAGCGCTTCATCCAGCTTCTCGACAAGGTCATTGCGCACCTGATTCGTCTTGTCGATGCCGCGCTTGGTGTCGGCAATCTGTGCGTCACTGGCGCCGGCCTCGCGAGCCTTATCCTCCAGATGCCACAGGTCGCAATTGGCATAGTGATGCTGCGAGATGAGCTTCTCCCAGTCGCTGAGCGCGTAGGGAGTCGTGTCCGGTTCCTCGTGCCAGTGCTTGGTGCAGCGGTCGTGGAGGTACTTGATTGAGTTCGCCGAGAGCATCTTTTGTGTTGTCCGTATTCAGTTGTTGGCGGCTAGGTGCTTGATCATCTGACCACTGTTCACTGATCACTGTTCACTGCCTATGGTAGAACTATCCCTATTCAGTGGTCCAAGTTCACTCCGGCGAGGAGCTCCATGGGCGACACGACGCAGCGAATTCTCTGCATCTCCACCTACGAAAAAGGGCAGGACTTCCTCCGCCAGTGCGCCGAGATGGGCGTGCGCCCCACGCTCCTTACGGTGGAAAAGCTCCGCAGCGCCGACTGGCCGCGCGACGTGCTCGAAGACATCGCGTTCATGCCCGACAACCTTACGACTGAGCAGGTGCTGAACACGGTCAGTTGGATGGCCCGCGGTCGCCGCTTCGACCGCGTAGTGGCTCTCGACGAGTTCGACCAGGAGACCGCTGCCGCCGTCCGCGAGCACTGGTGCATCCGAGGCATGGGCCTCACCACAACAGCGTTCTATCGTGACAAGCTGGCCATGCGTACCGGAGCACGCGAGGCCGGCTTCAACGTCCCCGATTTCACCCGGGTGCTCAACTACGACGAGCTGCGCGACTACATGGCGCAGGTGCCCGCGCCGTGGCTGCTCAAGCCGCGGACGTCGGCCTCGGCTCTGGGCATTCGCAAAATTCACCAGCCGGAAGACCTGTGGCGCGCCCTCGAGGAACTGGGCGACCGCCAGACGCACTTCCTCCTCGAGCGTTTCGTGCCCGGCGACATCTACCACGTCGACTCCATCATCAGCGGCGGCAAGGTCGTCTTCTCCGTTGTGCACAAATACGGCAAGCCGCCCATGCAGGTCATGCATGAAGGCGGCGTCTTCACCACCCGCACCGTCGACCGCGACAGCAATGACTGGAAGGAACTCACCAAGTTCAACGCCTCTCTGGCGCCTGCACTCGGCATGACCCGCGGCGTTACGCATGCGGAATACATCCGCGCCCACGCCGATGACCGCCTCTACTTCCTTGAGATTGCCGCACGCGTCGGCGGAGCCTTCATAGTCGACCTCGTCGAGGCCGCAACAGGAATTAACCTCTGGCGTGAGTGGGCGCGCATCGAAGTCATGGATCTCCTCGGCGTTCCGTACGAGCTCCCCCAAGCGCGCGCCGACTATGCCGGCAGCGTTCTCTGCCTCGCGCAGACCGCCGAGCCAGACACTTCCGCGTTCACGGCACCGGAGATCGTCTTCCGCATGAAGAAGCACCACCATGCCGGTCTCATCGTCCGCTCCCCGCAATCAGAGCGGGTGAGGGAACTCCTCGACGACTACGCGCAGCAATTCGCCAGCCGCTATCTAGCCAGCATGCCGCCGCCTGAAAAGCCAACAGCCTGACCCTTCAATGCGCTGTCATCCCGACCGGAGCGCAGCGTCGAGGACAGATCTGCCCTCAGACTTGCCTTTTCTCTGAAGTGTCATCCCGAGAGTCCGCGCGCTTTCTTCAGCGGACCGAGGGACCCGCAGTTGCCCTTCGGGTGTTGAACCGAGAAGCATGATCGAAAAGGAGCCTCCGGCACTTTCCAGGCCCCTCGGAATTCCGTCATCTCGTTGAGCTCGGGCCAGAACATGGCGGCCTCTCCGCTGGTTGCTGCCGACTTCAACCACGATGGCCATCTCGACCTCGTCATCGTTGGATCGAACAGCACCAACACCACAGTCTACGTTCTGCCTGGCAACGGCACCGGATCGTTCGGCGCGGTCCAGCCAGTCTTCACCACCTCCACCGCGGGCAGCGTTTGGGGTTCCGCGGTTCACAACATGGTCATAGGCGACTTCGACGGAGATGCCAATGCCGACATCGCCCTCACCGCCGGCTCATCCACGCCAACGGTGAATTTCAATGCGACGGCGCACTCCTGGGGTCAGCTCCGCAAGATGGAGCTCTGGGTCGACGGCAAGAAGCTGGCGGAGCAATTCCACGCGTGGGAGGGCAACGCCTACTTCAACTACGCTTCGACGCTCGCATCCGGCACGCACAAGGGAACGATCTACGCCGCGGACGTCGACAACAGTCTCAAGCGCTTCGACTTCAACTTCACAGTAGGCGCTCCGAGTTGCTCTGCGCCCTCTTCCTACGGGGTCCATATCTGCGCGCCCGCCAACGGCTCCACAACTTCATACAATCCCGTGCTGGTCTCGGCAACATCCAAGATCTCCGGCACGCTGGCTCGCATGGAGGTCTGGGTTGATGGAGCAAAGAAGTACACGGAGACGAACTCAACCTCGCTGGCCGCCTCCCTCAACCTGAACGCTGGCAGCCACCAGTTCACCGTCTATGCCGTGAACACCAGCGGCACAGCATGGAAGTCCACCGTGACCGCAACCGTTCCATAAACATGACGCAATTCCGAACAGGGGCGATCGGTAGCCGCGAAATATTCGCGGACCCGAGCGTCCCCATCCGGCAATCCCTCTGATGGGTCAGTCTTTGGAGTTAGGCGCGCGGTATAATTCGCCATCATCCAAAACTGGGCATTTGGGGGCGGTAAATGGATATCGTGTTCGTTGTCCTTCTTGCGGTCGTTGCGATCGTTCTGTTGACCTTCGTTCTTGGCAGCTTTTTCACGGTGAGCACCGCCGAAGTGGCCGTCGTCACGCGCTTCGGCAAATTCCTTCGCGTCGCCGAGCCCGGCCTCAACTGGAAGGTGCCGTACATCGACACCGTCGCCGGCATCGTGAGCCTGCGCGTCAACCAGATCAACCTGACCATGGAAACGAAGACCAAGGACAACGTCTTCGTCACCATTCCGCTCTCTGTGCAGAATCGCGTCCGTCCTGAAAAGGTCGTCGATGCCTTCTACAAGCTCTCCAGTCCCGCGCAGCAAATTCAGTCGTATGTCGAGCAGGTCATCCTCGGCCACGTGCCCGGCATGACGCTCGACGAGGTCTTTGCATCGCAGTCGAGCATTGCGCTCGCCGTGAAGAAGGAACTGGACGCCGACATGGCGGAGTTCGGCTACGAGATCGTGAACGTGCTTGTCACCGACATCGTGCCCGACGCCAAGGTCAAATCGGCGATGAACGACATCAACGCCGCGCAGCGTGAGCAGGTCGCAGCCAACGCGCGCGGCGAAGCCGAAAAGATTCTCGTAGTGAAGAAGGCCGAAGCCGAGGCAGAGAGCAAGGCGCTCCAGGGGCAGGGCATTGCCAACCAGCGGAAGGCGATCATTGAAGGCCTGCAGACTTCGGTCGAGCAATTCCAAAAGGCCGTAGAAGGCGCGACCGCGAAGGAAGTCATGCAGCTTGTTCTCGTCACGCAATACTTCGATACGCTGAAGTCCATCGGCGAGAGCGACAAGACCAACACGCTGTTCCTCTCCCACTCGCCCGGCGCGGTGAAGGAGGTTTCGGACCAGATCCTCGAATCGATGCTGGTTGCGGAGCGCTCGAAGTACTAAGCTTTTTCATGCAGCGTGAGACCGGCCCCTTCCGGTCTCCACTGCCATGTCCCCTGGGAGGTCCTTCGTGTCCACTGTTTCGCAGCCGCACGCACCATCTTCATCCGCGCCCTCAAAAGCCGCTCTCTGGACCGGCCGCGTTCTCAGCGCACTGACAATTCTCTTCATGCTCTTCGACGCGTTCGGCAAATTCGCCAAGCCGGTGCAGGTCACCGACGCGTTCACAAAACTGGGCCTGCCAATCTCCACCAGCGTCACCATCGGCGTGCTGATCACGATCTGCACCGTGCTCTATGCCATCCCCCGAACCGCCGTGTTAGGCGCCGTGCTGCTCACGGGCTTTTTGGGCGGCGCGGTAGCCATCCAGCTCCGCGCCGGCAGTCCAACGTTCGAAACGTGGTTCCCGGTGATTTTTGCCGCCATCGCTTGGCTCGGCACTTATCTGCGTTATCCGGCACTCAAGGTCGTCCTGCCACTCTGTTAAGCGCGAGCCTCAACACCCACAACTCGTGATGTAAGCTGGCACCCGTATGAGAATTGAACGCAGAGACTTCCTGAAAGTCTCCGCCGCGGCTGCGGCCGGACTCGTGTACTCGAAGCGCATGCACGCTGCGGCCAGCACCGCAGCCATACGCCTCGGCGGCCCCATCTTCATCAACTCCACAGACCCCGCGGAGCTCGCCCGCGAGCATCGCCGCCTGGGTTACGCCGCGGCGTACTGTCCCGACATCGCCACCCTCAGCGACACGCAGCTTCTACAAAAGATCGAGCAAGCCTACGCATCCCAGAACGTCGTCATCGCCGAGGTAGGCGCCTGGAAGAACATGCTCGACCCGGACGCCGAGAAGCGCCGCGCCAACCTCGACTACGTGACCCAGCGGTGCGCCCTCGCCGACGCCCTGGGAGCGCTCAACTGCGTCGACATCGCCGGCTCCTACAACCCTGACGTCTGGTACGGACCCAATCCGAAAAACCTTTCGCGCGAGTTCTTCGACGCCACGATCGAGAACGTCCGCCACATCCTCGACCACGTCAAGCCCACACGCACAAAGTTCACCGTTGAGATGATGGGCTGGAACCTGCCCGACGGCCCCGACGGTTACGTCGAACTCATCCGCGCCGTCGACCGCAAGGCTTTCGGTGTTCACCTTGACGTCTGCAACGGCATCAACTCACCGCAGCGCTACTATCACAACGCCGACTTCATCCGCGAGTGCTTCAGCAAACTTGGGCCTTGGATCGTCTCCTGCCACGCCAAAGACCTTCGCTGGGATGTCGAGATGAACGTGCATTTCGAAGAGGTCGTACCCGGCCGCGGCCAGGTGGACTACACGACCTACCTCACCGAGCTCTCCAAACTCGGCAGGGAAGTCCCACTCATGCTCGAGCACCTCAAGACAGCCGAGGAGTATGACGAGGGCCGGCACTATATTCAGACGGTGGGCTCGGCCGCCGGCCTGAAATTTGCCTGAATACCGCCCGGCCTCGCCGGCAACTGAAAACTGAGAACTGAAAACTGATATGGAACACCGCCTCGATCACACCATCGCCCTGCTCGAACGCACTCCCGGTGCGCTCGATGAGCTCCTGCGCGGCCTGCCCGCTGAATGGACTGACGCTAATGAAGGCGGCGACTCCTGGGGTCCGCGCGAAATCGTTGCACACCTGGCTCACGCCGACCGCACTGACTGGATGGTGCGCATCCGCCACCTGCTCGACGTCGGCGAGACGCAGCCCTTTCCGCCGTTCGACCGCCTCGGCCAGCGCGAGGCCATGCAAGGCAAGTCGCTGCCCGAGGTCCTGGAGGATTTCACCGCGGCGCGTGCAGCCAGTCTGGACGATCTGCGAGCACTGAACCTCAGCCTGGCCGACCTTCAACGCCGCGGCACCCACCCCACGTTCGGCTCGGTCACACTGAGCCAGCTGCTCGCCACCTGGGCCGCGCACGACCTGACGCACCTGCACCAGATCTCGCGCGTGATGGCGCACCAGTATCGCGAAGCCGTCGGCCCATGGACCCAGTTTCTCGGCGTGATGCAATGCGGAGGACACGGTGGCTAAGGCAGATCCGGCGGTTCCGGTCTGTCTGCGGAGTCGAGCTTCTGCTGCAGGAACTGCCCGATGGGACTATCCGGCTTCATCGCCTGAGCCGTCCGCAGTTCCGCGGCGGCCAGATCCATCTTTCCGTTCTGAATCGCCCGGGCGGCGGCGTCGAGATGCACCAGATAGAGGTTGTGCTGCCGAAACTCGAATGCGCCGGCCGCGAGCATGGCGGCCGCGGCGCCGAAGGTCACCAGCTGGACCAGTCGCTTCCGTCGAGATCCCAGCGAAAGAACGCACCCAAGAATCGCCCCCGCTGTGAGGCCGCCGATGTGGCACGCGTTATCAACACGCAGATCTGCGAAGCCCGGCCAGAAGGACGTCCAGATATAAATTCCGAGCGCAACCAGCCGGATGCGCCGTTTCCTCGACAACGTGCGCACCCGAAGCAGGTAGAAAACGAACAGCCCGGCGCACACGCCGAACACGGCGCCCGACGCACCGCATGCAACCTGCTCCGGGGCCGCAATCAGCGAAACGACGCTGCCCGTTATGCCGCATGTCAGGTAAAACGCAAGAAACACACAATGTCCAAGATTCCGTTCCAGCCGGCCGCCCAGGAATCCCAGCGGAATCATGTTCCACACGAAATGCCCCAGCGAGTTGTGGACAAAGAAGGCAGTCACCAGCCGCCACCACTCGCCACCGGCGATGCCCGGGCCGAATTTCGCCCCCAGCGGAAACTGCTCGCGGCTGAAGCCCAGCCCCACCGCGCTCGCAACCGCCGTCACCACAACCAGCGTCCAGGTCACCCAGGGTCCCGGCGCTTCGGCCGCCACCGGGGCCGGCTCACACTTCTCGCAGAGAGGGCCGGCTTCCTCCGCCATGAGGCGGCCGCATTGCGGGCAGACAGGAATCTCCACAGCGGGCTCCGAACCGATGAAACAGGGTTGATTCCCAAGATTATGCACCCGATACAGTGCGGACGCATACCAGGCCCGGCCCTGGTCCGGAAAGGGCGTTCAATGTGCTACTTTTGAACTAGCGGCTTGAACGAGCTCGTAGCTCAGGTGGTAGAGCAACGCACTTTTAATGCGTGGGTCCTGGGTTCGAATCCCAGCGAGCTCACCAGCACTCCTTCCGGCCGCATCCTTTCCCAACCCATCAGTCCAAGGCGAGCCGCCACGCCCTATCCAAACAGAAGTTTTTGTTAACCAGGAAGATACCCCTTTCTGGCCTTCCGCCTTGCGCATTGCCGCCTTCATCTTCCACGCATGCCGCGTTCCATTACCTGCGTGTTACCTTTTCGCGGACGCAAAGGTGCCGTTTGCGGAATCCCTCGTGTTTACAGCGGTTTCCGAGAAAGGTACATCCTGAAAACATGACCCAAAAGTGGTAGGAACGAAGCGTTCTGAGTGGTATTGTTCAGGAGACAAGTAAAACCATACGATCAGTGTGCGAGACCATCTCCGGCGAGCCTGCGTGCCAACGTTTCCCCTGGGCTATAGGGACGGGCGCGTCAAGCATCTTCAGCCGCCAGGGAACGAGGGTGCAAATGACTGACCACAGAGCGTTCACCGACTCGAATGAGACCCCGGAAGACGTAGCCACACTGTATTCGTGGGCCAACCTCCACGGCGCAAAGTATCGGGATTTCTCCGCCTCGCGTGCCCAGACTCGCGAAAAGGCCAGACAGCGCGTGCAGGAAGCCATCGAAACCGAGCGTCAGCGTCAGCGCGACGAAGCCGATATGATGCAGCGCGCCGAGATCGATCGTGCCGCGGAAGCCGACCGGCAGGTCGAGTATGAAGCCCGTCAGCGCGCTGAGCAGCAGGCCGCCGCCGAGCGCGCCGCCCAGATGCACGCCGCGCAGCAGCGCCCCTATGTGCCCCAGCCGCCCCAGTACGCAGTTCCGCAGTATCAGCCCGTTTCCGTGCCTTATCCTGAGGCTGCTCCCGCCTATGCACCCCCGGCGCCACCTGCTTATCCGATCGCTGCTCCCTATTACCCGCCGCAGCCGGCTCCCCAGCCCCCTGCATATCCTCCATACGCGCAGCCGCAGCAGCAATATGTGCCGCCTGCTCCTCCGCGCGAAGAGCGGATTGCTCCCGGCCGGCCCTGGACTCCGCCGGCAGAGCCTCAGGAAAACGTAACCCGCCCGGCGTGGCTTGCGGCGAATCGCAGTGACTATTCCCCGGCCCAGACTCCGAACCCCATGGAAGACACCCTTCAGGGATCGCGCGACCGCATCACTTCGCGCTGGTTCGCTCTGAAGGGAGTCTTCTCGGGCGGTGCACCCGCCCAGGCCGAGCCTGCTCCTGCTCCGGCGGCTACGCGTGCGCCGGTGCTCGCAGTGTTCTCGCTTGCCGGCGGTGTCGGCAAAACCAGCCTCGTTGCGACTCTCGGGCGCGCTCTCTCCGCTCGCGGCGAACGCATCATGCTCGTCGATACCGCGTCCTACGGCCTGCTGCCATTCTTCTTCGGCGCCCGCGATCAGCGCCCCGGCGTGCTTCGCACCTTTACTGCGCCCGGCAACGGCGCAGACGCACCCGTTCAGCTCCTCACCATCGATTGCGAAAACCTCGGCCCGGAGTCAGCGCCGCAGGAGCAGCTTTCTACCGAGATCGCGCGCAATGGCCACGCCGCCAGCCGCATCCTGGTCGATCTCGCCACCGCCTCCGGCGCCATCACCCGCCGCGTTCTGCGTATGCGCCCCACTGTGCTCGTGCCGGTAATCCCTGATATGAGCTCGGTGGTCAGCGTTGCCTCCATCGATACCTTCTTTCAACGCGTGAGCAGTGGACAAGTGCTCCCGTACTACGTGCTGAATCAGTACGATCCTTCTCTCCCCCTTCATCTGGATGTACGGGAGGTTCTGCGTGAACAGCTCGGCGATCGCCTGCTGCCGTTCTCGCTGCGCCGCACGCCCGCCGTCAGTGAGGCCCTGGCGGAAGGGATGACGGTCGTGGATTACTCTCCCAACTCGGCGGTCGCTGAAGACTTCGGCGCGCTGGCAGGGTGGGTCAAGAGCCTCGCTGCACCTGCTTCGGCTGGTTTCCGCGGGGTGCGGTGGAGTGAGAGATGACCCCAACCGGTTTATGGCAGGACATAGGAGCGGGTGAAAACCTGCTCATGCGCCTGCTGCGGTTTGTGTTCCTGGGAGCCGCAGCCGTCGCGTTCTATTTCCTGGCTGTCCTGCCTCTGACCTGGCCGCAGCAGGCTGTTTGCGGACTGCTGACCCTGCTGATGGCCATGGCCCTTTCGCGCAGCTCAGACTCCTACCTGATCACTCTCACCCTGATGATCATGTCGATGTTCTGCACCTTCCGTTACGGATATTGGCGCATATCATCGACCGTGCAGTTTTTTGAGGACCCCGCCAACCACCCCGGCATGCTCGACGGGTTCTTCATCCTCAGCCTGGTGTTGGCTGAGGTATACGCATTTATCATTCTCTTCCTCGGATACTTCCAGACGATCTGGCCCCTGCGTCGCGCGCCCGTGGCCCTCCCAGACGATGAAGACGAGTGGCCGCACATCGACGTCCTCATTCCGACCTATAACGAGCCGCTCGATGTTGTGCGTTACACCGCTCTCGGCGCGCTCAACATGGATTGGCCGGCCGACAAAATGCACGTCTATATTCTCGACGACGGTCGCCGTAAGGAGTTCGAGCAGTTCGCGTTTGAGGCAGGCATCGGATACAAGACCCGCACCGATAACAAGCACGCCAAGGCCGGCAACATCAACACGGCGCTTAAGGCACTGAGCTCTCCTTACGTCGCCATCTTCGACTGCGATCACGTGCCAACGCGCAGCTTCCTGCAGATGACCATGGGCTGGTTCATGCGCGATTCCAAGCTGGCCATGCTGCAGACGCCGCACCATTTCTATTCGCCCGATCCGTTCGAGCGCAACCTGCAGCAGTTCCGTATCATTCCCAACGAAGGCGAGCTGTTCTACGGAATCGTGCAGGACGGCAACGACTTCTGGAACGCCACATTCTTCTGCGGCTCCTGCGCGGTGCTTCGCCGCGAGGCGCTCGATGAAATCGGCGGCATCGCTGTCGAGACCGTCACGGAAGACGCGCACACCTCTCTGCGCATGCAGATGAACGGGTGGGGCACTGCCTACATCAACATTCCTCAGGCTGCCGGGCTCGCAACCGAGCGCCTTTCCGCGCACGTCGGCCAGCGAATTCGCTGGGCTCGCGGCATGATCCAGATTCTGCGCACCGACAATCCTCTCTTCGCACCGGGGCTGAAATTTCCGCAGCGTCTTTGCTACTTCAACGCAATGATGCACTTCATGTATGCGATTCCGCGCCTGATCTTCCTCACCGCGCCGCTGATCTACCTGATCCTGTCGCACACCAATGTGCCGGGCTACTGGGCCGCGATTCTCGCGTACGCATTGCCGCACTTGATTCTCTCCAACGTCACCAACTCGCGCATTCAGGGTGAGCACCGCCATTCGTTCTGGAACGAGATCTACGAGACCGTGCTCTCGCCTTACATCCTGCTGCCCACCGTGATGGCGCTGATCAACCCCAAGCTGGGTAAGTTCAACGTCACGGCCAAGGGTGGCGTGGTCAGGCAGACGTTCTTCGACACCAAGATCGCACAGCCGTTCCTGATCCTGCTACTCTTCAACGTCGCAGGGCTGTTGGTTGCCATTCCGCGCTACTTCATCTGGGACCGCGATCGTCCGGGCACGGTGTTGATGAACGTCTTGTGGTCGGTCTTCAACATCATCATTCTCGGTGTCACCACAGCCGTAGCGCGCGAAATGCGCCAGCTTCGCACCACCGTCCGCATCTCGATCGTCACGCCGGTCATGGCGCGCATGCCCGATGGCTCCCTGATTGAGGGCGAGACCGTCGACATGTCTTCGGGCGGCACCGCCATTCGGTTCAACCAGACAGTGGAACTGGCGCCTCAGACAGAGGTGATGCTCGCCTTCCCAATGCCGAACGGAACGCAACAGCTCCATGCCAAGGTCGTTGGAGGCGACGGAGCGACGCTGCGGGTGAAGTTCGAGAACCTGACCATCGCGGAACAGGAAGTGCTCACAATGGTTTTGTACTCCCGTGCCGATTCCTGGCTGGGTTGGGGCGAATCCCGCGAAAGCGACAACGTATTGAAGAGCCTGTCCCGCATCTTCCAAATCTCCATGCACGGTCTTTCGCAAACCGCCAAAAGCCTGGTCACCCCCAGGGCCAAGTCGAAGAAGAAGAAAGCCGCCAGCGTCGCTGCGGCAACTTCCGCTGTGCTGGTCATCGCCGCCATGATCGGACTGGACGCGCCGCGCCTGCATGCGCAGCCGGCGGTCAGCGCCAGCGGAGAACAAGCCCGCCCCGGCACAACCGCCGCTTCCGCTGTACCGGCGCCCCCCGGCCAGTTTCGCGACACCTTCAGCCTGGGCGATACCGGTTCTTCGCAGATCGACATGCACGGTGTGGACAGCTCCACCACCATCTACTTCACGCTGCCACAGACCCACGTTGCAAAGACCGCGAAGATTCACGTCAGCTACGCATTCTCTCCCGCGCTGTTGCCCGAGATCAGCCACCTTAAGCTGATATTGAACGGCACCCTGTTTGCCACCATCGAGCCCACGCCCGATGGATCCGGCCGCAGCAAAGGCGAAGTATCTGAAGCTGAGTTCAATATCCCGCCCGAGCTCATGGTGCACAACAACGCGCTGACCATGCAGTTCATCGGTCACTACACGCTGATGTGCGAGGACCCGGCGAACTCCACCCTATGGGCGCGCGTTCACCGCACCACTTATCTCGACATGCAGGGCGACCTCCTGCCGCTGGCCGACGATCTGAAGCAGCTCCCGCTGCCGTTCCTCGACGCCGCTGTTGTGCAGCCCTTGAGCCTGCCGGTTGTGTTCGCCTCGGCTCCGGACTCCAAAGCCATTCAGGCCGCCGGCATCGTCACCAGCTACTTCGGCATGATCTCCGAAGGGCGTCCGGTTCGTTTTCCGGTCCATATCGGAGAACTCCCCGCCGGCAACGCCGTCATCATTTCCGACAGCCCATCGAATCTGCCTGCCGGCATCAATCTCGGCGCAGGCGCCAGTGGCCCCATCGTGGCCATGCGGCCCAATCCCAACGATCCCTACGGGAAAGTTCTTGTCGTCGCCGGCGGTGATCCCGACCAGGTCATCCAGGCTGCCCAGGCTGTTGCGCTGCAGAGCGGACTTCTACAAGGCCCGCAAGCCTCCATCGACCGCCTCGACCTTCCCGCAAGACGGCCCGCGGACTCCGCACCACGCTGGGCGCAGACCGATCAGAAGATCGCCCTCTGGGACTACAAGGCGCGCGACTCCATGCAGGGAGACGGCTCCGCCCCGCTCAATGTCTATTTCCGTATCCCGCCCGACATTTACTTCGCAGATCGTCCCAACTCGATCCTGCACATGTCCTATCGCTATAACTCGATCCCCATCGGGCCGATCTCGAGCATGCAGATACGCATCAACAACGCCTTCCTTGGCTCGATCCCATTGACCCCGGGCCAGGAAGCATCAAAGCGCAGCGAGATCGATCTGCCGGTGCCGGTCGTCAATCTTCGCCCGTTCTCGAACTCGCTCTCGTTCGATTTCACATTCCAGCTCTTGAGAAAAGGGAACTGCCAGGACACCACGCCCATCAATATGCAGGGCGCGGTTTTGGGTGACAGCTATCTCGATTTGCGCGGCTATCCGCATTACGCGCCGCTGCCGAACCTCGAAATCTTCGCCAACTCGGGCTTCCCGTTCACGCGCTATCCCGATCTGGCCACCACCACCGTCGTGCTGCCTCCCACTCCAACCTCAGAAGAGATCGAAACCTTCATTACGTTGATGGGCCACTTCGGGCGTCAGAGCGGCTACCCCACTCTGCGGGTAACTGTCGCCGGCCCGGATGCGATGCAAGCCGGCGCTGCCTCCGATTTCCTGGTCATCGGTATCGGAGAAGATCAGCCGGCCTTCGACAAGATCAACAAGTTCTTACCGGTCGCGCTATCGAGCGGCCGTGTCCAGACGCACGACACCCAGGGCTTCTTCGCGCCCATCCATCGCGCCTGGTGGAAGGTGCAGACCAATGAACGCGCCGAGTCCGGCGAGCTCATTGCCTCCGGCTCACCTGACGGCATCATCGAAGGCATCGAATCGCCCTTCATGAGCGGCAGCAGCATCGTTGCCATCCGCATGAAAGACGCAGCCACCTTCGCGCCCTTCATGCAGACCTTCCTGTACGTGCAGCAGGCGAGCGATATTCAGGGCTCCATATCGATGCTTCTAGGCACGCGCTTCCAGTCTTTCCGCGTGGGTTCGGCTATTTACCACGTCGGCACACTGCCCTGGTGGACGCGCCTCACCATGCAGTTCAGAGAAGTTCCGTGGCTGGTCGCCATCATCGTCATGTTGCTCGCATTCCTGCTGGCAATCTGGATGCGCAACTGGCTTCGCATGAAGGCAAGGGCCCGGCTCAAGATGCTCGACTGATCGCGCCTCCGCTTTCAATAGAGCTTCATGGCGTGGCGATTTTACTTAAAGAGAACGCCACGCCTTACATAGCTTGAAATGGATTAAGTTAACTGTAAAAATGCCATTTCAAAGCCTTGGCTTCGTCAGGATGAGCGGCAGGCCTTGAAGCCTGTACGCCAGGTAACTGGTCAGGGATCATGGACCTCCTCTCCGTGATTTCGAACACTGTTTTGTGGAAATCATCTGGAGCTTTCTTTGTTGGATCTGTCATCGCGCCGCTGGCTGAAAAAGGGTTCGCTTGCTGTCGTGCTGCTGCTGGCCGCGGCGACCGCCGGATGCCGCCAGGGACCGTGGGATTTGTGGGAAGCCTACTCGGCGCATTTCATCAATGCGGATGGGCGCGTGGTCGAGCACAGCGTCAACGACCGCACCACCTCCGAAGGGCAGTCGTACGCCCTCTTCTTCGCGCTGGTCGATAACGACCGCCCCCGTTTCGAAAAGGTCCTCTCGTGGACGCAGAACAATCTCGCCGGCGGCGATCTGGGCAAGAAGCTTCCCGGCTGGCAATGGGGCAAAGCGCCGGACGGCCAGTGGAAGCTCCTCGATCCCAACCCCGCCTCCGACGCCGACTGCTGGATTGCTTACACCCTGATCGAAGCCGGAAGGCTCTGGCAGCACCCCGACTACAAAGAAACCGGCCGTCGAATGCTCAGCCTGATCGCCAAGCAGGAAGTCGCCGATCTCCCCGGCTTCGGCTCGATGCTGATGCCCGGCAACACTGAGAACTGGGTTCACAACAATGTCTGGACGCTGAATCCCAGCTACCTGCCCCTCTTCCAGTTCCAGCGCTTCGCTGAAGTCGACCCCTCCGGCCCCTGGGGCAGCATCGCCATGAACATCCCGCGCCTCCTGCGTCAGGGTTCGCCCAAGGGCTTTGCGATGGACTGGATCAACTACATCCCCAACGACGGCTTCTCGCCCGCACCCCCTCCCGGACCCAACCCGCCGCCCCCTGCCCCCCTGCCGCAAACCGGCACCAAGCCGAACGGCAACTACACCTCCAACCAGGTGATCCCGCAGCCTCCTCCAGTCACCGGGCAGCCGATGGGCAGCTACGACGCCATCCGCGTCTACCTCTGGGCCGGAATGGTCGACCCCAACGGCCGCACCCGCGAAGACCTGGTGAACTCGCTTTCCGGTATGGGCGTCTATCTCTCCGATCCTGAACGCACCGCTCCACCGGAAAAGGTAAGCGCGCACGGACTCCCCGAGCCCCAGGACGGTCCGGTGGGATTTTCGGCGGCGCTTCTTCCTTATTTATGGGCCAAGCCCGACCTCGCCCGAGTCGCCGCGCAGCAGAGAGTTAGGATGAGTGCACAGCGACAACCAGACTCGGGCCTCTACGGGAAGCAGCCCGTGTATTATGACCAAAACCTTGTTCTGTTTGCGATTGGGTATCTGGATAGCAGGTTCCGGTTTGGACCGCGCGGGGAACTAAAGGTAGAGTGGACACGGTGATGAAGTTGTTGGGCAAGGTCTTATCTATCCCGATATCTGCTATATGCATGAGCCTGATCCTGCAAACAGGCTTTGCGCAGAAAACGGCGACTCCTGCCAATACGGCAGAGAAGACACGCCAGACTTTGGCAGCAAATGCGCGGGCTCTCGAGTCACGCGGCCGGCCCGACATGGCCATCCAGATCTGGCAGCAGATTCTGCTCTCCGATCCCAAGAACGCCGAAGCCCTCGCCGGCCTGGCCCGCGACTATAAACTGAGCGGCTCTGCCAAGGAATCGGACAACGCCCTCGAAAAGCTGCGCACCATCAACCCCAACGATCCCAACATCGGAAAAATCCAGTCTCTCTCCACCTCTCGCGTCCAGAATGACGACCTCCGCCGCGCCGGCGAACTTGCCCGCCAGGGGCACAACGAAGACGCGATGAAGATATATCGGCAGCTCTACGCCGATCGCCCTCCTGAAGGCGACATCGCGCTGGCCTACTATCAGACGCTGTACGGCACCGCCACCGGCAAAGAGCAGGCCATCGGCGCAATGCGCGCTCTCGCGCAGAAGAACCCCGGCGACTCGCGCTACTCCGTCGAACTCGGCCGCATGCTCACTTACGATCCGAGGACGCGCACAGAAGGCATCAGGCTGCTCGAAGAGCATCCCCTCGATCCCGCTGCTCGCAGTGCTCTTCGCCAGGCTCTCATCTGGGACTCGGCCAATCCGGCTTCCGCCGCGGAACTGCGCAAGTACATGCAGGCCCATCCCCAGGATGCCGAGCTGGCTTCGCGCCTCAAAGAGAACGAGTCCAAGCTCGCCGAGATGAACTCCGGCATCGCGCGCACTCCTGAAGAGCGTGCAGCCTTTGCAGCGCTGAATGCCAAGCGCCTCGACGAAGCCGAGAAACGCTTCCAGGAACTTCTCGAAAAGGATCCGAACAACGGCCGCGTAGCCGCCGGCATGGGTTTCCTGCGCATGCAGCAGCAGAACTTCGGTGGGGCCGTCAGCTATCTCACCCAGGCCGAGCAGAACGGCTACAAAACCGCCGTCGTCGAGAACGCACTCGCCACTTCGCGCTTCTGGTACACCATGGGCGAGGCCACCCAGGCCTTTGACGCCAACCAGCTCGACGTGGCCGCGCAGAAATACCAGGAAGCGCTGGCCATGAAGCCCAAGAGCCCCGAGGCCCTCAACGGCCTCGCCGGCCTCTACATTAAGGAGCAGCAGTACCAGCAGGCCGCTGGCGTCTATCAGGACCTGCTCAAATCGCAGCCTTCCAATGCCGATGCCTGGCGCGGCCTGTTCCTCGCCTATGCCCGCGACGGCCAGAACGAAAAAGCGCTCGCCACCGCAGCCAAGTTCCCCGCGCGTATCAAAACTGAAATGGCGAAGGACCCCGAGTACCTTCGCACCCTAGCCACCATCTACAAGGCGGAAGGCCGTCCCATCGAGGCGCAGAAAGTCCTCTCGCAAGCACTGGCTCTGCCATTCCCTGACAACGGTGCGAACCTCAAGCAGGGCACGCGCCTGCAATACGCCGGCATCCTGATGGAAGCAAGCCGCTTCGATCAGGCCGCCGCCATCTATACCCAGATCCTCAACGACGACGCCAACAGCCTTCCCGCCTGGATGGGCCTCGTCAGCGCGCACCACGAGCTCGGACAGGACACCGCCGCCATCGGCGATGTCGAGAAGATGCCCCCCTCGGTCTACGAGTCGGCGCTCTCTGATTCCGGCTTCCTCACGATGCTCGGATCCATCTACCAGCAGGCCAACCAGCCCGACGTGGCACAGACCCTGCTCGAGCGCAGCGTGAAGGTGCAACAGGCGCAAGGCGCGCAGCCCTCCGTGCAGTTGCAGTTGCAGCTTGCCGGCATCTATCTGCAGCGCGGCAACACCGATCAGGCCTACGCCATTTACCGCCAGGTGCTCACCGCCAACCCCGAGCGCGCCGATGCCTGGAAGGGCCTCATCTCAACCCTGCAGGCCACCGACCATTCAACGGAAGCCCTGCAGCAGCTCGTCTACATCCCCCCCTCCGTCCGCAAGGAACTCGAGACCGATCCGCAGTTCGTCCAGACCGTGGCCAGCATCTACGCCACTGCCGGCGACATCCCCCATGCCACGGAATACATGGCCCGCGTGCAGCGGTACTACGCGCAGCAGGGAACTGCCATGCCTTCCGACACGGCCATTCAGAATGCGTGGCTCCTCTACAACACCAAGAACGACCGTGCCCTCTATCCCGAGTTGATGCGGCTCGGTTCGCGTCCCGATCTCACCGCCGCCCAGCGCGAAACCGTGCAAACCATCTGGGCAAGCTGGGCCGTCCGCCGTGCCGGCGCCGCCATGGACAACGGCGACAACCAGCGCGCCGTGGAGATTCTCGAGGCTGCATCTCAGGCCTTTCCTGAGAACGTCCAGGTCAAGCGCATCCTCGCCGGCGGCTATCTCCGCACCGGCCAGACCCGCGCCTCGCTTGCCCTCTATAAGAGCCTGCCCATGCAGGATGCCGGCGTAAACGACTTCCAGGGCGCGATCGGTGCCGCCCTCGCTGCCAACGACAAGGTCCAGGCCGAGGCTTGGCTGCGTCAGGCGCTCGAGCGCTTCCCGCACGATTACAAGATTCTCGGCATGGCGGCCAGGTACGAACAGGCGCGCGGCGATGCCCAGCGCTCCGCGGATTACTGGCGTGCCGCCATTGCCGCCATGCCCGCGGGCTCGCCCACCGACAAGCTGGCGCATGAGCTTGCCTACCCCGACCAGAACACCAAAGCGCAGAAGGCGCGTTCCAACGCCGATCTCCAGCAACTTCTCAATCCTGACAACGCGGCCATGAATGACCCGTTCCAGAAGACAGTGAAGCTACCGCCGCTGCCCTCCTACGGCCCAGACCCCTACCTCGGCACTGCGCCTGTGATTCTCCAGCCGCAACAGGCCGCCGTCCGGCCGAACGACATTCCCACCGCGCCCCCCGTCACGCAGGCCCCGGTCACACAGGCCCCGATCGTGCAGGTGCCGGCAACCGAACCTACCCCCACCCCCCGCACCACCACGCATCGCGGCTCCGCCCCGCTACCCGCGCCAAAGCAGGGAACTCAGCCCTCGACAAACCACAAGAAGCCCACAACTGGAACCTCGGGCCCGGGCGGCTACACCGGGCGCATGAACATTCCCGAAGAGCACATCACCGTTCCGGAGCCCCGCCCGGCGCAATCGCCGACGCCTTCCTACACCCCCTCCTACACGGCTCCCCCGCAGCAACCGGCAGATCAGAATCGGCCGGTCCTGCCCGTCCCCTCCACCGGGGACAAGCCCAAGGTCTACATCCCCGCCCCGCAATCGTCCATCGCACCCAACGCCGGCTCGCAGCCGGCGTATCGTCTTTCAACGCCGTCCACGGGCGACAAGGCTTCTCAGGCGCAGGCGCTCTTCGCCCAGCAAACGGATTCGCAGCTCACCCCCGGGTCTGACCAGCAGATCCGCCAGCTCGGAAATGTGCCCCTCACTCTGCCGGGTGACGCCCCCCACCCCTCTGAAACCTCGTCTGCGGTCGCGACCGTCAGACCGGCCATGAGCGGCATCCAGTACACCCCCTCCGCACAGGAAGCAGCTACCGGCGCCTACTCCGCTCAGCAGCCCAAGCAGGCGCCTCCCGAGCCGCAGCCTCGGAAGCAGCAGCAGGCACCCCCCCCTCCCCCCCCAGCCTCCACCGCCCAGCCGGAGCAGCAGCAGCCCAAAAAGCACCAAAAGCACAGTGCCAAAACCGCGCAGGAGACAGTTCCGACCCTCGTGACTGCTCCCACCGAGGCGGCCCCTCTGCCCCCCCCTCCTGGGGTCGACCAGACCCAGCAGCCGCAGCCCGCCCAGCAGCAGCCGGCAGCGCCCGACACTTCCGCTCCCGGTGGCCTCACCGACGAGCAGCTTCAGGATCGCAATCTTCCTCCGCTCCGCGGCCCCTGGGTCAAAGTGCAGCGCCAGCCCAAGGTGATCAGCCCCCGCGAAGAGGCAGAGCAGCAATTGCAGTCTCTTGAAAGCAGTTACAGCGCCTGGCTCGCCGGCACCGGCATCATCAACTACCGCAGCGGCGATCTCGGCTACAGCCGCCTTTCGGCCTTTGAAGTCCCATTCGAGTGGTCCGCTCCCGTCGGCTACCACGGACGCATCTCCGTCATCGCCAAGCCCGTCTTCCTCGACTCCGGTCAAGCCGACGGCACCAGCGTCATCACCGTGCAGGAGCTGACATCGGGCGCCCGCACCCTGGTCACCATTCCGCAGCCCCTCGGCACCATGACCAACACAGGCCCCACCGCCGGCACGACCTTCACGGGTGCCCCCCCGGCCCAGCAGAACGCCACCGGTCTCTCGCCGGAGATTCAGCTCACCACTCCCACCTTTGCCGCTGCCGGCGGGTACACCCCCCTCGGCTTCCTGGTTGCCAACTGGACCGCGCGCGCCTCCTGGCGTCCCGGCAACGGACCCATCACCTTCAGCTTCACGCGCGACTCCATCAAGGACTCGCAGCTCTCCTATGGCGGCCTCCGCGATCCCGGCACTTCGTCCCTCAGCTACCCGGGAACCATCTGGGGCGGCGTTGTGGGCACGGGCGGCAACGTCCAGTACGTGCACGGCGATGCCATCTCCGGCTTCTATCTCGGCGGCGGCGGCCAGTACATCAACGGCTATAACACTCAAACCAATTACCGCGTCGACGGCAATGGCGGCGCTTACTGGCGCGTCAAGGCCTTCCCCGAGTTCGGCTCGCTGAGCATCGGCACCAACTTCTTCGCCATGCATTACAAGAACAACCAGGGAGCCTTCACCTTCGGAATGGGCGGCTACTTCAGCCCGCAGGCATACTTCCTGGCCAACGTGCCCGTCACGTGGGCCGGCCATTACCAGACCCGCTGGCACTACCAGATCGTCGGCGGCCTCGGCGTGCAAGCCTTCCAGACGGACCTGACCCCCCTCTACCCCCTGCCCGAGCAGAAGCCCATCCTGATCGGCCTCAACAACGCCTCGCTTCCCGCGACTACCAGCATCGGAGCGAACTACGACATCCGCGCCAACGGCGCCTACCAGGTCAGCCCGCACTGGTTCATAGAAGGGTTCGCAAGCGGAAACAACGCCCGCAACTACAACGCCGCCACCGCGGGCTTCTCCATCCACTACATGTTCCGCGCCCAGCCCTCCACGGTGACGGCCCCCACCGGCCTCTTCCCCCACGACGGCATCCGCCCCTTCACGGTGCCATAGCACCTTTCTTTTGGCGACAGGATGGGAAACCGCTGACCCCACTCAGCCCTTGGCCGTTCCCCCACAAAGTTGTCATCCCGAAGCGCAGTCGAGGGATCCGCGGTCGTCTTTCGCGCAATCGATGGAAAGTACGAACCAGATATAACATGCTTCGTATCAGGGGCTGCCTTCAGGCAGCCCGCACGCCGCTCCCGATCGACGTGGGCTTCAGCCCCTGCAGGATACCGATTCAAACCACGGTAACTTCCCCATCGGCGACAACTCGACCGGATCGATTTTAGCGTGACGATTGACGGAACCAACTGAAGGTGCGAACTGCAAGCCATGTGATCGCGCCGATCAAGCCGTAGAACAGTGCGTTCTTGACAATCGCAACTGTATAGACGAACACCACCGTCGAACGGGCGGTGCCCGGTGCGTCGAGTGCCATGAACATCACTGAACTCGGCCAAAGCCAGCCCTCGACACTTCCAAACGAATGCTGAAATACGAACCACCGAAACGTCAGGACGAGCGGCACGGCCACGCCAATCGCCCCCGCAATAGCAGCGAACTTCAGAAATGATCCGCGCCAACTCATGGCTGAAATCATATCGAACAACGTGGATCGGCCCGATAGGGAACGAGTGACCCCCAATTCGGAAGCTTCGCCCACCGGTCACCCATCACGCGAGCGTGTGACCAGGCGCACATCCCCAATCCCACGAATCCCGCATGATAGCTATCCCCACTCGAAGCCCCCGAGCTGTTTCGGCGGGCAACGGGCTCAGTCCGGGAAGGGAAGAGGACCACATGTTTGCCGGCGATGGTTGGTGGTCCAAGCTACAAACAGTACCCCCACCCCCCTCAGAGCGAGGGACTCAGAAGTCTCCGGGAGCGGCACCCCCCCCCCCCCCCTCAGCGCGAGGGACTCAGAAGTCTCCGGGAGCGGCACCCCCCACCCCCTCTCAGAGCGAGTGACTCGGAAGTCTCCGAGAGCGGCGCCGGCCACCTGCTGATAAATCGTCTGGAGCGTGGTGATAAATAAAATTAAGAAATAGTATTGCAAGAATGAACAAATTTGATATTGTTCTCGTATCAGGTCTACGAGGACACAGAAATGGCATCAGCAGGCAAGCCGGACTCCGAGTGGCAGGAAGTCCTTAGAATCGCCCAGGGCGCGCCCATCGTCATCGAGCGCGTCTCCATCCCAGACAAGGGAATCGCCGTCGAGGGCGCCTTTGCACCCCCCCAGCTAGCCCGCCTCACCCTGGAAGACCAGGTCTTCGTGGTCGCCTTCCTGCGCTCCCACGGCTCCATCAAGGAGATGGAACAGGTCTTCGGCGTGAGCTACCCCACCATCAAGGCCCGGCTGAACCGGATCGCCGGCCAGCTCGAATTCGTGGAAACCAACCCGTCGCCTTCCCGAGCAGAAGTACTCAACCGTCTCAGCCGCGGCGAACTGTCGGCCGACGATGCCATCCGTGCGCTCGAAGCGCTGAATGATTAGGAGGACCAGTGATACCGAACATCGCTGTCGTAAGGGTCCAGAGCGAGCACTTCTGGTGCCTGCCGATTCCGGTCCCGCTGTTTCTGCTCTGGCTGTTGGTCCTGCTGCTGTCACCACTGCTTCTGGTGGTGCTGCTGGTGGTCTGGCCATTCTGCCTGGGCGCAGGTTTTCCGCTCGGCCGGGCCATCGAGGCGTTCTGGGGCATTCTCTGCGCGCTCCCGGGAACAAGTGTCCGCGTCACCGCGGAAGGCAAGCACATCACGGTGCGGATTCTTTAGGCCAGGCATGAGGGAGCAGGAGATGAACATGCGAAGTGAGCGAAGGACGATTTTGGGGCTGGTGGAGGCTGGCCGGATCTCTGCCGTCGAGGCCGAGCGCCTGCTGCGGGTCTGGGCCGACGCCCGCGAGGAGCTCTGGATCGTCGCAGCCTGCCTGCTGATCTGCGCGACGCAGGTTCACCTGCATCTCTCGCTGGACGGAGTGGGCCACTTGATCGAGGGGTTTGCGCGCGAAGTCTTCAATGCATGGAGCGCGGCGTTTTCAATGCTGACGAAGGGAATGGGAGAAACGATATGAACGAGAATCGCAGACAGATTCTGCAAATGCTTGCAGATGGAAAGATCACAGCAGACGAAGCCGACCGGCTGATTGCGGCGCTGGATCCGGTGAATGTGCTTGGGGAGTTTTCAGGCAAGACCAGCAACGGCGCCACGGTCAAGACACGGTCCAAGTACCTGCGGGTGTTGGTGGAGGCAGACGAGTCTTCAACCGGGCTAAAGGGCCTGACGACCGTGAATGTCCGCGTGCCGATGCAGTTGCTGCGGGCGGGCGTACGGCTGGCCGCGCTGATTCCCCAGCAGGCGCACGGCCAACTGGACGAAGCACTCAGCAAGCACGGTGTGCCGATCACCCTGTCGCAGATCAAGCCAGAGAACCTGGAGGAACTGATCGACCACCTCGAGGATCTGACGGTGGATGTCGATGGTGCGGAAGGAAACAAGACCAAGGTGCGGGTCTTCTGCGAATAGACTCGTCAGGCGGAGCGTCGAGCGGACTTCTGTGTAGGGACGACCTGAACCGTGACGTCGCGGACTTCGGCGAGGAAACGGTTCAGGGTTGAACCCCGGAGCAGGATCTCCCAGCGCGAGCGGGCGGACTGGCCGAAGACGACGTGCGAGATGCTTTCCTGCTGAGCGAAGCGGATCAAAGCATCCGAGACGTTCTTGTCTTCGAGCTTGACGACCGTGGCGCCCAGGTCGCGGGCCATGCGCTCATACTCCTCGATGCGGTGGCGTGCCTCGGGATCGGCCATCTTCGGATCCTTGGGCTTGGAGACAAAGACGGCGTACCAGTTAGTCGCGAGACGGCCGGCAATGCGCGCGCCCACGCGGATCAGCTTCTCAGTGCCGGGCCGCGGGCTCAGGCAGACCATGACCTTCTCGGGGACGGTGGCTTGTTCGAGTCCCTGGGTACGGCGGTACTCGGACTCGCGCCGGGAGACCTGCTCCGCAGTGGTGCGCAGAGCCAGTTCCCGCAGAAGGTTCAGGTTCCCGATTCGGAAGAAGTTAGCGAGCGCCTTCTCGACCTTGTCGGCAGCGTAAATCTTGCCCTGGCGCAATCGGTTGCGAAGCTCCGTCACCGTGACATCGACGTTGACCACTTCATCAGCGCGCTTAAAGAAGCTGTCGGGAACGGTTTCGCGGATCTCCGTGTTGGCGGAGCGGCTGACCGCGTCATTCAGAGTCTCAAGATGCTGAATGTTGACGGCGGTCATTACGTTAATGCCGGCTTCGAGCAGCTCCAGCACGTCTTCGTAGCGCTTCTGGTTGCGACTGCCGGGCACGTTGGTGTGCGCCAGTTCGTCGACGAGGACTGTATGCGGTTTGCGGGCGAGTATCGCGTCCACGTCGAGCTCTTTGAACTTAACGTCGCGATATTGAACCACTCGCTGCGGGATGATCTCCAGATCGCGGATCCGGGCGCTGGTCTCAGGGCGGCCATGCGGTTCTACAAAGCCGATGACGACGTCGATGCCTTCCTGGTGCATCATGCGCCAGGCATCGTTGAGCATGTCGTAGGTCTTTCCGACTCCGGGCGCCGCGCCGATGTAGATCCGTAGCTTGCCTTCCTGCGCGCGACGTTCGAGCTTGACTTCGGGCATGTGCTAACCGACCTCGACGGTGTGCCGTGCCGGTTCAACCACTGCCACGGGAAGTGTGAAGCGGAAGGTTGTGCCGGTGCCGACGCGGCTCTCGACGGCGATCTGGCCGCCGAGCGACTGCACGAGGCGGCGCACCAGGGCGAGTCCCATGCCGGTACCGGATTCGGACGATGTATTGAAGCGATCGAAGATGTTGGCGAGCCGCTCGGGTTCGATGCCGGTGCCGGAGTCGCGCACCGTGAATTGGACGAAGTCTTTGGTCTCCTCGGCCGCGAGCAGGATGTGGCCTTCGGCCGGGGTGAAACGCAGCGCGTTTGTGAGGAGATTATCGAAGATGCTGCGCACCGCGCGGCGGTCCGCGTAGACGGGCGAGAGATCGGCAAAGGCGTTTACGTGAATGTCGATCTGCTTTGCAGCGGCCTGGTCGGAGTAGCGCGCTTCGGCATCGCGCAGGATCGCAAGCGGACGAAGGTTCTCGAGCTTCATCTCGCGCTTGCCCACGTCGATTTCAGCGACTTCGATGAGGTCGGCCATGAGGTCGTCGAGCTTCTGTGAGTCTTCGACCGTGGAAGCGAGAAGGTCTTGCTGAAGCGGCGAGAGCTCGCCGGCAAAGCCTTTTGTAAGCGCGTAGAGCCCACGGCGAACCTGGAGGAGCGGGTCGCGCAGCTTGCGGCTGGCGACGGCGATGAATTGGGTCTTAAACCGGTCGGTGTTCTGCAGGCTGGTCACGTCTTCGAGCGTGGTGACGGTGCCGAGGAGCCGGCCTTCGGAGTCGCGCATGGGCGTGGTGCGGAGGCGGAAGCTGCGATCGGCTTTGCCGATGCGCATGGGCAGCAGCGCCGACTCGCCTTCGCCGGCAACAGCCTTCTGCATGGCGATCGCGTCGCGGATGGCCGAGAGGATTTTGCCGCCGCCGGGTGTGTTGGTCAGGGCCATGCGGTCTGCGGCGTTCTCGCCGAGAAGCTGCGCGGCTGCCTGGTTGACCTTGAGGATGTGCCCTTTGCCGTCGGTGACGATGATGGGCTCGAAGATGGACTGGAGCACGGCGTCGGAGAGTTGGAACTCCATCTGGCGACGGCCGGCTTCGGAGTCGCGCAGGTCGCGGAGGCGGACAGCGACGCGGTTCAGTTCGGCGGCGATGATGCCGAGGGTGTCGTGGCCGGCCCAGTCGGTGCGGTGTTCGAGGTTGCCTTCGGCGATGCGCTTGGTGTCGCGCGCGAGGGAACGAATGGGCTGGAGGACCAGAAGAAAGGTCGCGATAGCGATGGCGACTGCGGCGATGGGAAGGACAATGCTGAGGAGCGGATGGCCCGCGGCGGCCATGGGCTGATGCGCGGCGACGGCAAGCCAGACGGTCAGGCCGGCGAGTGCAACGCATCCGAGGATCAACCGCTGGGTGAGATTCAGCATGTGGCGATTCTTAGAGTGAAGGCAGCATATTCATTGTGGCTGATGGAGGCGTGTCAGCGCAAAGTTGGGCTTGAGTAGGAAAGGAGTTGGAGTGAATCGATTTAGGAGGTTGCGGGGTTTGGGATTGATCGGTGCAATCGCGATGTTTGGCGTTTCGTCCGCTGCCTGGGGGTGAGTGCGTGGGAATGGGTGTTTACTATGGAGTAAAAAACCGAATTAGTTGTTGTAACGATCTGTTCTTAGCCTATGAAATTCAGGATCGCTGTATGTGTCTTAGAGTGTGCATCATAAGTGCAGAATTGGCGAAGATACGGAGAAGCAAAAACAGGGGGAGGGGTAGCTAATTTTCTAGTAACCCCAGTTACCACCTGGTTAACTGCCCTTAGACCCTTCCCGCGGAGATGCGCGGTCCATACGATTCGCTCTCTCAATGACACGCCGCGGGAGAGGAGACACCACTCCCTGCCTTCTGAAAGGCCTTCCGATGATAGGACATCGGACTTAGCGTGTATGTGATAGCGATCACGAACGTTGGAAGGGGTCCTGGAACTGGGTTCGCACGGGAAACGCGGGGCTGACAAACGCCGCGTCCACGGCGCGGGGGTCGGTGAATGCGGGGCGAGGTTCGTGGTTTCCCACTCATCCACGATAAGGCCGTGGATGAATGGGGCACTCAGGTTTCTCGTGACCTCGTGACCGGGCCACCTGCCCCGGAACAAGACAATGGCGCTACACTCGTTCCCGTTCAGAGGTGCGCCAGAATGGTCTACTTCAAGAGCGTGTTAGTCGGACTCGGCACCGCGCTATTGGGATGTGTGGTTACGCCAATTGTAATGATGGTCTGGGTGTCTTGGAGAATTTTCAAAGCTGCACCGACTGGACCGGGGGAACAGGTGACGGTTTCCTTCAGCCCGTTGGGTTTTATAGATCACTTCTGGTGGTTCTTGCCTTTCATCCTTGCACTGTTCTGCGTAGGTTTCTTGCTCTCCGTGTATTCGCGGAGAAGATGAGGCATTGGTCGGACTGCCGCCCATTGTTCCCGAGTGGTCGGCGACTCGTCTCTATCGTTTTTGTTCGTCCCTCCCGGCGGGCATACTTCCGAGTAGGGGGTCACCCGCCGCAATCCGCAGGTGGAGTCTACCTCCCGGTGCCTCGCACGCAGAGCGCACGCATAAGTGAGGAGGAGTAGGGGAACCCGCTCGGCTCATTGTCTGACCTTCCCTCGTTGAAGTCGTAATACCACGCGTAACCCGATGGATGTCCACGATCATCGTTTATGCGCTCACTGCTCCACTGATCACCGGTCAGGAACAGGTTGCCCTTCACGTGATAAGTGAAGGAACTGTCTTTGCCCGAGCCTGCTAATCCGGGAGCATTGGCATTGCGGTCGTAGATCGCCCCCAACTCAGCAACTGTCGCCAGTCGCCAGTCCGAGTACCCGGCCAATCGGAGATCGCGGCAGTACTTTACAGCAGCCTTCCAACTCACGTCTCTCCCGTTATCTCCACCGGCCCACATCAGCCGCGTGGATGGATCAGTCCAAGTACCGGTTACTGATGTCTCCTGTGCGAAGACACGTTGCTCCGTCGAAGATTGAGCGGCGGAAATCAGGGCAACACCGAAGAGAAGGCTCAGGATCACCTTGGCGTTCATACCCTCCGAGAGTAAAGGCGGCGATGCAGTGAATGAGCAATCGACTGTGACACTTTCGCTACTGCTCCATAGGGCTACCGTGTACACTGCCTAGTTTGGCCCGAGTTGTCGCCGACTCGCCCCTTTGACGGCTGTTCGCCCCCGCCAGAATCGGATCACTTCCGAGTAGGGGGTATCTCGCTCCCTACTGTGGAGTGCTGTCCGACGATGTAAACCAGATCGGGATTATCCTCTGCTCCAGCGCATTCAGACGGCGCTCCAACATTTGCGCCCATTCGCGTGTAGCTGGGGCGTTCACTGGGATGACGTCACGGGATGTTCGTCCCTCTTTTGCGAGAGCAACCCATTTCCTCACCTCCCAGATGTAGCCTTCGAGAGCCTCTTTCGGTGAGGGGCAGTCATCCGTAACGAGGTACGCGGACGGGATGTCACCGACGATAACCCAGACGTATTCATCAACTGACGGGCGATTGGGTTTTATCCGGGCTAAGAAGATGGCAAACACGTCACCAATTCCCTCGCCAAAATAGAACTCGCGGATTTCACTACACCAGTCGAAATCGCTCAGAAACGCTCGCGCCGTGGCCTCCATGCTGCGAAGCCTCTGCGTCTCGTCATCGTCCTCTCCCCGCATTTCCGCAATCGGCACTACTCCCGACACCGGAAGCTCTCTCTTCACAAACGGACTCCTTTGCTAACCCGGCAGACTAACACGCGACGGTTCCGGGCGAGTTGTCGCGTATACGGAAGTATGCCGTTGTTCGCCTCTGACCGAATAGCTTCCGTATAGGCGGTTAACCGCTCGGATTCCATCCAAGGTACGTCAGTGCCGGGTGAATCGCCGCTGGAAGCTGACAATTCGCGGACGGGCCCGCTCAGTGAGACGAAGAGCCTCGACCAGAAACAGTCTGCTTCGCGAGGCTCTTTGCCGAAGGGACGCAATCTTCAGGTACTGGGGCGACGTTTCAAAAGACCTTGCGACTGCCAAGCTGGGAAATTCAATGATTACGAACCGGCCAGTTGGAGCGTCTCCTTCGACGGGAACGACAACTCCGGCACGAACGAGATATTTCCCTCCAGAATCGGCCACAACGGGCGTGACGGCATCTACGTAGCTCTTATATGCAACTGGATCAGTCACGTTGATCTCAGCGATCGCGTAAGCCTTTGGAACTGCTGACGGTGTGCCTCGTGCTGTCGTCGCTACTATTACAAGGCCAATCCCCAACGCAGATATAAGCGTGAGTCGCTTGTGAAGCATCAGCCTATGCACTGAACTCCCCCTTTCCGGTTCCGAACGTTTGCCACTCGGTATTCTGCCATTTTCAAGAAACTTCCGTATTGGCGGTCACTCGTTCCCGAACAGCTAATGCTCTGACCTCAGTTCCCCCGCTCTGGGCTGACAGTGGGCTCACAGGTAACGGATCGGTATGTATGCCTTCAAAGGCTGCTGGGCCGCCCGCCGCACGTTTTTGAGGGGCCCGAAGGCCCCTGCTCGCTCGGGCAGCTCAATAGCTATTGTTTGTCGTAGACGAGCGTGATGGAGATGGGCTTGCCTGCAGCGTCGGTTCCTTTGGCATTCATGGTCATAGTCTTGCCGTCTGCCGAGATTACGAGCCGACCGCTGACGTGGTATTTGTTCGTGCTGTTCTTCGATTCGTAACTGAAGGTGTTCGCGTTGACCTGCTTGAGAGAGATGGTGTCGTAGGGGGCACCCTGGCCGGAGACAGATGCGGGAGTTCCATCAAACTTTGCTGTATATGTGGCGTTGATGGCCGAGCCGTCAGCGCGCTCGCCGGTGGTGGTAACTTTGACTCCCTCGCCATCGGCTTCGCGCGTGCTGCTGAGGCTCTTCACAGGAAGTGGGCCGGGAGAGTATTTGCTTTTTGCCACGTTCAACTTCCAGGAGCCGAGAGAGTTGTCCGCAGCAAAGGCGGCGGCGGCCGAGGTGATTGCCAGAGTTGCGATAGCCAGTCTGAGGAAGCGTTGCATTCGAATTCTCCTTGTCTTTGGTTCACGGAATGAAGCCGGTATGACTGAGGAGGACTTCCTATGAGGGGAAACCGCAGGTGAAAAGCGGTGCCAATGTAAGCCCGGGGTTGTGGGGGAGTCAAGTTGAAAGGGAGCACCGTCTCCACACACCTTGTCGTCGGTACCGGTCAGGTGGGCGTTGGTGGTCTCCCACCCTAGCAGAGCCAGGATGGGGCACCCTTGTGCCTTGGTTGATTTGCATCCCTCCCGGGTCTCCAAGTGGTAGAGGCCGGGGGCACCCGCGCCCTTTTTCGTGCTGGATCAAGTGTGTAACAGCGGGTTTTTCGCCTGCGGCTCAGAATGACAAGGTTGTGGCTGACAGAGTCGTGGATGGCGAAGTTGCGGATGGGATGCGGCAGACGGCGTAGCCCTGCTGCTGGTAGGGGCAATTTAGGCCGGTGAGGGCAGGGCCGTGGACTACGGTCCAGGTGACGGCGGGGTATTCGGTGTTGAGACGCTGGAAGTCGGCCTGGGTGAAGTGATTGAGGCCGGTGGTGGCGGTGCTCATCTGCTTCCACTCGTCGGCCAGGGTGGGAAAGAGCGAGGCTGCGCCCGAGTCCTTGTAGTAGTCGGCGAGGGCGGAGCGCTCGGAGACGGCGCGGAATCCGTGGGAGTCGGTGAGGTCGTCGCGGAGGTAGTGGGAGTCGACGGCGAAGACAGCGTCTTCGGGGGTGTTCTGGCGGATCCAGAGCAGGGTGTTGACCCACGCGTTGGGACTGGTTGCGGCGGGCAACTCGATCTGCTGGCTGTGCGGATAGGTGGCGCGGCCAACGAAGAACATTCCAATGGCAAGCGAGCCGGCGAGGGCGGGAATGGCCCAGGTGCGGCTGCGGCCGTCGCGGCGGATGCCGGCGAATTCTCCAAAGACCCCGGCGAGGAGGATGACGAAGACGATAGTGATGAGGTGGAAGGTGCGCAGGGGCTGAAGGCGGATGAAGTTGTCGAAGATGGGCGAGCTGGAGATGACGATCGCCGCGACAATCGACAGGATGCCGAACGGGATCATGACGAAACTGAGCAGGGAGAAAGAATCGGTGGTCCCGCGAAGGCGTCCGCGCCAGAACCAGGCGAGGATCGCGAGGGGAGCGAGCATTCCCAACCAGTGATACCACTGCCAGTTGTAGAGGAAGTAATAGTCGCGCGAGTAGAGCACTTCGCGATAGGCGCCGGTCGCGGGCTTGAAGTCAAAGCCGGTGGGAAGGACGGCGATGGCTGAGGCGAGGGCGGGTACCGGGTGCTTGGCGCGGGCCTTGCTCTGCTCGGTCACCAGGATCACGACGGCGAGCACCATGAGGTAGGCGACCATCTGCGGATGGAAGAGGCCGGTGATGAGGGCGGTGACTCCAGCAAGGGCGTATCGGCGCTGGAGCAGGCCGCCGAGCGCGATGAGCGTGAGCGGGGTGGAGAAGGAGCGGGCGGTCAGGTAGGGGTCGTTGAGCAGGAGCGCGGTGTTGGCAGCGGGCATGGCCAGGACCGCGGTGACGATGCCGACAGCGGACCAGCGCGCGCGCGAAGAGGTGAAGCAGCCCGAAGCAATGAGCCAGCAGGAGGCGATCATGCCGAAGAGGCAGACGACGTACCAGAGGAAGATGGACCAGTCGATGGGCAGATGGGTGAAGTGCGACGTGGCTGCGACGACGGATCCGAAGATGGAGAGGTGCTCGTGATCGAGGAAGAACTCGGGCGAGAAGGGGTAGAGCGCGGGGTTGGCGAGCTTTTTGGCGGCGGGGACGTAGATTTCGGCGTCTTCAACGCCGAAGTAGTAGCCGTGAATGGCAAGGGCCGCAAGGGTGAGGCCCGCGAGGCGCAGGATGGGGAAAGGCTTACGTTCGCTAAAGGGCACTTCTTCTCCAGCAGTCAATCGTGTCGTTTCAGGCCGAGGCCTGAATTATCGGGGCCCGTCTGTTTCTAAAAAGTCGGAAATACCACAGTCAACCAAGGGCAACGATAGAAAGAAGGACTGCGAAGAGTAAGAATGCACGACAAGATTGCGGGCAGCGGGGCTCGCAATTGAACTTCGCGGAAAGAAATACGGGGCGCTCTGGGAACGCGAATGGCCGGCAGCGGTGCAACGCACTAGGCCTATATTCGCTGGCTTTTGAAGCGCGAGGCTGGTGGCAGATCGGGGTGCAGGCATTCAACGTCTCAGAGGGCGAAATAATTATCTCAGCTTAGCACTTGGACGCGTTTAGCCGGGAAAACGATTACATGGGCAGCTCGAATTTTTGAAGGCGTTTCGCATGGTGGAGGACGGACGCGGCGGGATTTTCTGTGGGATCAAGGAATGCGGCAGACGAAGATCTGCTGACTGGACCAGGGACACTGGAGGCCGGGGGGTGGGGTGCGATCGAGTAGAAGCCATTCGACTCCGACGTTGCGTTTGAGCTGCTTGAAGTCGGCTAGCTGGAAGCGATCCCATCCTTGCTGGGCATTGAGCTGGCGTTGCCACTCGGGGATGAGAGCGGGGGCCTTGCTGAGGACGGAGCGGTCCTTGAGGTCGTCGGCGAGGATGCTGTGCTCGGCGAGGGCGCGGAAGCTGTGCATGTCTTCTGCGGGAGCGGCGAGGTATTGGGGGCCGGCGGCGAAGTACGCATCGGGAGGCGTGTTGACGCGGATCCAAGTGAAGGCCTGTAGCCATGGGTTAGTGCTGGGGGCTCCGGGGAGCTCGATGTGAGGCGTCGCGGCGAAGAGATGGCGCTGGACGAGGAACATAGGGATGTTGAGGACGAGGAGGAAGATGGTCCAGCGGGCCGCGTGGGCTTTGAGAATGCTGCGGCCGAGCAGCGCGCCACCGACGAGAGCGAGAAAGATGTAGACGAGCTGGAGGTAGCGCATGGGCTCCGTTGTGGCGAGCACGACGAGAGCGCTGGGGCCGCAGAGGATCATGGCGATTGCCTGGTGGAAGAGGGCGAAGAGCAGTACGGCGATGGAGAAGCGGGCGAGCGGGGTTTCGCCACGGGCGCGGACCCAGCGCATGAGCGCATAAAAGAGGATGAGCGGAGCGAGTGCGCCGAGCCACTCATACCAGGTCCATTGGTAGAGCCAGAAGCAGTGGCGGGGACGCATGGCATCGACCCAGCCGGGGGGCGGGGGTTTTAGGATCCAGCCGATGGGGAGGACGGCGAGTGCGTGCTGGGGGGTGCGGGTGAAGCGGTTGAGCTTCGCGAGGATGGTGGGGCTGTGGGTGAGGGCGAGGAAGGCGCAGAAAGAGAGGCCGAATGCGCCCATCATGGGGTGGAGCAGGATGGCTGCGGTGAGGAGGAGGGGGGCGGTGATCCAGCGGCGTTCGAGTACGCGGAGGCAGGCGAGGAGGATGAGTGCGGTGGCGAGATTGCGTGGATGCAGATATTGGTCGGCGATGTAGAGGGCTGTTCCGGCGATGGGGAGCGTGAGCATGGCAGAGAGGACAGCAAGACCACCCCAGCGCGCGGGTATTTCGTCGAAGAGGATGCAGAGGATGCGCCACGAGGCCCAGAAGATGAGAACGATGGCGAGAAGCTGACCAAGGAGTTCGGCCCACGCGAGGGGAATGTGCGTGAGGCGGACGAAGGCGGCCATCGCGGTGTCGAAGACGCTGGCCTGCATTTGGAGCTTGAAGAAGGCGGAGTCGTGCGGGTAAAGGGCGGGGTTGAGCCTGGATTTGATGGCGGCGAGGTAGACGGCGTCGTCTTCGGCGCCGGGATGATAGCCCATTACGAGAAAGCCGAGGACCGAGAAGAACGCGACTGGCAGTATTGCCGAGGGTAAGGCCGGGAGTCGCAACGATAGGATCTCCGAGAGGTTGAAAGGCGTCTGCGGATTTAGTCTATTTCGTTCGAAGCCTGTTTGTTCGTATCTGGGTTGTGCGGGGCGGGTGTGGATGCGGTTGGAAGAGAAGTTGGCGCTGGTGATTCCGACGTTGAATGAAGCTGAGTGCCTGCCGGCGATGCTGGAGCGTGTGCTGGCGGTGATGGCGGCGCTGCCGGTTGCGTTCGAAATATTGGTGGTGGATGACGATAGCCCTGATGCGACCGCGGCGGTGGTGGCTGCGATCGCGGAGCGGGAGCCGAGGGTGCGGCTGCTGGTGCGGCGCGGAGAGCGCGGGCTGGCCGGGGCGATTCTGCATGGATGGCAAAACACCGATGCATCGCTGCTTGGGGTGATGGATGCGGACATGCAGCATCCGCCGGAGGTGCTGCGTGAGCTGGTGAATGCGATGGAGGCGGGTGCGGATGTTGCGCTGGCAAGCCGGTTCGCTGCGCTGGGGGCGGGGCATAGGTGGAGGAATCCGCTGCGACGGCTGGCTACGGCGGTGTCGATCTGGATGGCGCGGCCGCTGCAGCCCGCGGAGTTTCGCGTGAGTGATCCGTTGTCGGGGTACTTCCTGGTGCGGCGGCGGTGCGTGGCGGGGGTTGCGTTTCGGCAGACGGGGTTCAAGCTGCTGCTGGAGATTTTGACGCGAGGGCGGTTGCGCTCCGTCGTGGAAGTCCCGTTTGAATTTGGACGGCGTGGTGGCGGGCGGAGTAAGGCGGGAGCGCGGGTGGCGTGGGATTATGTGTTGCTGCTGTGCAGGCTTTATCAGGAGAAGTGGAAGGCTATGGTTGGAGCCCCTGAGAGTTCGGCGGAGTGAAGAGTGAACAGGCAGGGATGGCAGTGGGCCGGCAAAGGTGCTTCCTTCATCGATTGCAGCCTGACGACGTGGGTACGATGGATGTGCAGTGAGTGAGGACGATGGCGAGCGAGGAAGAACTGCTGCACGAGTTGATGGTTTGCACGCTGACGCTGGGCGATGCCACGTTCGTCCATCAACACGTGGTGGATGCGTGGGCCGTGCAGCATGCAACGGAGGATTCGAAGCCGATTGCGGTAATGTTTGGCCTGATCGGGCTGTATCTGCACCTGGAGCGGGGATTCAATGGACGCGAGGTGCAGCGAGCGCACATGCAACTGGGCACGCCGCGACGGACATGGTCGATGCCGGAGTTGCCGGAGCGGCGCGGGGCGATTCGGGTCGACGATGTGCTCGAGGCTGTTCCAGGATTGGACCTGCAGGTGATGATCGACGTGTGGTGCAACTCGGTGTGGGAGGCGTGCGAGGCGCTGCATAGCCAGATCGGTGAGACCTGTGCGTTCGAGCTGGGCGTGTGGTGAGCCGGATGGTCCATTGACAAGGGGCAAGGCTGCCAACTAGAAAACCTTTGGCTTTCATTCTTTTCCCGAGGAGAGGTGTGCGCATGAACAGAGTGAACCGGCGGAAGCTGCTGGGTGGGATTGTGTCGGCGGGAGCGATTGCTGGATTGACTGGGGCTGCGGCTCCGGCATATGCGGCCGATGCGCCGGGCGGTGGCGAGATTCCGGAGGGGCTGCTGGACCTGGCCCGGCTGCGCAGTTATAAGACGCGGCGGTCATCGAGCTGGGATCGGACGGGTGGCAATGGCGACTCGGTTCCGGTTATGCCGGGGAAGACAGTCACGCTGCTTGATGAGAAGGGTGCAGGAGTAATCACGCACATCTGGTTCACGATCAACTCAGAGGATCCGCATCACCTGAAGAACCTGGTGCTGCGCATGTGGTGGGATGGGGAGTCGTCGCCATCGGTGGAGGTGCCGATTGGAGATTTCTACGGGCTCACGCTGGGCGAGTACTTCACGTATCAGTCGGCGCTGACCACGGTGGCACCGGTGAAGGCGCTGAACTGCTACTTCGAGATGCCGTTCTCAAGTGGGGCGAAGATCACCGTGACCAACGAGGGGAAGGCGCCTACGCGGAATCTCTACTATGCGGTTGATTATGTGACGCTGGCGTCGCTGCCGGGAGATGTGGGGCGGTTCCACGCGCAGTATCGGCAGGCCGCGCCGGCGAAGGGCTGGACGAATGACTGGAAAAACAACTGGGACAAGGGCGCAGGCGACAAGCCGAACCTGAACGGTGAAGGGAACTACGTCTTCATGGAGGCGACTGGGCGTGGGCACTTTGTGGGCGTAACGCACGGCGTGCTGCAGAATCAGGAGCAGTGGTTCGGCGAAGGCGACGACATGATCTTCATCGACGGCGAAACGAATCCCACGATCAACGGCACGGGGACCGAGGACTACTACAATGGGGCGTGGGACTTCGGGCTACAGGCGTTTGCGTATCCGCATAACGGCGCGCCGTACATGGTGGATCCGGAGCGGATTGGCGGGCGTTATTGCCTTTATCGGTGGCATGTCGAGAGCCCCATCACGTTTGAGAAGTCGATCAAAGTGACGATGGAGCACGGGCATGCGAATTGCCGGTCGGATGATTTCTATACGGTGGCTTATTGGTATCAGACGGAGCCGCACTTGGAGTTTCCGACGCTGCCGAAGGCCGAGGATCGCTTGCCGCGGGTGTTTGCTGTGGGTGGGCCGGGGGCGGAGAAGGCGAAAGACTAGTGGCGAAGTTGCAGAGTGGCAAGGTGGCAAAGTTACAAAATGGCAGAGTTACAGAGTGGAAATGAGACTTTGTGACTTTGTCACTTTGTAACTTGGTCCATGTCTATTGCTGGGGCGGGGTGGGCTGCGTGGGCGGAGTGCCGATACCGCCGCCGGTACCGGGACCACCAATGCCGGGACCGCCGATCCCAGGTCCGCCAATACCGGGTCCACCGATGCCGCCGCCGGGGTTGGCGACTGGCTGGCCAATGGTGCCGGTGTTACCGCCCATCATGGTCTGCTGGTCCATCAGGGTGGAGTAGGTGAACTCCCACTGGTTGTAGTGGTCTTTCTTCTTGTAGACGAGGATCGACTTCTTGTCGACGGAAGGCTTGACGCCCATGATGCCACCGCCGCCGAAGGTCTGGTTGTTGTTGTTGTCGCCGAAGATGCCGCCGCCGTTGGTTCCCGAACTACCGTTGTCGCCGGTTCCGGTCGTGGTGCCGGTGCCTGGCTGCTGGCCGGAGTTGTCAGTGCCACCCGTTCCACCGGGGCCGCCGGGCGCGGGGGCAGTAGGGGCAGTAGGTGTGGTGGGATTGCTGCCGAAGGCACCGCCGCCTATCGGGCTGGGCTGGGTGCCCTGGCCGGGCTGACCGCCTTGATTCGGGAACAGAGTGCTGCCGCCATTGATGCCATTGCCACCGCTTGGGCCCGTTCCGGCCATGATGCCGCAACCGCTGGTGGGGCCGAGAGGCTGACCGAAGAAGCCCATCGCGACCGGCGCCTTGTTCTGGCAGTAGCCGATGGTCTTCCAGTCGTCTTTGCCGGTTAGGGGGTCGGTGTAGCGCTTGCGCAGGAAACGGATTTCGTTGGTCTTGACGAGCGCGTCGATGCTGGGCGGATAGGCGTTGAACTTGCGGTAGTAGAGCTGAATGGCGCGGATGTACTGCTTGCCACGGTGCATGGTTTCGACTTCGCGGTCGCGCTGTATGTCGGCGGCGATGCGGGGCGCCGCGAGCGCCATGCCGATGATGAAGATGGCCAGGAGGATGATGACGCCGAGAAGGACATAGCCGGATTCGGAGGGCTTGCCTATGCGCCTCGCAGGTCTTTCCATCGCAGGCTCGGCGTTTCGGATTGGATTGAACTTCGTCACTCGACTTAACGATGCGCCTGCTACTGCATGAGCGGCAGGCTTTGCGTGTTGTTATACGACAGATCGGTTACCTGGATGCTTCCGGGAGAGATGCTGCCGATTTTGTAGCGGTGGTCGACGATCTCGCCGGACCTGGCCATGAAGATGTCGTCGCCGTGGACGAGGAAGGCGCGGATGTTCGACTTGTCCCTGGATTGCGAGTAGCCGAAGTACTTGAGGTCAATGGAGGGCGCCTGCGGAGGGGGCGGAGGCGTGTTGACTGCAACGTTGTTGTCGTTGGGCCGAGCAGGCGCGACGGGCTGGTCGATGTGAACGGGCGCCGATTCCGCAGAGAAGATGTTGCGGCCAGTGCCGGCGTACTCGACGTCTTCGCTCTGGGCAAGCTTGGCCAAGTGCAGTGTGGGATCAATGTTATTGCTGCTGACCTTCTGGGCCTCGGGCGCGGAGATTGCAGAACTGCTGATCGCGACGCGAGCAGGGGCATTGGTCGCGCCAGCGCGCGGAGTTGTTGCGATCTGCGCGGGGAGGGGGCGGGGAGCAGGGGTGGCGAAGTAGCCGTAGAGCTCCCAGATGGCCGCCGGGATGATGATGACCAGGAGGCCGGCCAGGATCATTACCTTCTTCTTGTCTTCAGCGCCAGTCTTCATTGCGGCTGCGCCTCCTGCGCCTGAGGATTTTCCTGTTGCGGCGGCAGGCCGCTGGCGGCTGCGTCTGCCGGGCGCAGCCATGTGGAGAGCTGCAGGCGCAGGTTGACCGCGCCGCCCTGCTGGCCAGTGAGGCCCATGCCGCGGATGACGAACAGGGTCTTGCTCCGCTCGAGCGAGTTGATGAAGTGCATGATCTTCGGGTATTCGCCGGTGATACCGGCGTCGAGCGTGATCTCAGAGAGATTATTCTCGGGCGGCTTCTGTGCGTACTGCAGGCGTGTGAGGCGCACGCCGGACTTCACTTCGAGAGCGCCGATCTGCGTGGCGATCTCGGAGTAGCTGGGCGGAATTCGCTTGGCGTAGAAGTCCTTGATGTCGGTCCGGGTCTGGTCGATCTTCTTGTCGAGGCCGCGCAGAGGCGCTGTCTGCAGTTCCAGTGACTTGAGCTGGATTTGTTTTTCCGCGAGCGCGTCGGTGGTGCTGGCGCTGGTGGCGGCCCAGTCGAGTGCGAAGCGCGTGGCCAGGGCGATGACAGCGACGAGCAGAATCGAAAATCCCACGTAGTGCCAAGTGAGCGGGGAGGCGAGCCGCTCGCGCCAGACGTCAGAGTTCTTCACGTTCATTGGGGGCCTCCGGGAGTGTGCCGGGGAGCGGGTCGGCCGGTAGGCGGTGGACCGGTATAAGGAGTGCGCTGGCGGCCAGGTGATCCGGTGCGCGGCGTTGCGGCCGCGGTGGGCGCAGGCGTTTGCTCGGACTGCTCGGAGTCTTTCTTTTTCGGTTCCGTCTTGTGCTCGGCCGAAGCTGCGGCGTTGTAGTCGGCAAGAAGGTCGAAGTTGACACGGTTGCTGAGGCTGACCGGTTCGAGCTGCTGCTGTCCGTTGCCGGCGCTCTCAGCGCTTTCACCCGTGATGCGCGGCTGGAGGAAGTGACGGGAGTGCTCGAGGTTCTGCACCAGTTCCACTGCCTTGTCACGCGCTCCGATGACGCGCATGCGGACGGTGATGTGTCCGTCTTTCTTGTCGACGATGGGCTCGAGCGTGGTGACCTGCACGCCGCCGGGAAGAACGGACTCGAGGTCTTCCATGGCGAGGGTCCAGGAGAACGCCTTGGTATCGATCAGGCGGTTGAGCGAGGCGACCTGGTTGAGCACGGCGGCATTGTCAGGCTGCTGCATCATGACCTGCGCCTGCTGACGCTCCTGATTAATCCTGGCGATGGAACCGTCGAGCGAATGGGCGCGGGCGCGGGCTGCTTCGGCCTGGCTGTGCAGGAAGTGCAGAGCGATGCCGAGCGCGAGGGCAACGATGGCGAGTGCACCCATGGCCATGCGCAGGCGCCGGAGGATAGGGCCGAGGTCGGCAAATGGCTTGGTGGCGAGGTTGACTGTTATTCGCATCAGGCTACCCCCGCAAGCGCGCCGGAGACTCCGGCGAATCCGATGGGGCCGAGCGTGGTGACGGCGCCTGTTGTTGGCGTGGGCGTGGTTTCGATGACATTGAGGCCGGTGTCGCTGATGGCGCGCGCGAACTCCTGGGCGGGAACGGCTCCAGCGTAATGCAATTCGCGGGGCGCGCTGCCAACTTTGTCTTCATAATATGCGGCAGCCACCGCGATGTTGCGCTGCACGTCAGAGACGCGCGTGGCATTGTCCGCGGGAAGCTCTAGCGTGCGGTAAAGCAGCAGGTCGTCGCCGCTGGTGATGGAGGTGGTGAGCGCCGTGCTGCTGAGATTCGCGGCGAGTGCGGGGGAGGGATCAGTGAGCGCGGCGAGGGAGGCCAGGCTCGAGAGCAGCACTACGCCGGGCTCGTATCCAGCGGCCTGTACGCACGACTCGTATTCGGCCAGGTTGGTTTTGGGCATGATGGTGACGAGAACCTTGACGGCGCCCTCGCCGCCCCCGGGGTCCTGCGAGAGGATCTGGTAGCTGAGCGCGGCATGCTCCACTTCAAACGGAACCATCTTGCGGAGACGGAAGCGCAGCACGGGATAGACCACCTCGGGGGCCTTGGGAGGCAGGGTGTCGAAGTCGAGGACGAAGACGCGGGCCGCGGTGTCAGGCACGATGAGGGTGACGTTGTGGTTGCGTGGCGACACTTGATCGATTGCGCTACGCAGGGTTTCGACGACAGCATCGTGGGCCATGACATTGGTACCGCTGATGCCGGGCGAGAGAGCACCGGGCCGCAACGGAGCGAATGCGTAGACGGGCGTCGTGCCGCCGTTAGGAATGGCGGCAGCCAATGCGCCCTCCGGCGTGAGTTCCACCGCCGTGTGCGGGCGGGCCGCCGCGGGCGCCGTGTTGAACGTGAATTTCTTCGAGAGCAGAGCCACTATCTTGAAGCCTCGATGAATGTAACCTTGTTGATTTCCTTGAGTGTCGTGATGCCGTTGCGTACGCGGTCAATGGCGGATTCGCGCAGGAAGGTCATGCCTTCTTTCTGCGCTAGCTTGCGAATCTCCGATGTGGGCTTCTTGTCGAGGATAAGCTCGCGGATCGGATCGGTGAGGTCGAGCAACTCGTGGATGGCGGTTCGTCCGCGATAGCCGGTGCCGCCGCACTCCATGCAGCCGGAGCCCTCGCGAAACTCGAAGTCGCGCCACTCGATGGGATCGAGGCCGGCGGCGAGGAGCGTTTCTTCGTCGTATTTCACAGTGCGCGGGCAATACTCGCAGATGGTGCGGACCAACCGCTGCGCAAGGATGCAGTTGAGCGCGGAGACGAAGTTGTATGCCTCGACGCCCATGTTGAGGAAGCGACCGAGCACGTCGACCACGTTGTTGGCGTGAACGGTGGTGAAGACCAGGTGGCCGGTGAGCGCCGAGTTGATGGCGATCTGCGCGGTTTCCTGGTCGCGGATTTCGCCGACGAGGATCTTGTCGGGGTCGTGGCGCAGGATAGAGCGCAGTCCGCGCGCGAAGGTGAGGCCCTTCTTCTCGTTTACCGGGATTTGGGTGATGCCGCGGATCTGGTATTCGACGGGATCCTCAATAGTGATGATCTTGTCTTCGTCGGACTTGATCTCATTGAGCGCGGCGTAGAGCGTGGTGGTCTTGCCGGAGCCGGTGGGGCCGGTGACCAGCACCATGCCGTAGGGCTCGCGGATATAGCGGCGGAAGCGGCGCAGGTCGCTTTCAGCAAAGCCCACAACCTCGAGAGTGAGATTGCGGAATTTCTCCGACATGGATTCTTTATCGAGCACGCGAAGCACGGCGTTTTCGCCATGCACGGTGGGCATGATGGAGACGCGGAAGTCGATGAGGCGCCCCTTGTAGCGCACGCGGAAACGGCCGTCCTGCGGGACGCGGCGCTCGGCAATGTCGAGCTCCGACATAATTTTGATACGCGAAAGGATGGTGGTGTGGTGCTCGCGTGCGATGGGCGCCATGGCCATCTGCAGTACGCCGTCGATGCGGTACTTGACGATGACGGAATCGTCGAGCGTTTCGATATGAATGTCGGATGCGCGGCGCTCGAGCGCGGTGAAGATGGTGGTGTCGACCAGGCGAATGATGGGGCTGATGTCTTCTTCGCGCGTGAGCTTCTCGATCGAGATGTTCTCGTCGGAATTGTCTTCGCCGCTGACGACGTCGAAGGTCAAGCCTTCGCTGGCTTCTTCGAGGACGCGCTGCGATTGCTCGGTCTTCTTGAGGACTTCGTTGATCTGCGAGAGCGTGGCGACACGGGCGATGATGCGATGGCCGAGCAAGCCTGCGATCTCGTCGAGGATCATCAACTGCGATGGGTCGCTGACGGCGATCACCAGCGCGTCGCCCTGCTGCTCGATGGGAACGAAGTTGTAGCGGAACATGAGTTCCACCGGAACTGTGCGCAGCAGATCGTGCTGGATTTTGAAGTTCTTGAGGTCGACGAACTCGGCACGATAGCGCTTGGCGAGCGCTTCGGCGTTGGCGCGCTCGTCAACGCCGGCGGGGAGCGGGATTGCGAGTACAGTCGTTTCAGCCATACGTATACACCTGATGCATTACTGGCCCGTGGGGGCCTGGCCCATCGAAAAGATAGGCAGGTAAAGAGAGATAAGGATGATGACGACCACAAGGCCCATGAAGATGAGGATGATGGGCTCGATCAATGCAAGTGCGGCTGTGAGGGCCGTAGCTACGTCTTCTTCGAAGAATTCGGCGACGGAGTTGAGCATCTGCGGCAGCGCGCCGGTCTGCTCGCCTACCTGGATCATCTCGGTGGCGAGGCCGGGGAAGACGGTTGTGCGCTGAAGCGAGTCGGCCAGCGACTTGCCTTCGCGAACCGTAACGATGGAGTTCATTACCGCTTTTGACACGCGGCGCGAAGAGATGGACTTGGCGGCAGTCTCAAGCGAAGGCACGAGCGGCAGGCCGCCGGTGAGCAGTGTGGAGAGTGTGCGGGCGAACAAGGCGACCTGGTACTTGAGCCAGATCTTGCCGAGGACCGGCATCCTCACGCGTATGACGTCGATGATGTCGCGGCCGCGGTCAGTGAGCGCAAATCGCCAGAGTCCGAAGGCCACGGCGAGCGCCACGATGATGATGTACAGAATGCTGTGCTGGAGCCATTTGCCGAAGTTCAGCAGGTAGAGCGTAAGCGTGGGGAGCTTGCTGCCGAGCTGTTCGAAGAGCTCAGCGAATTTGGGAATGACGAACGTGAACATGAACGTCATCAGTCCGATGACGAGAGCGACGAGCACGCTGGGGTAGATCAGCGATGTGATCAGCTTCTTGCGGAACGTGAGCGTGACGCGCTGGAAGTTGACATAGCGCTCGAGAACCTCCTGCAGGTTGCCGGAACGCTCGCCTGCAAGCAGGGTGGTGGTGTACATGAGCGGGAATCCGCTCTGCGCTTCGAAGGCGCCGGAGAGGGCTTCACCGGTTTTGACGCGGTTGGAGACGTCTTCAAGCTGGCCGGCGAAGTGGGCGTTCTTCTGGATCTTGCCGAGCATCTGGAGCGAGCCCAGGATGGGCAGGCCGGCGCGGATGAGCGTGAGGAATTGCTGGTTGAAGATCAGGAATGGCTCGAGCTTGACCTTGCGCTTGGAGAAGAGGCCGCGGCCGCCACGGGCCTTGACGGAAAAGACGTGATAGCCGGCGTGGGAGAAGCGCAAACGCAACTCCTCGGCAGATGCGGCGGTCTGCACCTGCTCCGATACGCGGCCGCGTTCATCGGCCAGCCTGATGACGAACTCTGCCATGCGGTTCCGGTGGCCGGAGGGACTGAAAAGCCGGCCGTATCCTCTACAAGTTCCTCAGTTTCAAGGGTAACAGTGCTTACAGCACTATAGACGCGGGGGAGGGGCGGAGCGTTCGCTGAGGAAGTTCGACGTTCCGCACAGGTTCGATGCGGGATTCAGAGCCTAGTAGCCGTTGGCGACGAGCCAGGATTCGGTGAGGTCGAAGGCGGGCTTTTGCTGGTCCTGAAGCTGCTGCCAGGCGAGCTTAACGAGGACGTCGGCTTCGAGGTTTACCGGGGCGCCAATCGCGAGGGAGTGGAGGTTGGTCCGCCAATAGGTGAGGGGTAGGATGGCGATGGAGATCTCGGAGCCGTCTTCGTTCACTCCGGCGATGGTAAGGGAGATGCCTTCGATGGCTACAGATCCCTTTGAAACCATCCACTTGCGAATGTTTTCCGGAACTGAAACTTTAAGGGTCCAGTCGGTGGTCTGGATGTCGAAGGCAGGGTCGTCGCGGGAGACGATGGGATCGAGGGCGGTGATGGAGCCGGTGCCGTCGACGTGGCCTTGGACGACGTGGCCGCCGAGAGGACTTCCGGCGGCGGTGGGCAGTTCGAGATTCACCTTGGAGCCTGGCTGGAGCGCACCGAGCGAGGTTTTGTCCAAGGTTTCGTGAGCGAGGTCGGCGTGGAAGTAGACGGGGTCGACGTCGAGGGCGGTGAGGCAGACGCCGGAGACGGCCAGCGAATCGCCTTCACGGAGGCGGGCGGCCAGGCCCGGGGCTTCGACGGTGATGCGGCTGACGCCGCCGCGGTTCTCAAGGCTGATGAGGGTGCCTGTCTGCTCGACGATGCCGGTGAACATGGCTCTATTTTAGTGGTTAGTGGTTAGTGATGAGTGCTTGGGACTCCATCACTGATCACTCATCACTAACCACTGCCCCTCAAAAGTGCGTGAAGCCCTTCTCGCCCATTTCGGCGAAGATGCCCAGGAGATTGGTGAGGCCTAGGAGCTCCTTAACCTTGGGGCCGAGATTGATGAGCTGGAGCTTAACGCCGGCCGACTTTGAGGCGACGTAGAGGCGGACGAGCGTGCCAAGGCCCATGCTGTCGACCCACTCGAGCTCGGTGAAGTCGAGGATGATGTGTTTGGTGTCGGGGATAAGGCAGTGGACCTTGTTGTAGAGGAAGCTGCAGACACCGGAGACCAGGCGGCCACGAAGGTGGACGATGATGCATTCGGGTTTACGTTCAGTCTCGACAGTAAGCGAGATAGGGGGTGCTTGCGTGGCCATGTTTTTCCTCGAAGGGGAAGTCCTGGTGCGGGGAGTTGATTCATTGTGCAGGAAGAACAGGGGATAGGGAAAGAGGGAAATCGAGACAGGGGAGCAAAGAAGATGTGACGAAAGGGGCAGAGCGGCCGGATCAGGGTCGCTGAAAGCCCTGTAGGTTTTGCTGGAGGCGGAGGGCGTTGGGGTAGGCGTGGCCGTGGGCGGTGTTGTCGAAGATGACCCAGGCGTTTCGGTGGGGAGCGATGCGAGCGGCAAGTGTCGAGAGAAACGCGTCGTCGTAGCTGGAGTAATAAGTGCGGGGCGAGCCGTGCAGGCGGTAGTAGGCAAGGTTGGGGTCGCCTCCGGGATCGAAGGCGTGCTCGGAAGCTTTGGCGGGATCGGCGGCGACACGGGCGATGGCCTGCAGGCGCAGCAGGGTATCTGATTCGGCGGAGAACCAGGTGGCGTGACGGGGTTCGAGAGCGACATCTCCGGGGTACAGTTCGCGCACGGTTGCGAGGAAGTCGGCGGCCAGGGCCGAATCCAATGCGAGCGACGGCGGGAGTTGGAAGAGGATGGGGCCGAGCTTCGGGCGTATGGGACCGATTTGATCGAGGAAGGCGCGGAGCAGCGGTTCGGGATCGCGCAGTTTGGCTTCGTGGGTGATCGTTTTTGGTGCTTTGACGGAGAAGCGGAAATCCGGCGGTGTTTCGGCTGCCCACCGAGCGAAGGTGGCGGGGCGGTGCGGGCGATAGAAGGTAGTGTTGATTTCGACGCAGTTGAGGGTCTGGGCATAGTGGTGCAGGTGCGAGCCTTCTGCGCTGGGTTTTGCGGGGAGGGTCCAACCGGCGGTGCCGATGCGGGGTGTCATTCAGGAGATTAGAGTCGCCGAACCGGGCAAAAGGTCATACTGCACTCGATCGAGATGACGAACCACGGCAGGAGGGCGGTCTCGGTATTCATGGAGCATTGTAGAGCGGGTGTGCAGAGGGCGGCTCTGGGAACCGGTGCTACAACCTCTCCCATGGAGCGCGGAGGAGTGAGCAGAAGCCCAGGTCGAGGACGGCGAGGAATAGAGAAAACATGGAATGGGTGTAGGAAATATGGGGCCGATCCGACTGGCTGGCGATCGGCCCCAATTTCGAGCAGTAGGAGAGAACTCCGGCGCTACGGCAGGTGGTCCAGGTAGCAGGCCCCGTTAGTCTTCTGGGCGGGCGGCGTAGGGGGAGTCATCCACGATGGATTGTTGAAGTCGAAGAATTCGGTCATGTCCATTTGCGCCGCATCGCGCTTCGTGAGTGGAGCGAGGTTGAAGCGAGTCTCAATGAACTTGAGCATTGCGGTGTAGTCAGCAACCGTATGCGAAACGTAGTGCTTCTTCGCGAACGGGGAGATGACGACCAGCGGCACCCGGTAGCCGGTATAGGTGAAGTCGCAGGTGGGGCCGCTGACCTTGGTGCAGACATCGCCCGGCTGCAGGTCGACGGGCTTGATGCCATCGGGGCTTACCGCAGGTTGCGGGGGAACGTGGTCGTAGAGGCCACCGTTCTCGTCGTAGGTCATGAAGAGCGCCGAACTGTTCCAAGCCGAGCTGGTCATGAGGGCGTTGATGAGCGACTCGGCGTAGGCCTCGCCTCGCTGGATGTTGGTGGGCATGGAGTCCGAGTCTGAACCGTGTTCGTCGTCTCCATCCATGGACGCCGGCTCGAGCACCACGACCTGAGGGAGCGTGTTGTTCTGCAGATCGGTGTAGTACTGCGAAATCGGTGCGATGTTTTGCGGATATTGCGAGATTACCGTCTGCGAGTAGCTGAAGTTCTGCAGATAGCTCAGCGTCATGAGGCATGAAGCCTGATAGGGCTGCGAGCATTTGCTGTTCTGCGGATTGACATAGATCTTCCAACTCACTCCGGCATCGGTCAGTTCCTGGTAGATTGTTTTTGCCGTCAGCAGCGCCTGATCGCGGCTGTTGGTTCCGTTCGGATACGCGTATCCCTGGGAGGTGGCGGCGATCATGTACTCGCGGTTGATATTGGTGCGCGACATGACTGGATGGAACCAGCGGTCGGACGTGGAGAAGTTCGAGGCCATGAAGTAGAGGAAGTTGAGATCGCCGGCATCGTAGTATCCCATGACCCGAATGCCGTCGGTATCGTAGAAGCCTTCGGCGCGCGAGTCGTGACCGGTGACCCATCCGAAGCCATCGTTCGTTGCCGGGTATCTGCCGACCTGGTCTTCGTAGCTCCAGTCGACGTGGGCCTCATTCCAGCTCGGGCTGGTGTTCTCAGTGCACATGGTCTTGAGATGAAACGACGTGATGGGATGCGTGGGGTCAAAGCTGCAATCGGCCGGTGGAGGGTTGTTCGGATTGCAGCCGGGCACGGACGGCGCTGGTCCCTCAAGCGGCGCTTCACCGGTCGTTGGATTGAACTGAGCCAATCCGTCGAAGGATATGTCGGCGTAGCCGTTGTCGCGCCAGTACTGCCGCAGCGCGCCGAGATAGTTATCGAGGGAGCGGTTCTCCTGCGTGACCAGAACGATGTGGTTGATTACGTCGATTCCGTTGCTGTTGCTGCTGATGTTGAAGGTGGCGCCGACGGTGGTGTCGGCGTCGATGGTGACGGTACAGTTTCCGCTGCCGGAGCAGGCGCCGGTCCATCCGCCAAACGATGAGCCGGTGCCGGCGGAGGCGGTCAGCGTGACCGCGGTTCCGCTGTTGAAGGTGGCAGTGCAGGTTGAACCGCAATTGATACCGGATGGAGCACTGGTGATGGTGCCGGAGCCACTGCCCGCGTCCTGAACCGTGAGTTGATAGGTGGGCGGCGGAACTGCGGTGAAGCTGGCTGTAACGGTGGTGTTGGCGGTGAGGGTCAATGAGCAGGTGGATGTTCCGGAACATGCGCCCGACCATCCGGCGAAAGTAGAGCCGCTGGCTGCAGCAGCGGTCAGCGTGACGGATGTTCCGCTCGGGAAGCTTGCGGAGCAGGTTGATCCGCAATTGATCCCCGGGGGAGTGCTGGTGACCGTTCCGGTGCCTGTGCCGGAGTTCTGCACCGTGAGCTGGACCGGCGGTCCAGTTGCCGTATTGAAGGTGGCGGTGACCGACGTTGCAGACGAGAGGACGACGGTGCAGGCGCCCGTTCCGGAACATGCGCCCGACCACCCGGCGAAGGTCGAGCCGCTGGCTGCAGTAGCCGTCAGCGTGACGGATGTTCCGCTCGGGAAGCTTGCGGAGCAGGTTAATCCGCAGTTGATTCCCGACGGATTGCTGGTGACGGCACCCGTGCCTGTTCCAGCATCCTGCACCGTGAGCTGAACCGGCGGCACTGTGGATGTATTGAAGGTGGCGGTGACCGAGGTTGCAGACGAGAGCGCTACGGTGCAGGTGTCTGTGCCGGTGCAGGCGCCTGACCAACCGGCGAAGGTAGAGCCTGCCGCTGCCGTGGCCGTGAGCGTGATCGAAGTTCCGCTGGAGAAGGTTGCGGAGCACGTTGACCCGCAGTTAATTCCTGACGGATTGCTCGTGACCGTGCCTGTTCCTGTTCCCGCATCCTGCACCGTGAGCTGAACCGGCGGCACGGTCGCGGTATTGAAGGTGGCGGTGACCGAAGCTGCAGACTCGAGCGCGACGGTGCACGTGTCGCTGCCAGTGCAGGCCCCGGACCATCCGGCGAAGGTTGAGCCGGCAGCGGCCGTGGCTGTCAGCGTGACCGATGTTCCAGTGGGAAAGCTTGCGGAGCACGTCGACCCGCAGTTGATTCCGGAAGGATTGCTGGTGACGGTGCCCGTGCCAGCGCCAGCCAATGCGACAGTGAGCTGCGCCGGCGGGACAGTGGCAGTGCTGAACGTTGCCGAGACCGAGGTGTCGCCGGAGAGGCTGATATTGCACGATGCTGTGCCGCTGCAGGCGCCGCCCCATCCGGAAAAGGTCATGCCCGATGCTGCGGTTGCGGTGAGCGAGATGTTGGTTCCGGCCGGATAGACTGCGGAACATGTCTGACCGCAGTTAATGCCAGATGGCGTACTGGTGATGGTTCCATTACCGGTAGGTTGAATAACCAGGAGATAATTTTGTGTAGATACCCTGTTGGTGGAAGAACAAGCGCAAACCAGGCACACAACTGCAAGACAGCAGAAGCTGTAAATAGATCTGATTGTAGGCATTGAAACCCAGAGCCCCCGATTGATTTGGATGGCGTGACTCTGCTTTTTGGTTGGGTTAGGCGGAATGAAGATGTTGCGGTTTTCAGCAATGGCCACGAGGCAGTGGCCGTAAGTCCGGGAGTAACGTATACCTAGTAACGTTACAGGAATGTTACTGGGGACTTATAGCACACTTATTTGATCGCCTCGGGGTCCACCCGCCATGGATCGCGCAAAAGAGAGCAGATGCCGAGGTCGTTCTCGTAGCGCTCGACTTCTACCGTTCCCATCTGAATGGGATGGGCTAGAGCCTTGAAGGCGGGGACGGCGTCGGAGCCCATGATCTGCGGGCTGACGAAGATGTGAACGCGATCGACGAGGCCGCCGGCGAGCAGCGCAGTGTTGAGGCGCGTGCCTGTTTCGGTGAGCAGGTTGAGGATTCCTTCGGAGCCCAGCATGTCAAGTGCGGCGGGTAACGGGACGCGGCCAGCCTCGGCAGGTAGTACTTCGACGCGGACACCGCGGCGGGTAAGCTCGGTAATCTTCTTGTCGTCTTTGGAGACGGTGAAGAGGATGACGTCGAAGTCGGCGGTGCGGACGAGCTTGCAATCGAGCGGCATGCGCAGGGCTGAGTCGAGGATGACGCGCAGGAGCGGCCGGCGGCGGCGGAGGCCGCTGCGGTCGGTGAGGTGCGGGTCGTCAGCCAGCACGGTGTCGACGCCGACCACGACGGCGTCGGCCTGCCAGCGGAGCGGCTGCACGGCGGCGCGGGCGGCTTCGCTGGTGATCCAGTAGGGCTCACGGGCCGAATGTTGTCCAGGCGGCGGGGCGATGCGGCCGTCGAGGGTCATGGCCACCTTCATCAGGACGAAGGGGCGCTTGTGCTGGATCCAGCGGGCGAAGCCCTCGTTGATGCGACGGGCTTCGTTCTCGCAGACGCCGAGTACGGTTTCGAGCCCCGCTGCATGCAGTGCTTCCATGCCGTGGCCGGAGACGTTGGGGTTGGGGTCGCCGGTGGCGGCGACTACGCGTTTGACGCCCGCGGCGATGAGCGCCTGGGTGCAGGGGCCGGTGCGGCCGGTGTGATTGCAGGGCTCGAGCGTGACGTAGGCTGTGCCGCCCTTGAGGCGCGCGGAGGCGTGCTGCTGCGCGACTTTGAGGGCGGCGACTTCGGCGTGGTCGAGCAGATCGTACTCATGCCATCCCTCGCCGATGACTTGTCCGGCGCAGTCGAGGATGACGCAGCCGACGGCGGGATTGGGTGAGGTGATGCCGATGCCGCGGCGGGCAAGCTCGAGGGCGCGCTGCATCCAGTAGATGTCTTCTTCGTGCTGGGTTGGCATGGTATCCGCTCTGGGGAAAGTGTAAAGGACGGGGACAAAGGGACAAGAGGGCTATTACGGCTTCTCTCTGGCCCGCTGAATTGCGCGCATCTGTTTTCCGATGGGGCTGCGATTGACGGCGAGTTGGAATGCAAGTCCGATGAGGTTGCCGGTGGCCCAGTAAAGCGAGAGGCCGGAGGCGTAGTGCCACAGGGTGAACCCCATGATCAGCGGCATGACGACGGCGAGGATTCGCCGCTGCGATGGATCGGCACCGGGCATAGGGGTGATCCATTGAGTGAGAAACATGCTGGCGATAATCACGAGCGGCAGGATGTGCAGAGGGTCCGGTGCGGCAAGATCGGGCAGCCACAGCCATGCAGCGTGCCGCAACTCGGGGGCGTGCTGCAGCACGCGGTAGCAGGCAAACAGCAGAGGCATTTGCAGAAGGGCGGGAAGGCAGCCGCCGTACATGTTTGCGCCTTCGGCTTTGTAGATGGCCGTCATCTCCGCGTTCATCTCGGCGCGCCTGGGATCGTTCAGCTTAAGACCGGCGTATTGCTTGCGAATGGCGTCGAGCTTGGGTTGAACGCGCATCACTTTGAGGGAAGACTTCACTGCGAGGAGCCGCGGCCAGAGCAAGACGAGATTGAAGGCGACAGTGAGGAGGATGATTGCCCAGCCCCAATTGGCTATGGCGTGGCTGTAGATGAGCCGTAGAGCAAGATAGAGCGGCGTGGCGAGAAAGCGCAGCCAGCCGAAGTCGGGTTGCGAGACCAAGATGCACCTTTCCTTCCGGGCGAGAGGCCCAGTTTCAGTCAAAGCAAGACGAATGCACGGCCACGGATGTGGCGCGGTACGGCTTCAGTGAACTGAAATCACGAAAAGAGAGGAGGCGGGCGCTGGAAGGAGGGGACAAGAGCGGGCCCTGACAGCGGCAAGGCGAGAGGAACGACAGGCCAGGTGCGCTGTACGGACGGGGCCGGGGCCATCCATGAGAAGGGAAGAGCTCTCAGGCATGCGGCGAATGCGGCGGTGGCCTGTGGTGCTTGTCCAACCACAAACGCTAGCAGGATAGTGAGGCAGAGGAAGGAGAGCGAGCCGGTGATCCCGGCCATGAGCAGCGAATGCCAGTAGGGAAGGCAGAACACGAGCAGGCAGAAGCATGTCTCTGCTGCGGTTCGTAAATGGCCTTCGGGCTTGCGCACGGGATCATTGTACGGCAGACGTGAGTTGCGGGTTCCCCGGAAGCAGCAGGCCGGCGCCGAGCCAAATAGGCCAAATGCAACTGCGGATCCCTCTGTCCGCTGAAGACGACGCGCGGACTGTCGGGATGACACCGCGTGGGGTAGCCGGAGAAACGCGAAAAGCGCGGCTTTTGGCCGCGCCTTTCTTTGAGAACCAAGGAAACCAAGGGTGAGGAAGGTTAGAACTCGGCGATGTTGTCTTCGATTGCGAGGCGGACGTTCCCGTCGGACTTGGCGAGGCGGCGTACCGCTTCGGGCTTGTCCACTTTGGCCTTGAGCATCACCAGGGCAACGGGCACGCTGCGGCCGGCGGACTTGATGGTGTCGACGGCGGTGGTGCGATCAATGTTGCAGGCCTTCATGAGAATGCGGATGCCGCGCTCGACCAGCTTGGAGTTCTGCATGTGCACGTTGACCATGAGGTTCTCGTACACATAGCCCATGCGAGTCATGGCGCCGGTGGTGATCATGTTGAGGATCATCTTCTGGGCGCTGGCGGCCTTCATGCGGGTGGAACCCGAGACGACTTCTGCGCCGACTTCAGCGACGATGGCGATGTCGGAGACTTCAGCCAGCGGCGTGCCTTGATTGCAGGTGACGGCGGCTGCGTAGGCTCCGCGGGCTCGGGCATAAGCGGTGGCGGCGACAACGTAAGGGGTGCGGCCGGAAGCGCTGAGCCCGATGACGACGTCTTTGCGGGTGGGGCGGCGGCGGGCGATGTCGCGCTGGCCGAGTTCCTCGGAGTCCTCATTGACTTCAACGGCAGAGGCGAGGGCCTTGGGACCGCCGGCCATGATGTACTGGACCTGGCCTGGGGCAGTGGAGTAGGTGGGGGGACACTCAGAGGCGTCGAGGGCGGCGATGCGGCCGCTGGATCCTGCGCCTATATAAATCAGACGGCCGCCGTCGCGGAGGGAGCGGGCGACCTGGTCGATGACCTGAGCGATTTCGGGAAGCGCCTTCTTGACCGCGGCAGCAACCTTGGAGTCTTCATGGTTGATGATGCGGGCAATTTCGAGGGCGGATTTAGTGTCAAATCCCTGAGAGGCTTCGTTTTGGCTCTCAGTGGTCAGGTGCTGAAGCAAGGTCGCCGTGTCTTTTTTGCTTGGCTCTTTCCCGTTCGGCCCGGCGTTCGCTTGCATCGGAGAAGTAGTTAACATCAGGCTGGTCCTTATTTAGATTGTAGCTTGAACTGAGATCAAGGGAAATAGGATTCGCATAGCCCAAACGGGTCAGGAGCAGGGCGGGAGCGCTGAATCGATTAAGTAGGCGAGTTCTGGCGTGACGGATACGACATAATTCCGCGCAAGCCAGTGGGCGGCAGTTGCTCTGGGTCACTTAGCGGACAGATGTGTGGCTAAAGTGCCTCGCGGATGGCATCGTGGAAGGCGGGGCGGACCTGACGGATGGCCTGGTTGGCGCGGTCGGGCCAGGTACGGTTGGTCAGCAGAACCACGGCGATACCGGCGTCGAGATCGATCCAAAGCGAGCATCCACTAAAGCCGAGATGGCCGATGGAATGTGGTGAGAAGTGCCGGCCGGACGAGGAGTTTTCGCTGGGAGTGTCCCAGCCGAGGGCGCGGCTGCTGCCGGTGGGCTCCTGCCGCTGGGCGAAACGCTCAATGGTGGTGCGTTCGAAGAGCCGGGCGGGCTGCGCGATCGAGGGGTGGCCGGAGCCCGCGAGAATCTCGGCGGCGAGACGCAGCAGGTCAGAGACGTTGGAGAACAGGCCTGCGTGGCCCGCGGCACCGTGGAGGATGAACGCGTTCTCATCCTGCACTTCACCCTGAATGGTGCGGAAGCGAAGGCTGTTGTCGATCTCAGTGGGCGCGATGGCGTGGCGCGCCGAGAGACGCGGGCAGAAGGCGCTGGAGTTCATGCCCAGCGGATCGAAGATCTCGCGGTGAACGAACTGCGGGAGGTACTCGCCAGCGATGACCTCGAGGGCTTTGCCGAGGAGGATGAAGCCGGGGTCGGAGTATTCTGCGCGCGTGCCGGGCGCGGCTTCAAGCGGCAGTTCGAGGCAGGCGCGGAAGAGCCGGGCGGGGGTGGAGTGGGTGCGGAAGAAGTCAACGTAAGCGGGCAGACCGGAGTTGTGCGCGAGGAGGTGGCGCAGGGTGACTTGGCGAGCAATGGGTTCGTGGCCGTGGCCGACGATGAAGCCGGGCAGCAGATCGCCGACAAGGGTGGCGGGATCGAGCAGGCCGCGCTGATTGAGCAGCATGGCCGCGGCGGTGGTGGCCGCGACTTTGGTGAGGCTGGCGACGTCGAAGACTGTGTTGGGCAGGACCGCGGGGCTATCTGCCTCATAGATGAAGCGACCGAGCGCGCCGTGGTCGACGATGCGGCCGCCGGCGAGGACGCCGAAGGCGCAGCCGGGAAAGGCGCGCGCTGTGATCGCATCCTCAAGCACCTTATGGGCTGCGGCAAACGTGCCGGCTGCTCCAAACGCGCTCTTGGCAGCAAACCGGGTGGATTCGGCGGCAGACTCGGCGATGGGTACAGCGGTCTCGGACGTCATGATTCGTCATCGTACCGCGAATCGGGGCGCGACGGATGTGATGTGCCGCTTGAATTTGATTACCGCCGGAGAATTTCGGGCTATCCTTGGTGTCGAATAGTCCGTCTATGAGGATGGGCGCAGTGGGGATCCGATTGCAGCAGAGGAGAGCAGGTATGGCTTTTCGGCCGTGGATGGTGGTGGTAGCCGCCCTGGTGGTGGGGTCGTGCGCGGCTTGGGGCCAGGATCCTGAGTTTGTGCAGCCCGTTCCTCAGCCAGCTGCGGCGGGGCAACCGGCTCAGGCCGCGAGCTCGGATGCCCAGCCTGCTGCAGCGCCGGCAGTTGCGTCGGCTGATCCGGCCGCCGGTGTTCCGGCTAAGAAGACATTCGTGGTTCCGGCAGGGACCAAGGTGCTGCTGCAGTTGCGCAGCTCAGTGAATACGAAGAGCGCGAAGCCTGGCGACGGCGTTTACCTTGCCTCGACGTTCCCAGTCGTGGTGGGCAATCATGTGCTGATTCCGGCAGGCGTTTACGTGCAGGGCATGGTGGACCACGTGGCGCGCGCGGGACATGTTAAAGGCCATGCGTTGCTCGACATGCACTTCACGTCGATGATCTTCCCCAACGGCACCGTAGTGGAGATTCCGGGGCTGGTGAACAGTCTGCCCGGCGCCAACAAGCAACATGTGAAGGGCAATGGCGAAGGCACTATTGAAGAGGAAGGCGACAAGGCGCGGAACATGGGCAAGGTCGCTGCGATAACGATTCCGGCTGGGACCACGGGCGGGGCCATCGGCGGCGGGGTGAGCGGACATCCAGTTGAGGGCACGCTGGGCGGCATGGCCGGGGGGCTCGCGGCGGCGGGAATCGTGGCGCTGTTCACGCGCGGCGCCGATGTCGACCTGCAGGCCGGCTCGCAGGTGGAGATGGTGTTGCAGCGTCCGCTGATGCTGGAAGAGGAGAACTTGTCGGCGGCGACAGGGTTCCCGGCGCTTGTTCCGGCGGCGGACCAGCCGAAGCCGATGGAGAAGCCGAAAGCGCACGTGCTGTGCCCGCCGGGCGGGCTGGGCTGCGAGTGATTTTTTGAGGAATGGTGCTTATGCGCAAGCAAGAGAGAGAACATTGCGGGTAAGCTGGAATTAAAGAACCATGTTGCCAGAAGACGAAAACCTCTCTCCAAATTGCACGACTTCTCCGGACCAAACCCAGACCGCTGCCCCTGCGCCAGTTGTTGCGCCCGCGGAGCCGGCACGCACCAATGGTCTGACTCTGTGGCTGCGCGATATCTTGATTGCGATTGCCGCTTCGGTGCTGATGGTCCTGTTTCTCTACCAGCCGGTAAAGGTGGAAGGCACCAGCATGCTGCCGCGGCTGGAAGACCGCGACCGGCTGTTCATCAACAAATTTGTCTATCATTTCGAAGACATTCATCGCGGCGACGTGGTGGTGTTTCACTATCCACGCGACCCGGAGAAGAGCTACATTAAGCGCGTGATCGCAGTGCCGGGCGATAGGCTGCGGATCGATCGCGGCGAGGTCTACCTCAACGACAAGCATTTGCCGGAGCCGTATTTGCCGGATGAGTTCCGCGACATGAAGTCGATGCCCGAGATGGTGATTCCCGAGGACGAGTACTTCATGATGGGCGACCACCGCTGCATCTCGTCGGACAGCAGGGAATTCGGCCCTGTGGATCGGGACCTCATCTACGGCAAGGCCGTGCTTGTGTACTGGCCTACCAAGGATGCGGGCGTGGTGAATTAGCTGCGGCTATCGCGCGTAATAGCCGGTCCGCGCGCGCACGTTATAGCTCGACTCTTCAGTCGAAATCACAACCTTGTGGAAGGTTCCGTCGCGCTTGTGATGTGTGGAGTGGTAAGCGATGGAGTAGAGCGAACGTAACTCTTCGCTGATCTGCTCGAACGCTTTGGGCATGTCCACGTGCAGGGCGTCGAAGTCGGTTCCTCCTGTTTCAGCCGACAAATGATGGAGGGCCGCTATTCCCTGGCGGGAGTGGGCGGTCAGGCCGTGTTTCTCCGACTCGGTGTAGCGAATCGCGTAGATCAGCGTGTCTGAATCCTGAGCGATGCCGATTGCTTCCAGTAGATCGTGAGCGCTTGAGTTCTCTTCGCCGTCGGTGAACAGAATTAAGGCGCGGCGCCGGCCCTGGGCCTGCGAGAGCTTTTGCCTGACACCGTAATAGATCGCGTCATAGAGAGCGGTGCCGCCTTCACGCTTATCATCGGGCGCCAGCTCAGGGAAGTTGCGATCGCCGTGATCGAAGCGGTTGAGACCATCCATGATGTCGCCGACGGACGAACTGCTGTCGTTGGTCAGGCGAAGGTGATTGCCGAAGCAGAGTGTGAACGCCTGATCATTCGGGCCCATCACGGTTTTGAGGAACTTCTCGATGTCCTTGTAGTGACGCTTGATGAACTTGCTCTGGCTGTCGCTGGCGTCGACGATGAGGCCGAGCGTGAGAGGCAGGTCCGTCTCTTTGCCGAAGAAGGCGATCTTTTGAGGGACGCCGTCTTCGGTGATCTGAAAGTCGTCGCGCGTGAGGCTCTTGACAAGGGTGCCATCCGCTTTGCGCACGCTGAAGGTGAAGTCGATGAGGTGGGTTTCCGAGCGGAAAGTGGGCTGATCCTGCGCGTGAGCGGGCACCAGCGCGGCGGCAAAGATTAAGAGCGCGACAAGACGGGCGGGGCACCAGAGGCGCTTCCTGTTGGGCATTGTCAGAAGTATAGAGCCGGTGGGAATGCGGATGGCGAACTTCATTTGAGGCTGTAATGCATGATTCTGGCGGACGTGAGCCGAGAGCCTGGTTTGACATCGCCGTGATCGTCGAGCTGGCCCCAGCCAGAGTTTGCGATGTAGTAGAAGTCGTTGCCAACCACGACTCCGTGGGTGGGGTCGGTTTGAGCAGGCGATTGGTCAATCACCTTGCTGTTTGTGATGCGGGTAAGGGAAGCGTCGAGTTCCAGCCGAAGCACGCGCTGCGGCGAGGTTCCGTTCTGCGTCAGGATCAGCGAGCGGCCGTGCAGATAGAGGCCGTCTACGCCGTTGAGCGCGATCTTGCTTCCGTCGAGCCACGAGACTTGCTGGGTGCTCAGGTTGAGGAGCCCGATGCCGCGCAGGTAGTCGGGCACAAGGATCGCGTCGCCGCCGGGTGTCCGCGCTGGAGTCTGCGGAGAGATGAACTCGTTGCTCTCGATCGGACGGAGATTGTCACCAATCAGGCGGTAAAGCTTTCCGCCCTGGCCGTCGCTGAGGATTGGCTCGCCGTCTGGGGTGAGCACCATGTCGCCGAGAGCGGTTTTCGGCGGCCCTTCGATGCGGCGCAGGAGCTTGCCGCTTTTGAGGTCGTAGCACAGCACGGCGGAGCGGCCCCACGCTTCTTTTGGCGCGGAGGTGAAGCCGTCCAACGCGACCTCCGTGGCCCAGACACGGTTGCGGGGAGCGTCCAATTTGATGGCCAGCATTGGCCAGCGGTCAGGCGAAGAGGAAAAGTCGGTGATTCGCCCGTCGAGCCCTGCGCGAATGATCTTGTGCTCGAGCACGCTGGTGATGAGAAACGTGTGCGTCGAGGGGTCGAAGTCGATGTCTTCAGTGAGGAGGCCGGGATCAGTAAGCGTGATCGCCGTTGCGCCGAGCGAGACCGATTGCTGATTTTGGCGAAATCGCTCCAGAACACCTTTGTACTCAGGGTGAGACTGTAGTGAAGAGAAGGCCTTGTCGCTGCCGTTCATCAGGTTGTCTGCGGCCAGGCCCATATCGGCAATGCGATTGAGCGTGGCCACGGCGTTCGTGGCGTCACCAGCCGCGACGTAAGCGCGCGCCAGGGCCAGCAGGGCATCGGGTGAGCCATGCAGGAACCGCAGTAATTCCTGATCCGTGGCAATGCGCGATTGCTGATCGCCGGCCTTGATGGCGGTTCTGATGCGCGCCTGCATGTCTTCAAATTGCTGACGAGCCGTGGGCGCAGACGGTGCAACTGCAGCGATGATGGCCACGATTGCGGCTGCGGCAATTCGCATGGTGTGCAGGCCTCCCAAGCAGGTTTCGAGCGGACGTCTGATTCTAGCAATCGCTGGTTTTGTCGCCGTTGGAAGTTGCTGAGCGCCCGAACGGGAGAGACTGTGGCAAATCGTGCACACCGCCCCCGAGAAAATCCGCGCGCGAACCTGTATAATTCATTGAATCCACTCCTCGGAGAGGCGATGCAGGCGATCCTTGCGCTCGAAGACGGGCGCATCTTCCGCGGCGAAGGCTACGGGCACCCCGGCGAATGCCAGGGAGAAGTAGTTTTCAATACTTCCCTAACCGGTTATCAGGAAATCGCAACTGATCCTTCCTACGCCGGGCAAATAGTCGTTCTGACAAACCCGCAGATCGGGAACTACGGCACAAACCAGGCGGATAATGAGGCCTCGAAGCCCTTCATTGAAGGGCTGATTGTGCGCGAGTTCTCGCCCATCAGCTCGAACTGGCGCTCGGAGCAGGTCACCGACGAGTACATGGAACGGTTCCAGGTTCCGGTGCTGGCGGAGATCGATACACGCGCGCTGGTGCGGCACCTGCGCAATAACGGCGTAATGCGCGGCGTGATCTCGACGCTCTCGACGGATGCCGAAGCGCTCGTCCAGAAGGCCAGAAAAATCCGCAAGATGGACGGGACCGACCTGGCCAAGGTCGTCTCGACGAAGGCGATCTACCACTTCGACGAGAACGATCCGCGATACCAGGCGGGCGATCCGCTGCTTCCGTCGATGGTTGACGCGGCGCCGCTGCATGTTGTCGCTTACGACTTCGGCATCAAGCAGAACATTCTGCGCATGCTGGCGCGCGAGAACTGCAAGGTCACGGTCGTTCCGGCGCAGACTTCAGCCGAGGATGTGCTGGCGCTGAAGCCCAATGGCGTGTTTCTCTCCAATGGTCCCGGAGACCCGGAGCCGGTGGACTATGCGGTGAAGGCTATCCGCGGGATGATGGGGCGCGTGCCGGTGTTCGGCATCTGCCTCGGACACCAGTTGTGCGGCCTCGCGCTGGGCGGCAAGACTTACAAGCTCAAGTTCGGGCACCACGGTGGCAATCATCCGGTGCGCAACAACGTCACAGGCAAGGTGGAGATCACGGCGCACAACCACAACTTCGCGGTCGATCCTGATTCGGTCAATGCGAACGAAGTGGAACTGACGCACGTGGACCTCAACGACAACACGCTCGAAGGCCTGCGGCACAAGAGCCTGCCGCTGTTCAGCGTGCAATATCACCCAGAGGCTGCGCCGGGTCCGCACGACTCGCACTACTTGTTCCGCGATTTCCGCCAGATGATGGAGGAGTGGAAGGGATGACCTTCGCAGCGAGCGAGAGTATCGGCATTTCAAGGCAGCGGGGCTTTTGGCTCCGCTGTTTTTTGGGTGCGGCGATGTGTGTGGCGGCTTGTGTTGTCTCGTATGCACAGGTTGAAGTCGACAAGCCCGAGCACATTGCCAAGGCAGAAGGCCTGGTGGTCAACACCCAGGGCAAGCCGCTGGCGCATGCAGAGGTCACGCTCAACCAGGACGGCAAGCCCGTTTACACGACGCATACCGACGATCGCGGCGCATTCCGCTTCGATCATGCCGATGGGCAGTTCACGTTTCGCGTTGCACGGACGAGCAAGTATGCGCCGGCCGCGAAGGACGTCGTCGTCGATTTTCAGATTGCAAGCTCGATCGCGCGGAAGAGGCTCTACGTGATCGTGGGGCCGGGGGCGTGTGAGGATGCGTGCTCGTCGGTGTTCACCAGCGAGGGCGAGTTCAAGAAGGCGATCAAGAAGAAGAACAAACACTGAGTCAGGGAAACAATGCCACGCAGAAATGACATTCAGAAGATTCTCGTGATCGGCTCCGGTCCGATCGTGATCGGCCAGTCGGCCGAGTTCGACTACTCGGGCACGCAGGCCTGCAAGGCGCTCAAAGCCGAGGGCTATGAGGTGGTGCTGGTGAACTCCAACCCCGCCACCATCATGACCGACCCCGAACTCGCCGACCGCACGTACATCGAGCCGCTGACGGTGGGCTACGTCGAGGAGATCATCCGCAAGGAAGCCGCCATGCTTGGCGCAGGCGCGGGCAAGTTCGCGCTGTTGCCGACAGTGGGCGGACAGACGGCGCTGAACCTTGCCGTCGATCTCTCTGACGCAGGCATCCTCGACAAGTACAACGTCGAGCTGATTGGCGCCAAGCTTGAGGCCATCAAAAAAGCCGAAGACCGCCTGCTCTTCAAGGATGCGATGCTGCGCATCGGGCTCGATGTGTCGAAATCAGCGCTGGTGAACAATCTCCGCGACGGGCTCGACTTCGCCGGTAAGCTTGGTTTCCCGGTGCTGATTCGGCCCAGCTTCACGCTCGGTGGCTCGGGCGGCGGTATCGCTTACAACCGCGAAGAGTTGATGGAGATTCTGGCGCGCGGGCTGGACCTCTCGCCGGTGCACGAGTGCCTCATCGAGGAGAGCGTGCTGGGCTGGAAGGAGTACGAGCTCGAGGTGATGCGCGATCTCGCAGACAACGTCATCATCATCTGCTCGATTGAGAACTTCGATCCGATGGGCGTGCACACCGGCGATTCGATCACCGTTGCTCCGGCGCAGACGCTGACCGATCGCGAGTACCAGAAGATGCGCGACGCTGCGATTGCCGTGATGCGCGAGATCGGCGTGGAGACGGGCGGATCGAACGTGCAGTTTGCGGTGAATCCCGCCGATGGCCGCATGACCGTCATCGAGATGAATCCGCGCGTGTCGCGGTCGTCCGCGCTGGCGTCGAAGGCCACGGGCTTCCCGATTGCGAAGATCGCTGCAAAGCTCGCGGTGGGCTATACGCTCGACGAGATTCCCAACGACATCACACGCAAGACACCTGCCTGCTTCGAGCCGACGATTGATTACGTGGTCACGAAGATCCCCAAGTGGCAGTTCGAGAAGTTTCCCGGCGCGGATGACACGCTGGGCCCGCAAATGAAGTCGGTGGGCGAAGTGATGGCGATCGGCCGCACGTTCAAGGAATCGCTGATGAAGGCCTGGCGCGCGCTTGAGACGGGCAAGAAGACTGGCCAGGAAGTTGTGCTGGAGCCGCGGCGGTTGACGCAGATGTTGGTAACCCCGAAGCCGGAGCGGCTGGCTTACATCCGGTTCGCATTCGAGCGCGGCATGAGCGTGCGCGAAGTTGCGCGGCTGACGGGGATGGATCCGTGGTTCCTGCACCAGATTCGCGAGATTACCCTTGAGCAGCAGAAGATTGCAAAGACCTCGCCGGAGGCCATCGATGAGACGCAGCTTCGCAAGCTGAAGCGCATGGGCCTGAGCGACGAGCGCATCGCCACCGAGTGGATGCTGGAAGGCCACGAGGGAACAAAGCGTGTGCGCGAGCTGCGCGAGTCGAAAAACATTCGGCCGGTCTTCAAGCTCGTGGACACGTGCGCGGCCGAATTCGAATCGATGACGCCGTATCTCTACTCGACGTATGACGAAGAGGACGAAGCGCCGCCGACCGACAAGGACAAGATCATCATTCTCGGCTCGGGGCCGAACCGTATCGGGCAGGGAATTGAGTTCGATTACTGCTGTTGCCACGCGGCGTTCGCGCTCAAGGAAGACGGTTACGAGACCATCATGGTGAACTGCAATCCTGAGACGGTTTCGACGGACTACGACACCAGCGACCGCCTCTACTTCGAGCCGCTGGTGCTGGAAGACGTGCTCGCTATCTACAACCACGAGGCGAGCAGTGGCGCGAAGATCGGCGTCATTGTGCAGTACGGTGGGCAGACGCCGCTGAACCTGGCGCAGCGTTTGCGCGCGGCCGGAGTGCCGATCATCGGAACGTCGCCTGAGTCGATCGATCTTGCGGAAGACCGCAAGCGTTTCGGCAAGCTGCTCGAAGACCTGAAGATTCCGCAGCCAGCGGGCGGCACGGCGACCAGCGTGGAAGAAGCTCTTGCCGTGGGCGACCGTATCGGCTACCCGGTGCTGGTGCGGCCCAGCTACGTGCTTGGCGGACGCGCGATGGTGATCGCCTACGACGCGGCTGCTGTGGCGACGTACATGCGCGCGGCGGTTGAGTACTCGCAGGAGCGGCCGGTACTCGTCGATCACTTCCTGGAGAACGCTGTCGAGGTCGATGTTGACGCACTCTGCGATTCGAAAGACGTGATCATCGCGGGCATCATGCAGCACATTGAGGAAGCGGGCATCCACTCCGGCGACTCGAGCTGCGTGCTGCCGGCCGTGAGCATTCGCGAAGAGACTCTCAACACCATCCGGGAATACACGCGCAAGCTCGCTCTGTCGCTCAAGGTGATCGGCCTGGTAAACATCCAGTTCGCCATCCAGCGCGATGCAAACGACCAGGATCACGTGTATGTCATCGAAGTGAACCCGCGGGCTTCGCGCACTGTGCCATACGTATCGAAGGCTACAGGGGTGCCGCTGGCGAAGGTGGCGGCGCGGCTCATGACCGGGCGCACGCTGGCCGAGCTGTTGCCTGAGCAATTGGCGAGCGGCAAGGACCTGGACGTGGGCGATCACTTCTACGTCAAGTCGCCAGTGTTCCCGTGGAACAAGTTTGCGGGCGTCGACACGGTGCTTGGGCCGGAGATGAAGTCGACCGGTGAAGTGATGGGAGTGGCGGAGACGTTCGGCGAGGCCTTCGCGAAGGCTCAGCTTTCGGCCGGGCAGCTGCTGCCGCTGGAAGGCACCGTGTTCTTCAGCGTGAATGACCACGACAAGTCAGCGGTGGTGGAACTTGCGCGGCGCTATGTGGAGCTTGGGTTCAAGCTGATCGCCACGGAGGGCACGGCGCGTGTTTTGCAGGCAGGACTGGGCTTCGCGATCGACACGGTGTTCAAGGTGAAGGAAGGCCGTCCCAATGTGGTTGACCTAATCAAGGGAGAGCGCATTCAGCTCGTGATCAACACGCCGCGCGGGCAGGACACGTTCTTCGATGAGAAGGCGATCCGGCGGGCAGCAGTGCTGGCGCGGGTTCCGACGATTACGACGATCGCCGCGGCACAGGCGGCTGCGGAGGGAATCGCTGCAATGCAGCGTCGGCAGATCACGGCGTTCGCGTTACAGAAGCTGCATGAGGCGCGCGCGTAACTGGGCATCGTAGCAAACAAACGGCCGCAGCCCGAAGGAGGGTTGCGGCCATTTGTGCTTCAGCGCGAGCCGCGATCGAAGCGGCAGCCTGCGGCTTAGTCTTTGCGGCGCATGGCCAGACGCGCGCCAATGGAGTAACCGATCAGCGCAGCTGCGGGCCAGGTGCAGAGGAACGGGCCGTTGTCGTCGATGAGACCGCTGGGGCGCGGAAAGCTGAAGAGGGCGCGGGTGAGCTTCTCGCTTGCGTTGCAGTCGTTGCAGGCGTTGGGGCCGGTGGGCATGTCGAGGATCCAAAGGGATACGATCATCATCCAGATGACGCCAGCGAGCCAGACGTGCCCTGCCATCGGTTCCGGCTTCGCGCGCAGAAAGAGGAAGCCGACCCCCGCGGGGACAACCAGCGAGAGTAACAAGATGAAGGCCTGCGGCACCGATGGCTGAACAGCGTAGCCAACCAGCATCAGGCCGACCCAGGTGCCCAGCGCGACTACCAGATGCAGAAAGAACGAGAGCGCCTGCCGTGAGAGCTTATCGCTGGCTTCATCTTCATCGCTCATCACTAACTTTGTATCCATGCAGCAACTCCTCAATTCTTGTGCCTGGGTAGATCGGCCACGGTCCTGGGGATTTGCCTATTACGCTACACGGTGAGGGCCGAAACCACAATGCACACATTGTGTAAGGGTTGCCGATCCCGCACAGTACGCTTTCCGCACTCTGCGGCCAAAAGCGGCGGAAGGTAAAATATGCCTATGCTACTGGAAGGAATTTTCGCCGCGGCCCCTACGCCGTTCTACTCCGACGAGCGCGTTTATTTCCGCAAGATCGAGCACAACATGGCGCGCTACTCGCGCAGCCTGCTTTCAGGCATGGTGGTGCTGGGGTCGACAGGCGAGGCGGTCGAACTGACCGATGCTGAGTCGCGCGAGGTGCTCCGCGTGGCGGCCGAAGCAACTGCACCGGAGAAGGTTCTGATCGCCGGCGTGGGCCGCGAAAGCGTACGGGCCACGGTAGAACTGGCCGAGGCTGCCGCTGAGGCGGAATACGACGCCGTGCTGGTGCGGACGCCCACCTACTACGCGCCGCTGATGACCACTGCGGCCGTGCTCCATTACTACCGCAGCGTAGCCGATCGCTCGCCGCTTCCCGTGATCCTGTACCACATTCCCAAGTTCGTGCCGTACCCGTTTCCAGTAGAGGTGATCGCGGAGCTGGCGCATCATCCGAACATCATCGGAACGAAGGATTCGACAGGCAGCGTGGACCGCATCAAGGCGCTGGTGGAAGCCACGAAGAACGCGCCCAAGCGGACGGTTCCCGTAACGACAGTGTTCGAGGCCGTAACCGGACGCATGATGAAGCCGAAGACTGAGGCGGCCGGCGGATTCGTGCCGGCAACGGAACTGGGTGGAGGTGTCGCCGTAGCTGTTGCGCCGCCCGCCCCGCAGATCAAGACGCGCACCAAGGAAGTCGGATTCCAGGTGCTGACCGGCTCGCCGAGTTCGCTGCTTGAGTCGCTTGAAGCGGGCGCAAATGGATCGGTGCTTGGGTTTGCCGCCTGCGCGCCGCAGGCCTGCCAGGAGATCTATCTCGCCTGGAAGGATCACGACAAACCGCTCGCGGCAGAGAAGCAGAAACGAATCGCGGGGCCTAGTCAGCGGATCGCGGGTGCGCTGGGCATTCCAGGCATCAAGTACGGCTGTGATTTCAACGGCTACTACGGCGGCCGCGCGCGTTCGCCGCTGCTGCCGCTGACAGCGGATGAGAAGGCTGAAGTCGAGCGGCTGCTGGCGGAGATCCGGAATTAGGCCAGAACTACCACTTGATCAGCAGCAGTGGAATGACGATTCCTGCGAGGAACGTTACGCCGATAGCAATGCGGCTGCGGCGGTATTTCCACGCCATCCACGCGCCTGAGAAGGTGGACACGAACAGGCTCACGCAAACCAGCAGGAAGAATATCTGCATGCCGAGTGGCTTGCGCGGCGGCTGGAACGCTGGCTGCTTCGGCGGTGCCTGCTGACCTTGCGGTGCTGCCGGTGGTCCATCAGGCCTCCCCGCATCGAGCGCAGTCTTCTGGGGCTTTGGTGCTGCTGAGCCTTCGGGCGGGGAGGGTCTCCGCTGCGGAAGCTGGACCGATTGCTTCTTGTGCAGTTGCGCCAGAACCGAGATCCAGTGCGGCGGTGTGTAGTTGCCGTCGGGGGAGCGGTCGTTCAAAGATAGCGTTTGCAGTGCGCCAGTCAACGCAAAGAACAGGATTGCGGGCGCTGTGAAAAGGCCGAGGTACAGGTGGGCAAGCCGAAGCCATTGCGTCAGAACATGCGGGCGCATGCGAGGGATCGTCTCCTTGTGATATCCGGGGAACGCGGACGAATCGACCGCTTTGTAGCGACTATACGTTGCTTAGCTTATATGACGTTGATCCCTGGGGGAGGATGACATGGCCCGTCATGTAATGGGGGAGGATGGCCCGTACGGCGTTCTAGTTATATCTCGAGGCTGACATCGCCTCAAGAGCTTCTGGTGCGAGGAATGCCGCTTCCGGCTCGTTGGACCGGATCAGCCTGTGCAGGTAAGCGCGCGAGATGCTCAGGCTTCTGGCGGCCATTGTCTTGTTGCCGTTGTTTTCGCGGATGGCATTCTCTGCCAGGCGAATCTTGTAGTCGCGTAACTGCCGCTCGAAGGAGCCGCTGGGGAGCGAGTCATCGCTCATCATCGACGAAGCCTCTTCACGCAGGTGCGCAGGCAACTGATCAGTGCGAATCTGCCGGCTGTCTGCCATGATGACCGCCTGCTGGATTACGTTCTCCAATTCGCGCACGTTGCCGGGCCAGTTGTAGTTCTGCAGGACTGCCATGGCGCCGCTGTCGATGCCGGCAACATGCTTGCCGAATCTCTGCGAGTAGCGGTGCAGGAAATGCATGGCGATCTGCGGAATGTCCTCGGAGTGTTCATCGAGCGAGGGTGTCTCGATCTTCATCACGTTGATGCGATAGTAGAGGTCCTGGCGGAATTTGCCTTCGGCAACCAGGCGGGAGAGGTCGCGGTGCGTAGCGAAGACCAGACGGGCGCGCAGCGGGATCAGCTTGTTGCTGCCCAGACGGCTGAACTCGCGCTGCTGAAGCACGCGTAGCAGCTTGACCTGCGTATAAGGAGAGAGCTCCCCGATTTCGTCGAGGAAGAGCGTACCGTCGCCGGCTTGCTCAAAGAAACCTTCGCGAGCGCCAACCGTTCCGGTGAAGGCACCTTTCTCGTGCCCGAACAGCTCGGCTTCAATGAGGGTCTCGGGGATCGCTCCGCAAGACACAGCAACGAACGGCTTGCGAGCGCGAGATCCGCGGTTATGAATCGCCCGGGCAACGAGTTCCTTACCGGTACCGCTTTCGCCGACGATCAGCACCGACGCATCGATATTGGCCACGCAGCCGACCAGGTGGTGAACCTGCCGCATGGAGTCACTGGAGCCGACCATCGCATCTTCGCTATCTGCCGCGGCCACGGCGGGCTCAGTCTCGTCCGGCGTCTGCTTGATGAGCGAGCTCTCATAGGCGCGGCGCAGCATCACCCGTAGTTCGCGGATCGACGGGGGACGGCGCAGGTAGCCATAGGCCCCCTGGCGAACCAGGTCGCTGGCCGTGGCGCGCATGCTGTCGTCCGCCAGGATGACAAGCGTGATTCCTTCGGCCATCAGGCGTTTGCCGCACTCAATGCGGTCCTGAACGCCATCCTGGTGCGAGTTCATGTCGAGAATCACAACGTCGCAGGGACGATCCTCGAGCAATTCCCGGATCTCCTCTTCGTCCTGGCCAAGAAAGAACTGAAATTCCTTACCCGTCGCGGACGCCAAGAGCAACTGCAAAGCGGTGTCTTGTGAAAACAGCCCAACCCGTATCACTGGAAGCACCTCAAGTACTGATTTGGAAGTCGTAATTACCCTATCGGCAGATCTACCTTCCGCAAATACAACGAATTATCCATTTAGGTACACCCACGTTCGAATCATGGTTCTGGCCAAAAAGTAACCTGTGTCGTTTGGGCGTTACCCGGCTGTTCTCACTTGTATACAGCGGGTGACACCTGGAGAGGACGGTGGCAGCCAAGCGTATCGTACTAAAAGGTTTACGGCCCACGGATGCTTTGGAATCGCAATTGCAGCTAGTAGGGCACTCGATATCCCTGAAGGAGAGATTGGTATGCAGCACTTCCTTCTTTGGCCAACGCTCAGCATTCTGGCCGGCGCGTCCGCGACTATCCCGGTCGTCCAGAATTCCTACACTCGGAACCTTCTTTACTGGCTTGTGCTGTCGCCGATTGCAGTGGGACTGCTGTCGGTAGTCTGCATGGGGATTCGGTAGGTATTTGAATGAGCATGCATTCGATCGCCTGGTGGCCCACGGTAATCGCGCTGGCGATCGCCACATTCACAGATCTGCGCAGCCGGCGTATTCCCAACTGGCTGGTGTTCCCGTTTATGGCCGCAGGATTTGGCGTGCAGGCCTGGTTTCACGGTTGGCATGGGGTCGTCCAGAGCCTGGAAGGATTCGCCCTCGGCGCGGTGATCTTCGGCGTTCTGGCTGTCATGGGCGGCATGGGGATGGGGGATGTGAAGCTTTTTGCCGGCATCGGAGCCTGGATCGGCCCCGGGCAGATCATGCTGGCGCTGGTGATTACCGGCTTGGCCGGCGGCGTGATGGCGCTGGGCTGGGCGATTGTCGGCGGATTTGCCGGTGATTTGTTGAAGGGGTCGGGGGACCTGTTACTGGGCTGGAAGAAGCGGGGGACCATCACTCCTCCCGATCTTAAATTGACCAATCCGATGGCGCGAAAGATGCCGTATGCTCCGGCGATCGCCATTGGAACCTTGATTTCGTTCTTCGCCCATTAGGGCTCGCACGACAGGGTTGCTCGCGGAGAGGACGGGTCTTACCGGCCCGCATAGGAAAGATGTCGCAAAACGCTGGGAATCAAATCTTCGAATCGGCACGCGAGCGCACCGAAGGGCCCGCCGGGGAAAGTCTTCTGTCTGTTGTAGTCATTGGTCCCGACGATCGTCGGCGCAGCGATGTGGTCTTCGCCCTCAAGGGTCCGCTGTGCTCAGAGCCACACCAGGTGTCGCAATATCCCAGAAAACCCCAGATCGGCCGCCTCATCGAGTTTCACCCCGATGTGGTGCTCGTGGATCTGGATGGCAATCCTGAAACGGCGCTCAATGTTGTAGAGCAGGTGTGCGCGGCCTGCCAGGCCACGGTGATGGTCTACTCCAGTGGCATGCATCAGGACATGATGGTTCGCTGCATGCGGGCTGGAGCGCGCGAGTACCTCGATCTGCCCATCCCGTCGTCGAGCATGACGGAGGCTCTGGAGCGTGCTTCAGCCCGCCGCGAAAACCACCAATCGGAGAAAAGGGCGACTGGGATTCTTTGCGTCTTTTGGGGCGCCAAGGGTGGCTCAGGTGTAACGACCATCGCGACGAACTTCGCCATCGCCGCGGCCCAGGAGGCAGACAAGAGTGTTCTGCTGATTGATCTCGACATTCCGTTGGGAGACGCGGTGGTGAATCTGGGCCTGGCCCCCCTGTATTCCACCGTGGATGCGCTGCAGAACTACCATCGCCTCGATGCGAACTATCTGAGCCGTCTCACCCTGCAGCATGAGACCGGCATCAGCATTCTGCCTGCGCCGGGCAAGCTAGTGCCCGTGCACTACACGGCGGAAGCAGTTGACAGGCTCATCGAAGTGGCGCGGCGGGAATTCGACTGCGTCGTGGTTGATTCGGGTTCCCGCTTCGACCTGACCGGCACGGTACTCTTCGATCCGATCGCCGCCACTTACCTGGTATGCCAGGTGAACGTTCCGGAACTACGCAATTCGAACCGCCTGGTTTCGGATTTCTTTGGATCAAAGGCCCCAAAGTTCGAAATCGTTCTTAACCGGTATGACTCTTCGTCTCTCGATATCAATGAAGAGCACATCGAAAAGGTTTTGACACGCAAGCCGAAGTGGAAGATCCCCAACGATTACGTCGCAGTTAGCGCGATGCAAAACAATGCGATCCCGATAGTCACACGTGAGTCGGGAATCTCGCGTGTGATCCGCCAGATGGCCCGGGCTGCTTTCGACCTGCCCGGAAAGCCCGACAGAAAAAAGCAATTAGTGAACATGCTGTGAGGTGTATGCATCCATGAGTTCCCCAGTTGATGTCCTCGACCTAGAGAAATACAAAACCGATATACATCGGCTGCTGATCTCCAAGCTGGATCTGGAGAAGCTCTCGCGCGTCGACACCCAGCAGGCCCGCAAGGTAGTCGCGGGTCTGATCGATGAAATCATCCGCAGCCAGGGCGTGCCGCTCAGCTTCGAAGAGCAGTCGAGGATCCAGTCGGATCTTCTGGACGAGATCTTCGGCCTGGGCCCCCTTGAGACCCTGCTTCGTGATCCCGATGTCTCCGACATCCTGATCAACAGCCGCGATGTCATCTTCATCGAGCGCAAAGGCAAGATGACCAAGGCCGCCGCGCGCTTCCGGGATGACGCGCACCTGCTACAGATCATCGATCGTATCGTCTCCCGGGTAGGCCGTCGCGTTGACGAGTCTTCGCCTATGGTGGACGCCCGCTTGCCTGACGGCTCGCGCGTCAACGCGATCATTCCGCCTCTGGCCCTCGATGGTCCTTCGATGTCGATTCGCCGCCAGGGTGGCGGCCCGGTGAACGCGAACCGTCTGGTGGAACTGAAGAGCCTCACGGCCGAGATGATGATGGTGCTGGAAGGAGCCGCGCGTGCGCGGTTGACCATCCTCATCTCGGGAGGCACCGGCGCCGGAAAGACGACGCTGCTCAACATTCTGTCGCGCAACATCCCGCACGGCGAGCGCGTGATTACCATCGAAGACGCGGCCGAACTGCAGATTGCTTTGCCGAATCTGGTGCGGCTCGAAACGCGTCCGCCGAACGTGGAAGGGCAGGGAGCCATCCGCCAGCGGCAGCTGCTCATTAACTGCCTGCGTATGCGCCCCGACCGCATCATCCTGGGCGAGGTCCGCGGCGAAGAAGCGTTCGACATGCTCCAGGCCATGAACACCGGCCACGAAGGGTCGATGGCCACCATTCACGCCAACACCCCGCGTGATGCCCTGATGCGTCTCGAATCGATGGTAGCCATGGGCGGCCTGACGCTTACTGAAAAGACGGTTCGCTCCCAGATCGCTTCAGCTATCGACATCGTCGTGCAGGTGACCCGCATGAGCGACGGCACCCGTAAGATCACCAGCATTTCAGAGATCACGGGGATGGAAGAGAACGTGATCACGATGCAGGAGATCTTCAGCTTTGAGAAGCGCGGCATTGGAATGGATGGAAAGGTGCTCGGCACCTTCAAGCCATCGCGCATTCGTCCGCGGTTCATTGAGCGCCTTCGCACCGCCGGCATTCTGCTGCCTTCCGACACATTCGACAAATCCCTGGAAGTGAACTAAGGAAAGGAGACAGCGAATGTTGATGGTCATACTGATTTTTGTTGCTGTGTTTGCTGTCGCAGCTCCCATCCTGGTCTGGTCCAGCGGAGCTCACAATGCCGGCAAAAAGGAGAAGGTCGCTGAGGTTCTGGATAATGCTCTCGGAAAGGCTTCCGGAGACGAGAAGCACGATCCGCTGAGCTTCCGCAAAGCCGACAACAGCAGCAACATTCCGCTCCTCGACCGCTTCCTGCAGCAGCTCGATCTGATCCCGCGCATAGCAATGCTGCTGCGTCAGGCCGACCTCAAATGGACTCCCGGGGCACTGGTCCTGATGTGCGCAGTGGCGTTTGCTGTACCCGCATACATCGTCAACTTCAAGACCGGCATTCTCCTTATAGCTCTTGGCGTGGGCGTAGCCACCGGCTTGCTCCCGCTCGCGTTCGTCTGGTTCAAGCGCGTGCAGCGCTTTGGCAAATTTGAAGGACAGTTGCCCGAAGCGCTGGATCTCATTTGCAGCGCTTTGCGCGCCGGACATAGCCTCAGCGCGGCTCTTGGCCTGGTCACCCGAGAGTGCCAGGATCCGCTAGCGGGCGAATTTCGCCTGGCGTTTGACGAGCAGAACTTCGGTCTGGATATGCGTACCGCGCTCGAGAACCTCGTCAAGCGCGTGCCGCTTCAGGATCTCAAGATGGCGATCACCGCGATCATTATCCAGCGCGAAAGCGGCGGCAATCTCGCAGAAGTTCTGGAGAAGACCGCACACATGGTGCGCGAACGCTTCCGCCTTAAGAAGCAGGTGAAGGTGCACACCGCGCAGGGGCGCCTGACGGGCCTGGTGCTGACGATCCTTCCCGTCGCCCTCGGCTTCGGTCTCTGGGTTATCAACCCTGACAACGAGAGCATGCTGTGGCATCGTCCGATCGGCATCAAGCTTCTCATCGGGGCAGGCGTTTCGCTGGTCATCGGCAGCGCGATCATTCAGAAGATCGTCCGGCTGAAGGTTTAAGAGAGGAACCATGTCTTTTGCCATAATCGTATTTCTTTCGGTGTTTCTGCTGATCGGCAGCCTTGGCTTCCTGCTGTTCTATCGCGAAGCAATGGTGCAGCGCATTGCCGCGGTGGTCTTTGATCGCCCGCAGCGGAGCGGTATCGCGGGCACCATCGAAAAGGCCGGAGAGTCGCTAGGTGTCGTTCTCGAGAAGGTCGAGAAGGTCGTCCCGAAATCGCAGTCGGAGATCTCGGTCATTCAGCAGCGCCTTGTGCGCGCCGGATTCCGCAAGGAGTCGGCGATGAAGTACTTCTACGCCAGCAAGGCCATCACCCCGCTGATTTTCTGCGTTCTCCTGTCATTCACGGAGTTCGCGAAAGATAGTCCGTTCATCTTCTACGCCGGTGGTCTCGGTCTCGGCTATCTGGCTCCGGATTTCTGGCTGGGCCGCAAGATCAAGAAGCGCCAGGAAGAGATCAGCCGCAGCCTGCCCGACGTGCTTGACCTGCTCGTCATCTGTCTTGAAGCGGGTCTCGGTATGGACCAGGCGACGACGCGCACAACCACCGAGCTTGCGAGCACGCACCCCATCATTTCCGACGAACTGGACCTGATCGTGCTCGAGCAACGCGCCGGGCGCCCGCGTTCCGATTGCTGGCGGCACATGGCCGACCGTACCGATGTAGATCTGGTCCGCAATCTGGTTTCGACCATGGTGCAAGCCGAACAGTTTGGCACGAGCATTGCAAAGACTCTTCGTACACACTCTGACACGATGCGCACGCAGCGCATTCAACAGGTTGAAGAGCAGGCTGCAAAGACGACGATCAAGCTGATCTTCCCGCTTGTTCTGTTCATCTTCCCCTGCATGTTCATCGTGACCATTGGACCGGCCATCATCGTGATTCAGGAACAGTTCAAGAACCTTTTCAATCAATAAGGAGAAAGGAGAACGACACATGGATTCACCGACCATCATTCGCATCGTCGCTGGCGTTCTGTTCGTCGTCGTGCTGGGGCTGCTCATTCAGCGCCGCCGCTCTCGCGTTAAGTAAGTCTCTGGCGTGGCGAGGAAGAAACCTCGCTCCGCGGCAGACTCCAAACCGCGTGATGGGATGACGCACAGGCACTTTGATTCGCATCATCCCGCACGCCGCACCTGTTCCAATTTCCTGCGCCGCGCGCAGTTGCAGCAAAGACCCCGGGTTCGCCCGTGACCAAAGCTCAAGAAAGGAGGAGGAGAAATGCAGCGGCAAGACTACTGTGTGTACAACCAGACCAACGAATGCTTCCTCAGCCTCGGAGCGACGCTGGGCGACGGGCCCTTCGCGCGCCTCAAGCAACGGTTCCACATCGGCCGCCGTCGTGCGGATGAAGGTTCGTGGTTCAAGCCCTACCAGCCCCAGAACGCACTCACGATGTTCAATACGCGCGATCTGCTTTACCTCGACGCCGCGCAGCGCGTGGTGCACATTGTCGAATCGCATCCTGCTCTTCGAATCATCCCGCAGCACCAGGATGCAGTAAGCCTGCTCGCCCTGCCCATACACACCATTTCGTCTTCGCAGACAAAGGCAGGAAACCAGTTGCTGATCTGCGTTCCCACTGAGATGGAACGCAAGCTGCGCAAGCTTTTCGAGCCGAAGCGAAGCACGAGCGTGCAGTCGCCGGCCGCAACTCCTTCCATCCACTCGTTCACGAGTCAGCCGGAAGAGCCCGCCGTTCGAGCTGCCGTCGTCGATGCTACGAGTTCGATCTCCATGCCCGTAGTCACCGTTCCGGCACAGCGTAACCGGCAGGTTGCACTGTCGCCTGCAGTTCCCGTCACCGAAGTCGACGAGCTCTCGTTGCACGCGATCCGCAATCTAAGCGCGACCGGCCTCTATCTGGTCACCCACGATCGCTGGCCCATTGGCGCGGAAATCAACATGAATCTGCACCCTGCCGGCGCAGCCTCTAGAAACGCCCTAAGCCCTGTTACCGTACGTATGCGCGTGACGAGCTGGGGCACGGACGGTGTCAGTCTCGAATTCGCAGGAGCCCCCGCGGAATCAAGCGATCAGACGTCGCCCTACGTGTGCTGAGCGGAGACGATCATGCCAGCACGCCGCATCGCCTCTGACCCCTCAGTCGTTCTCTTCGGGAATGATGAGCAGGACTTCAACTGCGGTTGGTTTGCCGCGCTGTTGTGCGGGACGAAATTGCCATTGCTGCAGCTCATGCAGCACATAGCTGCCGTGAACGTATCCCGCGGGATAGGCGATCGCCAGATTCACAAGCTTGCCTGCCTCATTCAGGACGCCGTGCACCATGAGGGCATCGGCGTTCAGATCCTTCGCGAGCATGTTGGGACGGAGAATGTCATAGGGCCACGGCGCTTCGAGATGCGCCACCGTTCCACCCGCCGACGCGTCCGCTTCGCGCAACTGGGCATACTGCAGAATCCACGCTTTCGGCGTTCCCACGTGCAGATAAGCCGTGTAAGCAACGCGATCGCTCCACACCTGCAGAGTTTCGGGGTACTGGTCGGAAAGGGAAGAGCCCACCACGACCACATTGAATCGCCCGTCTTTGGGCAATTCGATGTGCTCTGCGCTTTCGGCGGCCGCGGCCTGGTCCGCCTCACTGATTGCGGCGCTCGCTCTCGTTCCCTTGGCACTCGAACTGGAGTCCTTGGTGCTACTGCTGGCGCTCTCTGCATGCCCTGGATCACCGATTGCGTTCTGCACGCCCTGCTGGCCAGCAGCTGCCCCAGCCTTGCTCTGATCGCCCCGGGTCTCGTTCACCGGAGGCAGAGCGACCGTGCCGTTGTTCATGCGGATGTCACTTGCGGAGAGAATCGCGGCCGGCGCCGGATTACCGCTGGGAGCCGCTGCAGTTGCGGGCGGCGTTTTCGCCTCGCTCGGTCCTTGCGTGGCGATGGGAGAAGTGTTGCCGGCGGGAGCCGTTTCCATCAACGGTTTGCGATCGGCAGCAACTTCGGGCAGGTCCGCCAACTGCTGCTCCTGGTTTGGAGCATTCAGGGAAGCATGTACCTCAACGGTCGCGAGCGGCTGCGGGGCCGGGGGCACGACGGTGTCTGCGGGCTTCGCAGCGGGCGTCCACACCAGGACACTCGGCAGAGCAATTTCCACCTTTGCCAACTGGTTGCGTTCCTCTGGTTGGACCAGGATCTGCTTACCTCGGCCGCCATCGGGAAGCCGCAGCGCGGGGACGCCGCGCGGACGGGGGGCAGCCTCTGCCGTCTGTTGGGTACCCTTGGCCGAGACGTCGTGCTTTGCCGCAGGCTTCGCGGGGTTGTTCTTGTTCGGATAGAGAGCGTCGGCGGCGAGCGATTCGGCCGTCTCGGGGACCTGAATCCGCAGATTGCGGACCTTGTAGTTCTTGCTCAGCGGGTCTCTGACGATGGCCGGCGTGTGGAGAAGAGCCCACATCACCGCCGCAATGCCGAATCCATGCACTGCGGTGGAGATCGCGAAGGCGGGAAATCCGTAACGCCGCGGCTGCGGCACCTGGAAGAGACCCGTCAACTCGTTATCCGTGTTCGCCAATCCCAGAGTCCTCAAAACGCTTGCATCCGCATCACAACCGGTCTTTCCTGCGAAGCTAAAAACCGTCTGAGGAAGGTCCGTTCATTTAAATCAGGCGGAAGCTCGATCAACTGGTTGAGCGGGAATGTGACCAGTATATCGGCATCTCGCTCAATTTCCCCTGCGATGACTCTGCCACGGACGTTGGTGCAGAGTAACTCTTTCGCGTACCAGAGGTACCCAGATAGTGACATGGAAGCGGATCGTAACCACCGTTACGCTTCCCTGACGGAGCTGTGAAATATGAACCGTAAACTCTTGACTGTTTTGCTTCTTGCTTTCGTGCTCGCGGGCGGCTGCTCGTTGATCGTCTACCGCATGGTCGGGCACAAAGTTGCCGCCAGCCACGCATCGCAGACGACCCGCATTGTCGCCGCCAACGCTGACATCAAGCTGGGCACGATACTGACCGCTGCGAACCTGACTTCAGTCGACATCGCCGGTGCCGTTCCCAAGGGCGCACTGCTCAAGCCTGAGGATGCTATTGGCCGCGGGGTCATGAGCAATCTCTACCAGGGTGAGCCGATTCTCGACAACCGCTTGGCGCCAAAGGGATCCGGCGGCGGTCTGGCGGCGAGTATCAAGCAGGGCATGCGCGCCTGTGCCGTCAGGGTCGACGAAGTCGTCGGCGTGGCGGGATTCGTTACCCCTGGCATGCGCGTGGATGTTCTCGCTTCCGGCGACCCTCCGGGTAACCCCGATCCCAAGTCGGGTACGAAGGTGAAGACCCTGCTCCAGAACATCGAGGTCCTCTCGGCCGGCACCGACATCCAGAAGGACGCCGAGGGCAAGCCTGTCCAGGTGCGCGTGGTGAACCTGCTGGTTACGCCCGATCAGGCTGAAGTGCTGAGCCTGGCCGCCTCGCATGCCCAGATCCAACTCGTGCTGCGCAACCCGCTCGATACCCAGACAGCCCCGGTACAGACGACGGCGTTGGGCAACATCTTCGCGGATGGCGATCAAATTGCTAAACCAAAGAGTGCGGTTCACGTTGGCGCCAGGGTGAGTAAGCCAGTAGTGCGCAGCGTTTCCGTAGAAGTGATTAACGGCGGCCAGAGGAGTGAAAAGAAATTCTCGGCGCCTGAGGCTAGCGAATGAAAACGCAGACCCATTTATCCGGCAAGCTCGTCGGATTGCTCTTAGTTGCCTTCTCCGCATCGGTATTCGGCGCGACTCCGAAGTCCGGATCCCAGGGCGCGACCTCGCGCCAGGACGCGACCAACGATCTGGCACTGGTGGTCGGCCGCTCAGTGCTTCTCGATACGGCGCAACCGGTTCAACGCGTGGCTGTCGGGCTCGGCGACTTCGCTGAAGCCTCTGTCATCACGCCGACCGAGATCATGGTCAACGGCAAAGCGCCCGGCGAAACCACACTCATCCTCTGGGAGAGCGGCGGCAATCGCGAGTTCTTCAATGTTGTGGTGCGTCCCAGCACCGCCGCTTCGGTGGACAAACTGGAGGGTGTGCGCCGCGAGCTTCGCAGTGAGTTGCCAAATCAGAACATCAAGGTCACGCAGGAAGGCAATTCGGTTTTCCTTCGCGGCACCGTTGACAATCTGGTCAGCTCCGACCGCGCCGAAAAAATCGCCGCGACCGGCGGCAAGGTAGTCAACCTGCTCAACGTGCAGATCCCTACCTCGCGGCCGCAGATCCTGCTCAAGTGCAACTTCGCCGCGGTCGATCGCTCCAAAACGAAAGAACTCGGCATTAACATCTTCTCCACGGGCCTGGGCAATGTGATCGGTGCGATCACAACCGGTCAATTTTCGCCGCCGGGCGTAAGTTTCAACAATAGCGGCAGCGGCGGCAGCGGCGGCACATCCACCGCCACCATAGGCAACGATCTCAATCTGTTCGCCTTTTTCCCGGGGCTTGATCTCGGCGCCACCATCAAGGCTCTCGAAGATAAGGGCATCGTCCAGGTGCTCTCCGAGCCGAACGTTCTCGCGGAAGATGGCAAGCAGGGTTCGATTCTGGCAGGCGGCCAGTATCCATACCCGGTCGCGCAGAGCTCTGGCACCGGTGGTGGCTCCGCGATCTCCATCACCTTCAAAGAGTACGGCGTTCGTCTTATCTTCCTGCCGCACATCACCGCGCAGGGGACCATCGATCTGCAGGTGATCTCGGAGGTCAGCTCGCTCGACTTCGCAAACGCCGTAACACTGTCTGGCTTCACGGTTCCGGCAATCGCGCAGCGCCGCGTTCAGACGAGCGTCGAACTTGCCAAGGGACAGAGCTTTGCCATCGGCGGCCTGCTCGACAACCGCACGCAGGAAACGCTGCTGAAGATCCCATTCATCTCCAACATTCCCATCCTCGGCAAGTTCTTCCAGTCCATAAGCAAGACGAAGACGAACTCTGAGCTCATCGTGATTGTCACGCCTGAAATCGTGCAGCCCGCGTCCGAGGGCACTATTCCGAATCCAAAGTTCCCCCTGCCCTATCTGGAACCGAACTCCAATTCGCCGATGCATCATCCTGACGGCACCGGCACGGGCATCGCAACGGCGGCGCCCTCTGCGCAGGTACCGGTGTCTATGCCTGTAGAACAGCTCATTCAGAGCATGAAGGGCACACCGACGATCTCGGATCCGGGTGGCATCAACGGATCTGGCGGTGGTGAGATGGGAGGCGGCTCCGGAGCGGGATCTACTCCGCAGATGGCCCCGCCGCAACAATAGGGAAGTATTGATTGGCTGACCCGCAACCTAAACCCTCCCTGTGGAGGCGCGTCTTTCCCGCGCAGGAACCTGGCCCCGCCCGGTTCCTGCGCATTCGCAATATCACCCGTCAAACAGAGATTGGCGCGGGCATCGAGGTAGCCGATACGGCTGCCCGCCGCAACAAAGGCCTTCTCGGCCGCACCGGCCTTGAACCAGGCGAAGGCCTGTGGATCGTCCCCTGCGAGGCCGTCCACACCTTCGCCATGAAGTTCTCTCTCGACTTGATCTATCTCGATCGCAAGCGACGCGTCGTAAAGGTTCGCGGCGACGTGCGTCCCGGCCGCATTTCTGGAGCTTTCCGCTCCCACTCCGTCATCGAGCTGCCCACCGGCGCCATCGCCGCCAGCCAGACACAGCGCGGCGATATCCTCGAATTCGACTCCCTCGATTCCTGAGCGTGCCGCTCTCATAAGTCGCAGATCCGAATTTCCCAGATATCTAAAGCTCGGCTCGCCAGTCCGCTGCCTGTCATCTCTGCCAGGTCGTTAACTTCTCCTAACTCTGGGTAGCTCCGATTCAGGTTCCCAAATTGGAACGAAGTGACTGATTGGGAAGGGGATAGCACTAAAGTGTTGTGTACGCGTCGACACTCGCCGCAAACACGTGTATACACCCGGGAACATCTCCGGCCTCGATATAGGACCCATCGGATCGTAACTTATTGATTTCGCTCTTGATCCCAAGTTGGCATACCGATTGCAACCCTATGTGCAACCCCGGCTTCCGCCGGAATTCCTAAAACCCACGGGGAGAAAAAATGAAGGACACCATGCTCAAGCTGTACATCAAGATGCAGAACCTGAAGAGCTCGCTCATGCAGGAAGAAGGTCAGGACCTGGTTGAGTACGCGCTCGTTGTCGCCTTGATCGCTCTGGCCGCCACCGCCGGTATGCGAGTTCTTGCCAGCGACATCAACAATGCCTTCTCGGGCATCGGCAACACCCTCAACACCGATATGTAATCCGTTCCAGGGCCTCAATAAGGCCCAGGTCCCCAATGTCCGTGGGGGGGACGACAGCGCGTTACCCCCAGGCGGCGCTTTGTCGCTCCCCCCACGCAACTCCGGAACATGCGAAGCGGTTGCCGGCCGGGCCTTCCTCCCCCACCAACTTGAGGCCCTTCATCGAGCGAGTTTTGGCCGCGCCGTTTCGCATCGCTCCGCCAGAGATAACTCACCACGCCGTCGCCGCACGTGATCAATCCACACACCGCATCCGGGGCATTTTTTGACGTGACGTTCTCAAAGACACTTTCGCGCCGAAAAACAGCTCTCTGCCTTGTGCTCGCCGTCCTCTTTTCCGCGGCATGGGGATACTGGCTCAACCACGGCAGGCATGGTGGAAACGTCGTAGACTTCAGGGCTGTCTACTACGGCGCCCGCACAGCCATCAATCATCACGATCCATATAGCGTGCAGGAGTTCCTCCAGGTTTACCGCCAGGAAGGCGGCACCGTTCCCGCCGAGCCGGCGCGCATGCGCGGATTCATGGGGGCTGTCCCCATCTGCGTCAATCTGCCCTCGACTCTTCTGGTCGTTTCGCCCTTCGCAGCGCTCGGCTGGGCGCCTGCGCTAATCATCTGGATGTCTCTTCTCACCGCCGGCCTCGCCATCGCTGCATGGCTCATCCTGGATCTCGCTGGAAACCGAGCACCCGCGTTCGCCCTCACCCTGGCGTGCGTCATTCTGGCAAATTGCCAAAACCTCATGCAGATCGGCAATAGCTCCGGCGTTGCCGTCAGCCTCTGCATCGTCGGCGTATGGTGCTTCTTCAAGCAGCGCTACAAGTGGTTAGGCATCGTTTGCTTCGCCCTCGGACTCGCCCTCAAGCCCACCGAGGTAGCGCCAATCTGTCTTTTCCTCCTGCTCGCACGCGGCGCATTCCGGCGTCGTGCCTGGCAGGTTTCGGCATTGGCTCTCGTTCTGTTTGCGATCGGCACCGTCTGGGTGGCGCAAGTTTCGCCCCATTGGTTCCAGGAATGGCGCATGAACGTTGCGGCCACCTCCGGTCGCGGGGAGCTGAACGACCCCGGCCCCACTTCGTTCGGCAATGGCGGCGCGGGAATGATCGTCAGCCTGCAGTCTCTCCTCAGCTTCTTCCGCGATGATCCGCACTTCTACAATCCCGCGGCACTCCTTCTGGCCGGCGGCCTCCTTCTCGTCTGGTGCATCATCACATTCCGTTCGCACCTCAATGAAGAGGGAAGATGGCTCGCGCTTGCTTCTCTGGCCCCGTTGAGCCTGCTGCCTGTCTATCACCGGCAGTACGACACCAAGCTGCTTCTGCTCTGCATCCCAGCGTGCGCCGCACTTTGGGCCAGTGGGGTTACAGCGCGCAAAGCGGCCGCCGCGTTCTGTGCAATCGGCATAGTCCTCACATGCGATATCTCGAGTGCAGCGCTCATCGTAACGAGCAAAGGACTCCACCTCTCGCAGGACCACCTGGCAGGCAAATTCGCTGCAGCCTTTATGACTCGAAGCCCCGTGTTTGGTTTGCTCCTGGTCAGCGGTTTCTCTCTGGGTGCATATATCCAGCACGCACGGCTCGCAAGAGCCAAAGCCTTGGAGAGGACAGACCCCGAACTAGAGATGGTGAGTTTGGCATCATGACGACATTCAACCCAATCTCGCGCCGGAACGCCCTGATCTGTTTGATCCTCTCAGCCTCGCTGTCCATTGCGTGGGCCTTGGCGATCGACACCTCGAGGCACGGCGGCGCCCTGGGCGATTTCCGGGCCATCTACTATGGCGCGCGGACAGCCATCAATCATCACGATCCATACAAGCCGGATCAGTTCCTTCAGGTCTACCGCCAGGAAGGCGGCAATTTCCCCACTGAGCCGGACCGCTTGCGCAGCTTCTCGCGCGCTGTTCCCGTTTGCGTGAATCTGCCCACAACGTTGTTGGTCGTGCTGCCCCTGGCCTTGCTCAGTTGGGTGCCCGCGCATTTCATCTGGATGGCCCTACTGCCGGCGAGCCTGATCATTGCTGCCTGGCTCATGTGGGATCTTGCGGAAACCCGCGCGCCCGGCTTCATCCTTTTCCTGAGCTGCCTCCTCCTCGCGAATTGCGAAAACCTGCTGTTGCTCGGCAATGGATCAGGCATGGCCATGAGCCTCGGTGCTATCGCGGTCTGGTGCTTCCTCAAGCAGCGGCACGAGATCCTGGGCATCGTCTGCTTCACGCTCGGCCTCGCTCTCAAGCCGCAGGAAATCGGCCTGATCTGGCTCTTTTTCCTGCTTGCCGGCGGCACGTATCGCAAGCGCGCCTGGCAAGTGGCGGGAGCGGCAACAGTAGTCGCCACCCTGAGCCTTTTGTGGGTCTCGCAGGCCTCGCCGCATTGGATCGAAGAGTGGCGCGCCAACATTGCCGCGACCTCCATGCGCGGCGACTTGAATGATCCCGGCCCCACGTCGATCGGCAATCAAGCCGTCGGCATGATCGTCAGCCTGCAATCGGTCATCAGCTACTTCTGGGACGATCCGCACATCTATAATCCTGTCGCACTCCTCATCGGAGGAGCGCTCATCCTGATCTGGTGCATCGTCACCGTTCGCTCGCGCCCCTCACGTGAGGGAGCGTTGCTGGCCATTGCCTCCATGGCGGCCCTGAGCCTTCTGCCCATTTACCACCGTCAATACGACACCAAGATCCTACTCCTAACTCTTCCTGCCTGCGCACTGCTCTGGGCACAGAAGAGCCCGCTGCGCAAACTCGCGACCGCCATAACTACTGTAGGAATCATCTTCGTCTCCGATATTCCCGTCGCCAGCATGGTCATGCTCAGGAAGAGCCTCAATCTTCCACTCGACCAGTTCCATGGGCAGTTGTTCTCAGTGCTCCTCGGCCGCACCCCCACGCTCGCACTACTTCTTGTGGGCAGCTTCTACCTTTGGGCCTACGCCAAATACGAAGTGATGGACAGGGCGAAGGCATCTGCGTCTGCTGAGACAGAGCCAGAGCTGGATATGGCCGCACTCTCCGCGTAATCAAACCGCTTCTTGATCGATCGGCTTCGCCGTGGTCTATTAAGAATCACGATGCAGACCTTTGAAGCCTTCATCGACTCAACCCATCCCGATGCGCCCGTCAGGGGCTACCTGCACCGACCCCCCGATCCCGCCGCAGACTGCCTCATTCTCACCCACGGCGCCGGCGTGAACTGCCAAGCGCCGCTCCTCGTCGCATTAGCGGATGCATTCTGCGCAGCCGGCATCACCGTCCTTCGCTGCGATCTTCCGTTCCGCCAGGCCCGTCCCTCCGGCCCACCTCCGCGCGGCGCCGCGGAACGCGATCAAGGCGGCCTGCGCGCCGCTGTCGAAGCCATGCGCCGCATGAATCCGCGTCACGTCTTCCTCGGCGGCCACTCCTACGGAGGACGCCAGGCATCCATATTGGCGGCGAGCGATCCCCGAATCGCCGACGCCCTCCTCTTGCTCTCCTATCCTCTCCATCCGCCCAAACAACCCGCCCAGCTGCGAACAGCGCACTTTCCCTCGCTGCAGGTGCCTGCTCTCTTCGTTCACGGAGTCCGCGACGGCTTCGCAACCTCCGCGGAGATGGAGTCGGCCCTCAGCCTCATCCCCGCGCGTACTGAAATCCTCTCCGTCGTCGGGGCAGGGCATGAGCTCATGACGAAGACCAACCGCGACAACCTCATCGCACAGGTAACAAACAGGTTTGCCGCGTTCACGCATCCAACTGCCTGATGACGACCTCCGCGAAATCCCGCTCTCAGTCGGCCAAGGCGGTCGACCGCCAGCTCGCGCGTTATCGCGAGATGCGTGACTTCCACATCACCGCGGAGCCGCGCGGCGACGGCGCACCAGCCACGAAGACCAATGCGTTGCCGTTTGTAGTGCAAAAGCACTCCGCCACGCGCCTTCATTACGACTTCCGCCTCGGCTGGAACGGAGTGCTCAAGAGCTGGGCAGTCACCAAGGGCCCCAGCTACTACACCGGCGACAAGCGCCTCGCTGTCGAAGTGGAAGACCACCCCATGGAATACGGCGGCTTCGAAGGCAGCATCCCCAAAGGCCAGTACGGTGGCGGCACCGTCATGGTGTGGGACTTCGGGGAGTGGGAACCCCTTGGAGATGTCGACAAGCAGCTGGCCGAGGGCAACCTGAAATTCGTGTTGAAGGGAACCAAGCTAAAAGGGAAGTGGGCGCTCATTCGCATGAAACCCAATCCGGAGCGCGACCGTTCCGGCAAGCCGAACTGGCTCCTGCTCAAGGAGCGCGACGAATACGCGCAGCACGAAGAAGGCCCGTCCATCACGGAACTCGCCCCCAACAGCGCGCTAACCAAGCGCTCCATTGAAGAGATCGCCGCAAGCGAAGATCACGTGTGGGATTCGCGGAGCGGCCTTCGCAAATCCGAAGACAACGGCGCGCGCAAGTCGCCGGCGCAAAAAGCCAAAACGCAGGACCGGAAAGTCAAGTCCCTCGACAAGCTGCTGAAGGACATCCCGCGCGAAAGCTATCCGGGATTCATTCCGCCGCAGCTTGCCGAACAATCGCGCTCATCGCCCTCGGGCAACGATTGGGTCCACGAACTCAAGCTCGACGGATACCGCACCCAGATCCACGTGCGCGCTTCCACACAAAAGGGCGGACCAACCAAGGCGCGCATCTTCACCCGCAAAGGCCTTGACTGGACCGCGCGCATGCCCAGGCTCGCAGAGGCCGCGGCAACGCTGGGTGTCGAAAGCGCCATACTCGACGGCGAATTAGTCGTGCTCGACCACAGCGGCAAAAGCAGCTTCTCCGATCTGCAGGCCGCGTTTCAGGAAAGTAAAAAAGTTGACCTCGTTTACTTCGCCTTCGACATCCTCCATCTGAACGGCCACAACCTGCGCGGCCTGCCTCTGCTCAAACGCAAAGAGATTCTCCAAAAGCTTCTACCGCCTGACGATCCAACCCTGCGCTTCTCGGAACACATCCGCAGCGATGGCGAGCATGTATTCCAAAAAGCCTGCGAGCTCGGCGCCGAAGGAATCGTCTCCAAGCAAGTCGCGGCTCCCTACATCTCCGGCCGCGGTAACACATGGCTCAAACGGAAGGGAAGTCTCAGGCAGGAGTTCGTCATCGGCGGATTCACTCCGGTTTCAACTACAGGCCGCGGTGTGGGCGCTTTGGTGCTTGGCTACTACGACGACAAGGGCAAGCTCATCTACGCTGGCCGCACTGGCACGGGCTTCTCCCAAGCAACGGAGCGCATGCTGCGCGTCCGCCTCGATGCGCTCGTGCAGAAGGCGCCCAGCTTCGCTGAACTGCCGCGTGAAGCCCGCGAGAACGCCACCTGGGTCAAGCCCGAACTCGTCGCCGAAGTTCATTTCGCGTCGTGGACCAAGGACAATCTGATCCGCCAGTCCTCCTTCAAAGGCCTTCGCGAAGACAAGCCCGCAAACGAGGTTGTCCGCGAAACATCGTTTGCCGATGTCGCGCCGTCTACTTCTCCTGTGAGGTCCTCGGTGAAACACGCCCCCGCCAAAGCTGCTCCCAAAGCAGCCAGATCAGTTCCAAAGCCCGATCTCCCCATCCCCATCTCGCGGCCCGACAAAGTGCTTGACGAAACCAGCGGCATGACGAAGCAGGACCTTGCTGAGTATCTCGTCGCAGTAGCCGACCGCATGCTCCCCCACATCGCCGATCGCCCCATCAGCATCCTGCGTCTCCCTAACGGAGTCGGCAAACAATCATTCTTTCAGCGCCACGTCAGCGCGGGCCTTCCTCCCGGCGTTCACACCATTCCCGTGGCCAGCAGAAAAACCGGCGAACACACCGACTATCTCTACCTGAACTCCGTTGAGGGTCTCGTCGGCATGGCGCAGATGGGCGTCCTCGAAATTCACCCTTGGGGATCGAAGATTGACAACGTCGACAAGCCCGATCGCATCATCTTCGACCTCGACCCCGACGAGGCGATCCCCTGGTCCACACTCTCCGAGGCCGCATTCGACATCCGCTCGCGCCTCAAGCGCCTCGGCCTCACAAGTTACGTGAAGAGCACCGGCGGCAAAGGCCTGCACGTCGTCATCGCCATCGAGCCGGAACACGGCTGGGCCACCATCAAGCAGTTCGCGCACAACGTCGTTCTCCAAATGGAGAAGGACAATCCGAGCCTCTACCTCACCAAGATGTCGAAGGCCGCGCGCAAAAACCATATCTACCTCGACTACCTTCGCAACGACCGCGAATCCACCGCCGTCGCGCCATTCTCAACCCGCGCGCGCCCCGGCGTCCCCGTCGCCGTCACGCTCGACTGGAAGGAAATCAAGGCGGACTCTCGCCCGGTCTTCCACGTCTGCGATCTCGACCAGTGGCGCGCCCGACTGCGCAAAGACCCGTGGAAGGAAATGCTCACCTCGCCGCAACGTCTAACCAAAGAAATGCTTCTATCTGCAGGTGTGAAGCTTTGAAGCCAACGAAGAAATGGCGAAAGCCCGGCGTTTTACGTTGATTTCACTTCAAATGCAGCAATGATTGCGATAAACTCCACACTCTACGGGGTCTAATTCGAGCACGGCACGAGTGCTCGAGGGGGTCAGAATGGCACGTCCCTATTGGACGGGAAACCTGCAGATATCGCTTGTCTCATTTGGTGTCAGTCTCTATGTAGCAACCGAGACCAAAAGCCAAATCAGCTTTCACCAGATCAGCCGCCGCACCGGCGAGCGTATCCGCCACCAGAAGGTGCTTGAGAGCGCCGTCGAAAACAACGAGCCCAGCACAGCCGTCGAGAAAGACGAGATCGTCAAGGGCTACGAGTACCGCAAGGGCCAATACGTCATCATCGAACCGTCCGAGCTTGAGAACCTCCGCGTCCCCTCCAAGCACACCATCGCGGTTTCGCAGTTCGTCGACCGGGCCGACCTCAATCCCGAATACGTTGAGAAGCCTTACTTCGTCCTGCCCGAGAACGACGCGCAGACCGAATCCTTCAACACCATCCGCGAGGCTCTGCTCAAGACCGGCAAAATCGCCATCGGCAAGGTCGCATTCTCCGGCCGCGAGAACATCGTCGCCGTGCTACCGGCGCCCGGCGATAAAGGCATGATGGCCTACACGCTTCGTTATCAGAACGAGCTCCGCAACGCGGCTGACTACTTCCGCGACATTAAGGCCACCGCAGTCGACGAGGATTCGCTCGGGCTCGCCGAAATGCTCATTAAGAAAATGAGCACGAAATTCGACCTCAGCAAATTTGAGGACGGCTACGAAACTGCGGTCAAGGCTCTCGTCGAGGCGAAGGTCAACAACATGCCGATCCCCACCGAGGAAGCGCCCAAGCCGCAGACCGGCAAGGTCATCAACCTCATGGACGCGCTGCGCAAGAGCATCGGCGACGATTCTCGTTCCACTAAGAAGCCTCCCAAGAGCGAGAAGGAACCGCAGCCCGGCAAACTCGGCCTCGTCAAGGGCCAGAGCAAAGCGCCCGCCAAACGCAAATCCGCCTGAGTTGGAGTCCCCATGCAACTCGTCATCAAAGTCGACCTGGACAAGACACAGCTGTCCCTGCCTGAAATCTTCAAGCTCATCGGAGACTGCGCCGCGCGCGAAGAGGTGAGGGAAGAGCCGCAGTTCGGCGGGGAGGGCTTGATTCGTGACAGCCGCTCCCACGCCATCGGCGAATGGGCCATCGAGGACGAAGAGACCGAACGTCCCAATCCGCTCGAGTCCCCCTATCGCGCTGCCGCAATCGCTCGCTACGTGCGCCCCGGCCAAATTGAAGTCGACCGCTTCGCATCGGTCAGCACAGCGGACAACGGCGCGTTCGTCCAAGGCTGGCTCTTCGTTCCCCAATCCGAAATCGGATCGAGCGGAGCCGACGCACTCCCGCCACGCAAACCGCCGCAGTCCATTAACTCCACACCCACCGCCGGCCGCCGAGCCGTATAACCGGTCAAACGGAGCATTAAACGTAGCACCGGACTGTCAGAGTTCTCCGCCTTCAAAAGCGAGGCGCCGCCACCTCATTCCAAACGTGATGGATGCCGGTCTTGCTCCCAATGCGTGGTGACGGGCGGATCGCGCGTGCTGTTCCCACAGGCGCCACAGGGCGCCCAGAGGTACGTGGCTGCATGCCCGAAGATACCGATGCCGTATACGGCAGCGGTGCTGGTTCCTTGATCGCACTGAGATCCACGATCGCGATTCCCGTTCCCGTCTTCCCTGTGATCGCCAGGAGGATGTTGTCCTTCCCATCTCCGACCAGGGCGTCATAGTTCTGTGAGAGCTCCACCGGAAGCGCGATACGGGTCAGCAGCTTGCCCAATCTCCCATCAAATACATCGATGCCGTTAGTTCCGGGTTGAAACAGGAGCGTGCCGTCGCCGCTCAACTGCGCGCCGTAGACATAATCCACCACCATCATCTCGGCGTCGTTCAAGGTCAGATAAGACTTGGCGCTCAGATTTGTGTCGAAGAGATAGCTGCCAGCCGCAAGCGTCTTCTGGTCAGCTGAGAGCGCCAGCTCGTAGTCTCCCCCGCAGCACTCCGCGCCGTTTGCTGACCACGTAACGGCGTCCGTCGCCGTATCCACAGTGAACAGTCCACCCATATCGTTGAAGAACACCCGCGAATTATCCGACAGAATCGCGACCTTATAGAACGGACGCAAATCTCCCAGGATGCGATAATCGGTCACTGCGCCGGACGTCGAATCGATCTTGTAGAACGAGTCGAATCCTTCATGGTTCACAGCCGCGGCAAAGTAGATCATTCCTGAGTCGCTGACGGCGATCCCTGCCGGCAATGCCGTGCCTGAGTCCGAGGGGCCGCCCGCAAAGTACGGATGGTTGAATACGAAAGATTGAACGCTGCCCGGAGAATCCGGATGGAGCAGGTAAATCATGCCCGCGCCTGCGTCGGAAACCGCCAGCTTGCTGCCGTCGGGTGAAAGAGCAATCCCCCACAGCCGATGCGCCCTCCCTGTTGCGGCGCCCGGCACGCTGATTGAAGGGAGCCACGCCCCGCTGCTTCGAGAGTAGACCCGTATTTGCGATGCGTCGGTGAAGTAGTAGACGTCCCGCTTCGGGTCGTAGAGTCCCTGTGCCAAGGAAGCAGTTCCAGACAGAGTGACAGGCTGCGTCGCAGGCAGATAGTGCAGTCCTCCTGATAACTCCACAGATCCTGCGTCCGAAGTAATCTTGATATCGGCGTCCGTCCCAGCAGTTCCCGCTGGCAACGTGAAAGAAAACGACTGAATCTGCCACGGCGCTGAGGAAACATGATATGGATTGTCCGTATAGGCGGTAATGGGCGCGGGTTTGCCATTCACCTCGATCTGCAGATTCGCCGGAATCTGGTTGGGAGGAGTTGTTCTCGGCCCAAAGCCGAAACCATAGACAACCGCCGCGCCGCCGCCTTCCGCCGCGGCGCTATCCGGGGTGATTTGGAGAACGCTGGGCCCGTAACTGAACGCGTACGGAAGGTATTGCATGCCTCCGTCGGTAAGCAACGTAACCACATCAACTGGCCCCGGTTGGCCGGGCGGCGTAGTGGCAGTAACATGCGACGGAACCCCTCCGATCGCCGCCTGCTTCTGCCCAAAGTAGACTGCGGCAAAGTTTGCAACGTGAAAGAACGAGTTGTCGACAACCGTGCCGCCCTCCAGCGCCCCCGCTGGCGGATCGACATAGTCTGCGACTGAAGCTGTTCCTTCTGCGCCGGTTCGCATGGCGGCGGTGTCCAGAATCCCGATCCCCTCGACCATGACGCCGGCGAGTTGCCCGCTGTTATCGATGGCGCTGATCCAGGTGCCGAGTACGCTTGATCCCCCGAGGCTCAGGTCCGGTAACCAGCCAGCCTGGCTGCCGCTCCCAAGATCGTATGCTCGAACAATTCCTCCCAGCAGTTGCGGCGCAATAAAGACGGTCTTGGAATCGGGACTGACCACCATCATCGCTCCCGCGTCCGTTTTTACCGGAAAGGACCCAGTCTCCGCGAGTGTAACCGCATCCAGTACGAGCAGTTGAGCCGGATTGCCGGCTTGAAGAACGAGCAGCGATTTCCCGTCAGGCGTTACGGCTAATCCACTTACATACGTTCCACTTGAAGTCATCTGGCCCGAAACCGGGTCGAGCGCGCAGAGCGTGGGGCCGTTGCTGATCACCACCCGCCTTCGATCGCCTGTAACTTCGAAATCAAAGACAGCGTTCAGATCGCATCCGGCCGGCGCCGGGTCGTACCTCGACTCGAGCACATTATCTTTGGGATTCCAGATCGCGAAGCTGTTGTAGCCCACTATGGTGCGGTCGCCGCCGGAGCCCCCTAGCAGGGCGAGATCTCCGTTGGCGAGCACCCTGACTGAGTAAGTTGGATATCCAGTGGCGCCAATCTGCGCGGCAACATAGCGGTGCTTGATCGCCATCGCTACCGGGTCGATCGCGTAGATGTCCCCAATCTCTTGCGTTCCCACGTAGAGAGTGCTGTGGTCCGGCGTCACGTCCATTCCGTATGCGCCCGGAACAACAATCGATCGCAATAGTTTGTGAGTCGCCGCATCGATGACAAACACCTGGCTCGAACCCGCATCACTCATGAAGAAGCGGTTCGTTCCGGAATCAAACACCACGGTAAATGGCAGCACCGCGTCGGTTCGAACGTACCCCGTGCGCGTCCGGCCGATATTCCCGGCGAACGGCGATAGGTCGAGGCTTAGCGTCGTCGATTTCTTGCCGACCGTTCCCGCGCCGTCGATGGTGACAGCTGCCGTGGACGCGGCGATATATGGAGCGGCGGTGAATGTGAACTTCTGCGAGTCACCCGGCCGCAGCAGTGCGCTCGCCGGCGAAACCGAGACCCCGAAAGGCAGGGTGCCGACAGCCACATTCACATCCGATGTGTAGCCGTTCTCTCCTGTCACCGTCGCCGTGACCGAGCCTGAAGTAGCGCCCGAGATATTCAGAGTTGAACTCGAGAGGGAAAGGCTAAACGCTGGGGTCGGCTGCGGGCCGCTGGAGCCTCCCGAGTTTCCCCCGCTCCCGCAGCCGGCAATCAATAGGAGAGAAACGATCGAGAAGGGAATTGCTAAGTGATAAGTTCGACAGGAAAACACGCACAAATGCCCCAACGGTCTGCGACCCAACTGCGCCATTGAAATGGTCCTTTGATGAATGACGTAATTCTGTCATATGTCCGGTGCTCGCACAATCCCCGGTCACGAAATGCCGCGCGGAAGCCGCGGAGCGGTTGTGTAGCGCAGTCCCGTTTGCTAGCTTGGCGTAGATGCCGTCAACTGCGCCGGAACAACTCCGCAGCACGATCGAGACACTCTACCGCTCGGAATCGGGCCGCGTCCTGGCCACGCTCGTGCGCCTCCTCGGCGATCTCGATCTCGCCGAAGAGTCGATGCATGAAGCGTTCGCCGCCGCTCTCGAGTCCTGGCCCCAGACCGGCATCCCGCAAAACCCACGCCCCTGGATGATCTCAACTGCCCGCTTCAAAGCGATCGACAAGATACGCCGTCGTGCCCGCTTCGATGCGGCACAAACCGATCTCGTGCGTCACCTCGAGACCCGTCTTAACGAGACAAGCTCGGAAGCGGACGAGATCGACGACGACCGTCTCCGCCTCATCTTCACCTGCTGCCATCCCTTACTCGCTCCCGAAGCCCAGGTAGCGCTCACTCTCCGCGAACTCTGCGGCCTCACAACGGAAGAGATCGCCCGCGCATTTCTCGTTACGCCGGCTACGCTCGCGCAGCGCATCGTACGCGCCAAAACAAAGATCCGCGAGACACCGATCCCGTACGAGGTGCCCACGCCACAAGAGCTGCCCGAGCGGCTCGACGCAGTGCTTCAGGTCATCTATCTCGTCTTCAACGAGGGCTACTCCTCCGCAGCGGGAAGGGAAGTCACACGCGCCGAGCTCACAGGCGAAGCCATCCGGCTCGGTCGCCTGCTGCTCGAACTTCAACCCGAGCCAGAAGTGATGGGTCTGCTCGCCCTTATGTTGCTGCAGGAATCCCGTCGCGCCGCGCGAACCTCTCCAACTGGCGAGCTGATCCTGCTCGAGAATCAAGACCGCGCACTCTGGAACAAAGAGCAGATCGCCGAGGGCACAGCATTGGTAGAGAAGGCCCTCGCGTCCCGCCGCTTCGGCTCCTACACACTGCAAGCCGCGATCGCCGCCGTTCATGCGCAGGCGGAGACGGCCGCGGCGACAGACTGGCGGCAGATCGTCGCCCTTTACAACCAGTTGGTGCGCATTCAGCCTTCGCCGGTCGTGCAGCTCAATCGTGCCGTCGCCGTAGCCATGCGCGACGGCCCCGAAGCCGGCCTCAAGCACATCGATGCCATCTTCCAACAAGGTGAGTTGGCCAATTACTACCTCGCGCATTCAGCTCGCGCGGAAATGTGCCGCCGCCTGGGTAGGATAGCCGAGGCAAAATCCGCTTACGAGAAAGCACTGGCACTCACGCAACAGGAACCCGAACGCCGCTTCCTGCAGGACCGCATTCAGCAGCTGAAATAAAACTAAAAATCTTCGGAGCAAGCTGTCGATTTCCCGTCTCCCCGACGACTATAGGGCAAAGAACGATGCGCTACCGCTCCTGAGTGAACAGGAACGAGTCATCGGGAACACATCGGAACAAGGAGAAATGCTCATGCCACAGTATCTCGTCTGCAACTACATGCCTGACGACTTCGACCCCTCCACCGTAACCGAAGAGATGATGGAGCAGATTCACGCCCTCAACCGCGAACTGATCGCCTCCGGCGCTCGGAAGTTCGCCTGCGGCATCGCACCGCCAGCCGCCGCGAAAACCTTGCGCAGACAGCCCGACGGTAAGGTGCTCGTCACCGACGGCCCCTACACCGAGACCAAGGAGCACATGGGCGGATTCTGGATTCTCGAAGCCGCCAACATGGACGAGGCGCTCGCATGGGCGAAGAAAGCCGCCATCGTCTGTGACGTCCCTGGAGAGGTCCGTGAGCTTCTCTTCTTCCCAGCTCAGTGACAAAAGGCGACGGCAACAACACCGGGAGGCCAGGAGGAATCAGATGGGAAATCTAATCTACGCAATCAACCTCACTTTGGATGGTTGTTGCGACCACACCAGATTCAGGCCAGAGGAAGACGGCTTCGAATATCACATAAACCTCCTGCAAAGCGTGGATACGCTCGTCTTCGGTCGCAAAACCTATCAGCTGATGGTCCCCTATTGGCCTGACGTCCTCAAAGACCCATCTGCGACAACTGCAGATATCGAGTTTGCCAGGGCGTTCGAATCCACCAGAAAGATCGTCTTCTCCCGAACGCTGGAAAGCACCGAAGACCAAAACACTCACATTGTGCGCGGAGACCTTCGCGAAGAAATGCTCAAGCTCAAACAGGGCGGAGCCAGGAATATTTTGGCCGGTGGTGTAGATCTTCCCTCCCAGCTCATTGAGCTAGGCCTCGTCGATGAATTCCGTTTTCTCATCGCACCAACACTTGCAGGAGCAGGAAGGAGGTTGCTCAACAGTGCCAGCCTGCCTGCAAACTTGCATTTGAAACTGGTGGAATCCACTCCATTCAAATCAGGATGGATCGCACTTCGCTATCTAAAACAGTGATAAAGAAACTCATTGCGTGCTTGTCCTAACTTGTCAGGGCTGTGAAGAGATGTCATCAGGAGGGTAGAACCGTGAAATATATTTGTTTGGGCTACTTCGACGAAGCCAAATTCGAAGCCATGTCGGAAGGCGAACGAAACGAGATGTTCGACGCATGCTTTGAATACGACGAGCATATGCGCGCCAGCGGAAACTGGGATCGTGGAGAAGCGCTTCAGGGTCCGGAAACTGCCTTGACCCTATCGTGGAAGGACGGCAAAGTAGCAACTACTGACGGCCCTTTTGCGGAAACCAAGGAACAGATCGGCGGCATCGGATTCCTCGAGGCCCGCGACATGAATCATGCTGTGCAACTCATCGCGGAGCATCCGTCCCTGCGATACGGCAGCACCTGGGAGATTCGGCCGGCAGGAGACCTGACCGAAATCCAGAAAGCAAGCGAGCAGCGACGCAAAAAAAACGCTGCTCACTGAAAACACGCGGCGATCACGGATCGAAGTTCGTTCACCCAACTGCCATCTCGAACTCCTGATTCGTGCGCCGCGTCCACTCATCCCCAAAGCTGATATCAAGCGCCCGTCCCACCACCACACCCTGCCCGTCGAGCGGCACATGCTTCAACTTCGCCAGCGCCTACGGAACTTTCCTGCCGCCTCTGCGTACTTCAAAGGAGATTCTCAATAAGCAACAGGAAGGTGAGCGCCCATGAACGTTTGGCGGCATCTCCGTTATGCATGGCGCACAGTCTGGCAGGCGCCCGGACTCTCCGCAGTCATTATTCTCTCCATCGCCCTCGGCATCGCGGCGCCCACCACCGTCTTCAGCGTTGCCAATGGACTCCTCTGGGGACTGCTTCCGGTAAAAGATCCCGGCCGGCTCGTCATGTTTTCTGAAGGCGAATCCTTCTCCTACCCCGATTACCTCGACTTTCGCGATCAAACGTCAGACATATTCGACGGCGGCGTCGCGGCGCATTTCCCCATCATTCCCGCCAGTGTGGGCGGCAGCGGCGCGCCCGAGCGCGTTTGGGGCCAGGCCGTCAGCGGCAACTACTTCGCCATCCTCGCTCTGAAAATGCAATTGGGCCGTCCGATCCTTCCTCAGGAAGACACGGTGCTTGGCCGAGACCCCGTAGTGGTTCTCAGCCATGAGTTGTGGAAACGCCGGTTCGGCGCTGACCCGCAGGTCCTCAATCGCGAAGTCGTCCTGAACGGAAAGCCCTACACCGTTGTCGGAGTGGCGCCTCCCGGATTCGAGGGGTCCGATCGCGGCATCGTTTCGGAGTTCTGGGTTCCGCTCGCCATGTGCGAAACCATCGCGCCCTTCCTCGAAACTGATTCCGGCGGAAGAAACAACCGCAGCAACAACTGGCTCATGCTCAATGCCCGATTGCAGCCTGGCGTGAATCGCGCAACAGCCGTAGCCAAAGTCAATCTGCTCAAGAAAGGCCTCGATCAGAAGTACCGGCCCGGCCAGAAAGACTACCGGGCCATCACCCTGCAGCCCGCCGGCGGCATGATCGCCGGATCAGTCTCTCCCGCGTATCTCCTGGTCACGGTGCTGATGGTGCTGGCAGGCGCTTTGCTCCTGCTCGTCTGTGCCAACGTGGGCAATCTCCTGTTGGCGCGGTCAAGCGGACGCCAAAAGGAAATCGCCATTCGCATGGCCCTCGGTTCTGCCCGCAGCAAGCTGGTGACCCAGTTGCTCATAGAAAGCACCCTGGTCGCTGCTCTCGGAGCCGCATTGGGCCTCGTGCTCGCCGCCGGCGCCGCGCACGCCCTCTCGACGTTCCAGCTTCCCATTCCGCTGCCCATCAAATTCGATTTCAATGTCGACGTGCGTGTGCTCGCGTTCACAGCTCTTCTGATTCCTCTCACCGCTCTCGCCTTCGGACTCATCCCGGCCCTGCGCTCCACGCGTCTTGACATCGCCGCAGTCCTCAAAACAGTTCCCGGAGATTCGTCGCGCGGACGGCGATTCACCTTGCGCAACGCGCTGGTGGTCTTCCAGGTAGCCATCTCCGTAGCTCTATTAGCAGCGGCCGGATTGTTCATCCGCAGCGCCCACAACGCCGCTCTCATCGACATCGGGTTTAAGCCCGACGGCATCCTGATCGCGGCGATCGACCCCAGAACCCACGGATACTCCGCCGAAAAAACGGTCCAGTTCACGTCCCAGCTTCGCGACAAAGTAGCGGCCATACCCGGAGTACGATCCGTCAGCTTCACTGACCTCGTGCCCCTCAGCTTTGCTGGAACCAACTACGATTTCTCAACCCAGAGCGAGGGAAGCGCGCCCGAGCAGAAGGTCAACGCCAACGTCTTCACCGTCAGCGACGGCTTCTTTCAGACCATGGAAATGCCAATCCGGCAGGGAAGGGACTTCCATCGGCAGGCAGAGTCGGCCGGCGCAGTCATCGTCAACGAGCACTTCGCCGCACAACTGTTCCCGCGCCAGGACCCAATAGGCAGGCAGATTCACCAGGGCAAAACGACATACTCCATCATCGGCGTCGCTCAGAACTCGAAGACGCGCTTCATCTCAGAAGCGCCTGACAACACCATCTATCTCCAATTGGGATCGGTGCCCAGCGCGTCGGCAAGCTTCTTCGGAATGTCCATCCTGGTGAAGAGCGCTGGCGACGCACGCAAATTCGAGCGCCCCTTGCGAGACGCGATCGCCTCCCTCGACCCCAACATGGCTGTATTCAACGTCGAGACGATGGAGGATCACGTATCCAAGTCGCTCCTGCTGCCCAAAATCTCGAGCATCCTGCTTGGCCTCTTCGGCGCAATCGGGCTCGGGCTCGCCGCCATCGGCCTGTTCGCCGTGATGAGCTACTGGGTCCGCCGCCGCGTGCATGAGATCGGCATCCGCATGGCGCTTGGCGCGCGGCGCGGCGAACTGCTGCAGATGGTGCTCGGCCAGGCGCTGGCAATGACTGCCATGGGATTAGTCATAGGCATCGGGCTCGCGCTGCTCCTCGGCCGGTCCATGGCCAGCCTGCTTTATGGAGTGAAGGGAGCCGACCTGGCCACGTGTTGCACTGTTTCGGCCGTATTACTGGCCACCGCAATTGTCGCCACCATCGTACCCGCGCTCAAAGCGGCACACGTAGAACCAAGCATCGCGTTGCGCCACGAGTGACAAGCCGCGCTGGACGGATCGCTGAGCCCTGTTGACATCCAGATCCGTCCTCCCCCTGAGTTTTGATTCCGCGAGCACGGGCTGTGCTTCGTAGTAAAGTGAAGGCGCGCAGGAAGACATGACACACGCAGCCCGGTTTTACCTCGGCAGCATTGCGTTCGCTTTGATCATCGTTCTCCCTGTTTTTGTCTACCTCAAGCGGCGTCGTCAGAGCGAAGGGCGCATCGTGCTGTGGATCCTTGGCATTTGGGTCATCTGGAATCTCGTGAATGCCCCAATCCATGAGGTATCGCATCTCTTAGGCGGCTGGTCTGCAGGTCAACATGTGAACGATTACCGGCTCATCCCGCACTTTTGGGAAGGAGACTTTGTTCATGCATACATATCCTGGGAAGCCGGCACGCCATCGCAATACAAGGTGAGCACTCTGGCTCCTTACGCAATTGACGGTCTGGTTATCTTGCTCGGATTCGCCCTATGCTGGCGGCAAAATAGAATGCCTCCATTTACAGGCACGCTGATTCTTTTCCTATTCTTTCTTCGCCCGTTCTACGACGTCGCCACAAACTATGCCGCAGATGCAATTCTGGGCGGAACTGGCGACGTCGCATTCCTGCTGTACGCTTATCCGCGACCAGCCGTACATCTGTGCGCCTGGATGCTGATGTTCCTGGCTGCCGCGGGTGCGTTCCGCGAGATCTGGACGGAGCCGCGCAACCACGAAATATCGATCTCTGCTTCCGCGACAGAGCGATAATAGGTACGGCACTGGTCCGTCGCGCCGAGCAGGGCCGCGTTTGCTTCCATTTGGGAAGCACGACCTGAATCCTCCGATTCGAGCTCGTGTAGCCGCTCACCCGCCGAGGTGCAAATGAACGCCCTCCTAGTCTACCCGCAGTTTCCCGAAACATACTGGAGTTTTAAGTACGCGCTGTCATTCCTGGGCAAGAAGTCGGCGCAACCTCCACTGGGGCTGATGACCGTTTCCGCTCTGTTGCCAGATCACTGGCAGAAGCGATTGGTAGACACCAACATTGAGCCGATTCGCGAACGCGACCTTAACTGGGCCGACGTGGTCCTGTTGAGCGGCATGCATATCCAGCGCGACGCTTTGCTGGCCATCGTCGAGCGATGCCATGCACGCGGATTGCGGACCGTCGTTGGCGGACCTGTTGCGAGCAGTGTGGCCGCGGCTGATCTGAAAGCGGATCATGTAGTGATTGGCGAAGCGGAAAGCCTGATTGCCGATCTGGCGCGCGACCTCGAACAAGGCGCTGCTCGTGCGGTATACCAGGCACGCGAAAGACCGGATATGGCTACCAGCCCCCTGCCCGATCTGAGCCTCATCAAGATGAATCGCTACTCCACCATGACCGTGCAGTACTCGCGCGGCTGTCCGTTCAACTGCGAATTCTGCGACATCATCGAGATCTACGGCCGCCGCCCACGGACCAAGGCGGTGGCTCAGGTGCTCGCTGAACTTGACCAATTGCGCGCTGCGGGCTGGCGCGAATCCGTCTTCATCGTCGACGATAACTTCATCGGGAACAAGGACCGCGCCAGGCAGTTGTGCGTCGCCCTCGCCGAATGGCGTCAGCAATTCAAAACCAGCTTTGATCTCACCACTGAAGCTTCGCTGAACCTGGCTGACGATCCGGAGTTGATGGGTCTGATGAAGGAAGCGGGATTCAAAGGCGTGTTCCTGGGCATCGAAACCCCCGATGAGTCGGGGCTGATCTCCAGCAACAAGTTGCAGAACACGCGGCGAAGCCTGCTTGAATGCGTAGCAACCATCCAGAGCTATGGCATGGAGGTCATGGGCGGATTCATTCTGGGGTTTGACACCGACAAGCCCGACATCTTCGATCGCATGGTCGACTTCATCGAAAAAAGTGGCATCCCGATCGCCATGGTGGGACTGCTGCAGGCCATGCCCGGAACGCAGCTATTCCGGCGCTTGTGGAAAGAGGGCCGAATCCTCGACGCCGGTCATGGTGATAACACCGGAGTCCATTTGAACTTCCTTCCCCACATGAGCCCAGAGCGCCTGGTTGCGGGCTACAGGTCCGTGCTGCAACGAATCTACAACAACGAAGCTTATTTCAAGCGCGTCAAGCTCTATCTCAGCCGGGCGCCGTCACCGCGTGGTGATCGGTCCTCCCAGCGCCGCTGGTTCACTCATAGCAATGTCCGCGCCCTCGTCACGTCGATGCTTCGCCAGGGAATCTTCGGCCGTCAGCGTTGGGCCTATTGGAAGTTTGTAATGACGGCTGCCACGCGCTATCACCGTTCCTTTGGCCCCGCAATGGCCTTGGCGGTGATGGGCTATCACCTCCAGGTCGTCACTCGCAAGCTCTTGAAGGCCGAAGATGGAACCGGCTTTTCTCTCGCCGATTGACAGCGCCTTTGCGGAAGAATCCGCTCTCAGTGACCTGCGGAAATCCCCATCTCGCCGCTCTCCTCGATGAGTCCGCTTAATCGTTTGCAGTGGGCGGGTCACCCTGCGCCGCCCGGCCGCATCACAAGGCGGATGGAGAGGCCATCCACCGGTGCACAGCACGCGCTCGCGAGAGTAGCCTCCCAACCCAGTCTGCGCAGCGCGCAGCAAAGGAGTTCCAACATGACGGATCCAATCAAGTTGTTGAGGATCGCGAGTCTTTCGCTGGCCACGTGTGTTTTCGCAGCAGGAGCAGCCGCACAGGCTCCCGCCACCGGCACTCAGAGCACCACTGGCTCTCAACAAAATCCGCAAACCGGAGCCCCGTCCGGTTCCCAGTCAGGCGCTCAGTCAGGGCAGCAATCCGGCTCGTCAAGCTCCCAGTCGGGCTCCAAGACCCACAAGCATCACAAAAACAAGTCTGGTTCCGGAAGCAGTACGGACGGGACAGAGTCAGGCACCATCGGTGGTGATTCCACCGTAGGCGGCGGCACCACCTCCGGATCCGGACAGAAATCCACCCACCACAAGCGTGGATCGAAAAATCCCAACGGCTCCACAAACGGCAGCGGCTCGGGAACCGGATCAGGCTCCGGCACATCGGGCACGGACAGCAGCCAGCCTCAGACCCCGCCCCCCAACCAGTCCCAGCCGCAGTCGCAACCCCAATCGCAGCCGCACTAATCCAACCTCCGCAACCCTCACGCAGAGGCGCCCGACAGAACGACTCAGCGGGCGCCCTCGCTGTCCTCGCCAACCAATGCGTGGTGTGTGCAACAACGGAAATTCGCGGGAATCAGAGGCTCTAACGCCGACGGAGGCCGCTACTTCCTCGACGCCTGTATCGTCATGCCTTTCTTGAACGGTCCACCGGGCGGCCCTATGAAGCCTTCCTCCAGGAAGGAAGTCGGTGTGATATTCGACCAAACGATCCGCGATGTCATCGGTTTACCTTCGAATGACTCCGGCTCTTCGACAATCAACTCCTTTCCGTTCCACTGCACAGTCATCCCGTCTTTTGCGTCCTTCAGGTCGCATGTGTGTTGGTTCTGATTGTTGCAATCAAGAGCACGTAAATTGTGGCTCGCTCCGTCAGCCCAGAAGAGACCGACGATTTGCATTTTCATCGGTCCAGCACTGAAGGATTCCTCGTCTATGAGCACGAGCGCTCCCGGAGTAAGATGCCAAACCTCTTCTCCAGATCCTTCAATACCGTTCGGCGAACTGGGGCTCGGCTCGAACTTGACCTTCAATTTCCAGTTGCCCGAGAGAGAATCGGCGACGCTTTGCAATTTGCCAGTTGGTGTCTCTGCGGCCTGGGCATGCGCCGCAGCTGAAGAGAAACTCAAACCTGTGAGTAGCACACAGGCTACTAGTGCTTTCATAGCTCACTCCTGAGTTCGATCGGGGACAGAACAACCTTCCGCATCTCCGCGGCCACTGCGAGAAATACAAGATATCTCGACTGCGAGGCGAATGGCTATGAGCAAATGCAAAGGGACGCAAAATCATCGTCGAAAACCGCACCGCATACATTCTTAAGTCCAGTCCCCAGCAATCCCGCGATGCGCTAGCTGGACGTTGGTTACGGCCCTCGTTAGACTCGGAAGTCGAGAGGTCCTAACTTGAGTTGGACACTTGCGTCTCTGCAAAACTTCGGCGACGATGTACGGTTTAGTCTTCGCCAATTCAGGCGGGCACCCGGATATGCGGCATTCACCGTCCTGGTGCTGGCACTCGGCGTAGGAACCGTTACAGCAATGTTTGCTATCTGCTATGCCGTCCTGCTCAAGCCGTTGCCGTTTGAAGCAGATCAAACGCTCTTCCAGCCGGTGGCAAAGACTACCGCGGGAACTGAGCCCGAGAGCTTCTCCTACAACGAGATCAAGGCCTGGCAGACTGCAACGGAGGGAACGGCCGACCTCGCATTCAGCCAAGGCGGCTTGAATATAGCCGACGGCCCCGCAGGAGCGGTGTTAATTACAGAGGTCAACGCCAGCCAGAATCTGTTTCAAATGCTCGGCGCCAGGCCCATGATGGGCCGCGGATTTCTGCCTGACGAGCTGGAGGGCAGCGGCTCTGACGTGGTGATACTCAGTCATGCGCTCTGGCAGCAGAACTTCGCAGGAAACAAAGATGTCCTGGGCAAAACACTGCACATCGGAGGCGTGCCGCGGACAGTCGTTGGCGTAATGCCCCCGCAATTCATGTACCCGCTGTGGGAGAACCGCCCCGAGGCCTGGGTTCCTATAGACCGCAGCGAGTTGGGCGCATCGAACAAGGACGCATATTCCTATTTCACTCCTCTGCTCCGCGTCGAACCCGGAGCCTCTACAAAGGCGGTGGAGACTCAACTGGCGCAGGCGCACGCACCGTTCGCCAAAGCGAACGACGCGAAAATTCAGTTATCAGGACTACGCGAATTGCTCGTGACCGACGTGCGGCCGGCGCTTCTCGCCTTGGAAGTTGCAGTGATTGTGGTGTGGCTGATCGCCTGTAGCAACGTAGCCGGCCTTCTCCTGGCCCGAGTCGTATCGCGGCGAAGCGAGATTGCTGTGCGAGCCGCCCTGGGTGCGGCGCGGAGCCGGATCGTGGCGCAGTTCTTGACCGAGAGCCTCGCGCTCAGTTGCATCAGCGCCACCGGAGGGCTGGGTCTCGCGGTCGTGATGCTCCACATCTTCCGTCGCACTCTGAGCGAGAAATTGCCGTTGGGTACTGAAATCCATTTGAACTGGGCAGTGTGGACCAGTCTGCTGGCGCTCACCATTGTCACAACGTTGGCGTTTGGCGCAGTTCCTGCGCTGATCGCCTCGCGCACGCACATGGACGCCGGGCTGAAGAGCAGCGGTCGCAAGTCGGCCGGTGATCGGGGACAGAATCGAATCCGCAGCGCGCTGCTGGTCGGCCAGATCGCCTTGTCCATCACGCTGCTCATCGGCGCGGGTCTGATGATGCGCACCATGTATGCGCTGCGGCACGTGCCGCTCGGGTTCAGAACCGATCACTTGGTGTTGACCAGCCTCACCATTCCAAATGATCTCTACAAGGATCGCAATGCAGGCACTGCGGTGTGGCAGCCGCTGCTCGACGAGATTCGCCGTCTGCCCGGTGTGCGCGACGCGGCGCTCTCCACCGTTCTCCCCATTCAGCATCCGGTGGAGCTGATCACCGCCATATATGCGACGGAGTGGATGAAAGGGGATGGAAGCGCCGCGGTTCGCGCTGCCACTCCAGGATTAGTGGACGCTCTTGGCGTGCACATGCGCACCGGGCGGTTCTTTAATGATGGAGACACGGCGACGAGTCTGCCCGTGATGGTGGTGAACCAGACGTTTGTGAATCGATATCTGGGTGGCGGAAAGGCAGTCGGCCGCCAGATTCGATACGGCCATGTTCCGCGGACCGCCACCATTGTGGGCGTAATCGAAGACGTGCATCAGGATGGCGTGGCCGAAGAAAGCCAGCCAGAGTTTTATCTGAGCATGTCCCAACTTGACCAGCAGCAGCAGATTTACCGCGCTCTCCTCGGCCGGTTCATGCAGGTAGCAGTGCGAACCGAGACTGCACCCGGCGTGTTGATACCCGAGTTACGGCAGGGAATTCATAGAGCCAATCCGCATCTGGCCATTGGAGCATGCAGCACAATGGCCGAGGCGGTGGAGGACTCAATCGGCGCACAGAAAGTGGCTGCGCACGTGATTGCCGTCTTTGGAGGGCTCGTGCTGCTGATAACCGTGGTCGGGCTGTATGGACTGCTGAGTTATATGGTGGCACAGAGAACACAGGAAATCGGAATCCGCATGGCATTGGGAGCGGATCGCCGCCACGTAGTGGGCATGGTGCTGCGGCAGACGCTGATCTGGCTGGGCACAGGAACCGTGATCGGTATCGCGTTAGCCATCGTCAGCGGTCGACTGCTCAACGGATTCCTGTTTGGCGTCCGCGCAATCGATCCATGGACGATTGGGTTGGTATCCGCAGGGCTGTTCGTGTGCGGGATGCTGGCCGCAATGCCGCCCGCCCGGAGAGCAGCTTCATCGAACCCGGTTGACGCCTTGAGAGCAGAGTGAAGCACACGTAGAGTAGCGGATTGCCGTAAATTTCTCAGATGACCCATTCACGTCAAACCACTCATCAACCCTGTGTGAGAGTTAGATCGAGGTTTCTGCTCCTGCTGCATATCGTCGTCGAAAACTAACTCTGATTTTGAGCGGCTGAGTTCTGTGCCTTACTCTTGCACTGGCATGTATTCAAGTCCATTGAGGGGTCCTATGAACAAATCGAAGTGGCTGGCGCTTGTCGCGGCTCCGCTGGTGATGATCGCAACCGCAGTGCCATGCGTCTTCTCCGCGCAGGCGCTCGCTCAGAACAGCAGTAGTCCGTTTTCCGGAAAGTGGGATTTCGACGTCTCCGGTCCGCGAGGCATAAGCGCTCGGTGGCTTGGCGTCACTGAAAAGGGAAGCAACCTTGAGGTCTGGTATCAGCCCGGCGGCGGCCATGTCCATCCCGTCGATGATGTTCACGTGACCGGATCGCATATGACTCTGACCGTGGCTCCTGCCTCCAAAGACCATCCAGCGATCACCTGGGAGTTGGAAGCAAAAGGCGGCAAACTCGTCGGAGAAGAAAAGAGCGGCAGCACCACCACCGCGATCACAGGCGTGCGCGCGCCGGAATTGAAAAGCGCCGCTCCAAAGAAATGGACGGACCCGAAGCCGCTGTTCAATGGCAAGGACCTTCAGGGATGGGAGCCGGTTGGCGATGCCGCATCGAGTCACTGGACAGTTCAGGATGGGGTGCTGGTGAACACGGCCCGCGGCGCAAACCTCAAGACAACATCGAAATTCGAGGACTTCAAGCTGCATTTTGAAGTGAGCAGCCCGGAAGATTGCAACAGTGGTGTCTATTTGCGCGGCCGCTACGAAGTCCAGATCGAAACCGAAACGCCAGTCAAGGATCCAGTCGAGCGCCGCATCGGATCGATCTACGGCCGGATCGCGCCGCAACCCGAAATACCGCGAGCGACCGGGAAGTGGGAGTCCTTCGACATCACCCTGGTAGGCCGCACCGTCACTGAGGTCCACGACGGAGTCACCGTAATCGACCACAAGGTGATCGATGGCATCACCGGCGGCGCATTAGACGCCGACGAAGGCGAACCTGGTCCCTTCTACATCCAGGGTGATCACACCGGCAATCTGAAATTCCGCAACATCACCGTTTCACTGCCGAAGAAGTAGGCATCTGCCGGCATCTCCCGGCGACACTCGTCGGAAGATGCCGAGTTCCTCCATGCAATGCGTCGATGCTTTCTGGCTTCCGACTCCGCAGTCGTGGGGAACGGTTCTAAAATGAGATGTGCGCGCACTTGTTCTCACCCGTCGACCCGCGCCAGGTACTCTCCCGGATGTCCTTCGCATGGCGGAGCTCGCCGAACCCTCACTCCGTTCCCGCGACGTTCTCATTCGAGTATCTGCTTCCAGCATCAACATCGATGACATTCACTTTGCCGAAGGGACTTTCTATGGCGGCCTTCCCCTCGGTCCGCGTCCAAAACCACACGCGCCCGTTACGCCTGGCAGTGACGTAGCCGGCGTAGTGGTTGCCGTCGGTCGCCATGTTCAATCAGTCCAGGTCGGTGATGCCGTTTTTGGGGTGCAGTTGCCATTCCGAAGAGGAGGCGCATGGGCAGAGTTATGCGCTGTAGATGAACGATGGATCACCAGAAAACCTGAACACGTTTCCTTTAGAGATGCCGCGGCCTGCGGTGTCTCCGGGCTCGTGGCGCTCTTCGCAATGAATGCTATGAAGATCCGCGCCGGCCAGCAAATCGTGATCCTCGGAGTCACAGGCGGAATCGGCACCATAGCAGCTCAGCTTGCGATTCGCGCCGGGGCTAAAGTCATCGGCGTATGCGGCACGAGAAACATCGATCGAGCCTATCGCCTCGGCTGTTCACTCGTCATGGATTACAGCCAGGGCCCTTGGGATCATCTGCTCCGAGAGCACGGAATAACATCCGTTGACCGTGTACTCGACCTGGTTGGCGGTCGACACAACGAACGGATGGGGCAAAGTATTCTCCAACACCATGGAGCTTATGTCACGGTCGTAGGGCCCGAGCGATTCGTCGGAGACCGGCGTCTCGGCTGGACAGGAATCCTGGCGAATCTCGCGCACGTAGGCTATCGCAGCATCAGCTCCTATTTTCGAGGTCCGCGCTATATCCTGACCGGGCCCGGTCTCAATGCAGGTAAACAACTTCCCAACATTGCCGCTGCCGCGAGTGCAGGTGTGCTGCCGGCGATTGACTCAACCGTGCCATTCGAACTGGCACCGATCCGCGATGCCCTCAGACGAGCTGTCGCTCACTCGAACACCGGTCGAATCGTAATTGAGATCAGCCGAACACCAACGCCGGAATAGTCACTGTCGATATTGCAAATAGTTGTTGACCTATCGTTCATAGGCATAATACTGTTATGCCTATGAACGATATGCTTGACGCGCTGAGTCCGGCCGGCGCTCTTCCCATGCTCATCCTTCGCGTGCTGCAGTCGGAGTCATTGCATGGCTATGCAATCGCACAACGCATTCATTTGCTTTCCAGTGAGGTGCTGGCTGTGGAGGAAGGACTCTTGTATCCCACGCTGCAGAAGTTGCTGCGCAAAGGATTGGTTCAAGCGGAGTGGGGCATATCAGAAACAAATCGCAAGGTGCGCTTCTACCGCCTCACGCCGCAAGGCAAGGCCGAGTTAAAACGCGAATTGGCCAGCTATGGACGAATCACGCAGGCCATCCAGGAAGTCCTTCGAACCGCATAGCAATCCTTTGAGCTTGGGAGGGTCCATCGTGCGCGAATTCCTTCGGCGAATTCATTATTTGATCAACAAGCGTCGGCTCGATGCCGAACTTCAGAATGACATGGAGTTCCATCGTGAAATGGCCGCGCGTGCGGGACGAAAGAACTTCGGCAACACTCTGCGCATGCGGGAACAGGCGCATGAAGCGTGGGGTTGGACCTGGCTCGAGCGCCTGATCCAGGACCTGCGCTATGGCGTAAGACTTCTCGTGCGCGCGCCCGGATTCACGCTCATGGCTGTGCTCGTGCTGGCCATCGGCATCGGAATCAATGTTTCCGCATTCAGCCTGTTCAACATGGTCGCGCTCAAACCTCTTCCGGTCCTCGACGCTGAGCGCCTCGTGCGGCTGGAGCGCCGCTCACCCACCAGCTACACAAGCGAAATGGCGTATCCGTCGTTTATCTTTTATCGCGATCATGCGCGGACCCTTTCTGCCGCAATTGCAGTTCTCGGCGTACCGCCCATGCAGATTGATGCCGATCAACAACTCACCAGCCTCTCCTTCGTCACGCCGAACTACTTTACGGAGTTGGGCACTCAAGCCGCATATGGCCGTTTACTCGATCCGGACAGCGATGGAAATGCAGATTCCCCTGCCGCTGCGATCTTGAGCTACGGCCTGTGGCAACGGCGGTTTGGCAGTGATCCGAACGTGATCGGCCGCGTCATCCACTTGAATGGAAAACCGGTCACGGTCCTAGGCATAACGCCCTATGCATTCGCCAGTCTTGGCGGGCAGCATCCGGACATCTGGCTGCCGATCGCGCAGCAACCCTACTTCTTTCAACACAGCGCTGTTCTCAAGGATTGGACGAACGCGAGCGTGCGCATGTGGGGCAAACTGGCTCCGGGTGTGAGTGCAAAGGCCGCTGAACAGGAGCTGCGTTCCCTGACGAATGAACTGCGCCACGAGCATCCCGAAGCGGTATGGGATGGCGAATTCATTCAGAGCTCTCCGGGAGGGCATCTGCAGGTGATGCAGCCGCAGATGTATCAGATCGCGGCCATGATCGGTGTGCTGACGCTGCTTATCCTGGTCGTGTCCTGCGCTAATGTCGGCGGGCTCATGCTGGCGCGGGCTGTTGCACGACAACACGAAATCGGAATTCGCCTCGCCATTGGCGCTGGACGTTGGCGCATCTTGCGGCAACTCTGCACGGAGAGCCTTGTGCTCGGCGCTCTCGGCTCTCTTGCAGCATTGGGCCTGTCGTGCGCGGCTCTCAAGCTGATAATTGCTAAAGTGGATGCGCCGAAATGGCTGGACGCGCGGCCTGACTGGCGCGTGCTGTTGTTCACGGTCGGAATGACGATTGCCGCCACACTCTTCTTTGGCCTCATGCCCGCATTGCAGATTGCCCGCCAGCGGCAACAGAAGACGCTGGCGCGGCAGATTCTGGTCGGCGCGCAAATCGCGGCAAGCTCAGTTCTGCTCATTGTGGCGGCCCTATTGGTGCGCGCAACGCAACACGCGCTTTATACCGATCCGGGCTTTGGATACGAGCACCTCGTCTCCATCGATCCTCAACTCGCACGCCATGGCTACACCGCGGCGGCGGCGAAAGATTACCTGAACCAGATGCAGAATCGGCTCCAAAATCAGCCCGGAGTGAACGCCGTCTCACTGGTGAAGCTTCCTCCGTTAGGGCACACCGTCGCCAATTCAACGACGGAGATTCGCGGTAAACGAGTGGTGATTTATCCCAACTGGGTCGCGCCGGATTTCTTCAGCACGATGGCAATCCCCCTGCGAATGGGACGCACCTTCAATACCGGCGAAAAACACGTCGTTATCGTGGGCGAGTCGTTCGCGCGTCGGCAGTGGCCCGGAGAAAATCCGCTGGGACAGACAGTCGGCGACGGAGCCATCAAGGACATGGTCATCGGCGTAGCTGGCGATGCCCACATCAATGCCCTGAGCGATGACGATGCGGTGGAGCAGTACTGGCCAGAGCAACCAGAAGACATGCCGGATATGGTGTTGATCGCGCGCGCGGCGGGCGAGCCAGGCTCACTCGCTCCCGTCGCAAAGACAATCGCCACAACCCTCGATGCTTCGGTCGTTCCCGAAGTTCGGCAGCTCAAGATGCTTTATCGCGAGAACATGCAACAGATTGAGACGGTCGCTGCCACTGTGAGTGTGGTGGGCATGGTTGCGGTCACGCTCGCAGCAATCGGACTCATGGGATTGGTCGGATATGTAGTAACGCAACGCACCAAGGAAATCGCGATCCGCATGGCGCTCGGGGCACAGCCGCTCGCTGTATTGAATGCAGTCCTGCTGCAGTTCCGATGGCCTTTGCTCGTGGGCCTCACAGTGGGCACTGCATTTGCCGCGTACGGATCAAAGCTCCTGCGCGTAGGGCTGTACGGTATCAACAATCTGGATCTGGTCAGCTATCTCGCTGCATTGTTCACGCTGGGCGCAATCGCGGCGCTTGCAATGGTCCTTCCCGCGGCCCGTACTCTGCGCCTGAATGTCGCGGCGATTCTCCACCATGATTAGTGACTTTGGGGGTCAATAAGATGAGAAGCTAGTTTGACTTAGGCGTTAACCCTGCCCACGTCCCGTCGGAGTTATCAACTGCCGCACGTCGCGACTCTTAGTCTGAAAGACTCGGGAGCTCTAAATCCGCTGGAAAGAGCCCTCCTTTATCTATTAAGTGATGGCCAGCACAGACATTTCTGCGCAGTGGAGCTACTTTCTTCCCTCCATATGGAGTGGGCTTTCTCTGTCCTGAGCTTCTGGGAACCACTGAAGTAATCGAGAACATGCCCCTGGGAATTGTCCAAGTGCAGTAAGTTTCCGCGAATGGGCCATAACCGGTCTACGGCAGCGCCTGCGCGACTCACTCGAGGACTCCGGCCACCCACAGCTCTGGAGAGTACGCATAGAGCTAAGTCTGTTGGGGGGTGGATCGCTTCGTCCTCCTTCTCCTCACAGACTATGCGACATGAACGATCCCAAGCACCGCGGATGAGCGAACCATTGCATCCCGTATCCGGCGCGTGGCGCAGCAACTTCGTTCTCGCTGCGGGAGGATCCGCCTCGCAACACCGGCTGCGATGAGCGCACACCAGACCAGGAACTGAAAGGAGATCTTCTATGGCTACAGCATTCATGAACCAAGCGGATCCTCGTTCGGGTCGAGGGCCCGCACTCTGGAACATCTTTAGAAAGTTGCAGATTTGGTGGTTGTTCCTGATTGCTTCAGGCGCCATCCTGACGATTCTGCTGCTGTATGCCCATCACCGCCAGGATTCTGTGGCAATCGTGGATGCGAGATACCCTCACGCTTCAGAGGCAACCCTGTTGGCTCTCATGACGACGGGCGCGCTGTTCCTCGCCGGCATCCTTCTCAGCACGATTAAGACGGAGAGAAAAGCGGCGAAGGAGCAAATGTGGGATCATCCGTTCGTCTGGATGGCCCGCCTGCGCTGCATGATGGCCCTCGGCATCACCGTCCTGATAGGCTTTGCCGTCGCGCACAGGGACGCTAATCCCGTCGCCATTGCCTGCGTAGCTATTCTCACAGCGGGGGCTGCGTGGGTAGCGGGGATGCTCCTGGGCTTCATTTTTGGTCTGCCCCAGCCGTCCCCCAAGCCTCAGATTTCGGCCCCAAATCAACCGCCCCTGGCAGCCAACTCAAACCAGCCTGATCCATCTCAGGCGGCTTCCAAGCCTCAAGCCTTGACTTCAAATCAATCGGCCTCGGCAGCCAACTCAAACCAGCCTGATCCATCTCAGGCGGCTTCCAAGCTTCAGACTCCAGCTACAGATCAACCGGTCCCGGCAGCCGATGCAACGAAACAGGATTCGCACCCACCCACAAACTTGGATCAGATCGGTGATTGGCTGACCAAGCTAATCCTCGGTGCAGGACTAACCCAGATCGCCAAACTTCCAGGCGGTTTGGACCAGCTCGGTACGTACATCGGCAGCAATATGGGATCCGGAAATGATTTCAAGCTGGTGGCAATGGCCATTTGTGTCTTTTTTCCCGCCTGCGGCTTCTTGTTCGGTTATATCTGGGGAAGGATTTTCTTGCCCGGCGCCTTCCGCTTGCCGGACGTCTTGCGACTTTCCCCAGAAAGTCCCGGCATTCATCGGGAACTGAAAACGACCGCTCCGTAGTCAGACGGACTGCCGACGAGCGCTCCTGGTAGAGAGGGCGGCGATGTCCTCTGCTCTTTTTTAGGCTCCTCCGGGGCTCATCGAAAGATTCGACGCTTTCCTCTTCGCGATGGAACTGGTAGCTGGTGGTGTGTCAGCCAGGATCCGTTGATCCAGCGGGCGGTCTTCTCAATTATCGAGAGCAGACCGGGTCACTCATGCACAGGACTTCGACCCTGATGAGCTGGATCCGATGGGTGGACAGCGCGAGTGGTCGAGTAGGTCCGGAATGCCGCGCCTGCGATTGAGTTCGCTGGTTCGTGTGATGATGTTCGATCGACTGGAATGAAAATCTGCCTGAGGCATTAGTGAGTGCATTGGCGATGGTGCGCCAGTTAAGCATGGCTTCCGTCCAGACTGCGACGACTTGTCAGGTCAGCCTGTAGATGATGGCTGAGGGATTTGCGCGCAGAAATGCCTACCCACGTTCTGACCTATCGCATCAGACTTGCGCGTACCGCGCTTTCAATGACTGCTTGCGAACTGGTGCGGTGGAACTCGCTGCCATCCGGGTGCACCGTCCTCCCATTGGTTGTCCGTGAGCTGTTCGACCCCGGTGCCGTCGGAGCGCATTACGAAGATCTCGCCGTAAGGCTGTGGCGCATCGGTGTACGCCGCTTCATCTTTGAAGCCCATCCTGGAACTTGCAAACGCGATGTACTCACCATCGGGCGACCAGGTCATATGAGCGTCGTTGCCATTCCCGTTCGTCAGACGCTTCAGATCGCTGCCGTCCGGCCTTATGGTGTAGACGTCGTAGGTCTCACCGGGCGCGTAGTTTCCCCCGGAAAGACGCGCAAACATGATCAGGTCACCGCGTGGAGACCACAGCGGAAAGTTGTCATATCCATCGGTCAGCTTCATGACACCTTTCGTCTCCAGGTCCATGATGCGCAGACCCATCCCTTCGCGGCTGAACGTTCGATACACGAATCGCTTTCCGTCCGGAGCAAAAGAGGGAAATGCGTTATTGCCTGCGCCGTCGGTCAGTTCCTGGAATCCGGTTCCATCGGCATTCACAACCGCCACCTTCGCCCCGCCATTGATGCGATCGTCAGGCTTCAAAAACTCAGAATGGAACCCATCAAAAAACGCCGCGAACTGACCGATGCCGAAGAGTATCTTGCGGCCGTCCGGCGACCACGATCCTGCCAGCGCGTTGTTGGTCTTGTCTTGATAAACCACCTGGGAGGCGCCTGTCGCCACCGTCGTCACGGTGATGGCAGAGGTGCTTACACCGCCGTTCGGACCACCAGTCGTTGCGAATTGCGTGCCCGAGGGATTGAAGGAGGGAAGAGTCCCGCCCACAACTTTCAGATCGTATCGCGAGTCCCGGCTGAAGACTTTCAACATCGGTACGGATTGCCCGGAAACGCGTCTGTGAAAGACGACCAGTTTCCCATCGGGCGACCAGGATGCCGTCCGGATGGCCCCTCGTGGACCTCGGCGACCGCTGAGGTAATAAATGCCGGGCTCTGACGTGCCTTTGCGTATATAGCCGATGTCATTCTGGCCAAGCGGAGACGGATTGATCTTCACGCCCGCAGCCGGCAGTTCGGCGGTTGCGCCTATCCCGGTATCGACTGACAGAAGGCGCGTGTCATTGCCCGGCTCAGGATTCGGCATCCGGTTCGGCAGCGTTTGCTGGGCAGTCATGCAATACGCGACTACGCGACGGCTGTCGGTCATCCACTTCGGGCTTCCGCAGAAATCCTGGTTCACAGGTACTTTCTTCAAGCCAGAGCCGTCAGGGTGCACTATATAAAGATCGGTCATCTGAAGGCGCTCCCACCGGCCCTCGCTGAAAGGCATAGGCTTCCCACGTCCAGACGAAAACGCAATCCATTTTCCGTCTGGCGACCATGCGGGGCGATAATCGCCGCCTGCCCCCGTCGTCAGTCTATGCACGCTCAGCGACACTATATCCAGCACCCAAAGATTCGCGGTTCCGCCTTCACGTGTACTGACGAAGACCAGCTTCTGACTATCTGGCGAGAAAGCAGCCTGATCGTCATAGGCCGGATCGGTTGTCAGTGCCTTCAGACCGCTGCCATCGGGTTTTACTTGGAAAAGATCCGCCGATCCATTTCGTTCGGAAGTGAACACGATCGATTTGCCATCCGGCGACCACACCGCGTCATAGTCATCCTCAGAGTTGGGAAGGAGAGGATGCTCGCCGCTGCCGTCGGATGCGGCCACGAAAATACGTGGATGGCCACCTCGCAACTCGACCCGGTTAAACGCAATGGTGGGTGCGCTGGGTCCCTGGGCACCCAGCAGCATGAGGCCAGCAACTGCAACCAGAATGGAACGCATCGCGAAAGTATATCGCTGAGATATTCGCATCGTCGTTGAAATAATGTGCTCATACCGCGATCGAATGCGGCGAGCCTGCGCTTGAGCTGCTAAGCCCTGAGGGTCGGTATCAACTACGGAGCCGGACTAGTCGGCCGTCGATTCTCGAGAACAGGCCAAAGCGCTCATCGAGACCTCGCCTATATCCGGAGGAGTCAACCAACTGTGATGGCCAACACAGAGGCCGGACTTCCCATCGGCGCACAATCTCCCTTCTGCCCCCTCTTCGGCGGCAAGGGAGAGTTATGCCCATGCGTCTGACATCCACCCTCACCCGTATCGGCAGAGGAGAAGGAGGCACGCCCCCACACCCTCCCCCCTCCCGGACCGGAAGGGCGGCCTTATTCAGAAAAGTGCATCCGAAAGCGACTCTCCACCCCCCGACAAAGGGAAGCGGGAGAGCCGAATGGGAATCCACGGCGGAGAGCAGTGGCACCCCCCACCCCCTCCCCCAGTCCGGTGGATGGGCGGAGGTCACAACACTGGAGCAGTTCACTCCAGAACGGACCGCGCAGCGGCCCGGCGAATACCCCACCCCTCCCCCCTCCGGCATCGTCGGACGGGAACATCCAAGTTGGGGAACAAGCAGCGCGACGCAGGGGCACCCCCCACCCCCATACGACGGTCTGGGAGTGCGAACCAGGAGCCGAACATTCCAGAACGGACCAGCTTCGGGGCCTCAGCGGGTACCCCACCCACCCCACCCTGGAAGCGAATCCGCGCGCAACAAAGGGGCAGGGAAATACCCCACCCCCCCGGGAGCTACGCAAACCGGAGGCACCCACCCTCCCCTTGTCACCTCAAGGAGAGGAGCCGGCGATCGGATGTTAACTGTAAGGTAAGGGTACCCCCTCCCCTTTCATTCTTCGTTTATTCGCCTCTTCTGTGCATGTAAACCACACAAACAAGTACACTAATGGAATCGTCTACCGTGCCTCGATGGAGATTTTCGGAGTGGTGCAGTGAGTGGGCAAAGATAACGGATGAGTAACACTATCAAAGCTGACCGGTCAGCTCCGTTATCCGACGCGTCAGGCTCATGGCATCGTGGGGCGCCCGGACCTTCACGTCATCATCGAAGTAGACGAACACATCCCGCGCCGCCTGCTTCGGCCCCGGCTCAGGATGCATCCGCACTCCGTCCGTGACCTCCTCGCCGCGCGACCAAGCCAGCACTCGCTGCGCCCAGCTTTCGATCCCGGCCTCGTCGTATCCGTTCGGATAGACCTCTTCATTCCCATGCAGCCGGCAATAGACGAAGTCCGCCGTCACATCCATCATCCGCGGCCACTTGTCCGTATCGGCGACAACCCCGGCGACCTGGTACTTGCGCAGCAGGGAAATATACTCCGACGTCGCGAAACTCTTGTTGCGCGCCTCCACCGCATGGCGCAGCGGCAGGTCCTCTTCCACTTCGAGCCACGACCGTTCGGCCATCCACTCATCGCGCTGCTTCGCATAGGCGGCCGCCTGCTCGTGCGTGTGCGGCAGCAGCGCCAGGAACTCCTCCAGGCGCTGGGGATCGAACTTGAAATTCGGCGGAAGCTGCCACAGGATCGGCCCAAGCTTCCTGCCCAGCCTCAGCAACCCCTGTGCCAGGAAGTTCGCCAGCGGAGTAGCCACGTTCTCCAGCTTTCTTATATGAGTGATGAACTGCGTACCCTTGACCGAGAAGACGAAGTCATCCGGCGTCTCCTTGCTCCAGTCAAGATAGCTCTTGGGCTTCTGGAGGGAATAGAACGTCCCGTTCAGCTCGATCGAGTTAAGCTGCCGCGAGGCGTACTCGAGCTCGCGCCGTTGCGCGAGCTTCTCCGGATAGAAGGTTCCGCGCCAGTCATCATAGCGCCAGCCGGACATTCCGATGCGTATCTGTCCACGTTCAGTCATGGGCGGGAAGGGAAGTTGGCTTTACCGCAGGCGTGCCAACGCAGCCGTGCCAACATTGTCCCATGTCACGGCCGGTTGGAGAGAAGGGAAGCGGCGAGGCTATGCGTCCAGCACCGCACTTTGTCGAGCCGGCCTCTTCGAGAAAAGCCGGAGCACCCAGTGCCCCTTCCACATCCACAGCCCTGTCATCACCATAATCGGCAGAAACACATACCGCGTCGGCCCTGCATACTGCGGAATCTTGTCAAACGGACTGTAGATGTACCCCACAATCGGAATGGCAAGGACGACGTGAATCCAGCGGAAGATCACCCGTTGCGTAGCATTGCTGATCATTGAGACCTCCGATAAAGATGTTCTTACTGCGCCGCCGGCGGCTGCCATTTTGGCGATTCGATCCCGAACTGTTCCGCGTATTCGGCGTTCAGCCGCTGCCAATCGAACTTAAGAGCGTCGCTCCCAACCGTACGGCCGATGGGATTCCGGTCGAGAAGGCGATCGAGCACGTCGAGACAAATGTGCCAACCAGCCGCCCCCCACGCAATGAAGCGCCGATCGATGTTGTGCCACAGCGTTAACCGTGTGCCGGTCCCAACTGGCTGAAGCTCCCACCGAAGGTTGCTTTCACCCCAGCTGTATTCGAGTAGCCTGGGCGCTTCCGCCCGCTTCACTGAAGTCTCAAACACTGTGGGCTTCGGCGTCCTCGCCATCGACATCGTCACCGGACCGACGGAGGACAAATTACGGTCGGCGTCGAACGGAGCCCACTCGCTGAGCTGCGCGGGATCTGTCAGCGCCTCCCACACCATCTCCGGTGCATGGCGCAGCTCCCGAACGAGGACGAGGGTCCACTTGTCTCCGTCTTTCTCTACCCGCGCTCCGCCGGCGGGCCCCGGCACATACTTCATACGATCGGTCATTTCCGTCTACCACCCCTTGAGCTGCGTGATCTGAACCAGATTTCCGCAGGTGTCCTTGAGCATCGCAATCCAGGCGTACTGCACATCCGTAGGACGCATCGTAAATTGGGCCCCCCGGCCCTTGATACTTTCGTACTCGGTCTTAAGATTGTCGGTAAAGACATTGGCCGCCGGCTGATTCTGCTGGAAGATGGCCTGCTGGTACGCAGCGGCCGCTGGATTGTTGTTCAAAGCCAATTGCAGCTCGGTGCCGGCTGGATCCTCGGCCGAGGTTACGGTTAGCCACCGATACGTGCCATTACTGAAATCGCTCTTCTTCGCAAAACCTAATACCTCCGTATAGAAGCGAAGGGCTTTCTCCTGATCGTCGACATACACGCTGCTCAGTTTGATCTTCATCGGATTCCTCGTCTTTTCGGATTGGGGCTGCGTTACGTGTTTTCGGTGGTGGAGTCTCCGCTCGTTCGAACCCGCTCCATGTTGTCCAGGTGGCGTTCAAGCGCATCCACGTGCGTCGACCAGAACCGGCGGAACTGGGAAAGCCAGGCATCAACCTCCTGGAACGGTTCCGGCCTGAGCCGATAAAGCCGGCGCTGCGCGTCCACGCTAGACTCAACGAAGCCGGCCTCGCGTAGTACACGCAAGTGTTTCGAGACAGTCGGCTGAGACATGCGAAGCTGACGCTCGATCTCTCCAACCGACTGCTCAGAGATGACCAGTAAGCTGAGGATTGCTCGACGGTTCGGTTCAGCGATGATTTCGAAGGCTGAGTCCACAAAACATTATATACACGTATAGGTATATACACGTCAAGGCATAAGAGGCCTTAGATACAATGAATGTCCGATAACAGATATTCTGGACAGTAGGATCGTCCGTTGAAGCAGCGGTGCCTGGATCGGATTTTCAATCGCTACTCGCTCCCCTTTTGGAGGGGCTCACATCTTGTAGCGGCTGCCCAAGTCTTCGTCGTTGAGGCCTTCGAGCCAGCCACGCAGTTGCTCGCTGTTCTGGCCTTCTGACGTGGCGGAACCGCTGATCCTGGCGGATTGCAGCACCTGCTCGGTGACATAGATGGGACAGTCGAAGCGGAGTGCCAGGGCTATGGCGTCAGACGGGCGGGCGTCGACCATAACGGATTCGTCGCCCTGCCGGAGCCACAGCACGGCAAAGAATGTATCTTCCCTAATCTCAGTAATTACAACCTTTTCCAAACCGCCATTCAAGTGATGGACGAGGTTTCTGGTCAGGTCGTGGGTCAGGGGCCGAGGCGCCGAGACCTTTTCAAGCTCAATGGCGATGGCGTTGGCTTCGAAGATCCCGACCCAGATGGGCATGACTGCATCGGAGGCGGGGTCCTTCAGGACGACGATCGGCATATTGGTGGCGGGGTCCATCATGAGTCCGCGAATTCTGACTTCGACGTCCATTTCAATCCCCCTCTCTCAGTTTCGATGCTCCAGGCCTTTAGACTGCTTCGCCTACAAGGCTGTTTGGGTGGGTGGCCGTGATCTTCACTTGCAGGTAACTGCCGGGGGCGGGTGCGATTGGATTCGGCCAGGTGAAGTTGACGGGCTTGTTCTGGCTGCTGCGGCCGGAGATTTGCCCGCGTGCCACGTTCTGCCCCTCAACCATCACTTCTATTACCTCGCCTAAGTGATTCGCGTAATTCGCCCTTTGTATCTCGCGCTGACGATCAAGCAGTACTTGAAGCCGGTGCGCCTTCTCGGATTCCGGTATGGAGTCGATCATGACCAAGGCCGGCGTGTTGGGCCGGGCCGAGTACTTGAATCCGAAGACGCCATCGTACTGCACTTCGGCGAGGAGGTCCATGGTCTCGATGAAGTCTTCGGGGGTTTCGCCTGGGAAGCCGACGATGATGTCGGTCGAGAGTGAGATCCTGCGTTTCGCCGCTTTGATCCAGGAGATGCGCTCAAGGTACCAGTCGCGGGTGTACTCCCGGGCCATGGCTTTCAGTACCCTGCTTGAGCCGGACTGGACGGGCAGATGGACGTGGTCGCAGAGGGTGGGCACGGAGTCGATGGCTTCGACGATGTCTTTGGTGAAGTGGCGAGGGTGGCTGGTGGTGAACCGGACGCGGCGGATGCCGGGGACCTGGCCGACTGCGGCGAGGAGTTCGGCGAAGGACAACTTCCCTTCCGGGTCTTTATAGCTGTTGACGTTCTGTCCGAGGAGCTGGATCTCGGTGTAGCCGAGGTCGGCGATGCGGCGGGCTTCCTCGAGAACCGAGTCGGAGGTGCGGCTGCGCTCTTTTCCGCGGGTGTAGGGGACGACGCAGTAGGCGCAGAATTTGTCGCAGCCTTCGATGATGGTGATGTAGCCGCGGTAGGGATTCTGGCGCGAGGTGAACTCGGTCTCGAAGGTCTCGTCGGTCTGGCGGTCGTCGAGGCCGGTGATGCGGTTCTCGCCGGATTCGAGGCGGGCGAGCATCTCGGGCAGCTTGCGGTAGGACGCGGAGCCGGAGACGAGCGAGACGTAGGGCGCGCGCTCGAAGATCTTCTCGCCTTCCTGCTGGGCTACGCAGCCGAGGACGCCGAAGCGCTTGCCGGACTTGTAGAGCTTCTTGTAGTCGTTGAGGCGGTTGAAGACCTTCTGCTCGGCTTTATCGCGGATGGAGCAGGTGTTGTAGAGGATGAGCCCGGCTTCCTCTTCCGAGTTGACCTGGCGATAGCCCTCACTTTGGAGTGTGCCAATCACCTTCTCGGAGTCATGGGCATTCATCTGGCAGCCGAAGGTCTCAAGGTAGAAGGTTTTTTCGGGTGCCATAGCACTCTTGAGTATAGCTTGAGTGCTGGATTGAGCGGCTGGGGAGCTAAGTTCCCTGTTTACTGACTAGTTAAATTGCCGATTCGGCGGCCGAACTCTGCCTATGGAATCTTGTAGAATGTTAAGTCGTTTAAATTATGACGGTTGGCAAAAAATCAGGGCAGAAAAGCGAATATAAGGAGAAGCCAAAACAGGGGGAGGGGTAGCTAATTTTATAGTAAACTCTGCCTCGTTCTCCACAAGTGGGCGGCGCTGCTGTCCACGCCCCAAAAAGGCCCGAGGGGGTGGGGGGTGGTTGCCAGTTCCCTGCTCCCGGATAGCTGGGTACCGGGGGGGGACCCTCTGAGATCGCCAACGCTGCCCCATTTTGGAGGGTTCCGCTCCAATGTCGCGATCCGCCGCGATCCACGGCGTGGGGGGAGGGGGGTAGGGGTACTCCCTGCGCTGCTATCCAGGGAGGTGGGGGTGCCTCGCAGTTCCCTCGCCCGTGGGTTTGTCGGGATGTCAGACAAAAGGGCATAAATCTCCCTTGCCGCCGCAAGCAGCAGAAGGAGATTATGTGCCGATGTGAACTCCGGTTCTGTGCTGGCGGTCACAGATGTCGGAATTGTCTGCGCAGGAGGTCGAAACGAGGCTTTGCGAACGGGGCACACCCTGAGCGCATGCATGCTGTCCCGAGGAATGAGTGGGCCACCTGCCATCTATCTGGCCGGGTGGGCGCCTAGGCGATTTTGCGTAAACCGAGAAACGCTACGTAGCGATGAGCCGACTTCCCGTTCCTGAGGGCGAACTGCATCCCGTGTGTCGTTGCCGTTTTGACGGCTTCATTTCTTGATTGCGTTTATCGCAGTTTCAACTGCAAACTTAACAAGCTCTTTCAACTCTTTGGAGTTCGCGAGGTCAACCACCGATGTAGGGCTCTTTCCATGAAATTGGATATCTGCCTCACGCCCAAAGGACCGCTCCCCAATCTGAATTCTAAATTTGTTCTGATCTTCCACAGGAAGAGGCGCCAAATAAGGGCCGATAGCCTCGAGTTCGAGAGCCAATTTCCTGTTCCGCCTTTCTTCCGTAAATAGTCTGTCCCCTTGAATTCCGCTGTATGCCGCGATCACCCCAAGCGATAAGAGAACTAGGACCCTCGCCGCGAAGCCTACCCAACTGAATTGTCCGTTCTGACCTTCAACCGCGTGTAGGGTTCTATACGCAACAATGCTTAAGGTAATCATGGACCCCACGGTTACGGCCTGCCAGAGCCACATGGCCCATCTCGATTGGTTCGCTACCCGCAGATATCCGGAAGTGACACCCAAATTGCCTATAACGCCCACCAACTTCTCTACATAATTTTGCTTCTCCCGCAAGTCATCGACGATCTCGGTCCCCCGCACCTTGAATTCTGACACCAAAGCCCCTAAATCAGTCTCTGAGGCCGTGACAAAGGCCGTGCGCTGTTTGGTGAATTCGGCATCTTGATCTGCAAGTTTCTTGATGAATTCCGCAATTGTGTCGTTGAACGTTTTTTGCCTTGCTAGCTCAGCCGCAGTGTTCTCCGCACTCCTTGCGTCTTGGGCACTAGAAAATTGGCTCTGATAATCAGTTATGAGTCTTGTCAAGTTTTCGTTCCCGGCTCGCAAGGATTCGCTGAATTCCTTACTGCGGGCCTCTTGAGCTGACGAGAATTGGCCTTGGTGGTCAGTTGCAATTTGGCTCAGCTTCTGCTGCTCGATTTGAAGTGAGCTAGCAAACTGCGCCAAATCGACTGAATAGTTGTCGAGTCGGGCTTTGAGCTTTGCTAACTCGCCCTCGGATGCCTCACTCAGTTTTGCTTGGCCTTCCTCCGACAGAGAATTGAGTTGCTTTACCTCCTGCTTGGCCTCTGACAAGGCTTTCCTAACCAAAACTCGGTATTCAGATGTGGCCGCGATGAGTGCACCCAACTCCTCTGGGCTATAGTCTCCAGGAATCTGAGAGAGAGGAGGGAGAACCGCATCCGCATTTTGATTCGCGGCAACTATGTGCGAGGAATCTCCGTTGCTGATAAAGGCTGCAAGGGCGTTATTGATGGCCTGCAAACTGGATGCGATCAAGTCCAAGGGTTGAGGGACAGTGATTAGAGGGTCAGCTGCCGCAATACGCTTGCCGCAATAGGTCAGCACCGCCTTTAGCCGTTCGAGGTCTAGGACGGATTCCGGTGTAATTCCTTCGACTGAAAGCGACTGATCTATGGCCGGACCTAGAGTTGCCATTTCGGTCCATACGCGGTGACCGCGTACGCGCTCGTCCCAAGGGCCCATGAGTTCACCTCACGCTTTTAAGTGATTCTTCCGCGTAATTGGCGGTGGAGTTGAAACAAGTGTAAACCCACTTTAGACGCAACCGGCCTACAACTCTCTCATACCCATTTCGTGGTATCCGGATGCTCCGGCGGGGGCGATGTTTCGATTCTCAGACCTGGAAGTGCAACAACGCCGAGGGCGTCACAAGCAACTGCGGATCCCTCCGTCCGCTGATGATCACCCCACGAACGAAGACCTGTTCGCGGGGTCCCCGACGAAAGCGCGCGGACTGTCGGGATGACACGGTGTGGAGGACGTTGAGTATCTGGCGCTTCAAGCATCGCTGCGGCGGCTAAAGCCCGGGTTCTTATGCAGGCTGGAGGGCTGATTGAAATCAGCCCCTGATACGAAGCGGACTTCGACCCAAGTTCCCTTCTCGGGTCGCTGAAACCAGGAACGCCGGGCGTCCTTTCAAACAGGTAGCCAGGAATGGAGATGGGTGCATCGACCAGCTTTCAAAAGCGTCCCTCAGGGGCTAAAGCCCAAGCCTCTCAGTAGGCATTATCGGCACGACTAAAGTCGTGCCCTTTCGCGAGGCCCGTCTCGCCGCTGAAGAGAACGCGCGGACTGTCGGGATGACACGGTGTGTGGGGGGTTGGGTAACTGGCACGATTCTGGCATCGCTGCGGAGGCTAGAGCCTGGGGTCTTATCCATGCCTAGAGGGCTGATTGAAATCAGCCCCTGATACGAAGCGGGCTTCAACCCAAGTTCCCTTCGCGGGTCTCCGAAATCAGGAACGCCTTGGTGTCCTTTTCATAGCAGGTAGCCGGGAATGGAGGTGGGGCCATTGACCAGCTTTCAAAGCGTCCGTCAGGGGCTAAAGCCCAAGCCTCTTAGTAGGCATTATCGACACGACTAAAGTCGTGCCCTTTCGCGAGGCCCGTCTCGCCGCTGAAGAGAACGGCGCGGACTGTCGGGGGATGACACGGTGTGTGGGAGGTTGGGTATCTGGCGTGATTTAGGCATCCCTGGGGGGCTAAAGCCCGGGTCCTAATCGCGCCTGGAGGGCTGATTGAAATCAGCCCCTGGTGCGAAGCGGAGTTTAACCCTTCCCTTCCCGGGCATGCACTCAGGAGTTCCGGACGGTGCAGGTTCCGGTCACGGACGCGGGCTGCGGGTCATTGAAGTATCTACGCTGAAAGTAGAGAGCCAGGTTGACCAGCGCGATCATGACGGGGACCTCAACCAGAGGACCGATGACTGCGGCAAAGGCGGCACCGGAGCTGATTCCGAACACGGACACGGCCACCGCGATCGCCAATTCGAAGTTGTTCGAAGCCGCGGTGAACGAGAGGGTGGTCGTCTTGGAATAGTCCGCACCGAGTTTGCGGCCCATCCAAAATGACACCAAGAACATGACAACGAAGTAGATGAGAAGCGGAACGGCAATTCGCAGCACGTCGAGCGGAAGCCGGACGATGTAGCTGCCCTTGAGCGAGAACATCACCACGATGGTGAACAGGAGCGCAACCAATGTCAGCGGTGCTACGCGCGGAACAAAGCTGCGGTCGTACCACTCGCGGCCTTTCGCTTTCACCAGCACCGTGCGCGTGATGAACCCCGCGAGAAACGGAATACCGAGGTACACAAAGACGCTGCGTGCAATTTCTCCGATGGAGATGTTGACCACGGCGCCCTTCAGGCCGAACCAACCGGGCAGGACGGTGATGAAGACCCAGGAGTAGACGCTGTAAAAGAAGACCTGGAACAGCGAATTGAAGGCGACCAGTCCAGCGGCGTATTGCGTGTCTCCCTTAGCGAGTTCGTTCCACACGATCACCATGGCGATGCAGCGGGCGAGACCGATCATGATCAGCCCGGCCATGTACTCGGGATATCCGCGCAGGAATATGATGGCGAGCGCAAACATGAGCACAGGGCCGATGACCCAGTTCTGAGCAAGAGAAAGCGTAAGCACGCGCTTGTTGCGAAAGACCTCGTGCAGTTCTTCATAGCGCACGCGCGTGAAGGGCGGATACATCATGAGGATCAATCCCGCTGCAATGGGAATCGACGTGGTACCCACACTGAAGCGATTCAAGAATGGCACGACGCCCGGGGCCAGCCAGCCCAGAAGGACTCCGACTGCCATGGCTGCGAAAATCCAGGCGGTCAGATAGCGGTCTAGAAAAGACAGACGACTCTTTTTCACGCGGGCACCTTACGACCGGCCGATCTGATCGATCTCGCGCTTGATGGCCATGTTCTCAAGCGTGGATAAGGGGAGGGAGAGGAATAGTCCGATTCTGCGATCGAGGATCGTGAACGCGTCACGGAAGGCTCGGGCGATCTCCTCCGGCGTTCCCTTCACCGCGGCAGGATCCGCAATTCCCCAATGCGCCGTCATGGGCTGCCCTGGCCAGTAGGGGCACTGCTCATTGGCTGCGTTGTCGCAGACGGTGAACACAAAGTCCAGCTTCGGAGCATCCGGCGCGGCGAACTCGTCCCATGACTTCGAGCGGAGCCCTTCGGTGGGCATGCCGCAGGACTCAATCTGCTTGAGGGCTTCGGGTCGCGGCTGGCCCGAAGGATGACTGCCGGCGCTGTAGGCGGTGAAGCGTCCTTTGCCTTTGTGGTTGAGGAGCGCCTCGGCCATGATGGAACGCGCCGAGTTGCCGGTGCAGAGAAACAGTACGTTGTAGTGTTCCGCCATGCTAAGCCTTGCCTCCGATCGCGACGACATCGCAGCAACCGGGTGCGCAGCACGGTGCCTTCGGCTTGGTCGCACGGATGAATCCACTGAAGAACTTGTTGTTCACCTGCGGCGCGATTGCGTCCACGTCGACTCCGGCGTCGGTGAGGAACTGCCGCGCATCTTCGACGTTGTATTCGCGCGTAGGCTCCATGGATACGTTCTCAAAGCCGGCGTTGCGGAGCCTGGAGAGATAATCGTTCTCCTCAAGCGCGCCGGCGATGCAGCCCACCCACAGCAGCATGCTCTTGCGAACTTCTTCCGGCACGTCTCCGCGAACCACCACATCGGACACGGCGAAGCGGCCACCGGGCTTGAGCACGCGCATGGCTTCGCGCAGCACGCGATCTTTGTCGGCGGAAAGATTGATTACGCAGTTGGAAATGATCACATCGACTGCGTTGTCGGGGAGCGGGATGTTCTCGATTTCGCCGCGGAGAAATTCGACGTTGGCCACGCCGGCCTGCCGCTGGTTTTCACGCGCGAGGGCAAGCATGTCGTCGGTCATGTCGAGGCCGTACGCCTTACCGGTGGGTCCGACGCGCTGCGCCGAGAGCAGCACATCGATTCCGCCGCCGGAGCCGAGGTCGAGGACGACTTCTCCTTCGCGCAACTCCGCCAGTGCTGTGGGATTGCCGCAGCCGAGCGAAGCCAGCACGGCCTTTGCTGGAATCTGGCCCTTCTGATCGGTACTGTACAAATTTGTTGTAAAGGGATCGCAGCAGCGCAGACCCGGATCGCAGCAGGCCTGCACGCTGCCGGATTGCGCGACGGCTCGCGCCGCACTGCCGTACTTTTCCTTCACCTGGTCCCGAACGTCCGTAGTAGAAGATGCCATGATGACTCCTCGTATTCGTTAAAGCAAATGTATTACCGCTGGACATATTTGTCAATGCGTATATCATGAGAGCGTGGAACGTTCCCCGAAGACCTACGATCTGGCGTTGTTTTTTGCGGCGCTGTCTGACCAAACCCGGCTGCGGCTGCTCAATCTGATGAACGGGCGGGAAGTCTGCGTGTGCTACTTTGTCGAGATTCTGGGCCAGGGGCAGCCCAAGATCTCGCGGCATCTGGCCTACCTGCGCAAGGCCGGAATCGTGGAAGCGCGGCGTGAGGGCAAGTGGATGCACTACCGCATTGTGTCTCCTAACCACGAAGGCGCCGCGAAGTTGCTGACCGAGACGTTGACCGTTCTCCGCGAGCAGAAAGCGATGCAGGCAGATTTTGCGCGATTGCAAAAGGCTTGTTGCGCTCCACGCAGATCGGCGGCACTGGAAGGGGCGCCGATTCCCGTTCAAATGGGTTCGCATCAATGCGAAACCTGTTGATGAATCATGCACTGCCGAAGACCAGAATCCCTAGCCGCCGCGATCCCGATCAGGACGCACAAGCCGTGGGCATGGCGTGGTGTGGTGTGTGGGGATCGGCTATCTGGCGCGATTCAAGGATCGATGCGGGGGCTAAGGCCCGGGTCCTCATCCAAGCCTGGAGAGCTGATCAGAATCAGCTCCTTATACAAACGGGGTTTGACCGGGCTTCCCTTCTCAGGTCTCGAAAATCGGGAGCCCGTTCTACCTTCGCTCACGGTTGCCGGCTATCACTTCGAAGCCGGTTGAAGAACTCGCCGCTGGCTCCGGACGCCAAAATGGGGATCCAAGACACGGCAGCGGCCAACGATTGTGTTGGCCGCTGCTATGCCCGTTTCATGATGCCGAGTTACTACTCACAGAAGCTCTACGGCGTGAGCCGCCGAGCACACTCGGATGTATGGAGGCAAATCGCGCTCAGTGGAGCTCCTGGGCGAGTCCGATGAGGATGCCTTCAGGGCCGCGGATGTAGCAGAGCCGATACGAGTCCTGATAGCGCACTACTTCTCCCACCAGCTGTGCGCCGCGCTTGAGGAGCCGGCCAAGTGTGTCGTCGATGTCGTCGACGGCAAACATGACTCGAAGATAGCCCAGAGCGTTCACGGGATCGGTGCGGTGATCCGCGATGACAGGCGGGTGAAGGAAGCGGGAGAGCTCAAGACGGCTGTGGCCGTCGGGCGTGCGCATCATGGCAATCTCGACGCGCTGATCGGCGAGTCCGGTAACACGCCCTGCCCACTCTCCTTCGATGGTGGCTCGCCCCTCAAGCTCGAGGCCGAGTTCCCGGAAGAAGCCGATTGTCGCTGCGAGGTCGTCAACGACGATTCCTACGTTATCCATTCGTTTGAGCGCCATTGGTCGAATTTACATAAGCTGGCTCGATCGGACAACGGGGGCTTTGCTGAAAATCTCTGATTGAACGGCCGTCGCTTGAGATGACAACTCGGGAGATTGGTAGGTGAAGACTCACCATCAGAAACTGAAGCGCAGTCACGCCGGCGACCTCATCTGTATGATCGCCGGCCTGGGGGCGCTGGATGCTGGTTCCTGAGGAGGTTTCTAACCACGTCTTGGAATGCGGTTAAAGCAGGAGAAATCCATTTACTGCGATGCCAAGCGAGCTGAGTTGAAACATCGAGAGATGTTCCGGCCCACCGCAAGGCAATGCATTGCGCTTGATCCAGTTCGCGGCCGACTGCAATTGCGGGCAGGAGCGCTATACCCATTCCGGCCATCGCGCACTGCTTGATGGCTTCCACACTTGAGAATTCTGTAACGTGGCCTGGAAGGATCTTCTGACTGGAGAGCATTCGCTCGAACTTGGATCGATATGCGCAACCGTGCTCGGGCAAAAGAAGATTTTTACCGGCCAGATGGGTAGGCTTAACGCGCACTTGTCTCGCCAGGTCGTCGCTCGGGGCGCATAGCAGCAAGATTCTCTCTCGGTACAGTCTCGTCGAGCAAAACAGGGACTTGGGGAAGGTATCGCACATGTGGAAAGCGAAATCGATCTTTCCCGTTTCAAGATCGCCGAAGACCGATGCTCCAACGTGGGGACGGAATACTAGCTCGATGCGGGGAAATTGCTCTCGAAAGGTGCTGACAATCTGCGGAAGTCGATAGGCAAGAACGCTCTCTGGTGCTCCGATCCGCAATGGGCCGCTCAGGTCGGCGTCCGGCGCAACGGCACGCTTTCCCTCCTCCATGGCATTGAGAGCTTGAATGGCAAATTGCCGGAATCGTTGTCCTGGTTCCGTGAGAACGATTCGATGGCCGAGCCGGTCGAAAAGCTTCACGCCTAATTCGTGCTCGAGAGATTTGATTTGTGCGGTGACATTCGATTGGACGGTGTGAGCTCGTTCGGCGGCGCGGGTGAAGCGCAGTTCTTCCGCGAGAATACAGAAGATTTGCAGCTGACGAACTTCCATGGAGTCTATCTCCCAAATAGATTATATAATTCCGTACAATCTATTGGACAGATACGTTGGTGACCGTCATGCTGAATGCAGAGTGACGGCGGTATGAAATCTACGCGGAGGAAGGTGAGACGTCGAGCGATCATGTGGTGTCACTTTCCGAGCGGGGACCAGACATGTGGAATGACGCGGTTGGCTACGAAAACTATGTCGGACGTTGGAGCCGATCTATTGCACCCCTATTCCTTGACTGGCTGAGCCTGCCGTCAGGGATCGAGTGGCTCGATATTGCATGCGGAACCGGAGCGCTTACGTCAGCCATTCTCGCAAAATGCAATCCTGCGGGAATTATTGGAATTGACTCGTCAGCAGATTATCTGAGTTCGGCAAGACGGAGTTGCCAGGATCTTCGGGCGCAATTCATCCTCGGTGATGGGAGTAAGCTTTCATTTCCATCGTCCAGCTTTGACGTGAGTGTCTCCGCTCTCGCCCTGAATTTTATGGACTATCGGCGCGTTCTCGCAGAACAGCACCGAGTGATTCGTCCAGGTGGAACTATCGCAGCTTACGTCTGGGATTACGGCGGCGAATATGAATTTGCAAGGCGTTTTTGGGACGCTGCTCTGTCCTTTGACCCGCGCGCTTCTGCTTACGATCCTGGACGCAAGGCGACAATCTGCCGTGAAGAGAATCTTCATCGGGCGATGGCGTCAACTGGATTCACTGAGGTAGAGACGTGTTCGATCGATCACACCGGTCAATTCCCATCGCGCGAAAGCTACTGGGACGCATTCGATGCTCGTCAGGGCTCCACGTTCGAATACCTTTCCTTGCTGACAAGCGAGCAGCGCATCCAGCTTAAGGAGTCGTTGCTGTCATCGCTGCCGACCGAAGGACCAGTGACTCTGAAGCTGAGAGCTCTTGCTGTCAGGGGCCGGCGGCAATAGAGGCCTCGTTGAACCTACCTCTTCATAAGGCGGTACCCACGAAGGTTCCGTTGCTGTTATTCATAGTTACTAAGAAAATGCCGGGGTAGTCGGGACAATCCTGGATGATGTCGTGGCCTCCGTCGTTGTTGGGATCAATGGAGTAAGCGGTGTCGGGGTGGCCGACGTAACTGCTGAAGAGGTTGTTGAAGGTGACTGCCTTTTGGGCGTAAGACAGCATAGACGCCACGGCGAGCATGCCGGTGGCGAGCGCGAGATGAGTGGAAGACACAGCGGCCTCCTGGGAGATTGTTCGTCTGGAGAATGCGGCCCTTGCTCCGCACTTATCTAGAGTGCGGATGGTGCCAATCCGGTTGCTGCGAGGGCAAAAAGTGCATAGAGGGGGATAGGAATTCATGGGGGTACCTATATAAGGAGAGCGGACCGAGCGGGCGGGAGGCGCGGGTTTCTGGGTTGTGGAGACAGCTCTTGTTACGACTGGCTCTCTTCGCTTTGTTGGGATACGCGGTTGCGGTCGAACCACCATGCCCAGAGAATCATTAGCGCGCCCAGAATCAGACCGGGCCAGGCCACCTCTGTAGTCACGTTATGCGGCGGCTTTCCGCTGAAACTGCTCTGTAGATAGCTCAAGAGCAATGCAGCGACATATGCCCAAAAGGCGTATCGACCGACTCGGTTGAGCGGGCGGGTTGCGGAGAGGTAGAACACCACACCAACTGCGAACATCGACAGCTCGATAATTACGGTTGTGTTGACGAGGTTCCAAAGACCGAGGCCGAACGTCTTGCTTCCGGGATAGAGGGGCATGTCGGGCTTGTGGGTGATCCAGTCGAGAACCCAATGACTGAGGACGCCGAGCGCAACGGCGACGGTTCCTTTCGAATAGCCTGTGATCGAGTAGTAGATCGCAGCGAAGAGGGTAGCCCACGCCAGGCACACGAGCAGGCTATGGGACCATGGATAACTCACGAAATCAAACGCGGCCAACTTCATTCCGTTGGGGTCAATGCGCACGACCTCCCATCCGAGTAACAGGAAGATTGGCCACAGCAAGTCGGAGAGGAGGCTGGCAGCGAGCAGCACGGCTAAGGAGGTTCTGGGAGCGTATCTCTTTGCTGCAAAGCCGACTGCGAAATGGCCGACGAACATCCATGATCTCCTCGACCTAGTCTAGCCGCCAGACCTGGATGTGAAGGTGGAAGAAAAAAGCGGGCGGCCTGAAGGCTGCCCGCTGATGAGTGACCTGCGCGTGTTTACTGGCAGGTGAAGGAAACGTCTGCGATGGCGTTCTGGAAATCGGGTCCGTTGGTGAAGCCAAACGCAACGAGGTAGATAAGCTGGCCCTGGAAAAGGTTTGTGGTCCCGCCCGCATTGCACGTTGCTGGATTGGTGCCCGCTGTGACGGTGCAAAGGATGGGGACGAGACTTATCAGGTTTCCAATAGCGTCGGCGTCGGTTGAGATGGCGAGCCCGAATGTAGCCGTCGATGAACCTTGGGCTCCGAACACCTTTACCTGCCAGTTAGACGCGCTGCAGTTCTGGGGTACGGCAAGCGCGTTGCGCAGAACGCTTCCGATCGGTCCGGTTGCGACGCCGATTCCGGATGCGGGGTAAGCCATAGCTTCTCCATTGGCGATGGAAGCGGGAAGCTGGAGGGCCGCGGACCAGATCTGGCCTCCTGCGGGCCCGGCAGGTCCAGCAGATCCGGTATCGCCCTTGGGACCCTGCGGACCCGCCGGCCCGATCGGACCCTGCGCGCCTGTATCGCCTTTGGGGCCCGGCAATCCTGCGGGTCCGGTATCGCCCTTGGGCCCTTGGGCTCCAGTAAGTCCGATTGGACCTTGCGGTCCTGCAGGTCCGACGGGGCCCTGAAGCCCTTGCGGTCCGGCAGGCCCGATGGGGCCCTGAGGTCCTTGCGGGCCGGCGGGGCCGATTTGGCCGATGGCCGCTTCGAAGAAGCCGGTAAGAGCAGGATGATTGCGTTCAACGCGCAGCAGGTACGCACCGGCTGCGAGGCCCGAGGGAATATTCGCGGTGATGGAGCTGAGGCTGTTCTGCGCGACGGTCAGCGCTGCCGTGCCGAGCCAAACGCGGGGTAGTTCAGAACCGAAGTTGGTTCCTGCGATGGTGATCTGCGTTCCAGCGCTGTTTTCAGTGACGTTGAAAATGACGGGGGCTTTTCCTTGTTGCTGTGCCTGGACACTTACCTGAGCGATAGCGGCTATTGCGATGGGCAACACAAGGCATGTACGTAAAAGCATCGATCTTCTCCTATGCCGGTGTCCCGGCACACGGATAGAGGAGTGGTCCTGCAAACAGGTACCACGGTCAAAGAGCGCGCGGACGTCGCGCCTCCAGGCCTGGCGGAATGATTCGCCTCAATTTCGAAAAGAAGGGAAAGTGTACAGGTCCCGGAACTCAGGTAATGGTCCCCGGTTCGTGCTTGCAGTCTGGAGAGTATCGGATGGGGAGAATTGGCTGTCAAACAAAAACTTAGCGGGAGGGATTGGCGGGGCAGGATCCGGGTGCGCCTGGCAGGGACTTGTACTGCTTCTGCCCTGCTGAGGGCCGGTTCCGTAGCGGGGGCCGTTGTGACTCGACTGAGTGTTCGGTCCCCCTTCCGGGTGAGAAGCTTATTGGCGAGGCGGCATGGGGCGTTCGTGCAGGATCATCCAGTTGATTCCGAACTGATCGCGTACCTGGCCAAATCGAGAAGCGAAGAATGTCTCGTCCATCGGCATCAGAACTTGACCACCATCAGAGAGCGCGGCATAGATGCGCTCGGCTTCCTGGTCGCTGTCGACGTTCAATGTGAGATAGGCGCTGCGCATTGGCTCTGCATTGGGGATATCGGCGGCCGACACTTCGGCGTCACCGATGGAAATGCGGGCGTGAAGGACTTTGTCTTTCCAGTCTGAGCCGATGCCGGTGGGATGGGGTAGTTGTTGATGCGTCATTACCATACCGATCTTTGCCCCGAGGTGCTTCTCGTAATAGCGGAATGCTTCCGCGCAGTTGCCGCGGAAATTGATGTAGGTGCTCAACTTCATAGAGTCTCTCCTTTGGTGCGCGAATGATTTTACTGCAATTCCTCTGCGGGAGCGCCATGCGCGAGGGAGGGCGTATGCGTCGGGGTTTGCGGGGGTAGGAACTCGCGGCGAATCTCCAGCCAGTGGTCGATTCTTCGGTAGCGGGTCTCAGAGGCGTTGTGGGGTGCTGAGAACAAGAGGCCGACTCCCTTGAACTTTGCGAAATGCCGGGCCTCATCGTCGATTAGATAGTCGGCTTCGATTAGGGATTTATCTCCACAGAAGACGACGTTTCTCTCTGGGATGAATGGGAAGTGCTTTCGCAGCCAGCGATGCTTGGCGGCGAAGGATTCTGGTATTTCCATAGCAGCCGAGACGATGAATACATCGTGCTCGCGAATCAGTTCCTGGATGACCTCGCGGGCGTTGTCGATGACGTCGAGGGCGTCAAAGAAGGATTCATCGTGGATTGCGCGACGGACAGCTTCGCGGCGTTCGGGCGGGACTATTTCCTCAAGGCCGGTGCCGCGCAGATCGGCGACCGAGATCGACTCGGCAAACTGTGCGTTATAGCGACGGACCTGCTCCTTGACGCTGTCGGCGATTGTGCCATCCATATCGATTGCAATGCGGAGGCGTTTCTTCTGGTGGGTGGCTGATTTGCGCTGGTCCGACCGCAGCTTGAGGATGAGGCAAGCGCCGGCGAAGGCGATGGAGGCTCCGTTGGCGAGGCTCAAAGCGATGGCATGGATCGAGACGCCGTACAGCAGCCATAGCGTTACTCCCGTGACGTATAGCGAGAGCATCGCGACCGAGACGTCTTCGCCACCGGTTTGCCGGATCTTCCGGATCTGGGGGACGAACGCCACTGTGCTCGCGAGTGTGGCGGCGGCTCCCAGGATTGGTGTGGCTAGTTCCTTCACGCTTCCCTCCCCTTAATTGCGATTGTCCGGGGGATCGCACCATAACGTCCAATGAAACTTCAGTGGCCTTGCGATAACCTGTAGTTATGGAACTCGATCTGGAGCAGATGCGCTCGGTTGTCGTTCTTGCGGAGCATCGAAATTTCGGACGCGCAGCCGCGGCCTTGTTCATCAGCCAACCCGCGCTGACGAAGCAGATCCGCAAGATAGAGGAGACGCTGGGTGGGACGCTGTTTATCCGGAAGCCCCGGCAGCTCACTCTTACTCGGGCGGGAGAGGTGTTTGTAGAGCGGGCCCGGGCTTTGCTTCTGGATGCGAAAAACGCGGTTGACGTGTCGCGGAGCGCGATCAGGGGAGAAGCGGGACTGTTGCGGATCGGTTTCGGCCTTCCGTCGATGGCTACTGGTCTGCCGGATCTGATTCAGAAATTTCGGCGACGCTTCCCTCTCGTCCAGATCTCGTTGCGCGAGATGTCGACTCCGCCACAACTGACGGCCCTTGCGAGCGGTGCATTGGATGTGGGTTTTGTTCGTCTGCCGATCCAGGACGAGAGGATCAGGAGTGTTCCGCTGTTCGGCGATCGACTGATGATTGTTGCAAGCGTTCATTGTTCCAAGAAGAGCGGGCACGGACTGAGACAGTTCGCAATGCAGCCATTCATCGTGGTGAGCCGATCCGCATCGGCCAGCCTTCACGATCACGTGATGCGAACCTGCAATGCGGCGGGTTTTTCGCCTCAGATTGTGCAGGAGGCCGCCGAGCTATTTACGGTGCTGAATTTCGTTCGGGCTGGTGCGGGAGTGGCCTTGGTTCCCAATTCGTGCAGAGTGATGAATGTGCCTGAGATCAGGTTTCTGAATACGGGGATCGCGTCGGCTTCATGGAAGGTGGGAATTGCGTATCACAAGTCTCGCGACATGGACCCAGCCATTCGCAACTTCGTGTCTATGGCTCGGGAGAGTGCGAAGGGATCGGCGTAGCAGTGCGCTGCAAGAGCCACTCTTCGGCCTTCTGGACGGCGGGGTCGAAGGTGATTCTGGTTGGGGCGGACGGGCCGTCGATCTCGATGTCCGGCTCTATGCCTTCGGCGTAAGGTTGCCGGTTTCGATCGAAGACTTCTTCTTGCGCGACCCAGAGCACCGCTCCATCTGCAAGGGGCCAGAACGTGCCGACTTGGGTGTATCCCGCGGTGCGCCTGCCGAGGAAGAGCGTATTGCTTCTGCCCTTGAAGGCGATCAGCAGGGATTCCGCTGCTCCCTCAGTGCCGCGATCGTGCAGGAGCACTACGGGCAGAGCGCCGGCTGAGTAGTCGACTGCCTCGTCGATGTGTTCACCAGTTTGAGCGGGATGTTTGCCAGCGCCCATGAGGACTTGTTGCTGATGGATCGAGTAGTACGTGGTGCGGCTGCGGCCGCGGGTGATGAGGACCTGCTCCTCTCCGAGGAGAGACTGGACGCCGGCCAACATGGTTGCAAGGTATCCGCCGCCGGAGTTACCGCGGAGGTCGAGTATCCATCCCTGAACGTGTTCGGATCCGCCGCGGGTGATGGCGGAGTACAAGTTCTCAGCCCACGCGTGACGCAGGTGCGGATCTGCGTATTCGGTATATGAGGACGCGCAACGAGGGATGACGACGTAGCCGTATTTGCGCCCGTTGACGGGGATTGTGGCGTAGAGCAGAGCTCGATTTACGAAGGGCGAAGGATGCGTTTTGATCAGAGGGATTGCGTGGGGCCTTGCGTGGAAGGAAACGGCGAGCGATTGGCATTGTTGCTGAACAGCCACGGGCGTGTTTTCTGGTGTGATCAACTCACAGATCTTGTTTCTCGGTTTCGCGCACGCATAGAGGATTGCAGGGTAGGTCTCGAAGGAGCTTTGCGCGCCAGCGGCGTATTGTTTTGCTTCGTGCAGGAGTGGCTTCCAGTCGATCTGGTCGCGATAGAGGTTGTTCTTTTCAATGAGCTGGAAGGCACGGTCGAGGTACTGCCTGGCTTCGGGAGAGATGCGGGGCGTTTGAGCGATGGCCGGGCAGAGGAGAATCCCGAGGAAGACCGCGCGCCGAAATTTGCGGAGAGATTTCATTTGCAGGGATGGTCGGCAGTCGCGCCGCATCTGGCGTCGAGGACGGCCATGTAAGTGGAACCCAAGACGGTGCTGGTCTGCGACGAGAGCCGCGATAGCGCGAAGTCCGGCGTTATCGCTTATACCGGCGTCCGCTCAATCAGGAATCCTTGCTGCACCAAAGCCTGCAGCAGTTCGTCGGCGCCTTTACGCAGGGCAGATTGCGCCATCATCTCAACCGGGCTGGGCGATGACGCGTTGCTGCCCCCGTTGCCGACGAAGCGGTCAACGATTTCACGCGCCGAATAGTGTCCCTGGAGATCGGTGAGTAGAGGCTTGAAAGAGGCGTCTACCTCGAGTTCCAGACCGGACGCCTGGTTGACTACGGCGAATGACTCTTCGGGGATATCGTAGCGACGCATAACCACGCCGTCAGGCATGGCGAGGACGGCGTCGTCTTTCCATGCGGGGACGTCCGGCTCAACGGCGATCGGATCGAGCGGTAACTCGCCGTGCTTGAGGACCGTGTGTGTGAGACAGCCACCCTGGCAATTCCATGACTCACGCCAGGCGCAAGTCTGGCACTCGTCGAGCGGATATAGACGGGACTGGTAGAGTGCCAAAGCCCTGCGGTAGTAGTCGTAGATTTCCTCGAGGTTCTGAAACTCATCGAGGTGCCGATTCCACATCTTCGAAAGGCAGAAGCAGCACCATACGCGCAGGTCGGGCCCGATGTCGATGACCGGCCGGCAGCTCATGTTGCGCTCGAGATCGATGACTTTCTTCAACAGCAGCTCGCCGGCCTGCTCATAGGTGAACATGCAGAGAGGGACGGCGTTGTCCATGCATACCTGCACACCACGCTGCTGCGCGCGGCGGACGAAGTCGACTATAAAGGGCGTCATCTGCTTGTAGTCTTCGAGCTTCAGGCAGGCGTTATTTGCGCCCAGGACGGGCAGAGACAGACTCATTCGGATTTTGTCGATGCGATATTTCTGCGCCAACTCGAGGACGTACTCGTCCTTAGGTTCTTTCTCGAAGACATTGAAGCTGAGGGTAACGGTGCCGCGGTCAGCGAGGGCTTCAAGGTTGTTCTGGATTCTCTGCCAGACGGGCGGCGCATATCGCCCGGGCTGATCGATATTGAGGAGAAAGACTACCCGCCGGGGCGACGTACGACGGAACAGATCGTTGTAACTCTCAGGCCAGGTGGCATTGCTGAGCACGTCGACGCGCATACCGTGCTTCAGCGCCATTTCGAGAATGGATGGGAAGTCGGGATGAAGAGTGGGTTCTCCCCCCATGGCGCGAAAGAATGGATGATTGGAGCGCGAGAGGAAGTTGATTACTTTCTCGACGTCCTTCAGCGCCATGGAAACCCGCTGTCCGTCAGCCAGCTTCTCCTGGGCGAAACAGTATGGGCATTTGAGATTGCAGCGGGTGGTCAGGAGGACGTTGGCCATGAAAATTCTCCTTCTTGTTAGCGCGAACAGCGAAGCGCAATGAATGCCTGGCCTTGGGTGCCGGCCGACTCCAAGAAAGCAGCCGGCCGGGTTGGATGTTGGTGAGGAGGGTGCCCGCTAACGCGCCTTGGTGTTGACCTCTTCGGTCTGGATCGCTTCCCGGATTCTCCCCTCCCAGGCAACCGGATAGAAGCCCCACTTCCACCACGGGATCTTGGCCGCGGAAATCAGCCGGTTGTTCCGAATTGCGTTGTCCCATGCCGGATAGAAGATCGGGTAGAAGCTGGGACGATAGAAGATGATGTGGTTGGCCATCGCCGTCTTCCAAGCCATCTCGATCGGGTACCCGGAGGGACCGGGGATTCCAGGCCGATGGGCTTTGAACTCGTCGATGATCTGCTGGAGCTTTTGTACCCGCTTGAGCTGATCGATCTCTTCTTTCGCCAAGGTTATGCCGAATTCTTTGGCCACCTCGTCGGGCTTATTCACGAAGCGATCGAACAGCGCGGGCTCCTTTTCGCATGCCTGCATGAGCTTGCGAACGCCTGCTTCATTGCTCACGATAGGTCCTCCCTGCCCCGGGGCACCTCTGCTTGCAGCGGACGCGTGCGGTTCAACAGGATGAATCTTGTCCGCTCAGCGAAGTAGATTCCCCGGGAATGCACTTCGCCGGGCAGAGCCAAGGAAAGAAGCAGCAGATCAACACGCGCAAACGCACCGCATGGGTCTACAAAATCGCGAACCCCGGGACCGGGGGGCCGCATGGGTTGAATCCGGGCATCGAGCGGAAAGCGCCTTTGTATTGGTCCCGAAACTGGCCCAAGAAAGCTGAGTTTGGCTACATCCGCGATGAATGCCCAAGCCTTTGGGCGGTGCTCCATTTGGAAACGCCACTCGCAAGCGGGGCGAGTGTATCGCGCGCCGGGCACTTCGGCAGTGCCGGAAGTCACAATGCGGCGTGATTACCAAATACTCGGTGTGACCTACCCAAACGGATGGGACTGGACTGGAGCATTCTCCCAGGCGCCTTTGTCCGATTGCGGACGGTTGAAGGTGGCAATGGACATTCGGCGGGCGGGTCAGTTCCCCTCGTTTGTTGAGAACGTGCGACTTAGCTGACACGAGATTTGGCCGAGCGCATGCATCTGTTGGGGCGTTCCTCTCGGACGGAGGACTTCCCTTTCGGTGGCAATTGAGGTTACGGGCGTTGCACCGCTGGTGCAGGTGTTCGACGTGCCGAAGTCGATCCGGTTCTATCGCGATGTGCTGGGGTTTGCGGTGACGGAGCGAGCGAAGGCCAAGCAGGCATTGAGCAACAGGCATTAGGCATTCGGGCTCAGGCGATAGGAGCAGGCGATGCGGACTGTGCTGCAGGATTTGCGCTATTCGTTCCGGCAATTGTTGAAGACGCCGGGATTCGCTTTGACGGCTGTGATTTCGCTGGCGCTGGGGATCGGCGCGACGACGGCGGTGTTCAGCGTGGTGTACGCGATCCTGATGGATCCGTATCCTTATGCGGCGCCGGACCGGATGGCGCACATGCTGCTGACGGCGTCGAATGGCGATCGCCGAGGCTTTGGGGTTACGGCCGCGCAGTGGCAGATTCTGCGGAAGTCTCCGGTGCTGGAAGATGCGTTCATCACCGATGACTGGAACCTGACGGTGACGGGATCGGATTTGCCGGAGGACATCGACGGCCAGTACGTTACCTCGAACATGTTCGCCTTTATGGGCGTGCCGGCGGCGCTGGGGCGCGGATTGCAGCCGAGCGATGCAATCGACGGGCAGGATCCACAGCCGGTTGTGGTGCTGGCACACGCGTTCTGGCAGAGGCATTTCAACGGCGACACAGGTGTGGTGGGCAAGACCATCCAGTTGATGCGGAAGAACTACACCGTTGTAGGCGTGGCGGCGTCGCGCTTCACGTGGGGCGATGCGGACGTGTATCTGCCGCTGAAGGTAACCGGCGACCAGCTCAGGGGCTATGAGCCGGAGATTCGGCTGAAGCCGGGAGTGACCCGCGCACAGGCCGAGGCCGCGCTACAGCCGCTGGTTGAGCAGTTCCACAAAGAGGCGCCCAATCATTTCCCGAAGGAACCCGCCAAGCTGCGCATCGAAGGGCTGAATGACATGTTCATCCGGGAGCTTGGCGGAACGCTCTATCTCCTGTTCGGGTCGGTGGCGTTGCTGCTTATGATCGGCTGCGGCAACGTTTCGATTCTGCTGCTGGCGCGGGCCACTGCGCGGGAGCGGGAGTTTGCGGTGCGATCGGCAATCGGTGCTTCGCGCCGGCGGCTGATTCGCCAATTGCTCACCGAGTCGATTCTGCTTTCGTTTGCGGGAGCGGGATTGGGGCTGGTGCTGGCGTACCGGATCCTGGCGGTGATTGTGGCGAATCTGCCGCAGTTCTCGTTTCCGCACGAGGCATCGATTCATATCAACGTGCCGGTGCTTGTGTTCTGCGTGACGGTGGCCGTTGTTACAGGAGTGTTGTTCGGCTTGTCGCCGGCGTGGCGGCTGTCGCGGCCGGAGGTCAGCCAGGTGATGCAGTCGGCCTCAAGAAAGACGACAGCAGGTGTGAGCGGGCGGAAGGTGCATCGCACGCTGATTGCCGGACAGATTGCGCTAACCCTGCTGATGCTGGCGGGAGCGGCGGCTGCAATTGAGGGCTTTTTAAAAGTAGCGCACATGAAGCTGGGCTACGATCCGCAGAACGTAATGTCGGTGGGCATTCCTATTCACGATGGAACGTACAAGACATGGGAAGAGCGGGAGGCGTACTTCGTGCGGCTGCACGACGCTGCGCAGACCGTGCCTGGCGTTACGGTGGCAGCGATCTCGAGCAATGCGACGCCGCCTTCGAACGGGTTCAGAACGGACTTTGAGATTGTGGGGAAGCCCTCCACCAGTGAACAGAAGTTGCACTTGAATTTGGTGAGCCGTGAGTACTTCCCTACCCTGCGGATTCCGTTGCAGCAGGGGCGCGTCTGGGATGCGGATGAAGAGCATCGCGGCGCGGCCATAATGGTGATCAATCAGACGATGGCAAAGCGGTTCTTTCCGAATGGCGATGCTATCGGGCACATGCTGAAGATTCCAGATGCGAAGCCGCAGCCGCCGTATAGGCTGGTTTCTCCAGCGGGCCAAGGTCCAGTGTTGATTGTGGGTGTGATGGCCGACAAGCTGGACGATGGACTGTCGAAGCCTGTGGCTCCCGAAGGATTTGTTCCCTACACGATGATGATGGGGATGTATACGCAGATCCTGGTAAGGGCGGAGGCGTCGCCCCTTCCACTAGTGCGAGCAGTGAGCGCGGCAGTCAACTCGGTAGATCACGATCAGCAGACGAACCACAACGTGAAGGACCTGGAGCACTGGATCTCAGGCGAGCCTGAGTATGCGCGGGGGCAGCTTGTTTCCTGGCTGTTCGGGGGATTTGCCGCCCTGGCGCTGGCGCTGGCAGCGGTGGGGCTTTACAGCGTGGTGTCGTACACGGTGGCGCAGCGGACAAACGAGTTTGGGATTCGCATTGCGCTGGGCGCGCAGCGCGGGCACGTTACGGGGCTCGTGTTTCGCTCGATGCTGCTGAGTGTTGGTGGAGGCATCGCGGCGGGGGTGGTGCTGTCGATTGCGCTGAGCAAGGTGCTGGCGCACTGGTCGAGCGAGAGCGCGAGCTCGCGCGATCCGCTGCTGCTGGCGGGCGTGACGTGCGCGATGGCGGTGGTGGCATCGCTGGCGTGCGCTTTGCCGGCGCGGCGCGCATCGGGACTGGATCCGGTGGAGGCGATCCGGTATGAGTGAGCGGCGAGCGCGGGTTGCTTAACGATTGGATGGCTCAGCGCAGGCCGCCGTGGAGGTAGGCCAGGAGCGCGGCCATCTGCTCCTGCGTGAATCGGTTTGTAAATGCGGGCATCATTCCCTTCCCCTGGAGGATCACGCGGGTGACTTCGGCATCTGTGGCGGGTGCGCCGCTGGGGAGCTTGGGGTTGCGGAAGAGGCCGTTCAAGTCGGGTGGGACCTTCTTGAGGGCGAGATCGTTGTCACGGTGGCAGTGGGCGCAGCGGACTTCATACAGGTGCTGGCCTTCAGCTTCCTGAGGAGTAAGTGCTGGCTGGGAATGGCAGCCGGCGATAAGGACAACCAAGCCTATCGACAGCCAATCAGTTCGAATAGATATAGAGATATTTCGCGCGCGACTGCTGACGTTTGCGAAGCTCTGCCGCAAGCGACAAGCAACGGCCTTTGCCCGTTGATGTTTCAGACTCGACAAATGGATCATCACCCTTGACAAAGGCAGAATAGGCAAGCTCGAGAGGTAAATAGTGGGTATCCTCATCTACCTTCCATTCTCTTCCGTTATAGCGGAAGAACCCGAACGCTTTTCGTTTACCTCCAGTTCGCTCTCCATCAAGTCGAATGTCATTTGGATGTTCTTGCTGACGCGGGATTACTGCTAAACGCATGAATGCGCCGAAATCTTCATAGACCATGGAATACTCCGTTTGGGATGATCAAATTCATGGTAACCAAGTCCAGGTAAACAGCACAGGAAAAACCGTGGGACGCGGGGTTCGCTATGCTGAATCCATGAAGCTGCCCGGGCTAAACCAGATTGAGCAAGCGCAACAGCTTGTGTACCGTTACATGCCGCCGACGCCGCAGTACACGTGGCCGCTGCTGAATGAGCGGCTCGGCGCTGAGGCGTGGGTCAAGCATGAGAATCACTCGCCTGTGGGTGCTTTCAAAATTCGCGGGGCGCTGGTCTACATGGATTGGCTGAAGAAGATGCAGCCTGACGCGGCGGGCGTGGTTGCCGCGACACGGGGCAATCATGGGCAGGGCGTGGCGCTGGCCGCGCGCATGATGGGCCTGAAGGCGGTGATCGTGGTGCCCCACGGAAACAGCATCGAGAAGAATCGCGCGATGCAGGCGCAGGGCGCGGAGCTGATCGAACATGGGCACGATTTTCAGGAGTCGCTGGAATATGCGCGTCGACTGGCGGAGGAACGAGGGTTGACGATGGTGGACTCGTTCCATGAACGGCTGGTGATGGGCACTGCTTCTTACGCTCTGGAGTTCTTTCGCGCGGCGCCGCCGCTGGAACGTATCTATGTGCCGATCGGATTGGGATCGTCGATCTGCGGTGTGGCGGCTGCGCGCAATGCCCTGAGCCTGCCGACAGAGATTGTGGGCGTGGTGTCGGCGGCATCGCCGTCGTATGCGATGAGCTTCGCCCAGAAGAAGGTTGTGGAGGCTCCGTCGACGACGCGGATTGCCGATGGGCTGGCTTGCCGCGTTCCGAATGCGCAGGCAATGGAGGCGATCTGGGACAACGTCGCACGCATCGTTGAAGTGAGCGATGAGCAGATCGCGGCCGCGATGCGGATCTATTATGAGGACACGCATAACGTGGCGGAGGGGGCTGGAGCCGCAGCGCTGGCAGGCGCGCTGATGGATGGGAATCGCAGGAAGCGCATTGGCGTTGTGTTCACCGGTGGGAACGTGGATCGCGCCGTGTATCAATCGGTGCTGGCGGGGGATCTTTGAATAAGATGACGAAGCCGTTGCAGGTAGAGAAGCTAACTCGCTATGCGGATGCGGTAAGAAAGTTTGCGAGTGCCGCACAGAATCGTTGCTTTGGATGTGGAGCTGCGAATGAGCACGGGCTTCATCTGGAGTTCTATCTGACGCAGGAGTTGCATGCTGTCTGCGAGACTACTGTGGGCGACTTCTTCGAAGGACCGAAGGGATTCGTTCATGGCGGCATTATTGCGACTCTGCTGGATGAAACGATGTCGAAGGCAGTTCGCGCGCATGGGCTGGTTGCGATGACGCGGCACATGGAAGTGGATTATCAGCGGCCCGTTCCTTCCTCGGAAGAGATTCGCCTGGAAGGGCGCGTCACACGCAATGAGGGCCGCAAGCACTGGACCGAGGCGCTCATCCTGAATGGCCACGGCAAAGTGCTGGCGCACGGCAAGGGGCTGTTCATCGAGGTGAAGCCAGCGCCAGATCCTGATCCGGTGAAGGATGGTCCCACGCCGCACGGATGAAAGCCGGGCTGGCGGGATGCCGTGAAAAAGTGGCCCCGGACTGCGCTTTTGAGCGCATGTATCCGGGGCAAAAGGAAGTTCACGAGAGAAGGCCGGCAACGCGAGGGGATTAGTGAATCATCTGAATGGTTTCTTGTGTTATGGAGTCGAAGGTCGTGACGGTCTTTGAATTCGCTTCGAATGCGCGCTGCGCGATGATCAGGTTCGCAAATTCGGCAGAGATGTTGACGTTTGAGCCTTCGAGCGCTGCATCCTGCATTTTGCCAAGACCTGCACTGCCAGATGTTCCGATGGTTGGCGTGCCGCTTGCGAGCGTCGCGGAGTAGTTGCCGTTGCCATCGGCCTCGAGTCCCTGAGGATTGGCAACATTGCCGAGAGCGATCTGGCCGACGTTCATCTTCTGCTGATTCGAGAACGTGACCGTGACCGTTCCGTCAGAACCGATGGTGAAGTCCTGATACTGGCCGCTGGTATAGCCATCCTGGAGGGTGCCGCTGACAGCGGACTTGGAGGCGACCTGACTGATGGTCGGCGTGCCGCTTGCACCGAGCAGGTTCCAGTTCATTGTGAGGTTCGCCGCTCCATCGGTAAGGCCAGTGAAGGAAACGGGAATTGAGGAGACAGCGCCGGCGCCTGTGCCGACGGGTGAAGCGCTGGCTGCGCCTGTGGGCTGGATGGTCTTGAGATTGCCGCTGCTATCGAAGGTCATGGTTCCGGTTACGCTTTGAGCCGCCGTGGTGTCGGACGCGGGGAGCGAGATGGAGTAGTTCCAGCTGCCGTTTCCATTGGCGATGTAGGTTACGGTTGCCGTGTGCATCTGGCCGAGCGAGTCGTAAATGTTTACGGTCGCGGGGAAATTCGAGTTTGCGGTCGTAGTGGAGTCGAGGTTAGCCGCGATGCTGAAGGAGCTCGTGGCTTTCGGCGAAAGTATTGCGCTCTCAGGAATATTGATGGGCACGAGTGACGTGTTGGTGTTGATTGCTCCATTCACGGCCGGATAACCCATGACGCGAAAGCCATTCGCGGTAATGAGATTGCCGCTGGAATCGAGCGAGAAGTTGCCGGCGCGCGTGAGATATTGGCTGGCCCCGTTGCTAACGATGAAGAATCCATTGCCCTGCAGCGCGACGTCGGTGTTAAGTCCGGTGTAGTTGGAGGTGCCGCTGGAGAAGTCTGTTGAGATGGACGCGATCTGCGTGCCTGCGCCAACCTGGATGGGGTTGCCGTTGCCTGTCGCTCCGATCTGCTGATAGAAGAGGTCAGCGAACTGGGCCATGCGGGCCTTGAAACCGATGGTGTTCATGTTGGCGAGGTTGTTGGCGATGGTGTTGAGGGCAGACGAATCGGCGTTCAAGCCGGTAAGCGGAATGAAAAAACTTGGCATGGGAGGGTCTCCTCTTTGGTTATTCGGTTCTGCGCGGGGTTCGACGGTGCGTCGTGCGAGAGCCGGTCAGTTCAAATGTGTTTTCCGCTGAGCGCCTGCGCGATGGTCACTGCGGCAGGATTGGTTTCGGGAATGCCTAGATTTCCTGGCGTTTCGCGGATGGAATGAGAGGCGCCGGCAAGTGAGAAACTCTTGTCGGAACTCGGCACAGTGCCAGCGCGGTGCGAGTCGAGCCCCACCTGCGCGAATGATGTCGAGGAGGAACTGGGCTGGTTGCCGCCGAAGAGGCCCACTGCCAGTGTTTCGTTGATCTGAATGAGCTGCTGAAGGCTGTTTACGCTGACGAGCTGGTTGATGTACTGGTTGGGATCGTTCGCGGAAGTCGGATCCTGATTCTTCATCTCCGTGACAAGGAGCGTGAGGAAGTCGTTGGCCGAAATCGTGGAGGATGGGGATGTGTCATTCGAGTTACCGCCAGAGTCAGCCATTGGCTTGGCGTTCACAGCGGACGCTCCCTGCGCGTTGGCCGTGTTCCAGATTCCCGTAGTGGTTGTCATGCTTCTCCTTCCGGCTTGTTCGAGTTCTTGCTCGTGAGGGATCAGGCGATCACTGAGATGTGTGCCCCTTGGCGTGAATAGAGAGGCGCTTCCGAAGTGGTGCGCGACGAAGTGGGAGTAGCCGCAATTGCGGCAGCAGATGAGGCGAACAGCGAAGCTCCGCCGCGCTGTGATTGCTGGTGCGGTTGCTGCTGCGGCGAGCCGCCGCTGGAGTTGTTGAGTGCGCTTTGCTGCTGGCCCTGGTCCGGTGAGGCAATCGCGACGGTAGAGGAGCGCCCGTGGTGTTCGGCCACGAAGGAATTCAATGAAGCCACATGCCCGCCGAGCGCCTGCGCTGCTTCGCCGGATCCTGGAACAATGGTGGCGTGCAGCGCGAATCCGCTGCCTTCGGCACGAACTCCAATCCAGCCGAGAGAGGGATCCAGGTATCCGGCTTCGGCGTGGTGTGTGCCGGCCTGCGACCACGTTGGTGCGGGCGCTGCGGTGCGGCGATCAAGAGCAGCAAAGGGGTCGCGCGCCGTGGATGCGGAAGATTGGGGTACAGCGCGTGGGCTGAGAACGCTCGCGTGTTCCGATCGCATCGTCGCGTCAACAGTCAGCGGACCAGGTGCGATTGACTGGTCTTGCAGATGCGTGGTGTAAGAAGCGTTTGTGGGCGTGGCGGCGGAGTGAGTCCCGGCTGCGACTTTGGTTGGCGCGATTTCAGTTGGCTTTGGTCGAGCGAAGCCGGCGTCTGCCGCACCAGCTGCAGAAGGCCGCTGCGATCGGGGCTCATGCTGCTGCGGTGTCGGAGTTGTGGAGTTGCGCTGTTCACGTTTCGATGCGGACGACGCGTCCTGTGTGAGTGCTGATTTTGAAGAGAGAGATGGTGCAGCACCCAAAGAATGCTGGGCAGTACGATCCGCTTCAAGATGCGGAGATGGATGCGGCATGGAAGTATGGCCAGTGACTGAGGTGGAATGATCGGTGAGGGGCTGATCGGTTTCCGGATGGAGGTCGGCCGAAGCAATATGGGCGTCGGCTACGTTCATGGTTGCGGAGGTTGGCTCGCCCGATTGCGTTGGGACGGCGATTTCGTGAAGCGATTCGCTGCCACCGGGAAGACCGGACGTGTTTGTGGGAAGAGAAGACAGGTGCGATGGCGTGTCGCCTGTAGCGTCTTCCGCATCAGGAGGAACTTCTTCTTTGAGTTCAACCGCCGTAGTCGTCGTGATTTGTGAAATGGGGTTCGTGGCCGGAGACAGTAGCGCAGAGGCTTGCGCGTCAGAGACTGGGGTTGCCGCGGGAATCTGCGGAAGGAATGACAGGGGCGCGGAACTCGTCGTTTCGAGGGTCGTGATGGAGATGGAGAGAGCGGCGCTGTCCGCGGTCGAGGCGCGTTTCTCGGAGTTCGCCTTTCGCGGTTCGGTTAAGGCTCCGGTGGAGAGTGCTTCTGCGGATTTCGTTGCGTCTGGCCGAAGGGCTGTGCGGATGTGCTGAAGGCCGGCGTGTGAGCGGTTTCGATGCGCGGTTACCTGCTGAATCCGTACTGATAAACCTGTGCTCGGCAGACTGCACTCAACCGGATCTCCGGTCACTGGAGATGCTGTTTTCAGAGCGTTCAAGATCTGCTGCAAGTTTTTGCGGAATCCGGCGGAATCTCCCGAAGCCCTTTCTCCCGTCAAAGCAGCATGACCTGTCAACTGCGCGATCGCGCCGGTTGCTGCTCCCAGATCGATGAGTGCCGTTGAAGTCACGGCAATGGAAAGAGCAGATGGCGTGCCAAACTTTCGTGGAGGGTGGTTAGAGAGTTGTTACAGATTGGACCTTAGTTCCTCTTCAGGAATCGAATCTGTTTCTTTGTGATTCTTGATCTCAAGTTTGTTTGCCGAACGGCGAGTACCGGTGTGCTGTTGCCGCCGCGCGGAGAACCACTCATCTACGGTTTGCTGGTTGCGACGCGCTGCCTCGGCGTGCTGGGCTTGTTCGGCCTCCTCAAGGACGGTTTCTACCTGCCGCCGCTCGACGCGCTTGGAGAGATACTCCTCGCGTGCAGTGTTGGCGCGCAGCATAGCCTGAGGGATGTGGGCATCGAGGATTTGCGCGCCGTGACGTGCCGACTCACATTCGACAAGGCCCGCTATGCGGTCGGCTGCGTCGCCGGAACGCACACTAAGGGCGACGCGTTGTCTGCCGCTGCGCTCGCTTTCTTGCGCGGCTCGAAGCGCGCCTTGAAGACGATGCAGTTCGGACAGAGCGGACTCAAGCGCCGTCTTGCGCTGCTCTTCCTCGAGCATGCGAATGTGCAACAGCCGGCGCATTGAGCCTGAGATGGCCATGATTACACCGTTGCGCAGAGGGCGGCAAGGCGTTCGATGGTGTTGCGCAGAGGAGCACTCTCATCAGCGTTCTGCATGAGGAAGGATCGCAGCGGTGCACGGGCACGAAGGGCGCGATCCAGTTCGGGATCGGCTCCCGGCTTGTAGGCGCCGATGCGTACCAGATCTTCAGAACGTGCGTAGACAGCCATGAGGCGACGCAACAGAGCGGCCTGGTCGCGATGCTCGGGCGAGGCGACCGCAGACATCAACCGGCTGATGGAGTCGAGCACCTGCACCGGGGGATACCAGCCTTCCGAAGCGAGCGCGCGCGATAATACGACATGTCCATCAAGCAGAGACCGCACTGCATCGACCAGCGGATCCTGCTGATCATCGCCTTCCATGAGGACGGAATAGAACGCAGTAATGGAGCCCGAGCGGAATTCACCGGCGCGCTCCACCAGGCGGGCAAGACGCGTGAAGACCGAGGGCGTGTATCCCTTGGCAGTGGGCGGCTCGCCCGCGGCCAGACCGATTTCGCGAGCGGCCATGGCGAAGCGCGTCAGCGAATCGAGGACGAGAAGAACATGCTTGCCCTGGGCGGCGAAGTATTCGGCCGCGGTGGTGGCGGCGAGCGCAGCGCGCATGCGCAGCAACGGCGATTGGTCGGATGTAGAGACGATGACGACCGAACGCGCGAGGCCTTCTTCGCCGAGTGAGTTCTCGAGGAACTCGCCGACCTCGCGGCCTCGCTCGCCGACTAGGCCCACGACGGTGATGTCCGCTTCCGTGTTGCGCGACATCATGCCGACGAGCGTGCTCTTCCCTACCCCCGAGCCGCCAAAGATGCCGATTCTCTGTCCGCGCCCGACGGTGAGCAGCGCGTCGAGAACCCGGATGCCGGTGCCAAGCGGTGTCCGGATGGGCACGCGATCGAGCGGCGGACGCACAAGGCCTTCGAGCGGCAGAAATGTTTGGGCATGGATTGGGGGGCCGGCATCGAGCGGTTCACCAAGCGCGTTCAAAACGCGGCCGGCGAGCCCCGGCCCCGCATTCAAGGCGGGATGACGGCCGAGGGCGGTGATGGCATCGCCGTAGCGAATGCCTTCGCAGGATTCGACGGGCATCGATAACACATTCGAGCCGCGAAAACCAATGACTTCGCCGCCGTGCGTCCTGCCCATCTGGTCAATGATCTCGCAGCACTCGCCGACGGAAGCCAATGGGCCCGAGGACTCGATTGTTTGGCCAACCGACTCAAGCACGCGGCCGCGCCATCGCCATGACTGGCGCGAATCGAGCCGTGCGAAATAGCGTTCGAGCAGCTGGGTCATAGCGGCGACACCATTAGCTCTGAATCGCTGTGGATGGTCCCGGAGTTGCGATCGAGCAGGCTGCGCTCGATTTCTGTCATCTGCACGCGGACTCCGAGGTCCGCCGATCCGAGTTCGGTTTCCATCAGGCACTCGCCGGTGCGCAAGTCTTCTGCGGCGATGACTTCGGGCTTCGTGTCGCGGTTAGGAAGAAGAGTCATGGCTTCGATCCATAATTCTGCGTCGGATGCGGGAACGCGCAACCGCACTTTGGTGGAGGTCGTGAGCTGGCCAAGGGCAACACGCACCGCTCCCAGCAGGAACAGCGGATCCATCTGGGCCTCGCGCCGCAGAATGCGTCCGGCAATGGCGAGCGCCAGCCGAACGGCTTCCTGTTCAAGGCGTTCGTAGTAGCGGGCGCGCTCAGAGGCGAAAGTCTCCGTCATGCTTTCGACTGCGGTGGCGATTGTGCGAAGCTGTTCCGCATGAGCGGCCTGCTGGGCCTCGCGCGCGGCGCCGAGGCTGTCCTCACGACCGCGCGCGTATCCAGATTCGTAACTGCGGCGTGTCTCTTCAGCGATGCGGGCGCCGAATTGTTCATTGAGAAGCGTGGCGTCTGAGTGGCTCCCCTCTTTTTCGCTGAAGACGGGCTTGCCTTCGGCATCCACTTCAAGCAACGGCCAATCCTCGCACGATTCGGCGAGGGGGGTAGGCGCGGGCGCGGCGCCGGCATAGCCGTAGGGCTCGACGTGGAGCAGCGGTGCGAGTTGATTCATGCGGCCTCCGCTCAGGCAAGCATCTCGTCGCCGGTTTCAAGCTTGAGGATGACTTTGCCTTCCGCTTCGAGACGGCGCGCGAGATTGAGAATCTCCTGCTGGGCCTGCGTGACTTCGCGCGCGCGGACAGGTCCGAGCACCTCCATGTCTTCTTTCAACATCTCAACGGCGCGGGAGCTCATCGACTTGAAGATGGTGGCGCGTAGTTCTTCGTTTGCGCCGCGAAGGGCGAGCGCAAGCTGCCGTTTGTCGACTCCGCTGACGATCTCGCGGATACTGGCGGCGGGCACGGTCACCAGGTCCTCGAAGGTGAACATGAGATTGCGGATGTTCAATGCGAGTTCGGGATCGCTGTCTTCGACGACTTCGAGAATGTGTTTGGCTTCGTCGGCGTTCAGGCGGTTGAGCAGGTCGGCCACCGCCTTGAAGCCGGAGTAGTTCTGCCGCTGCGTGTCGCCCATGCTCTCAAGGCGGCGATGCAGGCTGTGCGCAACCTTCTGCGCCATCTCCGGCGAGAACTGCCGCATTTCGGCCAGGCGCTGCAGGCTTACGACCTTGTGTTCTTCGCTGAGATTGTCGACAACTTGCGAAGCACGGCGGGGATCAAGATGAGCAAGAACGAGCGCGATGGTCTGGGGATGCTCCGCGTCAAGCAGCTTGCCGAGTTGCTGCGGATCGGTGCGCTGCAGCTTGGCAAGGTTGCCCTGCGCGGCTTCCTGCGAGCGCCGTACCATGGTCATCAGATCCTCCGCCCGCTCTTTTCCGAAGGTCTCCATCAGGAGGCGATTGGCGTAATCGAGACCGCCATGCACGAGAAAGCTCTGCGTTTCGAGAACGTCCCAGAACTCCTCGATGACCTGCGCGGACAACTCGGGGCTCACGGTGCGGATCTCGGCGAGCTCCTCGGTGAGCAACTGCACATCGGATTCATTGAGCGTACGAAGGATTTCCTTCGCCGTTTCCTCACCCAGGGCAACCAGTAGAATGGCTGCTTTGCGCAGCCCGGTCATTGAGGACCGCCGCTGTACTCCTCCGTTTTGGCCCGCCATATCCGCCAAGACATGCACCTCATGCGCGAAGATTTTCCGCGCACTATTTCAGTTAATCGGAATGAATCCAACTCTGCAGCAGACGCGAGCTCTGCGCCGGCTGTTTCTTCACTGCTCCTGCAACCTGGTCGAGAAGTTCCTGCACCCGCTGCCGTTCAGGGTCAAGGAGCGCCTGCTCGGGCGTCGCAAGCACCGCCTGCGAGGATGCCTGTGCAGCCAACTCGGGAGTCTTCTCAGGTTTGACCTTCTTGTCTTCCTTTACGGTGGCTCTTCTCATGGCGGGGCGCAGGCCGAAGGTGACGAGCACCAGCAAGCCGATTACCAGAGCTACACATTTGATCAGCACCGGCGAGGATTCCGCCTGCTGCAGCGCACGGGTTACGGGCGATATTGGTTCGGGCGAGCGATTGTCATCGAAGGCAAGGTCCTGCACCGTCAACATGTCGCCGCGCTGCTGATCGAATCCCACCGCGGCCTGTGCCAGCGCGGTCAGATTGCGAATCTCGTCTGCGGAGCGTGGCTGCCACAAGGCCGGCTTGTTCTTCGACTGGACCTGCACCAGTCGGTCGTTGACGACGATGGCGGCCGTCATGCGGCGAACGCGCCCCGGCGCCTCGCTGGTGTGGCGCACGGATTTCGATGCGCCGTAGGTGCTGGACTCGCTTTTCGCCGACTGCGGTGGCGTGGATTCGTGAGGATAGACCGGCAGTGTCTGCGAGTTCGGCGCATTGGAGGCCGTGCCCGGAACGCCCGCCGCGACCGGCTGCGGGCCCGAGGTCTGCTCGGTGCGCTGCATCGAGAGCGTCACGGTCTGATCCGGTTTGTAAACTTCGTCAGTCTGCTCGGCGGCGGTGGGATCGTAGTCAAGCGTGACGGAGGCACGCACGTTGCCGGTGCCGGTGACAGGTTCGAGCGTTGCGATCAGCTTCTCTTCGAGAGCCTGTTCGGCGCTGAGGCGCAGAGCATCAGGAGTCTTGGGCCCGAGAGGAAGATGGCCTGCTGCATCAACCAGCACAACGCGATCGGACGTGAGGCCGTCGACGGCAGAGGCTACGAGGTTGCGGATGGACTCGGGCTCGCCGTCGGCGAGGCTGCGATGGCGGAGCTTGAGGACTACCGAGGCCTTGGCTGGCCGCTCCTGCTCGCGAAAGAGCGAATCGTGCGCCATGACCAGGTGGACGCGGGCAGACTCGACGTCAGCGAGGGACGCTACGGTGTGCTCGAGTTCGCCCTCAAGAGCGCGCTGGTAGTTCACCTGTTCATCGAACTCCGAGCCGACCCAGTTGGGCTTGTCGAAGAGCTCGAAGCCCATGCGTCCGCTCTTCACACCGCCCTTCGCCGAGGTTGCCAGGCGCGCCTTGTCAAGCTGTGCCGCGGGCACACGGACGATGCCGCCGGTCTCTGCGACTTCAAAGGTGATCTGAGCGGCGGTGAGTTCCTGGACAATCTGACGCGCATCTTCGGAGTCGAGGTCGGCGTAGAGGACGCGCCAGTCGGTGCGAAGCGCATACCAGCTGAGAAAGCCGAGAAACGCGGCTGCAAGGGTGAGCGAAATGACGGCCCAGATCCGCTGCTTTGGCTGCATGCCCGCCCACGCAATCCGGCTGCGCGTCCAGATGGCGCCGAGTCCCGCTCCCAGCGGGACATTGCCGGGAATTGCCGGCGCGCTCTTCTGCAGCTGTGTCTCCGTTGCCATGCTTCCCGCGTCCTGCCTGCTCTCTTCCGTTGTCGACGTCTGTGCGCGATGGATCTATTCGCACACTTCAGAACTGCATGCTCATTACCTGCTGATAGGCCTGTACGGCCTTGTTGCGCACTGCCAGCGCAAGCTCGAACGCCATGCTCGCCTTTTCAGTGGCAATCATCGCCGTGTGCACATCGACGCCGGTGCCGGTCATCAAGCCCGTGACCGCTGCCTGCGCCTGCGCCTGCAGCGAATCGACCTCGCCGACTGCATCCCGCATGAGATTCGAGAAGGGCGCGGCGCTTTCGGCAGCCGGAGTTGACGGCGCAATTGAATTCGCGATTGGCGTGGCCGAGCTCGATGCCAGATTCGAAATTGCCTGGATACCTGTCGCCATAATTCAGCTCTTTATCTGCGTGTCAGCCCTTCGCAATGTCAAGAGCCGCAGTGATCATGCCCTTCTCCGCCTGCACAGCCGATCCGTTCAGACCGTATGCACGGGTCGCGCTCATCAGATCGACCATCTCTGTGAGCGGATTAATGTCTGGATACGCGACATAGCCATCGGGCCCTGCATCGGGATGGCCGGGATCGTAGCGCTTCAACGGCGATGCAGGATCCTGCACCACGCCCGCGATGTGCACGCCGCCCGCTGCCTTGTTCGGCGCGGTGCCCAACGGAAGCAGGTTGGAGGCGACCGAGCCGCTCGTGCTGTTGCCGAGAACGTCGGCAAAGGACGTCGCCTTCGCATTGGCTTCAAAGACCACATGCTGGCGACGGTAAGGTCCGCCCGATTCGGTGCGCGTGGTTTCGGCGTTCGCCATGTTGGCTGCGACGACCTCAGCGCGTACGCGCTCGGCCTGCATCGCGCTGCCTGAGGCTTCCATCAATCCGAACAGGTTCATCTAATCCTCCCGTGCCTCAGGTTCACTTGCCGTTATCCGCGTGGATCGCGTCCATGGTCATCTGGTACTGCTGCTTGAGCAGGGTGATGCCGGTGCGATAGCGTAACTGCGCTTCGGCGAGATTGAGGCTTTCGCGATCCATTGAAACGTTGTTGCCATCCGGGCGCGCGACAAGGCCGTCCTCAAGCCCGGCCTGTGCGGGGGCAGCTGCTGTGGGCCCATCGCCGAGCATGCGGCGCATCTCGGCTTCAAAGTCGATGCCCATGGCGCGGTAGCCGGGCGTATCGACATTCGCCATGTTCTGCGCGGTCAGCTTGGCCTGGGTCGTCGCCACATCGAGGTAGCGGGTCAACTGATCGCTCATGATGCTTTCGATATGCATGGATTGCCTCAATTCGCCGGAAGGCCGAAGTCGATTTCATAGGTCGTGATCTCGCAGCAGTCGCCCGCGAGAATGGCGGCGCGCTCCAGCACGTGTTCGAGTTCGCGGACATTGCCCGGCCAGGCATGCTCTTTCAGAGTTGACATCGCGCCAGCGTCGATGCGCTTCACCGGCTCCGTGCGGCCGAGCTTTTCGAGGAAGTGGTTGACCAGCAGCGGCAGATCGTCAATGTGATCGGCTAGCGCCGGTGTGCGAATGAGAAATACTGCCAGCCGGTAGTAGAGGTCGGAGCGGAATGTGCCTTCACCGGCGTGCTTGGCCAGCGGCCGGTGGGTCGCGGCTATGATGCGCACATCCACCTTGACGGTTTCGTTGTCGCCGACGCGCTGCAACTCGCCGCATTCCACGAAGCGCAGCAGCTTCGATTGCAGGCTCAGCGGCATCTCTCCGATCTCATCGAGAAAGAGCGTGCCGCCGTCGGCGGCTTCAATGCGTCCCATGCGCCCCTGGACCGCACCTGTAAATGCGCCGCGAGTATGGCCGAAGAGTTCCGCTTCAAGCAGCGCTTCAGGAATGGCCGCGCAATTGAGCGCAATAAACGGTTTGCGGCTGCGCGTGGACAGGCGATGCAGAGCTTCGGCCACGAGCTCCTTGCCGGAGCCCGTGGGACCTTCGATCAGCACGGGGGTGGAACGCGGTGCGACCAGGCGGATGCGGCGGCTGATTTCAAGCATGCAGGACGCATTGCCAATCAGTTCAGGCAGGCGCTCGATGGCGGGAGCTTCGCGACGAGTCGTTGCAAGCGGTGGTGCGAGCAGCACAGGGCGCGGAGCAGCTTCGGGCTCTTCGGCCGCCTGCGCCAGAACGCGCTCGGGCTGAACAATCGCGGGCGGCTTCTTGGTTTCCGCAGTGACCTGTGGCGCTGGCCCGTCGCCGAGATCGCAGGCGGTATTCCATGCGGCGGTATCGGTGTCCTGACACATGCGCAGTGCGTAGAGAAGTTCCTGCCGGTAAGGACTGCGCGGTCCATCGCTTGAGCCGCCGGCCTCTGACGTCAGCACATCTACGCGCGGAAACGAACCGCGAAACTCGCGCAGGAACTCCACCACATCAAGGTCGGGAAGCCATGAATCGACGATGACAGCTTCAGGTGATGAGGTTTCGGCCGCGGCCCATGCCTGAGCGCCGGTTTCTGCTTCCCGTATCTGCCAGCGCAGGCCGGTGAGTCTCTGCTGTAGGCGCTGACGGAAGCTGGCGTCGGCGCTCGCGATGATAGCGGTGCGTGCACGCATGCGCGTGGGCGAGGGAGGCATGAGGACGGAGACAGGAACAGGTAAGGCCACGGCGAATCTCCTGGGCAACGATCTAACGCAATCAATGAACCTGGACGATGGGAAGTCCAGCGTTCTGTATGCCGGACGGGATAGCGGCAACAAAAGCACCGAGTTCGGCTTCGGAGGGGACCAGGTAGCCCTGGCCGCGCACCGTGCGAATCAGGTGGCCCGGCGCCGGATCCTTGAGCTTACGGCGAAGATAGTTGATGTAGACATCGACGATGTTGGTGGTCTGCGCCGGCTCCATGCGCCAGACCGAGTCGAGAAGTTCGACGCGGGAGACGCACTGGCCGCGATTGAGCATCAGGTGCTCGAGCAGCGCGAATTCCTTGTTGGTGAGGGTCACGCATTCGCCATTGCGGCGCGCGCTGTGCTCCATGCGGTCCAGTTCCAGGTCGCCGGCGCGCAGCAGAAGGCGCGCTTCCCTCTTGCGCCGCAGCAGTGCGCGACAACGCGCACGGAGTTCATGAAGGCTGAACGGCTTGGTCATCAGATCGTCAGCGCCGCGGTCAAGGCAGCGCACACGCGTTTCCACTTCCTGCCGCGCGGTCAGAACGAGCACGGGCAGTTCGTCATTTACAGCGCGCATCTCTTCGAGGACCAGCTCGCCGTCTTTCACGGGCAGGTTGAGGTCGAGAATGGTGAGATCGGGCAGATCCTGGCGAAATGCTTCTGCGGCGCTGGCGCCGTCCATGGCTACCCGTACGCGGTGGCCATCGGCTTCAAGTCCGCGGGTCAGGAACAATCCAAGTGCTCGATCATCTTCTGCAATCAGCAGCCTCATAGAACCCCTTCCATCGCCGGCAGCTTCTTTCGATGAATTCCATTTCAACGCCGGCGATTAGAAACGCTTGCAGCAGTCTGCCCATTTCCCAATCACTTTAATTAGCGATTGCTAATGGTGTAATTGGGGGACCGCTCCAATGTCGCCTGAGTTGAGAACGAACTCAAGATTTGCGATCGGAAAAGATGAAGGTGCTGTTTTGGAACGGGAATCCCTGGAGATTGGTTCCAAAATGGAAACCGCTCCGGACTCGCTCAGGCTGGTCCCGGGGGGCTGTTCGAGCTTGATCGACGATTACGCGATTTTGGTGGGAGGGCGGCCGGCGCGCTTGTTCTGGTACATGGCGGCGTCAGCGCGGTCGAGTAGCTCTTTCATGGATTCAGGCGCAGCGAACTCCGCAAGACCCACGGAGGCGCCAACCGTCAGTTTCACGGGCCCTTCGGTTCCCTGCACTGTATAGTTGCCGCACGCCCATTTGACGGCGCGGTCGATCTGCGCCTGGGCATTGTCTATGCCGCAGTCAAGCAACACCAGGAATTCGTCGCCGCCCCAGCGGCCGACGATATCCGAAGATCGGCAGGCGGAGCGCAGTTCTGCGGCGAAGTGTTTGAGCAATTCATCTCCCAGAACATGGCCGTGCGTATCGTTGACCGATTTGAATCCGTCGATGTCGAGGATGGCCACGCAGAAGCGCGAGCCGGCAGAGATGCGCTGCGCCAATTGGTCTTCGAGATAGAGCCGGTTGCGAAGATGAGTCAGCGGGTCGCACGCGGCGAAATCTTCCGCCTCCTGGAGTTTGGTCTCGAATGCGGCGACCTTGGCCTGCATCTGGTCAAGGACGGCGCGACCCTCGACCTGCATCCGATCGATGGATGCCTTGAGATTGGCCGCGTTGTGCTCGATAGCTCGCCGCATGGCGCTGATGTCATCGAGCGAGGTGATGCGCTGCAGGCTGGTGGTGATGGATGTCAATTGGTCAGTGCATCTCTGGTCGCGCTGCGTGACCGCCGCGGTGGTCTGCGCCATTGCAAGCAGGATCTGTTTTACTTCTGCTGCTTTCTGCTGAAAGTGACGCGCGGTGTTGTGCGACCATTCCTTAAGACACGCACGCACCTGCGCGGCGCTGGCGGCGACCAGATCTGCGGAGCGCGAGGAAGCCAGCCCATCCGAGGTACGCACCAGGCTGTTCTCAAGCGGGGCTCCGGTCGAAGCACAGACATCCACGCTGCATCGACCGAAATCAGTAAGCGCGGAGCGGTAAGCATCAAGGTAGACAGCGGCGACCTCCAGTGTTGAGCGGCGGTTGCGTGTCTCAGGGGCAGGGGTGACAGCGACTGCTTCCGGTCCATCGAGGTATTTGCGGATGGAGATCATGGTCACACTTCCAGAAAGTTGCTCTGAAGTGCGCTATCGGCAGAATTCGCCGGATCATGAATCTCTAATGAGAGGTTCGGCAGGCAGGCGTCAATAGCGTGAGATTGTGGGGTCGATTTGGATGGACCATGCGTCGATGCCGCCGCGTAGAGATTGCACATTCTCAAATCCCTGATTGCGCAGCCACACCGTCACATTCAGCGATCGCTGGCCGTGATGGCAGAGAATGACCAGGTGCTCATCGGGATCGAACTCCTGATGAGCGCGCGCTGGGACGTCGCCCATGGGAATCAGCATACTGCCGTCAATATGAGCGGTCTCAAACTCCCATGGCTCGCGCACATCAATGAGACGGGCCTGCTTGTTACGCATTAGTTCAGCGGTTTCGGTCGCGGAGATTTCATAGTCCAGCATTCTCTTCAGTCTACTGTGCCGAGCGCTGTGCCGCTCAGGGCGCTACGCAGGCGAAGTTCGCAGCGTCATTGCTGTCGCCCGAGCCTTTGTATTTCGCGACTTTGGGATAAGTGCAGAGCGGGCGCGTGAGCGCAGCCTTCGGCGCTTCTTTCGCTGCTTGCCGCTCAAACTTACTAGCGACCACTTCCTCATCCAGCGCTCCCTTCTCCACCCAGTTAACGAGCGAATCGAAGAGGCCGAATTGCGGGCCCTTCCCTGCGGGGATTCCTAACTGGCCGAAGGCACTGGCGCCGGGGCCGCCGAGGCAGTGCTCCATGCCGGGAACCATGTAAAGGCGCACGAACGAGTCGGCCTTGTCTGCGCCCATCGTCTGCTGCACCTGCTTGTAGTAGTCGATGGTGAAGCCGGGCGCGATGGCTGGATCGTTCCAGCCATGATAGAGAATCAGCTTGCCGCCGCGCGCTGCGAACTTGGCCAGGTCCGGGTCGGTCGAATCGAGATCGGCTGCCGTATTTTCGTGCGAGAGCTTCAGCATGGCATCGGGGTCCGCCGTAAGTCCGTTCCACTTCGGATCGCCCGTGACCAGGTAGCGAAAATCATTGCGGACGAAGCTGGCAAAGGCAGATGCTTCGGGATCTTCGCCGGTGATCCAGTTTTTCCACGCGGGCTCGTCACCCGGCGTGAAGCCATGGCCCCACTGCTTGCCGCTCTTGTCCTTTGCGCCGGTGTAGAGCATGCGCAGTGCATCGATCTGAGGTTGCGTGAGGCACTCGCGCCTTTCTTCGCCCTTGCATAGGAGCACCTGCGGGTCGAAGTGACATTGATTCGGATCGGCAATGATGCCGTCCTTCAAGCCGTCCGACTCATCGCATGCATCGAGAGCGGCTTTCTGAATTGCCGGAAGCTTGAGCGACGAAATGTAGGCCTTCGGGTCGCCGAGTGCCTGCATCGCCGGGACGCCGGAGGCCAGAAGCGTGGACCACGCATAGGCGGGAGCGCCCGCAAGGATGCCGTCGTAATCCGCGGGAAAACGCTCGGCTTCCATCAGCGCCTCGCGGCCCCCGTCGGAGCACGCATCGAAGTAGGACTTCTGCTGCGGCTTGCCGTAGTAGGCGCTGACAATCTGCTTAGAGCGCTCGGCAGCGAGATGGATGGCGCGCCAGCCGAAGTCCTTGACCTTCTCAGGGTGGCCGAAGGCCCAGGTCGCATCGGTGCCGTTGGCATCATGGCCGGTGTCAGTGCCGCTGACCACGAATCCGCGCATCAGATAACCGGCCATCTGCTCGTAGCTGAACGAGCCGGCAAAGCCGCCGTTGCCCGAGCCCAGCAGGCGTCCGTTCCAGTCCTTTTCAGGAAGCCAGACCTCGAAGTCGATCTTCGAGTCTGCGGAGGGACGCATGATTCCGCGCAGGCGGCAGAACGCGGGCAGACCTTGCACACCGGCGTCTTCGACTGTTCCAGAGGTCACGGTTTCGGCTGAAACGATGTCTGTTGCTTCAAGCTTGAGGCTCTTGAGGCTGGCACAATCCGCGGCCCAGGCCGCTCCCGTGGCCAGCATCATTCCGCTTATCAGTACGCACGCACGAAATATCCGCATCCACCGACCTCCCGCATTCGAGCCTTTATACCAAACGAGATCGTGCAATCCGTTAACCTTAAAGAGATGCCGCCAATTCTCAACGCCCAATCCGTTACCAAGCAATTCGGCGCTGTGCCGCTGTTCCGTGGTATTTCGTTCACGGTGGAGGACAGCGACCGTATTGGCCTCATCGGTCCCAATGGCGCGGGCAAGTCAACGCTGCTGGCGCTTCTCGCCGGCCAAGTTGAGGCCGACAAGGGAGAGCTTGCAGTGCGCAGGCGGGCGCGCACCGCGTATGTGCCGCAGGATTCGCAATTCGAACCAGGGCTGACGGTGCGCGATGTGCTGGAGAACGCGATGGCTGCCGCGCACGTGGCGGAGACGGATCGCGAAGGACGCCTGCGGGAGCTGGCCGGCCGCACGGGCTTCGAGCGGCTTGAAGCTGAGGCTGCTTCGCTCTCCGGCGGATGGCGCAAGCGACTGGCTATTGCGGAGGCGCTGGTCAGCGCGCCTGATGTGCTGCTGCTGGATGAGCCGACGAATCATCTCGACCTCGCCGGGATTGAGTGGCTGGAGGAGTTACTCGGCGCCGCTTCATTCGCTGTGGTGACGGTCAGCCACGACCGCTACTTCTTGGAGTCGACCTGCACACAGATCATCGAGCTCGATCGCGTGTACGCGGAAGGCCTGCTGCGCGTGCGCGGTAACTTCAGCAAGTTCCTGGAAGAGAAGCAGGCGTATCTCGAATCGCAGAACCGGCAGATGGAGTCGCTGCGTAATCGAGTGCGCACTGAGATCGAGTGGCTGAGACGTGGGCCGAAGGCGCGGACGACTAAATCGAAGGCGCGGATCGACACGGCTAACGCGATGATCGATCAGCTTGCCGGCATGCAGGCGCGCACCGCGCAGGGTTCAGCGGGAATCGACTTTGCTGCCACACAGCGCAAGACCAAACGCCTGGTCGAGTTTGAAGATGTTGCCTGCGACATTGGCGGACGGCGCCTGTTCAGCGGACTCAATTTCAATCTCATCGCGGGAAGCAAGGTTGGCCTGGTTGGGCCTAACGGCAGCGGAAAGACAACGCTTCTGCGGCTGCTCCGCGGCGAGATTGACCCGGTTGAGGGCCATGTGCGGCGCGCCGACACGTTGAGGCTGGTCTACTTCAGCCAGATGCGCGAAATCGACACGGAACTCACCTTGCGGCGCGCGCTGGCTCCTGAAGGCGATTCCGTGATTCACAACGGCAGGCCGGTGCACGTGGCGAGCTGGGCAGAGCGGTTTCTCTTCCGCGGCGAGCAGTTGAACCAGCCGGTAAAGAACCTTAGCGGCGGCGAGCGTGCACGCGTGCTGATCGCACGGCTAATGCTGCAGCCGGCCGACGTGCTGCTTCTCGACGAACCTACCAACGATCTCGACATCCCCACGCTCGAAATCCTCGAAGACAATTTGCTCGAATTTCCGGGTGCGCTCGTGCTAGTTACGCACGACCGGTACCTGCTCAATACGGTTGCAACAACAGTGCTTGGGCTCGATGGCCAGGGACACATCGGCCAGTTTGCCGACTTTGCGCAGTGGGAGCAGTGGATCGCCGAGCAGCAGGAGGCACCCGCGAAGCCGCAAACCGCGGCGCCGGCCACCGCAAGTGTGTCCAGCTCAGCTGGTCCGGCAAAGAAGAAGCTCTCGTATCTTGAAGCGCGGGAGTTTGCCACGATCGAGCAGCGGGTTGAGGAGTCGGATGCGCGGCTCGCCGCGGCCCGCGCCAAGCTGGAGCAGCCTGACATCGCCATCAATGCCGCAGCGCTGCAGCAGACGCTGGCTGAGGTGGCCGAGGCTGAGAAGGAAAATGAGGCTCTCTACGCCCGCTGGGCCGAGTTGACCGAGAAGGCCGGCTGAAGCAGCCTCCAACCGCGTGGTAGAACAGTATCAACGGTTTTTCGTTCCGCTGAGTTTTCTTATGCCCCCAGGAGTCAAGGTTTTAATCGTCGAAGATGAGCCCCACGCGTTGATGGGGCTTGCTGAACTCATCTCAGGATGGGGTTACCGCACTGAGACCGCGCGCGACGGCATCGAAGGCTGGGAGAAGATCCTGGCCTGGAGCCCGGCGATTGTCGTCACCGACTTGAAGATGCCGCGGCTCGACGGCCTCGGGCTGCTGGCGCGCCTGTCTGAAGAGGGCCACAATTTCAAGTCCAGCGCCGCAGTGGTGCTGCTCACCGCCCAGGGCACGATTCAGACGGCTGTCGAAGCCATGAAGCTGGGCGCTTACGACTTCCTTTTGAAGCCGGTGGATGCGACGCGGCTGCGCAACATTCTGGCGAACGCAACGCGGCAGCGAGAGACCGAGATTGAGCTGGAAGTGGCTCGGCGGCGGCTGCGCGAGACTGGCGTGCTGGGTTCGATGGTTGGCACGTCAAAGGCGATGCGTGAGATATTCTCACTGATCGAGCAGATTGCACCGTCGAACGTATCGGTGCTGATCACCGGCGAGAGCGGCACAGGCAAAGAGCTGGTTGCGCGCACGCTGCACGACCTGAGTCCGCGCAAGCCGCATCCGTTTGTCGCGGTGAATTGCGCGGCGATTCCGGAGACGCTGATCGAAAGCGAGATCTTCGGCCACGAGAAGGGTTCCTTCACTGGCGCGCTGGAACGGCGCATCGGGTGCTTCGAGCTGGCGACACAGGGTACTCTGCTGCTCGACGAGCTTGCGGAGATGCCTATCGGCACACAGGCCAAGCTGCTGCGCGTACTTGAAGAGCGCAAGCTGCGCCGCTTAGGTGCTCGGACTGAAGTCGACGTCGACGTTCGCGTGCTGGCCGCCACCAACCGCAACCCTGAAGAAGCGATATCCGGCGGCAATCTGCGCGCCGACCTGTTCTATCGGCTTAACGTGTTTCACATTCACATGCCGCCGCTGCGTACGCACCTGGAGGATCTGCCTTCGATGGCGGAGGCGATGCTGGCGGAGATGAACGCCAAGCACAATCGCAATGTAGCGGGGCTGGCGCCGTCGATTCTCGACCGCATGATTGCCTACAACTGGCCTGGGAATGCGCGCGAATTGCGCAACACGATTGAGCGCGCTGTGATTCTCTGCCCCGACCGCGCCCCGCTCGACGCCGGGCACCTGCCGCCGGGCTTCGGCAAGCAGCACACCGCTGCGCCGGTGGCTGACGACAGCAGCGTGATTCCAGTACGCGTGGGCAACACCGTCGACGAAGCCGAGCGCATGCTCATCTTGAAGACGCTTGAGGCTACGGGGCAGAACAAGACGCGCGCGGCCGAGATTCTGGGCGTGAGCCTGAAGACGCTGCACAACAAGCTCAAGGAGTACAGCCAGGCCGGACAGCCGGCCTGAGCTTCGCCCGCCTCCGTGCATCTGCTCGAATAGCAGCTAGACAATCTCTGCCCGGCAAGGCAAGATGGTCCATTCACAAACTTGCTGGACGGAGACGAGCCGGTGATTACGGTGCCTCGCAAGATCAGGTGGGCTGTTGGGTTCTTGTTTGTCAGCGCGGCTTTCGCGCTGCTTTCTTTCGCACAGGATTCGCACTATTCGCCGCACGGGCAGCAGATTCCGCCGCCGGAGTGCTTCACGATTAAAGGCGCGTGGGAGGGCGGCTACTCGCCGTGTAATCCCGGCAGCCACCAGGCGTGGCTCCACGACATCACGCACTGGCGCATGGAGCGCCGCGTCCGCGTCGGGTACGATCCAGCTCGCTACATGATGCCGGAGCTGAAATGGACGCAGTCCAGCTTCATGCAGCCGCAGATGATGGTGCACGACCGCTACTTCTACGATCCGGTTGCGGGTAAATACACCGTAGACCGTTACCTCGACGATCTGGAGAAGCGCTACGGCGGCATCGATGCCGTACTGATCTGGGCGACGTATCCGAATATGGGTATCGACGACCGCAACCAGCTCGACATGGTGCGATCCATGCCGGGTGGCGTCGAGGGCGTGCGCAAGATGGTCGCCGACTTTCATCGCCGTGGCGTGAGGGTGCTCTTCCCCATGATGATGTGGGACCAGGGCACGCGGCAGCCCGACAAACCCTGGCCCGACGCACTCGCCGAGCTGATGAAGGAGATCGGCGCGGACGGCGTGAACGGCGACACCCAGGATGGCGTGCCACTGGCGTTTTCGCTGGCGGCGGAGAAGATCGGGCATCCGCTTGCGTTTGAGCCTGAAGGCGGCCCGCACGACGAAGGCATCTCGTGGAACGTGATGACCTGGGGCCAGTACACATTCCAATTTGTGCCCACCGTCGATCGCTATCGCTGGCTCGAGCCGCGGCACATGGTTAATATTCAGGGCCGCTGGAATCGCGACAAGACCGACGACCTGCAGTTCGCCTTCTTCAACGGCGAGGGCTGGGAGAGCTGGGAGAACGTGTGGGGCATCTGGAACGGCGTGACGCCGCGCGATGGCGAGGCGACGCGACGGGTGGCGGCGATCGAGCGCGGCATCGCTCAATTTCTCGTCAGCCAGGACTGGGAGCCGTTCTATCCGATGCACCGCTATGGAGTGTTCGCGAGCCGCTGGCCGCTTGGCGGCCGCACTGCGTTCACCATCGTGAACCGCAATGACTACGCCGTCGAAGGCCGGCAGATTTCGCTGCCGCACAAGGACGGCATGCGGTACTTCGACCTCTATCACGGCGAAGAACTCAAACCGGAGACCGAAGCCGGCGCGGACGTGCTTTCGTTTGTGACGGAAGCGCACGCCTATGGCGCGATCCTCGCTCAGCCTGGCGAGCCCGATGAGGGCACTCGAGCGCTGATGGCGAAGATGAAGCAGATGACGGCGCAGCCGTTGGCCAGCTACTCGCATGAGTGGAGGGCGCTTGGGCAGCAGCTTGTGGAGATTGCGCCGACCGCGCCCGCGGCAACGGCCCCGGATGGCATGGTGCGCATTCCCGGCGGGGACTGGCTTTTCAAGGTGGAAGGCATCGAGATCGAGGGCGACAACGATGCGGGCGTGGACGTGCAGTATCCGTGGGAGGATTCGGCGCGGCGTTTCCACGAGCACCCCATGCAGATCAAGCCGTTCTACATGGACAAGTTCCCGGTGACGAACGCCGAGTTCAAGAAGTTCCTCGACGCCTCGCATTACCACCCCACAGATGATCTCAACTTTCTGAAAGATTGGAAGGACGGCACGTACCCCGATGGCGCGGCCAAGAAGCCGGTGACGTGGGTTTCGCTGGAGGATGCGCGCGCCTACGCGAAGTGGGCCGGCAAGCGGCTGCCGCATGAGTGGGAGTGGCAGTTCGCAGCTCAGGGTACGGATAACCGCATCTTTCCATGGGGTGAGTGCGACTGGCTCGCGCCCATTACTGCCGGCGGTCCATTCGCGTGCCCCTGGCAGAAGGACCCCGCGGATGCACCCGCGCCGGTGCCCGATAAGGAGCGCGTGATGGCCGCGGCCAGCGACGTGGATGCGCATCCGCATGGAGCCAGTCCGTTCGGCGTGATGGACATGGTGGGCAATGTGTGGCAGTGGACCGATGAGTATGTCGATGACCATACCCGTGCGGCGATTCTGCGCGGCGGCAGCCACTATGAACCGCAGGGATCAATCTGGTACTTCCCGCAGGCTTATCGCAACTCGCAGCACGGCAAGCTGCTCCTGATGGGTCCGAGCTACGACCGGTCGGGTGCGTTGGGATTCCGCTGTGTGAAGGACGCACAGTAGCCGATTCACATTCTGTTGCAGCCGGTTCGATGAGCGCCCATGCCGCGTCACCGCTGGTCCGCTCACATTTTCCTGCTTCCTGAAATCCAACTTGGCATAAGGGACGTACTTCTTCCGCACGCCGCTATCTCTCCTCCGCAGGCGGCGGGAGAAGCGGCGCCTGCGCGATGGGTTCGGCCTGCCTGGGGGGCGCGCCGGACCCTTCGAGCGGGACAACGAGGCTGAATCGTTTGGGAGGCCCGGTGAGTCTCTGGTATCGGACCTCCCTCTTTTTGTGTGAGGATGCTCGCTATGAGATGGGGACTTATCTTTTCGTAGAGGAATGTTCCAGGGCAATCCAGGAGACGAAGGACCGCCAGAGGGACGATGTGGGCGACCAGCCGCCCGAAACTCTCGGTTTGGGGTTATCATGGGCGTTCCGATGATTCAAGTGGAAACAACGTGAAACTTCTTGCGCTCATCTCGGTTCTACTCGCATTTGCTGTCCCCACCTGTGCTTCGCCGGTCCAGCAGGACGCGAAATCCATCATTCTCAAATTCGCCGTGGACGGGCAGCGCGTGACGTGCAAAGTTTTGGAAATCAGGCTTTCACTTGGCACCGAGGCACTCACCCCGGTTCGCGTACCCGATGGGTTTCTAGTCCCCAAAGAGATTCTCGACGCGTATGCTGCCGAATCCACCCGCGCACAGAGCAATGTGTCATCAGAAGTGACCTGCGATCAACGAACTGTTACGCTCACTGGGTTGTACCCGGCACAAGTCCTGCCGGGACAATGGACAGTCGGAATTGCCTATCCGACCACATGGTTTGACAGCCCATCGGGTGCGCCGGAACAGGGCACGTGGGTCAGCTATGTCGTTGCAGAATGCAACGACTGTGATCCGGGCATTGTGGTGTTCCAGGCGCATTCAGATGTGCCCGCGACCGAAATTCTCAAACTCCAGACCGAGCCACATAGAAACGCGGAGCGGGATCGAGACGTCGCATACGCCCTTGCGGTGTTTGGTGTCGATTATGCGCCTCATCGGGATCATCTTGTAAAGATTTTGCGAGAGTGTCTTCAGCGGCCACCAAATTCCCCCGAAGACGATCTGTGCGATGGAAGACTCGTGCAATACATATCGAATCTCTACTGGCGCGGCGACAGCGAGCTTCTGCATCTCCTGCTCGACATCGCAGAGAAACGCGAGGACGTTGTGGATGAGGCGGGAACGTTCTACGCTGATTTGCTTGATCGTCGCCCGGACGTAGCAATTGCCGCACTGAGTTCTATTTCGCCGGAGAAACAACGAACCGCATGCACAATGGCCTTCGATAACGACCTCCGTTTTGATCGTCCCAAATTCGACCGTATCGCATCAAAACTCCGCAATATGGTCACCGACGCCGGGCAGAGATGTCTGGATGCACTTCAGATTGATCGATCAAGAAGAGGGTTCTGAGCGAGTCCACCGTCTCCTCAGGAGTTACTTTTCAGTAAACATCTTGGGCGTACGCACAAAATGCAATACGATGGAGTGGCTCATCCGTACCCATGCCTGATCGGTTCTCAAATCCGGTTGCGGGCCCCGCGCGTTCCCCTAGTGGAGGCGCGCAACCACGCAACTCCGCTGAGGACGACCGGCTTCTGCTCGAACGTGTGGAAGCGCGCGATCAGGGGGCAATGGCTGCGATCTTCGACAGCTACAGCCGCATGGCCTACTCCATTGCGCTGCGGGTGTTGAAGGATCCGGCGCAGGCCGAAGATGTGATGCAGGACGTATTCTTCCAAGTCTGGCAAAATCCGCGGGCATTTGCCCCCGAACGTGGCTCACTGGGCGCGTGGCTGGCCGTGGTGGTGCGCAACCGCGCCATCGACGCGATGCGCAGAAGGCGGCCGTCCGATCCGGTGGAAGACGTAGTGCTGGCCTCGGCTGCGGATGTTGCGGGCGAGGTGGAACAGTCAACGATGATTGAGCGCGTGCGCGGCGTGATGAAGAACCTTCCGCCGGAGCAGCGTGAGAGTCTGGAGCTGGCTTTCTTTGGAGGCATGACCCACACGGAGATCGCAGAGAAGAAGGGCGAGCCGCTCGGCACGGTGAAGACTCGCATAAGGGCAGCACTTGGCAGCCTGCGAAAGGCTTTTCAGACATGACGGACAGCATCCACATTCCGCAGGACGACCTCGCGCTCTACGCGATGCGTGCCCTTTCGCCTGAAGAGGCGGCGCAGGTGCGTGCGCACGTGGATGCCTGCGCGGAGTGCCGCGAGGAACTGGCTGCGTTGTCTGGGGATCTGGCTGCCGTGGCAATGTCGGTGGAGCAGCAGGAGCTTCCCGCCGGTGCGCGGGAGCGGTTCCTGAACCGGATTGCGGCGGACGCTCGCACGGACAGCCAGTCCGCGCCGACGCCAGCTGCAAGGGGCTCGGTCGTGTCGATCGACTCCGCACCTCGCCGCAGTGCCCGGCCCAGTTGGATTGCCTGGGGAGCGGTTGCGGCAATGCTTGTAATTGCTGCGGGGCTGGAGTTGCGGGTGCGCTTCCTCCGCGGGCAGGTCGCACTGCAGGCCCGGGTCATCGAACAGCAGCAGCAGGCAAACGCCAAGGCGCAGATGGTCATGGACCTGCTCAAGGATCCGACGGCGCAGCATGTGATGCTGACCGCGGCGAAGTCGAAGCCCGCGCCAATGGCCAAGACGGTCTACATGGCGTCGAAGGGCGCGTTGCTCATGCAGGCGAGCAATCTCGATCCACTTCCCTCCAACAAAACGTATGAACTTTGGGTCATCCCGATGAAGGGCGCACCAATGCCGGCGGGGATGTTCAAGCCCGACGCGGCGGGAAATGCCAGCGTGGTGATGCCGGATATGCCAAAGGGCATTGAAGCGAAAGCATTTGGCGTCACCATCGAGAACGCCGGTGGCTCGGCTACGCCGACCATGCCCATTGTGCTGGCAGGCGCGGCGCCGGCTGCGGGCCTCTAGGCCCCATTAACACTATTGGGATGGCGGCGACGGGAGCCGATTTTTCCGAGTTCTAGAAGCGAGGAGCGACGCATACCGGGTGTCTGTTAGCGACGAGCGACAACGAAATCGGGAAAATCGGCCCCGTCCCTGCGGGTTGCGGCGCAAATTGGACCATACTTCGTTGTCGTCCTAGGCGGTGGACCCGCCACAGCCGTCGTCCTCCGCCTCGTCTGGTCCAATTTCCGCTCGCAACGGCATCCATTCCAGTAGTGTTAACGGGCCCTAGCGCTTCCTGGGGCTTTCCCTTCTGCGTCCAAATCCTTACCATAGGGTCAGTGCTTCCCCAGTCGAATTTCTTGCCTGGCGCAATATATAGTTGCTCTCATTCGACGGGGCGGTCGGACCGCGTATATACACCTGACGCATGCGATTGAAAACAAAACTCGTTCTGGCTATCACAGCCCTGGTGCTGCTTATTTCGGGGCTGCTCTCGATGGTCTACGTCAGCCAGCTTCTGCATGCGTCGGTGCAGCAGTCTTATGAGACCAACCGCATGGTCGCGGACGACGTCCGATTCGCGCTGCAGAATGCGCTTCAATCGGGGCTCGAAGGCCGGACCGTGGATCCGAACCAGCCCGAGCAGTTGCGCGACCTGACCCGCAACGCCATCCGCACGAGCCCGGTACTTAAGAACGTCGTCGACGCGGCAAACCGTTATTCGCCCACGGTTTACGACATCAATATCGGCGACAACGAACTGCACACCCTGCTCAGCACCAATCCCGACAACAACGACAAGCCGCTGCCGATCCGGCCCAGCTACAAGGAACTGCTCGACGCCAACCCGGTGGATCTGATGCGGCGCGTATTCGGCGAGGAACCGCGCGTTTATGAGATCAGCGTGCCGCTGGAACGCAACGGCTCGCCGTTTGCCACGGTCCGCGTAGGCGTCCGCACGACATTTTTGCGCGAGGTGTACAAACCGTGGCTCGAAGAGGCGTTCACGCTGATGGGCTTCGCGCTGGGCACCGCGATCCTGGTGGCGCTGCTGTTGTCGAACTTGGCACTCCGTCCGTTGGAAGAAATCAGCCTTCAGCTCGATTACTGGAGCCCCTCGCCCGACGGTGTTTCATCATCCGAACCGGAGCCGCAGGACACGGCCGAGCGCGTTTCGCACCAGATCGAGCGCATCGGGCAGCGTATTCGCAATGTGGAAGAAGTCTTCTCTGCCCTGCGCGAAAACATCGACCAGATCCTTGCCAATCTGCAGGATGGGCTGCTGCTGTTCACGGCGGACAGCCGCGCTGTGCTGGTGTCGGAAGCCGCGCGCAGGTTTCTCCAAATCGATCGCGACCGCGTGCTCGGCATGCAGTCATCGGAGATCTTCAATCGGTCTACGACCCTCGGCCGCACCCTGCGTGAAGCCTTCGATGCGCGCATCGCACTGATCAAAGAGGAGGTTCGCACCGAGAACGGGCGCCGCATTGAGGTCTCGGTCGACTTCATCCACGACGACATGACCCGCCAGGGGCTCGGAGCACTGGTCACCCTGCGCGATCTGGAATCGGTTGAGGCCATTGAATCCGAACTCGAGCTGTCGCGGCGCATGTCGGCTATCGGACGGCTCACCTCCGGGGTTGCCCACGAGGTCAAGAACCCCATCAACGCCATCGTGGTTCATCTGGAACTGCTCAGGAACAAGCTCGAGGGCACCAGCCCCAATGCCCAGCGGCATTTGGACGTGATTGAGGCGGAGATCAAGCGGCTCGACCGCGTGGTTCAGACGCTGGTCGACTTCTCGCGGCCGGTGGAACTGCAACTCCGCGAGCAGGACCTGCGCGCCATCATCGACGATGTGCTGGCGCTGGCGACCGATGAGCTGCGCATGCGGAGTGTGACGGTCCATAGCCAGCTTCCGTCAAACCCAGTGATCGTAAACGTGGACGCCGACCTGCTCAAGCAGGCGGTTATCAACGTAGTTCAGAACGGCGCACAGGCTATGCCGGAGGGCGGTCGGCTCGACTTGATCCTCGAGATCGACCGCAGATCCGCCGAGTTACGCATTCTTGATGAAGGAGTTGGCATTCCCGAGGAGATTCGGGAGAAGATCTTCGATCTCTACTTCACCACCAAGTCCGAAGGAAGCGGTATCGGATTAGCCATGACCTACCGCATCCTGCAATTGCACCACGGCAGTGTGGAAGTACAATCAAGAAGAGATCGAGGAACAGAGTTCAAGTTTCGGATACCGCTCTCTGCGGTTGACTGGGGCCGCCGACCTCTGCAAGCGGCGGTGATTGAACAAGATGAGGGGCTGGAATGAAGTCGTCGCATATTGTACGCGCCGCTTTGCTATTGCCATTGCTGCTGAGCGGGTGCGTCCATAAACAGAAAACTGCGCAGAATCAGCCTCCCCTTGCGCCGCCGATCGAAGATGTGCCGCCGTCGAAGCCGAACAGCGCTCCCACCAATTTGCCGCCACCTGTGATCACGGTGCCGCCGCCTACGCAGCCGGCTGCAACCAACACGCAGCCGCCGCCACCGGCGCCCAAGCCTAAGCCGCACCGCAGCAAGCCGAAGCCGGCGGAGAGCGAACAGCAAAACACCCAGATGGCCAGCAACAACCCGCCGGCGGCTGTCAGCGCCGTGGGGGACCTCTCCACCGGTGAGCCGGCCGACCTGCGCAAGCAGACCGACGATACGATCAGCCAGACCGAACGCGGGCTGAACGGCATCACGCGGACGCTCAACGATCAGGAGAAGAAGACCAGCATGCAGATCCGGGAGTTCCTGAAGCAGGCCAAGGCCGCGCTGACGACTGGTGACGTGGATGGCGCACATACCCTGGCGCAGAAGGCCAAGGTGTTGCTGGGCGAGCTGACGACACAATAAGACTAGTCGGGGCTATCTCTCGCCCCAGCTCAGCTTCGTCCGCAGCGCTTCAAAGAAGCCGCCTTCCTTCAGCCGCACCAGGTTCACTGTGTAAGGCGACTTGTGGCAGCGGATGTCATCGCCCACGCAAAGCTCAACCGCACGCTGACCGTCCACGGTGAGCAAAGCGAGGTTGGGGATTCCCTCGGCGCGCACAGTCAGTAAAGCGTCTCCGCGCACCACGATCGGCCGCAGCGTGAGCAGGTGCGGACAGATCGGCGTCGCCACCATGGCATCCACGTTAGGCGTAAGAATAGGCCCGTTCGCAGCGAGGTTGTAAGCCGTCGAGCCCGTGGGGGTGGAAACGATCACGCCATCGGCGCGGAACTGCGCCACCGTGTTGCCATCCAGCTCCACCGCGAAGTCGCCCATACGTGCGATCTCGCCCTTGGTCACAACGATGTCGTTGAGCGCGTCGTACTCGGAGTGCTTCTGACCGTTGCGCCACAGTTCCGCGCGCAGCATGGCGCGCTTCTCGATGAGGTGGCAGTCGTGGCACCAGCCTTCGAGCGTCTCATAGAGTTCACTGAGGCGCACCTCTGTCAAGAATCCGAGCGTGCCCAGGTTGACGCTCAAGAGCGGCGTTCCGACGGAGGCAAAGATGCGGCCGACGGAGAGCAATGTCCCGTCGCCGCCCAGCACGATGACCAGCTCTGGCGCGTGCTGCGGCAGCTCCGCCCGGGGAACCGCCCGCGCATCGCTGGTGTAGCGCGCGCTCTCCTCGTCGAGAAGCGGATCGTACCCGCGCGCTCGCAGCCACGCAATCAACTCCGGCAGCAGCCGGGACATCTCTTCTTTCTGAGGCTTGGAGACAATCGCAATGCGAGCCATGCGGTCTCAGTGTAACGGATGCGCGCCGATTTCTTTGTGACCGCTGGTTAGAGATCCCTCATGAACAGCGCGGTCGCTTCGCCGCCGCCGCCCGAGCTCACGATACGCACGTGATCGCCCTTGTCGGCGTGGAACTTGTCGCCGGGCACAGCGCCCATGTTACCCTCGGCGACCGTCTGCGCGTCCATTTTGAGCGTCTGCACGGCGCCGGACTGATCTTTCACCGCGATTGTATGGCCATGCGAGTCGAAGTTCGTCACCGTGCCCTCAACCGAGCTGAACGGGCCCTTGCCCAGGCTCTTGAGCGCCACCACGGTGCGCGCGTCGCCCTGGCCGTAGTAGAAGAACACGATGGCATAGGCGCCCTGCTTATCGAAAGACGCAGCCGCCGTGCTGTCAGCCTCGATCCGCTTGTCGAATGCGATGCGCGTCTTGGGATTCGACAACAGGTCGAAGTCGCGGCGCGTACCGTTGTCTTGAAGAACCGAGATCGTCTTGGAAGCACCGTTGATGGAGGCGACGGTTCCGGTCAGCGCATGAATGATCTCCTGCGCTCCCGCGGCCGGAAGAGAAACAAGGCAACCGGCAAACAAACACGTACTCACGAACCTGCGAAGCATGACCAATCTCCTGAGCAGAGGTTGAAATTGCTAGGTAGTATACGCCGCGGCAAAGATGCCAGCGGCCTCGCAGCCAATATAGCCCCAGAGACCAATTTATCGCAACACGATATATTTGCCCAATCAAATCGCCTGGTCAGGTTACCGGATTTATAGAGGCTTGCGAGCGTAGAGCAGAAACTCCTGGTTACCTTCCGCGCCGGCGATGGGCGAAGGTATTGTTCCGACGATTTCCCAGCGCAGCGAGCGAACGCATTCTGAAACTTTGTCGATCGCCAGACGATGCGCCCTGGGATCGCGCACGATGCCGCCCTTGCCCACGTGCTCACGCCCGGCCTCAAACTGAGGCTTGACCAGGATGACGGCTTCGCGCAGACCAGGCGCCGCATCAAAGACAGGCTCGAGCAGCAGTGTCGCGGAGATAAACGACACATCCATCACCAACAGCGAAGGCTCAGGCCCGAGCGCGCCCGGTTCAAGTAGGCGCGCATTGGTGCGCTCCATCAGGTGTACACGCCCGTCATTGCGCAGCTTCATCGCGATCTGTCCGAAGCCGGTGTCGACCGCCGTCACGCGCACCGCTCCGCGCTGCAAGAGGCAGTCGGTGAAGCCGCCCGTCGAAGTGCCGACATCGATGCACTGGCGGCCTTCGACTGAAATCTTCCAATGATCGAGTGCGCCTTCGAGTTTGAGGCCTCCACGGCTGACGTATTTCAGGTCCTCCCCGAGAAGGCGCACCGCCGCCTCCGCAGGGACGCTAGCGCCCGGCTTGTCGACTTTCTGCTCGTTCACCAGCACGCGCCCGGCAAGGATCAGCGCACGTGCGCGCTCGCGGCTCGGCACCAGTCCGCGGTCTACAAGCAGCACGTCAATGCGGATCTTCGCCGGCATAGTCTTACCTTACATTTTCCTGCCAAAGAAAAAGGGCCGACCCGGACAGGATCGGCCCCTGTTCCGCATTTCTGTTTACGGCATCAGGGAGCAATTTGCCGCCGTCGGGGTCAACACATTGGGCGGCAGGTTGCACGGCTCCCCAAAGCCCGGCTTGCGGCTCACGACAACGGAATTGCCACGGTTGCCGTCCTGGGTCGAGGTCCGGACGTCGACAATGTTGCCCTGCACCAGCACGGTGGCATCGATGATGTCCTGATCCACGCGCAGAATCGTCAGGTAGGGGCTGTCAGGCGAAGAAACGTAGACCTTACCGTTGATCGAGTTCTGCGTGGAAACCACAGTGCGCGGATGACCGTGCACTGCCAGTGTCTTGGTCAGCGTGTGGCTAGTGAGATTCACCACACTCACCGTGCCGTCCGCCTGGTTGGCGGTGTAGGCCCGGCTTCCATCATTCAGCACGGTTACGCTCGCGGGATTGGTGCCCACCGGAATGGTGAAGGTAGTACCGAAGTTGGGTCCATCGTTGCCGTACTCATCGAGGCCCACATCGATGACGCTGACCGTGCCGCCGTCGTAATTCGCCACCACAATTTGGTTGGTCGCAGCGTTGTACTCGGCGTAGACCGGCCCGGCCACCGCGGGCACATTAGCGCCGGTGAGGCCCGCTGAAGTCGACAGCGGAAGGCTGGGATGGCAGGTCACAAGGCGTCCGCTTTGGCTGACGAACGGGGTGCACTGGTCCAGCGTGTTGTTCTGGCTGTTGATCACCGTAATGGTGTCGTCGCCGCGATTCAAAACGAAGAGCCGCCTGCTATCGGTCGATTGCACAGCGTAAACCGGGCACTTGCCTACGGGAATGCTGGCCGATACTGTGAAGGTCGACGTTTCCATCGCGTCGGCGTGCCCTGTAGCGGCAACTGTGCGCGGCGATAGATTGCAGGCTACAGTGGAGAGATCCGAGAAGCCCTGCGCGATCGCGTAGTCGCGCTGACCGAGAATCGCGGGACCAACCACCGTCACAGGCGTGGAAGACACCGGAATCGCCAGCTTGAACGTCGCAGGAAAACCGTTCAGCACGTCGACCACGTTTCCTGTGAGGTCCGTTGCCCACAGACCGGTCGACGGGGAGAACAGGTTCACGATTTTCGCTGTAGAAGGCAGCGTGCTGTACTGCACCAGCTTCTGCTGCAGGTTGGTCGAAACGGGGAAGTTGGTCAGCGTGCCGTCAGTATTGACGGTGTAGCCATTCGAGCCGGTCTGGTCGATGGTGAACGACTGGGGTCCGGGGCCGATGGGCGCTGTGGCCATAATAGTGTCGCCCGCGTAGTCGATAATGGTGGCCACTCCCGGAGTGGTCAACCCGGTCGATGAGACAACCGCCACCTGCGATGAAGGCTGGGGAGGCGGTCCGCTCGGATTAATGGGCGTGATCACCGGACGGTAGCCCGCGCCGCACCCTGCCAACACGGCGCCTGACACAACTATGGCGCTCGCCTTTACCAACCGCGCGTGCGCCTGGTTAAAACGTGAGGAAAAAAGCTTCATTCAGTTTCGTTCCTGCTTACTCAGGTGATTGTAAATGACTGACCGCCAGACCTAATCCGGATGCCGTTTAGACGCAGGGTTCCCCTGGACGTTTCCGCCCCGCAATCTGGAACCCATCCCGCTGGGAAGCGGGACGGGTCTTCTACTATCTCTATTTCTGCCCCATCACTTCAACAACATCGCTGTCCGCGCCGGTCCAGGCGGCCGCGCCGTCATGGCCCAGCTTCTGTGCGGCATCGTCCCACTTGAGATGAGTGATCGCGCCCGCGCCCTTCTCGTACGCGTAGGTGGTCCCGTCGTCGTTGAACAGTGTGAAGCTCGCGTCGGCGCCTGGATACACCCGAACCTTGGTGATTGCCTGCTTCTCGTGCGTGCTCTCAACCATCGCGCCAAAGGGAATGATTGAACCCGCGCGCACGAAGAGCGGAATGGTATCGATGGGGGCGTCGACCTTGACCGTCTGGCCGCCCTTCACCTTCTCGTTAGTCCAGTAGTTGTACCAATCCGCGCCTGCCGGCAAATACACCTCGCGGCTTGTCGCGCCCTGCTCCGTTACCGGAGCAACCAGGAATGCCGGCCCGAACATGTACTCGTCGCGCAGGTCGGCGACCTTCGGATCATCCGGGAAGTCCAGCGGCAGCGCGCGCAGGAACGGTGCTCCGGTCTCCCACGTGTGATAACCGAGCGAGTAAATGTACGGAATCAGCTCGTAGCGCAGGCGCAGATACTTCTCGAGAATCGGCTCCGCCGCCTTGCCGTAGCTCCAGACTTCGTTTTCCTCGCGGCTCCCGTGCGTGCGCATGATGGGCAGGAAGGTTGCGTACTGGAACCAGCGCGTGTAGAGCTCAGGGTAATCGTCGTATCCGCCCACCACCTTGCGGGCGTCGCTCGGGTCGAGCAGCGGTGGATGCGCAGGCTTGTGCTCGCGCGGCAGCCACTGCCAGCCGCCCGTGTCGTTCGACCAGTAGGTCAGCCCCGACGCGGCGAAATCGAGTCCCGTGGGAATCTGCCGCCGGTAAGTGTCCCACGTAGGGAAGATGTCCGACGACCAGAAGATGGTTCCGTTGGACTGCGCGCCCAGGTACGCATCGCGCGAGAGGATCGCCGCGCGCTTCTGCGGTTCATCCTTCCGGTAGCCGTCGTAGAGCGCCTTGGTGTGGAAGTACGGATACACGTTGAAGTACTGCGTGCCCGGCCCCACGTGCAGAAACCCGCCGTTCGGCGGCACATCGGGCTCGGTCTCGTCGGCCCACAGCGCATCGAAGCCGAGGCTCATGATGTTCTTGTGCACGATGTCCCAGTACCACTTGCCGGCTTCGGGATTGGTCGTGTCAATGTCAGAACCGGCGATGTCATACGGCTTGCCATCGAGCGGCTTGCCGTCTGCATAGTGCTCGAACCAACCGTTCTTGAGCACCGTGTCGTAGTAGCGGTCTTCTGGAACAAAACGCGGCCACACGCTGATCATGGTCTCGAAGCCCATATCATGAAGCTGCCTGTTCATCGCCTTGGGATCGGGCCAGTACTTCGGGTCCATATCGAATTGGCCCATCTTCGTGTAGTAGAACCAGTCCACCACGAGCATGTCGGCGGGCAGATGGCGGTCGCGATAACCCTTCGCCACTGCCAGCAATTCATCCTGGGTGCTGTAGCGCTGCTTGCACTGGATATATCCATACGCGGCCTTTGGCAGCATATGCGTCGGCCCGGTCAGCAACTTGTATCCCGCGTAGATTTCGTCCACGTTGTTCGCGGCGATCACGAAGTAGGAAACGCGATTGCCGGCCTGCGACTCGAACTTTGTCTGCTCGTTGAAGCCAGGCTCCACCTTCGTCTTTGCCGGATTGTCCCAGAGAATCGCATACCCCTTGCTGCTCAGCATGAACGGCACGCACACGCTCGGCGCAGCCGCGGCAAGGTAGTCGTGCGCGCACATCATTGCGTGCCCGCGCTGATCGAGGAAGCCCTCCTGGTTCTGTCCCAGGCCGTAGTAGTGCTCATCGTCGCGCGACGAGAAGCTCGCGCTCACGACGTACGAAGGCGGATCGCTCTTGCGGAAGTCATTGGCGAGCTGCGCCGTGCCGTCCTTCTGGTTGTAAACCGCCTGCCCCCAGCCATTCATGTCCACGAGCTTCTTGCCGTCGGCAGTGGAGAAATGAATGCTCGCCCACGGAGCCGAACCGCGGAAGAACACCGACGTTCCCGTATCCCCGAAGAGCTTTGTAGGAGCGGGGCCGCTGGGATGCTGCACAGAGACGCTCATGCGGCCGGACTTGTACACGTCCGCGCCGTTTTCCTTGCTGGCGGTCCAGCCGCTCGCGTCGGGCTTGGCGATGATGCCGTAGCCAGGCGCTGCTTTTGCTGCTGCGTCATCCATGCTGAGCGTGACGCGCAGGATATTCGGCGCATAAGGCTCGAGAACGATGGTCTCGCCGCCGCCGGCAAGCACCACACGCGAACTGTCAGATTGAGCCGGTGCTGACGCCGCGAATGCGACAGCCGCGGACAAAACCAGGGCCGTTGTATACCTTTTCATAATCGCTCCCAGAATGAGCACAGAAGATGAGAATTGCTGGCGAGATGAGTTTAAACGAGTGGCCCGGTTTGTGCCCGTGTAAAACGATTGACCGAAGCTCCTCCACCGATTTGTCATCCTGAGCCGGAGGCGAGGCGACCCGTTGTGAAGAGGTAGCAAGCTACGATAGATCCGTGCCCCCGCGCTCTCTGAACTGGCAATCAAAGCTGATCCTTCTCCTCGTCGTCCCCTGGACGGCGCTCAGCCTTCTTTTCCAGGTGCAGTGGTTCTTCGCGCACGGGCCCAACATGGTCCTCTGGTCCCTCGGCATCAGCGCAGCCCTGGGCCTGCTCGCCCTGGCAACCCGCGCCGGCACCCCCGCCGCCGCCGCAACTGGCGCCTTGCTCACAGCGAGCATGATGCTGGGCGTGGCCGATGCCTCATTCCAACCCTGGCGCTCCGCCATCGTCCCCGTTCTGGCGTTCATGGTCATCACCTCGCTTGCCACGCGCTACGGGCGTGATCGCAAGCAGCGCCTGGGCACTGCGGAAGATAAACACGGCCGAGTCGCCGCGCAGGTAGCCGCGAATCTCGGCGTGGCGACGCTGGCTTTCGACCCCTGGTTACATGTCTGGTTGATTAACTCGGGGCTCTTCTACACGCGTGGCATTGCTCCCATGCCGATCGTTGCCCCCGCCCTCGCTGCACTCGCAGAAGCCGCCGCCGACACCGTCTCCTCCGAAATCGGCCAGGTCCTGGGCGGACGCCCTTTCATGCTCACCACATTCCGCCGCGTCGATCCCGGCACCGACGGCGCGATCAGCCTGGCCGGCACATTGGCCGGCATCCTCGCGGCCGCCGCGGTTGCTGCAAGCGGCGCGTGGGCACTTCACGGATCGGTGCGAGTGTTCCTTCTGAGTTGGATCGGCGGCATCTTCGGCCTCTTCTTCGACAGCCTGCTCGGCGCAACCGTCGAACGCGCCCGCTGGCTCAACAACGACGCGGTCAACTTCCTCTCCACCGCCAGCGCCGCCGTATTTACGCTAGTACTGATGGCCGCAACCCCGCATCACGCCATCACCGACTTCTGATTAACGACATCACCCGCGATGTGATATCATGTTTTAGTGAGACTCGTGCTCGACACCGACGTTGTGGTGGCAGCCATGCGAAGTCCTCGCGGTGGCGCAGCAGAACTGCTCCGGCGCATTGAACGAGGCGACGCCACGATTGCCTTGACTGTGGCGCTTGCATTGGAATACGAAGCTACTTGCCTTCGCCCAGAGCATCAACTCGCATCTGGACTATCACAGGAAGAGATTCAGACGTATGTGACTACTCTGATTTCGCTCGCTGACCCCGTTAAGCTCCACTTCAGATGGCGTCCCCAGTTGAGCGATCCCGGCGATGAACTGGTTCTGGAAGCTGCAATCAACGGCCAGGCTGAAGCGATTATCACGTTTAACTCGAGGGACTTTCGCGGAACAGAAAACTTCGGCATTACTGTCATGCGTCCAGGAGAAGCCCTCAGGAGGTTAAAGCCATGAAAACTAGAACTGCGACATTCCCCTTGCGCTTGCCGGTGTCACTCAAGGCAGCTCTTGAGACGATTAGCGAACGCGACGGAACGAGCATGAATCAGTTCCTGGTCATCGCCGCGGCGGAGAAGATCTCTGCTATGCAGACGGAGGAGTTCTTTGCGAATCGAAAGAAGAACGCGGATCGCAAGGCCTTTCTCCGCATCCTGAACCGCAAGGGCGGCGAGCCTCCACGTCGGGAAGACTCAATCGACTAGTGCCGCTTTAATCCAGCTTCACCCGCCACAGCGTATACGTCACAATCTCGTGCCAGATGGGATCGGACGGCGGCAGATGCTCCTCCGTCTTCTCGCTCGGTGGCCGCGGCGACGTCACCACGTTCAGCCCATCCGCCGCGCAGATCGCATGAATCCGGAACAGGTGCATGGGATCGCTGACCACCACAATCCGCTGCAGATGATTGGCCCGCGCAATTACAGCCAGCCGCGCTGCGGACTCCGTCGTATTCCGGCTGTGTGTCTCCGCAATCAGGTCTGATTCGGGAATGCCCGTGCCCATGAGATACGCCTGCCCCACGCCGCCTTCGGTGAAGCGATCGCCCCCCGGGCCGCCCAGCGTAATGATCAGCGAAGCGATCCCATGTGCGTAGAGGTTCTTGGCATGATCAAGCCGCGCGCGATACACCGGTGACGGCTTGCCCGCATACTCAGCAGCGCCGAACACCGCAATCGCATCGGAGGGCGCCGCCTGGTCCGTTCGCGCGAAGTAGAGAATCTGCGCTGCGACCCACCAGCACCACAGGCCGGCGGCAACCAGCAGGACCAGCAGCGACAGCCCGATCCAGCGCAGCGCCCTGTGTTCCCTTCTCGCTCTGCGCGGACGATCGTCCCAGGTCGTGCTCATCAGCGTGGCCTTACCGTTCGAGCACCATCACGATTTCGTGCGTGGGAATTGCGCCTTCGCGCAGGATCATCCAGCGGCCAGGTCCCAGCGACAGGTCCACAATCGTGGTCGGTAGCGCGCGCCCCGTAGGCCCGCCGTCCACAATCAGCGGAATGCGATCGCCGATCTGGTCGCGCACGCACGCCGCATGCGTACACTCACTCGCCCCCTGCAGGTTTGCAGCGGTGGCCGTAATGGGCAGACCAAACTTCTCCACCACCGCACGCGGAATCGCCGCATCCGGCACGCGCAACGCTACGTTGCCGGTGTTCGCCGTCGAACGCAGCGGAAGCCGCGTGCCGGCGCGCACAATGATAGTCAGCGGACCCGGCCAGAACTTGTCTGCCAGCCGGTCGAACGACATGTCGATGTCGCGCGCAACCTGGTACGCCTGCGCCAGGCTCGAAATCAGCAGCGATAGCGGCTTATGCTTCTGCCGGCTTTTGAGCTGATAAATCTGCTCCACGGCACGCAGGTTCACCGGATCGACCGCAAGACCATAAAACGTGTCGGTGGGCATCGCCACCAGGTCGCCCTTCTTCAAACAGGACACAATGTAGTCGACCCGGTCTGGTTGAGGCTCGTCAGGATGGACACGCAAGATTTCCGCGGACAAGGATCTACCTCAAATTCCTCTAAATTACCGCAAACACGGAAGCTATCACAGCCCTATTCACGGTGCAAGTCGGCCCACCCCGCAGCAGACGCACAACCGTGGTTCCCACCCAAACAGAATAAAATCAGGTGAGTCGTGAGGCCATTGGATGCCTGTCCGCATTGTACAGAGTAAGAACAACGCGCGTTTGAAAGAGCTGCGGAAAGCCTTCGTGCGCCCAGGACGCGACACCCGTGGGCTGGTCGCCGTCGAGGGGCCGCATCTGCTTGAGGAAGCCCTCCGTGCCGGCCTGCGTATTGCGACCGTGTTCCTCCGATCCAATGGCAGGGGAGATCTCGGGTACGAACCCCGTGTTGGCGAAGATGTCGAAATTCTCTTGGTTGATCCTGATCTCTTCGACGACGTGGTTCAAACCGAAACCCCGCAGCCCGTCGCCGCTCTTGTCGAGATGCCCGACTGGACCTGGGCCCACATTTTGCGTCAGGCCGAGTCTTGGCCGCCGCTGCTCATCGTCCTCGCCGGCTTGCAGGACCCCGGCAATCTGGGCACCATCCTTCGCTCGGCTGAAGCTTTCAAATCCACCGGCATCATCAGCCTGCCTGGCACGGTCAACGAGTGGAACCCCAAGGTGGTCCGCTCCTCCGCCGGAAGCATCTTCCGCCTGCCGCTCATCCACGCTATGCCGGAAGAGTGCTTCACGATGCTGCGCGAAGCCGGCGCGCGCGTACTCTCCACGTCTGTTTCGAATGCCACTCCGATTCACGGCGCCAACCTCACCGGCCCCGTCGCCTTCCTCATCGGCAACGAAGGCGCGGGCGTGCCCGCCGAGATCGCAAAGCAAGCCGACAGCGCCGTCACGATTCCCTGCCCCGGTCCGGTCGAGAGCCTCAACGCTGCCGTCGCCGCCGGCGTGCTGCTCTATGAAACCTTCCGCCAGCGCGACACGCTCGTTATGAGAGAAGCTGAATTGCGAGGCAGTTCTCGATGAGTCTCTTTGACGGCGAGCCCGACGGACCACAACTTTCGTCCAAAGCTGCGCCGCGCCCAGGCCGCGGAGCGCCGCTTGCCGAGCGCATGCGCCCGCGCTCGCTTGACGACTATGTTGGCCAGGAGCACCTGCTCGGCCCGGGCAAGCCGCTGCGCATTCAAATCGAGCGCGACGACCCTGGTTCGATGATTTTCTGGGGCCCGCCGGGCGTGGGCAAAACCACTCTCGCCAAAATCATCGCTGAAACCACCAAAGCGAGCTTCATCGAGTTCTCCGCCGTGCTCTCCGGCATCAAGGAGATCAAGCAGGTGATGGCCGACGCCGCCCGCGCCGCCGAACTGCACTCGCGCACCATCCTCTTCGTCGACGAGATCCATCGCTTCAACAAAGCGCAGCAGGACGCATTCCTGCCCTACGTCGAGCGCGGCACCATCCGCCTCATCGGCGCCACCACTGAGAATCCTTCGTTCGAGATCATCTCCGCGCTGCTCTCCCGCTGCCGTGTCTACGTGCTGCAGCCGCTGAGCGAAGACCGCATCGCCGGCCTGCTCCGCAAAGCTCTTGAAGACAGCGAGCGCGGCCTCGGAGCAATGAACCTCACGGCCGACGACGATGCGCTGCTACTCATGGCCGGCTACTCCAGCGGCGACTGCCGCTCGGCCTACAACACGCTTGAAGTCGCCGCGCAGCTTGCCGCCAATCCGGGCTCGGAAGATCCGGGTTCGGTAGGTCCGGGTTCGGTAGGTCCGGGCTTTAGCCCGGACACAACAATGGATTCATCAAGCGGGGCTTTAGCCCCTGAGGTATTGTCTTCGCGCCGTCTCAACCACATCGACAAGGCGATCGCCACCGAAGCCGTGCAGCAGCGCGTGCTGATGTACGACAAGTCCGGCGAGGAGCACTACAACCTCATCTCCGCGCTGCACAAGAGCGTCCGCAACTCCGATCCAGACGCCGCGCTCTACTGGCTCGCCCGCATGTTTGCCTCCGGCGAAGACCCGCTCTATCTCGCTCGCCGCGTGGTCCGCATGGCTGTTGAAGACATCGGCCTGGCCGCACCGGAAGCGCTGAATCTCTGTCTCAGCGCGAAAGAGGCCATAGACTTCCTCGGCTCGCCTGAAGGCGACCTTGCCCTCGCCGAAGCGGTCGTCTATCTCTGCCTCGCGCCCAAGTCGAACGCCGTTTACACCGCGTACGGCGCTGTGCAATCCGAGATCGAGCACACCCGGCAGGAGCCCGTCCCGCTGCATTTGCGCAATGCGCCAACGCGTTTGATGAAAGAGCTTGACTACGGCAAGGGCTACAAATATGCGCACGACGAGGAAGGCCGCGTGGCCGACATGGACTGCCTTCCTGACTCGCTCAAAGGACGCACCTATTACCACCCCACGCAGGAGGGCCGCGAAAAGCAACTCGCGCTGCGCATGGAAGAGATTCGCCGCATCAGATCAGGCAAGCACAACCGCACATAACCTTCAACACCCAGGTCTACATTCACATTGGGCTGGCGGAGTAGCCACACTTGGAGTTTGCAATATCGCAGCCTCCGAACCCCTTCACAGCAGCTTTGAACAATGTGCCGCTCGGAGTGTCGTTGCTCAACTCCCAGAACATCACCCCACCAAGTCCCTGGGCCGCTGCCCACCTCGACTTGTAAGTCAGAGATGTTGCGTCGTCATAGGTCCAGAACGTAAGTGTCGATGCATTCCAAAGCCATGGTTCCTGGGTCTTGCTGTCCCGATATTTCGTATAACCCGTGAGCGCCGCGATCTGCCAGTACGGGTAGGGATAACTATCGGGCGTACCGGGCTGGAACAAGCCCTGATGAAAGTAGCCCACCTTCGTCCAGCGCCACCCATACAACGGCATTCCGAACACGATCTTCTGCTTCTCCACGCCCATCGCCAGATACTTCGCCACAACGGAGCTCGCATTATTTCCCGCGCTTGGATCGAATGACGCCTGCGACAACGGCGCATTCAGGCCGGTCATGTTGCTCCACGGCCCATCAAAGTCGTACATCGGCACATTGAAGAAATCTACGAAACTCTGCGCCGCGTTCAGGTTCATGTAATCCCACTGGCCCCACCAGGTCCCGCCCACGCTCGTCAGCAGATATCCCGATCCAAGTGCATTCAACTGCGTGCGGAACTCCTGCAGCAGCGCCAGGTAGTTGCTGAGATCGGTTGCATTCTTCGGGAACTCCCAGTCGATGTCGATGCCCGTGAAAATTCCCGGTCCCGACAGTCCCGGTGCAAAGTTCCCCTTGATGTACATGTTGATGCAGCTGGCTACAAACGCCTGGCGATTCTGCGGCTGTGCAGCCGTGGCGAACACCGCGGGATCCATGCCGCCGCCGCCAATCGAAATCATGATCGGCAGCGAGGGATAGCTCTTCTTCAGCAATTGAAGCTGATGGAAATTCCCGGCCAGCACCCCCGGCGCTTCCACATCGGCAATTCCATTCAGCGTGGAGACTGCCGGCAACGGCTGCCGGTAATCCGCCCAGTCGTCATAGGTGGCGCACTGATTGTTCTCGATGTCTGAAAAGGCGTAAATGAGATGCGTGAGCAGCGGAGCCGCCCCGCTCGTCACCAGGTTCTTTACGTTATAGGGCCGAGTGTTGAACATGCCCCACTGCGGGTAATATCCAACCACCTTAAAAGGTGACGCAGCAGCAGAGCAGAGCGGAATCGCAAGGCAGATCAGAAACAGGAACAGCAAAGAACAACGGCGCCAGGCTTTCACAAGCACCTCTATCGGAGCTTTGGGATTTGCTCACCATTGTGCCCGAAGTAACCACCTATCGGCACCTGATCATAGGTTACCTTCGTCCATTGTCCATAAGGGAACATGGCTGCCCACTCCCCTATTGCGGGGCGGAAGTAGCCTGTAAGCAGAGGTTTGCGAGAGCTCCGACGTTCCCGCTATTTCGACGGCGCCGCGGCCGTTTGCGTCGAATTGCGCGGCAGAGAATTGAGCGCCTCCAGCACGATTCCCGGCGTCAGCGCTTCCGGCAGGAGCCGCGGCGTCGCCTCGCCAGGGACATACAGCGCATACACCGGAACGCCGCTCCGGCCCAGCCGCTCAAGCTCCTGCGAGATCGCATCGTCGTGCTGCGTCCAATCGGCCTTCAGCAGCGCCACATGCGCGTCGGCAAAGGCCTTCATCACTTCCGGCCGCGTAAGCGCCACGCGCTCATTCACCTGGCAGCTCAGACACCACTTGGCGGTGAAGTCGACGAAGACGGGTGTGCCAGCCGCGACGTGTTCGCTAACCGAACTTGAAGACCACTGCTCCCAAACCGTTCCCGCTGGGAGGATGAGGCTCTGCGCATAAGGTCCATCTTCCCGGGCCAAGTTTTTGATTGTGTTATCCGGGGCAAGCTCCAGCGAGGAGTACATGCCGAGCCCAATGACGCACAGTATGATGACTCCCGCCAGCACCGCCGACCACGCCTTAGCCGGCCACCTTCCCAAAAACCAACCCGCGATCGCCAGCAGCAGAAAGCTCGCCAACAGCGCCGCCAGCATCGTCGCGCCATACGCATTGGCTACAACCCACGCCAGCCAGATCACCGTTCCGAAGATCGGCACCGACACCGCCTGCCGCAGCACTTCCATCCACGCGCCCGGCCGCGGCAAAATGTGCGTCCACGCAGGCTGCAGCGTCAACACCAGGTATGGCGCAGCCAATCCCAGCGCCAGCATCGTGAACACCGCAAACGTCGCGATAGCCGGGGCCGCCAGCGCATACCCGATCGCCGCCCCCATAAACGGCGCAGTACACGGCGTAGCCACAATCACCGCCAGCACGCCCGTAAAGAAGCTGCCCGTGTAGCCCTGCTTCTGCGCCAGGCTCCCGCCCGTGCTGGTCAGCGACAGGCCAATCTCAAACTGCCCCGCCAGAGACAACCCCAGGAAGAACAGCAACCCCGCCATCAGGAACAGAAACACCGGCGACTGGAACTGGAATCCCCATCCCAGCCGAGCGCCGGCCGCGCGCAACCCCAGCAGCAAGCCCACCAGCGCCCAGAACGACACCACGATGCCGGCCGTATAAACCAGCCCATGCGCCCGCAGCCTGTGCCGCTCCTCGGCGCCCGAGTTCACCAGCGCCAGCCCCTTCAAAAACAGCACCGGAAACACGCACGGCATCAGGTTCAGAATGATCCCGCCCAAAAACGCCAGCGCAATTACCTTCGCAAACCCCGGCTGAGTCGCCGCCCTCGGACCCGCACCCTGCCATGCCGGAGCGCTTGGAGCGCCTGCTGCCGGTGCATTGGTGCCTGTCGCCGCTGGGGCCGCAGCATCCGCTTTTGGGTAGGCCGGGGCTTTAGCCCCGGCATCCGCGGCAGCAGGAGATGGGGCTTCAGCCCCTGAGGCTTGAGCTTGCCCAGCCTTCACCGCACCCTGCGGCGCAGCAATCTCATACGCCCTTCCGCCACTCAGCTCGATCACGCCCCGCAACGCATCCGGAGCCTTCGCCAGATTCGCATCCTTCGCAATCTCGAGCGTGAGCCCCTTCGCAGTCGGAGTCACTTTCTGCGGCGCCGCATTCTGAATCACATCCTGATCCGCAGGAAAGAACGACGCCTCGGTCTCGCGCCGCCCGGTCTCCACCGTCAACTTGAATCCCGCTGGTGTGGATACAAACCCGAGCTTCGACTTCGCGGGCAGCGCCGCGGGCAGCTTGTCGGCGAGCCGCGCATAAAGACCCGCATCCGGCTCAATCGGCGCACCGGCCGCATCTCCCACCGCGCGCGTGATCGCCAAATCCGCCTTGCCCGGAATGCAGACTTCGCGGCACACCAGCCAGTTCACATGCGCCTGCAGCGTCACCGGTCCCGGCTTCGCATCGCTCCCCGCGGTCAGGCTGAACGAGAACAGGACCTCATTCTCATACCCGAAATCCATCAGCGGACCGACTGGCAGCCGCTTCGGGACCGGGAACAGCAGCGCGCTCGCGCTGATCCCCTGCGGAAGCGTCCACTTAATGCGCGGCGGTTCCCCCGCATCGCCCGCGTTCTTCCAATAGACGTGCCATCCTGGTTCCAGCTTGAAGTAGAGCCCAGCCTTCGCTGGCCGCCCGTTGGCCGCAATCGATTGACTGGGCGCCACCAACTGCACGTGCACATGAGCGGCATCCGCCGAACTCGACGCCGCAAACCCCGGCGCCCCCGCCAGCAGCAGGACGACAATCAGCAAGAAGAGTCTTCGCGAAAAACACATCCAGTTCGGCTCTGATCCTTTGGACTCAGTCTACCGAAGTTACGTCGCAGAATTGTCATCCGCGCGTAAGCTTGTTCCATTCAGGCTCTTGCCCACCGCCAGCCGGATGCGTTCAAGCCAGCACGCAGTCGGGTTTTCTGTTCCCTGATGCCTGTTGCCTGTTCCCTGCTTCTAAAACATCTGCGCGTGCCGGCGATAAATACAGTCATTCTGCACGCACTTCACGCCTGCAGCCTCAGCCTTGCGCACCGCCTCGTGCGCCGTCACGCCATCCTGCAGCCACACGTACTTGATCCCCAGCCGCATCACGTCGTCGATAATCGGCGGCACAAACTCCGGCGCGCGAAACACATCTACCAAGTCGATCTCTCCGCCCTCGGCACGCACAGCGTTCTGCGCCGCCTCCAGATCGGGATAGCACGCCATTCCCAGCACCGCTTTCAGCGCCGGATTCACCGGCACCACGCGATAGCCGTTCGCTGCCAGATACTTGCCAATATGAAAGCTTGCGCGCGAATCCTTGTCGCTCATCCCCACCACGGCAATCGTCTTCGACTCCCGCAGCATCTCCTCAATCATCGCCGGCTCATTCATATCAGCTCCTAGCCTCTAGCTTCATCTTTGATGCTTCAGGGGTTTATCGGTTCCGACCTGGATGGCCTACGCTCTTTCGTTAGCGCCGTGCGAGCTAGCAGCTTGGAGCTAGTGGCTAGAAGCTGTCTCTACACGTCCAGATCATCCTCGCCGCCGCCGTTTGCCGTGCCGCGCCGCTTGGCCAGCAGATACCCACGCAGAAACGGCTCTAGATACCCATCGAGCACCTTGTCCACGTCGCCCACTTCCACCTTGGTGCGATGATCCTTGGCCATGCGATACGGCTGCAGCACATACGAGCGAATCTGCGACCCGAAGTTGATATCGAGCTTCGAGTCTTCGAGTTTCTTCGTCTCCGCGCGCTTCTTTTCCAGCTCATACTCGTAGAGCCGCGAGCGCAGCATCTTCATCGCCTTCTCGCGGTTCTGGATCTGCGAACGCTCATTCTGGCACTGCACCACAATCCCGGTGGGCAGGTGCGTCATGCGCACGGCCGAGTCGGTCGTATTCACATGCTGGCCACCCTTGCCGCCCGAACGATACGTATCGATGCGCAGGTCTTCCAGCTTCAAATCGACGTGGATGGTCTCATCGATTTCCGGCGACACAAACACCGACGCAAACGACGTGTGCCTCCGCTTCGCCGCGTCAAACGGCGAGATGCGCACCAGCCGGTGCACGCCGCTTTCGCCCGCAAGCTGCCCAAAGGCATACTCGCCGGTGATGGTGAATGTGGCTGACTTGATGCCCGCGCCGTCGCCCGGCTGTTCGTCATTCATAACCGTCTTGAAGCCCTGCTGTTCGGCCCATCGCAGGTACATGCGCACCAGCATCTCGGCCCAGTCCTGGCTCTCCGTGCCGCCCGCTCCCGGATGCACCGTGACGATCGCATTCAGCGGATCGGCCTCGCCCGAAAGCATCGTCTTGGCTTCCAGGTCCTCGGCAAACGTGCGCAGCGACTCAACGTCCCGGTTCAAATCCGCGAGCACGTCTTCGCCCTCACGCGCCAGTTCGAAATAAGCTTCGACGTCGCTGCTGCGGCGGACGAGTTCCTCGTCGTTCGCCACAAGCCCTTCCAGCCGCTTGCGGTCGCGCATCAGCGGCTGCGAGGCTGCGGGATCGCTCCACAACGCCGGATCGGCTAGTTTCGTTTCAATTTCTCCGAGTTCCCTGCGGATGCGGGCAGGGTCAAAGATACTCCCGCAGGTCGCGCACCTGGTCGCGCACGGGAGCATAAGCGAATTCGAGATCCTGCAAGGATGCCATTTGCTCTTAGACCTGACTTTGGCTTGAACTTAAGAACGTCACTACACCTCTCATGATAGCAACTCTGCATCAGTCCGACTCGCGTAGCTCATCCAATTGGATCCTCCTGCTTTTTCCTCGCTGTTTTAGCTCGACTACAGATTGCAGGTGCTCCCAGCGCTCGGCTTCTCCGATGCGTCTTGGAACCCCGTAATAGCCATTTCGATACAGATCGGCCAACAGGCGCCTCGCACTCCAATCGCCTTGCATAGCTGCGCGATGAATCCACTGAAGCCCCTCGTCAACGTCGGCTTCTGTTCCTTCACCCAGGATGTACATGAATCCCAAGTTGTATTGGGCATCGGAATGACCGCGCTCAGCGGCCAAACGGTACCAATAGAAACCGCGAGCCGGGTCCTTCGGCCCGGTCCAGTCTCCGGTCGAATAAAGAGCGCCTAGATCGCGCTGCGCGCCGCGGCTTCCCAACTCGGCCGCTCTGATCAGAAGTTCGTCTGCTTCTTGGCCTATCGCGTGGCCTCTTTTGGCTATCCAATACATGGCATCGGCGTGACCCGCTTTGGCCGCTTCCTGAAGGTATTCGCGGGCACGATCGTTCACTGGCTCCGGCGCGTTGATGTACCACAAGATCAAGACGGCGAAGCACACCCTGGATTCCAAATCCCCCTGATCGATCAAGGGCCTCCACACCCGACGAATCGCGCACCAGTCGTCTCGTTTCTTCGCGAGCAAACGCTCGGTCAAAGTCAGGAGGCGTTCTTTCTGCGATGCGTTCATTTTCGAGCGGGTACTCCTGGACTTAATGGGTTACCAGTTTTGTCGCCGACCAGCCGACGATCGCTATTGCGGACAAGGCACACAGCCACCCAAACACATCCCCATGCTGCGTGTAGAACGTAACGTCGTCCCTGAACCCGTACTGCGCCGGCAGCGCATCCACCGCATGCCGCGGAATGCTCTGTCGCACCCTCCCATACGGATCGATCGCCGCAGTCACGCCGTTGTTGGTGTCCCGCAAAAGCCAGCGCCGGTTCTCGATGGCCCGCATCCGCGCCATGTTCAGGTGCTGCCACGGAGCGCTTGTGTCCCCATACCACCCGTCGTCGCTCAGGTTCACCAGCACTTCGGCGCCGTTCTTCGCAAACTCCCGCACCTCGTCGGCAAACACCGCCTCATAGCAGATCAGGAACCCGTACCGATGCAGCGTTCCCTTCTGATCAGGAATCCGGAACACCATCCGGTCCGTTCCGCGGGAGAAGCTGCTTACGCGCCCGGTCAGCTTGTGCGCAAACGTCAGCAGATCCTTGAACGGAATGTACTCGCCAAACGGCACCAGGTGGATCTTGTCGTATCGGCCCTGGAACGATCCATCGGCGCGGAACAGCATGGCTGAGTTGTAATTGTGCCAGCCTTCGTCGCCGCCAACCCACTCCGTTCCGATGCCGCCAACCACCAGCGGAGACTGCACTGACTGGGCGACCTGCGCGGCAGCCTTCTGGAACTTCGCGTCTGGCTGGATAAACGGTGCCGGCGCCTCTGGCCACGCCACTAGATCCGGATGCGTCGGCCACGGCGGGCACTGAATCTCGCCGTTCGATGCACCCGTCTGCGGAATCCCCGCAATATACGTCTTGCACTCCTCGCCCGCCAGCTTGGTGAACTGCGCGATGTGCGTGTCCCAGTCCGGCCCATTCCAGTCGTTGTCCGCCGTCACATCCAGATTCGGCTGCACGAGGACTGCCGTCGCACTCGTTGGAGCTTTGTCGCGCGTCGTCCTTAAAGTTCCTGCGAAGAGTGTCCCAATAATGAGCCCGAATGCGATTCCCTTTGCCATACCGCGCAAGTTCTGCCCGCGATAGCCAAACCGTCCCATCCACGAACCAACAAAAAGCGCATTAACCGCCACCAGCACAAAGCTGATCCCATACACGCCTGTCCAGGGCGCGAGCAGGGTCAGCCGAGCGTTGTCCACCTGCGAATACCCCAACTGATCCCACGGAACGGACGTAATCCGCGCCCCCACCAGCTCCTGCGCCACCCACAAAAACGGCGCAGCCGCCAGCGCCCATCCAATGCCAAACCGCCGACGCACCACCGCCAGCCCCAGCCCGAATAGCCCGAAGTACCCCCCCAGCACTAGGCTGAACATCACCAGCAGCAGCGCCGAAACAACCGGCGGCAGCCCGCCGTGAATCTCCATCGTGGCGTAGATCCAGTAGCAGTTGCCCATGTACCAGAGCACGCCGCACAGATATGCCACCAGAAACGAGCGCCGCAGCGGTCGATCCTCATCCTCCGACGCGCGGAGAACCGCCCAGATCAGCGGAGCCAGCCCAAACCAAGCAAACACGCTCCGCCACGGGGGCATCGGCCCCGCCAGTGGAAACGGCAACTCCAGCAGCCCGGCGCTCAAAACCGCCGCCGCCCACCTCATCCAACGTTGTCCCTGCATCCTGCGCCGAGTGTATCGCACAGATCGTGATGGCCCTCGCTCCCCGCACACCCGACGCAGCGCCTCGGTAAACCGTTCCCCCTTTGGACCCGAAACGGCGTTACAATCGTTTACATGCTTCCCCTGTTTTCGACATCTTCCAGTTCGTCAACGGCGTTCCTGGTTCCTTAGGCCAGCATTAAGTTGTTCCTTATGAGCCTCTTCGGTTTCTTCATGCGGATTTAATTGACTCCCGCGATCTTCGGCTCTAGACTCAGCCAAGGGCGGACACAGAACGCAGAGAATCTCGCCCCAAGGAAGCTATAAGGCCGGCCGCTCGCCGGCAATTTTGTGATGGCCTCTTCGCGAACGACCGTAGCACCGCCTCCCGACCGCGTTCGGCTCATTGTGGCATCCTCCGTGATGCTCAGCTTCATCTCCTTCTGGCGAGCCGCCGCAATTGTCCTCAACGACCTGGGCTCATCCGCCTTTTATGCCGGCGGCATCGCTGAGCAGGCCATTGGCAAGTCCGCCCCCTGGTTCATCCTCGGCATCATGCTGTTCAGCTTCGCCGTGCGCGCCGTGTACGTCGAAAGCTGTTCCATGTTCACCCGGGGCGGCGTTTACCGCGTCGTCAAGGAGGCGCTCGGCGGAACCTTCGCCAAGCTCAGTGTCTCCGCCCTGATGTTCGACTACATCCTCACGGGCCCCATCTCGGGCGTGTCGGCCGGGCAGTACATCGTCGGCCTCATGAACGAGCTGATGCACGTGCTGATGCAGTATCACTGGCTGCCGCCCGCGCTGATCTCCAACGGCGTCCCTTACCAGTTCGACGTCAATCACACCTCAGCAGTCTTCGCGGGCATCGTCACCATTTATTACTGGTGGCAGAACGTCAAGGGCATCGAGGAGTCCAGCGACAAGGCTCTCCGCGTCATGCAGATCACCACCATCATGGTGGTCGTCCTCATGGCCTGGGGCGTCTACTCCGTCTTCACGCAAGGCGTTCACCTGCCGCCGCCCCCCACGCCTTCCAATCTGAAGTTCAGTGACGACGCTCTAGGCTTCCTTAAGTACAAGCCCGATCTTCTGCCCAGCCTTGGCCTCTTCGGCATCCTCATGGCGTTCGGCCACTCCATCCTCGCCATGTCCGGCGAAGAGAGTCTCGCCCAGGTCAATCGCGAAATCGAGCATCCCAAGCTAAAGAACCTCAAGCGCGCGGCCATTGTCATCGCGATCTACAGCTTGATCTTTACGGGCGGCGCAACTCTGCTCGCCGCGATGCTCATTCCAGACTGGCCACGGACCCATATCTACCAGGACAACCTCATTGCCGGTCTTGCCATGTACATGACCGGCCCAATGGCCGCCAGAATCTGCTTCCGCATCTTCGTCGTGATCGTCGGCTTCCTCATCCTCTCCGGAGCCATCAACACCTCCATGATCGGCTCCACCGGCGTTCTCCAGCGCGTTGCTGAAGACGGCGTACTCACCGACTGGTTCCGCAAACCTCACCCCAAGTTCGGATCTCCCTCGCGCATCGTGAACCTCGTCTTCGCGCTGCAGATGTTCACCATCATCGCCACCCGAGGCAACGTCATCACTCTCGGCGAAGCGTATGCCTTCGGCGTGATCTGGTCCTTCACCTTCAATGCGCTGGCCATGCTCGTCCTCCGATGGAAATACAAAGGCGAGCGCGGCTGGAAGGTCCCGCCCAACATCCGCATCGGCAAGACCGAGGTCCCCATCGGCCTCATATGCGTCTTCCTGGTCCTCTTCTCCACGGCCGTCACCAACCTCTTCACCAAGTCGGTAGCCACGGTCAGCGGCATTGCCTTTGCCGGCACATTCTTCATCATCTTCACGGTCAGCGAGCACCAGAACAAGCGCAGGCATGCTCTCACCGCCCGCCAGATGAAGGACCACTTCCAGCTTGAGCACCAGGACACCATCAGCCGCGAGTCAGTCGACATCCGGCCCGGCGGAGTCATGGTCACCATGCGCGACGCCGCCAACCCCTTCGCGCTCAAATGGGCGCTCGCCAAGCACGCCAGCGACGACACCGATGTTGTCGTCCTCAGCGCCCGTATCATGGCTGCCGGCGGACCCGAGTTTCTATCCTCTGAAGAGCAGAGCTTCTCTGAACACGAGCAGATGCTCTTCACCAAAGCCATCTCAGTAGCTGAGAGCTTCGGCAAGACTGTCTCCCTGCTCGTGGTTCCTGCAGGCGACATCTTCGCCGCACTCGCGCAGAGCGCTAACAATCTCGAAGTCGACTCCATTGTCTCCGGTGTCTCGTCCAAGATGACTTCCGAAGACCAGGCCTATCACATGGGACAGGCCTGGGAAGCTCTGCCCGAGCCCAAACGCCAGTTCAACTTCTACGTCGTCGAGCCGAACGGCCAGTCCAAGGTCTTCTACATAGGTCCGCACGCACCCAATCTCAGCCCCGACGACGTACAGTTAGTGCACCGTCTCTGGCTCAACATGCGCCGCGATCCAACCGTCTCTGACCTCCATCACAGCGACATCATCACCTACGCGCTGACTCGTCTGGCCGGTCAGTACGCGCGTGAGAAAGCCGATATTCTGCGCGATATCAGGAATTACCGCGCCGCAAACCTCCCCGCTGACTCGGGGCCTCTCGGGAGTCATCAACTCGCCGGCACTCATCCAGCAGGTGATACGAACGAGCGGCACGGCGCTCCCCCTCGCAGTAATTGAATACCGCGACTGCAACCATTACCTTCGTACTCCAGAAACAGCGTACAAATGCCCCGCGCCTGGTGCCCTTTTTACTTTGTCTTAATCACCCATTGGCAGTTATTGTTATTCGCAGGTGGGCTAGCCACGGAGTTCAGATCGACAACATGGTTGGACCACTCCGAACAAGGAAACATAAAACAGGAGGAAGTCCGTGGGAGTCTCTGAAATACTTTCCCAGATCGATCGCGAAATTGCTCTGCTGCAGCAGGCACGTGCGCTGCTCGCAGGTTCCGGTGCTCAGACGAAGAAGAGCACTGCAGCTGCTGCCGCAAAACCCGCCAAGAAGAAGCGCCGCCTGAGCCCTGAAGGACGCAAGCGTATCGCCGAAGCCGTGAAACGCCGCTGGGCCGAGCAGAGAAAAGCAGCAGGCAAGTAAATTCACAGATTTAAGACAGGGCTGGCTCAATGCCAGCCCTCTTTACATCTCGACTTAAGTCTTCTGTCCCTTGTCCCCTGTCCCTGCTTTTCTATTCCCTATTCCCTGGTCCCTGTTCCCTGCCTTTTACGCCGTCTCTCCCGGCGACCAGTGCACGACCTTCACACTCGTATCCACCAGGCTTGCCAGTTCCTGAGGCGTTCCCGTCAGCATCGGGAAAGTCCCCCAGTGAATAGGAAGCACCGTCTTGCAGCCGATCAGCTTTGCCGCCATCGCGCCTTCTTTCGGATCCATCGTGAAATGCCCGCCAATCGGAAGCATAGCAATCTCGGGTTTGTATAACTCGCCGATCAGACGCATGTCTCCGAACACGCACGTATCGCCCGCGTGATAAAGCACCGGCCCTTCATCCGGAGTGATGATGAATCCGACCGCTACACCCACGTAGTGAGTCCCCGCTGCATCCTGCGCGCCTGACGAATGCTTTGCGTCCACCATTGTCACGGACATATCGTCCAGCTTTACAGTGCCGCCCAGGTTCATCCCGATCGTCTTCTCCACCCCTTGTTTTTTGATGAAGTCACTCAGCTCGTAAATCGCCACCACAGTCGACCCATGCTTCTTCGCCACTGGAGCCGCGTCCGAGATGTGGTCCCCGTGCCCATGACTCAGCAGGACGTAATGAATCGTCGAAGGCAGCTCGTAGTCCTTCGGATACTTCGGATTGTTCTGCATGAACGGATCGATCAGGATGTTGGTGCCCTTCGCTGTCTCCACCAGCACCGTCGCATGTCCCAGCCACGTAATCCGCAATCCCGTCTTTGAAGCCATCTCTTCAACTCCTCCGCCGTTAGAATGACACACCCGACCACGACTCACTGATCCACCGACTAGGATTTCACCACCGCCTTCAAGGTAGGCTGACCGTCGACGGCCTGTGCCGTAGCTGCATCATGCCCCATTGCATCCAGCACGCTCTGCGTAACCTTCTGGTCCGTTTCTGCAGCCCGTCCCATGGGTACCGGATACAACACCGAATACTGCAGCCCATCCGCCAGTTGCAGGCGCGCTTCAACCCGCGGCTTTGGCACTGCTGTATCCATCCACGCCTCGGTCTCCGCGTGCTGCCGCTCCATCTGCTCGCAGTACTCGTCATACACCGTCTGCACCGCACCGCGAATCGACTTCAGCGCCGGTTCGTAATCCGTTCCCGGCTTCAGCTTCACCACCACCTCGTGCCACGCATAGCTCGTTCCCGGAATCTGCTTGTAGAGCGGCGTTCCCGTCTGGAACAGCACCGAGTTCGCGAACACCGCCACGCGTCCGGTCGGATGCAGATCCACGCCCGTGCCCGCCAGTTCCAGCATGTAGAAGCGCGCCAGCCCCACTTCCACCACATCGCCCGTCACATTCGCCACCGTGATGCGGTCGCCCACCTTCACGCCGTAACGCCCCACGATGAAGAAATACGCCGCCACCGATAGCAGCACTGTCTGCAATCCCACGGCAATGCCCGCGGAGATGAAACCTGCAAACGTGGCCAGCGAGCTGAACTGCGTAACGAATCCCAGCAGGATCACCACCGCGCTCATAAAGCCAATCACCATCCTGCGAACCACCAACAGCTGTCGGCGCCGCCGCAGATCCTGCACATAGCGCATCACCGCGCGCCGCCACACCTCGCCCACAATAAAGACGATCATCAGCACCGCGGCAATCAGCACCAGCCTGATCAGCAGCGCATGCAGAATCTCGATCCGCTCCGCATCCACCGCTGCACGCCACGAAATGAAATTCCCCTGCGCTTGCTCCAGCAGAAGAATCTCCTGCCCGATCGGCACTGACACGCCGGAAATCGTCTTGAACGCATCCGTCAGCTCGTCATACTTCTTCCTCAACTCCGCGCGACTATTTGAAGAGGGTGCCCCAGGTCCGGGGACCCCACGAACAGGTCTTCGTTCGTGGGGTGGAGGTCCCTCGCCGTTGGGGACCTGGGAAGAATCTTCGCCACCCGATGCACCCGCCTGCATTTTCTGCCCCTGCTTCACCGTCGCCCGCAGAATATTCACCAGAGGCGTTCTCAGTTCCTGCGCCTCCTCGTGCAGCCGCTTCACTTCTGCGATGCGCTGGTCGATGGCATGCAGCGTCCCCATCAACTGAAACAGCACCTGCCCCTGCGTCACCACGCCCGCATCGCGCAGCGAACCCAGGCTCTCCATCGTGTTCGCCACCGGCTTGACTTTGTTGTCGATCACCTCCGGCACCGCGCTCTGCAGCTTGTCGATCTCGCTCTGCAGCTGGCTGTTCGTCTGCGGCACGGATATACCTGCCACCTTCGCAAGCGCCTCCTGCTCCGCGGCAGCCAGCTCCAGTTGCCCCATCACATCGGTCTTCTGATCTTCAAGGTCTGCGCGCTGCGCACTCGTGGACTTGGCAATCTGCTGATCCAGATCCGCGGCCGTTGCTTGCAACTCCCGCACGCGCTGAGCAATGCGCATCTGCGCGCTCTGCAGTCGCTGCGCCTCGGCCTCCTGTGGATGCTCCGCCGCCTTCCCTGTCGCACCCTGTATCCGAGCCAGCAATGCCGCCTCATCCCGCGCCGACTGGAACGCCAACTGCGTCGCCTGTGTGGCCGTACTCTGCGCCTGCTGCCCATACAGCATGTCGCTCGGCTCGCCCGTCTTCTGAATCGGCGTCGCGGTCATGCGGTAGAACTTGATGGCCTCATTCAGGTGCGCCAGGATCACCTGCGACCGCTGATTCACGTCGATGCCCTCTGTCAACGCTCGCGGCAAAGGCTTGGGCAACTGCTCGAGATGCAGCGCCGTGATTTCCTTAGGCGCGGTCGGCTGCCCAGGAGCGCTGCCATGCGCGGCCTGTTCTGAGCCCGCTGCGTTCGATGGCTCATGCGAAGGACTCTTCGCCTCTGTCGCGGTTCCCTGCTTTTGAGATGAGGAGCGGGGCGCCTGCTGCCCGCTCAACTCTGAATCAGCGCCGATTGAAAGACTTGCAGCAAAAAGCAAAACCAGAAGAGCACGGCCCATACCTCGCCGTGCCCTCCTGCGGAAGAAGAGCTTCATGCATTGCTTTGAAGCACATTGCTGCTCAACGGATGTGAACCGCTTCCGAACTGCTCCTCAGTGCTCCGTCCACAGAAATCCGTGGCTGATGTTGTTCGCGTCGATGAAATACCCCGCCACGTTCCCGGCATCGTTCAAGTTCATCGCGAGTGTCCCTTGATTGGCCGAAGTCCCCGCATTCGGTGCGTCGATCTTGAACAACCGGCCATTGCGCATGAGCAGGAATGCATGAGCCGCGGAGTTCGCGTCATAATACGTCCCCAGCACATCCCCGCCGTGATTGATGTTCGTTATGTAAAACAGCTGCCCATCCGGGATCTGCGGAAAGGTGATCGTCGAGACTTGCCCGTCGGGATAGCGCACGTATCCTGCAGGCTGAAAGCTGTCGTTATAGTAGAAGCCCGTCACCAGGCCCTGATCCGTGATGCGGGTGGCGAAGGCTCCTGCATAGGGCAGCGTGGATGCTCCCGGAACCGCGAAATCGATGATGTTCCCATCATGCATCCTGAGGAAGGAGTGGATCGCCGCGTTGGCATCGTGGTAATAGCCGCATACATCGCCGAATGAGTTGATGCTGGTCGCTGTCGTTCCATTCCAGAACCCTGAAAACGAAGCATCCGGCGCGTCGAAAGACGTGATCGTTCCATCGGCGCTGCGGATGTATCCGTGATACGCAGTCGGATAATCGATGTAATCCCCGGTAACCTGGCCCCTGTTGTTGATGGCGAAAGAACGGGTCGAAGGCGCGTACCAGCTCAACGACTGCGGGCCGTGAAAGTCCGTGAACTCCCCCTTTGCCGTGCGGACAAAAGCGTATGTCTGGCCGTTCTCGTTCACGCCTACCCCTGTCGCCACGCCTGCATCATTCAGCGCGTACGGCGTCGTTCCCACCTGGTTGATCCAGGAACTGACCGCGGTTCCCGCGCTCGGATCGTTGGAGACCTCCATCCGTCCATCCGGATACCGGATGAATGTCTGAAACACAGTGTTGGCATCGTCGTTGAAATCTCCCACAATCTCTCCCCGCGCGTTGATGTCAGCCACCATCGTTCCATGCAGCGGGTAGGTTGAGCTCTGCGGGGCAGAACTCGCGCCGGGCGCGTCGAAGACAACAAACTTCTGACGTTCTGGCTGGGCTTTGAGGGTCAATGTAGCCAGGCAAATCAAGGTCGCAAAAACAAAGGCATTACGCATATCTTCTCCGTATTGCTCAGGGCCTTCTCGCATCTCTCTGCGAAGAGGCGTCAGTTCAAGCGAGGTCGAATATCCGGCACGTGATTCGTGCTCGACAGGTTTGATCTGGGTGAGTGAGTCGTGAATCAGTAAACGGCAAGTCTCACCATGCGGTCAAGCCCATTGATCTGCAGGCAACCTCAACTCACTCCTTCGTATCCAACGTGCCCGGCGGAGTTTTTATCGACTCCGCCTATTTGGGCTCTTTCTGGTAAATCGCTTTAGATCAGATCCCCGATCCTGGAGTCATAGAAAACAAAAGAAGAGAACCTTTGTAGATGGTTTCATTTCCATTCACTGCAATTGAATGAATTCAGGCGCGCTCAGACAGTTCGGACGCGCCCTTAAAGCCAACTACACGAAAGACCCAACCTTTTTGGAGGCACACCAATGCGATCTCCCCGGTGCAGGTTGTTCCTGCTCCTCGCACTCCTATTGTCCGCATTCACCACATTGCGGGCACAGCAAAACTCTGAAATCACCGGCATCGTCACCGATCCATCCGGCAACGTCATCAACGGCGCCCAGGTGACCCTCACCGAAGACAACACTAATTTCACCCGCACCCTTACTACCGACACTGCGGGCCTCTTCACCTTCCCCGCCCTCAACATCGGCACCTACTCGTTGCAGGTCACGGCGCCTGGCTTTCAGACTTACACTGCGCATGGCATCGTTCTGAACGTCTCGCGCACCCAACGCAACGACGTCCAGATGAAAATTGGCGAGGCCGCTGAAACCGTCACCGTGCAGGCCGACGCCCTCACCGTGCAGACCGACTCCAACGTCGTCAGCACCCTCGTCAACTCCGAGCAAATCACGCACATCGCCACCGAGAACCGCAACTTCGCGGCTCTTGCAGCCCTGGGCCTGGGAGTCAGTTCAGCATTGCCTGACAACAACACCCCAACCTCCATCGCGTCCAACTTCACCATCAGCATCAACGGCCTTCGTCAGAGCCACAACATCTGGCTCATCGACGGCGCGGAAGCCGATGACCGCGGCGCCGGCGGCGGCATGTCCGTCATGCCTTCGCAGGACGCCATCTCCGAATTCCAGACACTCACCAGTAACTACCCGCCTGACTACGGCATCTCTTCCGGCGCAACCATCACACTCGCCTTCAAGAGCGGCACCCAGAAGTTTCACGGTGGGGTATGGGAGTTCAACCGGAACACCGTCTTCAACGCCAATAACTGGTTCAACAAACATGTCGCGCCCGGTGATACCCCCACCCCGCGGCAGAAGCTGAACTACAACATCTTCGGCGGCAACATCGGCGGGCCCCTGCTTCCCTTCCAGCATCCGCGCCGCACCTTCTTCTTCTGGAACGAAGAGTGGCGTAGGCTCATCCAGGGCAGCACCCCCACGCTGGTCAACACGCTCCCCGCGGCGGACTTCCCCACGGCCGGCACCGACCTCCACTACGTCGCGCCTGCCTTCGCTTCGAGTACCAAGCTCGTCGTCCCCCAGGTCGCCGACCCCGCCTTCAACGCAAAGCTCGCTGCAGACGGTCTCACCCCGGGCGGATCCTTCCCCAACAACACCATTCCGGCCAACCTCTTTGACCCGAATGCTGTGCTCTACTTCAACAGCGGCGTGGTCCCGCATCCCAGCAACTCCAGCGACCAGGTAATCTCGCAGGCTGAAACTCCCATCAATGTGCGCGATGACATCGTGCGCATCGATCATCAGGTCAGCACCAAGTGGCAGCTCATGGGCCACTACGAGCACAACGCTGTTATGCAGGGAAACGCGCAACCCATGCTAGGGTGGCTTGGAGCCAACTACAACACGGTCACCAGCACCCTCGCCAACCCATCTAACTCCGTCGCCATCAAGCTCAGCGGAACCATCAACCCCAACCTGCTCGTTGAGGCCAGCATGAACTACGATGGCAACACCATCAACATCACCAACAGCAGCAACTCCCAACTGCCCAGCGGATGGAGCGTCAACGGCTTCTTCAACAACGGCTCCAAGTCCATTCCCGGCGTCACCGGCTTCGGGCCGCCCTACTACACGGCGGAAGATATGGGCTCCGCTCCCTGGCACAACGCCGCTCAGGACTACATGCCCCGCGTCGACGTCTCCTGGACGCGCGGCAAACATGCCTTCAAATTCGGCTTCAGCTACAACCGCTACACCAAGAACCAGCAGCTCTTCGGCGACCCGGAAGGCGCCTACACCTTCAGCGGTCTCTCCAACGACGGCATGATGGACTTCCTCATGGGCCTCTCGGCAACCTACGCCCAGTTCCAGTCCCTTCCCACCCGTCACTACGTCAACCAGACTCCCTCGGGTTACGGCAATGACAACTGGCACGTGACAAAGAATCTCAGCCTTCAGATCGGCCTTCGTTACGACGCCCTGCCGCACGCCTGGGAGCGCAGCAACGCTGTGGCCAACTTCAATCCCGCCGCGTACGATCCGGGCGCCCGGCCCGCCTGGCGCCCCGACGGATCCATGGACCCCTCCGGTCCCGGCTTCGCCGTCGTCAACAACACACCCTTCTACCTCAACGGCATGCAACTCGCGGGACAGAACGGCACGGCGCGTGGCCTGGTCAAAAACGATTTCATGACCATCCAGCCGCGTGTCGGCTTCTCCTGGGACATCTTCGGCAACGGCGGCACAGTCCTTCGCGGAGGCGCCGGCACCTTCTACGAGCGCATGCAGGGCAACGACATCTACAACGCCGCCACCGCCCCGCCGTTCGCGTATAACCCCACAGCCTCGAACGTCTACGTATCCGATCCGCACACCAGCTGGGTCACAGGCGGCACCGCTGCCGTTCCGTTCTTCCCGGCCAACGGCCTCTTCAACCTCTCCGAGTACTACCCCGCCCCCGCCGTCGCGCAATACAGCCTCGGCTTCCAGCGGCAGGTAGCCCCCTCGGTCATCTTCGTCATCCAGTACGTCGGCAACAGCGCATGGAATCAGAACATCGAGCGCCGCATCAACAACTTCCCGCTCGACACGCCTCTCCCCATTCGCGCCGACGCCGGCGACCCGCAAAACAAGAGCGGCACAAACCTCGGCGGCACCACCCTGTCCAATCCCAACCTCTATCGCACGTTCCAGGGATACGGCACCATCAACCAGCAGGAGAACTCCACCAACGGCAGCTACAACGGCTTCCAGACCGGCCTCCGCGCGCAAGGCAAACACGGCCTCACGGGCGAAATCGACTACACCTGGTCGCATGAGATCGACATCACCAGCTACGACCTCAACCAGGTCAGCAACCCATTCGACCTCAAATACGACAGGGGATCCGGCGCGCTCGATCGCCGTCACATCCTCAGCGCCAACTACGTCTACGCACTGCCCATCTTCCCCAGCGGACGCGGCCTCGCTGCTTCCCTCCTCGGCGGATGGCAGATCGCCGGCGTAGTCACCGCCGAATCCGGACATATCATCGCCAACCAGGGCCCCGGCCTCTCGCTCCCTTACGACCCCGTCGGCCTTGGCGGCGATTACACCAACCGTCCCAACGTAAGCGCAAAACCGCGCTCGCTCAAGAAACCCGGCGAGTGGTTTGACACCTCAGTCTTCTCCGCTCCCACACCTGCATGGGCCGGCGGCCCCAACAACGGCTTCGGCAATGCCCGTAAGGACATCGCCCTCGGCCCCGGCCGCTTCAACTTCGACACCTCGCTCTACAAGACCTTCAAGCTTCGCGAGTTCGCCAACATCGAGCTCCGCGCCGAATCCTTCAACACCTTCAACCACACCGAGTTCAACGGCATCGGCTCGAACTTCGGCAACAGCACCTTCGGCAAAGCCACCAGCACCTGGGACCCCCGCGTCCTCCAGTTCGGCGGCAAGTTCAACTTCTAAGTTCACACACAAACACCCGGGTGCAACCACACCCGGGTGTTTCTACTCCCTCCCAGTGCTCCCCCCTTGCTTTTCTTTCTGTCATTCCCGCAGGGAATCTGCTGTTACATCGTGCATTCGCGCACACATCTGTTGACACCTCGATCTCACGCATGGTTCCGCGTCGCGGCTAAACTGAATTGCCCGGTCTCGTATTCTGCGGGAGTGCAATCAACTTGTCCCTGTTGAGAAGAACCGGCCTCGTATCAGGGGCTGCCTTCAGGCAGCCCGCACACCGCTCCCATTGACCTGGGCTTTAGCCCCCGAGCGATGCGTGAGAATAGCCGAAATCAACGCTGCACCGCGCACACCCCTAGTACAGTCATCCTGACCCAGAGCAACGCGAAGGGGAAGGATCTGCGGTTAGCCTGCCCTGAGCTTGTGGAATTTACCCCGAGAAGTAGCCCTTCGAATCGCGGAGACGATGGCGTCATGAGGGCGATCATTTCAAAGCGAGCGGGTGTTTGGATTCGACTCCGCAAAATTTGCTGACCGGAAATCTGCAACCGGGGTGGCTCTGCAGGTGTTCGATGTGAGCTCGGGCGCCAGTGCTGGATTCTTTCAATGCTTGCACCGGACCGTGGCAGTATTTGCAGCGCATCAGCTCGCTGCGCTCCACAAGGGCCTCGAACAGCGTGCAGGGCAGCCAGCGACCCCGCACTTTGACCTCGCACTCCGTCATCACCGGCGGTTTCTTTTTCATAGCCATTGCACGATTGGATGCTCCTGACCGTAGCGCCGGTCTCTAGACCGGCCCCCTCCCGCTCACTCCTATCTCCGCCCAATGCACTGTCATCCTGACCCAGAGCAACGCGAAGGGGAAGGATCTGCGGTTGCTTTTAGAGATTTTCCGAGTAGGCATTGCCTCGCCCCGAGCGACTCATAGAGCCAACCCGTAGCGTTCCGCGTATTCCGATCGCAAAGTATTTTGGTACCAGGCGTCGAACGTATCGAACCACCGCGCCGCCGCAGTCATTTTTGACATCCGGGTACTGGTGGAATGTGGACACGTTCGCCTCTGTTCATCTGCTCAACCTGCATTTTCTGGGAAGCTAGTGGCGGAACACAGAAGCTCTGCCGCATGGCATCAGGCAAAAACTGTTCGTCATACGGCTGCTGAACTACAACGTCGGAGTCTTTCAAGCTTTGGAGCTTCTGCGCAAGATCGGGATCGCTCCGATGCTGCAGCATGTACAAGTAGCCTTTGTCCAAAAACTGAGTACCGAACACCTGCTTCCGACCGATCGATTGCAGGTACCGGTCAAGAGTTGCCGCTGCTATCCATCTGGACTCCGAATCCCCCATGACGACAGCTTGCATTGCCAGTAAATGCGCGAGGAGATAGTCGTCCGGCTGGTCGCTGTGTTGGAAGATGAATGCCGCGTCGTGGTAATCCGATGCACTGGACAGTGGGCCAGCGGCCAGGAGCGACCGAACTCGGTCCCGGCGACCAGCATCGCGCTTTATCAAGGTCTGGTCATCCAGCGGTTTAGGACTGGGTGCGTTGGACGGTTGCTTGATCGATTCGCCGTTATCTGTCAGTGCCATCCCGCGATCTCGCTGGTCCTCGACATATATTTGACGCATAGGCGATATTCTCCCAACAATGGTCTGAGAGACAGCGGGTAAGCAAAATAAGACGAGAGCGCACAGGTGGGGTGTGCCGGAGCGCATGAATCCTCCTTGGTGATGAGCGAAACGTCAGTATACGTTGGAGCGAGGACATCTCCGGATGCCTGAAGGAACACGGATCGCCACTCTTCGCGCCGGGTCAATCTGTGCTCTTTTGCGAAACGTCGCCCTGCGGTTTACTTCCGAGTAGACGGTCACTCGCCCAAGATCGGCAATGCGAGGTTTCTAGCCATCAACAGCTAATGGCTTCTGTGGGGATTTCATCCACGCCATGAAGCGGAACAGAAGCCAAAACCCGACTGCTAGGGGCGCAGCACCGGCAATCAGAAATGCCACCATTGAGATTCGCTGACCGGAACTTCTGGGGCCGTGGAAAGACTCCGTCGGAGTGAGATTAACTGCTCTTTTCACCGCACTCGCTAGTTGATCTTCGTTTGCGAAGTCGGTCGTCTGACCGCCGCGCGTATCAAATAGGAAGTAGTTTCTCTCAGCCTCCTCAATCTTTCTAGGAAAATACGTGTAGTCATAGTGGCCCAAGACGTACGGGCCTTCCACTTGGACGCTTCCTACCCACGCGACACCGTGGATCGAATCTCCATCCTTTGCGATCCTTCCTGCCTCAGGCATTTTGTCTAATGCGGTGAGCCTGTACCCATTCGGCAGCGCCTCGTTGATGTCACCGAACAGCAAATCTGGCGTCCCGATTAGCCTGGAAAGCATGGCGGAAACGATAAGACAACCCAACCAATACGCCATCGTTGCAGGCGGGAACAGTGCAGCTATCAGGCAGGCACTCCGGCTTTGCCTCCTCTTGAGGCGCAAGAGCAGGATAACGACGACGACGCAAAACGCTCCGGCGATACAGGCCACTGACATCAGGGTGGCCATCATTAGCAATCGTCCGATTATCTCCACGCTATCCGCTCCCTGTGGCTGTTAATTGTAATTTCAGGAAACCATAGCTCCCGGGTCGTCGCCTATTCGTCACTATCGCGTTGGTTCGCCTCCGCAATATGACCAGCAACTCCTCAGGGCTATTAGCACAGTGGACCTTTAGTCTTTAGTCGCTTGTATTCAGAAGATGAGAGTCTCAGTGCATGACGGAATGTCCTCTGAAGTGCGCGAAGCTCGCGGTTGCTAATTTCGTCGCACGAACTGGTCGCGCTCCATACATCTCCCGTGTAGGCGTCAACAGCGAAATTTGCGACGACGACGCTATCCTTTGGTCCTGAGTCCCAGACGATTGTGAAGAACATGAATCGTGGAGCTTCAGGGTCGTCGAATGAGTCTGCTCCCACGCCGGGGAGCTTCCGCTGTTCAGGTGTCAGCGCGGCAAGTGCAAGGCGCTCGGTCTGACCACGATTCAATCTACGGCGCGCGGGTTCAGATGCGAATGCGAACCCAATCACTGAAAAGAGAGTAGCGAGAACAAAGAGCCTCTTCATGACGCTCAATCCCCGACCGGGTAGGGTAAATGATTCCTCGCGAGCGAATGGTCGCCCATCCGGAAGCAGTAGGATCGCCTGCAACTCCCACCCGCCAGACACCTCCCAAAACTCTGTCAAGCCCCCCACCTGTGGAAAACAAGCCTAAACCGCTCATTCCAATCACTACAAAATGTGGAAAACTAATTGCCGATTACTGATCGAATCTGCCATACTTGATATAGAGAAGAAAAACGAATGCCCGCCGAAACCCGGCGGGCATTTTCTTTTGCCTTGGAAAGGAAAACACCCACATGACCACCACCGACGCAGCCTCACACACCACAGTCCTCGATTCCATCGTCAAACTCTGCAACGCTGCTTACGAAGACACCCTGGCCGCCGAAAAGGCCCGCGGCCTCGAAAGCTGGAAAGCCCGCGACAAAGCCAAAGAAGCCTTCATGCGCGCTCTGCCGAACCTCACCGCCGATACCTCAATCCGCGCATACATCGCTTGCATCGCCCGCGCTATGTCGCTCGAAATCGTCACCAAACCCGAGGGTGCCAAACTCCTTTACGCGGCCCAGATCGCCATGAACGCCCTGCCGAAACCCGCCCGCGAAGCCGGACGTTCAGGCCCTGGCAGCCAAGGAAGACAAACGGGAGTTACCGTAAGGTAATGGGGGTTACTAGAAAATTAGCTACCCCTCCCCGTCTTTTTACTTCTCCAGATCTTCGCCAAAAATCGCGAAATTGACACAATATAAATAACATATCAATATTCCGAATTCCATAGCCTCCAAACAAGTCGTCGCACCAACTAATCCGTAAATATACTCATCAGTAAACACCCCGAAGAGCAGAAGATCTCCTTCCCCGCTGCTCTTGCAGGCCGGTTCTACATCCCTTGCCGCTGCCTGTCCTTAGAGGTCCTCCCTGCGAACGGTATCATCAAAGCTGAATCCTTCAGATTCACGTATGAGAGGACCGTTGATGTCAGTTTCTGCGAATCGTATTTGGCGACAGATGCCTGAAGAGCTTCGAATCGCTGCCTCCAAAGTCTTTTGGGCCGAGTCAAAGAGCGCCGAGAAGCAGTTTCTCTCTGCATCTCTAGCGAAGGCGAAAAAGCTGCGTGAAGTCACTGTTCGCAAAAGTCCGATTGAGAGGCTGGCGAACTGGACGGCCACAACCCCGACGCTTCCCGACCTCATTCTGGATGATCTTCTGAAGATCTATCTCCTCCGCGAGCATCGTGCCGTAATCATCAGCTTTCTTGAACTGCTCAATATCCCCCATGCCGACGGCATGATCGAAGAGTCGTTTGACCTCGCCACGCTCCCAACTGAACAAGTTCAGAAGGCTGCTCAAAGCTTGCTCGAATCGGCTGATCGTACAGGCGCAGTGCTCTACCTGAAATACCTGGTGAGTCAGGGCGGACCCTGGGCAGCGATTGAAGAAGTCCTGCCCGCCGAAGAATAGAGACCGCGGGCCAATCCTCCGCTCCATTCTCAGAGGGGCTCAAGTTGAGAACCGAAACACCAGTATCGTTAAGGCACATTAAGGCAGACCATGCAAACGCACTTAGCAGAGACGCAGATGCAAACTCAGGATTTTGTCGACCTTGAAAGCCAATACGGAGCGCACAATTATCGTCCTCTCGACGTAGTGATTGAACGTGCTGAGGGCGTTTGGGTCTACGACGTCGACGGCAAACGTTATCTGGATTGCCTGGCCGCTTACTCCGCAGTGAATCAAGGTCACTGTCACCCAAAGATTCTTCGCACTCTCGAAGAACAGGCCAGGAAAGTTACCCTGACCTCGCGCGCATTTCGAAACGACCAGCTACCCCTGCTTTGTAAAGATCTTCACGATCTGACGGGATTCGACATGGTGCTGCCGATGAATTCCGGCACCGAGGCTGTCGAAAGCGCCATCAAGGTCGCGCGCAAATGGGGCTACAAGGTGAAGGGCATCCCACAGGACCAGGCCGAGGTCATTGTCTGCGCCAACAACTTCCATGGGCGCACCGTCACTATCGTCGGCTTCTCAACCGATGAACATTATCGCGATGGCTTCGGTCCCTTCGCGCCGGGATTCAAGGTGATCCCCTACGGCGACGCTGAGGCTCTGCGCAGCGCCATTACCCCGAATACCTGCGCGTTCCTCGTGGAGCCGATCCAGGGCGAGGCTGGAATCCTGATACCCCCGGCCGGGTTCCTTCGCGAAGCTGCTGAGATCTGCCGCCAGAACCGCGTGCTTCTCATGACGGATGAAATTCAGTCCGGTCTGGGGCGCACCGGCAAGCTCTTCGCTTACATGCACGAAGAAATTACCCCGGACGTATTGATCGTGGGAAAAGCCCTGGCAGGCGGATTCTATCCAGTCTCGGCCGTCCTCGCTTCGCGCGAGATTCTGGGGGTCATCACCCCCGGCGACCACGGCAGCACATTTGGAGGGAACCCGCTCGGATGCGCCATTGCCAGAACCGCTCTGCGTGTCCTGATCGAAGAGAAGATGGTCGAGCAGTCCGCGGACTTGGGAGCTTACTTCCTCTCGCGGCTTCAATCGCTCCGCAGTCCTGCCATCAAGGAGATTCGTGGAAAGGGTCTCTGGATTGGTATCGAGCTCCACGGGAAGGCCCGCCCCTATTGCGAAGCCCTGATGCACGAAGGGATCTTGTGCAAAGAGACTCACGATCACGTCATCCGCATAGGCCCCCCCTTGGTCGTCAAACGGGAAGAACTCGATTGGGCATTTGAGAGGATCGCAAAGGTGACCGCGACAAGCCAGTAGCGGCACGGGCCCTTTTTCACAGTCTCTTTTCGTCAGCAGTTGGCCAATATCCCCGCGATTCGGGCGAATCTACTCAAGTCTTGAGAACAGGCCAACTCCCAATCTGAGAAAAGCAGGGGTGCGGTATTCACCCACCCCCTTCTCTTCAACAGTGAGATAAATCACTTGACGTGGCGACCAAAACGGGAATATAAGGCGAATATATGGCGAAGACAGAGTCCCTCTTCCCCACCGCCGAATTCCCTGCGGAACCCGTCCGCCGCCTCAACCTCCTCGCCCGCGCGGCAGCCTCCGCGCCCCTCGATTCGGCCGGTCACCTGACCGAATACCGCCCCGTTCAATCCCGTTCCATCATCTCTAAAGTGCAGAGCAACCGAGGCTTACCCTTTACACACGCGATCAATCCCTATCGCGGATGCGAGTTCGCCTGCCGCTACTGCTACGCCCGCTACGCCCACGAATTCATGGAGCTCACCCCCGAAGACTTCGAGCGCAAGATCTTCTTCAAAGAGAACGCCGGCTGGCTGGTCCAGCAGGAGTTGGCGCATCTCAAGTCCAACACTCCAATAGCCTTGGGCACAGCCACGGATCCATGGCAGCCCATCGAACGCCGCCAGCGCATCACCCGCTCCATCCTCGAAGCGTTCGCCAAAACCAGCGGTTTCGGCCTCGGAATCGTCACCAAATCCACCCTGATCCTGCGCGATATCGAGCTGCTCCGGACCATCTCCCGGCACCACGACCTCACCGTCCACATCACCGTAACCACGATGGATACAGCGCTCGCGAGGGCACTCGAGCCGCGGGCGCCGCGACCCGATCTCCGCATCTGGACCCTTCGCCGCATGCGCGAAGCGGGCATTCGTGCAGGCGTGTTGTGTTGCCCGGTCATGCCGGGGATTACAGATTCGCGCCGATCGCTGGAGGCAGTGGCGAAGGCGGCCTCTGAGGCCGGAGCCAGCTTCTTTGCCGCGAATCCGCTCTTTCTCCAGGCCTGCTCGCTGCCCACGTTTTTCAAATTCGTGGAGGAGCATTTCCCGGGACAGCTCGATGCCTATCGCCAACGCTATGGCGCCAACGCCTTCGTTTCCGCGGAGTACAGCAAGCGTATTGCGGACCTGGTGAACGCGATCTGCCGCCAGTACAAGCTCGGTCGACGCCAGGAACCAAAACCGCCGGCCAGCGAAATGCAGCCTCCAGAGTTGGTCCAGATCCAGACTTCGCTGCCCTTCACCGCGTGAGCAGGCTGACGTCGCCACCCTGAGCTACTTAGCTTTTTCAGCCTGGATAGGTTTCATATTGGCAGGCGCTCCCACGGGAAGAATCTCAGCATGAGTCTCGTCCTTCAACGTCACGGTGAAAGCGAATCCATCGTTCAGCTTGATCTGCAATGCAGAACCTTCCAGCGTTGCCCTGGCGACCGGCACAGGGGTGCTGTCTTCGGCCGGATCGGCCTGGCGCAATCCACCGTCGTCGTTCAACGCGATGCGCGATGGGGTCACGGTTCCTCGAAAACCCGCTCCGGTCCGCGCAAGAATCATGGTGGAGAAGCTGGTTCCATCAAACATCCAGTGCCAAGTGCCCGTGAACCTGTCTGCCGTGCTCGAAGGCTCGGAGGTTGTTTGCATTTTCTGTGCGTGCGCAAGCACCGCTCCCGCGCCGAAGGTGATGCATGTTGCCAGCACAAACGTCCGTGCCGCTGCTCTCGTGAATCTCTTCTGGATGAGCGTCATGATTCAAACCCTCCTTTGTTTTGCATTCGCTTCGGGCAAAGAGCCGTTCAGATGCTTCTATTCCTGGCGAAGCACGGACAACAAATCGGTTCGCGCAGCACTGACGGCAGGTACGACGCTGGCGACGAGCGCAATGAGTGTCATGAACACCCACGCCAGCGAAAACGACAGCGTGTCATGCGGTGTAATGCCCACGAGTGTGCTTGCAAGCAACCTGCTTAAGAACCATCCGGCACCTATACCGATGGCTCCTCCGAAGGAAATCAGCCGGGCCGCCTGTAGAACGATCAACCGCAGCAAACTATTTCGTGTGGCACCAAGAGCCAGTCGAATTCCCATTTCCTGCGTGCGCTGACTCACTGTGTACGTGAAGACTCCAAACACGCCGACCGCAGCGAGGATGACTGCGAGCACGGCAAAGCTGGCGATGAGAGACATCATCAGCTTTCGCGGCGCTACAAGATTGGAGAGGCGTTCCTCCATCGTTTGCACGTCAAAGAGGGGTTGCTGGTGATCGACAGCTGTGACCGCTGCGTGCATCGCATTGGAGAGCGAGGCCTGGCCGGCGCTGGTGCGCAGGACCAAGTCGACCTCCTCGGGAGGCCTCTGGCCCATTGGGACATAGAATTCCGGCTGCACCTTTTCTAGAAGCCCGTTGTGCCGGACGTTCTCGGCTATGCCCACAACTGTTGCCGGCAGAAATTGAAACTGGCCATTGGACGATTGGCCGATGTTGAAATGCTTGCCTAAGGCGTCTGCTGAGAAGAATTCCTTTTCAAATGCGATGTTCACAATCGCGACGGGCGGCGAACTCGCGGTGTCCTGATTGCCGAAGGCTCTTCCTTTCAACAAAGGCGTCCCGATGGCACGAAAATAGTCCGGAGTCACCGCGATGATGGTGACGACCTTGCGCTGTGCGACGGGAGGATTGGGATTATCGTCAAACGAAACCGGACCGCCGTCGACATGGGCCAACGGAAGCGAACTGGCTAATGCCGCCGCATTCACCTGCGGAAGAGCCTGGAGGCGAGGCATCAGCTCTTTTACGAACCTGCGGCGAGCATCGGCCGATTGATATCGACTGCCAGTGAGAAGAGTCTTCCCCGTAACGACATTGTTCGGGTCGAAACCAGAGCCGTATTGGAGCACGTTTACGAAACTGTGGACCAGCAGTCCCGCCGCGGCCAGAAGCATCACCGCAAGTGAGATCTGCAAGACGAGCAGAGACTGACGGAAGAATCGCTGCTCTCGGCTCGATGTGACGCGCAGGGCGGCAGTCTGCAACACGTTCCGCAGATCCGTCCGCGCACCGTTCACGGCGGGCACCACGCCGGACAGCAGAGTGGCAAGCAGAGCCAGGCCTGCAGTGAAGGCCAGCACCCACCCGTTTATGTGAATGACCGTGCTTAACTTTCCGAACGGCAACTGGAGCGATTCTCCTCCATAGGAGATCGTCGCGTCTGCGGTGGTCTGTCCCACACGATGAATGAGAACCGTAATCAACAAAGCGATGCCGAGTCCAAGCACAGCAGCAAATAGCGACAAGACGAAGCTCTCGACCAGGGATTTGCGGAGAAGCCGAAAGCGTGAAGCGCCCAGCGCCCCGCGTACGGCAGTCTCGTGGCGTGATGAGACAGCGCGCGCCAGTTGCAGGTTGGCCACATTTGAACACGCGATCAGCAAGACGCCAGCCACGGCCGCAAGCAGTATCCAGAGAGGCCGCCGGTCGTCGCCTGTGAGATGCCTCTGCAACGATCCGACTGCCGCCTGTCGTCCACTCGACAGGAAATCGAAACCCGGAGGATAACCGCGGCCGCGATCTTCAAAGAACGTCTGCATCTCTGCCTGCGCATGCTCTGCGGTAACACCGGGCCGGAGTCTTGCGATGGTGAAGATGCCCATCACCGGCTTTTCAGGGGAGACGCTCGTGTCTGGGCTGAGGTCCGCTGGGGCGTAGACGTCTGGCTCCAGGCCATAGTTCGGGAAAGTGAAATTCGCCGGCAGCACCCCGATGACTGTCTCGGCTTTTCCGTCGATGCTGACTGACTTGCCGACGATGTGGGGATCAGCCTGGAACTGACTTAACCAAATGCGATTGCTTAAGAGGACTAATGGAGGGCCGCCGGGCCGATCCTCGTTCTCGGCGAAGTTGCGACCCAGTTGGGGAGTCACTCCCAGCATGGGCAGGAAATTTGCGGTGACTCCGGCCCAGACAATTCGAACCGGGTCGCCGGAGCCAGTCAGATTGCGATTTGCCCACCAGTATCCTGCGAGTTGAGAGAAGGACTTCACCGCGTGCTGCGCGGAAACGAAGTCCGGCGAAATGAGTACGTCTAATTTGAACTTGGGAGTTTGCGCCGTGACCGAAACGAGTTGATCTGAGCTGGAATATGGAAGAGGACGCAGCAGCAGTGAATACACAGCGGAGAAGATGGACGTTGTGGCTCCAATGCCGAGCCCGAGGGTGATGATCGCGGTCAGCGTGAACGAGGGATTGCGTCGAAGGACGCGAAGGCCGTAGTGCACATCCTGCCAGAGGGACTCTATTGTTGTGCCGGAGCGAGTTTCCCTGACCGCCTGCTTGACCTGCTCCATTCCTCCCATTTCAGCCAGGGCGGCGCGGCGGGCTTCTGAGGGAGACATGCCGGACCGGATCTTCTCGTCGGCGACAGCTTCAGCGTAATCACGAATCTCGGCGTCAAGGTCGGTCTCGAGGGATTGCTTGCGCAGAAGGTTCGAAACAACAGTTTTGATCCGCAGCCAGATTCCCATGCACGGCCTCCTAAGTTGCCTTGAGTGCATTTGCGATGGCGCTAGCGATCACTTCCCATTCTTTAGTCTCGACGCCTAGCTGGCGCTCGCCCGCCTTGGTCCGGCGGTAGAACTTGGCGCGGCGATTGTTCTCGGATTCGCCCCAGAAGGACGTCAGCCAGCCCGCCTCTTCCATGCGGTGGAGAGCGGGAAAGAGCGAGCCGGGCTTGACCTGAAATGTGCCTTGCGTGATCTGCTCGATGCGACGCGAAATCCCGAGGCCGTGAAACTCGCCGTCGCCAACTGCTTTGAGGATGAGCAGGTCGAGTGTTCCCTGAAGAAGATTCGTCTGATTCTGTTCCATCGAGGCTTCCTATCGATCGTCTATAGAAGCATGGACCTACTCCTACAGAATGTCAATAGGAGGGCAATGCGAAAGGCCAGATCGGCAGGATGGTTCGAGGAGGGCGTAATTGGAAGGATGTTTCCTAACTTATAACATTTCGGTATCGTGCGCCTTTTGATCGCCCAACATAAATCCAAATTTCGTAACCAACAATAATTCGTCTATTTCGACCACTTTGTCGGGTATTGCGCTCTAGAAAGCGAATGTGTAGAGAAGCCAAAAGAGGGGAGGGGTGCCAATTTCTAATAACCCTTCCATTGTTCCTACGGAGAACGCGCCCTGAACAGACCTCTACCCGAGGAATAGGTTAGCGGATTCACGGAGCTGGATCTGTGATAGCTGTCACTTCTCTGCTCTGATCCGCACCAAAGTATCCGAGAGAAACCAAGACTTTTCCGCGGGAATCCAACTTGTATGGACTGTGACGAACGCCGGGAACCGGAACGGATGATATTTGCCTCCGTAAACATCCTGTCTCAGTTCTCTATACAGGGCTCAAATGAAGCCCGACGGCGGAGTGCGATCGGCACCTCCACTGATTTCAAATCCTTTCAACTGGACTATTCTGCAGAGTTCTCGCGTCTGAAGACGTGGCGCGAGTGCCTCGAACTCGATCACTCCGTCCACAATTGCGGTGATTCCTCAGACTGCTCCACCCTTCCATCAGGCGATTACGAAAAAGAGGGACCGTGAAACACGACCCGCAGCACCCGAACGCAGATTCCGGCGTGAACGATAAGTCGGTCATGCAAAATATTGCTGAGTCCAATGAGATTGGTGTGGACCTTCTGATCACCGACTGCGGTATGGCACTGACCCTCCTTGACCTGGCGGAAACGACCGACGTATTGGAAAGCCGATCTCGCCGAATCGGAGAAGCACATCACGCGTACAACACGATAGTCCATTTTTTGGAGCGACTCTCACCGACAGTTGAGCAGGGCGAGGAACTCCATAAGGGGTTGGAAAAGCTCAAAGCTCGTTTGCAGACCGCGGGTGTGAGCATTTGACTTTCTTCCATCGACGTCGAGGGAGGCTGGACACATAAGGGGCCAACCCTCGACGATCACGCGCTGCCTCGAGTCAATGGCTAGAAGATCCGAAGTTCCCCGAGAACGTGATATCGCCTAGCATTCCCTCGCTGCTCGGTAGTGTTGCACCATGCCGATCTTCCTCGAGATCAACGTAGTCAGACGCACGTGCCTGCCATTGTTTCAGCTCCTTGCTCGACGTTGAGTTCCACCTTGATTTCAGGCGGGCTGAGGAGAGTGTTCTTAACGAGGCAATGCTCGACCGAACGCATCAAGGCTTCGCTTTGCTCAGTCGTGAGGGGGACCGGGCTGTTGACGCGGATTCGGAAGTTGCCAAGTCGCGCCGGTCCTTTCAGCTTTTCAGATGTGACGGAGACAGAAACGCCCGAGGTGGCGAGCCCTCGCGTGCGCAAATATTCAGCCGCGTAATAGGCTGCGCACGTGCCGAGCGAGGCCAGGAGCAATTCCGGCGGAGTCATGCCGGCGTCAGTGCCGCCGTTTTCCTGGGGTTGATCGCAAATGATGGTTTGCGTCCGTGCGTTGACTGAGAACTTGACGCCTTCGACTTGGTGGACTTGAACTTCCATATGATTTCTCCGAAAGAATGATGGGACTCATGTTCCCTGCGGCTTGCTACCTGATGAAAGGCTCCGCTCGACACGAACGTTACATACTATGGGATGGTTTTTGGCGGAAACGGATTCCTCGGATGGCGAGTTCTCTGGAGCCGGGCGCTATATTCCTGCTTTCCTTGCTCTTACAGCAGGGCGTGACGACGCCACCACAGCGGGGATGGAAAGGAGCCGCAAATACTCCTTTGTCATCAGCGAGCGCATGCGCGCAGCAACGTCCGCATCGCAGGCGACTTCCATGGAGCGGCAGCGGTCGATGGCGGCACGCAGATCATTGATAAATGCGATGCAGGCTGGGCACCCCTCGATATGGGCTCTCATCTGCTCGCAGGTTCGCGGTTCAACCCGTGCATCCAGGTATTCCGATAAGTTCGCGAAGAGCTCCCGGCATTCAGCGGGGCGATCAGTGACTGCCGGTTTGACTACTATGTTCTTTTCCGGCATTCCCGCGAGGAGATCCGCCATGTGCTTGCGTACCGCCAGACGGGCCCGATGAAGGCGAACGCGCACGGTGCCAACCTGAACGTCGAGTATCTGGGCGATCTGTTCAGACTCCAGTTCTTCCATGTCGTGAAGGACCAGAACCATGCGCAGCGGGACGGGGAGACGCAAAACGGCCTGATGCAGTAGCTGGCGTTGTTCGGCACGGATGGCGTCGTGTTCAGGGCCACTTTCTGCGGCAAGCAGCAGGCGCCTAAGTTCGTCATCGTCGGGAATGAGCTCGTCGAGTGAGAGCTTGGTTTCGTTGCGCTGGAGGGGGCCTCGTCTCATGCGATGGCAGCGGTTCTTTGTAACGGTGTAGAGCCAGGCAGCGAGGGCGTGGGCATCCTCCAACTTGCTGAGGTGTTTGAGTGAGCGAAAGAGGACTTCCTGCGCGGTGTCTTCGGCATCCTGGCGATGCCCGCACATCTTCATGCTGAAGGAGAAGACGGTGTTTTGCAGGAGGCCGATCGCTTCCTCGATCGCTTCAGGAGTGTTTCTGCGCAACAGTTCCGATGCCTGGATCAACTCGGTTCGCATGCCCGTGAGGTTCTCTACATACCAGTATAGAGAGGTAGAGATGCCGCAAGAGTGCTTTAGATCACGACGGTTGACCGCATTCGCGTCCTTCTCCGAGAGCGGCCTCAATCATTCGAAGGCCTAGTGGACAAATGGTGCGCAACCAGTCTGCGAACTCCTGCCGTGCCGACAGCGACTCACACTGAACCATGGCTCGTAGCAAGGCGAGGGCGAGGGCCATTTCGGCTCCGGGCCGATTTGCCTCAAGCCGCAACATCTCGCGGTAGACCTCATCTTTGAGGTGATTTGCTTTGCGCACTTGCAGCGCTCGGCCTGCCGCGGGTGCGTGTTCCACGGCAGGAGGAGAAGAGGTGCGAGCCTTGCTTGTGCGGGCCATTCATCGTCTCACTTGTGGAGCTGCTCTACCGGGGAAACGGCGCAGACGGCGTCTTTCAGGCCGACGGCGCGCAGAATCGCCATTGCCGGGCACCAGTTGGTGAACGCCGATTGCAGAAGGTTGAGGCCGATGAACACGGTCAGCCACATCCAGTAATGAGAGACGTAGTAAGTGAGAGCAACGGACAGGAGCACCATCACTCCGGCCATCAGGCGCAGTGCACGTTCAACGGTCATTGAGCCACTCCTTCATATGCTTTGGTTTCGGAGGCCACCGCGGTTTCGGCTTTGCGATGGACCATGTAGTAAAGGATGGGAATGGTCGGCCACGAGAGGAAGGTGGACGCGATTGCTCCCGCCATCAGCGATACGGCAAGGCCCTGGAAGATGGGGTCGGTAAGGATGACGCTGGCGCCGACTACCACTGCGGCGGCGGTCAGCAACATAGGCCGGAAGCGGATGGCGCCCGCATCAATCACGGCGTCGGCGAGGGGCGCTCCCTGTGCGCGGCGCAGTTCGATGAAGTCGACGAGGATGATGGAATTGCGCACAATGATTCCGGCGCCGGCGATGAACCCGATCATCGATGTGGCGGTGAAGAAGGCTCCCATGATCGCGTGTGCCGGCAGAATGCCGATCAGCGTCAACGGAATGGGCGCCATGATGATCAGCGGCACGACGAAGGAGCGGAACCATCCCACAACGAGCACGTAGATGAGAAGCAGGACGGTCGCGAACGCCAAGCCGAGATCGCGGAACACTTCGATGGTGATATGCCATTCGCCATCCCACTTCATGGAGTAGTGATCGGTTGATTCCGGCATATTCGCGTTGTAGCGCGCGAGTGTGTAGCCAGCGGGAAGCTTGAGCTGGTCGAGGTCTTTGTTCATCTTCAGGATGGCGTAGACCGGGCTCTCTTCCGCGCCGGCTACGTCGCCCGTGACATAGACAACGCGCCGCAGGTTCTTGTGATAGATGCTGCGCTGGATCGTGTCGTGCTCCACAGTAACAAGCTCGCGGAGCGACACCATCGTTCCATCCGCTGCAGGCAGATGCATATCTTGCAGCGCCTGCTCGGAAGAACGGTCTGCGCGGGTGAGTTGCACAGTAGCGGGGATTGGCTCGCGCGCATTGGGATCGTGGACCAGTCCCACTTCCATTCCCGAGGTTGCGAGCGCGAGCGCCTTGGCCACATCTGCCACGGCGATACCGTGTTGCGCAGCCTTTACGCTGTCCACCTGAACAGCGAGCCGTGGCTGCGGGTCCTCAACATACCAGTCAGTGTCTACAACTCCTGGCGTGTGCTGAAAGATGGACTTGATCTGCTGCGCGACGCGCGTCTGCCCATCGAGATCCGGACCGTACACTTCCGCGACCAGGGTTTGAATGACCGGCGGGCCGGGCGGCACCTCGCTCACCTGGATGCGCGCTCCATACTGATTGCCGATGGCAACCAGCAGCGGGCGAAGCCGGCGGGCAATGGCGTGGCTCTGTTCTTTGCGCTGCCCCGCGGGGACAAAGTTGACCTGGATGTCTGCCTGGTTTGGCATGCGCCGCATGTAGTAGTGGCGCACAAGTCCGTTGAAGTTGAAAGGACCGGACGTGCCTGCGTAGAGCTGATAATTCAGCACGTCTGGCAGTTTCGATAGCTCAGTGCCGAGTGCCTGGGTCACGGCGAGCGTCTGCTCCAGAGGCGTTCCGTCAGGCATGTTGATGACTACCTGAAGTTCGCTCTTGTTGTCAAAGGGCAGCATTTTTACGCGGACAGCTCCCCAAGGGACCAGCGCCGCGGAGAGAAGGAGCAAGCCGATCACCGCCACAAAAAACAGCAGGCGGTTACGCGCGGAGGCAATGAGAGGAGCCATTACCTTGCGGTAGATCCGGGTGCGCCAGTTCTCGTGTTCCGGCTCGAGCAGATGAGCCCCACCAAGGTGCTTTCCTAGCAGGCGCATGGCTGCCCAGGGCGACACCACGAACGCCACGATCAGTGAAAAGATCATTGCGGCGGAGGAGCCGACCGGAATGGGCCGCATATACGGACCCATGAGGCCGCGAACAAACGCCATGGGCAGCACTGCCGCGATGACCGCGAAGGTAGCGAGGATAGTGGGATTTCCCACTTCAGCTACGGCCTCGACGGTGATGTCGCTGGGGGACCGATGCTGATTCTCTTTTAGCCGGAAATGGCGCACGATGTTTTCGACCACGACGATGGCGTCGTCAACCAGAATGCCGATGCTGAAGATGAGAGCGAACAGCGTGACTCGATTAATGGTGTAGCCGAGGAAGTAGAAGATGGACATGGTCAGCGCGAGCGTGACCGGTATAGCCAGGAGTACCACACCGGACTCGCGCCATCCGAGAAACAAGGCGATGAGCAACGTAACGGAGAGGGTGGCCAGAAGAAGATGCTCGAGGAGCTCGTCTGACTTGGCTTTTGCCGTGTCTCCGTAGTTTCGCGTTGTGGTGACGTTCACGTCGTTGGGAATCTGCACGCCCTTCATTTCATCGATGCGCTTGAGCGCCGCATTGGCGATGTCGGTCGCGTTGGTTCCCTTGCGCTTGGCAAGCGTGATTGAGACGGCGGGAAACTGCTGCGGCGCTTTCGCTCCGGCAGTCGCGTTGGTCGTCCCAAAGAGCACGTAATTCGCGGGGTCGGAAGGCCCGTCAATGATCTGATCGGCAACGTCGCGCAGGTAGACCGGGCGGCCGTGATCGACCGCAACTACCACGGACTCGAGATCCTGCCGGCTTGTAAACAAATTGCCGGCATCGATGCGGATTTCGCGGTTGTTCTCAGCGAAGCTGCCTGCCTGCAGGCTGGCATTGGCGGCCTGCAGGCGGCCGACGATGGCCAGAGGAGACTGCCCGTATGCATTGAGCTTCGCGGTATTCAGCATGACGCGCATGGTGCGGGGGAGACCGCCGATGACGTTGCTCTCCGATACGTCTGGAATCTGCTGCAGGTTGTGCTGAATCTCATCCGCAATCGCGCGCAGTTGGCAGCCGTTGTAGTGTTCGCCCCACAGCGTCAGCGAAAGGATGGGAACGTCGTCTATGGATCGCGCCTTGATGATGGGCTGCGTGATGCCGGGCGGTATCTGATCGAAATTCGAGTAGAGCTTGCTGTAGACCTTGATCAGCGCATCTTCCTGCGGGGTGCCAACGAGGAAGCGCACGATGACCAGACTCATGCCGGGGCTGGATGTGGAGTAGACGTACTCGACACCAGGGATCTGGTGCACGAGGCGCTCGATGGGGAGCGTGACCCGCTCTTCCACTTCGGCAGGCGATGCGCCAGGCATAGCGGTGGCGATGTCGAGCATGGGGACCAGGATCTGCGGATCCTCTTCGCGCGGTATGACGATAACGGAGAGGATTCCGAGTGCGAGCGAGGCCACGACAAAGAGCGGCGTCAGCTTGGAATTGAGGAACGCGTGGGCGAGGCGCCCCGCCAGGCCCAGGCCTGCAGTGCCGGAGGTCTTCATGACCGCACCCCTGCGGCCGACTCAATCCGCTTGCCAGCCAAGTCGCGATCGCCGGGCTCGTCGACCAGTTTGTCGCCGGCGGAAATGCCCGACAGGACCTCCACCAGGTCGCCCTGTTGCGCGCCGAGAGTCACATATCGAAGTTGGGCGATGCCGTTGCTGTCGAGGATGTAAGCGCACGAGAGCGAGCCGCGAAGAACGACTGCCGAGCGCGGCACGAAGGTCGCTTGACGGGAGCCCGTTGGAATGGCGGCTGTGGCATACATGCCCGCGCGAAGTTGAGGCGAAGACGGAAGATCGACTTTGACGAGGAAGCTGTGACTGGCCGGATCAGCCGCGGGAACGATTTCGCTTACGGTGCCTGCAGGGTCCAGAGACGGTGCGGAGTCTACGGTGACGTTGAGTTTCATGCCGAGCCGCACGGAGGCGATGGCGGACTCGTCGACCGTCGTCTGCAACTCGAGGGGGCCGGCGCTGTCAATCTGCAGCAGCGGCACGCCCGGGGCGGCCAACGCGCCGGGGTCGGCCATGCGGGCCGTCACTACTCCAGCGAAAGGAGCCGTGATGCGCGTGTAGCCCAGCATGGCTCGGGCTCCGGTCTCCTGGGCTTTTGCTGCCGTGACCTGCGCGCGCGCGACTTCTACTTGCGCGGAAGAGCCTTCGGCGCGCCGGGAGATCTCGTCGAGCTCTTGCGGGCTTACGCTCTTCTGCGCCTGAAGCTGTTTGTAGCGCGCCAGCGTGCTTGCAGCTAATTCCGCGTTGGTTTGCGCAGCGGCCTGCTGATTTTCCGCGGCTTTGATGGACGCTTGCGCCTGGTCCACCGAGGCCTTCAGAGTGGCGTCGTCCAGGACCGCTAGAGTTTGACCGGCGCGTACCACGTCGCCCTGGCGAACGAGAATCTGCTGGATGCGTCCGACAACTTGCGCGGAGATTGTCGCGCTCTGTCGCGCGTGCAGCGTACCGGTGGAGCGGACCGTCAAGGCCGTCTGCTGCTGATGGCTTTCCACCACGCGCGCCTGCACCGTCTGAACCGCGACAGGGCGAGAAGGCTCGCTTGAATTGCAGCCGGCGAGCGTCGCGGCGCCGGCCGCCAATAGAAGGCCTGACCAAAGTAGTTTCATTGCAATTCCTCCGCCGCCTCGGGAGTCAGAGTCCCGGTTGCAAAAAGTGTTCCTGCATACGCCACCGCGTTGCCGTAAACCGCGCGCCAGTAGTTTGCCTGGGCCTGCCGTTCCGCATCTTCGCCGCGGAGTAGATCCGTGATGGTGGCGAGTCCGGCGTTATACCGGTTGGTGAGGATGCGCAGGCTCTCGGTCGCCTGATCGATGGCTGCTTTCGCGGTATCGAGCGATTGCTTCGCTGTCTGGCGCTGAATGTGCGCCTGGCTCACCTGAAGGCGTACCTGCTGCTGATAGGAGTTCAACTGCGCGTCGATGCGGGCCTTGGCCGCGGTCTCCCTCGCAAGTTGGGCGCGTTTGCTGAAGGGCAGGATGTCGATGCTCACCTGAACGCCGGCCACCCAGTTGTTGCCGCCGGAGTCCAGGCCGTGATCGTCTTCCCAATTGCCGTAGGCATTCACGCGCGGGCCGTACGACATCTTCGCCGCGCTGACGGCCAGTCCCTGCGCCGACTGCGCCTTGCCGAGCGCGGCCAGATCGGGCCGGGTTTTCGCGGCGGTTTGCAGTTCCTCCTCGAGAGAGTTTTCTGCGAACGCTTTCGCTTCGATTGCCTGCAATTTGGATTGCGGCAATTCGGGGGCGCCCATCGCAAGCCGCAAGCGCGCCCACGAGAGGTCGAGTTCGCCCTGTGCTGCGATCAGGCCCTGCTTCATTGCGGCCTCGTTCACCTGGGCGGAGATGCGGTCCGACTCCACCGCCAGCCCCGCTTTCACGCGATCGTCCACTGAACTGAGCAGGGATTGCGCGGTTTCCAGTTCGTGCTGCGCCACGGCAACCTGCCGCTCGGCGTACAGCACGTCCTGATAGGACTGGACGACATCGAAGACGATCTTCTGATCGACCGCTTTGGCCGAGGTCTCTGCGCTCGATCGCATCAGGTCGGCACTGTGGATCAATTTTTGGGTGCGAAAGGAGTCGAACGCCTGCCAGCCGCCGGAGATCCGCGTGGCGAAATTGCCGATTGGTTCGGGACGATTGAGGGCGTTCAGGTTGAAGTCGGCCGCGGTGAATCGCTGTTGGCGCAGCTTGGTGCCGAAGACGTAAACGGGATCATTGCCCCGCGACATGTCTTCAGTGAAGTTGACCTGGGGCAGGAACTGGGTGCGGGCGAGCGACGCGCCTGCTTTGGCTTCCTGCGTTCCGGCGCGGGCCAGATCAGCGTCAGGATTCTGCTTCAGAGCCTGCTGGATCGCCTGCCGAAGCGTGAGCGGCTCCTGTGCTGCGGCAGTTTCGATCCCTATGAAGATTGCGAGTATGAGCCAGACGACAATCCTGGGAAACCATCTCATCGTTCGAGCTTTCCTTTTGAGCATTCATCAGAGGAAAGTCAACGAGAGGCGCATTCATTACATCGGGTGCGAAGCGGATTTGGACGCGTGATGGGAGTTTTGTTCGGAGACCTTTAGGCGCAGACGGTCATTGCGAATGGCGCGGGGACTGTTTACTCGGATGTAACGTTTTGGCTTCGTTCGCTTTTTGATCGCCCTGTGGAAATCCAGATTTTGGAATCGCGTATAACTTATTTAATGGCAATCAGTTGATCGACTTTTTCGCCCGAAAAGGCGAATATAGGGAGAAGTAAAAACAGGGGGAGGGGTAGCTAATTTTCTAGTAACCCTTCCGTTTTTCTTACAGAAGCTGCGCGGCCTGGACAGAGCGCTACGCGAATTGTAGGTTAGCGCGTTCACGGGGCCGGGTCTGTGATTGCTGTCACTGGTCAGGGCTCGGACGATCAAGAGGTTCGCCTACTCGAATGTCTCGTTCTGCCGCCTCTCCGATTCCAATTCCTCTCGTCTTAGATCATCTACAAATTTTCTCAGCCTCTCCCGTTCGCCCCGCGCGAACGCCGCAAAAGCAGCGTCGGGGTGATCCTGGAACTCGTCAAGTAGCTGCAAATTGGCCTGCCATGCGGCACCCCTGGAGCCGACCCAACCCATCGGCTCGAGCTGGCGGATGAATCGTTCCAGAACCTCGGTTTTATCCGGGCATCGCTCCAATAGTGCGAGAGCGATGTCGTTCCATTGTGGCTTGTTAGCGGGACGGGAAGTATCGAAGGCTTTGATGATTGAAGCTGCGAGCGGATAACGATAAACAGGATCCTCATCGCACCACGGAAGCAGTACCCGAGGAGGTACTCGATCAAAGGGCGACCCGACGTGGTCGTAGTGCCCGATGAGCGGCCTGACTGCTCGCTTCATGGCCGCGTCTGAAGCAAAAAAAGTATTCAGAACTAGGAGAGGCTGCGCTGCCACCAGCGCTCCGAGCATGTGATCTTCCAAAATAAGGCTGAGCCCGAACCGTGCATGCTTTGCCTTAAGGCGCTCCAGCATCCGTTCGACCACGGGAATACCTTCCCGAGATGACAAACATGCTTCGAACACTTGCTGTAGCTCATATTCATCGTGATGGCCTCTCGTGTTGAAATCGAACGCGTCTGCAATCAGCCGGCCTGTTGCGAGGAGTTCCGGCGATGGAGTTTCCTTTTTGTTTCGGATTTGCGGAAGGCGCAGTGATACGATGTCCACCGCAACCCAGAAACCACCGTCCAGGTTCAGGAGCAAGGGAACCAACTGAAGGATCGCGGCATCTTCCAAATCGCCGTAGTACGCCAGACTGCGAAAGCTATCTACGTGAGCACGCCCATCCAAAAGTGATTGCTTGAGGCGTAGAACTCCCAGCCTGGAGATCACGACCCGCGCTTGCAGTCTGGGAAACCACTCAGAGAGTTCCGGCCTTTGCATTGCATCCTGCAGAAACGTTTCGACGAGATCCCGATCGACCTTCTGCAAGTTGAACAAGTACGATTCGAGGAGTTCGGTAGACCGAATCGTCGGATCAACTCGCATGAACCCCTGGATCAATCTGTCCCACATTCCCCGCCGGTCATCGTCCCCATCTACAAGCCCCTTCGCAAAGGGACCCAACGTAGTCGTCGCGCTGCATGAGAGCAGTTCCGGCATTACTTCATCGAGGGTTGCCGCTTCGGTAGCAACAATCTTTCCAAGCTCAATCAGATTTAGTTCTTGGCGGGCAAACTGGGCCTCGTGATCTCGCCAATCAATATCCTCATAGGCTGCCCGGCCGCGACGAAGCACTTGTGCACGGACATGTTCGAGAAGGGATTCTGGGGCGATTGCATGTTCGATTGCCAAGATCCTCACCTGCTCATCTTCAGGTAGGGGGTCGTGTCGAAAGCGCCGGATCCTTCGAATGGCTATCCAGCCCTCCGGCCAAAAGCGCCTTTCGCGGAACTCGCGGCAAACCGCCTCAATTTCGTCGAACATCTCGATGTCCCACAATCCCTGTAAGTTCTGACTGACGATCGTTCGGATCTTAGAAGAGGTCACAGTATCTCGACCGTCGTGAGTAGCGCAAAGATTGAGCGCCGCCCTGAACCAATTCAGGAGATCTTCTCGTGTCCTCGGAAAATAACCATAATCGCGGGGACGGCCTCCAAAGTCGAACCGATGAAAAGACGTGAAATGGGATGACTTGAGCATCGCATCAAGAGAAGCAAACCCCAGTTCCTGGCGCGTTGGGCTGTTTGACAACAATAGGCCATCGATTACGTGGATTCGTTGCTCTACTGTGGCATGAGTGCCTGAAAGGTACAGGTGAAAAAGTGATGGGAAGCTGTTGCGGACCTGGTTCGCGTACCTGCCGGGTTCCTCGAACTCAATTAGGTCCAAGATCAAGTTCACTGCACGGTCGAAGAACTTGCTCTCGAATGCCAAAGAAACAAGGAGTGTTCGAAATTGTTCCCCTTTCAACTGTGCACCCAGTTCCCGCTGCCGTTGGACCGCTCGCTCGATAGTATCCAGCACCCCAACGGGATCGACTGGAGCAACGTTCGTGAGCATAGCAATCCCGAGTTCGCTAAGTTCCTCAACGCGACCCAGTCTTCCATGATCGAAAAGCCACTCGCGGACGATCCGTTGGGCTGCGATGCTTGTGTGAAGGTATCCCAGACGACGAGAAATGGACCTGAGTAAACGTGGAGGTGCTGTCGCAAACAGGACTCGCAGGTTCTCCGGAGGTATGTTTTCTAGCGCGAGCGCCGCAAGGCGATTCGCTATGGCGTGAGGCAATACGGCCCTCCAAACGCCGCGCTCCTGAATGAGGTCTCGCCTTTTCAACTCTGCAACGTCGGCGAAAAGCGAACCCACGTCTTTACCCACAACCGATGCCAGCTTAGGCAATTCTGAGTCAGTCTTGTCGGAAGTGTCTTCGCCTTGAAATGAAAACGGCAAAGAGCAGGCTTGCGCTGAAACCAAAAGTGAACTGTTCGATTGCTGCCGCTGCCGGAACAGGCGCTCAAACAACTCGGCATTTCTCAGAGAGGCTACGGATTCTCCACGTTCCACCGTGCTTGCCAAGGCTAGAGCGACCCGGGCGTTACCGCCGGCGAAAGTGGCAATCGAGTTGGCGTTCACCTGCGAAATTTCGGGGACTCTGCGCAACAACAGCTTTTCAATCAGTTCACTTGAGGAAGGCTGTAGTTCGAAAACGTCTGTTCCCTCGGGCTGATCGTCCTGCACATCGTATTCAATCGTGAGAAGGTTAACCTTGCTTTGTTCCGACTGGCATATCTCCGAAAGACGCCTGTGAAGATCTGGTGTACAGTTGTCGATCACCAACACCTGTCGCCGGCTCTGCGCAACCAAGTCTGTAGCCAGCGCTACTGGTTGCGGTTCCGGGTTTGCCGAGACGTCGGTGTAAATTGCCGATTCCGGGTTCAAGCTGTTTTCCCCGATCCGATGGTCGAACAGCGCTTGTGCAAGCCGCGTCTTCCCGGTGCCTGAAAGCCCAACGAGCCGAACCACGCCGTGCTCGCACCGAAGAATATTTCGTAAGAGGTTTATACCCTCGATCGCCGAGACGGTTTGCCCAATCAAGTCCGGGCCCTGAATCCGAAGTTCATCGTCGAAAAGATAGGCGGCTTCGACGCCCTCGTTCGAGCCAGCCCAATCCCCGTACGGGCGCCAGCCGGAGAGTACACGGCCGAGCCGCTCTCGCGTCCATGCGACCATACCAGGATGTTCCCGCACCCAAGTCGCAATCCGCGTCCCATCGTAGAAGTCGATTTTTAGGTCGCTTGCGTTCGGGAGGTCCGCGATAGCATCCCGCATCGCGTTCTTTCGGTCGTCCAAAGCTGAGTCGGACACCGATGCTTTAGAGCTAACAATGATGTATGCACCAGAAAGGTCGGCCAACTTGCGGATCGCAGCTCTCAGGGAGCCATCCGGTCGCATTTCGGACAGGATTCTGCTTCGCGGCATGTCCTCCGCTTTAACCTGATAGCCGACGTTAGAGCTAATAAACGCGCTGGTCGGAGGGACGCCAGCCGTCGTGGCCACTCGGACGTCAATGCCACCGTCTGGAGCGTTTTGATTTCCTCCCCAGGTCACAGCAAGCGTAGAAAGACAGTTCTGTCGCAACTCGGCCTCGCACAAGCGGCCGATCAACTCCCGGAGGTCTTCATCTGAGAGATGTGAGATTTCTTCCCCAGTGATGTCGAACATAGGTATCCGCCAACATGATAACTAGCTGGGAGCGGATTTTCTTGCCATGCTCCAAACAGCTAGTCCACTATGTTTTCGCCGCGGATACACCTATCTAACTGCTCTAGCGGGTCATGATGACTTCGGAGAGGGCGTCCTTGGCTAAGAACTGGCGGTGGCCGGACCAGCCTGTGAATAGCTTCTCGATGGAGCGGTTGGTGAAGGCTCGCTGGATGGGATGGGGCTCGCCGGGCTGCACCTCTACTTCGTCTGTCGGGGTGACGTGGAAGCGGTTGTGCTCGGTCATGGGGCCCTGCGTCTTGGTGTGGAAGAAGGCCAGGACGGAGCCGCCGGGGTTCATGGAGTCGTAGAGGCGGTTGACGACGGGGGCGACCAGGGCTTCGGGCAGGTAGTCGAGCGTGGTCCAGAGCAGGACGATGTCGAACTTTTTGCCGGAGAAATTGAAGCTGGAATCGAGGAAGCCGTCGACGTCCCAGATTGTGTTGCCGTCTTCGTCGGCGCCGCGCTGCCAGTCGCCGGAGTAGGCATCGTGGACGAGATCGGCCATGTAGACGGAGTGGCCGATGGAGGTGAGGTAGTTGATGTTCGTGGGGGAGGTGGCGCCGGTGTCGATGACGCGGAGGCCGGGCTCAGAGTGGAGGCGCTTGCGAAGGGTGGACCATCCGCCGGAGTAGCGCGTGAAGCGCGGCCCTGAGGGGGCTGATCCGGAGGTGGGGGCGTTCTGCTTCTTTTCTAACCAACGCATCATCGATCTAAGACCCTTTCCGGCGACGGGGAGGGGGTGCCGCCGGATCGTTCGGAAAAGCTAACAGTCTGACGGTTTTGCCTGTTTAGGAGACGGTTCCGGCCGGGGTGGTTTCGGCGGCCTGCGACGCGGCTCCGGATACTGTGTCGGTGGACTTGGCGTTCGGGGAGAGATCGACCTTGCCGCGGACGCCGGCGTTGTCTTCGACCATGAGGCGGTTGGCGCGAATGTCGCCGACGAGCTGGCAGCCGGCGCGGAGCTCGACGCGGCCGGAGGCGTTGATGTTGCCCTGGACCTTGCCGAGGACGAGCACGTCGCGCGCGGAGAGATCGGCGGCCACGTCGGCATTGGGGCCCACGGTGAGGCGGTTTTCGGCGAGCTGGACGGTTCCTTCGACGCGTCCATCGATGATGAGGTCTTCGCCACCTTTTACTTCACCGCGGATAACGATCGATTTGCCGATCCGGGCAGCACCATTGTCAACGGCCATGTTTCGGTTCCTTCCGGGCGGTGGAATTGGAATCTTAAGTCCAGTGTAGTCCTGTTGCTTGTTGAGGAGCTGACGTGTGGCGCGGTTGCAGGGAAATTCCGTTTCCGGACAGCGAAGGCCACGTCGTTGGGGCTCTGCCCGAACTATACTCAAGACAGCCATTCAACTACAAACTTCGCATCGGAATGCGCGACAGAGACGTCTAATTCAGAGCGTATTGTGACTAGCTGGCTGAATTTTCAGGCTCCTCTTTTGGGGCCTGAGCGGTGACATTACGGCGGGCCAGATCTCACTTTGTTGAGCGCGTTTGCGACGGACTGATGTACGTGGACGCGAAAACACCGGCAGATGCCAGGAGCCGGTTTGGAGGTCCACAGGTCTCAGGGTTGCGCACAGGTCTGAAGCTGATTCCGTTGTGGGTGGCTGTCTCGGTGGCCGCGTTGGGCCAGAGCGTACCTGTGTCTCCGCTGCAGGGGACGGAGCTGGTGCGGCGGGCGCTGGCGGCGGAGTTGAACGCGGCGCAGGACAGGTCGCACCCGATGCGGTTTGAGCTGCGCAAGACGAGTCCGCGGCTGACGACGACCAAGGAAATTCTGGAGACTCGGGATGGTTCCGTGGCGATGCTGCGGAAGGTGAATGATCTGCCGCCGAGCGACTCGGATGCGAAGAAGGAGCAGCAGAGGCTGGATGGATTGCTGGCTGATCCTGGGAAGCAGAGGCACCGGAAACAGAGCCAGGAAGAAGACACCGAGAGAGCCCTCAAGGTGCTGCGTGCGCTGCCGGATGCGTTCATCTATCAATATGCGGGCACGGTGACGGCAGGCCCGGGGGGCGCCGCGAAGTTTACGTTTACGCCGAATCCGAGCTTTGAGCCGCCGGACCTGGAGACCGAGGTGCTGACGGCGTTGACTGGGGAGATCTGGATCGATCCGGTGCAGGTGAGGGTGATGCACCTGCATGCGACGCTTGAGAAGGACGTGGAGTTTGGCTGGGGCGTGCTGGGGCGGCTCTACAAGGGTGGCTGGATCAATATGGATAGTGCCGACGTGGGCGAAGGTGTGTGGCGCGTGGTGCGGTTCCAGATGAACATGTCGGCGCGGGTGCTGATACGGACGAAACAGTTTGAGACGACGGAAGAGGAGTCGCATTTTTCGCCGGTACCGGCAGGGCTGGATTATCGCGGGGGGATTGCGCTGCTGCGGGCGGGGGCCGCGGGTCAGGTTGCGCCGGCGGGGCGGTGAGGTTAGGGCTTGGGTGGTTGCGGGCGCATGCGGCTGATGGTGTTGGTGCGAAGATCGTAACGCCAGTCGCTCTCGGGGAAGCAGGCGGGGGTGCCCTCCTCGCGGTCGTCGTCGGTCGACATGGCGTGGATCACCAGATTCCCGGAGTCGTCGAACCGAAATGGATAGAACACGATGTAGCAGTTGGCCGGGGTCATCTGATCGAAGACCGGCCGGAGGTCTATTCTGCGATTGCTGTTGGAGATGAAGTCGTAGATGATGGGCGTGGTTTCGCTCGCGTCGCCTTCCGCCTCGATCTGCGCTGCAAGGATCTGGTTGCCATCTGTTGACCAAGCTTCGATCTCGAAGGAGTTCTCCTGAAACCATTCACCGGCTTCTGGAGAGGCGTCGTTTTCCGCGACTTCGATGGCGTGCGATTTCTCACCTTCCTTGCGGACGTGCAGGACCCACGTGGCCCGGCAATTGCGCTTCGGCCCGGTTCCGGTGATGCGCTGGCGGAGTTCGACAGCAGCGGAGAAGCCGCTGCTGGAAGTGATCCACGAGCTCATTTGGCCTTTGGGAACCGGACTGTCGCAAGTGACGGTGCCAGCGTCGGCGAGGGGCTTCTGTTCCTGCGCCTGCAAGGGGGCGAGGGTAGATGCCACGGCGAGTAAAGCCAGCCAGTTTCGCATGGGGCGATTGTATGACGGCGAGGCTCGCAGCATCGTCCCTACGGGACTTAGATCGTGCTGAATACCGCCTACCCCACGCTGAAGCGCGGGGCTAACAAACCCTGCGCCTACAGCGCGTTGCGACTGTGCCCTTCAAACGAAACAACCCCGCCAGAGAGGCGAGGCTGTTTTGATGTGGAGTGAGGCGGGTTTGCTTACTTGACCTTGGCGAAGACGATGACCAGAGTGAAGAGGGTCAGCGACTCCATGAAGGCGAGGCCGAGGACGAGCAGGAGCTGAATGCCTGCGCGCGCTCCGGGGTTGCGGGCAAGGGCTTCGCAGGCGGAGCCGGTGGCGCGGCCCTGGCCGAGTCCGCAGAGGCCGGCCGCGATGGCCATGCCGATGCCGGCGCCGATCGGCACCAGATTGACGGGGGCAGTGGCGCCGCCCGCCTGAGCGAAGACAGGGACGGCGAAGCAGAGCACCGCCAGCGTCATGAACAGATACTGAAGCTTCTTCATTGGTTCTCCAGCTTCCCTATGAATTGGCCGCCAGTGGGTGGTTGAGGTTCACCGTGCTGACCCCCTCACGCTTGCGGCCGATCTGTGTATCCGGAGCGGAAGCGCTCTCCGGCAGAAACCTTGAGCCGGGAGCCCGCAGCCAACAGCCTGGAGCTAAAGGCTGTGAACTACAGGCTGACGGCCGGACTTTAGTGCTCGTGCGCTACAGCTTCGCTAAGATAGATCATTGAGAGCAGCATGAACACGTAGGCCTGGATGAGCGAGACGAAGGCGTGCAGGCCGAGGAACACCGCCGGAATGGCTACCGGCACGAGCGAGAAGAACACGAGCGTGACCAGATCGCTGGCGAACATGTTCGCGTAAAGACGGATGGTGAGCGACATCACGCGCGCGCAGTGCGAAATGATCTCAATCGGGAACAAGAGCCAGGAGATCCACCAGATGGGGCCGGCAAAGTGCTTCATGTAGCCGAGGAAGCCCTGCTCCTTGAACCCGTAGAAGTGGTAGTAGATGAAGGTGCAGATGGCGATTCCCAGCGGCACGACCGGCGCGCTGGTGGGCGTGACGATGCCCGGAATCAGGCCCGTCAGGTTCATGATGATGATGAACACGAAGACGCAGGTGGTGAAGGCCTGGAAACGCTGGTAGCCGTGGCCGATGATCTGCTCGGCCGACTCGCCGGTGAACTCGTGGACCATTTCGGCAACCTGCTGCATGGCGCCGGGGTTTTCGACCGACAGCCTCATGCGCACGATCGCGAACAAGACGATGAGAGCGAAGGCAATCAAGAATTCGAGGGCGAAGGTGTCGTTGATGGGATGAGCCGGGTCGGCGACATGGACGCCGACGAGGTTCAACAGGGCATCTACGGGGCCCGCAAAGAGAGCATTCAGCAGATTTGTAATCCAGTACGATTCGTGCATCGGACTTCCTAAATTGTGTGCAGCCGCTGAGATTGAGTTCTTCTAGTCACGAAGAAGCCGGAGGGCTTCCCATCCCATGGCAAACAGGGCCAGGGCGAGGCCGCAGAGCAGCGAAATTGCCGACCCACGGAGACATTTCAGGCTACCATAAATAACCGCCGCAAAGATCACAATGCGCAGAAGAAACAGGGATGTAACCAGGACTGCGCCGCGGGGTGTCTGCTGCTTGTCGAGCTTGGCGTTGAAGAGCTTGATGAGGCGCTGCCACTCGAGGATGCTGAAGGCGGAAATGACAGCTCCGACGGCCAGCATTCCAGCGTCGCGCCAACTGGAAGCGATCCAGAGGATAATGGCTGCGATGAGCCCCAGGATCAGGGTCATGCGGAAGGCCCGCTTGAGCATGGTTTCGAGCGCGGCATCGGTGAGGCCCGCGATGGGGTGGGTCTGTTCTGTCATCTAACTACTGCTACTTCCCTTTCCGTTCTTATCGCCCGTTCCGGTGGTCATCACGAGGCGGATGACGTAGACCAGGCCGGAGATTCCGCCGAAGACGATGCCGGCGATGCCGATCCAGGACTGCCCTAGCTTCTTGTCGAGCCAGGCGCCGATGAGCCATCCGATGAACGCCGCCGAGGGCAGGAGGATGGCGATCTGCATGAGGCGCTCGGCCTGGACAAGGGTGGCAAGACCGCCGGAGTCACGCTTCGGCTTGCGGTCGTCCGGGATGGGATTGTTGTAGGGCATCCTTCGTGGTTATACACGGGCACCTGCGGTGCGGCCAACTGGGGCTTCGCCGCGCTGAGGTCCTACCTCGGTCCCCAAAGGCGAGGGACCTGGGGTACCCGGCGCGCCGAGGTTTGGGCTCTTCCCCCCTGCGACAAAAAACAAATACGTCGCATGGATGGGGTGCACCGCCGCGAATCACTCGATCTCGAAGACGGCATACACGAGGCAGTGGAACGTCACCTGACGCGAATTAACTGCCAGCGGCTGGCTGCCCGGGGCGGAATTCAGAGCCATAACCACGGGGCCGGACAGGGCGCCGATGCTGTCCATCGCCGACCCGGACCCCTGATTTTCGGTGACGCTGACAATCCGACCCAGGCGAACGCCCGACATCTGCGCAATGCGCTCAGCGGTGGCGTGCGCGTCCCCTTCAGCCCTAGCCGCGGCCTCAGCCTGGAGAGATTCAGGGTGCTCGACTATCCACTCGATCCAGCCGCTCTCGTTGGCGCCCGCATTGATAGCGGTGTTCAAGACGTTGGCGGCGTCATCGGGCTTCACGCGTACGGTCCAATTCTGAAGGGCCGTGAACTCGTGCTGGACGCGCTCAGGGCTGTTAATCGGGTACTGCTGAGTTTCGTATTGCTGGGTATGCTGGAGGACCTGGCTGGTGCTTTCGATGGCGTTCTTCTTCACGCCGGACGCAATCAGAGCCTGCATGATCGCATTGGAGGTTGCGGTCGCGGTGGAGTATGCCGCTTTGGCATCGGGTCCATACAGCTTGTAACCCACGCGGACGATGGCCAAGTCAGCATCGGCCGTTACGGAAGCGGAGCCATTGACCGAAACGGTGCGCCGTTCCGGGCAGTTCTGGTTGCACTGAGCAATGAGCGATGACGCGGCTGAAACTGATACCGCGACTGCCAGGAAAGATGGGATTGCGCAACGCATCGATTCCCCCTGCGGATGGATTTTTGCGGAAACGTAGCGAGACTACAAAGCCGGTATGCTGACCGTTAGAAGCAAGCCGGCGAATATGCGCTCTTGGGCTAGATGGTAGTCCAGACTGTATACACTTAAGCCGATATACTGGGCGTTGGACCTCAGAAAAGAAGAAGGATTTCCCGTGTTCGAATCGGAATTTGAGCGCAATCTTTTTGAGCTGCGCAGGCAGAAGCTCCAGGACATTGAAAAGCTAGGCCAGACGGCATATCCCAACCAGTTCCCTTTCTCGCATACCGTTCCTGCGATCCGGGAGAAGTGGGGCGAGGCGACGGCGGAGGAGTTGGAGTCGCGGCGCACGACGGTTGCGATTGCCGGGCGCATCATGGCGATTCGCGCGCAGGGCAAGGCGGGATTTGCCACGCTGCAGCAGGAGGGCCAGCGACTGCAGATTTATGTTCGTCTCGACGCGGTGGGTGAGGACGGATTCGCGCTGTATAAGCTGCTGGATCTGGGCGATCATATCGGCGTGTCGGGGTATCTGTTCCGGACGCGCACGGGCGAGTTGACGATTCATGTGGAGCGCCTGACATTTCTGGCGAAGGCGATGCTGAGCTTGCCGGAGAAGTTCCACGGGTTGACGGATGTGGAGATCCGGTACCGGCAGCGGTATGTGGATCTGTTCACGAATGTCGAGAGCCGTGACGTGTTTGTGAAGCGAGCCAAAGTGCTGCGGTCGATTCGCAAGTTTTTCGATGAGCGCGGGTATCTGGAAGTCGAGACGCCGATGATGCAGCCGATTGCCGGCGGCGCGGCGGCACGGCCCTTCAAGACGCATCACAACACACTGGATATGGATCTGTTTCTGCGGATCGCGCCGGAGCTTTATCTGAAGCGGCTGACCGTAGGCGGGCTGGACCGCGTGTACGAGATCAATCGCAACTTCAGAAATGAGGGCATCAGCACGCAGCACAATCCCGAGTTCACAATGCTGGAGTTCTACCAGGCGTACGCGAACTATCACGACCTGATGCAGTTGACGGAAGAACTTATCACGTACGTGGCGCAGGAAGTGAACGGGACGACGATCACGGAGTTCAACGGGAACACGATCGACCTGGCGAAGTGGCAACGCTTCAATATGCGCGAGGCGATTGTGCACTTCTGGCCGAGCGAGGCAGGCGCCAAGCCGGCGATGAGCGCGTTCGAGTCGCCGGAGGTGTTGCAGGCGCGGATTTATGCGGCGCTGAATTCGCTGGAAGAATCGCGCCACGATGAGGGCGCGACTGAGGAACGCCGCGCGATTTTGAAGACGATTCGCGAAGCGCTGGGGCATGTGTATTTCGAGTCGACGACGAAGGCCGCGCCGCTGGGCAAGACCATCTACAACGTATTTGAGGCGGTTGTAGAGCCGTTCCTGGTGCAGCCGACGATCATCTACGACTTCCCCACTGTGGTGTCGCCGCTGTCGAAGCAGAAGCCCGAGGATCCGGAATGGGTGGAGCGGTTCGAGTTCTTCATTGGCGGGTTCGAAGTGGGCAATGCCTTCAGCGAGCTGAACGATCCGGTGGAGCAGCACAAGCGGTTTGAGCAGCAGTTGGAAGAGCGTGGCCGTGGCGATGATGAGGCGCACCAGATGGACGAGGATTATGTGCGGGCGCTGGCGTATGGGCTGCCGCCGACGGGTGGCGAAGGGATCGGGATCGATCGGCTGACGATGCTGCTGACGGGATCGAGGTCGATTCGGGATGTGATCCTGTTTCCGCTCATGAGAAAGACGGGGACAGAGGGACAAAGGGACAAAGGCACAGAGGAAGAAGGCCACGATGGTTCTGTGCCTTCCCAGGTGCAACCTTGAGCTTTGTTTGTCCTGCATGTGGATATCCGGATCTGGAAGAAGAGCCTTGGAGTCCGCAAGGGCTAAGTTCTCTCGAGATCTGTCCATCATGCAAGATCCAGTTTGGGTACGATGACGCAGCCGGCGGAGACGTTGAAGCGCGTGAGGAGATATATCGTGGACTGGCGTGAAAAATCGGCTGGAAAGGGAGCCTAAAAACAACTGCAGGTCCCTCGGTCCGCTGAAGAAGGCGCGCGGACTCTCGGGATGACACCGCGAAGAATGCCAGGAGCGAGGAGCCGTTTTTTGAACATACTTTTTGTTGGCGATATTTTCGGGAGCGCGGGGCGACGAATTGTCTCGGAGCACCTGGGACACGTGCGCGAAAACTACGGCGTTGATTTGACGATCATCAATGCGGAGAATGCCGCGGGCGGGTTCGGCGTGACGCCGGGCATCGCCGAAGATATGTTCGAGCTAGGCGCGGATGTGCTGACGACGGGCAATCACGTCTGGGACAAGAAGGAACTGATCGAGTATTTGAACTCGGTTCCGGCCGACAGTCAGGAGAATCCGCGGAGGGTGTTGCGGCCGGTGAACTACTATCCCGGGGTGCCCGGGCATGGCGTGTTCGCGGGTGTGACTGCCGGTGGGGTCCCTTACGCGGTTGTGAACCTGATGGGCAAGGTGTTCATGGGGGGAACGGAGGATCCGTTTCGCGCGATCGACAAGGTGCTGGAGGGTGTGTCGGCCAAGGTGATCGTGATCGACTTTCACGCGGAGGCTACCAGCGAGAAGGTCGCAATGGGCTGGCATCTGGACGGGCGGGTGACGGCGGTTCTGGGCACGCACACGCATATTCCGACGGCGGATGAGCGGATTCTGCACAAGGGCACGGCTTACCAGACGGATGTGGGGATGAGCGGGCCGTACGACAGCGTGATCGGGGTTGAGACGGACATGGTGCTGCACCGGTTTCGGACGGGGATGCCGGGGAAGTTCGAGGCGGCGAAGGGAAATCCGAAGATGTGCGCGGCGCTGATTGAGTGCGATGAGAGAACCGGGCGCGCGAGCTCTATTCGGCGCATCATGCTGGGGGAATGATAAAGACAGTGAACAGGCACCAGGGATCAGGGAACAGATAAAACTGAGGCACAGGAAAAGGGCAGCCCGTTAGGGGCTGCCCTTAGTTTTTTCCCAGGTAGTTGAATCTGGCGGCTGGTGGCCGCCAGACTGAATTGCGTTTAGTGGCGGGGGCGGCGTGCCGCGGGAGCATGGTGAGCCGGCGTAGCCTTCTTCTTCTCCGCGGGAACGAACTCGCCGTCCTTCAGCACGACCTGCGCCGAGGCAGAGGTGGTGTCAGTGGCGGGGAGTTGCTTGTAGGTGTCGTAGGTGCCCACCAGCATCGCATCCGGAGCTGACTTGAACTCGAAACCAGGCTGAACGATCTTCTGTTCGGCTTCGGTCAGGGGCTTCTTCAGGTTGACGATGAAGTCGGCCTGCTTGGAAGCCTTGGCGTCTTCCGTGACAGCGACCTGAACCTGGTCGGCGGTTGCGGAGATCACGATGCCGGGAACCTGGGTCTGCTTGCCCTGGAGGACTGCCCACATCTTGTCGGCGTCTTCCTTGGAGCCCACGCCGAGGATGGTTTCCTTATCGGAGAGAGCGAGGGTGTCGAGGTTCGGAGTGGAGGCGATCAGATCGTGGATCTGCTCCTGCGGGCTCTTGGCCGGAGGCGGATTGTAGTCCGCGGTCGGGAATACGGAGGTCGCAGCCTTAGCCTTGATCTCATCGAGGCCGTCGAGGCCACCGTGGTACTTCTTGTAGTAATACTCGAGCTTGGGCTCGATCTGCGCCTTGTACTGTGCCGGGGCGAGGGCCCAGACGCGCGCGAAGAACCAGATGGCTTGCTTCAGGTCCTGCGAGGAGCCGGGCTGGGCATAGGCCTGGGCGAGCAACAGGGTGTCATTGAGGCCGGTGGACTTTGCTTCGTCCTCGGAATAGGACTTCAACTCGGTGGTGTACTCCTGCTGGGCAGCCTTGGAGTCCTTCTTGACGGTGTCGTCGAGAGCGATTGCCGAGTGGAAGATGGGGAACGCGGCGTGGGTCAGCTTGTCCCATTCTGGCTGCGCCATCGCGGCGGGCTTCTGGAGGGCGAGCCCCTTCTGCGCCATGGCAGCCGCATCATCGCATGTGGCCTGGTCAGAGCCGTTGGCCGCGCTGCACTGCTGCTTCTTGATCACGACCGAGTAGAGGATAGCCTTCAGGTTATTGGGATCAACCTGAAGCAGCTCTCCTGCATACTTGACCACGGAGGCCTGATCCTGGGCCGCCTGGCTGGCGTCGATCATCTGGTCGAGCACCAGGTTTTTGACTTGGCTCTGCGGATACTGTTTCAGAAAGCTCTCACCCGCAGCGACTTTCTGTTTGGGATCGTTTTGCGAGCTGAACATCTGGAAAGCGTTGTATTCAGCTGGATCCTTGATGGAAATGTCCTGGGCATAAACCTTGGGCGCCGGTGCGAGGCTGAGGCTCGCAAGCGCCATCACCGACGCAATGACTAACTTCTTCATTTAGTGCTCCTGGGAAAATTCAAGATGGAAATCGGTCTTCAAGCACTCGCCTGCTGACAAGCAACCGTTCAGAGTATTGCGGTTGTCTGCCCGCGATTGTGAGGAAAGCGTTACCACGGCTCCCGATGCGTTGTTGGAAGGATTATAGAAAGGCCTGCCGGGTCTGACAAGGGAACGTGAAGGATAAGAGAGATTTGGCCGCAGTCCGGCTCCGCCGATGGCAGCGCCGCCGGTCCCGTGCGACGGTGCCGGGGAGGGCTCGCCGCTAACCACAATGGTCCGGAACCACTCGTTCGTTCCAGAGTTCTTCATACCGAATCGTTCGCAGAACACAGGCCAATCATTTCGCAGAGGTCCTGGCTGGCTGACATGTTTTGCGAACTGTACCCCCGACTGCCCCCTTGGCTTTGCATCACCAGGCCAATCTTCGCCGAGCATACTGGCTTAGACACCAAGGGAGCAACAACAGTTCCCATCCGTTTGGATGAGTCGCACAGCGAATTGTTTGTGTGGCTTTCTATTGGAGCAGCCGAAGTAGTTCCGTCTGTTCGGCTAGAAAGGCGTCGTGGCCGTGGTCGCTGACCATTTCGCGGTACTCGGCGTGGACGCCGGCGGCGCGGATGGTTTCGGCGAATTCCCTGACCGAATCGGGCGGAAAGAGCGTGTCAGAACTGATGCCGATGAAGGTGAGGCGGGCTTTGATCTGGCCGAAGATCTCATGGGCAGACCGGCCGCCGCGCAGCGGGTCCCAGGTGTCCATGGTGCGGAGGATGGCGAGATAGGAGTTGGCGTCGAAGCGATCGACGAAGCGGCGTCCCTGCTCGTCGAGATAGCCCGCGATGTCAAAGCGTCCGCCGATGAGACCGCCGCCGCAGTCGTCGAGGCCCCAGGGGTCTTCGCCGTTGCGGTTGGGGTTGCGGGCGAAACGCTCGTTGAACAGCGGCGCGGACTTGTAACTGAGCATGGCGATCTGGCGGGCCAGCGAGAGTCCGCGGGTGGGTGGCTTCTGGGGAAGGTAGTTCCCTTCCACCCACTCGGGGTCGCGCAGGATGGCCTGCCGCTGAAGGTGATTCAGCGCAATTCCCATGGCTCCGAGCGGCGCCACGCCGATGACGACGGCGCGCTCTACGCGGTCGGGAAAGAGAGCGGTCCACTCGAGAGCCTGCATTCCACCCATGGAACCGCCCATAACCAGGCGTAGACGGCGGACACCTAAGGAATCGAGGAGGCGGGATTGGGCGCGGACGTTGTCGGCGATGGAGATGAGGGGAAATTCGGGGCCGTAGAGGGAGCCGGTTTCAGGATTGACGGAGAGAGGACCTGTCGAGCCATAACACGACCCGAGCAGGTTGATACATATAACGAAGTCGTGATCGAGGGACAACACTGCGCCGGGCGCGAAGACCTCAGGCCACCACTGGTGCACCAGCGCCGACCCCGAGAGCGCATGGCAGACCAGAACCGCATTGTCGCGCGCGGCGTTCAGTCGGCCGTACACCGCGTAGTGCAGCGTAAGGCCAGAGAGCGTGCGTCCGCACTCGAGCATGAAGTGCTCGTCGATCACGAAGTCGCCTTCGTAGGTCGGAGTGGGAGGGGCGGGGCGCGATGGTTTCGGCTCGGCTGGTGTGTCGGCCGCGGCCTGCGCGCTGCCCGCCTCTTCGGCGGTTTTCTGGCCCTGGGACATTACTGTCATTGTGCCTTATGACCCGCCGCCGCTGTCTCACCTTCGAAGGCGGTTCCGTTGGCAGCTTCAATGGCCTGATCGATATCGCCGAGGATGTCGCGGATATCTTCAATGCCGATGGAAAGCCGCACCAGTTCTGGGGTTACTCCGGCAGCGCGCTGTTCTTCGTCGGATAGCTGCTGGTGGGTGGTGGATGCCGGGTGGATGACGAGAGACTTGGCGTCGCCGATGTTGGCCACCAGGGAGAAGAGCTCGAGTGAGTTGATGAACTTCTTCCCTGCTTCGTAGCCGCCCTTGATGCCGAAGGTAAGCAGCGCTCCCTGGCCATTGGGCAGATAGGTCTTCGCACGCTGGTGCCACTTGCTCGACTCGAGACCGGGATAGCGTACCCACTCCACGCCCGGATGCGCTTCAAGATGGCGCGCAACCGCGAGTGCGTTCTGCGAGTGCCGTTCCATGCGCAGGTGCAGGGTCTCGATGCCTTGAAGGATGAGGAAGGCATTGAACGGCGAGAGTGCCGCACCGGTGTCACGCAGGCCCTGGATGCGGGCCTTGAGGATGAACGAGAGGGGGCCGAAGGTGTCCCAGTAGGAAAGACCGTGATACGACGGATCGGGCTCGACAAACTCCTTGAATCGGCCTGACGCCTTCCAGTCGAACTTGCCGGCATCGACGATGACGCCGCCAATGCTGTTGCCGTGGCCGCCCAGGAACTTTGTCGCCGAGTTGATCACGATGTCCGCGCCATGCTCGATGGGGCGCAGAAGTGCCGCGGAAGTGGCGGTGTTGTCGATGATCAGGGGCAGACCGTTCTCGTGGGCGATCTCAGCCAGCTTCGCGATGTCGGTCACGTCGAGTTTGGGGTTGCCGAGGGTTTCGGCATAGACCGCGCGCGTTTTGTCGCTGATGGCGGCGCGCAGGCCGTCGAAGTCATCGGAGTCGACGAACTTGACGTTGATTCCGAGGCGCGGCAGCGTGTAGTGGAAGAGGTTGTAGGTGCCGCCGTAGAGCGAGGTGGTGGAGATGATTTCGTCGCCACCTGCGGCGAGCGTTGTGATGGTGAGCGTCTCGGCCGCCTGCCCCGACGCAACCGCAAGCCCAGCCGCGCCGCCTTCGAGGGCGGCCACGCGCTTCTCGAACACATCGGTGGTGGGGTTCATGATGCGGGTGTAGATGTTGCCGAATTCCTGAAGGGCGAAGAGGCGGCCGGCGTGATCGGCATCCTGGAACAGGTAGGACGTGGTCTGATAGATGGGCACCGCGCGGGACCCGGTGGCAGGATCGGGGGTTTGTCCGGCATGCACGGCAAGGGTGGCAAGCTGTTGCTTTTTTTCCTCAGGCATTCTTCTCGCTCCTTCAATCAGTGGTTGGGCGTGGGTTCATAGGGGGAAGCCACGGCGCCGGATCTCGGTATGGGTGCTCGCGTTGGGGATTTGGGCGCAAACAACTCGGCCCGAATCCTATCGGACCCGGGCCGCTTGCTCAAGATCGTCTGCGTTACCGCATTCGGGTCTCAGCCGCACGGACGGGTCCGCCGCTCATGCACATACACATGGCCATGGCCATGGCCTCCCGCGCGTGATTGCTGTTGGTTCGCATCGCCTTTGAGTATCAGGGTGCGCCTGTCAGCGTGTCAAATGGGCAGTTGCTTCACTCCCCGGTCCCCAAAGGCGAGGGACCGGGGGCACCCAGGGGAAAAGCGGGTTCTTCGCCTTCGGCTCAGATTGACAAATTTGTGGGGCGGGAACAGCAGATTCCCTTCGGGAATGACAGCAAGAAAAGCAAAGGCAAAAGCAGCTGTGACAGCAGAGCGGGTGCGCGAAATTCACTGCTTCGTTTGCACTTCAATAGGTCGTATTCCGATTGGTCCGAGTAGTATGGTTTCCGTTCCAAGACCAGTGGAGGATTGAATGCTGTCTCGCCGTAGTCTTCTCACCAATTCTGCCCTTGCCGCTGCCGCCGGGGCGCTGCCTCGCGCGGGCCATGCCCTTGCCGACTATCCCGCAGCCGCGCCGGCCACCGGCGACCGGGTTGTAGCAAATGCCGATTACGCCGTTGTTGAAACCGCATCGGGCAAGGTACGCGGCTCCTCACGCAACGGCATCTTCACGTTCAAAGGAATTCCGTATGCGGCGACGACGGCTGGCGCTGCGCGGTTTATGCCGCCGCAGAAGCCGAAGCCCTGGACGGCAGTGCGCAGTTCCCTCACCTATGGGCAGGTGTGCCCGCAGCCCGCACGCACAGGCTGGGCGAATGACGAGGAAGCATGGCTGTTCAATTGGGATGACGGCCAGCCGGGCGAGGACTGCCTGCGCGTGAACGTGTGGTCACCGGGGCTGGACCACCGCAAGCGGCCAGTGATGGTGTGGCTGCACGGCGGCGGATACACCGCGGGATCGGGACAGGAGCTGCCTTCGTACGACGGCGAGAACCTGAGCCGCCGCGGGGACGTGGTGGTGGTCAGCATCAATCATCGGCTGAACGTGTTCGGCTATCTGAATCTGACGGAGTACGGATCGCAGTACGCCGACTCCGCGAATGTGGGGATGCTGGACATTGTCGCCGCGCTGGAGTGGGTTCGCGACAACATCGGGAACTTCGGCGGCGATCCCGGGACCGTGTTGATTTTCGGGCAGTCGGGTGGGGGTGGCAAGGTCTCGACTTTGATGGCGATGCCTGCGGCGAAGGGGCTGTTTCATCGCGCGATTGTGGAGAGCGGATCAACACTTCGCGTGGGGAACGAAGAGGTTTCGCGCGCTACTGCTGCCGCGCTGCTGAAGGAGCTGAACCTGGATAAGGGTTCCGTGGAGAAGCTGCACGAGATTCCTATTGCGGATCTGGAAGCTGCGGCGGTGAAGGTTACGAGGGCGCCGCGGTTGACGGGGGTGGTCAATTTTCGCAGCATGTCAGAGCGGCCGGGTTGGTATCCGGTGATGGACGGGCGCGTTGTTGCACAGCATCCGTTTGATCCGCAGGCATCGCCACTGTCAGCGTCCGTACCGCTGCTAGCGGGAAGCACGCTGAATGAGTTCACCAACGCGATCGGCCGGCCTGAAGCGTTCGAGATGACGAAGGAGGAGTTGGAGAAGCGCGCTGCCGATGCGTACAAGGAGCGCGGCGGGCAGGTGATCGCGTCGTATAAGCAGCTCTATCCGAATGCGAATCCGTTCCAGTTGTGGAGCGTGATTGCGACGTCGGGCGTAAGGCGCAATGTGGTGGAGCAGTGCAAGCAAAAGGCCGCGCAGAAAGCCGCTCCTGCTTACTGCTACCAGTTTGCGTGGCAGACTCCGGTGCTGAACGGGCGGCCCATGGCGTTCCACTGCTCGGAGATTGCATTTGTGTTCAACAACACGACGCGGTGCGATCGCATGACGGGCGACGGCGAGGCGGCGCGCGCGCTGGCGGAAAAGATGAGCGACGCGTGGATTGCTTTCGCGCGCACGGGCGATCCGAATGTGAAGGGCCTGCCAAAGTGGAAGCCCTTCAGCGAGGCCGATCGCACAACGATGATCTTCAACGACAAGTGCGAGGCCAAGGACAACCTTGATACCGAGCAACTGAAGCTGACTGAGCCTAAGAGCTGACGAATGCTTCTGCGATAAAGCGAAGGCGGCGCCCGTGATGCGCGGTAGGTGCAGTACCGGTACAATTCTGGCAACATGCGCATCCGGCTTCTCCTTTGCTTTGTGGTTCTAGTTTTTGCCGCAGTTCACGCCTTTGCACTGGGCGCCGCCCCGGCGCGTGTGCTGAGCATCGAGGGGCTAGGCAAAGGAACCGCTCCGCTGGATGGCGCGTGGCAGTTCCACATTGGCGATGATCTGCAGTGGGCGCAACCCGGGATCGAAGATACGGCGGGACAGAACGGGTGGGAGACGATCCAGCCGGACCGGCCATGGGGTGCGCAGGGGCATTACGCGTATAGCGGATATGCGTGGTACCGGTTGCATCTGCATATTGTGCCGGCGGCAGGGTCTGAGCCGAGCTATCAACTCGTGCTGCCGTCTATCTCCGATGCCTGCGAGGTTTATTGGAACGGCAGACTGGCGGGACGATATGGACGCCTGCCCCCACATGCCTCGTGGCCGGCGCTGAACGCGCCGACGGTTTTCGATCTGCCCGATGTATCGGACGGAACGCTCGCCATAAGAGTTTGGAAGAGCCCGCTAGGCAGCAGTTCCGCCGGCGAGGTGGGAGGCCTGACCGAGACGCCGCTGATTGGGGAGCGGGAGTCGATTGCGGCGTGGATAGGTGCCTGGAACTATAACTTCCTGCGCAGCTCCATGTATAGCAATGCGCTGGATCTGCTCTATGTGTTGGTCGCGGTATCCGCGCTGGTGTTCTGGTTGCGAAGGCGGCAAGACCTGTTGCTGGTGTGGCTGTCGGTGTTCATGTTGTGCCCTGTCGTCTGGTCGTCGGTGTACCTGATGCGCCTGCCAGTTTCTGCGAATGTGACGCAATTTGCTGTGCAAGTGCTGTGGGAGTTGCGGAATGTTGCGCTCTGGTTCCTGCTGATCGATCTGCTGAACCTGCGAAGCCGGCCGCGGCTGGTGCGATGGGCGAAGATCCTGGCGGTTGTGGCTCTGATTACCGCTTTTCTGGATGGGTGCCTCAGCTTTGTTCCGCCGGGCTGGATCTCCGAACAGAGCGGCCAGTGGATTGATGCAGTCTTTACCCTGATCGTGGAGCCGTGCGATCTGTTTCTGCTGGTGCTGGCAGCGTTCGGTTTTCGGCAGAAGCTGGATTCGGCGCGGTGGATCGTGGCTGCGAGTGCATCGCTCTCGCAGCTGTTGGCCGTGGTCATGGCTACTGTGTCACAGGGACAGAGGTTTACACACTGGAAGCTTGGGCAGCGTCTCGCCGGACCGCTCTTTCACCTGGGCCCGGCGTACTTCTCCGCCCAAACCGTGTTGGATCTGCTGCTCTTCTTCTCGATTGTGTATGCGGTCTACCGATATGCGCGCGATCAGCAGATGCGCAAGGCAGTATTGGAGCAGGAGCTGGCCAGCGCGCGCGAACTGCAACAGGTGCTGATTCCGGAAAAGCCGCCGACGCTGCCGGGGTTCACCATGTCGGCGGCATACCACCCGGCACTTGAGGTTGGCGGCGACTTCTTCCAGGTGATTCCGCTGGAGGGGGCGGCTGCAGGTTCGACGCTGATTGTGCTGGGGGACGTGAGCGGCAAAGGACTGCGCGCGGCCATGGCTGTTTCGATGATTGTGGGCGCGGTGCGCACGCTGGCGGAAATATCCGCCAGTCCGGCAGAGATTCTTGCCGGATTGAGCCGGCGGCTCTACGGGCGGCTGCAGGGGGGATTCACGACCTGCCTGGCGCTGAGACTCGATGGCGATGGCCGATGCACGATTGCGAGCGCTGGCCATCCGTCGCCCTATATCAAGGGACAAGAGATTGATTTGCCTGGGGCGCTGCCGCTGGGAATCGATCCTTCGACGAGCTACGAGGAAGTGACGATCCGGCTCCATCCTGGCGATCGATGCAGCCTCTATACGGACGGTCTGCTCGAGGCGCGCTCGCCTTCGGGGGAAATCTTCAGCTTCGAACGGCTGAACGAGCTGTTCGCGTCCGATGCGGATGCGGTGAAGGCGTCAGAGGCCGCGGTGGCGTTCGGGCAGGAAGACGATATTACCGTGCTGACTCTGACGCGGTCAGCTAACTAAAGCTACTCGTCGGGCTTCCAGATGTAGGCGTCGCTCTGGCGCAGGCCGATGTGCGCGAGGACGCGATAGACGAACTGGCGCGCCATTTCGGTGGAATCGACTGGCTTGAAGTAGAACGCGGGGATCACGGGAAAGATGACTGCGCCAGCTTCGGCCGCAAGCGTCATGTTGCGCAGATGGATGCGGTTGAACGGCGTCTCGCGCACGCAGAGGATGAGCGGGCGGCGTTCTTTTAGGGTCACGTCGGCGGCGCGGGCGATGAGGGTGTCGGCCAGGCCGTTAGCGATGGAGGCGAGCGTGCCCATGGAGCAAGGCAGGATGATCATGCCGTCAGAGGGATGGCTGCCGCTGGCGATGGATGCGCCGATGTTGGCGTCGGCGTGCTGCGTGGTTTTGCGCGGGGCGGCGCCGAGGAGCTTCTCGAGGCACTGCGTGCGGCCACTCTCTCCCAGTTCCTCAGCAATGACACGAAGGGAGTTGTCGGTGGCGACGAAATGAACGCGGGTAACGCGGTCGTCAGCTTCGAGAGCGCGGAGCGCTTCGCGGGCGAAGATTGCGCCGGAGGCGCCGGTGATGGCTAAGGTGAGTTCCAAGCTTCTAGCTCCTAGCTCCAGGCTCTCAGCTCAATGAGCTGGGGCAGCGTCCTTCGTATAGGTCGTGAGAAACAAGCTTGTCCACTTGTCGCCGTTCTTCATCTCTACCTGGAAGGTTAGCTTGTCGGGGGTGGGGTTTTCATAGGTGGCGCGCAGAACTGGCCCGAGCGCGGAGGCGTCGCTCATCAGGACGAGTTTGTTGCCGGTCAGGTCGCCTGAGAATTGCGTGGGGTGGTAGGAGGTGTCGTTGAACCACCACGCGGTGTATTTGCCGGTCTGCTTGTCGTAGGAGATGAAGTGGCGTGTGTCGGTGGGCTTGCGGCCGGGCAGGGTTGTGGAGAGCATCTCGCATAAGTACTTGCCGGCGATGCCGAGTTCAATGCGGTCGGTGGCGTCGCCGACCGTGGCGGGGCCGCCGTCGGTGTTGAAGTTCTGCTTGCCGATCCAGTTGCCCTGCATGAAGGCGAGCTTGTTCAAGGCGTCTGCGGGTTGGATGGACGGCTGCTGTCCGAGAGCAGCCACACTGCAAATCGCGAATAAGACACCGGCCGTGAATCTCATGCACATCCTCTTTACTCAACAAACGTTATCAATCATGACTCACGGACCGAAAGCGGACATTCCTAATTTCGACGGTTTGACATCATGATGCCTTCCGAGATACCATCATGATGTGCGTACCACCCTCTCCATCGACGATGATATCGCAATGCTCCTGGAGCAGGAAGTTCGCCGCTCGGGTAAACCATTCAAAGTCGTGGTAAACAGGCTTCTCAGCCTTGGGCTCGCCCACGCACGGCAGCCAAAGACCGTGCGCGCCTTCAAGGTGAGGCCGCGCGCAATGGGCCTGGCCGCGGGACAGAGCTACGACAACGTCTCGGCTCTACTTGAGCAACTCGAAGGACCAGACCACAAGTGATCGTAGTCGACGCGAACTTGCTGCTTTACGCCTACGACAGTTCGTCCTCACACCACGCCAAAGCCCGGCGATGGATTGAAGAGGTTTTTTCCGGCACCGAGGCGATCGGCCTTCCCTGGCAAACCATCTCCGCCTTCGTTCGGATCCTGACCAATACTCGGCTGCCCGGCGAGCGATTTACGACTGAGGAGGCAGCAGCCATCGTCGATGATTGGGTTGGACTACCCGCGGTCCATCTGCTCGCTCCAATGGAACGCCACTGGGCCTTCTTCCGACGCATGCTAGTGGAGGGGAAAGCGACCGGCCCATTGGCGACAGATGCAGAACTGGCTGCGCTCACGGTGGAAAATGGCGGCACTCTCTACACGACAGATCGAGATTTTGCGCGGTTTCCAGGGCTGAAGTGGGTCAATCCGCTGGAAAGCTAAGGCTCGAGGCGTTCGTCACTCCCCTAGAACCCTCTTGAAGATCGCATCCACATTGCCGAGTTGGCGTGTGTAGTCGAATGTCTTCGCCAGCTTTTCGGGACTCAGGAGCGATTTAATCCTTTCGTCCTTCGCTACTTCGTCGCGGAAGATGAGGTCTTCTTTCCAGGAGCGCATGGCGTGCGACTGGACGAGACGGTAGGCGTCTTCGCGGAGCATGCCGGCTTCGGCGAGGTCGAGCAGCAGTTGCCCCGAGAAAATGAGGCCGCCCGTAGACTCAAGGTTCTTCTTCATGCGCTCGGGGTAGACGAGCAGGCGGTTGATGAGGTCTGTCGTCTTGGCGAGCAGGTAGTCGGTGAGGATGGTGGAGTCGGGGAAGATGACGCGCTCGACGCTGGAGTGCGAGATGTCGCGCTCGTGCCAGAGGGCCACGTTTTCGAAAGCGGCCTGCGCGTTGCCGCGAAGGACGCGGGCGAGGCCGCTGATCTGCTCGCTGGTAATGGGGTTCTTCTTGTGCGGCATGGCCGAGGAGCCCTTCTGCTTTTCGCTGAAGTACTCCTGCGCCTCGCGGACTTCGGTGCGCTGGAGGTGGCGGACTTCGACGGCGATCTTGTCGAGCGTGCTGCCAATGATGGCGATCGCCGAGATGTAGGCGGCGTGGCGGTCGCGCTGGATGACCTGCGTGGCGATCGGATCGGGGCGAAGGCCAAGTCGGGCGCAGATGCGTTCTTCGTGCTCGGGCTTGAGATGGCCAAAGGTGCCGACGGCGCCGGAGAGCTTGCCGACGCGCATGTCTTCGGCTGCGGCGTCGAAGCGGGCGAGGTCGCGCTGCGTTTCGGCGTACCAGTTGAGCAGCTTGAGTCCAAAGGTGGTGGGCTCGGCGTGGATGCCGTGGGTGCGGCCGATGGTGGGGGTGTGCTTGAATTCGAGGGCGCGGCGCTTCAGGACTTCAAGCAGCGCTTCAAGGCCATTGCGAATGTGCGACGAGGCTTCCTTGATCTGAAGGGCCTGGGCTGTGTCGACAATGTCATTGGAGGTGAGGCCGTAGTGCAGCCAGCGCGACTCCTCGCCGAGGCCCTGCTGCTTGAGGCTCTCCGATACGGCGGTCGTGAAGGCGATGACGTCGTGCTTGACTTCGGCTTCGATCTCCTGGATACGGGCGACGGAGAAGCTTCCCTTCTCCTCGATGGCCTTAGCAGCGGCGGCGGGAATGACTCCGTCTTCGGCGAGCACGGCGCTGGCGGCCGACTCGACCTGCAGCCAGCAGCGGTACTTGTTCTCTTCGGTCCAGATGCGGCCCATGGCCGGGCGGGTATAACGATCGATCAAAGCTCTCTCCTCACGTGCACACGAATGCCCGTGCGCGGCCGTTGCTGCGAACGGAGGCCGCGGACAGGCCAACTCTCGATTGTAAAAGGTTTACCGAGTGCCGTTGCGGACGATTCCGAAGCGCTCGTAGAGTTCGTCGTAGAGCAGGCCTCGGCCCGGCCGGTAAGGCTGGAACCACTCGCCATCGATGACGAGCTGCGGAATGGCGCGCTTGCCGACGTGGCGAATGACCTCATCGGAGGCGGCCGGGTCGGCGTCGACGTTGATCTCGGTGTAGGCGATGCCGTGCGTCTCGAGGAACTGCTTGGCGGCCCGGCAGTCACGGCACCATGCCGCGGTGTACATCGTTACAGTCATTGCTGGAATTGCACCTTGCTCATCTGCGCCCATCCGACTCGTCTCCCAGGGGTTCTATACGGGTTTGCCGGAAGGGTCTGGTACGCACTCCCCGGCTCTGCTCGCTCCCACTCAGTTGGTTGCAAGTTGAGCCCGGAAGAGTTTGTTCCTTTTCATTAGGTTACGATGCCGCGGGGGTTGGCGTCGATTCAGATTCTGGTATGGAGTCAGCGATTTAGGATGATTTGAACATGACAGCCACTGAAATCAAGCAGCTTCTGCAGTTGGAACCGCACCCTCGCGAGGGCGGATCGTTCCGCCAGACGTGGGTTTCCAGGGTGCGATGCCCGGCTCCGCAGGGGGAACGGGCCAGCGGGACCGCGATCTATTACCTGCTGGAAACGGGCACCTTCAGCGAGATGCACGTGCTCTCGTCGGACGAGGTGTTTCATTTCTACCTGGGCGATCCGGTGGAGATGCTGCAGTTGTGGCCGTCGCGGGAGTCGAGGGTGGTGCGGCTAGGCCAGGATCTGGCTGCCGGAGAGCAGGTTCAGGTGGTGGTGCCGGCCGGGGTGTGGCAGGGCACGCGGCTGATTGGCGACGGCAAGGTGGCTCTGCTGGGCTGCACGGTTTCGCCGGGGTTTGATTATGCCGATTACGTGAGTGGGTCCCATGCGGAGTTGGCGGCGAAGTGGCCGGAGCAGGCGGATCGGATCCGGGCGCTGACTCGGCGCTAGCTGCGCCGCTCGCGGAAGAAGCTGCGGAGGAGTTCGGCGGAGTCCTCGGCGAGAATTCCCTGCTCTACCTGCATCTGGTGGTTGAGTCGGGGGTGGTTGAGGACTTCGAGCACGGAGCCGGCGGCGCCCGCCTTGGGGTCAATGGCGGCGTAGACGAGGCGGTCGATGCGGGCGTGGATCATGGCGCCGGCGCACATCGCGCAGGGCTCCAGGGTGACGTAAAGGGTGACACCGTTGAGGCGGTAGTTGCCGAGTGCGGTTGCGGCGGCGCGGAGGGCGACGATTTCGGCGTGAGCGGTGGGGTCCTGGTCGCGGATGACGCGGTTCTGGCCGCGGGCGATGATTGCGCCGTTGTAAACGGCGACAGCGCCGATTGGGACTTCGCCGGCCTCGGCGGCGAGGCCGGCTTGCTCGAGGGCGGCATACATGGCTTCGAGGTCGGTGATCACGATTCAGTGGCTTCCATGGAGTTTCAGTGGAACGCTGAGGATGCAAAGCAGGTTCTTCGTCACTCCGCTCCTCAGAATGACAAGTTTACCGGGATTCGGAAGCCGCACCACCGGCTGGATGAGCAGGGAGATCTGCCGGTTGCTGCTGGGTCATGCAGTGGAGTGTGCCGAGTCCCCAGACGAGGTCGACGGCGTGGATGCCGATGACCTCGCGATCAGGGAAGGCCTCTGCCAGGATGCCGAGGGCGATGCGGTCGCTGGGGTCGTGGAAGGTGGGCATCAGCACCAGGCCGTTGGCGATGTAGAAATTGGCATAGCTGGCAGGCAGGCGCTGCTTGCGGAAGAACACCGGCTTCGGCATCGGCAGTTCGATGATGTTGAACTGCTTGCCGTCGGGTGTGCGGGCGGCTTTCAGGCGATCGAGGTTTTCGGCCAGCGGTTCGTGGTTGGGGTCGTCGGTGTTGGGCTCTACGGCTGTGATGATGATGTCGGGCGCGATGAAGCGCGTAATGTCGTCGACGTGGCCGTGTGTGTCGTCGCCGGCGATGCCGCGGTTGAGCCAGAGGACCTGGTCGATGCCGAGATAGTCGTGCAGCACGCCTTCAAGCTGCTCGCGGCTCACGCCTGGGTTGCGCTGCTGCACTTCGCTCAGGAGGCACTCTTCCGTGGTGAGGAGAATTCCCTGCCCGTTGGTGTCGATGGAGCCGCCTTCGAGGACGACTTTGCGGCGCTCGCCGTTCACCTCGATTATGGGTTCCCACTGGCGCAGGGCGAGCAGGGCTGCGACGCGGTTGGGGAGCTGATCGTCGTTGTGCCAGTCATCATACTTGGCCCAGGCGTTGAACTTCCAGTTGGTGACGGCGACGTGGCCTTCGGCGTTGCGCACGAAGATGGGGCCGGAGTCGCGGGTCCACACGCGGTCGGTCATCCATTGGTGGAACTCGACGTTGGCGCAGTTGGCGTGTGCGCGTGTCAGGATGTTCTCGGCGCGGCGCTGCTCAGCGGCGTTTTGCACGGCGATGTAGACCGTCTCGCGGTAGGAGAGCAGGCGGACGATTTCCGCGTAGACCCAGGGGATGGGCTGGAATTTGCCGGGCCAGTCTTCAGGGTTGTGGGGCCAGGCGAGCCAGGTGGCGTCGTGGCGCTCCCATTCGGCGGGCATGCGGTAACCGAGTTGGTCTGGGGTTTCGTTCATGGATTCCTGATTGGTTCAGGTTAGTGCTCTCCCACCCTTTCCGCAAAGGCGCGGAAAGGATGGGGCACGGAGGGGTTGGTGGCGGAACTTAAGATCCGAAAAGCAGGTCCTTCGACTGCGCTACGCTTCGCTCAGGATGACAAATCTAGAGAGGATCGAGGAAGCGCGCGGTGATGGGCGCGTATGCGTCGATACGGCGGTCGCGGAGGAAGGGCCAGTTGCGGCGGGTTTCCTCCATCAGCGCTACGTCGATTTCGCCAATCAGGATCTCTTCATCCATATGTGACGCCTTGGCGATGATGCGGCCAAATGGATCGGCAAGGAAGCTGCCGCCCCAGAACTCGAGGCCAGGGCCTTCGACGCGATTGCCCAGCACATCGCCGGTCTCGTGGCCTACGCGATTTACCGCTGCAACGTAGACGCCGTTGGCGATGGCATGGGCGCGCTGAATGGTCTGCCAGGCTTCATATTGCGCCGTGCCGAATTCTTCCTTCTCCGCCGGGTGCCAGCCGATGGCCGTGGGATAAAAGAGCACCTCAGCCCCCTGCATGGCTGTGAGTCGCGCGCCTTCTGGGTACCACTGGTCCCAGCAGACGAGCGTGCCGATGCGGCCCTGCGGCGTGTCCACGGCGCGGAAGCCCAGGTCGCCGGGCGTGAAGTAGTACTTCTCGTAATAGAGCGGATCGTCAGGTATGTGCATCTTGCGATACACGCTGGCGATCTTGCCTTCGGCGTCGAGAGTCACGGCGGTGTTGTGATAGAGGCCGGGGGCGCGGCGCTCGAACAGCGAAGCGACGATGGAGATGCGTTCTTCACGGGCGACTTCGCCCAGGGCCTGCGTCGAAGGGCCGGGAATCGGCTCGGCGAGATCGAAGAGCCGCAGGTCTTCACGCTGGCAGAAATACTGCGCGCGGAACAACTCCGGCAGACACACGATCTGCGCGCCGCGCTTTGCGGCATCGCGCACGTGGCGAATGGCAGTGGCCAGGTTCGCTTCCGGATCGGGGCCCATGCTCATCTGCACCAGGCCGATTTTGTATTTGCGTGAGTTCGCCATTGAGCCCCTTCGGTTCTTCGGTCTAAACACGGTTCGGGCCAACTCCGCTGCGGCGGAATTGGCCCGTTGCCTGGTCCGCCTGAAGCGGAATTAGTCTTCGTCGAGGATCAGCACCGCGGCGGCGATGGTAGTGGTCCACAGACCGCGCTTGTCGCCCACGGCCGACTGCGTGATGTTGCTGGTGCGAACGATTTTGTTGGAGATGCGGTAGATCTCCTTCTTCTCGTCCCAGCTCTTGTCGGGATCGAAGTCGACGTCGAGCGTGGTGGCGAGCATTTCAGCCGCCAGCTCTTCGGCGTATTCGCCGGCCTGGTCCTCGGTCTCGCCGAAGCTGTGGTGCTCGCTCAGGTAGCCGTAGGTATCCTTGTCGGCGGGAATGGCAACGCCGATGCTCGACACGCAGAGACGGTGGGCCTCGCGGGTGGAGTTCTCCGCGATGACCGCGAACACAACTTCGCCATGGTTGAGAAGAGACTGGCCTTCCTTGCGCGTGATGATTTTGCAGCGCGGCGGAAAGATGGAGCTGACGCGCACCAAGTTCTGGCTAGCGATGCCCGCATCCCTGAGGGCGAGCTCAAAGGAGGTCAACCGCTCCTTGTGTTTGCCCACGCCCTTGGTGAAAAACAACTTCTTTGGGACCATGCTCTTTCCCAATTTCTATGTACCCTCCATGAGGCGAAAAATGACGTTTCTTGCGAGAGATTCCCGATTGAGTGTATCGCATCCAGACCGGCAACAGGACCGCAGCGGCGCCGAATTTATCCTCCCGTTCACAATGTGAGCCGATTCTGGCCGCTGGGCCTCCCTGCGGTGACGGGCGACCGTCGAATTTTGATTGGCGAAACTGCGCAACATTTGAATGCAGCGAGCGTTTCAGGTCTATATGAAGTACCGGATCCTCGCCTGCGCAGCCGTCGTCGCTTTCTCACTCACCGCCTGGTCCCAGGGCCCTCCGCCATCCGCTGTACAAAGTGAGAATCCGGTGGTGCTTGACTGGACTCCGCCGGCGCTTGGGTTTCTGGCCCAGCAGGCCGCGGTGAAGAACAGCTTCACGCTCGACCGCAACATGCTGCACGCCGCAGGGGGAGCGCTGGCCGGGGATGACGAGCCCACAAAACAGGCGATTGGTCACCTTGATGGCCTGAGCGTGCACATGCTGAAGTTTGGCGATATGGGCGTGCCCGACGAAAATGCCGTCACTTCGATTCGCGAAGCATACCATCTGCGCGGCTGGAAGCACGTGGTGACCAGCACCAGCCACGGCGGTCCTGTGCACAACGGCAATACCGATGTGTGGGTGGTGATGGATGGCGTGAATGTGCGCGGCGCGGTGGTGCTGGCGGAGACGCCCAAGTCGGTGACGCTGGTGACTGTGGCCGGAGATTTGAGCCCGATAGATCTGCTGCATCTGCGCGGGCATTTCGGGATTCCAAAGTTTGATGGAGATAATTTGGCGGGTCAGGCGCAGGCGCGATAAAGCCGAGTCATTCCCCCTGGGCACAACTCTCCCGCCCAAGCAGAGCTTGGACGGGGCACCCGATATTTGCGACCGCAAAGGCGGAAGCCCAATTTGTCACTCCTAAATTTGAGGTGTTAGCCTTCCCTTTGAACCCACGGAAGGAATCCACCGACAACATGCAAAGCACCTATAACGGGCTCGAACTCCCCAAAGACGGGCAGCCCATCCAGTACGCGAACGGCCAGTTCACTATCCCTGACAATCCCATCATTCCTTTCATTGAAGGCGACGGCACGGGCCGCGACATCTGGAAGGCTTCGCAGCGCGTGTTCGACGCAGCCGTGGAAAAGGCCTACGGCGGCAAGCGCAGCATCAAGTGGTTCGAGATTTACGCCGGCGAGAAGGCCTATCGCCAGTTCAACAACTGGCTGCCCGACGACAGCGTGAATGCGGCGCGCGACCTGCGCGTTTCCATCAAGGGACCGCTGACGACGCCGGTGGGCGGTGGCATCCGCTCGCTAAACGTGGCGCTGCGCCAGATCCTGGACCTCTACTCCTGCGTGCGCCCGGTGCGCTACTACCAGGGCGTGCCGAGCCCCGTGAAGCATCCTGAGAAGGTCGACATCGTCATCTTCCGCGAGAACACTGAGGACGTGTATTCGGGCGTCGAGTTCAAGCAGGGCACGCCGGATGCGGCCAAGCTCATCAGCTTCCTGAACACCGAGATGCTGGGCAACACCAAGAAGCGCATCCGCGAGGATTCAGGCGTTGGCATCAAACCGATTTCGATCTTCGGCACGAAGCGCCTGGTGCGCTATGCCATCAAGCACGCGCTCGAGAGCGGCCGCAAGACCGTGACCCTGGTGCACAAGGGCAACATTCAGAAGTTCACCGAGGGTGCCTTCCGCGAGTGGGGCTACGAGGTCGCTACAGAGGAGTTCCGCGAGCACTGCGTGACCGAACGCGAGAGCTGGATTCTCGGCAACGTGGACGCCAACCCGAACATCACCATCGAAGAGAATGCGGCACTGATCGAGCCGGGCCTCGAGTTCGGAAACCAGGCCTTCCGCGATGCGCTTTACGCGGAGATCAAGCAGACGCTCGACTCCATTGGCAAGACGCATGGCAACGGCGCATGGAAGCAGAAGATCCTGGTGAACGATCGCATCGCCGACTCGATCTTCCAGCAGATCATCATTCGCCCGTCCGACTACTCGATCCTGGCCACGTCGAACCTTAATGGCGACTACATCTCGGACGCAGCCGCTGCGCAGGTGGGCGGGCTCGGGATAGCTCCGGGCGCGAACATCGGCGATGGCTACGCGGTCTTCGAGGCTACGCACGGAACGGCGCCGAAGTATGCGGATAAGGACGTCATCAATCCAGGGTCGGTGATCCTCTCCGGTGTGATGCTGCTCGACTTCATCGGCTGGAAGGAAGCAGCCAAGATGATTGAGAACGCGATGGAGAAGACGATCCAGCAGAAGTTTGTCACTTATGATTTCGAGCGGCAGACCGCGGGCGCCACGAAGGTGGGCACCAGCGAGTTCGCTACGCGGATCATTGGAAACATGTAAAAGGCAGCCTCTAGCTCCTAGCCACTAGCTTCTAGCTCATTTCATGAAATGACGGACAGCCGGTTCGCACGACACAGCCAGGAGCTAGCAGCTAGAAGCTAGCAGCTAAGGGAGAAAATCATGCGTAAGAAGGTTTCTATTGTCGGCGCCGGCAACGTGGGCGCCACTGCGGCCCACTGGATCGCTTCGAAAGAGCTGGCCGATGTTGTGTTGATTGATGTGGTGGACGGCGTGCCGCAGGGCAAGGCGCTCGACCTGCTCGAGGCCATGCCGATTGAGAAGCGCGATGTGCATGTGGTGGGCTCGAATGATTACGCCGCGACAGCGAACTCCGACATTGTGATCATCACTGCCGGCATTCCGCGTAAGCCGGGCATGAGCCGCGACGACCTGCTACACACCAACTTCAAGATCATGTCCGACGTGGTTGCGAAGGTGGTTGCGCAGTCGCCTGAGGCGATCCTGATTATCGTTTCGAATCCGCTGGATGCGATGGCGCAGGCCGCGTTCCGCCAGGCTGGATTCAACCGCGAGCGCGTGATTGGCATGGCAGGCGTTCTGGATTCGGCGCGGTTCCGCACGTTTATCGCAGAAGAGCTGAACGTGAGCGTGGAGAACGTTACGGCGTTCGTGCTCGGCGGCCACGGCGACACGATGGTTCCGCTGGCACGCTACTCAACGGTTGCAGGTATCCCGCTCACCGAGCTGATTGAGCCCGCGCGCCTGGAGCAGTTGATCCAGCGCACGCGCGACGGTGGTGCGGAGATCGTGAAGTACCTGAAGACCGGCAGCGCCTATTACGCTCCCAGCGCGGCGACGGTGGAGATGGTTGAGGCGATTCTCAAGGACAAAAAGAAGATCCTTCCCTGCGCGGCGTATCTGCAGGGCGAATACGGCATCGAGGGCTACTACATCGGCGTTCCGTGCAAGCTGGGCGCGGCGGGTCTGGAGAAGATCATTGAGATCAAGCTCACTCCTGAGGAAGATGCGGCGCTGAAGAAGAGCGCGGCGGCTGTGAAGGAGCTCTGCGCAGTCATCGGCGTGTAGTTCAATCACAACTTCAACAATGAGCCCGGATCTTGCACGAGATCCGGGCTTTGCTTTGCGCTATTTCTGCAGAAACGCTGTGACCTTCGGCCCGACCTGGTTGTAGCATTGGACGGGCGCGAGATGTCCGCAGCCGGGGATAACCTCGAACTGCGACTGCGGAATGAGCCGGTGCATCTGCTCGCCGTTCGCGACGGGCATGATGTGGTCTTCCCCGCCCCACACAATCAGAACTGGCATCTTCAACGTCAGCAACTGCTCATCTGTCGTGTCCTTGCCCGTCAGCATGGAATCGAGCGCGCGGCGCATGACCCACCTGTGTTCGTGCGAATAGCGCAGAATATCGCGCGCGATGAATCTGGGGACCTCAGGCGGATTTGGCATCAGGAGCTTGTCCAAATCGTCGAGTTCCTGCGCGGAGGTGGGCACGAAGAGATCGGTGTTCCACTCCGGACGGCTCTTCAGGCCGGCGCTGTCGAAGAGCATGAGGCGCTTGATGCGATCGGGGTGATCGAGGGCTATCCGCTGCGCAATCCAGCCGCCCATCGACCAGCCAGCAAGGTCCACCTGCTTGAGGCCGAGTGCATCCATGAAGGCGACGACGGCGTTGGCTTCGTCGGGAATGGAATAGGAGAAGTCCTGCGGCCAGTCGCTGCGGCCGTAGCCGGGCAGATCGATCATGTAGACGTGGCGGTGCGCGCCAATGAAGAAGTGCTGCAGCATTCGCCAGTCCTCAGCGTGGCCGCCGAGCCCGTGGACCAGAACTGCTGGCGGCGCATCGGAGGGGCCGGCCTCGTAGTAATGAATGCGATGGCCGTTGATCGTGATCCACCGGCTGTGCGAGCCTGACATGCTCATTTGGAAATAGAGCAGTTCGTTGAAGACCTCAACTGGCCTGAGATAAAAGCCAACGCCCGCGGCAATAATGAGGGAGACGAGAACGCCAAGAATCCACTGAACCTTTCGCGACGGTCTCACCTGTTCTCCTCTTCCAATTGCCTGGCGCGCTGCCATGCTGCTTCAATGATGCGCACGGTGATGGGATCGATGGCCACTGCGGAGTGGCTGTTCCATTCGGCGCGTTCTACCCAGCGAACCGCAGCGGCATCGTCGGCGGCGGCGAGGGTGCCGCCGGTCACGCGGCACAGATAGTCGGCGATGACGTAATGGTAGCGAACGCGGCCTTCTTCGCGATGAATGCGGTCGAGGAGTTCGACAAGCTCGATGGGTTCGATGTCGAGGCCGGTCTCTTCGCGGGTTTCGCGGACCACGGCCTCGAGCAGCGACTCGCCAATTTCGATGAGGCCGCCGGGAATGGTCCATCGGCCCTTCATCGGTTCCCGCCCGCGCTGGACGAGAAGGACTCGGCCTTCCTGCACAATGACGGCGCCCACGCCCACCAGCGGCGATAACGGATACTCGCGTTGCAGCATACTTCTACGATATGCGAAAAGGCGCTTCGAGTTTGCTCAGCCTGGGAAGCCGGCTTACGCCCAGCCGAGCTCGCGCATGGCGTAGCCCGCGTTCCAAATCTTCGTCATGTGAGCGATCTTGCCGCCCTCAAACTGCATGACGTAGACGTAGTCGGTGCTGGTGGAGCGGCCGGTGGGAGGAACAGGCCCACCCTCTCCGGTGTGCGTGGCGTGAAAAACGGCATAGGCGACAACGGTGTTGCGTTCGGCATCCGTCGCGAAGGCCTTGAGATCGTAGCGAGCGTCGGGCATCAGGCCCGTCATGCCTTTCATCCAGTCGGCGTACTGCGCGAGAGTCTTGAGGTCGAGCAGCGGCTCGGCCTGCGCGGAGAAGCTCGCATTGAGCGTGCAGTAGGGGCTGCAGGCGTCCCAGCCCTTTCCTGCTTCACATGCCTCGAAGAATGCGTGTGCGGTCTGCGTGAGCGTGGCTTCAGTAGCGGTTGTCATACGTGGTCGGCGCCTCCGCGATGAGGGTAGCATAGACATATGGAATGCGAACGGGAAATGCAGGCGTGTCAGCGAGACGCTGACCTTGCATCCCTTTGCTCGCTTTGGCATCCCTAAGAAACGGGGACTGTATGTCGGAATTCACATTACATATCGATGGAATGCATTGCGGGGCATGTGTGCGCCGCGTGGGTCAGGCGCTTTCTGCGACTGAAGGTATAGAGGTGAAGGAGGTTCGCGTGGGGGCTGCGCGGCTTGAATCGACACAGGATCCGCCGCCGATCGATCGCGCGATTGAAGCGCTGGCAGCGGCCGGATACAAAGCACACCCCGATCCGGCAAGCCAGCCCGGGGCCTGATCTTGGCGGCGACAACAACAGAGTCGGTCACATTGCCGGTCGTCGGCATGACGTGCGCGGCATGCCAGCGCCACGTGGAAGAGGCGTTGCGCTCTACGGAAGGTGTGTCTGAAGCGCGCGTCGACCTGATGGCGCATCGGGCTCATGTGGCGTTCGATCCCAAGGTTGCGCCGCCGGAGAAGTTGGTTGCCGCCATCCGGCAGGCCGGTTATGACGCTGTGCTTCCACGCGGGGAATCCGCTGAACCGGTGCGCGATCACGATGCGGGATCAGCACGCAAGGCCTGGGTGATGCTTGTCGCCGGCGCTGTCGCGATGATTCTCGCGATGCCGCTCGGCCAAGATATGGGTGCGATCGACCAGGCGCTTATGCGTGCCCTGCCCTGGCTCTACTCCGTGCCGCCGCAGGCGCTGCGCTGGACCCTGCTCGTAGGCACTGCTGTTCTGCTGGTCTGGGCCGGTCGGCCCATCTTCGTGAACGCCTGGCGCGGTCTGCTTCATCGCTCTACCAACATGAACACGCTGGTTTCGCTCGGCACCGGCGTTGCCTTCTTCTATTCGGCGTATGCGACGATCTTGCCCGGCAGCGGCCAGGTCTACTACGACGCGGTGCTGCTGATCCTCGGATTCCTCCTACTCGGCAAAGCGCTCGAAGCGCGCGCGAAGAAACGCGCTCTCGCGGCGCTTGACTCACTGAGCCGCATGAAGCCGGTCACTGCACGTCGCGTCATCGATGGCGTCCAGACCGTCGTGCCTCTCGATGAGATCCGGCCAGGAGATAGCGTTCTAGTTCTGCCGGGAGAGCGCTTCCCTGTCGACGCGACAGTCCTCGAGGGCCGTACCACGGTGGACGAGTCGATGCTGACGGGTGAGTCTACTCCGCTGGAGCGCGGCCCGGGCGGACGCGTGCTTGCCGGGTCGCTCAATTACGACGGCGCCGTGACCTGCCGGGCTGAGTCGCTGGGCGAGGCCACTGTTCTCGCGCAGATCACGCGCATGGTGGAGCAGGCCCAGGGATCGCGCGCTCCGATGGAACGCCTGGCAGACCGCGCCAGCGCCATCTTTGTTCCCGTCGTACTTGCGCTGGCTGCGATCACCTGCATCGCTTGGTTGATCGCCACGCACTCCGTCGCGCTGGCGCTGGCGAATACTGTGGCGGTGCTGGTCATTGCATGTCCGTGCGCGATGGGGCTTGCCGTGCCTGCCGCGTTGACAGTCGCCGTGGGGCGAGGAGCGCAGCTCGGCGTGCTGTTCAAGGGCGGAGAAGCTCTGGAACGGCTCTCCAATCTCAACGCCATCGTTCTCGACAAAACCGGTACCCTCACGGTTGGACGGCCGGTGCTTGAGTCGATTCACCCGCTCGGTAGCATGCCCGAACCTGAACTGCTGCGGATGGCCGCTGCCGCGGAGGAGCGGTCCAATCATCCCCTGGCGCACGCAATTCTCGACTACGCTCGCGAGGCTGGCGTGCGCTGGCCCGCTGCCGAAGACATACAGATTCTGCCCGGGCGGGGGCTGACCGCGCGGGTCGACGGGCATGATTGCATGCTGGGCAATGAAGCGCTCTTCGGCGAATTCTTCGTTCGGCTGCCGAAAGACGTAACGCCTCCCGAGGCGGGTGTTACGCGGCTTTGGATGGCCGTGGACAATGTGCCAGTCGCCTATTTCGATGCTCGCGACGCGCTGCGACCGGAGGGGGCGCAAGCGGTTGCGGGTCTGCACCACAGCGGCTTGCGCGTACTGATGCTCACTGGCGACTCAGCAGCCTCTGCTGGTCCGATCGCGAATCAGGCGGGCATCACCGAACTCGAAGCCGCCCTGGATCCCGCCGGCAAGCTGGCCCGCGTCCGGGCGCTACAGCAGGAAGGCCTGCGAGTGGGAATGGTGGGCGACGGGATCAATGATGCCGGCGCGCTAGCGCAGGCGGACGCTGGTATCGCGATGGGCTCGGGTGCCGATCTTGCCCAGGAAGCAGGCGATGTTCTGCTGCTGCGCGCCACTCCGGCAGCCATTCCTGCCGCGCTTGACCTCGCGCGCTCCACGCTGCGCGTCATGCGGCAGAACCTCTGGTGGGCGGTTGGCTACAACGTGCTCGGCATCCCGCTCGCCGCCGGCGCGCTGTATCCGGCGTTTCATGTCCTGCTCAGCCCATGGATTGCCGCAGCCGCCATGGCTTTCAGTTCCGTGAGCGTGCTGACAAACAGCCTGCGCCTGCGCCGCTGGCAGCCAACCGCGCTGGCGTCTACGGCTACGCGCTAAACTGAATCCAGAGCCATAGCCCGTGCGCATTCTCACCCGCTACATCCTCGGCGAAATCCTGTCGCACGCACTCATCGGCTGCGCTCTATTCACGTTCATCCTATTCATGCCGCGCCTGCCGCAGATTCTGGAAATGGTGGTGCGCAACAGCTCCAGTTTCAGCAGTGCGTTCGAAGTATTTCTGTTCCTCCTGCCAAACCTGTTCTGGGTGACAATCCCCATGTCGGTGCTGGTCGGGATCCTGCTGGGCCTGAGCCGCCTGGCAGCCGACAGCGAAATCATCGCCATGCGCGCATCGGGGCTCGGTATCGGCTATTTTGTGCGAGTGGCATCGATTGTCGCCGTTGCCGGCGCGCTGCTCGGCACTGTGAACTCGCTGTGGGTTGCGCCCCGCGCCAACCAGGCGATTCTCGAAATGCAACAGTCGCTGGCGGCATCGCAGGCGTCCTACCAGATTCAGCCGCGCGTGTTCTACGAGGACTTCCATGACAAAGTGCTCTACGTTCAGGACGTGCGCTCCGGGACGGGCGCGGCCAACTGGAAGCAGATCTTTATGGCGGATGTAAGCGATCCTGCGGCGCCGAAGATTACCACTGCGGAATCCGCCACCGTAGTGAACGACTCCTCGCTGGAGTTGCTGATGCGCTTGCGCAATGGCGAGCAGCATGAGGGCGTTCCGGGCCACCCGGATCAGTACAATGTCTCCACGTTTGATACGACAGACCTTCCACTGACGCTCAGTCCGCAAGGCGATGTGCACCTGGGCCGCATGGATACGGCTGTCTACGCTATTCCGACGCGCACTCTTCTCCAGCGCATTCACCAGCCTGATAACAAGCGCTTCCTTATTGAGCTGAACAACCGGTTCGCTTATCCGGCAGCGTGCCTTGTACTCATGCTGGTTGGAGTGCCACTGGGAGTGATGTCTCGACGCGGCGGCAAGAGCTCGGGGTTTGTCTTCACTCTGCTGCTGGTCATCATTTACTACGTACTGTCGTACACCGGCGTGGCGCTTGCACGCCAGGACAAGCTGCCGCCTACGCTCGCCGTATGGCTTGCAAACATAATCTTCACTATCGCCGGGAGTTTCCTGCTTTGGCAGATGGCAACCGGCGGGGGGGTGATCGCGGCCATTGCGGGCCTGACTGCCCGCACCCCGAAGAGCAGGGGCTCAGGGATCGCAACAGTTTTGCACGACAACGGTTCACACCTGACGCACCTTCTCGAGCGCCGCCCGCGCAGCGTGCGCAAGGCCTACCGCGGCGCATTTCCGCGCATTCTGGATGCGTACGTGATGAGGGAATTCCTCACCATGTTCCTGATGGTCCTGTGCGGCTTTGTGATGCTGATGCTGGTGTTCACCTTTTTCGAACTGGTGGGCGATATCATCCGCAACCACATTGCGCTCACCACCGTGGGTCTCTACTTGGTGAACCTTACGCCGAGCATGCTTTACACCATCGCTCCGCTGGCTGTGCTCATCGCGGTGCTGGTCACCTTTGGCGTGCTGAACCGCAACAGCGAGATTGTGGCGATGAAAGCTACGGGGATCAGCCTTTATCGCCTTGTGATTCCGATCCTGGTGATCGCCGGCACGCTCGCCATCAGCCTGTTCGCATTCGACGAGTTCTACCTGCCGCAGGCCAACCGTAGGCAGGAACAACTGCGCAGCACCATCAAAGGACGACCGCCGCAGACCTTTCTTCATCCAGAGCAGAAGTGGATCTTCGGACAGCCGCGCGCCGGGGAGCGTGGGCGCATCTTCTACTATCAGTTCTTTGACCACGACGCCGCAGAATTCGCGAACCTATCGATATTCGAGTTCGATCCAATGACCTTCGCGTTGTCGCGCCGCATCTTTGCGGGCCGCGTCTACTGGGACCGCTCGGCCGGCTCATGGGTGTTCCAGAACGGCTGGGTGCGCGAGTTCCAGGGCGCGAACCAGAAAGACTTCCGGGAATTCAAGGACACGACCTTCGGGGAGATTCACGAAGAGCCGGGCTACTTCTCCAAGGAGAGCCTCCAATCACAGGAGATGAACTTCGGCCAGCTCGATCGCTACATTCGCGACCTTCGCCAGAGCGGATTCGACACCATGCGCCTTCGTGTCGCGCTCTGGCACAAGCTCGCTTATCCGCTGGTCGCCGTGGTGATGGCAATGCTTGCGATCCCCTTTGCGCTTTCGATGGGCCGCCGCGGATCACTGACCGGGATCGCCGTGGCCATTGGTGTCGCACTGACCTACTGGATGGTCATGGGGTTGTTTGAGGCCATGGGCAACGTGAACTACCTGCCGGCGCCACTGGCTGCGTGGTCGTCAGACGTCCTTTTTGGCCTCACCGGCGGATACCTGCTGCTGAAAACGCCGACATAAATCCTGGATCAATCCCGCCCCAAACGCGTCTATACAATAGGACTATGCTTCGCGACCTGCGCCCCCTCTTCGCCTACATGCGCCGCTACCGCTGGGGGTACGTATGGGGCAGCCTGTCCGTAGTCGCGACGAATGTCGTCTCTGTTCAGGGGCCGCGGATCATCGGCAAGGCCATCGATTATCTGAAGCAGAACGGGGCGACGCGCAACACCATCCTCTTTTACGCAGGCCTGCTGGTCGCTATCTATCTCGTCAAGGGCGTCTTCCTCTACGCGCAGCGCTGGATTCTGATTGGCATTTCGCGCGAGATCGAATTCGATCTACGCAACGATCTCTTCAAGCATTTAGAAAAACAGGACTCCGGCTTTTATCACCGGTACCGCACCGGCGACATCATGGCGCGCATGACCAACGACCTGAACGCAGTCCGCATGCTGCTGGGTCCTGCGCTCATGTACAGCGCAAATACGGTGTCGCTGTTCCTGTTTGCCCTGGTGTATCTGCTGCATTACAGCCCGTATCTCACGCTCGTGGCACTTGCGCCAATGCCTGTGGCCAGCATCCTGGTGCAGTATCTCGGCAGCAAGATTCATACGCGCTTCGAGCGGATCCAGGCCAGCTTCTCCGATATTTCCGCACAGGCCCAGGAGAATTACTCCGGCGTTCGGCTGATTCGCGCGTTCGCGCGTGAGGAGTCACAGATCGGCCTGTTTGAATCGCTGAACCGACAGTACATTTCGCGCTCGCTGCGGCTGGTGCAGTTGATGGGCATGCTGTGGCCAACCCTCGAGTTCATTCTCGGCGTCTCCATGATGATTACGCTTCTGGCCGGCGGCCACCTCGTGCTGCAGGGCCGCATTTCGGCCGGCGACTTCGTTGCGTTTAACGCGTACATGATCCAGTTGATCTGGCCCATCATCGCGATCGGCTGGGTCGTCAACATCTTCCAGCGCGGAACCGCATCCGTAAAGCGCATCGACGAACTGCTTGCCGAGAAGCCGGCAATCGATGATCGCGACGCTGATCCGTCGATCCCTGCTGATGCCGTGCTGAGGGGGGACATCGAGCTTCGCCACCTGAATTTCAACTACGGAGAAATTCCCGTTCTGCACGATGTCTCATTGCACGTTCCAGCCGGCACGAGTCTGGCCATCGTGGGCCCCACGGGATCGGGAAAGACGACGCTGGTGAACCTGATTTCGCGGCTTTATGAGTCGCCGGACGACTCGCTGCTGATCGATGGCCGCCCCGTGCGGGAATATCCGCTCGATGTGCTGCGCCGGAATATCGGCATGGTTCCTCAGGAGACGTTCTTGTTCAGTGAGACGGTGCGTGAGAATCTCCGGTTTGGCGCGACGGATGCCAGCGAGACCGAGATGCTGCAAGCGGCCGAGGCTGCTCATATTCGCCAGGAGTTTGAGGACTTCCCTGCCGGTTTTGACACGATGGTCGGCGAGAGGGGCGTAACCCTCAGCGGCGGTCAGAAACAACGCAGCGCCATTGCACGCGCCCTGTTGCGGAATCCCGCGATCCTTATCCTCGATGACGCGCTGGCCTCGGTCGACACCTACACCGAAGAACGCATTTTGGGCGGTCTGCGCAGCTATACCACTAACTCGACTACGATCCTGATCTCGCATCGCGTTTCAACGGTACGCAACGCGGATCAGATCGCGGTGCTCGATCACGGACGAATCGTCGAGCTCGGCCGCCACGAGGATCTTCTGGCGCTCGACGGATACTACGCCAGCCTGTATCAGAAACAGCAGCTCGAAGAAGAACTCACCGTCGCCGGCTAATCCCCACTTCAGGCATTCCAGCTCATCTTGCCAACGTCGATCGCCCCATTCTCATGACTCCCATGCGGAAACGGCAGCCGAACCTGCGGCGGAGCAGGATTGAGGCTTGTATCCTGCGCTACCTGACGCCATGCATCGCGCACATTGCGCACGCAGGCGACCGCCTGCTCGAACTTTGCTCGGGATGCCGACTGCGACCCCTGCAGAATCAGCGCGAATGTCGAAGCATAGAATTCGCTGAGCGCTTCAGCCGGAACGCCTCCCACATCCGTGCGCAAGCGCGCCTGCAAGTGGATGATGATGTCGAGCGCGCGCTTGACCGCAGCTCGGCGTCCAGTCTCGTCGCCGCGGTCCACAGCGTCACAAGCTGCATAGAGGAAGCGAATGATGCCGTCATACAACGCCACTACAAGGTCCACCGCTGACGCGCCGTCCAGCGCACAATCCTGATAACTGCCCATGACAATAGCTCTCCGCTCTTAGCCTTTATAGCCCGTGATGGCCGAGTAAAGGATGTTAATTCCGTCCAACTGCTGCTTGATTCCCTGGATGATTTCGTTAGCCGTATTTAGCTCGGCAGTCAGGCTCTTCTGCTGAATCGAGATCTGGTCCTCCTGCTTTGAGATCTGTTTGTTCAGCATCGATTCCATGTTGCTGTTCGACTTCTGTGCCAACGCAATCACGCCTTTCGTGGGGGTGTTTCCAGCGCTGTTAAGCACGCTCGCAAAGTTCTGGCCCCAACTGCTCACGCTTTGAAAGAAGCCGATCACACTGTTAAAGTCCGAGTTCAGCGCGGCATCCAGCACGCTGGCATCGAACTGAAGCGTCCCGTCGTAGTTGCTCGAAACCGTGATGCCCAGGCTCGCGAGCCCTGAGAGGTCGGACGAATTGGTATAGGCGATCGACTTCGTCTTGGTAGCTGTAGTGTCGAGCAGGTTGGAGGTGACGGTCAGGTTTCCGGCGGTCCCCATCGCTTGCGATTCCAACGACAGATATGCAGATCCGTCTTCATTGACGGCCACCGATGCGGTGACGCCGATCCCATCCGTAGCGTTGATTGCTTCCGCGAGTCCCTGCAGCGTGTTGTGCGACGAATCTACGCTGACGGTCTGCACCTGCCCGTCACCCACCTGGATGGTGATTGATCCCGATAGAATATCGGCGGGAGCCGGCACCGCATCGAGCTTGCCCACAGCAGCCGAGTCCGCCGAACCCGGAAATCCAGTGAAGCTCAAGGGGAGATCGCTTGGCACTGTCAGAGCCGAGCTCACAGTCAGGGCGCCCGGGATTCCCGTGATCTGCGAGGAGAGCATCAGGCGTGATTCACCATACTGTGTCGAAATGCCCGCGGTAATGCCAATACCGGCACGGTTGATCGCATCGGCGATTCCCTGCAGAGTGTTGACACCGTTTCCCGTATAGATCGTGTTCGCGTCCGGAGGGTCGGGCGCGGCGCCAATCACAACTGTCTGGATCGTGCCCTGTCCCACTTGAATGGTCATCGACCCCGAGAACATCGTGTTCGCGCTGGCCTCCACCGCGTCCAGGTAGCCACTCGGATTCTGAACGTTGATGCTCCCCACGAGTTGCTGCTGCAGAAGGCCCAGAGTCGGAGAGCCAAAGAGGGGCTCGGGATTGCCCGAACTGTCCTTGCCCTCCTGCGCCTTCATGGCAGCTATCAAGGAGTTGTAATCGGCGACCATCTGGCCAATTGCGCTCTCCACGCCCGAATTGTCGTTGCCAATGATGACCTGAAGCTGCTGATAGCTACCATCTGCATTCTGCGCGCTTGGCGCCAGCAACTGGAAGGTGACTCCGGGAATGAGATTCGTCACGGTGTTTGAGGCACTCGAAAGGTCCACACCGTCCACCTTCAATTGTGCGTCCACGCCATGCACCGCCTCACTGTACGAAAGCGCTGTGTTGGCGTTGCTGGTGTCCACGATCGATGATCCGATGGTAAGGTTCCCTCCCGCACCCGAGGTGCCGGAGACGAGACTTAGCCGCGATCCCTTCGAGTCCGTGAGCACACTGGCCGTCACGCCAATTCCCGCGGAGTTGATCGAGGCCGCCAAGCCGGCAAGTGTGTTATTCGAGCCTACATTGATGGTGTGCGCGGTTCCCGATCCCACCTTGATCGTGATTGATCCCGACAACTTGTCGGAGGCATTGGTGATTGCCGTCAGTGTGCCGCTCGACGTAGTCGCCAGGCTCTTCACGGAGACCATATGCGTACCAGCTACCGCGGAGGAGCTCGCCGAAGACAACTGGAGAACGTTGGTATCCGAGCTCGATCCTGTCTTCTGCGCCAGCACACCCGTGAAGTCCGTCAACTGGCTCACATCCGTGGAGAGCTTGGAGAGAAGCGTGCCCAAATTAGATAGCACTGTATCCTGGCCCTGCAATGCGGTAAGCTGCGTCTTCCAAGGGGTTTCGACTTTTTGCAGGTTCGCGACGATCTGCGACACTGTCGCGCTTACGTCGAATCCGGCACCGCTCGTCGGTGATCCGAAATTAAGTCCTACCGTACCCATCGTTTGCTCCGCGAGACCGTGTGTTGCACCTGGCTGGCCGACCAGTGTGCGAGGCAGATTGGAAAGTCTTCACAGGGCTCCGGCCAAAGCGTGCGCACTTGCGTGTATGCCGAAGCCGGCCCCATGCGAACTTCATCGGCAGAGCTGAGTCTGTGCATGAGCCGAGCAGTCGGCGATCGCGGCGTTCGCCCCTTCTGAGCTTGCTCCAATCTTCGCGAGAGCCCCTTGGACCGCGGGATGCCGCTGGCCACTGCGGAGCCTCTGTGGCCCACGCGGTCACGCATGCTCCAGCAGGAAGGAACCGGTTTGCGACAGACTCGAATTATCCAGCCAGATTATGCGGAGCGTTTCCGCTGCCTGGGCTCAGAATGCGAAGACACCTGCTGCTCCGGGTGGCAGGTGCCACTTGACGAGGCAGACTATGACAACCTCACCAGCGTGCCCGACGGTTCGCTGCGTTCGCTGGTCCGGGATTCCATCCTTCGCACCGAGGGGCGAGAGGGCGGCCAGGAGTCGCCCTTCGCAGTCTTCCGGATGCTTCCTTCCGGCGAATGCCCGCTGCTTTCTCCAGACAAGCTCTGCCGCATACATAAGCAGTGCGGCGAGCAGTATCTGGCGCGAATATGCGCTGTGTACCCGCGGCACTTCTATCGCATCGACGGCCAGAGCGAAACCGAGCTTTCGCTCTCCTGCCCTGAGGCGGCGCGTCTCATCCTGCTCTCCCCCTCGCTGATCTCCGGCGGCAGTGCGGCGAGCCGCCAGCTTACCTGGGACGAGACGGCTTCCCGCGGGGCCAATCTTCGCCCCTACTTCTGGCAGATCCGGGAAGCTGCTGTGAGTCTGATTCTCAATCGCACCTATCCGCTGTGGCAGCGGCTGTTTCTGCTAGGCATGTTCTGCCGCCGGCTGGAGGCATTTTCGCGAGGTGAGATCGACCGGCGATTCGTGGATCTGCTCGACGACTTTACACGCGCCGTGGCCACACCCGGGCTGCGCGAATCGATGCAGACGATTCCAGCCGACATCCCCCTGCAAGTGGAGATTGTGCTCATGCTTGTTATGGAACGATTGAAGGGGGACAGGCTAAGCCAGCGTGCGCGGGACATTCTTGACCTGTTTGACAGGGCAGTTGTCCAGACGCCGACCGCATCTATCGAGAGCCAGGCCTCTCGCTACGCTGAGGCATACCGGCGCGATTTTACGCGCTTTTTTGGGAGTCACCCTCGCGTCCTAGAGAACCTGCTCCTCAATGCAGTCTTCCGTGACGCCTTCCCGTTTGGCAAGACGCTCACGCCGGCGGGCGGCGACCCGGAACCGGCAAAGGCATTTGCGATGCTGACGATCCAGTTTGTTCTGATCAAGGGTTTGCTGATTGGCGTTGCTGGAGCACGCGGCAGCCGGTTCGCATCGGCTGATGTGGTGCAGGCAGTGCAGACAGCTTCACGCCTGTTCGAGCACACTCAATTCCTTCGCAGCGCCTATCGCCTTCTGGAAGAAAGAGGGGTGGCCGACGCGCGCGGCCTCACCATGCTGATTCGCAATTGACATCGTCCGGCCGATCCCACGCGCGCGAACGGAATATAAGGAGCTGCACCTGACGACAAAGGAGGATGCCCGAAGGCACCCTCCTCTGGTGATGAAATGGCGGCTGTGCGTTATTGCAACAGCTTGGTCACTTCCTGCTGCATGCTGTTGGCCTGGGCCAGCGCAGAAATACCGGTCTGACTCAGGATCTGATACTTCGACATGTTTGACGCCGCCGTGGCGTAGTCGGTGGCCTGCACGGCGTCCTGGGCTGCAACGATGTTCTGCTGCTGGGTGCTCATGACATTGCTCACCGCGTTCAGAGTATTGATCTGGGCGCCAATGTAACCATCCTGCGCAGCAACCGCTGCGATGGCCCCGTTCAGCGCAGTCAATGCGGACTGGGCATTGGTCTGGTTGGACAGGTTGGTTGAGCTGAGGTCCTGGCCGGCAGAGGCCGAGTAGCTGATGGTGGCGGTTCCACCCGTGCCGTTCGTATCCACGACGCCTGCCTGCGCTGCCGCGCCCGTGCCGGTATCGCCGATGCTCGCGTTCACAGCGAACTTCACGTAAGAAGCCTGTGTTTGGAGGGATTTCGTGTCGGTAGCCGCGGCCAGGTTGGTAAGGTCGACCGTCGTTGTTGGATTGGACGACTTCATGCTCATGATGGCCGTCGCGCCCGAAAGATCCTCGCTCGCCGTTACCCCCCAACCTTGCTGGTTGATGTACGTGGTCAAGGTGTCCATCGTGAAGTTCGATCCGCCATTGCCAGTAGCGAGATCGATGGAGTGTCCGGCGACCGTGATGGTTCCCGACAGGGTGTCGAGGGACGCCATCTGCGCAGCGGTCTGGGCACCAACCTTGGTCAGGGTGAAGCCGCCAAGCGCTCCAGCATTGGTGCCGGTACCGATCTTTGCGCCGGTGATCTGGATACCAGTATCAACGCCGCCTGCGTTGTGCGACGCGGCCTTGGCAGCCGAGCCCGCCTGCGCGGCCGTTGTGAAGCTGGCGCTGAGGCCCGTGCCCGAGTCATTGATCGCACTGATCAATCCGCCCACCGTATTAGCATAGTTCGTTCCAGCTCCCACTGAGATGGTGGCCTGAGCGCTCACCGCGGAATTGTTCGCGCCGGTCGTCATGTAGTTGACCGTGATCGAGGTCGCACCACCCGCGCTGAGGCTATCGGTCAGGGCTGCGTTCTTGCCCGCTGTGGACAGATCGATAAACAGATTGTCCTTGCCGTCGCTATATGCCATCGCGCCGTTGGTATCGCCAATGCTTGCAGAAGACAGCGAACTGATCGACAGCTTGTCGATCGAGGCGCTCGAGGTAGATGAATCGCCCGTGTAGATGCTGGTGGTCGATCCGAACACCTGGCGTTGGTTGTAGCTCGTAGTCGATCCAATGTTATTAATTTCGGAGAGAATCGACTGGTACTCCTGGTTCGCAGCGGACTGCTGCGAGCCGTTGAGCGTACCGTTGGATACCTCCGTGGCCAGCGTGACGGCGCGATTGAGCAAGTTTGTGACCTGCGACAGAGCGCCATCGGCAACTTGCAGAAGACCTACGCCTTCCTGCGCGTTGGTCTGCGACTGCGCCAGCGCGGTAGCGTTAGCCTGCAGTCCGTTGACAAGTGAAAGGCCCGCGGCGTCATCCGCGCCCGAATTGATCTTCGAACCGGACGAGAGCTGCTGCAGAGTCTTGGAGAGGTTGTTGTTCGTGTTGTTAAGATTGTGAGCCGCATACATCGCGGACAGGTTGTTCAAGACACCCAGGGACATGGGTCACTCCTTGCGATGCGTGGAATTGCGGCCCAAAACCCCCGATGCTTGCTCCCATTATTTTTTGCTGCCCTGGGCTGCTGCTGCGGGGTGGTACCGTCGCATCATCTGGGCGTTTTTTCGGCCTATAGCGGGATCACTTTACGAGCTGGGGCAAAGTGTCTCGGTGCGAAACACTCGGTTACCTTGACCTTCTAATTTGCTGAACGTTTTCCTTTCGCCCGTCGATAACTCCTCCATAAAGGAGTCGCGGCAATGATTGAAGTCACGCGCCTCAACGGCAATCCAATGCTGTTGAACAGCGACCTGGTGAAAACGGCGGAGGCTTCTCCCGATACAATGGTTACCCTCATTACAGGCGAGAAACTGATCGTGAAGGAAACCTGCGCGGAAATACTGGAGCGCGTGCTCGATTACAGGGCAAAGCTCCTGTCGGCAGTGGCTCGCCGGCTTCCACCCGGCGTGAACCTCGAGCGCGTCGTCTCCCTTATCAGCTTGCAGAACCCGGAAGGTCCCGATAAAGTCGATCCGCCTTCATCCCGCAGGTCGGACAGCCGATAACAAAAGTAAACTCCGGTTCCGCGCGGAGGAGCCCTGGTCATGGATAAATCGAGTATTGGCGGCGTGTTCCTCGCCATCGCCGGAATTGTTGCCGGCTTGCTGATGGAAGGCGGGAAGATCAGCCAGGTCCTGCAGCCCACCGCGGCCCTCATTGTGTTCGGCGGGACATTCGGCGCGGTTCTGCTGCAGTTTCCAATGTCGGCGGTGCTTGGCGCTTTCGGCAGAATCCTTAGAATCTTTTCCGCGCCTGGCAAGCAGCAGGATGATCTACTCGTCAAGCAACTCGTCGGATTCGCAAATAAAGCGCGCCGCAGTGGCGTGGTCTCCCTCGACGCCGATCTAGAAACCATTCAGGATGCCTTTCTCAAACAAGCCGTCATGCTTGCTGTCGACGGAACCGAGCCTGCCGACCTGCGCCGCATCATGCAGGTCTCGCTCGACTCCTACGCAGAGAACGAAGATCGGTTTCCCGCGGTATTCGAGTCCGCCGGCGGCTTCTCCCCGACCATCGGAATTCTCGGCGCTGTTCTCGGCCTTATCCAGGTGATGCAGCATTTGGATCAGATTGAGGAGGTTGGCCGGGGCATCGCGGTGGCGTTTGTCGCGACGATTTACGGAGTAGGCATTGCGAATTTGATTTTTCTACCGATGGCGGGAAAGATGCGCATCCGCCTGCGCGACGACGTGAAGCGGCGGGAGATGATGCTCGAGGGCGTGATCTCGATCCTTGAGGGGATGAATCCGCGCATGCTCGAAGTGAAACTCGCTGGGTTCCTGGATGACAGGCGACTGAAGAAGCAGGAGCGTGCTGCGTGAGGGCGCGCGTACATCGCAGCCGCGTGACGCATGAGCGCTGGCTGGTTTCGTACGCCGACTTCATTACCCTGCTGTTTGCGTTCTTCGTCGTTCTTTACGCTTTTGCGCGCGCTGACGAGAAAAAGAAAGCTCAGCTTCCGCAGGCGATCGATTCGGCGTTCACTGCAATGGGCGCGTTTCCTGACTATTCATTCAAGCCGGGCGACGCGAAGTCTGCGCGCGGTGCAACAGCCTCCGACACCGTTGTGATGGGTATCCAGGCACTCAGTCCCACCATGGTGAAGGATGACCTGAACCGGATCCAACACGAGCTTGAACAGAAACTGGCCGGTCAGGTGGCGCAACATACAGTCGTGATCAAGATGGGCCGCGATGGACTGGTGATCAGTTTGCGCGAAGCTGGATTTTTCAATTCCGGATCGGCGACACCGCGCCCCGAAGCGCTCCCTGCGATGCGCAAGATCGGCGCATCGCTCGCAGGCACGGTCTACGATCTGCGCGTGGAAGGCCACACAGATGATATTCCGATTCACACCGAGCAGTTTGATTCCAACTGGGAACTCTCATCCGCACGCGCCAATCACATCGGCCGCATGTTGCTGGATCTTCACGCAATTCCACCGGATCGGCTGTCCGCAGCCGGATATGCCGAATTTCATCCACTGGACAGCAACATCACCGCCGAGGGGCGCGCCAACAATCGCCGTGTGGACCTCATCGTGCTCCCGGTTACGGCAATCAACTTTGCCGCTGCAAACTCCGTGCGCTCCAATGGCCCATGGCGCAAGATCACCGATGAGGACGAGCCGAAGACGAAATAGCCTGGCGCCTACTCGACCCCAAGCACCTTCACGATGACGCGCTTGCGCCGCTGGCCGTCGAACTCCGCATAGAACACGCGTTGCCATGTGCCAAGGTCGAGGCGGCCATTCGTGACAGGCAACGTGGTTTCATGGTGCAGCAGCAGCGACTTCAAATGTGCGTCGCCGTTGTCTTCGCCGGTCTGATGGTGCTTATAATCGGGACGCGCCGGAGCCAGTTCCTCGAGCCATTTACCTATGTCTTCAATCAGCCCGCTCTCAAGATCGTTGACATAAACCGCTGCCGTAATGTGCATGGGGGAAACGAAGCAGAGCCCATCGCGCACACCGCTCTTGCGGACGATCTCTTCGACTTTGTCGGTGATGTGCACCATCTCACGCCGCTTTTTGGTTTCAAAGACAAGATATTCCGTATGACTCTTCATTGCGCCTCCACTTGAATCTGCCCAAGCCTTATCCTTATAACAGTGACCACGATGGGCCGCCAATCCGCACACGAACTCTCGGAGGCCGGAATGGAACTTCTGGCCGCGGGCCAGCCTGCCGAGGCAGCCCGCGTCTTTCGTGCCTCCATTGCCGCCGATGAGCATTATTACGAAGCGCACCACGGCCTGGTGCGTGCATTGCGCGATGCCGGACAGTTGGAGAATGCCATCGGCGCAGCGCTGGCGCTGACCGCGCTTACTCCCAATGACCCCTTGGCGCACACTGCGCTCTCCATCTCGCTGCAGACAGCCGGCCATATTCCTGAAGCCGAAGCCGCCGCAGCCAAAGCACGCATTGTGGAGTGGAAGATCCAATTGCAGTCCTCGCCCGACGAGAATCCCTCCCTGTGAAATCCCGGAAAAGACAGAGCTCCGCTGGACGCATTCGCCGCATACACAACCGCCTGTTGGAGGTCTATGGTCCGCAAGCGTGGTGGCCTGCGCAGACCCGCTTCGAGGTGATCCTCGGCGCCTATCTCACCCAGAACACCGCATGGAAGGCGGTCGAGCTCTCGCTGGCCAACCTTCGCGCTGCCGGGGCACTGACGATCGCCGGTCTGCGAGGTGTGTCGCTGGATGAGTTGCAACGGCTGATTCGGCCGTCAGGGTTCATCACTCGTAAAGCGCCGGCGTTGAAAGCGTTCGTCTCGATGCTGGATGCAGAATTCGGTGGATCGCTCGACACGCTGTCTGCGATACCCACGGATACTCTTCGAGAGCGCCTTCTCACGCTGCCCGGAGTGGGCCCCGAAACGGCTGATGCCATCATGCTCTACGCGCTTGGCCACACGGTTCCCGTGGCCGACGAGTATCTGCGCCGCATCGCTGAACGGCATCGCCTGATCACGCCGCCTCCGCAGAAGAACCGGCGGGGCTACGACTCGCTTGTGCAACTAACATCCGAAGCATTCGCCAGCGAGCCTGCGAACGAAAGGGCCCAGCACTTCAATGAGTTTCATGCGCTAACGGTTGCGGTGGGTAAGGCGCATTGCGGGCGCACTCCGCGCTGCGAAGGATGCCCGCTGGCCTACGATCTTGAGAATGCTTGATCGCCCTATTTGGCCGGCGCAGGCCGGATGATCAGATCGATACCAGATTCTGCGAAGATGGTCCGCGTGATCTCGAAGCTCTCGATCCAGCGCTCATTGTTGTTCTCGAGCGTGACCACGCGCTTGATGCCGGCCTGCACAATCACTGCTCCGCAATTCGAGCACGGCATGAACGGAACAACGTAGAGCGTGCATCCATCGAGCGGCTGGCGCGCGCTGAGAATTGCATTCATCTCGGCATGAATGATAGTGCGGTATTTCTGCTCGCGATCGTGGAGGCGCGAATCGGAGTCGTCAATTCCTGCAGGGTGGCCGTTGAACCCCAGCGAGACCACGAACTTACCGCGCGTGATGACCGCGCCCACCTTCGTGCTTGGGTCCTTTGACCAGGTAGCCACCAATGCGGCCATATCGAGGAATCTCGCGTCCCAATCGCTCATGGGCTCCTTCTTTGCGGGGGTGTCAGAATCTCTTTTCAGCCTAACAGGCACCTGCGGTGCGGCCACCTTCCATAGGTTCCAGCCAGGGCGCCTTCCGTTTCTCCCTCATGCTGGAAGCCCCAGGCCTCAATTTCGAAGACTTGGGGCATCCGCACTTCCTCGTCCTGTCTAAGGCTTGTATTCTCCGGCTGTATCGACATCCAGCGTACCCTGCACCGGCAGGCTGTCGCTCGATCCACCCGCCAGCACACGCACCTGTTCCTTCTCCACGCGCCACTCGTGCGCCGAAGCATCCCAGTAAGCAAGATCGCGCGGCTTCAGATCGAGCGTAACGGTCTCGCTGCCGCCCGGAGCGACATGCACCCGCTTGAACCCCTTCAGCTCAAGCTGCGGCCGTTCCACCTTCGAACCCAGGTGCTGGACATACATCTGCACCACCTCATCGCTGGCACGCTTGCCTGTGTTCTTCACCTTCACCGCGACCTGCACCGTACCATCGGCGTTCACGTGCGACGCGCTCAACTTCACGCCCTCATATGCGAACGTGGTGTAGCTGAGCCCGTAGCCAAACGCGTAGAGCGGCTTCTGCTTCGAGTACAGATACGTGCGCCCATGCAGCAGGTTGTAATCCATGATGGGCAGCAGCTGGTCGTCGCCCGTAGGCCAGGTCTGGTTCAGCCGGCCCGCCGGCGAGTAGTCGCCGAACAGCACATCCGCCAGTCCGTGCCCTTCCTCCTGGCTGTTATGCGTCATGTGGATGATGGCCGGCAGTTTCTGCTGGCTCCACACAATCGCATACGGGAAGCTCGAGCGCAGCACTTCAATGGTGCGCGGGTTGGCCGCGAACACCTGCTTCACAAGCTCTTCCTGCTCTAACGCGATGGTCTTGCGATCCACGCTTTCTTTGCCGTTCGAAGGCACCGGGCACTGATCCCAGCCTGCATTGCACGTGGGATGATTGCCGACGACAACGATCGCCACATCGGCCTTCTTTGCGATGGCAGCGGCCTCTTCGGCGTTCGAACCATCGCTGACCAGCACGTTGACCTTGCCGCCGACCGCCTCCTTAATGCCATCGATAATCCCCACCGAGTACGGAGGCGTGCCGCTGTACCAATCCAGCAACACCGTATTAGCCCACGGCCCGATGACCGCGATCGTCTTCAGCTTGGAGCGATCCAGCGGCAGCGTATTCTTCTCGTTCTTGAGCAGCACAATCGACTCGTCCGTTGCCTTGCGCACCAGTTCCCTGCTCGCCGGCTGGTCCCACGGCGCCAGCGCGCCATCGGTGGCTACGCCGATCTTCGCATAGGGATCGACGCCCGCCGGATCCATTTCGCCCAGCCGCAGATAAAGGCGCAGCAGATTCTTCAGCGCAGCATCCATATCGGCTTCGGTCACCAGGCCATCTTTGAGGGCCTTGGTCAGGTCGCCCTTGTAGTTGTCCAGGAAGTGATTGATGCCGGCCTTCACCGCCGCTGCCGAGCCCTGCTCCTTGTTCGGGAACGTCTTGTGCGCGCTGATCAATAGCCCGAGTGCGCCGCCGTCCGTGCAAATGAGCCCGTCGTTGTGCCACTCGTCGATCATGATCGACTTCAGGATCGGGTGGATCATCATCGGCGTGCCGTTCCAAGAGTTGTAGGCAGCCATGACAGCCCGCGATCCGCCCTCTTCAAATCCCATGCGGAACGGAACCGAGTAGTACTCGCGGAAGAGGCGCTCATCAAAATCGGACGAGCTCGATGCGCGGCCGTGCTCATTCTCGTTCGCCAGGAAATGCTTCATCAGCGACGAAGCCAGCCAATGCTTGGGATCGGGCCCCTGCAAACCACGCATGAAGCCGACTGACATCGACCCGACAAGGTACGGGTCCTCACCCATCGACTCTTCCGTGCGGCCCCACCGCGGATCGCGGCTCAGATCCACATTGGGTGCGCGTACAACCACACCACCAAAGTCGTACACCGGGTTTTGATAGTAGTAGCGCGCCTCCTGCCCTTCCAGCGCGCCAATCTTCTTCATCAGATCGACGTCCCATGTGTTTCCCAGCCCCTTCTCCTGCGGGAAGGTCGTCGTCGGTAGCGGCTGTCGGCCGCGCGGACCCCATCCTCCGGGCCCGCCCAGCGCTAAACCGTGCAGACCTTCCACCTGGCCGGAAAAGACCAACTTCAGCCGATCGAACTTCGGATGATCCGACATCAACTGAACCTTCTCATCCAGGCTTAGGCGGCCCAGCAGATCGGCGATGCGCTGATCGTCTGACAACTTCGTATCGCGGAATGGATAGTCGGCCTGCGCCAAGGTGAAGATTGGGGCGGCAAACAGAAGCAAAAAGACACACAAAAGCGATTTTTTAGAGCATACTCGCACGTACATTCGGGTCTCCAGGAGTGAACAGCGAAGAGTAACACAATGCAGTTGTCAGTGATCAGTTGTCAGTGGTCAGTATTTCCGCCTCCACGGCAATCTCGAACTCTGCGTAGATCCGGGCGACGCCTATTCCTGCGAAGAAGCGTTAGAGCCCGAGGTCGAGCGGGTTCTGACAACTGACAACTGATCACTAACAGCTCGCTTTTGAGCGCTTTCTTTCCCCAACGCGTCCATACGTTGTAGGATTCTCTTCGGAAGGGCTGCTGCCGCGGCCTGCCCGGTGAGGGGCTCACAACCTTATGACACGCACGAACTTGCTTCATCTCAGACGCAATCGCCGCCCGCAGCCCAACGGCTTCACGCTCATGGAATTGCTGATCGTGATGGCGATTATCGCGATTCTCATGCTCATTGCCATTCCCACCATGGGAAACATGACGCGCTATGCCAATGAGACGTCGGCCATCAAGTCGGTGCAGGCTATCAATCTGGCGCAGAGCCAGTACAGCACAACGTTTCCCAGCAACGGTTTTGCCTGCTCGCTGACTGCTCTTGGCGGCGATCCGCACGCCGGGCCGCCAACCGCGACCAGCGCGCACGTGCTCGACCAGGGACTCGCAAGCGGCGTGAAGTCGGGCTACCAGTTTGCGATCACGAATTGCGTGAAGAACAGCCAAAACGGCGGTGATCGCGTCACGGGCTACACCATCATTGCTCAGCCTCTAACAGTCGGAAAGTCCGGCAATCGCACCTTCTGCGGCGATGAGGGTGGCGAAATCAAGTTCGATCCCACCGGCGGAACCAACTGCACCCAGAACCTCAGCCAATGACAGAAGACTCTCAATCGGTCCGCGGCGGCCGGCTCTTGCTGGCCGCCGTTGCTTTATGGGCGGGTTTGCTCGCGGCCCCGCTTCCGGCACAAACACCCGATGCCCATACCCTTGCGCAGAAGGTCGACCGGCACTACAACAAGCTGCACTCCCTCAAAGCCGGTTTTGTCGAGAGCTACAATGGCCTCGGCGTGAAGCGAACCGAGAGCGGAACGCTGCTGCTCGAAAAGCCCGGTCGTATGCGCTGGGACTACTCCTCGCCCGCTGGAAAGATCTTCCTCCTCGACGGCAAATACGCATGGTTCTACCATCAGGGTGATCCGCAGGTCCAGCGCATGAAAGCCAAGGAGCTAGATGATCTGCGCTCGCCGTTGCGTTTTCTGCTCGGCCACACCGAACTCGAAAAGGAGTTCAACCAGCTCACGCTCAAGCCCGCCGCCAATGGAGAGTTCACGCTCACCGGCGTTCCCAAAGGCCAGGAAAACCGCATTCAACAGGTGTCGCTCAGCGTGCGGCCTGACGGCGCCATCACCGGCATCGCCATCGAAGAAATCGACGGCGCGATGACCACCTTCTCGTTCACAAACGAGGCGGCCAATACAGCGGTCCCACCCAACTCTTTCCGATTCACACCACCCGCAGGCGTGCCAGTGATAGATGGAATGCCACCCGTCTAGCGGAACCTGCCCGCCTCACTCGTAACGCAACGCTTCAATCGGATCCAGGTTCGCCGCGCGAATCGCAGGAATCATCCCGCTGACCAGCCCCGTGAGCACCAGGATGATCGTCGCGACGACGACCGATATGGGCGAGATGATGAGCTGGATATCGGCGTCCTGAGCGTGCAGCGCAATCTCGCTGTAGAAGGGAATGCGGCCCACCAGCACCGAGATCAGGTAAGCCAGCCCCACCCCGCAGAATCCCCCGACACCGGTGATTACCATCGCTTCCGATAGAAACTGCGTAAGAATGTGTTTGCGCTGGGCGCCCAGGGCCTTCTCGATGCCGATCTCCCGCGTGCGCTGCTGCACCGCCACCAGCATGATGTTCATCAACCCAATGCCCGCAATGCCCAGCGTGAGCGTCCCCACAAACGCCAGCAGAATCTGCAGCGCCATCGACAAAATGCTGAACTGATGCAGTTGCGTAAGCAGGTTGGCGACGTAGATGGCGTTGTGATCAGACGGGCGGAAGTGATGCGCCGAAGCAAGCGTGGCCCGCACATTCTGCTCGATGAGTTGATAGTTCCCCTGGTAGTTGAACCACAGCCCGCCCAGGTACTTGGTGTCCGTCAGATCGCTCATCGTGGAGAACGGAATATAGATCTGGCGGTTGCGGTCGCTGTCTTCGCCTTCCTGCATCTTGGGAGTGAGCACGCCGACGATGATGAAGTGAACCCCGTTCAGCCGGATGGTCTGGCCGATCGCCCATTGCCCCGAGAACAGCTTGGTCTTGGCCTCAGAGCCGATGACACATACATGGGCGCGCTGCTGCTCCTCAGTGGCGTTGAAGAAGCGGCCCGAATCCGTGTCGAGTTTCCAGATGTCCTGGAACACTGCGCGGGTGCCGTTCACCGTCCATGTGTAGGAGTGCAGGTCATTCTGGACCGTGACGTCTTTAAATGCCATGGGCGAAATGTGGTTGATCCCCGGAACCGCCGCAACAATGCGATCAATGTCTTCCTGCGTGAGTCGCACCTGCACACCGGCCTTGTCACCACCGGCCTGTTCGCTGGTGCGGCCCGGGAAGACTCCAATGATGTTCGTGCCCCACTGCGAGAAGATGGCCTCAATGGCGCGCGTAAAGCCGGCGCCATAAGCGAGCAGCAGCACGACGGTAGCAATGCCCCACGCCATGCCGACCATCGTGATCGTGGTACGGCGGCGGTTGTAGAGCATCGCCTCCCAAGCCTGGCCGAAGATGTCTTTGAGCATGGCAGCTAGCTCCTGGCTTACAGCTCTTCGTATCCGTTGTTTGGTGCTGACTTCGTCATCCGATGCCAAATCCGCTAAGCCTTCAATTCTCCCGCCGCAGCGCTTCCACCGGATCAAGCTGGGCCGCTTTGCTAGCCGGGTAAAGGCCTGCGGCCACTCCGCTAATCACAAGGGCAAGCATCGCGACGGCTGCCGACCACGGCACCAGCCGCGGCGGGTCCCAGCCGGGCATCTTGCCCATCAGCAGAGCCTGCAGCGCTCCCATGAAAAGCGCCGAGCCACCAATACCTATGGCTCCGCTGACGCCGGTCAGCAAAAGTCCTTCCCAGAAGAACTGTGTCAGGATACTGCGTTTCGTCGCGCCCAGCGCCTTCCGCAGGCCGATCTCCGAGGTGCGCTCAGTGACCGAGACCAGCATGATGTTGATAATTCCTACAGCGCCCAAGCCCAGCGTGACAATCCCCACGCCGCCCAGAAAGACGTCCATAGCTGTGAAGATGGCGCCCACCATCTTCATCTCCGTCACGGTATCCCACTCCTGGTACGCGTCTTTCATCGATGCATCGAAGCCATGGTTCTTCGCGACCACGCGATGGACCGCCGCCTTGGCGGGAATCACTTCGCCCTTCAGTGCCGGCTGATACTGGATCGAAGTCAGCGCGTCTTCAGGAACGTTGTCTCCCTTGAGCGGAAACAACTGCATCATCGTCGTAATGGGGATATAGATTTTGCGGTCGTCGTAGTCGAAATCACCGCGGGATATCTTGTCGACCGCACCTACAACCGTGAAAGCCGTGCCGTTAATCGTAATCGTCTCGCCCATCCTCGGGTGCCCGGGGAACAGGAGATTGGCGGTCTTGAATCCCAGAACGCACACCCGGCGGCGCTCGTTCACGTCGTTCTGGTCCAGAAAGCGGCCTTCCGTGACGGGTATATTGCGGACCACGGGATAAGTGGTGTCAGTTCCCATCACGTGGCTGGACGTATTCGCCCACTGGCTCACTTCGTAAAGGTCGGAGCGGCTGAGCTCCGGCGTCGCCGCGCGGACGTCGGCGAGCTGCCGCATGTCGGCGAGGTCGCGCATGGTGAGCTGGTAGGGACGCATCCCCGTGTGCTGGTTGGCGACGGCAGGGATGGTCCCGTTGAACATCAGCACCACATCGTTGCCGAAACGGGCCAGGTTGCGCTTCTGCCCGGAACGGAAGCCTTCACCGAGACCGACAAGGACCAGTAGAGAGCCAACGCCCCAGGCGATGCCGAACATGGTTAAAAAGCTGCGCAGCTTGTTGGCTGCGATGGCCTTGAACACCTGCCCGAGTGTGTCGGCAAAGCTCTGCATAACCGTTCGACTGGGCTCCCCTCGTTTAGGTCCGCGAAAGCGCGGAACCGGAGAGGTAAGCCGGTTACAACAAGATACGAACGGGACGGGGTGGCGGTTCCCTGGCCGCTTTACTAGCTATTTCTCATACGTATAGAACCCTTTTCCCGACTTCCTCCCCAGCCAGCCAGCATCGACCATCCGTACCAGCAACGGGCACGGATTGTATTTGGGGTTGCCGAGTCCGTCATAAAGCACCCGCATGATGTCCACGCAGACGTCCAGGCCGATGAAATCCGCCAGCGTAAGCGGACCCATGGGGTGCGCCATCCCCAACTTGAATACCTCGTCAACGGCCTGCGGCGTCGCGACGCCTTCCATCACCGCGTAGGCGGCTTCGTTGATGAGCGGCATCAGCACGCGGTTCGACACAAAGCCCGGGGCATCATTCACCTCGACCGGCGTCTTCCCCAGCTTGACGGAAAGATCGCGGACAGTGGAGAAGGTGGCGTCGCTGGTAGCCATCCCTCGGATGACTTCAACCAGCTGCATCACAGGAACAGGGTTGAAGAAATGCATCCCGATCACTTGCGCCGGACGCGTGGTCTGCGCCGCAAGCTTTGTAATCGAGATCGACGAAGTATTGGTGGCCAAAATTGCATCCGCCGGCAGAATTCGGTCCAGCGCGCGGAAAATATCCGTCTTAATATCGAAGCGCTCGGAAGCAGCCTCGACGGCAAAGCCGGCAGCGGAGAGCGACTCACGGTCTGTTGTGGTCGTGATCCGCGCGAGCGCCGCTTCGACGTCGGATTCCGCCAGCTTGCCCTTCGCGGCTTCGCGGCCCAGGTTGGTGCGAATCTTCGTCAGCGCGCTCTCCACAAGGCGCTGGTCAATGTCACAGAGCAGGACGTTGAACCCGCTGCGGGCGAAGACGTGGGCAATACCGGAACCCATGGTTCCGGCACCTAGAACAGCAACAGTCTTAATATCGGACATAGGAGCGCCTCAGTGACCATCCGGGAGTGTACCACCAGCCGCGCGCGCACGCCGTGACTACCCGCTATTTCGTCGCGTAGTCCCACTCCTGCTCACCGCGCTCCAGCACGGCGGGACGGTCCTCGGGCAGAATCCAGCGGTCCTTGATCAATTGATCCAGCGCGTTCGAATAGCGCCGCAGGTACGCATCCTTGCTCTTGTATCTCTCCTCAATCGACTTGCGCGGGTCGCCTGTCCGCTGCCGGTCCGCTGCTGTCTTGGGGAACGGAATCCACGAAGCCTCAAAAGAAACGCGCTGGTCAGGCGCGCCAATCGACGGATCGCGCAGGTTCCACGGGGCGTACGTGGCCAGAGGCGCAGCAAACTCAGGCAGGCGAACGCCGTCGCGCTCATTGCCGTCAGCATCCACTTGCGGAACGAGCACGGGGAATGGCTGGCCCAGCATCGGCGGCTGCCGCGTCAGGATGTGGATCTTCTGCCAGTCCGGCCCAAAATCAATGCGCCACGCCTCGTTCGCCTCCTGCGGTACCTGGACGCCCGGAATCTTCGGGAATGCATACTTGTCCAGCGGCGTCAGGTTCTGGTCCGCAACCAACGGATAGCTGCTGGGCGGCGGCTCCGTCCCATTGCGCACCCAGGCATCCATGTTCGCAATCATCGCCCGCCAGAGATACTTGATCGGCAGTGGCGACTGCGGCTGCTGGCCCAGAAGGTCGCCCTTCCCCTCCTCCGGCGGGAACGGCCCGGAGAAGTGCTGAAGCCCCGTGAAGTGATAGATGCGCACGCTCGGCGAGATTTCGGCATCCACCATGCCACCCGCGGACACGTGGCCGAATGCCGATCCTCGATCCGGATCGGGAACCGTGTGAATGAGCGCGGCAGCGCGTCCCCAGTACTCATAGGAAGTATTCGAGAAGAAGATCTTCGGCACATTCCGCTCGCCGATCACGCGATCGAGCAAACCGGCCTTCACCTTGCTCCTTGAAACCGCCGTGTCGGTCTCGGGCAGATCGGTGAACGGGAAGATATCCGTTGGAAAGAACACCGAAGACGTGGGCTGGGCATCGCGGGAGGGTTGCGCGAACCGATAATTGAAACTGCCGCGGCCCGCGCCGGCCACGTGGGCGAGCACGCCATCCAGCGCCATATGCCCTTCTTCGTCGCCATTGAAGGCCTGGTAAAGATAGTCGCGCAGGAAACGCCCATTCTGCGAAATGCCCTCGGCGTAGACGCGCTTCACTGGCGCAATGGCGTCCGGCGCAAGCTTCGACCAGGAAGCAAAGTCGCGAATCGCCGCAAACCCGGCGCCTGCAACGACGGGATCCTGCACCACGTAAACGTACTCATAGATCTTGCCCGGCTGAAATCCGCCATCGAGATGGATGAAGCGGTCGCTTGGCGTAAGCTTGCCATCCAGAGTATGCGCAAACTTCCACTGTGCCCGCGGAATCGTGGCGCGCACAGCATTCCGCGAGTCACGAACCGTAAGCGTATTCCGCGGGTCATCCGGATTAGCAACCGGATATTCCGACCCGCCGATGTTGCCCAGGATGAGGTGCCCGAGCGGAATCTCATCGACGCTCTTCGAGAGCATCAGGTCGCCGCGAAGAAGCCCGGTGATGGTCTTGCCGTGGTCCTTGGCGATCGGCGCAATCAACCGCAGCGCGCCATCGCCGGCAGCATCCCATTGCCAACCTAACGATGCGACGGTGAAGCCGTTGCGCAGCAACCAGCCGTCCCCGGCGCTGTGCGCTAAGTCCCAATCGCCGCCGTCCACCAGCGAGAGGATGCGGCTGTGCCCGCGATTCGGCACCTCCAGTAGCATGGAGCCATTTGCTTTGGCTATATCTTTAGGACGGACAACTATGAAGTCCGACGCAAACTCCACTTCGCTGTTCTTGAGGTTCACCGCGTTGGCCAGATCCACAATGGCGGTGTTGTGCCAGTTGTCTACCTTCAACGCGTAGTAGATTCGGCCGGTGATGCGCTCATACGGCCCAACGTCGCCGAACGACTGGCCGTTCAGAACGTCCGCACGCGACGTGATCTCAACGCGTGTGACACGCGCATGAAGTTGGAGCGCGCAGACCAAGATCAGCAGACAAGCAGCAACACGAAGCAGGGAGCGCATGAGCCGAAGGATAGCAGCATTGCATGCTGCAGAGACATCAACCGTTTGAGGCCGGTGAAGTCTCGCGGAAAATGTGCCAGAACTCGATGAATCCTTTCAGCCGGACGACATGGAAATAGTCGCTGGCCACAAAGTAGAACACCGACACAAACAGCCACTCAACGTGGAGAGTCCCCGCTCCAACCTGATCGGCAAAAGGTATCAGCACCGATGAGAACACCATCGCCAGCACCAAGAGCGCCAGCTTCACGATGCCCATCACCAGGTTTACTTCAACCAGCTTGCTTGTGAAAGGCTTGCCCAGCTTAAAACTGCGCGCGAGCGCCTCAGTGGTCGAGCAATCCTCAAGCAGGAGAATCATGGGCGCGATGGCAACCACCCAGTTGATCAGCGCCCAGAGTGTAAAGAATCCCAGCGTGAGGAAGATCGCCCACATGGTGTAGCCCACAAGATCAGGCTCAGCGCCGGTGCCGATGTGGCTATTCGCCGCCCATCCAATGGATGCCCACCATGCCCATCCCGTAATCGCGAACACCGCTACCCACGCAGCCTGCAGCACGATCATGGCGACGGGCCGGAACGTGATCCGCGGCTCCATGCGCCTGAGAACGATGTTGCGCCCGATGCCCGAGACGACGATCCACGCGATTGCGGCAGCCGGTACAAGCCAGCGCAGCACCATCACCAAATGCGGCCGATACATGTCCCATGCCACGGCAAGCTTGAGAGCCGAAACCCATGGGTTGGTGATGTCGAGCGCATTCAGTCCCGTGGTCTCTGGCGGCAACTCGGCAACAATCTTCTGCAATTGCACCCAGCAGACGAACAGGATCGGCGCACCGACGAGCCATCGCCACACAACTTCGATCACTGTGAGAGAAGGACGCGCGAACACCCAGCCCATCTGGCCAACAATGGACTGGGTGCCGCGAACGGGCGAGCGCGTCATGCTACTTAACGACAAGGTTAACCGTCTTGTTGGGAACGACAATGACTTTCGCAATGCTCTTGCCGGCGATGCGAGCCTGCACCTTCTCGTCAGCGAGCGCAACGGCCTGCACCACATCGTTCGTCGAACCGGCTGGCACGCGAATTACATTGACCATTTTCCCGTTCACTCCGATGGGAATCTCCAGCTCATCTTCCTTCGCCAGTTCGGGATTGCTCTCCGGCCAGGGCGCGCGAAGCACGGCGCCTTCGCCGCCAAGCTCCTCCCACAATTCCGCGGCGGTGTAAGGCGCGAACGGCGCAATCAGCAGCACCAGCGAGGTGAGCAGCTCCCGAATCACCGGCGAAGGAACTTCCCCCGACGCAAGCTGCGCATCAGCTGCCGTCAGCTCGTTCACCAGTTCCATGATCGCGGCAACACACGTATTAAAGTGCCAGCGGCCTTCGAAGTCCTGCGTGATCTTGGCAATCGTCTGATGCAGCTTGCGCAGCAGCTTCAGACTGGTGCCAGCAGGCTCCGTCGCTGCCGCGCCATTGGCGGACTTCGCAGCACCTGCGTGCTTCATCACCAGGCGATACACGCGCCCGAGGAAGCGGCTCACACCGGCCACACCGTCTTCCTGCCAGTCGAGGTCGCGATCGGGCGGCGCTGCGAACAGCGCATACATACGCGTCGCATCGGCGCCATAGCGCGCCACCATATCGTCGGGAGAGACAACATTGCCCTTCGACTTCGACATCTTCGCGCCATCCTTGATCACCATTCCCTGCGTGAACAGGCGCGTCGCCGGCTCGTCATTCTTGATCAGCCCCAGATCCCGCATAACCTTCGTCCAGAAGCGCGAGTAAATCAGGTGCAGGATCGCGTGCTCCACGCCGCCAATGTACTGGTCGATCGGAAACCAGTGTTGCGCGGTCTCCGGATCAAAGGGCCCTGTCGAGTTCTTCGCATCCGTGTAGCGATAGAAGTACCAGCTCGAGTCGACAAACGTATCCATCGTGTCGGTCTCGCGCCGCGCCGGCTGGCCGCACCTGGGGCAGGTCACGTTCACGAATTCCGGCACGCGGCCCAGTGGCGACCCGCCCTGCTGCGTGATGGCGATCTGCTCTGGCAGAATTACTGGTAACTGCTCGTCCGGCACAGGCACAATGCCATCCGTCTCGCAGTGGATCATCGGGATCGGCGTACCCCAGTAGCGTTGCCGGCTCACGCCCCAATCCTTCAGGCGGAACGTAACCGTCGGCTCGCCAATTCCCTTCTCTTTCGCAATCTGCCCCAGCCGCTCCTGCGCCTGCGCGCACGTCAGCCCGCTGAACTCGCCGGAATTCACCAGCACGCCGTCTTCGCTGCAGAACGGCAGTTCCGGCTCTTCAGCCGCGCCGCCCGCAGGCGCAATCACACGCCGAATTGGAATCGCATACTTCTGCGCAAATTCGAAGTCGCGCTCGTCGTGCCCCGGCACGCTCATGATCGCGCCCGTGCCGTAGTCCGACAAAATGTAGTTCGCCACCCAGATCGGCACACGCTCGCCGTTATACGGATTCACCGCGAAGTGTCCCGTCGGCACGCCGTGCTTTTCAATGGCGCCTACATCGCCGGCCTCGCGCGCCTTCTTCTGCTCATCCAGAAGCTGCGCGACCTGCTTGGCCAGGCCCGCGTCGTTCGCGGCCATGTCTTTCACCAGCGCGTGCTCCGGCGTAAGCTGAATGCTCGTCGCGCCAAAGATCGTGTCGATGCGCGTCGTGAAAACACGAATACGCCGCCCCGCCGGAATCGCCTTCAGCGAGCCATCTTCGTTCTGTGCATTCACTGCATCTTCAGCTAGAAAGAAGTCGACCTCGGTGCCTTCGCTGCGGCCGATCCAGTTGCGCTGCATGGTGCGCACCTTCTCGGGCCAGCCCTCCAACTTGTCCAGCCCGTCGAGCAGTTCCTGCGCATACGCAGTGATACGGAAGAACCACTGCTCCAGGTCGCGCTGCTCCACGATGGTGTCTTCGTGCCGCCAGCAGCGCCCGTCGATCACCTGCTCATTCGCCAGCACCGTGGCGCACTCAGGGCACCAGTTCACCTTGCTCTTCTTGCGGTACACAAGGCCGCGCTCGTACATGCGCAAAAAGAACCACTGGTTCCACTTGTAGTAGTCGGGCAGGCACGTCGTCACTTCCGTTGCCCAGTCGTATCCGAGCCCCAAGCGCTGCATTTGGCGCTTCATCGCGGCGATGTTCGACAGCGTCCACTCCCGCGGCGGAGTGTTGTTCTTCAGTGCCGCGTTCTCTGCCGGAAGCCCGAACGCATCCCACCCCATCGGATGAAGCACGTTGTAGCCGCGCATCCACATATGGCGCGCCAGCGCGTCGCCAATCGAGTAATTCCGCACGTGGCCCATGTGGAGCTGGCCGCTGGGATACGGCAACATCTCCAGCACGTAGTACTTAGGTTTGCCACCGTCGGTAGGGTGAGCCGCGTACAACGCGGGGTCCGCGGCCCAGCGCTCCTGCCATTTCGGCTCAATCGCCGCCGGGTCGTATCTCAGTTCTTTCTCATCCGCCATAACCTCCTATTTTAAATGGGGAGATTCTGGCGGCTTCGGACCTTCGAGATCCTTGCAGGAAACCTGCCGCATCATTTCCATGGTGACGGGATAGGTGGATGGTGGCTGAAACATGTAAGTTTCTGGCTCAGAGTCATTGATGCTGACCAGTTCGCGCGACCACCGCACCGTCCAGTTCGCCTTGCGCGGATACTCAACCTCCTGGCTCACCCACAGGTTTAGCGAAGGCACCACCCAGTGCTCCTCATTTAGATACGGCGGCTCGCCTTGGCCGTCACCGAACGCCCGCCAGGACGAGTAATAGCCCTTCGCCTCAAGCCCCTGAATTTGCGTCGTCCCCAACTCCTCCGTCACCACGCTCGGAGACTCGGGCTCACTCGCTACAACGGGATCCGAGTCGCCCGGATTCGGTCCGCCAACCGGATGCGATGAAGTCTCGAAGTTCAGCGTGAACACTCCGTCATCCGACTTCCAGCAACCAAGGCGTTCTGCTCGCGCCGGTAAGTGCAGCACAATTGTGCGCTTGTCCCACGAGCTCCACATCGTCTGGGTTGCCGCCTCCGGATCGCAAATGTGCCCCGAAACCAGCACCGGCAAACTCTGCGCTCGCGGCCCGCTCGGCGGGAAATCGCTCCCGTGGAAGAACCGTCCTCGCGAATCCAGCGCCTGAAACTCCTTCACCATATGCTTGGTCAAATCGCCGGTAGGAAGCAGTTGGACCGAGGTCAGCAGGAACTCCGCGCTGTACGGATGCCCTTGCGACGGCTCATGGAAGCATCGATCCGCGCGCGGCCAACGAGGCGAAGGCTGCGCCGGGACCGGCACAACAACAACCAGAAACGAAACCGCCAGAAAGAAGCAACGGAAGTTCATGAGCATGCTCTCCGTCATCCATTTGCTGAGCGGCTCCATTGTCACGCCACTTGAGCAACGGCGCAAGTGCCCGCCGCGGCAGGCACCGGCGCACGAGCTGGGATTGAGTCCATGCCACGGCTACTTCTTCGGCCGCGACTCAGGCGGCACCAGTCCCGCCACGCGATAGTAGACGACCAGCTGCCCATAGTGTTCGCCAGAATGCTCAATGAAGTCATAGGCAAAGTCGCTGAACCGCGCCTGGTTCTTCGAGAATGGATCGATCAACAGGTCGTTCATGCCGGAGTCGCCTTTGCTCTGAATCAGCGCCGTACCCTCGCCAAACGCCTTCTTCACAAACTCGACGATCTGAGCCTTCGTCTTCAATTCGCCCAGTTTCGATGCGTCCTTCGGCACTTCCATGCCCTTGGCCGGATTGATGAAGTAGTAATTGGCGCCGGCTGCGTGGATCAACTGCGCCGAAAAGGTACGCTCCGCCGGATTCGGCTTGAAGTCGTACTTGTCTTCGGGCATGTCCTCGGCCATCTCGATCAGCTTATTGCCGACGGCGTTCCAGCGATCGAGCAGCACCTTCGACGGGCTGTCCGGTGGCTTCGGCGCCGCAGGCTTGTCCATGTTGTCCATGCTCTGCGCGCCGGCAACACCAAGCAGCAAAGCTCCTGCCATGACCAAAGTTGAAAGTTTGAATAGACTCCGCATGAATGATCTCCTTTCAGGGAAAACCTCTCCATGAAAGTGGCACGCCGCCCTCGCCCTCATTCAGCAAATTGTTGCGGTGCGGATTGATTTCCCACTGAAGCGGGAGCGAAGGCACTCGGTTCACCGCAAGAGCGGCACCCGTCTATTTCGATTTGCGTACCAGGCGCTTCAGCGCCTGCACATTGCTGGCCTCATCGCCGTCTTCATCCACCGGCGTCTCCGCGATGAACGCCGAGTGCGCAAACCGCGGATCATTCAGCAGACGCCTGAAAGCCTCTTTGCCAATCGTCCCTCGCCCGATGTGCTGATGCCGGTCGAGCTTCGATCCGCGCGCAGCCTTGGCATCATTGCAGTGCCACACCCGAACCGCGTCGAACCCCACCGTCGCCTCGATCTGGATCATCGTCTCTTCGTAGCCCTCGGCGCTGACAATGTCATACCCGGCAACATGCGTATGACACGTATCCAGACACACAGCCACGGGCGCATGGTTCCGCAGTAGCATCACCAACTCCGCTACCTGGTCGAAGCTCCCGCCCAGCGAGCACTCCGAGCCGGCCGTGTTCTCAATCAAAACGCTGAACTGCGTTCCCTGCCACGGCAGCCCGTCAATGGCGCGCTCAATCGACTCGGCCGCAAGCTTCAGACCCTCGTGCCGCGTCATCCCCTTCCACGAACCCGGATGCAGGACAAGGTACTCAGCGCCCAGCGTCAGCGCCCGCTCCATCTCGCCGCGAAACGCCTCCACGCTCTTCCGCCGCACCTCTTCCGTCACAGAGCAGAGGTTCACCAGGTAGCTTGTGTGGATAACCAGCGGCCCCACGTCATACTGCCTCCGCAACTCGCGCAGTCGCTCGGCTTGTTCCGGATCGACAGCAGACGCACGCCACATACGCGGGCTCGACGAAAAAATCTGAAACGTGTTTGCGCCAATCTCCTTCGCGCGCAAAACCGTGTTGGACACGCCCCCCGATGTGCCCAAATGAACGCCGATACGCCTGGTCATTTAGACATTTTAGAAGAGCTCGTCACGAATATCCGGACCGACGGCGGCGAGGCCACAATGGCCCCGCCGCAGGTGGTCACACCAGCCTCATCGCATCCGGGTCCCAGTGCACAACCTGCCCCTTCTCAGCGCTCAGATTCGACAACAACGCAGCCCCGGCCGCGCGATATCCAAACACCGCATCCTCTACCGGCTGCTTGCGCGTCCGCACCGAGTCGAAGAAATTCCTGAAGTGGTCGTAACTGTCGGAGTATCCCTTCGGCGCAGCGTACTTCTCGCTGCCGCCCAGCGAGCTGTCATCGGAGTGCGGCGGATACTTCTTGTCGTACTCAGCAACGGTCGCTTTCCTGATGTCTTCCGGAAACGTCCCCACCGTATATCCCGGCGCCTTCGCACGTGGCACCCGCGTTACGGTAAGCCCGCTCCAGCCAATCTCGATCGTGCCTTCGTCGCCCGTGAACAGCAGCACCTCACTCTCCTCGCCGCCACTCACAAAGTTCACGCGCAGGCTCAGATTGAACCCTTCGCGATAATCGAACAGCCCCAGCATCACATCATCCACATCGCGGCCGTCCCTCCAGTAACGCAGGCCACCGGTCGCAATGGCGCGCACCGGCCCGTTCGAACCCGTGATGAAGTGCGTTCCGCTGAATAGATGCACAAACAAATCGCCCGCAACGCCGCTGCCGTATGCCTTCCATTTCCGCCACTGGAAGAAGTGCTCCGCGTTCCACGCAATCTTCGGCGCGGTACCCAGAAAGCGTGGCCAGTCGCACGTCTCCGGCGATGCATCCGAGGGAACCGTGTAGTCCCACGCACCCAGCGCAGAGTTGCGATCCCAGTACGCCGTCACCATGTTCAGCTTGCCAATCGCCCCGGCCTGCAGCAGTTCCTTCGCCTTCGCATAAATCACCGAGCTCACGCGCTGGCTGCCAATCTGCAGAATCCGTTTCGTCGACTTCGCCGTTTCGATCATCTCCGGCCCATCCGAATAGAGATGGATCATCGGCTTTTCGCAATACACATCCTTGCCGGCCTTCATCGCGTCCACCGACGCCTGCTTGTGCCAGTGGTCCGGCGTGCCGATGATCACGGCGTCAATGTCCTTGCGCGCAAGAATCTCGTTATAGTCGCGCGTGGTGAAGACGTCGTCGCCCCAGATCTCCTTCGATCGCGCCAGTCGGCCGTTGTAGCAATCCGCCACTGCAACCAGCTTCACGCCCGGCACCTGCACAGCCTCCTTCGTGTCGCCCATGCCCTGCCCGCCCGCGCCAATCAACGCGATCTGAATATGGTCGTTGGCGGCAACCGGCTTTGTGGATTCCGATTCCTGCGCGGCAAGTAGATGCATGCCGGGAATCATTGTCCCGGCGGAAACCGCGCTGGCAGCGCGCAGAAAGCTTCTGCGATTCCAAACCATCATGACGTTGCTCCGTGAGTGATTGCGACAACATACAACGATAACGCAGCAGCACGGTCCCCTGCGGCACGAGCACGCGCAAAGCCAGTTCCATAACTGCTGCTTATGCGCACCGAACAAAAACGAATTTGCTTTCTGAACCCGCGAGCCGCGAGACTGCAAATCAGGAGGGCAACTCTTGGCTCAGAATTGGGACCCGCAGGCATACGGACGTGAAGGCGCATTCGTTCACAAACTCGCCGGAGGCGTCGTCGAATGGCTCGACGCGAAACCGGGCGAGCGCATCCTCGACCTCGGCTGCGGAGACGGACAGCTAACCGCGCAGCTTGCCGCCATCGGCACAAACATCACCGGGGTCGATTCATCCGCTGCAATGGTCGAAGCAGCGAAGTCTCGCGGCATTGCCGCGGAACAAGGCAGCGCAGAGCAGCTCCCTTTCCCCGCGAACCAATTCGATGCAGTCTTCTCTAACGCCGCACTGCATTGGGTCCGCGGACAAGACGAGATGATGGCCGAGGTGCATCGCGTACTCAAGCGCGGCGGCCGCTTCGTTGTAGAGATGGGCGGCCACGGAAACATTGCGGCCATTCGAGTAGCACTGATGGCCGTACTCGCGCGTCACGGATACGCCTACCGCGAAGACGGCGTCAATTACTACCCGACTCCGGCCGGCTATCGTGCGCGCCTGGAGCGGCACGGCTTTTCAATCGAGCGCATCGAACTGATCCCGCGTCCCACTCCGCTCCCAGAGGGCGGCATGGCCGGATGGCTCAACACATTCCGCCGCGGAGTGCTCGACGGCTTGCCACAGGAACTTCGCCCTGCCATCGTGAATGAAACCTGCGCTCTGCTCGAACCCGCTCTGAAAGACGAAGACGGCGGCTGGGTCGCCGACTATGTTCGCCTCCGCTTCATCGCACATGCATGCAGCTGAAGGCATTTGCTGTGTCTCTCCTTCACTACTTCACTATTGCGCTGGCACTAACAATATTCCCAAACTATCTTCAACAACTAACTTGCTTTCTGCCATAACTTATGGCAGAGTAGTTTGAGCGTAGGAGAAACGCCCGATGAGAAATACAACGCAAATCTCGATGCGTAGGCTGGGACGGCTCGATAAGAGCTGCGTCGGCCGCCGGGCGTGGTTTCCATACTCCACATAGCCCACTGGCATTGCCCTCCTACGCAAAGCGCATGCACATTGGATTCGTTTAAACGGAGCATTCCGTAACGGCTGACGCCCTTGTCGTCTCCGCGGACTTGCGCCCGGGTGGCGAAGAAGTCAGGTTCATCGATTGAAACTCGATGCTCATTCGGAGCCCTGCCTTTGTCTGTTCCCTCGGGTACTAAGCTACCGCGAAGCGGCTAAGGCCGCCATGCTATTCCGTCGCGCAACTTACTAAGTTGCGGGGTCACAGAATACCTCCGTCTGCTAACAACTTAAGTAAGGCGCCGGTGGCGAAAGACAAGAGTTACTTCTCTCACTGAACAGAGCAGGTTGAGAATCCTGCCGGAGTTAGTCACTTCACGGGGCGGGGGCGTAGTCCCGAGGCACAAGGCACCGTGATAGCAGAGCCTCCGAACTCTCGTCGCTCATTCCCCGGCGTGAATTTGCAGTGCATGCAACAACAGATCAGTTTTGGCCGGTGGCGCAGGTTACGGATACTTCGCCTACAACGCGGCAGGTCGCGGGTTCGAATCCCGCCTGGAACGCAAGTTCCGGTAGCTCAGTGGCAGAGCAGCAATGCCGTAGCCGTCTTTTCCCCGGCCATAACTCGCTGCCAAACGCAGCCTAGCCTTCCGGCGCGGCCGGATTAGAAAGCAATGCCATGGGCAAGCTGAATGTGAAGAACGGAACGCCGATGGGCAACGACCACCTGTGCCGCCGCTGCGGCTGGGGCCAGTGCATGACCGGATACCGCGAATCGGACTTCGTCGTAATTTGCACAAACACGAATCCGAATTTCAAGGTGCCCTTCACCATGCTCGACTGCTCCGAGTTCAGCGACAGAAACCGTCCGGACTGGGAGCAGATGCAGAAGCTGGCAATCGAAGTCGCTCCCAGGCGCGTTGCGACGCGCACCCCCGGTTTCAGCACGATGACCACGGTCCAGCCGATCCGGCGCGTAGCCGACAACGAGGATGAGGGCGAAGTCGCCCGCATCCGCTAACAAGAACTGAATCAGAACTACCGGTGGCGCAGGGCACGGATACTTCAGTGGTAGAGCACGGCCATCAGGCCGAGGCGCAGGTTCGAATCCTGCCTTCGGGCTTCGGCCCGATGTAGCTAACCGCGTCCGCCTATTCCCCGGCAGTCTGTTCCCTGTTCCCTACTTTTAGAAAGGAGGCGATGTTATGCGCCTGAATGTATTGAAGCTCAGCCATCTTGTAACGCCGCGCACGCACGAGGGCGCGCCGGCCGCGGTCATCTCGGCCGAGCAGGCTCTGCGCCGCTCCGTCCTCTCCTGCATGCTGTGGGAGCGTGAGTTCTACGAGGATGGTGTCGAGATCGCAAACCGCATCCGCGAGCTTGTGCCGCGTGTCGAGCCTGAAAAGGTCGCGGCTCTCGCGGTCGAAGCGCGTGAGCAGATGAAGCTGCGTCACGCACCGCTGTTCCTGGTCCGCGAGATGGCTCGTCACGCAACGCATCGCGGCCTCGTGGCCGAAACGCTGCAGCGCGTGATCCAGCGTGCCGACGAGCTCGCCGAGTTCGTCGCCATCTACTGGGCGGGCGGAAAGCAGCCGCTCTCCGCGCAGGCCAAGAAGGGACTCGCAAGCGCCTTCGTCAAGTTCGACGAGTACGCGCTCGCGAAGTACGATCGTGCCGGCGTTGTCCGCCTGCGTGACGTGCTGTTCCTTTCGCACGCCAAGCCCCTGATCGCGGCGCAAGCCGAGCTCTGGAAGCGCCTCGCGCAGAACGAGCTCGCCACGCCCGATACGTGGGAGGTTGCGCTGTCTGCAACCGGCCGCGAGGCCAACGAGCAGGCTCCGTCCAAGCGCGAGACCTGGGAGCGGCTCCTGGTCGAGTGCAAGCTCGGCGCGCTGGCGCTTCTGCGTAACCTGCGCAACTTTCAGGGGGCTGGCGTGAGTGAAACTCTCGTGCTCACCGCGCTAGCAGCCATGAAGACGGATCGGGTACTTCCCTTCCGCTTTCTGGCCGCTGCACGTCACGCGCCCCAGTGGGAGGACTCGCTCGAGCAGGCAATGTTCCGCTCGCTTGAGGGCCGAGCATCTCGGCTGGCAGGCCACACCGTCGTGCTTGTCGACGTCTCCGGCTCCATGGAGTCGCCGCTGTCGCACAAGTCCGAGATGCGCCGTGCTGACGCCGCCTACGGATTGGCAATCCTGCTGCGCGAGATCGCAGAGAAGGTCACGGTTTACACCTTCTCTGAGCACGCGCGGCTGGTTCCCTCGCGCCGCGGTATGGCGCTGCGTGATGCCCTGGAGAAGAGCCAGGCCCACGCGGGAACGTACCTCGGAGCGGCCGTGCGCCACGTCGAAGAGAACCACCGTGACGGTTACGACCGCCTGGTGGTCATCACTGACGAGCAGTCGCACGACCACGTGCAGGCGCCCAGCGGCAAGGGCTACGTGATCAACGTAGCCTCCAACCGCAACGGCGTGGGCTATGGCGAGTGGACGCACATCGATGGCTGGAGCGAGGCTGTGGTCGATTACATCGCCGAGTTCGAGTCGCTCGGAGATGCACTCGCTTGATTACATCCACCCATGAACAAAGGGGGCCTCAGGCGCCAACGATCTGGCGGCCCCCTTTCACCTCGGTGGCTTCAGTCACTTCCAGAACCTTGCTGCGGAACAACCATCCCGCCACCAGAGCTCCTACGCATGGCACTACGAGGAATAGCCAGACCTGCGACAGCGCCGTGCCGCCCACCAGCAAGGCCGGCCCAAAACTCCGCGCAGGATTCACGCTGGTGCCCGTGATCCGGATTCCCAACAGATGAATCGCGACCAGCGCGATGCCGATCACCAGCCCTGCAAATCCAGCCGGCGCTGCTTTGTGCGTGGCGCCAAGAATCACGACAAGAAAGATTAATGTCGCCGTGAATTCGAAAACAATCGCGGCGCCCATTCCATACTCGCCTTGGTACCCCGGCCCCCAGCCGTTCTGTCCCAGGCCATGGCTCACACCGCCGGCCAGCACCAGCAGCACACTGGCACCAGCGAATCCTCCTACGAATTGCCCAACCCAGTAGCCCAACATATCCTTCAACGACATGCGACCCGCAGCCCACACACCCAGGCTCACGGCCGGATTGATGTGACATCCGGAGACAGGGCCAATCCCATAAGCTGCGGCGATCAGAGCGAATCCGAATGCGAATGCGATCCCGACGACTCCAACCTTGTCGCCGGCTATCACGGCAGTCCCGCAGCCAAACAGCACCAGGATGAACGTGCCAACCGCTTCTGCAATGTACTTCTTCATGAACTCCTCCTGATTCCAGTAGGTGCGCCATTCGACGCTTGGTTCAGAAACATCTTCGCCGCGCCCGGGACCAGTGGGAGAGTCCTGAAGGGGAAGGCTGCCTTTTCGACTGCCTTCTATGCGCGGCCGGATATGCGCTCCGGAGTTTCGCAGAGCCGGAAAGGCCCGTCAAGCGAATTTCCTGAGCGCGTTTCCCTGCATCTGAAACAAATTGGCGACAATTCACAGCCCCGCCCCTATCTGCGCCCGCCCGAGCTCATCTAACCCTGCAGGGGGAATCTCGTTTCCGCGATGCCTCTCGCAGAGATAGTCGAAATGCCGATAGCCAAACACCTTCATCTACCCAAGCTCGAACGCCGGCCGGAGCTCGATGCGCTCCGCGGCCTCTTCCTGGTGTGGATGACAATCACGCACCTGCCCACGCGATTCAGCGACTTCGTGAACCAGCCGCTGGGCTTCGTCTCGTCGGCGGAAGGCTTCGTCTTCATCTCGGCTCTGCTCATCGGCCGCCTCTACATCCGCGAGCTGGTGCAAAATCCGCGCAACGCCCGCGCCAAGCTCTGGAAGCGCTCGCTCAAGATCTATAGCTACCACCTCGTCATGCTGGCTTTGGCATTCACAGTGCTCGCCGAAATCGCCATCCACACCCACAAGGCTGCGCTCAATAACCTGCTCAACTTCTACTTCGCGCACCCCCTTGTAGCCATCGCCGGGTCGGTTTTGCTCATCTACTGTCCGCCGCTACTCGACATTCTTCCCATGTACGTCACCTTCCTCTTCTTCACACCCGTTGTTCTGAGCGCAGCAGTGCGCTGGGGCTGGAGGTGGATTCTCGCAGCCAGCGGGCTGGTCTGGCTGCTCGCGCAGTTCGGCCTCCGCGACATCATCCACAACGCCATCGTGCACGTCACCCATCTGCCCATTCCGCTGCAGGAGAGTGGCGCCTTCAATCTGTTCGCGTGGCAGATGATCTGGACCGTCGGCATGTGGCTCGGTGCAAAATCCGCCATGGAAGGTGTGCCGCTCAACAAGATTCCCGGCTGGCTGGCTGCCGTTTCCGCCGCGGTCTGCGTCTTCTTCATCGGCGTGCGCTTCGGTTGGTTCGGCCCGCACCTCACGCCGCAGAGCCTCGGAGTCAAGCTCGATAAGTGGCAGATCGGCCCGCTCCGCGTCATCAACCTCGCCGCGTTCATGGTCTGCGCCTACTGGTCCCGAAAATACGTACTCAAGCTCATTCACCGCGAACCGTTCATCACCCTCGGCATGGCTTCCCTGCGCGTCTTCTGCGCGCACATCGTCTTCGTGTTCGCTGGCCTGACCATGCTCTATGGCGACTTCAACTCCGACGGCCTCGACCAGCTCCACGGAATCCCCGCCATCGCGTTGCTGGCCTGCACCTTCGCGTCGCTCATCTGGCTCGCCTCGCTCGAAGTGCGCAACAAGCGCCGCCAGAAGCAACTTCGCGCCGCCGCAGTCACGCCGATCAGGGACTCTGAAACCAAGCCCGAACTCGCCAAAACCGGTACCTAAACTGACCTCGACCGCGAGCACCGCAACAACCCTGTAATTCTGAGCCGACGGCGAAGAACCCGCTTTTTCGCTCCAATCGAGCAACGCTGCTCCATGCGACATTTCCTCGCCACTACTGTTCCCCCAAAACCAAATCAGGGATACCCTGTAATAGTCCCTTAACAATCGCAACAGCCTTCGTATCGCGATCTGCAATCCACCCCTGGAAGGTAAGAGGATGTCAGGAATCTCCCCCGCGGCCCGATTCTTCTGCCGGGTCGTCTTATTTGCGCTTTGTTGCCTTGCGTCACTCACAGCGCACGCGCAGTCCACATTCGGCTCCATCCTCGGTACAGTGCGTGATTCCTCCGGCGCCGTGATCCCCGGAGCCGCCGTCACTCTCATCAACGCCGGCACCGCCGCGCTGCGCACTGCGCAGACTGACCAGGACGGTAACTACGCCTTCAACAACATCGATGCAGGCGTCTACGAACTCAAACTGAGCGCGGCCTCCTTTGCCCCTGTTGCAGTGCCACTGATTCAGCTCACTGCTCGCGAGGTCCGCCGCGTTGACGCTGTCCTGCAGCCCGCCTCCACCACCCAGACCATCGAAATCATCGATCCGCCCCTCGTCATCAACACTGAAACCTCCGGCATCACGCAGACCAAAATAGGCGAAGAACTCGTTCGGCTCCCCGTCGCTGTTTTTGCGCGCTCCACCGGTTCCACCAGCCCCATCTCCACGCTCACCACTGAAGCAGGCGTGCAGGTCGATGACACCGGCAACCTCGCCGTGATGGGAACCACTCCCGCCCTGCTCAGCCTCACCATCGACGGCATCTCCAGCGTGGGCGTCGAATACTCCGGCCCCGTGAACGAGATGTTCCCTTCGTTCAACTCCATCGAAGAAATCCAGATCAGCGCCTTGAACAACAACGCCGAGTTCTCCGGCGTCGCCGACATCACCACCGTCTCCAAGGCCGGCACAATCAAGTATCACGGCGGTGTCTTTGAGAATCACCAGAACACCGTCTTCAACGCCGGCAACCCCTTCGCGCTCTCCAAGCCGAAAATCATCATGAATGACTTCGGCGGCACCCTCGGCGGCCCGCTGCGCTTCAGGCGCGGCGGCGCCAGCCCCAGCACCTTCTTCTTCATCAGCTATGAAGGCCTGCGCCTGCCCCGCGAAACGCCAATCGTCCTCAGTGTTCCATCAATGGACATGCGCAACGGAAACCTGGTCAACTACATCGCCGGCCAGGGCGTCGATGCAATCTACCAGCCCGACGGCACGCCCATCGATCCCGCCAACGTCCCCGTCTCCTCCAACTCCGCGGCCATACTCGAGCATTTGTTCCCCACCCCGAACATCGGCGCCGCAGACTCCTACGCCAACAACTACCAGATCAACTTCCCTTCGCCCATCTCCACCAATCAGGGCGACATCCGCCTCGACCACAACTTCTCTGACAAGCAGCGGGTCTTCGCACGCTTCTCCTACAAGAACCGTCAGGTCATCACCGCGCCCTCAGCCGACTGCGTCTATACCTACTGCGCTGAAGCCGGCAGCCCTCTCCAGGGGGGATACAACACGCCCGAGATCGACGAAGGCCTGACCTTCGCGCATACCTACGTCTTCACCCCTGCGTTGCTCAACGAGTTCCGCGGCGGCTACAACGCGCAGCACACGTCGGAAACCCAGAGCTACTCCACCACCGAACTCCTCGACAAAGTCGGACTCACCGTTCCGCAGCCCAGCATGCAGTACTCTGAAGCTCCGCAGGTCCTCATCAACGGATTCATGTCCACCGGCGCAGGCAATCCCGGCGTGCAGCGCGGCCAGATCATCCAGCTTCTCGACAACGTCACCTGGATTCATCACACCCACACCTTCAAGTTCGGAGCCGACCTCAAGCGCATCAGCGACCACGACGACAACGTCTTCGGCAACTATCGCTCCGGTTGGTATGTCTTCGACGGCAGCTCTCCTGTCGGCACCAACATCGGCGATCCCTACGCCGCATTCCTGCTCGGCTATCCCGATTGGACCGAAGTCAGCACCACCAACCGCCCCACCATGGATGGCCTTGGCTACTCCTACGCCTTCTTCGCACAGGACGACTGGAAGGTAACGCCCTCCCTCACGCTAAACCTCGGCCTTCGCTACGAGCTGCATCCGCCCATCAAGGAGCAGCACGGAAACACCGCCTTTTTCCAGCCCGACTTCAACGGCGCCGGCACCGACGGCACCACCGTCCATGGCACAGTCGTCGTCCCCAGCGAGTCCGCCCTCCAATACACGTCCGCCGACTTCGCCGGCGCGATCGCTCCCACGCCCATCACGACCGCAAACCAGGCAGGAATTCCCACTGGCCTCCACTTCACCGATCACCAGGACTGGGGCCCGCGCATCGGCTTTGCCTGGCGTCCCTTCCACAACGAAAAGACTGTCCTGCGCGGCGGCTGGGGACGTTTCATCGAAACACCCCTCGGCTTCTCGCTCGTCGCCGGCTGGGCCGTACACTCCAGCTACGTCGGCACCTACAACCAGGCCTTCGCCGATGACGGCGTCACCCCGCTGCTGTCCTTCCAGGATCCCTTCAACTCGTCCGCCGGCAGCTACACCGGAACCGCGGGCTTCTACTACGCCTATCCGATCCACTATCAGGACCCATCCGTCCAGCAGTGGAACCTGACCTTCGAGCGCGACCTCGGCCGCGGCACCGGCATGCGCCTCTCCTACGCCGGCAGCCACGGACACAACCTCGACGCCATGGTCGACCTCAACCAAGTCCCCGCCAATCCTTACGGCTACTACAACACTGACCCCGCACCCGCCGCCACTGGCTCCTGCATCACCAACGCGGGATCAGATGGTACGCTCGTCGCCGACCACCGCCCATACCCCTGCTGGAGCGTCATCCAGAGCGTCGTCAACGCAGCCGAGAGCAACTACAACTCCGCCACTGCCGAAGTCTCGCGAAGAGCCGGCTCGGATCTCACCTTCGACGCCAGCTACACCTGGACCCGCGATCTCTCCAACGCCGGCGGTTCAGTCCCCAACGCCTTCGCCATTTCCGGTGGAACCTTCCTCACCGACCGCTTCCATCCCGGACGCGACTACGGCAACGTCATGTTCGATCGCCGCCATCGATTCCTCGCCACCTATCTGTATGAATTGCCCTTCGGCCGCGGAAAACAGTGGCTCAATTCGGGCGGAGCATTGAACCAGGTCATCGGCGGCTGGCAGCTTGGCGGAGTCACCATCTGGCAATCCGGTGCATTCCTGACTCCTTACCAGCAATCCATCGACCCGGCCAACACCAACATCCTCACCACCGTCGGCCAGGCGCGCACCGATCAACTCCCGCACGTGCCCCTCTACGCCCAGCACCGCACTACCGCGCAGTGGCTCAACCCTGACGCCTTCCCTTACCAGAACCTCGCCACTCCCGACGGCAATGGCATCGGCCGCTTCGGCAACGCTCCAGTCGGCGCAGTCGTCGGCCCCGGCACCGTCAACTTCTCGGTTTCAACCAGCAAGGGCTTCTCGCTCACCGAGGGCGCCCGCCTGCTGTTCACCGTCGAAGCCGCCAACCTCTTCAATCATCGCAATTACGAAACGCCCAACATGCAGGTCGACTCCAGCGGCTTCGGCGCCATCACCGGCCTATCAGACGAAGAAGGCGCCGGCCCCAGAAGCCTCGAACTAGCCGCCCGCATCACGTTTTGAACCAGCCTGTAGCCGGTAGCCTGTAGCTTTGAGCAGCCACCGGCTACTGGCTATCGGCTCCAGGCTGACCCCTGCCTTTTAACACAACGTTTGCAATTTATTTGCCTCGTTGCATTAATCTGAACTCGATTCCGTGCGGCCTCCGCAACTGAAACCCAAATACGGCCGCCGGCGAGGGCAGACCGGTTTTGAGCCAATCCGTATTTGTGCTGGAAGACGACGCCGATATCTCGCGGCTTGTGCAGCATCACCTTGAAGCGGCAGGATTTTCCGTCAAGCCGTACCTCACCCCCACCAATCTCATTCCCGACGCCGAACGGCAGCCGCCTGCGCTGTTCCTACTCGACATCATGGTTCCTGGAGGCGACGGCCTCGATGTCTGCCGCCGTCTGCGTTCCAATTCTTCGCTCTCCACCATTCCGATCATCTTTCTCACCGCCCGCGCCGGCGAAAACGACCGCGTGCTTGGCCTTGAGCTTGGCGCAGACGACTACATCACCAAGCCCTTTGCTCCGCGCGAGCTCATCGCCCGCGTCAAGGCTGTGCTCCGCCGTTTTGAGCGGCCCACGTCGCCTTCCGTCATCCGTTTCGAAGAGGTCGTCATCGACCAGGGGGCCATGCAGCTCAGCGTGCGCGGCGAGCTCACCACTACCACCGCAACCGAGTTCCGGCTGCTCGACTATCTCGCGCGCCATCCCGGCCGCGTCTACAGCCGCGATCACCTCCTCGACGCCGTGTGGGGCGATGCACGCTTCGTCACCCCTCGTTCCGTCGATGTCTACGTGCGCCGTATTCGCGAGAAGATCGAAATAGATCCCGAGAACCCGAGGTACTTGAAGACCGTGCGCGGGGCCGGTTACCGTTTCGAAATGCCAAAAGGCGAGTAGCCCCGCACCTGCCGGTACATCGATAATCCAATCATTGATTCCCCCGCCCTGATCGGAGTCGTGCGCCTTTGACACGCAAAGTATTTGTCAAACTGCTGGGCCTCTTCGTGCTGCTGCTCGCGTTTCACGCGGTCGTCATGGAGCTCGTGTTCCGTGCGCTGATGGAACGCCGCGTCGGAGAGGTCCTGACTCGTCTCGGTTGGGAAGCGCTCTGGTCGGGCCTCATCGCCCTTGTCGTCGCACTCCCGCTCGCGGCGTGGGTCGCAGGCCGCATCATGGACCGCCTGCAGCGCGTCGTCGATTTCGCACGTCGCATCGCCTCCGGGGATCTCGCCGCTCGCCTGCCTGCATCCGGCGGCGACGAGCTCTCCGAGATGGAAGCTGCGCTCAACCAGACCGCCGAGCGCCTCGGCCAGACCCTCAGCGAATCCGAGAGCCGCCGCCAGGAGCTCGCGGTCATGCTCGATTCCATGCAGGAAGCCGTGGTCGCCATCACCCCCGAAGGCCAGGTGCGCTGGTCCAACTCCGTCATGCAGCACATGGCCGGCACGCAGATCCGTGTCGGCCGCCCTCTCGCTCACTCCGTCCGCGATCCCGACCTGCTCGCCTGCGTCAAAAGCGCGCTCGAGCACAAGGATGTCTGCACCGGGCGCGCCAGCTCCCTCTCGCCCGGCCGCGTCTTTGAAATCAGCGCCGTCCCTCTTCCCTCGGGCGGAGCCCTCGCCGTGCTCCACGACGTCACCCGGATCGAAGCGGCCGAGCGCACCCGCCGCGACTTCATCGCCAACGTCAGCCACGAGCTCCGCACTCCCCTCACGTCCATTCAGGGCTACGTCGAAACCCTCATGGACGACCCCATGCCCGACCCCGAAACCACCCGCGAATTCCTGCACATCATCCAGCGCAGCGCCCGCCGCATGAACCGTCTCACCGAAGATCTGCTTACGCTCGCCGGAGTCGAGAGCCCCGACTACAAGCTCTTCCGCCAGTCCATCCCCGCCAGCGCCCTGGTCGATGACGCCGTGGCCTCCATGGGCGGCCTCGTCTCCGACGCCGGCCTCCGCCTCGACCTCGACGGCGCGCCCGACGACAAGGTCATGGCCGACCCGGACGCCATGAACCAGGTCTTCGGCAACCTGATCGAGAACGCGATGAAGTACGGCGGCTCCGGCGGCCGTCTCAGCATCGGCGCGCGCCTGCTCGAAAACGCCGTCGAATTCTGGGTGCGCGACTACGGCCCCGGAATCGCCTCCGAGCACCTCAACCGCATCTTCGAGCGCTTCTATCGCGTCGACAAAGCCCGCTCCCGCGAGTCCGGCGGAACCGGCCTCGGCCTCGCCATCGTGCGCCACATCGTCCAGGCCCACGGGGGGGACGCCCGCGCCGAAAGCGAACTAGGCTCCGGCGCCGCCTTCTATTTCACGCTGCCGCTGGCCGAACCTCCCACCGCGCTCTAGAGCTGGCTGGGCTCACGAGGCGGCCACACCTTGAGTTAACCAATATCTAACAATGGGAGTGAACCGCCTGCAACGACAAGGTTGCGGGAGGGCTGGGTTATTGAATTTGGACCGAGGAAGTCTGATTGTTATTTATCAATATCTTAGATATCGGGTGGGGGGAGGGGGTGGGGGTGCTATTTCGCCTGGAACTGGCTTTGACGGGGAGGGGGGTGGTTAACCCTCCAGTACACTTCGGCCGACGCCGGAACGGCATATTCCCTGAGTGGATAACAGACGGAGGGGCAGAGGCAAAGGCGAGGGGGGGAAGGGGGTGGGGGTGCCAGTGGCAGCGTGGCAAAGTGGCGGAGGAACCCCGGGGGGGGTGGGGGGCTGCAAAGCGACAGGGCGGCGGGGTTACAGGGTGGGAGACCTACCGAGTTACAGGCGGGGGTGGGAGCGCAGCGGGATGAGCTGTTTTTGGGCATAGACTCCCCCGGCCGTGGTAGAGCGGCAGATAGGCAGTATGCCGGGTTTTGCCGAGGGTTACTGTGACGGCGGTCACGGGAAAGGAGTGGTGAGTGGGAGGGGTGGGGGCCCTGTCCTGCCCTCCGCTGCGTATCGTTGAGCGAGGTTGATCGCTTCGCGTATCAGGTTAGAATGTATCCGCAAAAAACTTTGGAAGATCCAGATCACCGGGGTGGTTCTACGCGGGGGATGGAATGAAGATGCTAGGGTTGGTGCTCAGCGTGCTCCTTGTGGCCTGGGTGGCTCTTGCCGGCTTTGATCAATGGGTCCACGCCCGCTGGTGGCTCGTGGACGGGCCGGACAACCAGTCGAAATTCTTTCGAACCTACGACCCTCAACCGGTTTACGCAAAATATCAACACGACGGTGGATTGAGCGTTGGGCATGGGCAGGGATGCGGTCCGGGCTTCCGATCCATTCAACACTTTGCAGATTTCACTCCGGGGTTCACGATACGGGTGGACCGGAAGCAGGAGTTGCTGGACGCGTTGCGTAACGACATCCTGCTCCAGCTGCGCAACACGGGCACGAACGTAGCGGCTACCCACGACCAAGCGGACGGAGGTTCACGTACAAGTACGTTGCCGGCAACAGCATCGGCTCGATTTCAGTGGAGCCGCCAGTTCACGATGAGGGGATCAAGCGGAACACCCCTTTAGAAGTCTTGTTTGGACCCGGACTGGACGACATAAGGTTCAAGGTCGCTTTGGAAGAACGATGGACGCGACCGGCCGCTGAGACACCATGGTGGATGGCGATGGTTGATTGAATACCCGGCGCTCGCCGCGCTTGCAACAGTCCCTTCAATTCTCGGACTCAACTTCCAGGGATAAGTCGAGATCACCGATTCCGCGGACAGCGATGCGATTTGTGGGAGTGAGGCGGGTTGGTCGCTCCGTCCTGCCCCCGCTGTCGACCGCCGAGCGAAGCTGATCGCAAAGGGATCAGACGCAGTCGAAGAACCCGCATTGGAATCCTTACGGTTTGCCTTCGTGAGGAAATGGGAGTCGCTGACTTATTGCCCACTTCTTTCCATCCAGAAGAACAGCTGTCGTGGGCTTCAGCTTCGAGACGAAAGCCTTATATCGATTGAACTCAGAAAACGGGAGAAACAGGTCAAGCCCACGCGTCGATTGCCTCGTGTTTTTGTCGTGGGTTCCGGGAAAATCTGCTGGCCAAGGCAGGCTTGATTTGGCGTAGGAGAACGGCCACATCATCACCTCGAGATAAGGAGGATTCCAATTGTGGGCATTCGGATCAGTGAATGCTAGCAAAACACGGAACGTTTGCTGAAGGCTTGTTGGCATTCGATCAGGTGGGATGTTCTCCATGTGGCGAATAACGCCATAAACCTCTATCGTCTTGTAACCAGCTGCGGTCTTAACCACAAGCACGTTCGTTGGCGCGTCCGTGTAGTCCGCTATAGCGTAGCAATTTGTGAATCGTCCGACGTCCTCCAAATGCGCCGATTTAATCACCTGTGCCATTTCAGTTGGCGCGAGGCTCGCGGTGACGTATTTGCCGGAGCGTCCTTCACCGGCCCAGTAGATGACCGTTCCGTCCGTATAGAGAGCAAAAGTGGGCGAGTCGGAACCAATCACCATAGCCCATGGGTTGTACTCGGTAAGCAGAACCAAAGGCTGGCTCCCGGTCCACTTGAGTGCGGGGTGACCGGATGCTTGATCGGTGCAACTCTGGGCGGGGAGCAAGGGTGAACAGATAAAGATGCAGATTGCCAGCAGAACTCGTCTAGACATGGTCGTCAGCGATCATTGGAACACACGATAGTAGACACCGCTCAGGACTGTTTTGTTCCTAACAGACGAGTGACTCTCTACCCGGAAGTTTCGTTTCGAAGCGCTGCACTCCAAGGCTAGGGCGCAGTGGTAAGGGGACTTTGCGGGAACAACGTCGGAATTGGAGTGATCTCACGTTGCGAGGAAGGCCCTCACCGGGCCGGCCCTCAGATCGTATGCTTGTGAGGAACAATCGCAGTCCTCATTCGATGCAGGCGTAAATCGACAAGTGATTCGGTGCGCCTGGGTCAGGAATCTTTGTCCAAGGTGAAGAACATGCCAGCACGATATTGGAAGATGGGAATTTGGTTTCCGGCAGCCCTCCTGGTTTCAGCCGCGATTGCCGCTGCGCAGGGGACACCGGCAACGCCTGCCGCTGCTCAGCCGCAGGCGGGCAATCGCCCTGCCTTTACTTTTCCTCCGCCGGCCAACACTGCCCTGGGCCAGAAGGCGGCCTTAATGGGTTCCCTTAAGTGGGATAAGGTTCCCGATCTCGAAGGCTCAGGCCCATTTCCTGCCAGCTATGCGGCTGCTCCGAACGGCGCGGAGTACGTGATCTATCAGCCTAAAGATCTTGCTGGAGCGGAGGCCAAGGGCAAGCTGGGCGTCTACGTCTGGGGCAGCGGTGCTTGTTCTCCCGATGCGGCAGGCTCGCGGTTCCACCTTACGGAGATTGCGAGCCATGGCTACGTCGTCATCGTTCCCGGCAAGATTCTGAGCGGTCCGAAGGCACCGCCGCGCTCCGAAGGGGCCGACGGAGGCCCGAGCCAGCAAGATCCTGCTGCCCGCTCCACCGCGGAGAAGATGGTAGCCGGCATTGACTGGATACTCGCCGAAAATCAGCGGCAGGGCAGCCCGTATTTCGGCGCCATCGACCCGGCACGCATTGCTGTGGCTGGATTCAGTTGCGGCGGAATCCTTGCCCTGAAGGCCGGCTTCGATCCGCGGGTGTCCGCGGTCCTCATCGAAAGCAGCGGGATCCTTAAAAATCCTCCTCCTGGCGGTTTCGCTGGCCTGCCGCAGATGACCTCGCTGAAGAAAGAAGATCTGGACAAGCTGCACACGCCCGTCCTTTACCTGCTCGGCGGTCCTGAAGACATTGCCGAATCGAATGGCCTTGATGATTTCGAGCATGTCCACAAAGTGCCGATCTTCCTTGGCGATCAGCCCGGCGCGGGCCACGGGGGTCTGATGTCTGTTCCGAACGCTGAAGGGACCAAGATCGAACTCGACTGGCTGAGCTGGCAGTTGAATCATGACGAGATCGCCGCGCAAACCTTCACCGGTGCTCACTGCGAACTTTGCCGCGACTTCCGGTGGCAGGTCCATCGCAAAGGGATCCAGTAGGGAAAGACGATCGGGTCCTGGGTGCCTCCTCCGTGGGCGGACTGGTTTCCGAGGCCGGGCTCCGCCTCGACTTCGACGGTACGCCCGTGGTAAGTAGCGTGGGTTGGTGGCGGCCCTCGTCCTGATTTCCGCTGCAGACCGTTGAGCGAGGTTGATCGCGGGCGATCAAACGCGGTTGAAGGACCTGCTTCTGGCTTCATTACTTCCCGATTGGCGACAAGTCGGGAACTTCGCTCAGTTGATGACGTAAAGTGTTGGACATGCATGTACGCAAGATGCTGGTCCTCAGCACGTTGCTGACTCTCGTTCCCTCACTGGCTGTTCACGGTCAACCTCACGCTGCGAGTTCTCCCTCAATATGTGTACGGATAGATGGGGTCGGAGACGCGCCCGGGTTTTGGAGCGGAATTCTAGCTGCGACTCAGTCGCTTTCAGCCACGGTCATTTCAACTTCCACGCCTGAATATAAGGTCGGCGAGCGCCTGACATTCAGCATTCCGGTGGTGAAGGGTGACAAATTGGCAGACGCAACAGTGCCGCGCTTGAACCCTCGCATAGTTCACAAGGGAGCGGTTCTCTCGGTCCAGACTTCCGATCGATGCAGAGAAGCAGGGCATACAGAGTGGATATTTAGTTGCGTTGTGTCGGGATACCGCAAGCACTGAAGCGGTGTGCGCTGTTTTCGATTGGCTGGTGGAGAATCATTCAGGATCACGGTCCGGGCGGTATCGAGAGCGCGGACAGCGTAGTCCTTGAGCTTAGGTAGACCGTCCTTCCCATGGCCTCTCATCCTCCCGTCCTCTAAAATGATCTCCGCCAGCTTTGCAAACGTTTCCATCATTGATTGAGGTCCCGTGAGAGCCATCTTCAAAACTCTGCAATCCTTTTCGATGCTCTGCATCCTTGCCGTCTCATCTTTAGCCGCCCATGCTCAGACCCAGCGTCCCCCCGCCGTCCCCCTCATCGCCTACGACCCGTACTTCAGCGTCTGGTCGGCGGCCGATCACCTGACGGACCGCAACACCACGCACTGGACCGGCAAACGCCAGCCCCTCTACGGACTCGTCCGCATTGACGGCAAGCCTTACCGCTTCATGGGTGCAGACCCCCGCGAAGTCCCCGCCATGCAGCAGACCGCCCTCCGCGTCACGCCGCTGCACACCATATATGAGTTCACCGCCGCCGGCGTGAAGCTCACCGCCGAGTTCTTCACCCCGTCTCTGCCGCACGATCTCGATATCCTCTCGCGCCCCGTCACCTATCTGACCCTCACGGTCACCGGCGGCACCGGTCACGAAGTTTCCTTGCTCGTCGACGTCGATCCCGTGATCGCCGTTAACACCGATGACCAGGAGGTGACCTGGGGACGCTCGCAGGCGGCTGGCGCAATGAACGTTCTAAGCGTGGGCTCCCGCGACCAGCGCGTCCTCAACCGGGCCGGCGACGATCTCCGCATCGACTGGGGCTACTTCCATCTCGCCGTGCCCGACTCCGCGCATGCGCAGCTCGTGACCTCGCATGACGCCATGCAGTCGTTCGTCGAAAGCGGCACGATTCCCACGGCCGACCAGATGGACATGCCGCGCTCTCCGCGCAACGATGCGGCGCATCTCGCTGTCGCGCTGCCGCTCGGACAGGTCACCGCTCCCGTCAGCCGGCACCTGCTGCTCGCCTACACCGAAGACTTCGCCATCGAATACCTCAACCGCCGCCTTCGTCCCTACTGGCAGCGCAATGGCCAGACCGTTGAGGATATGCTCGCCGCAGCCGAGCGCGACTACCAAAGCCTGGAAGAGCGCGGCAACCGGTTCGACCAGGAGCTGACCGCCGATCTCGAAAAAGCCGGCGGCCCCGTCTACGCGCAGCTCGGCGCCCTGGCCTATCGCCAGACCCTCGCCGCGCACGGCTTGGCCGCCGATTTCGACGGCACCCCCATGCTCTTCCCCAAGGAGAACTTCTCCAACGGCTGCATCTCCACCGTGGATGTTCTCTATCCCTCGGGGCCCTTCTTCCTTTTCTTTAATCCCCGGCTCCTCGAAGCACAGCTCAAGCCGGTGATGGAGTACGCCGCGCTTCCGCGCTGGAAGTGGCCCTTTGCCCCGCATGACCTGGGCACCTACCCCCTTGCCAATGGACAGGTCTACGGCGGCGGCGAGCGCACGGAAGAGGACCAGATGCCTGTCGAAGAAAGCGGCAACATGCTCATCCTGGTGGCCGCCATGGAAACCGAGCTCGGCAACTGGGACTTCGCCCGCCAGTACTGGCCGCAGTTCCAAAAGTGGGCCGACTACCTGGGCGAGAAGGGGCTGGATCCGCCGAACCAGCTCTCGACGGACGATTTTGCGGGCCACCTCGCCCACAACGCGAATCTCTCCATCAAGGCCATCGAGGGCCTGGCAGCCTTCGCGCAGATGGCCAAGGGCCTGGGCAAATCCGACGTCGCCGGCAAGTACGACAAGATGGCTCACGAGATGGCCGCCAAATGGCAGACCATGGCCATCGATGGTGACCACTACAAGCTGGCTTTCGACAAGCCCGGTACCTGGAGCCAGAAGTACAACCTCGCCTGGGACCAGATCCTTGGCTTCAACCTCTTCCCGGCCAAGGTCCGTCAGACCGAGATCGCCTTCTACCTCAAGGACCTCAACCGCTTCGGTCTCCCGCTCGACAGCCGCAAGACGTACACCAAGCTCGACTGGGAGATCTGGACCGCCGCCCTCGCGGACAACCAGGCTGACTGGAACGCCTTCCTCGACCCCATCGGCCACTGGATCAATGAAGGCCCCACCCGCGTGCCTCTCACAGACTGGTACGACACCAAATCCGGAGCACAGGAGGCTTTCCAGGCCCGCTCCGTCGTCGGCGGCGTCTACATTAAAGCGCTGTCCAACAAGAGCCTGGCGGAGAAATGGCGCGAGAGCGAGAAGTCAAAATAGACCGTTACGAGCCACTTCTAAGCGCCGTTGTAACAATCTGTTAACACATCTTTCGTAACAATTCGTTGAAGTTACGGGCGTTTTTCAAACGCCCGTAACAAAGCCGTCAGAGAATCGACTACGGCAGTTAATCCTGCAAGGGAGCGATTCGTGAAGAAAACTTTAGTTGCCGCTGCGTTGTTGATGTTGGCGATGGGCGCTGCGCAGGCGCAGCACCTCACGGGAGCGGGAGCCACCTTCCCCTACCCTATCTACTCCAAGTGGTTCAATGAGTACAGCTCGGCGCATCCGGGCGTAGAAATCAACTACCAGTCCATCGGTTCAGGCGGCGGCATCACCCAGGTCACCAAGGGTACCGTCGACTTCGGCGCGTCGGACATGCCCATGACCGACAAGGCTCTGGCCGAGTCGCCGGTCAAGCTGGTCCACATTCCCACCGTTCTCGGTGCCGTCGTGCCCATCTTCAACGTGGCCGGCGTGAGCGACCTCAAGCTCGGGCCTGACGTTCTCGCCGAGATCTACATGAATAAGATCACGAGCTGGAACGATCCCAAGATCGCCAAGGACAATCCGGGCGTCAACCTGCCCAGCGATCGCATCATCGTCGTTCACCGTTCTGACGGCAGCGGCACCACCTTCATCTGGACCGACTATCTCAGCAAGGTCAACAAGGACTGGGCCGACGGCCCGGGCAAGGGCACCTCGGTGAACTGGCCCACCGGCATCGGCGGCAAGGGCAACGAGAACGTCGCCAGCCTCGTCCGCCAGAACCCCGGCGCCATCGGCTACGTCGAACTGATCTACGCTCTCCAGAACAAGATCAACTTCGGCGAAGTGAAGAACGCCAACGGCAAGTGGCTCAAGGCCTCCATTGACGGTGTCACTGCCGCCGCGGCCACCGCCAAGATTCCTGCCGACTACCGCGTCTCCATCACCAACGCCCCCGGAGACACGGCCTATCCCATCTCCAGCTTCACCTACCTGCTGATCCCGATGAAGTCCACGGATCCCACCAAGGCCAAGGTGTTGCACGACATGCTCAGCTGGATCATCAAGTCCGGCGAAGGCGAAGTGACTAGCCTGTCCTATGCGCCTCTGCCCTCCAACCTGGCAGAGAAGGTGCTCCAGACCGTCTACTCGCTTCAGTAAGCGATCACCCTCCATGCCAAAAAGCCCGGCTCTCGGTCCGGGCTTTTTGGCTTTGATTGCAGGTTCGCCGCAGCTCACTTCGCAGGCTTCTGTGCCAGGTAAACACTCCGGCAGCCTGGTCCCACCGGCGACTTCGCGCCAAAAAACGGCGTCGCATCCCATTCCCGGATTGACTCAAATCCCGCCGCCGTCAGCGCCTCCTCGATCTCGCTTGAAGTCCAGCAAACTTCGCGCACCTGTTCCTGGCGCCGCACCCAGGCGCGGCCGCTGCGGATGAAGTATTCAATATCGGAGAATGCGCGCAGCCCGTCGGGGCTGTGCCGGTTACGCATCACCATCACTACACCGGGCCTTTCAACCCACACAAGGCCCTTCCAGTAGCGCTGAAAGCCCAGGCTGTTATTCACGTCGAAATAAAAGCATCCGCCTGGCCGCAGCGCCCGGAACACCGCCTGCGCAACAGGCCGCAGGTCCTGCTTGCGCGACACATGATTGAGCGCATCTCCTTCGCACATCACCAGGTCCACGCTCTCCGGCAGACGGAAGCTGCGCATATCTGCTCGAATCACGTCGACCGCCGCGTTCGCCGCGCGCGCCTTTCGCCGCGTCACCCGGCACATCCCAGCCGACAGGTCCACCGCATACACGCGGATGCCTCTGCGCGCCAGCGCCAACGCCGCCGTGCCTGTCCCGCACGCTAAATCGCACGCCGTATCAACGTGCTTGAGAATGCCACCCAGGATCTTGACGCGAGCCTTGTTCATCGGCTGCGCAAAGGGCGCGAAGAATGCATCGTAGAACTCCGCCAGCCAGCGATAACCGGACTCGCGCGCCTGGAAACGTTCTTCGTGATTTGCGCTCTGCGCCATAACTACCTGCCTGATCAGCGAATATATGCCCGTTTCCTACCGAATAATGCTCCAAACCGCGCTATCTCACACTCGCTTGTATCCGCCATCACAACGCCGGAACCGCACAAGCTTCATCCTCCGTATGCATTCACCAGAGGCTTGCCATGCGAACCCTGCGTCAGGATCTCGTCTATGCGCTGCGGCAGATGCGCTTGTCGCCCGTCTTTACGCTCACTGCCCTGCTTACGCTGGCCCTCGGCATCGGCGCCACCACCGCTATCTTCTCGCTCATCCATTCAGTCATGCTCAAGTCGCTGCCGGTGTCCGATCCCGACACGCTCTACCGCATCGGCGAAGGCAGCGACTGCTGCGTGAACACCGGCCCTGAAGACAGTTGGGGACTCTACCCCGTCATCGTCTATGAGCGCTTCAAGCAGGCCGCGCCCGAGTTCGAACAGATGGCCGCCTTCCAGGCCGGCAGCAATCTTTTCAGCGTGCGCCGCGGACAAACCGGCGAGCAGTCCAAACCTCTCAACAGCGAATACATCTCCGGAAATTACTTCGCTACCTTCGGCCTAGGCGCATACGCGGGCCGCACCCTCACGCCCGCCGACGACCAGCGCGCCGCCCCGCCCGCGGCCATGTTGAGCTACCGCGCATGGCAACAGAAGTACGGATCGGACCCGAGCATCGTCGGCTCCACCTTCATGATCGACGGCCATCCATTCACGATCGTCGGTATCACCCCGCGCGGCTTCCACGGCGAAACCCTACAGAGCGATCCACCGGAGCTCTTCATCCCCATTCAGCAGGAACCGGTTCTCTCCGGCGCAAATTCTCTCCTCAACCAGCCCCTCTCCTGGCTTCGCATCATCGGCCGCATCAAGCCGGGAGTGAATCCCGCATCCCTCGCGCCGCGCTTCACCACCATCGTGCGCAGCTGGCTCATCAACGACTTCGCACCGCAGTTTCCGCAATTCGTGCAGCAGCTCAAGCAGATCCTGCCCACCCAGCACGTCAATATCATTCCCGGCGGCGCTGGAGTGGCCATCATGAAAGCCGATTACGAAGCCAGCCTCCGCATCCTCCTCGCTGTCTGCGGGCTTGTCCTTCTCATTGCCTGCGCCAACGTAGCCAATCTGCTTATGGCGCGCGGCTCGGCACGCGCGACGCACACCGCGGTGCGCTTAGCTCTTGGCGCATCAAGAAAACGCCTCATCGGGCAATGGCTCACCGAGAGCCTCGTGCTCGCGCTGGCCGGCGGTCTCCTGGGAATCGTCGTAGCCTTCCTCGGAGTCAAGGTCATCATCGCCATGGCGTTTCATCACGCCCTCTACGTACCCATCGATGCCCTGCCTTCACTGCCTGTACTGGGATTCGCGTTCGCAGTCTCGCTCCTCACCGGAGTTCTCTTCGGCACCGTCCCCGCATGGATCGCCTCACGCGCCAACCCCGCAACCGCCCTGCATGGCGCCACCCGCACCACGCGCGACCGCAGTTCTCTCTGGCAGAAATCGCTCGTCGTACTTCAGGCCGCCCTCTCCGTCGTTCTGCTCACTGGCGCAGGACTGCTGACGCGCAGCATGCAGAAGCTCGAGGCGCAGGACTTCGGCTTCCAGACCGATGGACGCGTCAACGTCTCGCTCTATGCGCCCTTCGCGAGCTACTCCCCTGAGAAGCTCAATGTCACCTATCGCGCCCTGCAGGATCGCTTGAAGCAGATTCCCGGCGTGCAGAACGCCGCCCTCGCTCTCTATACGCCACTAACCAACAACTGGGGCATGCCGGTCTTCCGTGCCGGATCACAAACGCCACCGGACCTCTCGCATATGGAGAACTTCCTCGCTTCCTGGGACCGCGTCAGCCCCGGCTATCTCGAAGCCATCGGCCAAACCCTCGTTCGCGGACGCACCATTGGCGAGCAGGACACCGCCGCCACGCGCAACATCGCCGTCGTAGACGAGGCCTTCGTAAAGAAGTATTTCAAGCCCGATGAAGACCCTATCGGCCAGACCTTCGGCGGCGGCGACCCCACGAACGACAAGATGTACGAGATCGTCGGCGTCGTCCGCACCGCCAATTACACCGATCCCACCGGCCACTGGCTCCCGCCCCACTTCTTCGTGCCGCTCACCCAGCACGCCACTTACCACGACAAGATGATGCAGATGATCGATGAACGCAGCCACATCATCGAGTCCGCCGTACTTGTCCTCAGCGGCAGCATGGAAGGCCTCGAGCCGCAGGTGCGCCGCGCGTTCTCTGAGGTCGATCCCAACCTCACGCTGATCCGCGTCCGCTCGATGGAGCAGCAAGTGGCCGACCGCCTCGACCAGTCGCGCACCGTCGCTCAACTCACCGGACTCTTCGGCTTCCTCGCCCTCATCCTCGCCGCCGTCGGCCTCTACGGAGTCACGGCGTACTCCGTCGAACGCCGCACCAGCGAGATCGGCGTGCGCATTGCCCTCGGTGCGGATCGCCTCACTGTCGTGCGAATCGTGCTCAGGGGCGCATTCCTGCAGATCGTCATCGGCCTACTGATCGGAGTACCCGCATCCATCGCCTGCGCCCGCCTTATCGCCGCGCAACTCTACCAGGTAAAGAGCTGGGATCCGCTAGTCCTCTCGGGCTCCGTCCTCGCCCTGGGTGTCTGCGCGCTCATCGCCAGCCTGGTCCCCGCCCGTCGCGCCGCCGCCGTCAATCCCGTAACCGCCCTCCGCGTGGAGTAGCCAGCAAAGAACAGGGCCGGACAAGCTGCCATCACAGCGTGTCCGGCCCTTTCCTAATGCCAAATCTTTTGTCCCTGTCTTTCTAATCCCTAATCCCTACTCCCTGCCGTTATCCTTCTTGCCTCTCCTGAATCAGCCGATCCACCAGCGGAACCAGCTTCTCTCCGCTCCGCGGCAGCACAAATGCTGACGCAGCAGCGTCCCAATCGAGCTTGAAACTCGTCGACAGCGCCGAAATCCATATCTGTCGCACCGGCGTATTCGGCGTGATCACGAACTTCCCTGGTGGCTCGTCAAACAGAACATTTAGCACGCCATGCTGCTCCTCGACCTCAAACCCAGCGTCGTCTTCCTCTTCGCGCTCAATAAGATGGCGTTTAAGCCTGTCCAGTGCAGCCTCTGCGGCCCGGCGAAATTCCTGCTCGTCGATCATGGCCTCAGTTTAGCAAGCACCCCCGCTTGTCACTTTTCTGTCCCCGAATCAACCGCCCGGGCAGAACTGCGCATCTACCCCTTCAGTCCGTTTGCCGGGCGCGAACAAAGGGGAACGGATCGGGTAGTCATGCCAAATCTGTCAGTCTCACAACCCGATGCCACTTCCGGTATCTTCCCTGGTTCCTCCCCGTTTTCTTCCGTTGTTCAACGCGCCCTCGCAAGCCCTTCACATCGCAGGCCCGATACTGTAGCCGATCCCCGATCCTTCCCGTTGGAGGACACCCGGATGCGCGCAGTGTGGATTCTCGCAGGCATTCTGACCGCGGCATCTACGTGCTGCGCACAAAACCCAGCTCAGAACTCAGTCCAGCCCGCCGCGACGGAAGACCCCGGCCGCCTGGTGCGCGAAACGGTCTACAACGAGCTGCAGGATCACGGCAAACACGCCTACTGGCGCTATTGGATCAAGCAGCAGGGCGACAACGGCTCCCACATCACCGAGCAGGTCGAAACCGCCGACGGAGCCGTGAGCCGCCTCCTTCTTCAGAACGGGCAGCCGCTCGATGAAGAGCACGAAGAAGTCGAGCGCGCCAAACTGCTCAGTTTGCGCAATTCGGCCTCTGAGCAGGCCAGCCGCCGCCAGGCCTATCGCGAAGACGAGCAGCGCGTCGGCCGCATCCTCGCCCTCTTGCCCGACGCCTTCCTCTACCAGGATGCGGGCATCGAAAACGGCGCGCGCCACCTGCGCTACACGCCCAACCCGAAGTACTCCGCGCACAGCATCGAAGCCCGCGTCTTTCATCAACTCACTGGTGATCTCTGGATCGATGTGCGCATGAAACGTCTGCGCCGGCTCGAAGGCCGCCTCAACGACGACGTCACCTTCGGCTTCGGCATGCTCGGCAAGGTCAACAAGGGAAGCTGGTTTCGACTGTCCCGCACTGCGGTCTCCGACAGCGAATGGAAGACCGACCGCTGCGAAATCCACATGAGCGGACGCGCGCTGCTCCTCAAAACCATCGCCCACGAAACCAGCGAAACACGCGGCGGATTCGAACTCGTTCCTCCCGCCATGAGCTTTGAGCAGGGGCTCAAGGTCCTCGAGCAAACCGTAGCCGCGCACCAGGCCGCCATGGCCGAAGGACGTGTCTCACCCGCCGCCCTAGTCACCGCGAATCCCCGCGCCTCCACCCGCTAGCGCTGCCCGTTGTCCCTGCCTCTATTCGCGTTTCCCAGTCTTTCTGTTCCCTGTTGCCTGTTCCCTGCCTTTACACCCAGGTTCTGACCCCAATCACTCCCCACCAAGCCAGGTACACCAGCGCAATCAACAGCGCCACTGCCACAATCCCCGAATACCACCGCACGCCGCGGCGCACTCCCTCACCACTCGCCGTAACCACTGCCCACGTGCTCATCAGCACCATCACGGCAAAAAGAATTGTAATGAGGAACAGCGTCACTGACCACCCGGTCACGTTCCCCAGCCGCTTCAGTACGTCGCTTGACGCCCCCATGAACACGGCGCAGAACGCCACCAGGCTCAGCACGGCCAGCAGCGGATACAACCGCATCCCGCGCTCCGCCGGCCGCCGCCTCGCCGGCATAAACCCGCCGATGATCCAGAACAGCGCATACAGCGGAAGCGAAATCACTGCCAGCAGAACAAATCCGGTCAGCACGATCTCGCCCAGCGCCATCAGCGTCGGAACTCGCTTTAACGTCTGACCCGCAAAGATGAAAACACCATCGCCATTCGGCGTAATCAGCGCCGCAGAAGCCGCTGGCTCGGGCGGCCCATCCTTGGGCAGATAGCGGAAGAACCTTCCTTCCACCGGCGCAAAATTCGACGCCGGCCCATTCATGCCCTTCAGCGTCATCTTCCCGTCGGCAAACGAGACACGCGTCAGCCCAATGATCCGGCTTACAAAATGCGTCATCTCCTGCCGCGGCGAGTTCGGCTCGTACCAGCCCGCATAATCCGCCGCAAACGACGGCAGCGCCGCCGCAGCCGGAACCGCCGGCCTCTGCAGCTTCAGCGTGATGTACTTCTTGATCGCCTTCCCAATCTTGTCGAACGCGTCGCCATTCCCGCTATTGATCGAATAGAAATAGCCCACGCCATAATCCGGCATGTAGCTCATGTCGGTCAGCCCGCCCTCAACGCCGCCGTTGTGCCCGTGATACACAAACCCGTCGTTGAACGTCCAGTAATTGCTAAGCCCGTATCCGGCCTTGAGCCCGTCCTTCGCCTCCCACGTGCTCACCGGGCTCTCCATGCGATCAATATCCGCCGCCGGAATCACCGCAGTTCCATTCACCGTGCCTCGATTCAAATAGAACTGCACATACGCTGCCATGTCATTCGCCGACGCATTGATCGCTCCTGCCGGCCTCAGACTGATGTGCCAATATGAATACGGCGTCTTCCCGTCATTGTGATACAGCGTCACTGCATTCGCCTGCGGCAGAAAGTACGTCGCTGTCTTCATCCCAAGCGGATTAAAGAAATTCTGCTGCACGTAATCCTCAAATCTCTGCCCCGTTACCTTCTCCACGATGTAGGCGGCGACCGCCGGACCCGAGTTGCAATAAGACATCCGTGTCCCCGGACGCCACCGCGACACCCGCGACGATGCGCCGAACTCCAGGCCCGACTTCAGGTCCATCCCGTTCGCATTCAACGCATACTCGCGCAGGTGGAGATCGTCCCAGCCCGTCGTATGCTCCAGCAGATTCACCACGCGCACCGGATCGGTCGTTTCCCACTTGTTCTCAAACTGCACATCGGGCGCGAGTTTGCGCACCGGATCGTTCAGCGAAAGCTTGCCCTCGTCTGCCAGCTTCAGAATCGACAGCGAGGCGAAGGCCTTCGATGTGGACCCGATGCGGAACAGCGTATCGACGGTCGCCGGCTGATTGGCCGCTACATTCGCGAGCCCGAGCGCCCCCACCCACTCCGGCCCGTCCTTGTGCACAATCGCAATGGACACCCCAGGCGTGTGGGTATCCTTGAGAATCTTTTCAATCTGCTGCTTGAGTTCCGGAATTGACTGAGCCGCCTTCGGCTCCTCTTGTTTCTTATCCGCCGCAGCCATCGCGGCCGGCAATGTCGCAAGCATAGTTAGCGGCAAAGCCGCGTGCATGAGAGCAGCAACAAAATGAATGCGCATGAGTGCACCGCCCCAGATGAGATTTAGAAATGACTTGCTGAGTCGGCCCCATCCTACACCCGCCCCACGCCACCCACCAGATAAAGGATCGGCGGCTGCGTTTTTGGGCATCGCAAGCAGTGTTACTTCCGGCTTGCCGGCGACAGGAGAAAGCCCCGCCACCGCACGTCTTTTTGGTGCATGATGACGGCATGATTTCCTTCAAGTCGGCGACCCTGACTCTATTGCTCCTCTGCGTCTGCGTCAATGGAGTATCTGCCGTGTCGCAGCAATCAGCGACATATGTGAGCGACGGCCGGAAAGTGACTTACGAAATCTTCGGCCCGAGCGAGACGGGTCCTATGCTCATCCTGCTTCACGGAGCCAGCGGCCCCGGCGTCCTGCTCTACCGCCAACAGGCGGAGTACTTTGTCGCCCGCGGCTACACCGTGCTTCTGCTGCACTACTTTGACGCTTCCGGCTCAAACACTCCGTCGGACAAGAACTACGAGATGTGGCAACGAGCTGTAGCCAATCTCATTGAGGAGACACGCGCAAAACCTGGCTGGTCGGAGCGCAAGATATGCCTCTTAGGCTTTTCACTTGGCGCGTCAGTGGCTCTCGCGGCCGGGTCGCAGAATGTGCCGGCGGCGGCGGTCGCCGAGTGGTACGGCAGCCTGCCAGATGTGTTCTTCGAACGACGGAAGGGCATGCCGCCGCTACTCATATTGCATGGGCAGCAAGACCGCGTTATCCCGATCGTCAATGCGGAGCAGGTCGCCCGCTTATGTGAAATGGAGCATTACGCGTGCGAGAGCCACTTCTATCCGGGCGAGGGACATGGGTTTGCCGGGTCCACCCTGACTGATGCCAGCCAACGCACGCTCGACTTCTTTACGCGCAATCTGAAATAACCGGGCACATCGAATGCCGCCTCGCCTACGAAGACCTCTCCGTCGGAAAACTCTCCGTCCGCAACGATCCGTCGCGCTGCTTGATCAGCAACTGCACCTTGCCCTCGGCCGCGTCCAGCTCCTGCTTACAGACGGCGGACAGCCCCACGCCCTCCTCAAACAGCTTGAGCGACTCCTCCAGCGGCAGATCGCCCTTCTCCAGCTGATCGACGATGACTTCCAGCTTTTTCAACGACTCTTCAAACGTGGCCATTCCGGGCGGCTCCAGTTGTGACGTCTCCTTATTCTAATGACTCCCCGCTCCCCTCCGCATTTTCCGCATCCAAGTCGAAAGCCGTCCCAGTCTCTACTCGGATCACCGCGCGCTAAGCATCGCGCCAACTAGAATGGAAGTCCTGTGAAAGTCTTCCGGGCCATAATCCGTGCGTTCCTCGCTGCCCCTCTCGCCGCCTGGCTCGTTTGTCTCTGCACCGCCGCGGCCGCGCAGACACCGGCCCCCGCACAGCGCATCTCCATCACCATCGTCGACGAGAACGGAGCGGTAGTCCCTGACGCTCAGATCACCATCCAGGAATCCGACAAACCCGCGCTTCGCCTCTCAGCCGACTTCAGCGGTCACGCCGCTTACTCCATCGCCGCCCCTTCCCCCTATTCGATCCGCGTCACCAAGCCTGGCTTTTACGAATCCGTCACGCAAGAGGCCGACCCGCTCGCACGCGATATCCGCATCGTCCTCACCCACGAGCAGATGCTCGTGCAGCAAGTCGACGTCTCCGCCTCGTCGGCTGAAATCGACACCCAGGAAGTCTCCGACAAGCTCACCCTCGCGCTCCCCGAAATCATCAACATCCCCTACGCAACCTCGCGCGACATCCGCAACCTGCTGCCGTACTTCCCCGGCGTCGTGCAGGATCAGTACGGCCAGATCCACATTGCCGGCTCAGAAACCTGGGCCACGCTCGACCTGCTCGACAACTTCGACATCCGCTCGCCGATCAGCGGCCAGCTCGCCATGCGTTTCAGCGCCGACGCGGTCCGCTCCATCGATCAGGAAACCACGCGTTATCCCGTGCAATACGGCCGCAGCACCGGCGGCGTCCTCGCCTTCTTCACCGGCATGGGCGACAACAAGTTCCGCTTCAACGCAACCGATTTCCTGCCCTCGTTTCACGACGCCAACGGCATTCGCTTTGACAAGGTGGTGCCCCGCGTCACCTTCACTGGCCCGGTCGTGCGCGACCGCGCCTGGTTCTTCGATGGCATGGAGTTCGAGTACGACAACATCTACATCCGCGAACTCCCCGAAGGCGAAAACACCAACCAGCTCGCGCGCGGCAGCAATCTGTTCCGCGTGCAGTTCAACGCCACGCCGCGCAACATCATCAACACCGGCCTCCTGTTCAACGACTACCACTCGCCCTACGACGGCATCGGCTCACTCACGCCGCGCTCCAGCACCACGCACACCGACATACTCGCGTGGCTGCCCTACATCCGCGACCAGCACACCTTCCACAACGGAGCACTGCTCGATCTCGGCTTGGGCATCACGCGCTTCCGTACCGGCTACGAGCCGCACACCGGCCCGCCTTACGCGCTCACGCCTGAGCTCTCACAGGGCAGCTACTTCGAAACCCTCACCAGCAGTTCGCAGCGCGTCGAAGCCAACGCTCTCTTCTACTTCCCACCGCTGCACTGGCTCGGCCGTCACGACCTCCAGGCCGGACTCGATCTCGACCGCATCGGCTACGACGAGGCCTATCAGCGCGACCCGGTCAATTACCTTCGCGAAGACCGCACCCTGCTTCGTCAGAGCACATTCCCGGCCTACGAGCCATTCACGCGCCACAACGTCGAGTCAGGCCTCTACGTACAGGATCGCTGGACCCCACGCACCGGCCTCCTGTTCGAGCCCGGCCTTCGCGTTGACTTCGACGAGATCATCTCCAGCCCCGTCGTCTCTCCGCGCCTGGCCGTCGTCTACTCGCCCAAGCGCGCCGTCAACACCACCAAGATCTCCGCCGGCGTCGGCATCTACTACGAGCACACGCAGCTTGAATACCTCGCCCGCGCACTCGCCGGCACGCGCTATGACACCTACTACGCCGCGGACGGCATCACTCCCACAACGCCACCGCTCCCCACCACCTTTACCTACAACGACGAGTCGCTCAAAGAAGCTCACGCCCTCAACTGGAGCATCGGCATCGAGCACCGACTGCCTCATGCCATTTACGTCAAGGCCAACTACATTCAGAAAGAAGTGAGCCACGAATTTACGTATGTGAACCAGCAGAGCCCGGCACTCTCAGGCAACTACGTGCTCACCAATCGCCGCGAAGACGACGATAGCCTCGTCTCCATCGAAGCGCGCCATAGCTTCTCCGGCAACTACACGCTCTTCGGCGCATACACGCACTCGCTCGCGCACACCAACGCGGCCATCGACTACTTCCCTTCCATTTCGTATCTCGGCCCGCAGCAGAGCGGCCCCCTCTCATGGGACACGCCCAACCGCGTCCTCTCCTGGGGATGGCTTCCCTTTTATGTGCCGTGGTTCAAAAAGAACTGGGACTTCGTCTACACCTTCGACTGGCACACCGGCTTCCCGTTCACATCCATCAATGCGAATCGTGAAGTTGTCGGCGCAGCCAACGGCCAGCGCTTCCCGAATTACAAATCATTTAGCCCTGGCCTCGAGTGGCGATTCCACTTCCGCGGCATGTACCTCGGGCTCCGCGGCATCCTGGAGAACATCAACAACAGCGGCAACTACGCGACGGTCAACAACGTTCTCGACTCGCCGCAGTACGGCCAGTTCACTGAACCCTCCGGCCGCGCCCTGACCGCCCGCATCCGATTGATCCAATCGAAGAAGTAGGCTCGGCAACCCTGTCGGGTCGCGCCGAATGCCCGAAACTACGCCGACACCACTGCCGCCAGCACCTCAGCCGCCGCCGCATACTGATTCCGTGGCAGGCTCAACTGCACGCCCTGTACAGATGGCCGCACCGCCTCCACCATCTCCTGCGCGATGCGTGTGCCTTCCTTAAGAGCGCCGTCGCCTGTGCTCGCCTGCGCCATGCGCAACATGATCCACTCCGGCACTGAGACCCGCAGATCGTTCTTCATGAACTCCGCGTTCCGCAGGCTCGTCAGCGGCCAGATCCCCGCAATCACCGGGATCCGATACACCTCGATCCTTCGGATGAACTGCTCCAGCAGTGTCAGATCGAACACCGGCTGCGTAATCACATACTCGGCCCCCGCCTCCACCTTGAAGCGAAGCCTATGCAACTCATTCTCAATATCCGGAGCCCCTGGATTGGCCGTCACGCCGATCGTGAAATTCGTGCTGGCGCCAAACGGATTCGCCCCGATATCGAGCCCGTGATTCAGAAGCCGCAACACATTCACCAGGCCAATCGAATCCACATCGAACACCGCCGTAGCATCGGGATAATTTCCCTGTTTCGGCGGAGCGCCTGTCATGCACAACACGTTTCGCAAGCCCAGCGAAGCCGCGCCTAGCAGATCCGACTGGATGCTCAGCAGATTGCGGTCGCGGCACGTGTAGTGCACCACCGTCTCAACGCCTGTGTGCTCCTTGATCTGGATGCACAGGCTCTGCGCGCTGATCCGCGCCGTCGCCCGCAGCGAATCCATCACGCTGATCGCATGCACGCCGCGGCTCGCCAGCATCCGCGCGCCCTCAAGCTCATGGGAGCAGTCAATTCCGCGCGGCGGCATCATCTCCACCAGCGTGATAAACGTACCCTTGTCGAGCAATGCCCCGAACCGCGACCGCTCTCCAATCTTCAACGGAGGCGTCTCGCTGCTGATCTCAATCACCGAGCCGGGATCCGTGATGTGCATTTCGCCCTCGAACGCGCGCACCGCCGCGCGCATCGCGCGAATATGGTGCGGAGTCGTCCCGCAGCATCCGCCAATGATCTGCGCCCCCGCCGCCAGCGCCTTGCGCGCAAAGCTCGCCATATACTCCGGCGAACAGAAATACATATTGCGCCCATCCACCGCCCGCGGAAGCCCCGCATTCGGCATCGCCGCAATTGGCAGCGAAGTCGCGGCGCGCATCCCTTCAATCGCAGTCAGCACCGTGGCCGGGCCAGACGAGCAATTGATCCCCACCGCATCTGCGCCGGCCTCTGTCAGGGCCGCGGCTGCATGCGCAGGCGACGCCCCATCCAGGCAGTTGCTGTCGTCATCCACCGTCATCATTACCAGCACGGGATGATCCGGAGCCGCCGTTCGCGCCGCCAGCACGGCCTCGCGCGCCTGGTTCAGCGCCATCATCGTTTCGATGATGATCATGTCCACGCCCGCCGCAACCAGCGCTCGTACCTGTTCTTCGTAAGCGGCCCGTGCCTCGTCCAGGCCTGTCTTGCCCAGCGGCTCCAGCGGAACCCCCAGCGGACCCAGCGTTCCCGCCACCCAGACATCGCCGCCGTTCTTCTGCTTCAGCCCGTCCGCAGCCTGCCTGGCTATTCGTACAGCAGCCGCATTGAACTCAGCCACTTTATCGGCCAGCCCATGCCGCGCCAGTTGGAAGCGATTCGCGCCGAATGTGTTGGTCTCCAGAATTTCCGCGCCCGCCTGCAGATACTCCTCATGAATCGACAGGATCAGCGCCGGGTCTGACACGTTCAGCTCTGCATAGCACCGGCTGATAGGCACGCCGCGGCTGTTGATCATCGTGCCCATGGCGCCGTCAGCCAGCACCGGGCGATCGCCGATTAGCTCAGAGAAGGCAGGCATCGTGCATTCATGCTACCTCATTCCCATCCACCCGGACGCAACCTCCCCTTCACGCGGCCACCATGGTTGCTTTGTTATACTTGGCGAGTCAAACGCAATGTCGGGGACAGCTTTTTGACCGTTGACCTTCGCGTACTCTTCATCTGCGGGTACGGCGGACCTTCGGGTTCAAGGCGCCTCACTACGTCCAGTTCTACCGCGGCTGACCCAAGGCCAGCGGATGCTGCAACCCATTCCGTCGAGGTAAGGGATTTTGAAGAAGAGCAGTCTTTGGTTGAGCGCCGCCACGGCACTCGTCGTCTCCGTCGTGCTGGCGGGATGTGGGGAAACTACTTACTTTGCGGGCCGGCAACTGCCGCCCAGCCAGTTGACCAACCGCGTCATGGTGGCCATCCAGAACCCCGGCTCCGTCACCCGCGGCGCGTTGGAAATCCTCGACGGCTTCTACGACGTCCGCTTCAAATACAACAACAACACCTCCACCTTCTCCGTCTCCGGCTACTCCGGCGCCCTCCCTGTCACCATTCAGAACATGCCCGAAGAGCAACTCGGCGCAGTCTACGGATCGGGTGACGGCAGCCTCGGCCTCGTCGACTATCAGAAGGAGACCGCCACCGGAAACCAGAGCGGCCTCAACGGCATTTCGTCTTCCGTCTTCATCACCCGCAATAAGGCATTCGTCTTCGCTGCCAACCAGCAGGCTACCGTCCTCACCGTCGTCGACAAGTCCTCGAACGGCACCTACGCGCTGAGCCTCCCCGGCGTCTACCGCGTGAGCGTGAACCCCGGCGGCACCGTGGCCATGGCGTTTGTGCAGAACTCCAACTACGCGTACTATCCCATCAAGCTCAACGCGTCACAGACCCTGGCCTACTCGGGCGGCCCTTCCACCTGGCCTAAGGCCGCAGTCGATTGTGAGCCGCAGAACGCCCCCGGCTGGTGCCTCTTCCAGGCCCAGAGCCCCGACAGCGTCGACGGTACTGGCACCGCCTACGGCAAGCCCCTCGTCTTCGACCGCCCCGTCAAGGCCCTCTTCTCGAATGATGGCGGCACCGCCTACGTCCTGAGCTGCGGCCGCGAGTGCGGCGGAGCCAGCGCCGGCTACACGCCGATCCCCACCGGAGCGATGATCTTCGCCCCCAACCAGCAGTCTGGCAAGCTGCCCACCACCGCCACGCTCAAGACCTACTCCATCCCCGGCGGCGCAAGCAATGCGCTCATCGACAGCTCCACAATGTACGTCGTCGGTCAGCAGCTTCAGCCTGATGGCCTCTTCGCCGGCCGGCTCACCGTCGTCGATCTGACCAACAACACTGCCGGCTCGCCCATCTCCATCAGCGACGGCGCTCCCGGCGCTCTCAGCCGCATGATCGAGTCTGACGACAACACTCTTTGGATCGGCATGATCAACTGCTCCAATGGCGAGCGCTTCAAGACCGGCCAGGACTACGGCTGCCTCACCATGTTCGACACCGCGTCCAAGACCGTGAAGCTCATCGAGCCATTCCACGGCGACGCCACCGGCATCGCCTCCGTCACCGGCCTGCACAAGATCTACACGGCTGAAGGCGGACAGGTGTACATCTACTCCACCACCGACGGCATCGCCAAGAACAACCAGTACGTCACCGTCACCGGGACCGCCTACGACGTCGCCTACATGGACGGCCTGAGCGACGCCAACAACACCGTCTACTAAGCTCGAGTTCACAGTTCGTAGTTCACAGTTTTCGCGGGGTTCTTGATCAGCGGGAACTGTGAATTATGAACTACGAACTGATTCCCGAATCATGCAATCCCCCTTCACCGCCGACATCCTCGCCATCGCCGCCCACCGTGACGACGTCGAACAGACCTGTGGCGGAACCCTTCTCCGCTCCGCCGCCCGCGGCCTCCGCACCGCCATCCTCGACCTCACCCAGGGCGAAGCCGGCACCCGCGGCACCGCCGATGACCGTGCCCGCGAAGCCAACGAAGCCGCCCGCATCCTCGGCGTCGGCTGGCGTCAAGCCCTGGACCTGGCCGACGGCGCCATCGCCAACACTCTCGAGAACCGTATCAAGATCGTCCGCGTCCTCCGCGAACTCCGCCCCCGCGTCGTCATTCTTCCGTACTGGCAGGCCCGACACCCCGATCACGCCATCGTTGCCTCGCTCGGCTATGAAGCCTGTTTCCTCTCAGGCCTCGCCAAAATCGACACCGGCACCGCGCCCCATCGCCCCTTCAAAATCGTCTACGCCAGCCTCTACGCCGACGTGCGCCCCACCTTCATCGTCGACATTACTCCGTTCATCGAACAACGCCACGCCTCGCTCATGGCCTACCAGTCCCAGTACGCCAACCAGCCCTCCGGCAGCACCCTCTTTGTGCCCGAAGAAGAGATCCGCGAGCGCACCTTCGCTGAAGCCCGCCACTACGGCCTCCTCGCCGGCGTCCTCCACGGCGAACCCTTCGTGCAGAAGGAAGTCGGTCTGGTCGACGACCTGACCCTCGTCCCCGTGCAATCCCTCTAAAGCGCGCGGTCGACGAAGCCAATCGAGCGCTCTTCATCCTTCTCCAGCGTTCGGGCACAACTGGCTGGCGGCCGCAACTTACTCAGTCAGCACATCTTCTGTAACACCTGCTCCGTTAATGGAGGAATAAATGTCCTCGCCGCCGGTGTTTGTAGCTGTTCAGGGGGTACACTGGAATAGATCGAAGAATCCGATCTGGATTTCTTGCTTGTTCCGCTTCCCTGCCTTACTCGCAATCAAATTCCACATTGAGTTCGGCGGTACACACTTTTCAAAGGAACAAGCGCAATGGAACAAGGAACAGTGAAGTGGTTTAACGACGCCAAGGGGTTCGGTTTTCTTACCCGTCCCAACGGCGAGGACGTCTTCGTGCATTTCTCGGCAATTCAGACCCAGGGCTTCAAGAGCCTGCAGGAAGGCCAGGCCGTGACCTTCAACGTAGTCAAAGGCCCCAAGGGCCTTCAAGCCGAAAACGTACAGATCGCCTGAGCGTCAACCAACTTAAAGAAAAGGGCAGACCTCAAGGCTGCCCTTTTTCGTTTCGGAAGGATATTCATGAAAAGGTCCGCTGCCCTGACAAAACCCGTCCCACGCGAGAAGCCTGCTTCTCGCAACGATAAGTATTTCCTGCGAGATCTTCACCAGGAGATCGATTTCTACGACCGCAAGCTTGCCTATCTCGATCAATTCGGAGAATTCGCCACCGCTGCAGAACGCGAACTGGCAGAAAAGGGTTTGCGGGCAAAGAGAGCCCCCCTTGAGAAAGCTGCTCTCGAACTCAGAGCCTCGGGCGTTGAATTCGAAGAGAAGGACCTCCCGCGATCTTTCCGCAGCATGAATCAGGAGCCTGACAGCGCGCCCAGGACCCTTTCCCTGGTTAAGAAATCCAAGCGGCCCGCGGCGGCGACCCAACCTGCTGCTGATCGTTAGTCCCCTCGACTTTCCGGGCAGTCACCAACAAGAGTCTCGCCCATGACATCCAGACAGCAATTCTCTCCATTATGCGATTTGCATCACGTCTCCATGAGGCGCGTGATGCTGGAAGAAGACTCGGAAGAAGTCCGGTCCTACCATGCGTGCGTGCGGCGCGATTGCACACGGATTTTCCGCGATGTTGACGGCTATACCGATCTGATGCAAGGTGGATTTGACGACTCGAGAGCTTCCGTTCACACATGCCCACAATGTGGCGCTGTCCTGTATCTCGCCGAAGTCGATCACTCCCAGAAGATTGAGATTTGGGAATGTCCGCGCGCGGAGTGCAATTTTTCGGAAGAAAGCGCATCTCCCTCGGGGCGGTGAAGCAAGCCGAGCGGCGATGCCGCGACCACCCACATCGTGATCCTCAGCGGCGCAGCAATGGCTGTCGCAAATCCCTCTCTACCTCTGCAAAGCCGTCTCTGAGTCCGCGGCAGGCGCGATCCCCAGGAACGCATGCCGCGCGGGCCTGCCTGACGACTTCCACCGCCGCACCAGTTCATACACAATCACGGTGGCATATGTAACCGTGATCCATACCAGCACTTCCTCGATCGGCAGTTCGCTCCACGCAGTGATATAAATGCCCAGCATCTGGGTGTGTCGGAATCCCCACCACCCGTACGGCAGCCCCAGCGTCGCCTCCCACAGCAGGCTCATCAGCAAAATGAAAAAGAGCGTGAGGCTCAGCGCGCGCCAGTTGATCACCGGCAGCGCTGAAGGCAGAAACAGTGCCGACGGCCCGAGCGCCGCTACGACCAGGAAAATGAAGTAGCCGGGAAATCCCGCTTCCGCCACGAACACTCTGCGAAAAACTATCGCACCCGCAATCAGTGCAATGCCTGCGATCAGAGAAGGCGGGTGGAATTGCAGCAGGCGTTTGAAATTCGTGCGCTCACCCGACGCGACCGGAATGCTGTACTCCGCAAGCCAATACTCGTCCAGCCAGATATACAAGAGCAGCACTGCAAGAAAGCCGGTGAAATAGAACAGATACTCTTCAATCGGCACACCGCCCCCAAGAGCCGGCGCCAGAATCCGCAGGGTTGCACGCGGATTGGGAAACGTCAGGAACCGGTGCGCGAAAAAGAAGTCCAGTCCGGCTCCAATCGGAAAGAGCAGCGCGATGGTTCGCACCACAGACGACTTCGAGATCTTCAGATGCTCGCTGGGGATCAGCCACCACAGAATCGTCACGATGGGAACAACGAACAGGAGAAGGCTGATCGTGTATCCATAGGGTGAGTTGTCCGTCACCGACGCAGGTATCTGCGGTGCGATCCGCACCGTGTGCAGCGCCAGCCCCGCGGGCACGCTGATCATCAGAAGCATGGCAAAAACCAGCAGGTAGCTGGCGCGCTGAGAACCACCCTGAGTACCGCGCGGAGAACCCGGACCAGCAGTCATAATCGACCTCTAAGGAAGCCACGCCGCGTGCGCTTATGAATCCGCAATATAGCACCGCCCCGCGCCACCTGTCGCCGGGTGCCCCATCCAAGCTCTGCTTGGTGGGAAACACACTGCAAGTTCCCCCATAAACCTGTCATCCCGAGCACAGCGAGGGATCTGCGGTTGCCGTCTTCCTTTCTGTGAATCGATCTCTTGAGCTATGCGCTAACCTCAAACACATGGGACTCGATGGGGTAGAAATCATCCTTCGTTCTGAAGAACTATTCGGCATCGACATTGACGATAAGGAAGCCGCTACGGTTGAAACCGTGGGAGATTTTTACGAATTGATTTGTTCCAAGCTGCTTCTATCTCCCTTGCAGCCCCCTGTAACTTCTGAAGAGCTCCCGGTCATCTCGGAAGAAGAAAAACGATTCTGGTTTCTAAGCCGTCAAACTCCGTCGCCTGCTCCCCCAGATATCCTTCCGTGGTCACCTCAAAGCGTGTGGGATTGCATCGTCGCCATCTTCGTCGATCAGCAAGGATTGCGCCTTGAAGAGATCGCCTACAACGCGAGGATCGCAACCGATCTAGGCGTCGACTAACGCTCAAGCATTTCTACTCCCTATTCCCTACTCCCTGTCTCAACATCGGCAACCTTCCCCACTCCCCTGCCCTCTTAGACACTGAGCATGCCCCGGGTATGCCCAACATCAGCGGGAGAAGCCTCGTGGCACTCTTTACAATCCTTCGCGCGGCATTCGGATACCTCTTTCTCGTCTTCATCGTCCGTATCGTCGGACGCCGCCCCGGCAAGCAACTCACGCCCTTCGAGTTCGTCCTCGTCTTCTACCTCGGCGGACTCACCCTCACCGGCCTTGTCGGCACAGAAATGTCGCTAACCAACGCCTTCTGCCAGATCGTCACCATCGCCCTCAGCCACTACGTACTCACGCTGTTCCGCATGCGTTCTGACACATTCACACGCGTGCTCTGCGGCACTCCTCTCGTCCTCCTCGACCGCGGCAAGTGGCGCTCCCGCACCCTCAGCAATCAGCGCCTCCAGGACGACGACGTCATGGACATGGCCCGCGAGCAAGGCATCCGCGACCTCGCCGGAATCAAGATCGCCGTCCTCGAAACCTTCGGGCAAATCAACATCCTTCCCGCCGAGCAGAAGAAAGAAGAAACCACCGGCGAATCACCCAACGCGGAGTAACCCGTGTCCAACATCCCTTTCGAAACCGAAATCGGCGACAGCGTTCCCAAAGTCGAGCATGACGTCGCCGTCGGTGAAGACCTCGAGTTTCAGCGCAAATGGTGGCGCTTCGAGCGCATCGTCTGGCCCATCCTCCTCGCCATCGTCGTGATCGACATCCTCGGCGGATTCGGCCGCGGCTGGATCGCCAACGCGAAGAAAACCACACCGGACAAAGCCATGACCCTCGACTACGAGCGAATCGAGCGCGCCAGCACACCCTCCGTCATGACCTTCCAGTTCTCTGACGCTGCCGTCCACAACGGCCGCATTATCCTCTACATGAGCGACTCCGTCGTAAAACCGCTCGGCGCCACGCGCATCGCTCCGCAGCCCATCATGTCCAGCATCGGCAACGGCGGCATCACTTACGTCTTCCCTGCCGGCCCCGCGCCCGCAATGGTCCAGATACAGCTCGAGCCATCTTTCCCCGGCCCGCATAAATTCACCGTGCGCGCTGAAGGCGAACCGCCCATGGATGCCACTGTCTTCGTCATGCCCTGAGACCCACCATGTCCACCATCCTTCACGCCATCATCGGATACTTCATCCTTCTCTTCGCCGTGCGCATTCTCCGACGCCGCGCTGGCGCGCAGATGACGATGTACGAATACGTCCTTATCTTCCTGCTCGGCGGAGTCATCATTCTCTCTACCGTCGGCAACGACCGCTCCGTCACCAACTGCACCTGCGCCGTCATCGTCGTCGCCTTCATCCATCGCACCCTCGCCTTTGCGAAAAGCAAAAGCCCCCGCATCGGAGCCATCCTCGACGGCACACCCGTCGTCATCATCCGCAAAGGTGAGTGGCAGCAAAACGTCATCCACAACACCGGCCTCCGCTCCCAGGACATCGAAGCCGCCGCACGCGGCATGGGCCTCACCCGCATCGAAGACATCGACTACGCCATCCTTGAGCGCAACGGCTCCATCAGCGTAATCAAAAAGTGAGCCCCACCCATGCCCCGGAATCCGCAGAACCATGCCCTAAAAAATCAGAACCAGCAGAGCCAAAACTCGAAGAGCAGCACCGTGGAAACCGACATCCCCCAGCGCCTCGATCGACTCCCGTGGTCCCGTTGGCATGCCCGTATCATCTTCGCCCTCGGCACTTCCTGGCTCCTCGACGGCCTCGAGGTCACGATGGTCGGCTCCCTCTCCGGCATCCTCGAAAGCAAATCCGGCCTCCGCCTCACCGACCCGCAGGTCACCGGAGCCGCCACCACCTACCTCGCCGGAGCCGTCACCGGCGCCCTCCTCTTCGGATACCTCACCGACCGCCTCGGCCGCCGCAAGCTCTTTCTCGTCACCCTCGCGACTTACTCGCTGGCCACCATCGCCAGCGCCTTCTCCTGGGGAATCTTCTCCTTCTCGCTTTTCCGCTTCTTCACCGGCATCGGCATCGGCGGCGAATACGCCGCCATCAACTCCGCCGTCGACGAGCTCATCCCCGGAAAGGTCCGCGGCACCGTCGACCTGGTCGTCAACGGAACCTTCTGGGTCGGCGCCACGATCGGTTCGCTTGCCGCCATGTTCCTGATCTCCGGCCATCTCCCCCAGAACACCGGCTGGCGCTACGCCTTCGGGGTCGGCGGATCGCTCGGCATCCTCGTGCTCATCCTCCGCCTCTTCGTGCCTGAGAGTCCCCGCTGGCTCATGCTCCGCGGCCGCGAAGAAGAAGCCGGCAACATCGTCTCCGAAATCGAAAACCGCGCCAGCCACGGCGACGCCACCTCGCTCCCTGAACCCGAAGGCGAAAAACTCAAGATCAAGGTCCGCGACCACACCCCCCTCGGCGAAATCTTCCGCAACATGGCCGGCGAAAACCGCAAGCGCTCCATCCTTGCCCTTGTACTCATGGCATCGCAATCATTCTTCTTCAACGCCGTCTTCTTCTCCTATGCGCTGGTCATCAAGAGGTTCTTCCACATCGGCGACCGCGATCTGCCCATGCACCTGCTGCCCTTCGCCGTCGCCAGCTTCCTCGGCCCGATCCTCCTCGCCAAGCTTTACGACACCATCGGACGCAAGCCCATGATCACCGCCAGCTACGGCATCGCAGGTCTGCTCCTTGCCGCGTCACTCTACCCTTTCGCGCACGGAATGCTCGGCCCCCGCGGCATGGGCATCTGGTTCAGTTGCATCTTCTTCATCGCCTCCTCAGCCGCCTCCGCCGCCTACCTCACCGTCAGCGAAATCTTCCCCCTCGAAATCCGCGCCTTCGCCATCGCCATCTTCTACGCCATCGGCACCCTCATCGGCGGAGTCGGCGCACCCTACCTCTTCGGAGTCCTCATCGCTACCGGCTCCCGCCCCTGGGTCGCCTTCGGCTACGGACTAGGTGCGCTCTTCATGCTCACCGGCGCCCTCTTCGAGCACTTCATAGGAGTAGAAGCCGCCGGCAAGAGCCTGGAGTCCATCTCCAAGCCTCTCCAGAGCACCGACGAAGCTGCCTGACCACAAAGACAAAACAGGCGGTCCATCCTCCCACAAGGAACGGACCGCCTGCTTTGATTCCGGCAACTCGTACTCGTCCGGAAACCCTAATCCCTAAGCCCTAACCCCTGCCCTCAAAGAGTGCGTTTAAACAACGGGGTCGCCAGCAGCAGCGTCCCCAGCCCGAACGCAAACAGAAACAGCAGGTCGCCCTTGATCGCCACGAACCCGCCGTCCTTCAGCAGAATCGCCTTCAACCCATGCACCGCATACGTGAACGGATCGAAGATCGCGATCGTCCGCAGCCACTTCGGAAACGCGGCCACCGGCGAAATCGCGCCCGACGGGAAGAACAGCAGGGTGTTCAGTACGCCGAACATCGCTCTCGGCACCAGCGGATCGTCCACCCGCACCATCATCAGGAACATCATTCCGTTGAACGCGATTGACGTCCCCACAATCAGCAGGAACAAATTCAGAACCGCCCACACGTTGAAGATCGTTCCCAGCCCCGCCATCAGCGACCCGATCACCGTCAGCGAAATCCCCGACATCACCGCCTTGATCGCGCCCGCCGCATTCAATCCCATCACCAGTTCGAGCTTGCTGATCGGCGTCACCAGGTAGCCTTCATGCACCCCGCGCGCCTTGTCGTCGATGTACAGCATGCCGCCGCCGATCATCACCGAGATGTACATCGCCAGCGCAATCGACCCCGCCAGCAGATACTTCATGTACTGCACATACGGATAGATCTCCACCACGCGCAGCGCGATCTGCTTCACCACGCGATCCTCGATCACCGGCTGGTTCAGCGCATCCACAAGAGACTGCATCTCGCCCACAATCGCGTTGCTCAGCACCTGGTCGCTGTTGTCGATCACCATTCCGATCCGCGGCGCATCCTTTGAATACACGCGCCTTGAGAACTGCGGCGGAATGATCACCGCGGCGTCCACCTTGCCCGTGCGCACCGCCTCGCGTGCCGTGAATTCATCGTTGTAAGGAACCGCCGTGAACGTGGCAATATTCACCGCAACCGCGTCGAACGCCTCCTTCACCTTCACCGCCTGCGGCCCGTGATCCTCGTCCACCAGCGCCACGCGCGCGCCCTGCACGTGGCCGCCCATCGCGTGACCCAGAATCACGAGTTGCACAATCGGCAGCATCATGCTCATGATCATCAGCACCGGCGACCGGAAAAACTTGCGCATCTCGCGCTCGACTATGGCAAGAAACCGATTCATCAGTGACCTCCCGGCCGCGGCGGCATCTGGAACACCGCCTTCACCTGCTCGTCGCGCAACTGCCGTCCCGTGTAGTGCACAAACACGTCATCCAGCGACGTATTCACCACGCTCAACGATGTCAGCGTCTCACCCAGTCCGTTCGCCATCTCCACAAGCTGCGTGGTGGTTCGCGACCCGTTCGACGTCAGCACGCGATACACGCCGGCCGACTGCGACTGCACCTCCGTCACGTCCTCGAGCTTTTCGAGCCGCGTCTTCCACTCATCGCTCTCGCGCGCAAACTGTACTTCCACCACATTCGATCCAGGCACGCTCTGCTTCAGTTCCACGGGAGTGCCCAGCGCCACCAGCGTTCCGTGATCCACAATCGCAATGCGGTCGCACAGCCTGTCCGCCTCTTCCATGTAGTGCGTGGTCAGCAGCATCGTGAGATTGCGCGTCTTCTTCAGGTTATTCAGCATCTCCCACACCGCAATGCGCGATACAGGATCGAGACCCGTCGTCGGCTCATCCAGAAAGAAGATCCGCGGATCGTGCACCAGCCCGCGCGCAATCTCCAATCGCCGCCGCATGCCGCCTGACAGCGTCTTCGTCTGCGCATCGCGCCACTTCGTCAGGTCCACTGCTTCCAAGACCTCGGCAATGTTCTTCTCGCGCTTCTCCTTCGACACGCCGTAGAGCTTCGCGTAAATCACCAAGTTTTCGTACACCGTCAGATCCTGGTCGCTCGTCAGCGCCTGCGGAATCACGCCAATCATGTGGCGCACCGCGTTCGGCTCTTTCACCACATCGTGGCCGCCCACCAGCGCACGCCCCTCCGTCACGGGAATGAGTGTCGTCATCATGCGGATCAGCGTGCTCTTCCCTGCTCCGTTCGGTCCCAGCAGTCCGAAGATCTCGCCGTCCTTCACCTCAAACGTGATTCCCTTCACCGCTTCGAAGGTCCCGTAGCGCTTCACGATCTTCTCGACCGCGATAGCCGCTGCCGCCGGTAAATCCATCACCGCCTCTCCGTGTTTGCGCGAGGCGCTCATTGCTTCACCAGCTTCGCCTTGGGCACATACACATTCGCCGTCATGCCCGGCACAAACTTCTCGCCCGCATTGGGAATCACCAGCTTCAACCGCACGGTCTTGATGTCGCGCTTGCGTCCGCCGTTCATATCGCGCTGCGTGGCGAAGTCCGCTTCCGTCGCCTTCGTAATCACCTTGCCGTCGACATTCGCGCCGCTCGGGAGCGCCACGCGCAGCGAATCGCCCACTTGCACCGCATCGGCCTGCGTCTCCGGCAAGGGCGCATACACCCACGTCTGCCCCAGATCCATGATCGTGACAATCGCCTGACCCGCACTAACAACTTCGCCCTGCCGCGCGGCCCACATATCCACCCTGCCGCTCACCGGCGCGTAGACATTCGAGTAGCCAACCTCCACCGCAGCCTCCTGCGCCAGAGCCTTCGCGTTCTCCACAGCCTCGCGCGTTGAAGCCACCGTCCGCGCCGCCACAGCAGCCTGCATCTCGTGCGCCCTGGCCTGCTTCAGAGCCGCATCGGCTGCCGCCACATTCGCCTTCGCGGTTTGCACTGCGGCCTCGTCGGCCTGAAGCATGGCAGTAGCCTCGTCACTCGATTGCGCGCTCATGATGCCCTGCTTTGCCAGCGCAACAATTCGCTTGGAATCGGCCTGCTGCTTCGACAAATTCGCCTCAGCCTGCGCCAGCGCTGCCTGCGCCGCCGTCAACTGGGCCTGCGCATTGATCGTCGCGCTGCTCGTCTCGCCCCTGGTCTGGCGTTCCGTCTCTTCGGTCTCGCTCAGCTTGTGCTGCTGGCTCGCCACGGTCGCCTGAGCCGCCGCATGCGCCGCCGCCAGGTCGTTGCTCTCGATCACCGCGATCAGTTGTCCCGCCTGGACCTGGTCGCCCTCCTGCACCAGCAGCTTTTCGATCCGCCCCGGAATCTTCGCGCTCACCAGCACTTCATTCGCGTCCACCGTACCCACCAGCTCCAGGTCCGGCGACGGCCGCGCCGTCACCAGATACCAGATCAGTGACCCCAGCGTCAGCATGCCCAGAATCATGAAAACCCTATTACGTGGATTCACTCGTTCCTCCAAAGTGATTGCTGCCATCCGACCGAAACCTCCGGCATCGGCGAGTCGGCGAGCACACGCTCAGCCACCTCCGCCCCGTGTTTTCGGTCCACAAAAATCGTTTGCCCGATATACCGGGCCACCTCTTCCCGGCGCTTCTTCAATGCCTCAGGCTCCAACGGGTCGATCCCCAGAACCTTGGCCCAGACCGGAGCGGTCATGAAATAGAAAACGTTCGCCCCCAGCGTCGCGAAGTGAACCTGCATCCAATCCACGTCGATCAGCTCACCCGAGGCGATCCCCTCCCTCACCAACGCCTGGTACATGGTCATCAGGGGCGTAAACACCCGCTTGATGATCACGTCGATGCCCCCCGACTCCCCCTTGTGAAGCCGGACCATCTCGTGCTGCATCAGCCGCTGGAACTCCCGTTGGCTCACCACCCTGTCGAAATGGTTCAGCGCGGTCCGAACCAGCCGTTCTCCCGGGGTGCTCTCGCGCAGAAACACCGCCATCGAGGCATCACGAATCCGCCCCGCACTCAGCTCCAGCGCCGCGGTGTAGAGTTTCTCTTTGCTCTCGAAGTAGTAGTAAAGAAGGGCCTTATTGACCCCGGCCGCGGCAGCGATACGTTCTGTACGCGCCCCTGCGAGGCCCTGTTCGGCAAACTCGCTCAACGCGGCTTCAAGGATTTTGGTCCGTGCTTCCGCCTGTTTCTCGCTTTGTGGATTACTGCTCTCGTCCGTCATTTTCAATTAACCGGTTAGTTAAACTAACTGGTTAGTAAAATAACGCGTCTACCGCGCTGGCGCAAGATGACTCTCGTCAAGAAACTGTGGATTTCCTGCGGACGTCAGCTTTTGAGCAGCTCCGCCACATAGGCCGGTTTGAGCGGAAGCCGCCGCAGCACCTTCCCCGTCGCGTCATGCAGCGCGGCCGCAATGGCCGGCGCAGCGAGGGCATTTGCCGCCTCCGAACCTCCGCCGTAAGCACCCACCTTGGGATTGTTGATCAGCACGACCTTCATCTCCGGAATATCAGCCATATTCAGGATCGGATAGCTGTTCCAGTCGTCGCAGGTGACCCCGCTCTCGTCCGTCATCGCCTCTTCCAGCAGCGCAATGCTGATTCCCATCATCGCGCCGCCTTCCACCTGGCGCTTGAGATGCGCCGGATTGATGACGACCCCAGGATCGACGGCGAAGGTGCATTTCTCGACTTTGATCGCGCCGGTCTGAGGAATAACGGCGATGTGGCAGACACAGGCCCAGTAGGTCCCGTCGCGAAGCATGAGCGAGACACCTCGACCGCGCACAGCTTCCTTCCCTGTCGCTGTAGCTTTAGGCGACGGCGATGGGCGCAAATCCCAGCCCGAAGCATCGCGTACCGTCTTGAGCGCGGCAATGGCACGCTCTTCCTTGAGATTGTCGATCCGGAACTGAATCGCATCCACGCCCGCCAGCGCTGCTGCTTCGTTGATAGCCAGTTCCCGCGGATAGTTCTGCTGGAACTGCCCCGGCGTACGCATACTGTGGTCGCGCAAACCAACAACAAGAGGCGAGGTCTTCTGGCCCACCTGGAACGTGCCATGACCGTACTCGGCTACATTCTGAGTCTGGGAATAGAGCCAGGGGTCTGAGATACCGTTCGAAGTCCCGAAGTCGTCGTGGGTGTCGGGAGGGACCTGAGTGGGCAAGCCCGCCAGCACCGCGCCCACCAGCCGATCATCCTGCATGGCCGGCATGTAATGGTCGATCTGGTAAGCCGCCAGCTTCCCCTGATCAACCGCCAGTTGCACATCTGAGAAAGCGGCCGCCGACTGCGTCGACCACTGCATATCATCCGCACGCATCCACTGAACGCGCACCGGCTTGCCGACAGCTTGCGATAAGAGCACCGCCTCGTCTTCAGCGCCGGCATTGCCGCCGTTCGATCTGCCATAGTGCCCGGGCCCGGCATAGTTGTGCACGATCACCTTGTCGATCGTGACGCCAAGCATCTTGGCAATTTCGGCTCGCAGTTGCTGCGGGTTCTGATTGTGCGTGTGGATGTGCACCATGCCGTCGGCGTGTACATCGCCCACCGCCATCGTGGGACCGATCGGCGCGTGCTTCATATACGCCACCTGGTAGCTCGCGGAGAGCTTCTTGCTCGCCGAGCCCAGCGCTGCGCCTGCATCCCCTTTGTCGGCGCGGCCCTTCGTCACCGGCGTCGACTTCCAGTCGGCCTCGTTCCTCAGATGGTCGTAGAGCTTCGCGCTGCCCGGCAGGCCCTTCCAGTCCGTCCACTTCGTGTCGGCCGCAACCTGCATCGCCGCCTGAATCGCTTCCCACTCAGTGGGTGCAACCACTCCGACAAGGTTCCCTTTTACGATCACCTGCGAATTCGGATACTTCGTCTTATCGACCTTGCCCGCAGATTCCAGCGTCGAGCCGAGTGTCTTCGGATGCACGACTCGTCCATGCAGCATCCCCGGCAGGCGCACGTCGGTGGCCCAGTTCGCCTTGGCTGTCACCTTCGCCTGGATAGCCGAACTCGGAAACGACTTGCCGATCACCGTGTATTCGCTAACCGGCTTTAGTGGCGGGTTCCCGTCCACCGACAGGCCGACGATGCTCGTGAGATCCCCGCTCACCGGAATCGTGAGCTTCAACTGCTGGCCTTTCACCAGGTCGCCGTACGAAATGCTCTTGCCGCCGCCGGAGACTACGCCGTCCTTGACAGTGAGCCCTGATTTCGGAACGCCCAGTTTGGTCGCCGCCAGATCAAGCAGTGCCTGGTATGTGTAAGCCGCCACCTTGCGGAGGTTGGGCGTGCCGTCATTCAGGAACCCGAACGAGCCGCCACCGTCGGGAGTCTCGTGCGTCGATCCGGTAACGACCGTAGTAATAGCCTCGAACGGCATCGACAGCTCTTCCGCCACAATCTGTCGGTAAGACGTATACACCGACCCCTGGCCGAAATCGCTCTTGCCAGTGCGGATCGTAACGGTGTTGTCCTCGTGAATCTCCAGCCAAGAAGTGGCGAGGTATGGATCGAGCGAGTTCTCCGCAACGGGCACCCTCGGCGTAGCACCGCGGAGAGTAGCCGAGCCGGCAAAGCTGATACCCACCGCAAGTACGCCGCTTGTCTTCACGAATTGACGGCGGGAGAGCGTGGCTCCGAAAACGTCAATGGACTTGCTGCTGTTGATCTTCATCGCTCACCCCTTCGCCATGATGTCGGCCGCATGCTGCACGGCTTCAATGATCGCCTTATAGGTTCCGCAGCGGCACAGGAACGGCGATACACCCGACGTGCTGAACGAGTCCTTGATCTGCGCCACGGTCGGGTGCGGATTGCTTTCGAGCAGTTCCGTTGCCTTGATCATCATGCCGTTCTGGCAGAACCCGCACTGAGGTGTCTGCTCGGCGACCCAGGCCTGCTGCACCGGATGGAGCGTGCGCTCCGCTTCCGCCGCTGGCAGGTTCTTTTGCTTTGCCCATCGCGCCGGCAAACCTTCCAGCGTGGTGATCTCATGGCCTGCCGCATCTGAGAGCGCCGTGATGCAGGAGCGGGTTTCCTTGCCGTCAACGAGGACCGCGCACGCTCCGCATTGCGCTAAGCCACAGCCAAACTGCGGCCCGGTTAGTTCCAGATCGTTGCGCAGCACATAAAGCAGTGGAGTATCGTTTGGCGCATCGACCTCGCGCCGCGCTCCATTCACATTCAGCGTGACCATAGAGACCTCCTCCAAGGCACGTTCACAGATGGATGAACTCAGGGACGGGACCCGCCAGTTTCGTGGGACAGCTCGGAACAAAAAACGTAGCGCTATGGGGAACACCGAGCGTATGCGTACAGCATAACTCCGCCGCGTCGTCTTACCAGAATTTTTGCTGCGAAATGAATGGGGCTCCGCGATCTGCCGCGGAACCCCTGGAACGACATCGGTGATCTGCTAGCGCTTCAGGCTGCCAGTTGCGCCCGCATTTCGGCTGCGTACTGATCGGCGTTCAGGCCGGCGAGCAGGTGGTACGTTTGATCGTCGATCATGACCACAGCAGCAATCCCCTCAGCCTTCAGGGGCGCCTCGTCGATCCGCGTCCCGTCCCGCACCACCAAACGGAGTCGAGTCTCCGCGCAGGCATCCACGCGAACCACGTTCTCCTTGCCGCCAACGGCAACCAGGAATGCGTTCGCTTTTCGTGCTGCATCCGGATCGCGCAAGCCGGGTTGAATTCCCGCGTGCGGCGGAGCCTTCACCGGCGACGGCGCTTCCGCTTGGTCAGCCTCCGGCCCCGCCGTCTTAAGGTACTCCTCCATATCTGTCTTAAGGTTGCCGCTCTGTGTGCCGAAGATGGCCTGCACGCCGTCGCCCACGACAACAACCCCGGCAGCGCCCAGCGCCTTCAGTTTCTCCGCGTTCGCCTTTGTTACGTCATTGAGCTTCACGCGCAGCCGAGTGATGCATGCATCCAGGCTGGCGATATTGCTACGTCCGCCAAATGCCCGCACCAGTTGCAGCGAGAAGTTGTCGCCGCTCACGGTGTGCACCGCCTTCACCTCATCGTCTGCTTCGCGTCCCGGCGTCATCAAATTGAAACGCTTGATGGCGAATGTGAACACGCCGTAATAAATAAGTCCCCACACCGGCCCGATCACCCACAGCCAAAGCGCGTTCGTCGATTTCGGGAACAGCACGATGTAGTCGATCAACCCATGCGAGAACGTGAATCCGTGCCGAATATTCAGCGCAATGCACACGAAGTACGCAGCGCCCGCAAGGATGGCATGAACCACGTAGAGAACAGGCGCTACAAACAGGAATGCGAACTCGATAGGCTCAGTGATGCCCGTGAGGAACGCCGTAATGGCAGCCGACAGCATGATGCCGCCAACAATCTTGCGCTTGTCAGGCCGCGCGCAGCGCCACATGGCCAACGCCGCCGCGGGCAGTCCAAACATCTTGAACAGATAACCGCCGGTCATCCGGCCGGCAGTCGGATCGCCGTGAATGAAGCGCGCAATTTCGCCGTGCACCACGTTCCCGGTTGCGGGATCTGTGTAGGTGCCGGCCTGGAAGAAGAACGGCACATTCCACACGTGGTGAAGACCGAACGGAATCAGCGCGCGCTCCACTACCCCGTAAATGGTGAACGCAATGTCAGGCCGCTCGTTCACCGCCCAGTTTGAGAACGCATTGATGACCTTGTCGATGGGCGGCCAGATGAAGCTAAGAATCGCACCGACCACGATTGCCCCGAACGCCGTAATGATCGGCACCGAACGCTTGCCTGCGAAGAACCCGAGATAGGGCGGCAGTTTGATTCGGTAGAAACGGTTGAAGACGCTAGCCGCAACCAGTCCGATAATGATGCCGCCGAACACACCCGTTTCGATCGACGGAATGCCCATCACTTGCACGGTCTCATCGCCCTGCAGCTTTGCGCATGTGCCCAAGGTGGCGAGGAACACGACGTAACCCACAGTGCCGGCCATCGCCGCGACGCCATCGTTTTCAGTTAGTCCGATGGCAACGCCGATGGCGAACAGCAAAGCGAGGTTCCCGAACACCGCGCTGCCCGATGCTGCCATGATTTGCGAAAGCCATGCAGGCAGCCAAGAGAAGTTGGCGCTGCCAATGCCCAGCAGAATGCCCGCCACCGGCAGCACCGACACGGGCAGCATCATGCACTTGCCTATCTTCTGCAACAACGAGAATGCGCCATCAAACGAGATCTTCACGTTATGCCTCCGCGCCCGTCATGGAAGGTTCTCTCTCCGCGTTCCTCACCAGAGCGCGCACATCGTCTGCGGATTCCGCGGCCAATGCTGCTTCGGCCAGCTTGCGGCATGCATCCATGCTCAACGTGCGAATCTGCGCCTTTACTGCCGGAATCGCCGGCAGGCTGACGCTGAGTTCGTCCACGCCCAGGCCGATTAGGAGCGGCACCGCGGACGCATCGGTCGCAATGCCTCCGCACACGCCCACACGCTTGCCCGCCGATCGCGCACCGTTCACCGTATGCCCAATGAGCTTCAAAATCGCGGGATTGAGGCCGTCCACCTTGGGAGCAAGCTTCGGATGCCCGCGGTCCATGGCCAGCGCGTACTGCGTCAGATCGTTGGTGCCGATCGAGAAGAAATCTGCCTCGCGCGCAAACTGTGCTGCCATCACTGCGGTCGCCGGCACTTCCACCATGATGCCCGCAGGCACCGGCGGCAGATTCAGGTTCGCAGCTTCTTCCACGAGAATCGCCTTTGCGTCGCGCAGTTCCTCGAGGGTTGTAATCATTGGAAACATCACGCTGATATCGCCGAAGGCCGCGGCCCTCAGAATCGCGCGCAATTGCGTGCGCAGAATCTCCGGCCGGTCGAGACACACGCGAATTCCGCGCTCGCCGAGGAAGGGATTGTCCTCCTTCGGAATCGGCAAGTACGGCAGAGGCTTGTCGCCTCCCACATCGAGCGTGCGGATAATGATGGGGTGCCCTGGGCCAATCGCCTCCGCGACGGCCTTATACATCGCAAACTGCTCTTCTTCGCTGGGCGCATCCGATCGCTCCATGAAGAGGAACTCGGAACGCAACAGCCCAACACCTTCGCCGCCCAGCTTTGCAATCTGCGCAGCATCCCTCACTCCGCCGATGTTGCCGAGGATCTCCATTCGCATGCCGTCAGTGGTTACCGCCGGCTCCAGTGCGTGCTCCTGGTTAGCTTTGCGGCGTTCTTCCGCGGCCTGCTGCGCTGTGCGAACGCGTGAGATCTGCTCGGCCGATGCACGCAGGCGCAACGTGCCGATGCTCGCATCGAGAATCGCGGGCGTGCCGTTCGGCACGTCCAGTGCGGCCGGCTCCACTCCAGCCAGCGCAGGAATACCCAGCGAGCGCGCAAGGATTGCCACATGCGACGTGGCGCCTCCTCGGGTCGTACAGAAGCCGACCACACGCGAGCGGTCCAGCGTTGCCGTATCCGACGGTGTCAGATCTTCCGCGATCAGAATAGCGTTAGCGGGATACTGCGGCTCACGAACCTCTGTGCCCGTAATCAATGCGAGGACGCGCAGGCCCACGTCGCGCAGATCGTTGGCGCGTTGGGCCAGCAGTTCGTTGCGCAGCGCAGCCAGCCTGTCAGCATGCGTCGTGACAGCCTTCTTCCATCCGAATGCCGCGCTCTTCCCTTTCGCAATGGCTGATTCGGCAATCTCCAGCAGATCGGGATCGCTGAGGAGTTCCTCATGCGCGGCGAAGATGGCAGCCTTGGCAGGATCAGCCTTCGCATGCAGGCTGGCCCGAAGCGCCGAGAGCTGCGCTTGCGCAGTGGCAATCGCGTTCTCGAGCCGATGCCGTTCGATATCCACTCCGGCGCCGGCCTCCTGTACTTCAATCTCCATGCGGCGCACCTGGAAGACCTCGCCAACCGCAAGACCCGGAGAAGCGGAGACACCAACCAGCAGATCGGGATCAGTGGACTTGCGGCGTGCGGGCGGCGCAGCCGCCGCCGACACTGTGGTCGTGGCAGGAGCGGGAGCAGGCGTGCAGCCCTCGTCTCCGCAGCCCTGCGCGAGCACCTCGGCCAGCTTCTCCACGGCCGTTGCTGCATCAGCGCCCGTTGCGATCACCTGCACCTTTGCTCCGTGCGAAACTTCGAGCGCCATGATGGCCGTTACGCTGCGCGCATTCGCGCTCCTGTCGCCAAGTTGCAGCTTGATCGCCGATTGAAAACTCTTCGCCAGATTCGCCAGCACGGCCGCCGGCCGCGCGTGCAATCCCGTGCGGTTAGGAATGAGGATCGCCTCCGATGTCACCGTCTTCGCGCCGTTCGTCGCAGCCGTGGTTTCCTCAGCTGCAAACGTTACGGTGAACAGCGTGTCCTTGCCTGCAGTGACGATTCCGCTTGCGCGTTCCCAGGCAGTCACGCGATCGCTGTTAGCAACAACAATCTGCGTCAAAAGACTCTTGGCATGCGTGGCCAGATAATCCAGATCGAACTCGATCAGCGGTGCGCCCGTGCTTACCCTATCGCCGGCTTTGACGCGCGGCATGAAGCCTTCGCCCTTGAGCGTCACTGTGTCAATGCCCACGTGCATGATGAGTTCGAGGCCTTCCGGCGTGCGCAGCGTAACTGCGTGGCCCGCGGCATGAACCGAAAGGATCTCGCCATCGCACGCGGCAAGCAGCACGTTATTGACAGGATCTATAGACAGGCCATCGCCAACCATCTTCTGCGCGAAAACCGGATCTGGAACGCGTTCCAGCGGCCAAGCCTGGCCGGAAAGTGGAGAGATGATTCTGATCTGTGCCATCAAAAGCCACGCTTTCCTGGAAATAGAGTGAACATCTTCTGCCGTGTACAACCGATGACCAATACACGTCCGCATCGCGCTGCGATGAGAGCGTGATCCTGCGTCTTCTGGGCCCTGAGTTTGCGGTCGAAGTCTATTGCGGTTCACAAATCGGGGTCATCTGGCAAAAGTACGAGAAGGAATCTCGAGAGCATCACGAACTCTCCGCGAGGCCAACGTGACATCTCTGGTACGCGCGAAGGGCTAACTTACATTTTTGACAGTTATCGGATGTGTTACTGAGGACTAGCATGCTGCGGAAGTTCCGACATCATCCAGTGCCGTCGCGTGCATACGGACAATCGGTCGCGTTCGGCAGGAGGGATTGCATGCACGTCAGCCGATTCTTCGGTCTTGTTCTGATCCTTATAAGCAGCGGCATCGCAGCAAGTGCGCAGACAGCGCCGAACGCCGACCTGGGCCAGGTCAGGCATGAGATGGAACAGCTCAAGCAGGAATACCAAAAGATGAGCGCCGCCTACGAGGCGCGACTGAAGCAACTCGATGCCCGCCTGCAACAATTGGAAAGCACGAGCCCGCAACCCGCTCTAGTCTCCGCTGCAGTAGTAACAACGAGGCCAACCCCCGTTGTCGCTACCACTGCTGCGAGCACGCCGACGGCAGCCAATCCTGCAAATCAGAACGCGCAAACCCAGGAGCAGGGAGGAGAGTCACCAAGGCCGATTCAGGAAACAACCGACTCGATCCAGCAGTCCCTCTCGCAACAGCGAGAGAACGCCGTCCGCGAACGGCTGGAGACAGTGCTACACAACTTCGTCGATGTCACTGGATACTTCAGAGCCGGTTACGGACGCGATGATGAAGGAGGCCCGCAGGTCACATTCCAGGCTCCAGGCGCCATGGCCAAGGCGGGCAGGTTGGGCAACGAAGCTGAGAACTACGGAGAACTCGCAATCAGCAAGAGCTTCTATCTTCCCGGCGCATTCTCGTTGAAGAAGAATTCCGCTGGTGGCCCAGCCACTTCGCCCACGGCACAATTCCTCGTTCGCATCTCGATGTTCAACCCGTATCAGAACTACAACGCGTCGTCGAACACCACCTTCGGCATCGCAGAAGCATGGGGCGCCGTCGGGCATCTGAGCGACAGTCAGCCAGCCCTGAACGTCTGGGCCGGCAATCGCTATTACCGCCGCCACGATGTCCACATCGATGACTTCTTCCTTTACAACATGAGCGGCGGCGGCGGCGGCGTGGAAGATATCAAGCTGCCCTTCGGCAAGATGGCGCTTGCCTGGATCGGCCTCGGCTCTCAGAGCGGCTTCAGCGATATTCCGGAGCCGAATACCACAAACAAAGCAGGCTTCAGCAAGGGCAATTTCGATTTCCGCCTCTACGACATGCCAATGCTGGGCGGCAGGGGCGAGTTCGGATTCGATGTTTCGAAGACCTCATCCGGCAAGGATCAGAGTGGCGCGGAGGCTCCCGGTGCGACGGGCGTTGGCTTCACGTTCATCCACACGGCAGACAAGTGGCTGGGCGAAAGCAACATGAACAAGTTCTACATCCAGTACGGACGCGGGCCGGCCAAGACATTCACTTCCGGCTTCGAGACCTACACCACTCCTGCCGGCTCCTTCATCCGCCCCGACGCTTCCGACTCCTACCGATTCCGCGTCGCGGATAACGTCATCTTCGAGCCCGGCAACCACTTCACCGTCAGCCCAGTGGTCATCTACCAACTGACGGACTACAAGCAGTTCGGAGGCTCGCAGCACTGGTTCTCCGCAGGCGTGAGGCCCCAGGCGCACTTCAACGACTTCGTCAGCCTGGCCTTCGAGCCTTTCGTCGACTGGACCGACAACAAAGAAACCCACGTCAGCGACCACCTGTTCAAATTCACGTTCGCTCCGCAGGTCTCGCTGGGACGTCACTTCATGAGCCGCCCAGCCATCCGCGGATTCGTAACGTATGCGCAGTGGGGCAACGGATTCAAGGGCCAGATCGGCGGCCCCGACTACCTCAACAGCACGCAGGGCGTTACCTGGGGTGCCCAGATGGAAAGCTGGTGGTAGTCTCCGCGCTCGGCTGCGCGACGGGAAAAGCCAAGGGTAGAGCCAAAACGGTGCTACCCTTGGCCGCGCAGTTGAAGTCTTATGTATAACAGGGCTCTGCCATGAAAACTTATGTGATTGCTCTTGCGCTCTGCGGAGCAGGATTGGCTCACGCTCAGTCGCCTTCCACTCCGCCGGCTGCTCCCCAGAATCCTGACCAGCTTTTCAAATCGCCTCTGCTGCAGCCGCCCGGCAAGCCGCAATTCAAATTGCAGGTTCCCGATTCATCCCACCGGTTCTTCACGCTGCCTCAACTGAAGGCGCACAACCCTGCCGAAAGCAAATCGAAGGTCGATCCCGGAATCCTTCGCAAGCCGCAGGGATTCGCGCAACGTCCCTCGCGTCCGGCGCCGCGCAGCGACATCTACCCCGGCCTGAAGATTCAACCGACACAGATTGCGCTGCTGGAAACCCCACCAGGCGACCTTCAGCCCAAGTCTCTCCCCATTCCGACTCTCTTTCCAAACGCCCGGTTCGAACCTATCCCGATCAACTGGCATGGATTCAAAATGATTCCGGTCGAAACTGGATCATCGGCCACTCCATAGGCGCCAACCCGCTGCTGCCGCACTGACTATACTCAGAGTTGATGGAGCGCATCTGCACCCAATGCCACGCCGTTCTCGCTGCTGACAACCAGGCCGACTGGTGCCCAGCCTGCGGCGGTGCCCTGACGGACCGAACGGTAGACCCGGCGTTCCAACGCGCACCAGCACCCAAGCCTGAGATTGATCACCGCGGCATCGTGCTCCCGCGCCGGCACGCCCTCGGCGGCATCATCACGCCTCAGTAACACGGCTGCATCTTTTGCGCGCCTCGTCCATACGCACCCACGCGTAAACTGAGAGCATGCATCTCCCGGTTCGCCTGGTGGCGATTGACATGGATGGAACCCTTCTTCCCACCTTCGGGCAGAAGATTGGCGACCGGACGGCCCGCGCTCTGCGCGCCGCGCAGGCGGCAGGAATTACCGTCGCCATTGCCACCGGCCGCCGCCACGCCTATTCCGCTCCATTATTGGCAGACCACGGCCTGCGAAACGATACGCCGCTGATCACATCGAACGGCGCGGTCACCCGCACCCTGGCCAACGAACCCATGGATCACTGCCATCTTGAAGCTCGCGTCGCTCGCGGTCTTTGCGGTCTGCTCCGGCCCTTCGGCGTCCTTGTCTTCACCTTCGACCGCTCCGGCCCCGGTGAACTGGTTCTCGAGGACCTGGAGACGGCGAAAGAACGGATCCAGCTTTGGATCAACGCCAACCGCCCCGCCATTGAAATCGTCAAGCCGTTGGAGCGCGCGCTCGATGGCCCCGAAGATCCCATTCAGGGCATGGTCACCGGCACCATGGATCAAATGAAGGCCGCCGAAAGGGCTTTGCGCGCCAGCGAGTTGCACAAGTATTGTGAGTGCGTCCGAACCGAGTATCCCGTCCGCGATCTCTCGATCCTCGACCTCATGCCGCCGGGAGTCACCAAGGGCTGGGCGCTCGAGCGGCTCGCACGCCGCCTCGGCATCGACCGTAAAGAGGTCATGGCCATTGGCGATAACTGGAACGACCTGGATATGCTGGAGTGGGCCGCCCAGGGCATCGTAATGGGTAACGCCGCGCAGGAACTGCGCACGATGGCGAAGGTTCGCGGCTGGAAGCAGGCGCTCACGAACGATCAGGAGGGCGTGGCCGTCATTCTAGAGCAGGTGGTTGCGCGGCAGACGGCCTCCGCCGGCGCGTAAACTCAGAAACACCAGGGGATTCGGTTGACCCATATCCGGGGAAAACTCGTTCTGACAGCAACCGCTTTGGCGGCGCTGGCGCTGCCCTGCCGTGCCGCGGAACGGGTTTCGCTAACCAACGGGTTTGCCTTGACGTGCGCGCATCACGAGACGGTGGAGGGACGCGTACGCCTTTACTCCAGCGCCAACGCCAGCAGCTACATCGAGTTCCCGCCCGCTGACATCGCTAGCATCGAGACCGTTCCTGATCCGCCTCCGAGCGCCGAACCGGAGACCGCCGAATCGACCCCGGCTGCCCGTCCAACGACGCCTGCCAAGCTGACACCGGCCGACCTGCACGAGATGCTGGCGACCGCCGGCCAGGCACACCACCTTGATGTCGACCTGCTGGCCAGTGTGGTCAAGGCTGAGAGCGGCGGCAATCCGCGGGCAAAGAGCCGGGCTGGCGCCAAAGGCCTGATGCAGCTCATGGACGGCACCGCCTCCGACCTCGGCGTGCATGACAGCTACAAGCCCGAGGATAACGTGCGCGGTGGCTCCGCGTATCTCGACGGTCTGCTCACTCGCTACCACGACAATCTCGCCCTGGCGCTGGCGGCCTACAACGCCGGCCCCGCCGCAGTGGACAAATATCGCGGCATCCCTCCCTATCGTGAAACGCGGCTCTACGTCGCTCGCGTTATCCACGAATTCAATCGCCGCGTGATCGCCCGTCAGCGCCTCGCTCAGCAAGAGGCCAACAGCTCGTCGCAGGCCTCCGCCGGACGCTGAACCCAGATATTCACCTTCCTGCATCGAAGGACTCGGATGCGCAGCCCGCATCAGACCGGTAGACTGGACAAAACATCTGCGTATCGAAAGCCGTGGTTGAAACGGGAGCAGTTTTGAAGAAGAAGCAATGGTTTGTTGGGCTTGTCGTGCTGGTTGCACTGGCTGCGCTCGTGATTTGGGGGCGCAACCGCATTCACTTTGATTTTGCCGAGTTCCGCTCGCAGCTCGCAGGAGCCGACTGGACCAAGATCGCCATCGGGCTCGCCTGCATTTACCTGGGCTATGTGATCCGCTCGGCACGCTGGGCGCTGCTGCTGCGCCACAACCGGCGCGTGCCGGCGCTGTCGCTGGTGGGCACGCAGGTCATGGGATTCACGGCAGTAGCCCTGATCGGGCGCGTGGCTGACCTGGTGCGTCCTTATCTGGTTGCGAAAAAGACCAACCTTGACCTCAGCTCGCAGGTCGCTGTCTATATTGTGGAACGGCTCTGCGATATGGGCGCCATCGCCGTACTGTTCTCGCTCGCAATTCTGCAGTTGCCGCAAGACGCGATTGTAAAAGCCATAAACCATTGGCCACGCCTCGCAGCTATGAGCCATAACGCTCCTTGGATCGCCGCGCTACTCCTTCGCTTTGGCGGTCTTATCCTCACTGCTTTCGGCGCGCTGTTCCTCATTGCCATCAGGCTCAGCGGCGACACGCTCGCCGGAATGGCGGAGCGTGCGTTCGGCATCATGTCAAAGAACCTTGGCCACGCCGTCGGCGAGAAGATCCGCACGTTCCGGACTGGGCTGGATACGATCCGGTCCTTCTCAGATTTTGCGTTGCTGGTACTGTCCTCAGTGGGCATGTGGGCGATGATCGCGTTCGCCTATGTCGAGACAATGCATGCATTTAGGGCTAGCGAAGTGCTGGCAAACATCAGCATCTCCAAGTGCATTCTTCTCATGGTGGTGAGCGGCGGCGCCAGCCTGCTGCAACTGCCGGTGATCGGATGGTTCTCGCAGATCGGCCTGGTGGCAGCGGCAATCACCGGGTTCTTTGCAGCCGGCCCTGAGGCTTCGACCGCCTGCGCGGCGATGCTTCTCGTGGTCACCTTCCTGGGCATCGTACCGGTTGGCCTGATCTGGGCGCAGTTCGAGAACGTGAATCTGCGCAAGATCAGCGCGGAGAGTGAGCACGCGGGAGAAGGAATCGCCGACAATGCCGGCGCCGAAGGGTGATTCTCAGGCCCGACGCACGAGCCGTCACGTCCCATCTTGCCCCGGCTTTTGTGACGGTGGACACATCAAATCCGGTCCGACTTGCGGCACAATGGCGTTCTGGTAAATATGCTTATCTGTCTTTCAGCATCGGGTCCGAAATCACCAAACCATTCACTTGTTAACCAGAAAAATAACAGCTAAATTCGCTTTTTCGACCAGAATGACTCCAAATTAAATCATAAGCCATTCAAATACATCACATTACGATATACAACTAAAGTAACCAGTTTCGCCCGTAACGCGAAGGAAAGACGAATATCAGGCGAACACCGGATCATCCCTTGATTCACCTATGTTTACAACCCAATCAACAGCCCCTCAGCCCTCCTGCTGTCCGCCCTTCGCCACCGCCTCCGGACTCTCCACCGCAATGCTGACCGGGATCGCCCGTCCCAGCCTGTCCACCACGGCGGCCGGCGGCGCCGAGTAGTGGATCACCTCGGGGCAGACAGCTCCGCCAGTCAGCAGCATGCTCATCGCCTGCTCCATGGTCAGGTCGGTCTCGGTGATAGACGACATGGGCACGAACTGCAGATAGGACGACGACGGGTTGATGGCCTGCGGCACCAGCACCGCCGCGATGGGCGCGCCCGTGGTTGCGTCAGCGAGCATGTGGGTGAGAAAGCCAATGGATTTCTGGCCGGGGCTCGGAAAATCGATCAGCACCACGCGCTGGCCGGAATTCTTCTTGTTCATCAGGGTGTCGACCGCCTGGCGAACTGAGGTGTAGATCTTGTTCACCACCGGCAGGTTCTCGAGGGCGGCCTCGAACAGCTCAAACATCTGCCGCCCCACCACCTCGGACGTGACCTTGCCGACCAGGTAGAACAGCACCACCGTGATGATCACCGCCAGCGTGTACTGGAAGCCCTTCGACTCCGAGATGCTTCCCGGAAACACCACGGCGAGCAGGGCGACGATGGGCAGCCCCACCTTGGCCAGCACGCCGATCACGAATGAAAACACCAGCCACGTGATGAACAACGGTCCGGCGGTGATGATTCCCGCCAGGATGTTGTGCTTGAAATCGTGCAGAGCGCGATGAGCGACAGGTTTCAAAAAGACTTCTCCTTACAACAGCTTACCTGGGGGCTCCACGGCTGGAGGGGCCAGCATCAGCCGGGCCCCTCTCCGCCTCAGGGACAAACACCTGTTCGAGAGGTCCAAGCTTAAAAGTCGGATGCCTGGCCGTCTAGCTACGGCTGTTTAGCGTCTTTCTATGGGCTGTCCGCCTGGATTCCGGGAGGTCTGCTGCCATGGCAAAGCGCTTGCTAAACTAGCATTCGCTGCTTATATAGTTATTGGAAAGGACAATAGGATGAATAGATCCGAGGAGTTTCGGGAGGAGGTATATCTTCCCGAGGGCCATCGAGCCGACGCGTTGCGAACCGATTCAAGCGTAAATGTGACGCCGCCCCGGACGCCTAGCGATCCTGATCCGACCCTGAGGGACGCCTTTCACGATGCCCGCGAAGCCGCCGCAAGGGAGACACTTTTCCGCGAGCACGTAAGGGAGACAATGCCCCGTGAGCCGGGCCGTGACTTTGGCCAGCCGTTGGGAGAAAGCCAGGGCAGGCAGCCTTTGCAGCGCGATCAGCTCGGCCGGGTGCAGGGATCTCCTTTGCCGGGCTCACCGCTGCCGACGGGAGCGGGGCCAAGCGCCTTCCAGGACATGCATAAGACGGTAACGCCGCCTGGCCGTTCTCTTTCTACCTCGCCGTATGCCCCGGCAGTTTCTGCGCAATCAGCGGAGGACGCCAACGCTATGCAACGCGCCATGGGACTCCTGAAGCAAGCCGCGCCTTTTGTCGCGAAGCTGCTCCCGCTGATCGAAGGAAATATTTCGAATGCGGTCAGCAACCTCCTCGCGGCACGTCCCCAGCCGCCAGCCGCGCCGGTTGATCTGACGCCGCTCCACAACCAGCTCACCGAAATCCAGCTCCAGCACAATGACCTGCGCAGCACGGTTCAGGAGCAGACAACCGGCCTGAAGCGGGTGGAAGACCAGTTGGAACTGGTTCGGGAAGCCACGGACCGGAACACGCTTGAGCAGCAGGAATTCATCGAGGACTTGAGGGCGGTAAGCCACAAGGTGAGTCTGATCGCGGTCGGACTTTCCATCCTGCTAGTGCTGTCTGTGGTGGTGAACCTGGTTCTCTATATGTATATAAAGCGGGTACTTCCTTAAATCAGGGCTGCACCATGAGCGTATGATGTTGTGAACGTTCAAGCGATATTTCCGTCGCGAGCGGTTTGTTCCGGATGGGGCCGGGCACTCCCGCACGAGAGTTGCGAAAGATACCGCCGCAGAACGGTTAGCGCTTGTCCCTTGCGAGTCAGCACGAGGCAGTCACAAAAAGCAGTGCCGCGCAATGAACGCGGTGCGCATGTTTGTTGCGACCTTCAAGGAGAGGCATGCGGGACGTAAACATCGGCGACAATGGCGCCCTCCCCCCTCGAGGGGGGAACACCAAGGTGCCATCTCCTTCCGTCAGCAGAGCGCTATCTATTACTGCGCTGGCGCTGGTTGTTCTGTCTGCGTTGGGGCATCTGATTCTGGAGTCCTACAGCCTGCTGTTCCCGATCCTTCTCGATGTGGCGGCTATCGTCTTTATCGGGATCTGGGCAGTGCTGGCGTGGAGAGAGCTTTATCCCCGGGCGCAGGATCCTGCGCTCAAGGACATCTTCGAATCAGCCGGGCCGATGGTGATTGCGATCGGCCTGGACGGCTCAATCAGCCATATGAATCCGGCTTCCGAGCGGATGCTCGGCTACTACGCCTCAGAGCTTGTCGGCACGCCCAGGACAGGCGAGATTCTGGCGGAGGGCGAAGGCCCGCGACTGATTGGGGAGTTACAGCGGCTGAGCGGCGTTGAACCGAATCCTGAGCTTTCCGGACCGCAGCGCTTGAGCGTGCTGATGGATACGGTGCGGAACCTGCCGCCCAGCCAGGTGCCGAGCTTCGAAGCCAACTTCCGGCGCAAGGACGGCACGCTGCTGCCGGTTACCGTGCACCTGTCGGCGCTGCGCGACGAACAAGGCACAACGAAGGGGCTGGTTGTAGTGGCGCTCGACATTGCGGCGACGCTGCGCCAGGAACAGGCAGCGCGCGAATCGCAGGAGCGCTATCGCGATCTATTCGAAAACTCGACGGAGATGATCGCCACACTGGACCCGAAGGGCAAGTTCCTCTACGCGAACCCGGCGTGGCGGCGGTGCTTCGGCCTTACGCATTCGGCGCTCATGGCGCTTGACTCGTTCGTGGAGTTGTTCGGACCGGACAGCCGCGATGAAGTCGCAAGCCTCTTCCACCGATCGGTCGAAGGCGACGTGATCGACCGGGCGCAGTTGCGCAACCACACCGTTGACGGGCGCGTTCTCGATTTCGAACTGAGTCTGAGCCAGCGGCAGAAGGCCGGGCATCCGCTCGCCGTACGGTGCCTGCTGCGCGACGTAACGCAGCAGAAGCAGCGGGAACACCGCCTGGCGTTGCAACTTGTAGTGAGCCAGATTGTGGGAGAGAACGCGTCGCCTGAGATCGCCTCGATGCGCATCCTGGAAGCTGTCTGCGTCTCGCAGGGCTGGGATGTCGCGGTGAAATGGCAGGTGAGTTCCGACCAGAGCTGGCTGGATTTTTCTACTGCCTGGGGAACGCCGGGATCCAATGCAGAGGCGATCATTCAGAAGAGCGCGGGGCATAAGATGAAATCCGGCGAGGACTTGCCGGGACGTGCATGGAAAGAAGGCCGGCCGGTCTGGATCGTGGACCTTGCCAACAGGCGTTCCGGTGTACGCACCAACCTTGTGGTGGATCACGAGATGGTGTCCGGCTGGGCCGTTCCGGTGCGGGTGGGCAGCAAGACATTGGCGGTGCTCGAGTTCTACTCCCATCGGCGCCTGCGCGAAGATCCGGAGGCACTGGCCGCGGTGGAAACGGTCGCTTCATCACTCGGTCAAATGCTGGCGCGTTCGCAGGAGCGCGGCCGCGCTGAGGAACTCTCGCGGCAGCAGGAGATCCTGCTGGACTCGGTGGCAGACGGCATCTGCGGCATGGACCGCTATGGGAACGTGAGCTTCGCAAATCCTGCGGCGGCGCGCTTGCTCTCGGCGCCGGCTTCGCACTTGACGGGGCAGTCGATCCACGACCTTCTGCACGGGTCCGCACCCGAGCTCAGGAAATGCAGCGATGACTGCGCCCTGAAACGCGCGACGGAACGCCAGGTGGCCTGCGCAGGCGACGACACGCTCTTCCGTGCGAATGGCACGTCGTTCCCCGCTGAGTACTTCTTCACGCCCATCCATGAGCAGGGGCGATATTCGGGATCGGTGCTGAGCTTCCGCGACATTAGCCAGCGCTACGCTCTGGACCGGCTGAAGGATGAATTTATCTCCACGGTAAGCCACGAGTTGCGGACGCCACTCACGTCCATCCGCGGGGCGCTGGGGCTGCTGTCGTCGGGGATTCTGGGGAATATCAGCGACAAAGCTGCAAACCTGCTGCGCATCGCGGTGACCAACTCCGACCGGCTGGTGCGCCTGATCAACGACATCCTCGACCTTGAACGCATCCAGAGCGGCAAGGAGCCGATCACTTTCCGGCCCCTGCAACTCAGCGACGTGGTGCGGCAGGCCATCGACGGCATGCAGCCTGTGGCGGACGCCGCCGGCGTGCAACTACTGCACGATACCACGCAGGCTGAGATTTCCGGGGATCCTGACCGGCTGCTGCAGGTGCTGACCAATCTGCTTTCGAATGCCGTGAAGTTCTCCACAAACGGCTCGACGGTTTCAGTGATGATGCGGCCTGGCGCCGCCGGCGTTACGCTCTCCGTGATCGACCAGGGACGTGGGATCCCGGCCGACAAGCTGGAGGCTGTCTTCGGGCGATTCCAGCAGGTGGACGCGTCGGACTCACGGCAGAAAGGCGGCAGCGGGCTAGGCCTGGCGATCTGCCGCACGATCGTTCAGCAGCACGCCGGCCGCATATGGGCGGAGCGCAACCCGGTGCGCGGCTCCACCTTCCGGGTCTTCCTGCCATATCGGCCAGAAACGCTGGCCGCTGCGCAGGTCGCCGCGCCGTTAGACCAGGGAACCGTGCTGGTAGCGGACTCAAACCGGCTGACTCGGCCAATGATTGCAGAGCAACTCGCCCGGCACGGATATCGCGTGGTCGAGACGACGACCGTGGAGCAGACCGTCGCTGCCGCCCGGGAGGGTGTCGAGGCTATCCTGGTCGACACCTCGCTCGACGGAATCAACGGTTGGGAAATCCTGCCCTTGCTGCGGCACGGCGATCCGAAGCGGCGCACCCCTATTGTTCTGCTGAGCCTCGCGAACCAGAGCCGGGCAGAACTGCCGGCCGAAGCCGAAGGCGTGCTGACCAAGCCGGTAGAGGAAGATACCCTTCTGGCTGAACTTGCGCGCGTGTTGTGCGGTCCCGCCGAGAGAGTCCGCATGCTGATTGTGGAAGACGACGCGGACCTGTCGCGGGTGATTGCAGCCGTGTTTGCCCGGGAGATGATCGAAGTACGCGTTGCTTACACGCGACAAGCTGCGCTGGATGAGTGTTTCCGATACCAGCCTCACATCATGGTTCTGGATATCGGCCTGCCCGACGGCGATGGCTTCAACGTGGTGGATGCGCTGCGGCAGCGCGAGGAACTGGCACACATGCCCCTGGTGGTCTACTCCGGCCGCGATTTGGCGGCAGAGGAACGGCGGCAGCTCACTCTGGGACCCACCCAGTTTCTTACCAAAGCGAGGGTCCAGCCGCAACAACTTGAGGCTCTGGTCTTGACGTTGCTGCATAATTCGCGTCAGATGGATGCAGACTCCCCGATTGTTTCCGCCGACCGGACTTTTTAGCCGGGTGGCCGTGTTGCCGATTCCCTCCTCCCGCGCGTATACCACGCCGGAGCGGAAACCCGATGCGACTGCGGAATGGCGAGCAACGGTGAGTGGGAGAGTTCATGGCGCATCGCATTCTGATCATTGACGATGAAGACGATATACGCGAAGTAGCGGCACTGAGCCTGGAAACCGTTGCCGGCTGGGATGTTGCAGTTGCCAGTTCGGGCGCCCAAGGTCTGGTTCGCGCAGCCGAATACAATCCTGACGCCATCCTTCTCGATGTCATGATGCCGGGCATGGACGGCCCGTCGACCTTCCGCGAATTGCGAAAAAACCCGATCACGGCGAATATTCCGGTTCTGCTGTTGACCGCCAAGGTCCAAAGCACGGACCAGCGCCGATTCGCGGACCTGGGAGTGAACGCCGTCCTCTTCAAGCCCTTTGATCCGCTCACTCTTCCTTCGCAGATCGCAGGCGTCCTGGGCTGGAACTGACGCGGACATGGGAACCGGGCCACAACCGCAGATCGCCGAAGCTCTCAAGCTGCTGTGGCTGAAGTTTCTGCCGCAGATGCAGGAACGCGTGGCCGTTCTGGAAGGAGCGAGCAGCGCGCTGCAGGCCGGGGCTCTATCCGATGGGCAGCGATCGGCCGCGGGAGCGGCGGCGCACAAACTGGCGGGAGTGCTAGGGACGTTCGGACTGACTGAGGGCACGAGCCTGGCGCGTGAAGCCGAACAGATGTTCACGGCTGATGACCTTCTCGACTCTGCTGCGGCGGTGCGCATCGCGGCGATTACAAATCAGCTCGCAGATCTGATCCGGACCCATCGATAGCTCAAGTTGTAGCGCCGGTGTCCACACTGGCACCAGCTGCCCGAACCTTTACACTTTGAGAGGATGAACCGGCCGGCGCAGCTCGACTTCACCTTTGAGGCCCAGGTACCGGTGCGCCGCATCTGGCCGGTGCATGAACTTGTCGGGCAGATCCGCGAGTTCGTCGAACAGCGGTACACAGACGTCTGGGTCGAAGGCGAGATATCCAATTTCCGTCCCGCACCTTCGGGGCACATCTACTTCACCCTGAAGGATGCGGACGCGCAGCTTCCCGTGGTCCTCTTCCGGCGGCAGGCGCTGTTGTTGCGGTTTCGTCCGGAAGACGGCCTGCACGTGCTCGTCCGCGGGAAGGTAAGCATCTACGATCAGCGCGGGCAGATGCAGCTTGTCGCGGAGACCATGGAGCCGGTAGGCGCCGGATCGCTGCAGCTTGCGTTTGAGCAGTTGAAGGAGCGGCTGAAGACCGAGGGCCTCTTCGACTCGGCGCGCAAGCGTCCACTGCCGCCATTTCCGCGCACCGTGGGCATCGTCACATCCCCAACGGGCGCCGTAATTCGGGACTTCCTCAATATCGTGAGTCGCCGTCATTCAGGCCTCAATGTGCTGCTGTGTGCAGCGTCTGTGCAGGGCGAATCGGCAAGCGCGGAAATTGTGAGCGCCATTGAGTGCCTGAACTCATCCGCGATGGTGGATGTCATCGTCGTTGCGCGCGGCGGAGGATCGCTCGAAGATCTCGCCGCGTTCAACAGCGAGCGTGTGGCGCGGGCTATCGCGGCATCGAAACTGCCCGTAGTATCTGCTGTTGGTCACGAGACCGACTTCACCATTGCGGATTTTGTTGCCGACCTGCGCGCACCTACGCCCTCGGCTGCCGCTGAACTCATCACAGAGGCGCAGCATCGTATTGCCGAGCACATGGCAGGACTGAACTCGCGTCTCGATCGCGCAGCGCGATTCCAGCTCCTCCAAGCCCGGCAAAGGCTCACGCGCGTGCCCGCAGCGCGCACAGAGTCGCGCATCATGACTACGCTCCACAGGCTTGAGCAACGCCTCGATGACACCAACCTGCGCATGCAAGCCAACGTGAACTGGCAAATCCGCGAACGCCAGCGCCATGTTGCCGAGCTCAGCGCGAGCGTGCTTCGGCACGATCCGCGCCAGCAACTGGCGCATGCGCGGCAGCACTTCACCGCAGGCGCCACGCGCATGGAAAATGCAATGCGCCGCACACTTCACGAGCAGCACGCGCGCTTGAACTCGCTTCACGCCCGGCTGCGGTCGCTCTCGCCGCTCGCTGTTCTCGAACGTGGCTACGCGCTTGTGCTTGACCGCAAGGGCGCGCTGATTCGTTCGATGAAGCAGGTGCAGCCGGGCAATATATTCACCACGCGCCTGAGCGACGGCGCATTCACCAGCCGCGTGGAAGACGCGGCACCTAGACAGGAAACCGAGAAGGCATGAGTACAACTGCACGCAAGCTGTTTGGTACGGATGGAATTCGCGGTATCGCGGGAGAAGCGCCGCTGGACGCAAAGACAATCTTCGCCACAGGGCTGGCGCTGGGCCATTCGGTCTCAAGCATCGCCGCGGAACGGCGCGTCATCCTGGGCCGCGATACGCGCGAGTCAAGCCCGTGGATTGCGGCTACGCTTGCTGCCGGCCTGCGCGAAGCGGGCGTCGCAGTGGAGAGTGCGGGAGTCATCACCACGCCCGCTGTCGCCTTCCTCGCGCGCACACACGGATACGCTGCCGGGGTCGTCATTTCGGCATCACACAATCCCTGGCGCGATAACGGCATCAAGCTCTTCGGCGCCAACGGATACAAACTGCCTGACTCCGTCGAACTCATGATGGAAGATGAGATTCTGCGGCACGCGAACCTGGCCACTGCGCCCGATCCCGCAACGCTTCCAACGATTGCAGACAACGAGAACCTGCAGCAGGACTACATAGAGTTTCTTATCCAGTGCGTGCCGGGGCTAAACCTCGACGGCCTGAAGATTGTTGCTGACTGCGCGAATGGCGCGGCCGCTGCTGTTGCTCCAGAACTGTTCCACCGCCTCGGCGGCGAAGTTACGCTGCTGAACATTTCTCCCGACGGCCGCAATATCAATGCGGGCTGCGGCGCGCTTCATCCTGAATGGGTTGCAGCGGAAGTGCAGAAGCGAGGCGCCGACGTTGGCGTGACCTTCGACGGCGATGCTGATCGCTGCATGCTTGCAGGGCCGCGCGGAAACGTGATCAACGGCGACGCCATTCTGCTGATGGCTGCCCGCGATTTGAAAGCCAGGGGCATGCTGACGGGTGACGTTGCGGTGGCAACGACGATGTCGAACATGGGACTTGAGGCGGCGCTCAAGCGCTCCGGCATCGGCATGATGCGCGCTCCAGTGGGCGATCGCTACGTGCTCGAAATGATGCAGCAGCACGACGCTGCGCTTGGCGGCGAGCAGTCCGGCCACATCCTCTTCCCTCACCTGGCAACCACCGGCGACGGCCTGCTCACCGCACTAGTGGTGCTCGACTTGGTTGCACGCTCCGGCAAAAGTGTCGACGAACTCACCGCGGATCTTAAGGTCTTTCCGCAGGTGATCGTCAATGTAAAGGTCCGAGAGAAGAAGCCGCTTGAATCGATCCCTGTTGTGGCCGCGCGCATCAAAGCCGCCGAGCAGGAGCTGAAGGATTCAGGCCGCGTGGTGATTCGCTACTCGGGCACAGAAGCGCTGGCACGCGTGATGATCGAAGCCGAAGATGAAGGCGCGATGCGCCGGCATGCGGATGCGATCGCTGACGCGATTCGGGAAGAGCTGGGAATCTAACCCCGCAGGCTCTTCGCGTCGTGTGCAACAGAGGCTAACTCGTCATATACATTCTGTGGCAGTTGAAGACTCGCTGCCGCGATGTTCTCCTCAACGTGCGCGATCTTCGAAGTGCCGGGAATCGGCAGCATGTTCTTCGCGCGCTTCAACAGCCAGGCGAGGCCCACCTGCATCGGCGTTGCATTCAAGGCCCGTGCCGCCTTGTCCAGTGCGTCGTTTGCAAACCGCACTTGCCCAAGCGGCGCCCAAGGCATGAAGCCTATGTTGTGCTGTTCGCAATAATCGACAACAAAGTCCCACTCGCGATCGGCAAAGCTGTAGCGGTTCTGCACGCTGGCGATGGGTACGATGCGCCGCGCACGCTCGATGTATTCGAGCGCAACGTTCGAGAGCGCGACGTGCCGGATCTTTCCCTCTTCGCGCAACCGGGCGAGAGTCTCCATCGATGCATCGAACGACACGGCCGGATCGGGAATATGAAGCTGATACACATCGATGCGCTCGAGTCGCAGGCACTTGAGGCTTCCTTCAAGAGCCTTCTGCAGATGCGCAGGACTGGCGTTGTGTCCCCATTGCCCCGGCCCAAAACGCTCCCATCCTGCCTTCGTCGCAATCACGATCCCGGCAGGATACGGGTGCAGCGCTTCAGCGATCAACTCCTCTGAGACGTACGGGCCGTATGAGTCGGCCGTATCAATGAGGTTGACGCCTAGCTCGACAGCCCGGCGCAGCGTGGCAAGCACCGCGGCCTTGTCTTCCGGCGGACCCCAGACACCTTTGCCAACGATGCGCATGGCGCCATAGCCAAGGCGATTGACGACCAGATCGCCGCCCAGCTGAAACGTTCCGGCAGCTGCAGCATTGGTTTGCAGAACACTCATGCGGATCTCCATGAATCGAACGAAATGATCGGCCTGAACTCGGGCCCGGAATCAGATGCAGAAATCAAAGGTCGCGCCAGTTGGGACCGAAACCGAGATCCGCAACCAGCGGCACGTTGAGTTTCACCACGCCTTCCATCTCCGCGCGGACAAGCTCTTCGACTTCTTCCTTCTCGTCGGCAGGAACTTCGAAGAGAAGTTCGTCGTGCACCTGCAGCACCATGCGCGTCTTCAGCTTGCGGTCGGTGATCTTCGCATCAAGCGCGATCATGGCCAGTTTGATCAGGTCCGCGGCGGTGCCCTGGAGCGGCGTGTTGACCGCGGTGCGTTCTGCAAAGCCGCGCTGATTGGGATTGCGACTCTCGATGTCAGGAATGGGACGCACACGCCCGAAGAGCGTGCGCACGCTGCCTGTGCGGCGAGTCTCCGCAAGCGTCTTTTCAATAAAGGCCTGTACGCCCTGGTAGCGCGCAAAATAGCGTTCGATGTAAGCGCGCGCCTCGGCTTGAGCAATGCCGAGTTGGGCAGCCAGTCCAAACGGGGAGATGCCGTAGACAATGCCGAAATTCACAGCCTTGGCACGGGCGCGTGTCTCCTTGTCCATCGATTCAACCGGAACGCCAAAGACTTCGCTCGCCGTGAGAGTGTGAATGTCTTCCCCAGTCTGGTAGGCACGCACCAGCAGCGGATCGTTGCTGAAGTGTGCCAGCAGGCGCAGTTCTATCTGCGAATAGTCCGCCGAGAGAAGCTCCGAGCCTGGCGCCGCGGTAAATGCCGCACGGATCTCGCGACCCAGCTCCGTACGAATAGGAATGTTCTGCAGGTTCGGATTGATGGACGACAACCGGCCGGTGGATGTTGCCGCGGCTTGGAACGTGGTGTGCACGCGCGAGTCAGCATCGGCCATCAGCGGCAACTGGTCGATGTAGGTCGACTTGAGCTTTGATACGTGGCGATACTCGAGCACGAGGCGCGGTACTTCGTGCTTCTCCGCCAGTTGCTCCAGCACATCCTGCGCGGTCGAAATCGTCTTGCCCTTGCCGTACTTCACCGGCGCGGGCAGGCCCATGTGCGTAAAGAGCACCACGCCAAGTTGCTTGGGCGAATTGATATTGAATCGCTGCCCAGCAAGTTCGTAGATGCGCTCACCAAGGCGCTCGATCTCGGCGCCGAAGCGCGTGGATAGCGTGCTGAGCACCCGTTTGTCGATGCGCACTCCGGCCTCTTCCATGCGATACAACACCGGCGCGAGCGGCAGATCGATCGTGTCGTAAACCTTGGCCACATCAGACTCTTCGGCATGCGTACGCAACGCGGGGGCAAGCGCATTCACGATTGCCGCCGCCGACGTGAGCGATGCCGGTGGGGCGTGTCCATTGCGAGCCGCGACATCTGCAAGCGATTGCGTTGTGTGCGTGGGGTTCAACGCATAGGAGAGCAGCATTACATCGTCTATCGCGCCGTGAAGCTTAGCACCCTGCGGACGCAGTGCGTGCATCGCGGCTTTCATATCATGCACACGCTTCGGAACCTGCGAGTCTCCAAGAAGGCTGCGAAGTTCGTCGTTAAGTTGAAGCGCGAGCGCCACGCCGGGCTCGGCGCAGACGCCGATACTGCAATCAGCCTGCTTCTCCGCCGCTTCAGCGACATCAAGCAACGACATCGTTGTGGGCTGGGCCGGCTCTTCGTCCGACTCGGCAGCAGGCGCGGGCTGTGCTGCATCCATCGCGAAAGCGAACCCGCTCGCACGCGCCGTGCTGAAGAATGCGGCCCGCTGCTCTGCGGTGGGACTCTCGATAAGCTCGAACTTGACGGCGCTTTCAGCTGGAGCAAGTTCCTTGAGCCATGACGTAAACTCGAGCTCCGTAAACAGCTCGCGGCAGCCTTCGAGATCGGGCTCCTGCGTCACCATCGCAGTAAGATCCAGCTGCAGCGGAACATTGCAGTCGATGGTCACGAGTTCCTTCGAAAGCAGAACGGCGTCGCGATTGTGCTGTAACGATTCGCGATAGGTCTTGCGCTTGACCTCCTCGGCACGATCGAGAACGGCTTCGAGGCTGCCAAATTCCTTAATGAGATCGACGCTGCCCTTGTCGCCGATGCCGGGCGCGCCGGGGATGTTGTCGATGGTGTCGCCGCGTAGAGCCATCACGTCGATCACCTTGGAGGGCGGCACGCCGAGGACTTCCTCCACCTTCGCGGCATCGAGAACGAGATTGTCCTTTTGGGGATTGAGGACCTTCACGCGCTCGTTGACGAGCTGCATCATATCCTTGTCGCCGGAGACGATGTAGACATCGTGTCCCTGCTCGGCGGCCCGGCACGAAAGCGTGCCGATCACGTCATCGGCCTCAAATCCCTCAGCTTCAAGGATCGGAATGCGGAACACCTCAAGCGAGCGGCGAATGAATGGTATCTGCCGGACGAGGTCTTCGGGCATCGCTTCGCGCTTGGCCTTGTAGCCCTCGTAGCCAACCTCTTCGAAGCATTGCGTCTTCGAGTTCCACTTGCGCAGCGAGCCAATCTCTTTGGCGCGATCGTCGCGAAACACTTTTCCGCTTACATCGAAGACCGCTGCAAAGTAGTGCGGGGAAAAATCCTGGCGGAGCTTCCTGATCATGTTCACGAACACGTAGGTCGCGGCGGTGGGCAGCCCGGAGCGCGTGGACATGGGCCGCGAGCGCTGCATGGCGTGATACGCGCGGAAGATGAAATTCATTGTGTCGAGGAGGAAGACGGGAGGCTTAGCTTGATCAGGCACGGATTGAGTTTAGCAGTGGACCCCGCTGCCGATCAGGCAATGAACATGCAGTCGCCGTAGCTGAAGAAGCGATAGCGATTCTCGACAGCATGCTTATACGCGGCCAGCACGCGTTCGCGGCCGGCGAAGGCGCTCACTAGCATGAGCAGGCTCGATTGCGGCAAATGGAAATTCGTGAGCAGTCCCTGCACCAGGAGAAACTGGTAGCCGGGCGAAATGAAGATTTCGGTTGTGCCGGAGTGGGGTTGGAGAGGCGCCCCGGCGGCCTCGCGCGCACAGTGTTCCAAGGTGCGCACCACCGTGGTGCCCACGGCGACTATGCGGCGTCCTTCCAAAACGGCGCGATTCACTGCATCGGCTGCAGCCGCGCTGAGCGTGTACCGCTCCTGATGCAGGTGGACTTCATCTACGCGATCCACACGCAAGGGTGCAAACGTGCCCAAGCCCACATGCAGCGTAACGCGTGCAATCTCGACGCCGCTCGCCTTCAGCGCATCCAGAATCTGCGGAGTGAAATGCAAACCGGCCGTCGGCGCCGCCACAGAGCCTCGCTCCTGCGAGTAGACCGTCTGGTAGCGCTCGCGATCGGCAACTGCATCGTCGCGATGGATGTAAGGCGGCAGCGGAATGTGACCGATGCGCTCAAGCGCGGCATAGAAGTCATCCACAGGCTCGAACTGAAGAAGGCGATCGCCGAACTCGCCGCGCTCCAGAACCTCAGCCTTCAGTTCAATCTCACCCGCTGCGTTGGGAAACACGAGAATTTCCCCAATGGCGACTTTGCGGCCGGGCCGGACCAGCGCGTGCCAGCGGTTGTCGCCGGCAGCCTCGGTGAGCATGACCTCAATGCGGCCAGTAGGCTGTTCCTTTTCGCGGCGAAGCGTGCGCAGCGCATAAAGCCGCGCCGGAATAACGCGGCTATCATTCAGCACCAGCAGATCGCCTGCGCGCAACTGCGACGGCAAGTCCGCGAACGTCGAACCGCGCACCGAGCCCGTGGCGCGATCCATCACAAGCATCCTGCTCGCCCCGCGCTCCGCCGGAGGCTGCTGTGCAATCAAGTCCTCAGGCAGATGAAAATCGAAATCGCTTACGAGCAGATCGCGGTTCTGTTCGCTCATGACGACACCTGGCCAAGGTGCTGGAGCGCCAGCACGCGAGCGCGCTCAATTGCGGCGGTGAGTTCCTGCCGTTTCGGCTCCAGTTGATCGGCTGCGATGTCCGCAGGAACCGTAACGCCCTTCGCCCAGCTGACGATGATGCGCGTAAACGGGCGCGGCACCAAAAAGCGGTCCCACGAATTCATGGCCCACGCGCGCTCGGGCTGCAGGTGAAACACATCGATCGGAACGCCGGTCAGTTGCGCGAGCTTGATCGGCCCCATCTTGGTTTCGTAGATGGGTCCGCGCGGGCCGTCGGCGGTGAAGATTGCGGTGCGGCCGTTTTCAATAATGCGCTTGAGGCCCATCAGTCCTTCGCGCCCTGCACGCGAGCTCGAACCGCGCACGGCATCGAATCCAAACAGGCGCAGGATCCGCGTTATCAGCTCGCCATCGAAGCTGCGGCTTATGAGGATGATGGCGCGGCTCCAGCGGAAGTAGAAGGTGCAGGGCAAGACGCACTGGTGCCAGAAACAGTAAATCTGCGGCGGCACCTTTTGACCCGGCGGGATCGGCGCAGCGCCATCTTCCGCGATGAGCTCGAAGCGCCATGTTAGTCCAACGATCCACAGCAGCGCCCACATAATGCGCGGCACCACGGCCAGCACAATGCGCTGCGTGAAGGTGAACCTTGGACTCTCTTGCTCGGGCACTCTTCGATTTTAGCTGTCGAGCCGCGGTCAGCTATAGCGCAGCCACCGCACAAGCTCCGGAAGCGTTGCCCGCTTACCATACATCAGAATGCCAACGCGATAGAGCCGCGCTGATACCCATAGCACCAGCCATACGCTGAGAGCCATAAGCCCGATGGAGACGCCGAACTGCCATGCTGGTGGCATTTCCGAGCCCATGCGCAACATCATAATGATGGGGGCGGTAGCCGGGAACAGCGAAGCCAGAACAGACCAGATGGAATTGGGATCGTTGATCACCAGCCAGATGAGTGAGAAGCTCAGCCACATTGGCAATGCGGCTAACGGTGTATACATTTGCAGTTCCTGCTCGGTCTCGCAGGAGGAGGCCAGTCCTGCGAACAGCGAGGCATAGAGCAGGTACCCCAACAGGAAGTAGACAATAAACAGGGTGGCCTCAGTCACCGACAAGTGAACCGTGAGTTGGCCTGAAACCATCGCACGAGCAGTCACAACCGATAGGATGGCCGCTCCTGCCACGACCCAGATGGCAATCTGCGTCAGTCCAACGGCACCCACGCCAATGAGCTTGCCGGCAAGGAGATCGCTGGGCCTGGCGGTCGCAAGCATCACCTCAAAGATGCGCGAGGTCTTCTCCTGGATTATCGATCTGGCCACATTCATTCCGTAGATCATGGTGGTCATGGAGAGCAGAAGAGCCATGATGTAGCCCTTCAGGTAGGCAATCATCCCGCTGCTCTTCACTTCCCTGCCTTGCTTATCGACCTGAAGAGTCTCCACGGAGACATCTTTCAGTAACACGTCAATCTCAGACCGGTTCATGCCGCGAGCTGCCAGACGCTGAAGCGCGAGAGCATGATTCAGCGCAGCCGACAGGCGGCTGGTGATCACGATGTCCCCAGAGGACTGAGAGGTATACGTGGCCTTGGTGGATCCATCGGCGGTCCCTATCCACAGCATGCCGTCCAGTTCTTTCGACTGAATCTTCTGCAGGAGCTGAGCGCGATCGGCAGGCGCGGCCGGCGCAACCACATCCGCAACGGTTTTGGCATCCTTGTCTTTCAACATCTCGTCGCGTACCGCATTGGCCAAATTCGCCGAAGGAGCAGCAATGACGATATGCTTTCCGATGCCTGAGTTCATGCCGGAAAGAATGGCGATCACAAAGATTGCGGCGAAGAGAACCGGCACCAGGATCGTCGTAATGCGGAAGGCACGGCCACGGATCTGCTCGAGGTATTCGCGCCTAGCGACGAGCATTAGATTACGCATCGACTTTGCCTCCCACCGTCTGGATGAATATCTCTTCGAGAGACGGTTCCACGAGTTCAAAACGATAGATTGTGGCCATCGATGCCGCCTCGAGCAGCAGTTTCTGCGCCTTGCCGTGAGGGTGCAGGCGGATCTCCGCATGACCGGAGAAGTTCTTGTAACCGGCGATCTCCGCGCTTTTCAGGAACGACGCATCTCCTTCGAACTCGACGATGACTCGGTTGCGCTCATAACGTGATTTGATTTCGCGCATCTTGCCCGAGAGAACGACCTGTCCCTGGTTGATGAGGCAGATTGTGTCGCAGAGCTTCTCCACCTGGTCCATGCGATGCGTGGAGAAGATGACCGCTTTGCCCTGATCCTTCAGCTCAATCAGGGTGCGTTCCAGCAGCGTGGCGTTCACCGGGTCGAGCCCGGAGAAAGGTTCATCCATCACGATCAGCCCGGGATCATGCATCAGCGATGAGATGAACTGGATCTTCTGCTGCATGCCCTTGGACAGCTCTTCGGTCTTCTTCTGCAGTGACTCGGCGATCTCGAGCCGGTGCGCCCAATCCGTGGCTCTCTTGCGCGCCTCGTGTGCAGTGAGCCCGTGCAGTTCGCCAAAGAAGACGAGCTGATCAAGTACCTTCATCTTCTTGTAGAGACCGCGTTCTTCTGGCAGGTATCCCACGCGCTCAAGGCTCTTGCGCTCAAAGGGCTTGCCAAAGAGACTCACGGCGCCCGAGTCCGGCATCGTAATGCCCATCATCATGCGGATCGAGCTGGTTTTACCCGCGCCATTGGGGCCGAGCAGCCCGAACATCTGCCCGGCTTCAATGGAAAGGCTAAGGTTGTTGACTGCGATCTTGCTTTGATAGGCCTTGGTGACACCGGTAAGTTCTACGACCGACATGAATTCTCCGGCACTGTTTAGCGCGAATATATGGGGGAAGCGCCTGCACAGTGTAGCAGAGGGTCAAAACCGCTGTGACCTCATGCTATCGGTACGCAAGTAATTCGCTTCGCGTTCCCAAAGATAGAACCGGATTTCACGTACGGACCCAGTAACTGTCGCTTAGTCGTCGTCATCCGTCCTGGACGCGCTCTTCGTCCGGACCTTCAGAATCGCGGGAACCGGCTTGTCTCCCATTGCATCGCGCCAGAGAATGACGTTCAGCTTCTGCGTGTCGGCATGATCAGCGTGCCTGAAGTCCATCTTCATGCTGTCCTGCGCGCCGGGGGCGGTCTTCTTGTTGGCGGTATAGATGAGGCCGTTGTCGCGATTCGATGTGTCGGCCGTGTATGCCGGCTGGTCGCCTGGCCCGGTAAATAGCGATGAAATCATCGAGCTGAGCGCGTCGTTGTTGTTCATCGGCGGCAGCCCCAGCACGGTTTCCATGGTGCGGATCATGCTTACCGTCGAATAGAAGCGGCTGTCGACAAACGCCGCGCCTTCTGTCCCGTGCGGCGCATACTTGCTCACTACCAGCCCGATGCTGCGATGCGCATCTACGTGATCAGCGCCATTCTGCGCGTCGTCTTCGAGGATGAAGAATGCGGTGTCATCCCAGAACGGCGAATGCGAGATCGCTTCGACCGCCCGCCCGACCGCGAGGTCGTTATCCGCAACGGACGCCTTCGGGGTGGGACCACCGGGCCGTGTGCCTGCTGTGTGATCGTTGCCGAGGCGCATCAGTACGAAGTTGGGCATCGTGTCGCGGCCCTGCTGCTTGTCGGCAATCCACTGCTTGAGATGACGCTCGAAGATGTCTACACGAATCTGGTCAGGCACGAACAATTCGAAGTCCGGAGCCTCCTTGGCAAAGTGTCCCACCAGCTCAGGCTTCGTCGCGGTGTTCGACGCAATCAGCGGAATGGCCCAAGGCCACTTGTTCACTCCCCCGCCCCACTCTTCTGGAATCGCCTCACCCGGCGCTATCGATTTCTTCGCGCACGGCTGGCTCGCCATCATCGGCCCCTGTTGCGGATTTGCAGGCGGATGCGCAACCACAGCGTCCGTGCAAAAGATCGTCGAGATGTATTCGCCAAAGTGGTAGTAGCTCTTGTGATGCGCGGCTAGATTCGTCCACAGATATCCGCTGGCAGGCTCGTTGACGTCGGCGATCTTCTGCATCAGCGGATACCCGTTTGCAACTGCGCCTTCAAAGTCGTAGGTGCGCTCGCTGCCGCGATAGGCCTGTTGCCACGTCTTTTCCAGGTAGTCTGTGCCGATGGCCGCGTTCGACCACACGTGTCCGTCACCCGACACTTCGCCCGAGTCGAAGAAGTTATCCAGCACCCCGAACTGCAGCGCCAGCCTGTGCATGTTCGGCGTGGTCGACGTTCCGTACATCGTCAGGCTCGCGTCGCCGTTGCCTATGCGTTGGCCGTTCTGCTCCAGATCGCCGAGAATCTGATCGTAGGTGCGGTTCTCCTTGATGATGTAGATGACATGCTTGATGGGATTCGGCTTGCCGCTAGCAAATGCAATCTTCTCCTCGGCCGCTTTCATGCGATTCGCTTCGAGAACCGTGGCCGTATATTGCGGCAGGTTCGTTTCGATGTCCGCGGGATCGAGCACGGCCAACGAGCCATAGAGCAATGTAGCAATGTAGGTGCTCGGCGACTGGCGGCCTTGTCCGTCGGCCGTTTGGCGTTGTGGCATGTTATTCGCTGTCGTTCCCTTCCCCTTGTCCGTTGCGACGTAGAGCTTGCCGCGCGTGAATGCCATCGAAAACGGCATCCACTCCGTCGGCACAAATCCAACGGGTTCCGCCATGCCGCGTTTCGACGACTTCGCCGTCAGCTTTGCCGTATCGATTACCGCCACCGCATCGCTAGCCATGTTCGCAACGTAGAGCCGCCGGCCGCTCGCATCCAGAGCAAGCGCCAGAGGCTCCGCGCCAAAGTAACTCTGCCCGGGCAAACGCGCGTCGAAGAACCCCTTCAGCCTAAGGGCGCGGCCCGCGACGTTCAGCGCGGCCACTGCATCGCGATTCGCCAGCGCCACATAAAGCGTCTTTCCATCTTTTGAGAACTGGAACGCGCACGGGTGCGATCCGGGCCGGACAGGATCATCGGGCTTCAGCAACGTGAGTTTCTTCTGGATCGCGAGCTTCGTCAGATCAAGTTGAACAATCTCCGACGCATTCCACAACGCGACATACGCTCGCTTGCCATCCGGCGCAACAGCGAGGGCGATTGGATAGGTTCCAGGTACCGCATCACTCTCTGAGAGATCGAAGCGCTTCTCGACGTTGCCGCTCGCCGCATCCACAACCAGCACATCGTCTGACAGGTTCCCTGCCACAAGGAGCTTCTCCCCCGACCCGGAAGCAGCCCCAAACACCGCAATGGCGGCCGGAAACGGAATGGCCTGGTCGCCATCCTTTTCACCGATGAGCCGCGTGGTTCGCCCCACAGCCAGCTTTTCCAGCTTCAGAGGGATGAACCGCTCTGGCATAACCTCGCCGTTCGCAAACGAATACACCACCACACCATTGCCCGTGTCACCCTTGCGCTCTCCGTTGGGATCGGAGAGGGACCCCATGCTCGCATAGAGATGTTTGCCGTCACCGCTGAACGCGAGCCCCGAGTAGAGCGTCTGCTTGCCCCCGTGAAGTGCAGTGCGATCTTCCGGGAAATCCGCCAGTTTGCCGCTCTCCGTGTCGAACACCGCCAAAGACTGCGAGTAGTTCGACTCGAACGTACCGTAGCCGTCGTTCACCGTAACGACGTAGCGGCCGTCCGGCGAAACAGTCATCGAAACTGGCTCCGCATTCAACCGCTGCGGGTTGCCGGGTGTCGGCGATAGCTGCTTGCTGGTGGGCAGATCGGTCATCTGCGCGGCGACCACTGCAGCGCTCAAGAGCGCTGACGAAGCTACGAGGGCGAGAGGGAGTATCCGGGCCATGCCCTCCAACGTAACAAACCTCGCTGCCACTCGGCGTTACATATCTGTTACCCGCGAGACGAGCGTCCCAAACCGCCCGCCCAATCCTGCAATAATCTCCTCATGCAAACGGTATTCACGGCGGAACGACTCTGGGACGGCCAGCGCCTCCTTGAGAAGCCTTTGATTGCAGTCGAAGACGGACGCATCGCTTCCATCAGCACGCGCAAGGACAACGCAGCGCCTGCGGCCTCGGATGTGCGCGACCTCGGAGATGCCCTCATCGGCCCGTCCTTCTTCGATGTACACATCCACGGCTCGGCCGGCCACGATGTGATGGAAGGAACTGAAGACGCGCTCGCGGCCATCGGCAAATTTCTCGCTTCACGCGGAACCGCCCAGTATCTCGCCACCACCGTCACGGCGCCGCTCGACAAGACACTCCGCTCGCTCGAACTCCTAGCAAAGCTCATCGCCGCAGGTCCCAAGCCCGGCCAGGCTCATCCCATCGGAATTCATCTAGAAGGCCCATTCCTGTCGCACGCGCGGCGCGGCGTTCATCCGCCCGACCTGCTGCTTGCGCCAGACATCCCCACCTTCGACCGGATGTACGAAGCCGCCGAGGGCCATGTCCGATTGCTGACGCTGGCGCCTGAACTTCCCGGCGCAATCGAGTTTGCCAGGCACGCAACGTCGAAGGGCGTGCGCGTCTCCATCGGCCACTCTGACGCGACCTCTGAGCAGACCCGCGCGGCCATCGATGCCGGAGCCGCTAGCGCAACGCACACTTATAACGCCATGCGGCCGCTCGACCACCGCGAGCCGGGCATTCTCGGCATCGTGCTCACTACCGACACGCTCTTTGCCGAACTAATCTGCGACGGAATCCACAACACGCCGGAGATGGTGAAGCTGTGGTGGCGCGCCAAGGGGCCGGAGCGCGGCATTCTCATCACCGACGCGATGTCCGCTGCGGGCATGCCTGACGGCACATATCAGCTTGGCGGCTTCGACGTGCAGGTAGCCTATGGCCGCGCCACCGCCCACGGCGCCCTTGCGGGCAGTGTGCTCACCCTCGATCGCGCGCTGGCCAACTTCGTTCGCTTCACAGGAGCAACGGTCGACCAGGGCCTCCGCCTCTTGTCTTCGAATCCCGCCGCGATGACGGGCTTCAGCGATCGCGCAGGTTCGGTGCACGTCGGCGCCCCCGCAAGCTTCGTCGCCGTCAATCCCAGCGGGAGCCTCGTCGCTTCCGTCGTCGACGGCATCTTGCTACACTGAACGCAGCGCGGGTTGCCTGAGTCCGGCAATTTCGGCGCATCTGTTCCCCGACCCCGTCTCTCATTGCAGGAAATCTGAATCTACGTTCATTTTTGGCGGCATCTCTCGCCAACCGCTGGATTTCTGCATCCATTGAAGTAAGGGCCAAACTCCGAAGACAAACGGGCCTTCAGTTCCAAATACATAGAAAGTCGATAGCCATAAACTATGGATTCGCTCATCGAACTCCCCGCCGAACCGCTCACTGCACCTGTACCGGTTGACGAGATCCCCGACCTCTCCCACGCCGAGTTCCTGGTGCCCGGCAAGTCAGTCACCCGCCGCCGCGTACTCAAAACGATGTTCTTCGGCACCGCGGGTATGGCTCTCTACGCCGGTGAAATCGAGCGCCACTGGATCGACGTCGTGCATCGCGACATACACATTGCCGGTCTTCCCCATGCCTTCGAGGGCATGACCATCGCGCAGCTTAGCGATATCCATCTTGACGAGTACACCGAGCCATTCCTGCTGCGCGAAGCCATCGACCACATCAATCGCATGAAGCCGGACATGGTCCTGCTCACGGGCGACTACGTCAGCGCCGAAGTGCTCTCGAAGAAGATGACCATGGGCGCTGCCTGGCAATGCGCCAAGCTTCTCACCGCCATCGAGTGCAAGGAGAAGTACGCCATCCTCGGCAATCACGACATCCTGGCGGGCGCCAACGAAGTCACCGAGGCCATCGCCTCCAATGGAATCCCCGTGCTGCGCAATGGCTTCCTGCCTATCGAGCGCCACGGCAGCCGCATCTGGCTCGCCGGCATCGACGACCCCGTGCTCGGCAAGCCCGACGCCGACCTCGCCATGCCTGTAGCCATCCGCAACCAGACGCACGAGCCCATCATCCTGATGTGCCACGCGCCTGATTTTGTCGACGCTCTCTCGCAGCATCCGGTCAGCCGTTCGATCGCGCTCGTGCTCAGCGGTCACACCCACGGGGGCCAGGTACGCATCCCGTTCATGGGGGCCATGCATCTGCCGCCGGGCGGCCGCAAATACGTTGAAGGACTGTTCCAGATGGGCGGCATGCAGCTTTACGTCAATCGCGGCATCGGCGCTGTCGGCGTGCCGTTCCGGTTTAACTGCCGCCCCGAGATCACGCGCTTCCGCCTGCGCGCCGCGAAACCTCAGGTCCCCTACATGCAATCCTGAGCGCCGCGACAATCCCGAGAGAGAGCGCTTGCTTTCCCCCAACCTAATCCGGCAGTCTTAACTCTGTTGTCTAACCAGCCCAGAAGGAGCTCGCGCTGCATGAGTCTGCGTGCCGAAGGAAGCTTCGACGTTAAGAACACACCGCTCGCTGCAGATGAAACCACGGCCGGCACAGGCATTGGCCGCTTCGCCCTCGACAAGCAGTATCACGGCGATCTGGAAGCCACCGCGAAGGGTCTGATGCTCGGCTGCGGAAACCCTGCTGACGGCACGGCGGGTTATGTGGCTCTTGAACAGGTGGAAGGCACGCTGGCAGGCCTCGCGGGATCGTTCGCCGTGCAGCACAGCGGAACTATGGGCCACGGCACGCTCGATCTGAAACTGCTCATTGTTCCCGGCTCAGGAACGGGTGAACTGGCGGGCATCTCCGGTAGCATGAGCTTCGCCAACGACAGCGGCAAGCATTCCTACGTGCTCGACTACACGCTGCCGCAACCGTAATCGTCAGGGGAGCTGACTGCGACCAAGCCGCAGTCAGTTGTCAATCGCCTACTTCTTCGCCGTGATCGACGAACCCCAGCTTCCATCCATAGTTCCGAAGTCGAAGTTGATCGTTCCCGCCTGGACCTTGCCCTTATAAGCCAGCGTGTAGGTCTGTCCCTGGTAGTCCACGTCGATGTTGAACGAGACCGTATCGCCATCCACTTTGCCGTCCTTAATCGTGACCGGCGCCGGCCCCATGCCTTCCACGGTGCCGGTCAGCGTGGCTCCGCTGCTCTGCAGTTTGAACGTCACCGGCATCGACGTGCCGTTGAAATCGAAGTTGCCCGACCAGTTTCCGCTCACATCTGTCGGGCCCGCTACAGGCGCGCCGGCGGCAGTACCCTGGCGCTTCGCCGTCATCACCGTGCCCCAGCTTCCGTCCTCGGTGCCGAAGTCGAAGTCGATACTGTCCCCGTTGACCTTCCCTTTGTAAACCAGCTTGTACGTCTGGCCTTCGTAGTCGCTGTTGACCCAGAACGTGATCGCGTTGCCGTCGATCTTGCCGTCGTGAATTTCGGTGGGTGACGTGGGCAGGCCCTCGATGTTGCCGGTCAGCGTGGTGTCGGCAGCCTTCAGGTTGATGGTGACGGGAATGCTAGTTCCCTGGAAATCGAACGACCCCGTCCATGCACCTGACAGGTCTGCGGCATGCAGCGCCGGCATCAAGCAGAGGAAGAGAGCGAGCCCCAATAGACGGCCAACGAACCTCATGGAAAATCTCCTTCAAAGTGGATCAGTTGCCGGGAGTGTAGCACCTTCGAGGTGACGCAGGCGAGTACGGCGCACACCCCTCCGTTCATCCGATACGATGGATTCCATGCCCCAGTTCCCTGTCGGCCAGACGCTGCTCATCGACGCAGATGACACACTCTGGGAGAACAACGTCTACTTCGAGCGCGCCATCGCCTCGTTCATCGGCTACCTGAACCACCAGAGCTACACGCGCGAGCAGGTGCGCAACACGCTCAATGGCGTGGAGCGCGAGAGCATCCTCTTGCTCGGCTACGGCCTGCACAGCTTCACGCACTCGCTCATCACCTGCTTTGAGCGGCTCAGCCCAGGGCCCGTGAGCGATGAGGATCGCGAGCGCGTCCGCTCTTTTGCCGCCACCATTCGCGACCAGGAGATCGAGTTGCTGCCTGGCGTCTCCGCCACCCTTGCCGAGCTATCACTGCGGCATCGCCTCATTCTTATGACCAAGGGCAATCGCGCCGAGCAAGCCGACAAGCTCGCCCGCTCCAATCTCGCGCCGTTTTTCTCCGCCGTCGAGATCGTCGCGGAAAAGGACCCGCCCACCTACCGCGAAGTGGTCGCCCGCCACGAGCTCACGCCGCACTCCACCTGGATGATCGGCAACAGCCCCAAGAGCGACATCAACCCTGCGCTGGCCGCCGGTCTCCACGCCGTGCATCTCTTCCACAAAGACACCTGGGTCCTCGAGCACGCGGAGCTGGCCGCACCCGGCGAGAGCCAGCGCCTCATCGAACTCGATGGATTTGCGAAATTGCGTGATATGTTTTAGGCGCCGTCATTTCACCCGATCGGGTTCTCACATCATTCCCCACGGACCGCGGAGGCCAACTTGCCCACCGTCTCACGCCGCCTGTTTCTAGCGTTTCTGCTCGCATGTGTCGCGCTCGCGTGCCACGCGGAAGAACCAGCCACATCCGGCGCCTTCGTTCTGCACAAGATGGCGAACGCCATTGGCCGCGAGACGTATTCCATCCAGACCAGCGGCGACACCTACACGCTCACATCGCATTTTCTGTTCACGGATCGCGGCACCAAGGTTCCTCTCGAGACCACGTTCACCGCACATACGAAATCCATGTCGCCTGTATCCTACGCAGCCAAAGGTCAGGCCTCTCGCCTCTCCGCCATGGACGACAAGGTGAACGTCGGCGGCCCGTCTGTGACCATCATCCGTTCCGGCAAGACGGAAACCGTCTCCCCCACCCGCCCCTGGTTCATCACCGACGGCTACTCCCCGGTCGCCATGCAGGAGCAGATGATGCGCTGGTGGCTTTCCCACGGCAAGCCCGCCCAGTTCACTGTTTATCCCGCCAAGGCCTCCGTCCACATCGCGCCCGCTGAAAATGTCACCGTCGACGGCGCAACCCTCCACGGCTACACGGTGAACGGACTCATCTGGGGACAGGAGTGTCTGTGGCTCGATGCCGCGCAGAACCTCATTGCACTGGTCAGCACTGACGCGGAATTCGATCACTTCGAAGCAGTACGTGAGCCCTACCAGTCGAATCTAGCCGGCTTCATCGGCGCTGGGGTGCGCGCCGACTTGGCCGCTCTCGCCCAGCTCAGCGCCTCCGCCCGCACCAGCCCCGCACACCGTCTCGCTATCACCGGAGCCACGCTTGAAGACTCCACCGGCGCTCCTGCGGTCAAAGACAGCGTCATCCTGATCGAAGACGGCATCATTACCGCTGCGGGCCCGCGCAGCCAGCTCCGCATTCCCTCTGACGCCACACTCCTCGACGCCTCAGGCAAGTACGCCATTCCCGGGCTCTGGGACATGCACGCCCACTACGAGCAGGTGGAGTGGGGGCCCATCTATCTCGCCGCCGGCGTCACCACGGTGCGCGACGTCGGCAATGAGTTCGACTTCATTCGCACTCTCCATGACGAGCTCGATCGCAAGCAGAATCCCGCGATCGGCCCGCATCTCGAGTTCGCCGGCGTCATCGACGGCCGCGGCGCCATCTCCATGGGTGCGACCCTCGCCGACACTCCTGAAGAAGCTGTCCAGTGGGTCGAGAAATACAAAGCCGCCGGAGCGCGCCAGATCAAGATTTACAGCTCCGTCAAACCTGAGGTGGTCAAAGCCATCTGTGCGGCGGCCCACGCTCGCGGCATGACAGTAACAGGCCACATACCAGAGGGCATGACCGCCATCGAAGGCGTAAACGACGGCATGGACCAGATCAACCACTTGCCCTATGCGATGTCATATTTCACCCGCGCTGTCCTCGGCCCCGACGGCAAGCCCGACCGCACCAAACCTGCAATTGAGGAACTCGACGGCCCGCGCGCGCACGATCTCATTTCTACTCTCCAGTTGCATCACACGGTCCTGGATCCCACCGTTGCGCTCTTCGAGACCTTCCTCAACACTAAGCCCCTCAATCAAATTGAGCCCGGAGTCGATCACCTGCCCGCGCAGCTCCATGAGGCCCTCGACAGCCCGCCGGCCACAGGCGATCACGCCGCCCTTGCCGATGCGCGCTGGAAAGCAACGCTCGACACGCTCCGCAATCTTCACGCCGCGGGCATCCCATTCGTTGCAGGCACTGACCAGGCGATCCCTGGCTACTCGCTGCACCGCGAACTGGAGGTCTACGTAGAAGCGGGTTTAACGCCTCTTGAAGCCCTCCAGGCCGCCACAATCATTGCGGCTCGCGCTGCTGGCGCAGAAAAGGAATCGGGCACGCTCGAGCCTGGAAAGCGCGGCGATGTTCTGCTCCTGAATGCTGATCCTCTGGCCGACATCCACAACACGCGCAAAGTGTGGCGCACCGTGGCCGCCGGCGCAGTCTATGAACCGGCGCCCCTTTGGAAGAGCGTGGGTTTCCTGCCATAACTCTCGCTTGACCAATGGCCTCAGCCTCTGGTCTACTTGCAACAAGTCATGCATCTCACCTTGGCCAACTCGATCCGCATCGCCATTCCCGCCATTCGAATTAGCGGCCACAACGTGCGCGCGGGAAAGAGAGCCTGACCAGAGATTCCAAGCAATAAGAAGGATTCCAGGCCACCACCCGCACAGCGGCTGGTGGCCTTCAACGTTGCAGCAGCTTTGTCTAATTCAGATCGGGACCGCATGTACACGCCAAAGTTCAATCAGATTGCCGACCGCGCCACGCTCCTTGAAACGATGCGCTCCTATCCGTTCGCCATTCTGTTCGGCGCTGAAACGGCTACGCACCTCCCGCTTCTCGTCAAAGACGGAGGCGAACACGGCATGCTCGAAGGCCACTTTGCCCACGCCAACCATCACTGGCAAGCCCTCGCCGGCCGCGAAACCCTTGTCGTCTTCCCCGGCCCGCACACGTACGTCTCGCCCTCGCTCTACGTCGAAGAGCTCTCCGTTCCAACGTGGAACTACATCGCCATCCACGCCTACGGCACACTCGAACTCATCGAAGATCACGACGGCAAGCAGCACCTCGTCGAAGAGCTCATCGCCGCCAATGAGCCCCGATACCTCCCTCGCTGGCAGGCCTTCGCCGACGGCTACAAGCGCACCATGCTCACCGGTATCATGGGCTTCCGTATTCCCATCGCACGCATTGAAGGCAAGTTCAAGATAAGCCAGAACCGACCCGAGCAGGACCGCGTCAACGTCCGCAACGCGCAGGCCGCCGGGTCAGACGATCAGCGTGAACTCGCCCGCTGGATGGACCGCTTCGGCCTTACTCAGAACGGCAACCGCGGCAACGCCACACCCGAAAGCAGGAACCAATGACCTCGCCCCGACAAGTGGAATTGTTCGACACCAGCCTCCGCGACGGCATGCAGCAGCCCAACCTGGAGATCTCCGTGCCCGCTGCAGTCAGCCTTCTCGAGCGCATGAGCGCTTTCGGCGTGCGCTACGCGGAGATCGGCTTTGCCGGCGCCAACCACTTCGTCACCGAGCTTTGCCACGCCCTCGAACACAATCCCCATCGCATCGCGAATGGCGGCATGAAACTCGCCCTATTCGGGCGCACGCGCGGTCGCGGCATGCGCGTGGAAGACTGGTCCGACGTGCAGTTCATCCTCGCGCATCGCCACCGTGTCCCCGCCGCTGCTGTCGTGGTCAAGTCGCGCCTGCTCGACGTCGAGCGCTCACTCGAGACCACGCCAGAAGAAAACCTGCGCATGGCCTACGAGACCATCGCGCACCTGCAGGACCACGGCCTCGAAGTGCTCGTCGATCTCGAGCACGCGATGGACGCATCGCAGGCCCGCCGCGAAATGGGCCACCCCTGCGATCCAGACTTCGCCGCCCGCACCCGCGATTACTTCCAGCAGATCGTCGCGCAGTGCGCAGCCCAGCAGGTCAGCCGCATCGTCATCTGCGACACCACCGGAGGCGCAAGCCCCGAAGAAGTCACCAGCCTCTTCACTCAGCTCACCCGCGACTTCCCCACCGCGCAATTCGGCTTTCACGGACACACCGATCGCGGCCTCGGGGTCGCCAACTCGCGCGCTGCAGTGCTCGCCGGAGCTGTGCAGGTGCAGGGTACGCTTCTCGGAACAGGCGAACGCTGCGGCAACGTCAACCTCACCACCGTCGTCGGTGGCATGCAGCTTCGCGGCGAAGCCGAATTCGTCCCGCCCGCCTCGCTCCCCGGGCTCACCAGCCTTGCGCACTCCGCCTTCGGCGCATTCGGCCTCGACATCCCTCATGGCGCGCCCATTGTCGGCCCCGGCGCATTCGGCACCTGGGCAGGCATGCACGGCTCCTCTGAGAAGAAAAACCCCGGCGCCTATCTCTGGTGCGACCCCGCGCTCGTGGGCGCAACCCCCGTCATCGGAGTCAACGCCCACTCCGGCCGGGCCAACGTCGTCATGCTCTCCGAGCAACTCGGCGTTCCCCTCACAAGCCATCAGGCGCAGCAGCTCATCGACAAGAACCAGGCCATGATTGAAGGCGGCGGCTTCACCGCCAGCGAGCTCTCCTTCCGCCTCGCCTGCATGCGTGTCCTGGGCACGCTGCCTGAGTTCTTCAACGTCCGCACGTGGCGCGTGCACGACGAGTACGACGAAGCCGGCACGCACTTCGTCCAGGCTTTCATGTCGCTCTCCCACGCTGATGGAACCATCGTGACCGCGCGCGCTGAAGGCACCGGCCCCGTCGACGCCATGACCCGCGCCATGCGCCGCGAGCTTGAAAAGTGGTATCCCGCGCTCAAGCGCATGCACCTCGGACGCTTCAGCGTCACAGCGCTCGACGTCTCCGCCCACGACTCCGCCGCCCACGTCCGCGTCGCCGTCAGCTTCCAGGCCGAAGGACGCGAACCCTGGATCACCGCCGGCATTTCCAGCGACATGAACCAGGCCGCCCTGTTAGCCATTCTCGACGGCTTCCAGTACTGGCTGCTGCAACAGGCCGCCGCCGAATCTGAACAACCCGCACACGCCGAACCCGCCCGCGCCTGAAAGCCTTAACTTCAAGCGGCCCGGATGAAAACGCGACCAGGCCGTTTCGCAACTTCCATCCTGATTGCCGCGTGTTCAAGGAAAGATAGAACGCATACCTTGAACAATGAAGTCGTACACTGGCATCCGCACCGGATGTTCTTCGTTTCATGAGAAGCTCGGGAGGGATGGTCCGATGAAGAACAAGAGATCCATAATCGCGGTTTTCCTGCTGTTCTCTGCCGCGTGCTTTGCGCAGGACAAATCCATCGACGCCGAAGCGCGCAGGCAAATTGACGCAGGGAACCAAGCATGGATTGACGGCATGAAGCAGGGCAATGTCGAACTCATCGCTGCTACATATGCGTCGGGCGCAGTGGACTGCAGCCCCGATGGCAAGTGCATCAGCGGCCGGGCCGCGATTCAGGATCACATGAAGGCCGAGATGGCAAAACTGGGCAAGGCTGAATCGGCTTCTGTCACCAGCGTCGGCTCTGTTCAGCAGGATCACTTCGTCTACGAATGGGGTCAGGCTGAAGCACATTTCTCCGGTGGTAGGAAGATTTTCGACCGCTATCTAACCGCCTGGCAGCAGCAACCCGATGGCACATGGAAGATCTTCCGCAACCTGGTAATACCAAGCCGTTGATCCGGACCTGTCCGGCAAGAGCGCTGAAGGTGGAGTCAATTAAGATTTCTCCGTTCCGCATTATGCCCGGAAGGGAAACCCTCATGCGCCGCCTCTCGCTCCTAACCTCTCTGCTCATCACCCTGATCCTCCCCTGTCTGGCCCAAGACAACTGGCGCGCCGCCGTCGACCAGAAGCTCCCCCTCCTCGGCCACCGTAACTGGATCGTCATCGCCGACTCCGCCTACCCGCAATCCTCCTCGCCCGGCATCGACGTCATCGAGACCAACGCCGACCAGCTCGAGGTCGTGCAGTACGTCCTGGCTGCCGTCAATAAATCCATCCACGTCCGCCCTGAGGTCCTACTCGACGCCGAGCTCCCCTACGTCGCCGAGTCCGATGCCCCCGGCGTGACCGGCTACCGCCAGCAGCTCGAAAAGATCCTTGCCGGCAGCTCGGCCCAGCACGAACTACACACCAGCCTGATCCAGCAGCTCGACGACGCCAGCAAGATGTATCGCGTCGTGGTACTCAAAACCCGCATGGCCATCCCTTACACGACGGTTTTCCTGCGCCTGAATGCCAAATACTGGTCCGATGACGCGGAAAAACGCATGCGCGCCAAGATGGCCGCCGGAGCCCCACCGGGCCGGTAACTTCCACAGTCCCCACGGTCTACAGATGAGCCGCCCTTCTGATATACTCAGAGAGTTCACCCCGCGGAGGTGGCGAAATTGGCAGACGCACTAGCTTGAGGTGCTAGCGGGTAACTCCATAGGGGTTCAAGTCCCCTCCTCCGCACCAAAGATTTTTCCGCCGGAAAGCAGCCTTTAGAATGAACATCCTCTTCTACTTCGTCATCACTGTGCACGTGATCGTGTGCCTGTTTCTCATTGGTGTGGTTCTCGTGCAGCAGGGACGCTCGGCCGACCTGGCCGGCGCATTCGGCGGGCAGGGCTCCCAGACGGCTTTCGGCCCACGCGCCGCAGCCAACGTGCTCACCCGGCTCACCACCTGGTCGGCGATCATCTTCATGGTCACCTCCCTGACCCTGACGGTTCTCTACCAGCGCGGAACTCACTCCAAGTCAGTGCTCTCCGGCACGCCCACGGCTCCGGCCTCGGCTCCCGCAAAGCCCGGCAAGTAAGCTTCGTCAGAGCGCATCCTCGAAAGCGGCAGGCCAAAAGGCCCGCCGCTTTTTCGTTTCTACTCCCTATTCCCGGTCTTCCCGTCCTGCCCTCCCCCAAAACTGGCACTAGTGCCAGTGGCCTCCCCCTCCCAATCGAGTTCTCATGAGTCTGCTCCCTCCGGGCGGCCGTATGTCGATCCGTACCCGCGAGTTAGCGCGACAACGAAGGGGCTCGCGACAAGGGCCCTCATGCCATTCCCAACTCCTCCAGGAGGGGATATGAACCGTACCCGTAATGGACTTCTATTTCTGGCCCTGTTTGCCATTATCGCCGTCGGCCTGCGCGCCCAAGACGCCGCATCGACCGCAGCCGCCGGCAAAGCCGCTGTAAAGGACGTCGACCCACTCGCCATGCGCGTCCTCAAGGCCGTAGCCGATCCTGTTCAGCAGGCCCAGTCGTTCTCCTTCAAGGCCCTGGTCAGCGAAGAAGACCTCGCCTCCAACGGCCAGCTCATCACCACCTTCCACGCGGTTGAAGTCACTGTCCAGCGGCCCGACAAGATCCACGTCGTCTTTCGCGGCAGCGGCCAGCGTGTCGACTACTACGGGGCCCCGGGAGGCGCGTACCTTTATGCGCCCGATCCCAAGCTCTACGTCTCGCTCCCCGGCCGTGAAAGCATCGACGCGGCACTCGACGCCCTCAAGGCCAAAGACATCGACGTTCCCATCGGCCCGTTCCTGCGCAGCAACTTCTACGCGCTCGCCGAGAAGCTGGTGAACACTGCCTACGTCATCGGACGCGTCAAGATCGGCGACCAGGATGTCCACCAGCTCGCCTTCACGTCTGACGATGCCGACTGGCAGCTCTGGGTCGTCGGCGGCGACGCTCCCCGCTTCGTGCGCGCTGAGATCATTAACAAAAACATCGAAGGCACTCCGCGCACCACAATTCAGTTCCTCGACTGGAATCTGAATCCGACCCTCTCAGCCGACGACATCACCTTCAACAAGCCCGCCGATGCGAGCCAGATCGAATTCATCGCCATCTCGGGAGGCAATTGAGATGAGACGCATTTTTGCTTTGTCCCTTTGCGGATTTGTTCTCACTGCAATGTCCTTCGCCCAGGTTGGGAGAGGTGGACGCGGCGGGGGAAGCAGCAGCGGCAGCGGCCGTCAGCAGGTTCAGAACCGCTCGACCGGCGAAAACGCTAATCGCGGCGGCAATCGCGACAGCGGCAACAGCGCCCGCGCCAACACCGCGACAACCAACAACAACGTGCGCGGCGCCAACGCGAACACCAACGCCAACACCGCGAACGCCCGCAGCGCGAATGTGAACAACACCAGCGCCAACCGGAATGTGAACAATACCAACGTCAACAACGCCAATGTCAACAACACAAACGTGAACCGGAACGTCAACAACACGAATGTCAACAACACCAACGTCAACCGGAACGTGAATGTGAACCAGAACGTCAACGTGAATGTGAACGGCAATGGCGGCTGCTACAACTGCTATCACAACGATGACGACTGGAACTGGGGTGCATTCGCTGCGGGCGCAGCAGTCGTCGGCACCACGGCCGCCATCGCCTCCGCCGCCAGCCATCCAGCGCCTGCGCCCGCGCCCACCACGGTCGTAGTCCAGGCGCCCCCAAGCGGAACCATCGTCACCTCCCTGCCCGGCGGGTGCAGCACCGTCCAAAGCGGCAACACCACCGTTTACGACTGCAACAACACCATCTATCGCCCCTACTATCAGGGCACCACCCTCGTCTATGAGGTAGTCCCGCAATAACCACGAGCCGCAAGCACAAGAAGCATAAAGGCCCAGGGCAATGACCCTGGGCCTAACCATTTCTGCACTTACCTTCTCATCCACAAAGCCCGATAGTTAGTCGAATCCACCTGAAGAACCTCGTCAGAACCAATGTCCTAAAACGCCGTATTTCTGTCATGGCAACGGATCGTCAGCGCTCCTACACTCGAGCTTGAAAGGAGACGACAATGACAACTTCTTCCTCCACTCTCTCGATCCCCGATACGCGGCTTGCCAAGGAGGCCACTGAGCTTTTGCGCGAGCATTCCACTGACTTGCTCTTTAACCACTCCATGCGCGTTTACTTCTTTGCGGCTGAACACGGCCACCAGCAAAAGCGTCCCTTCGATCGCGAACTCCTATACGTCGCAGCTGTCTTTCACGACTTCGGCCTGATCAAAAAGTATTCCAGCGCAGACGAGCGATTCGAAGTGGATGGCGCGAACCTTGCCCGCCAGTTCCTCACCGCGCACAACGTGGCTGAAGAAAAGATCCGGCGCGTGTGGCAGGCGATCGCGCTGCACACCACGCCCGGCATTACGCAGCACATGGATTCTGAGGTAGCCTTACTCTATTCGGGCGTTGGCCTCGATGTGCTTGGAAGGGGCTTTGATCTGTTCCCCTCCGAATTGCGTGAGGAGATCCTCGCCGCCTACCCCAGGAGGAGCTTCAAGACGAACTTCATCCACGAGTACTTCGCCGGATTCGCGCACAAGCCCGCCACGACCATTGGCACTGTCAACTCTAGCTTTTGCGAACGTCTGATCCCCGGTTACAAGGCTCCCAACGGCATCGATCTCATCGCCGCGTCCCCCTTTGCCGAGTAACCCAAACTCAAGGAGCTCAACCCATGCCAGTCATGAGAGCGATCGAAATTACGGACACCCTGGCTCCGCGCTCAGCAACGCGCCCGGTGCCTGAGCCGCAGCCGGGCGAAATATTGATCCAGGTGTCCGCCGCTGCAGTTACTCCAACCGAACTGCAGTGGTACCCCACCACCCACAATCCAGACGGTTCAGCCCGCCACAACGCGATCCCCGGGCACGAATTCGCAGGCACGGTCGCGAAGCTCGGCCAAGGTGTCACTGGCTACAAAACCGGAGACTCCGTCTTCGGTTTCAACGACTGGTTCGCAGAGGGAGCGACCGCAGAGTTCTGCATTGCGAAATCATCGCAAATTGCACCCAAGCCATCTTCCCTTTCCGAAGCTCAGGCAGCCTCCGCCCCCATCAGCGTGCTCACCGCATGGCAGGGCCTCCACCTCCGCTCGAAATTGCAGAATGGCGAACGCATCCTGATCCATGGCGCATCTGGAGCCGTGGGGCTCTATGCCGTGCAGCTTGCGAAATCCCTCGGCGCGTACGTGATCGCCACCTCCTCAAAGGCGAACATCGAATTCGTAAAGCAGCTTGGAGCGGACGAAGCCATCGACTATCGCGCCAGCCGATTCGAAGACGCGGGGCCGGTCGACGTGGTCTTCGATAGCGTCGGTGGAGAAACCCTGGACAGGTCCTGGAACATCCTCAAGCCCGGCGGCCGCCTGGTCACCATTGCCGCGCAGTCTGAATCCACCACCGATCCGCGCGTCAAAGACGCCTTCTTCATCGTCGAGCAGGACCGAGCACAACTCGCTGAACTGGCCAAGCGTTTCGATGACGGAGGACTGCGCGCCTTCGTGAAAGCTGAAATTCCCCTGGAAGAAGCAGACCGCGCCTACCGTGGCACAATTGACGGCCCTCCCGGCAAGATCGTGATCCGGCCTTGATTGAGCCAGTGGTGGCGCCTAAGCGTGCAGGCCATCACACCGCCCGTTTGAACCGCTCCACGTAATCCGCCGCGGTAATGCCCAGCACGCGTTGGAAGCCCCGCCGCATCGCGTCCACGGATCCAAATCCGCACGCGTCGGCGACTTCCTTCAATCCCTTCGACGAGCTATCAATCATCTGCTGTGCGGCCTCGACGCGCAGCTGCGTGACAAGTTGTCCCGGATTCATCTTCATTTCTCGCAGGCACACGCGAGAAAAGTGCCTGGGGCTCATGCCCATTCTTGCGGCCAGGGCTTCGACAGAGAGATCCCCTCGCAGGTTCTCGAGCATGTAGACCTGCAGTTCCCTCAGGGGCTCAAACGTAGTTGCCTGCCGCGAGAGCATATGGCTGTACTGCGCCTGGCCACCCGGGCGAACAAGGAACATGACAAGCTGCCGCGCTACGGCCAGCGCTGCATCGTGGCCGTGATCCTCTTCCACCAGTGCCAGCGACAGGTCAATGCCCGCCGTGATTCCCGCTGATGTGTACATATTTCCGTCGCGCAAGAAGATGGGATCGCGCTCCACCTTCACGCGCGGAAAGTCTCTCGCGAGCTTCTCGCAGAATCTCCAATGCGTTACGGCTCTCCTGCCATCCAGCAGTCCGGCAGCGGCCAACAGAAACGCCCCGGTGCAAATCGAAGCAATGCGGCGCGAGCGCGATGCCGCATCTGCGATCCAGTCGACGTATTCCCGGCTGTATTTGCCTGACTCCGCGCCCGGCCCACCGGCAATAACCAGCGTGTCGATCGGACCCGACACTGCATCGGGAGAGACCGCACCAGCGATCCTCACCCCCCGATTTGTATCCAGTTCACCGGAGCCGTCGTGCGCCACCACTGAAATCTGGTACTCCGGCACACTCGAGAACACCTCCAGCGGTCCCGTCACATCGAGAATCTGCACCGGCGGCGGTCCGCTGATCACCACATTCCGCATAACGCAATTCTAGGAGAGCAAGGAAGGGCAGACGCCCACGATCCGATAAGAGGCGGCGCAGCTATTTCCAATTTTCATAACTAGCTTAGAATCCCCGTGGACATCGGCCCGAAAGGGAATGTGTGTTTCGGGGGATGCTTGATACCATGACACTCCGCGGTGAACGAAAAGCGCGCCTCAGTCCTCGCGCAAAAGCACAAGCGGATCAGCCGACAGCGCATGTTGCGCCGGAATCCAGATCGCGAGCAGGCCCAGCAAAGCCATCGCAACAATCACACCGCCAAGGACGATCGGGTCTCGCGGCGTGGCTTGATACACGATGGAAGCAAGCACCCGGCTTGCCAGCACGCCGAAGATCAACCCGGCCATCGATCCTATTGCCAGTAATCGCAACGCACGTCCCAACGCCGCGCCCAGCACTTCTCTCCGCTTCGCGCCCAGCGCAATGCGAATTCCCAGCTCCTTCAGCCGCTTGTTGACGGAGTAAGCTGCCATTCCGAAGATGCCTGTGATCGACAAGATGCCGCCCATAACGCCCAGCGCGCCCAGCGCCATCGTGGCCACGCGCGCTGGAAACAAGACGACGTTCAGCAGCGAGTTCCACGTTTCGATATTCACCGGCAGCCCGGCATCCAGTTCGCGCAGCTTCACGCGCATAGCGGCCGCCAGTGCCACCGGGTCAGACCTCGACCGCACAATGACGTGCACCAGGTTTGCAGGTGACTGCATGAAAGGCCGAAACACCGCGGGCTGCTGATCCTCGGTGAGGCTCAAATATTTCCCGTCTTCCGCTACCCCCACAATCTCGATGCGGTTTCCGTGGAGGTCGCGGTAGTACCTTCCCATCGCGTTCGCGACTGTCCCGAACATCTTCACAGCAAACTCCCTGTTCGCAATCGCGACAGGCTGCGCATTCTTGTCGTCGTGCCAGGTGAAGCTGCGGCCAGCCAGCAGACTCGTCGCCGCCGCTTCAAAGTATCCAGGCGAAACATCGTAGGCATACGGCCTGACCGCGACATTCGACTGGCTCAAGTCCCGCGTATCATCCTTGAACGCATTCACGCGAAAAGCCGCGGTGTACACCAGCGGCGGATAGTTATTCACGAGTCCTGCATGCTCCACTCCAGGAATCGCCTGCATCGCATCCACCAGCCGCCTCTGCATCAACAGCATGTTGTCGCCGCTGTATCCGCCCATTGATAGGTCGACGCCCAGAACCTGCGTGTCCCGCGGCTCAAAGCCGAAATTGCTGTGCAGTGATTTCAGCAGTCCCCGGATGGCCACCATCGATGCCGTTACGAGCACCGCGCAAATCGCAATCTGCAGCACGAGCAAAGCATCGCGAACAGGGATCCGTCTCGACAACGGATTCCATCCAGCCTTCACAACTTCGTAAGGATGTGCCCGCATCACCTGGCGCACAGGCACGACCCCAAATAGCAATCCGCTCACCAGCGCAAGAACGACCGCCACAACAAAGATGCGCGCATCGATAGTGATAGGAATGTGAATCGGCGCGCCCTGAAACGGCTGCCACGCAGCAAGGCTTCTCAACAGTACGATGCTTGCACCCAACCCAACTGCTCCACCAGCGCACGAGATCAGCAGCGCTTCGGTGAACAACTGGCGCAACACTCTGCTTCGAGTGGAGCCCAGTGCCAGCCGTAATGCCATTTCCCTCGAACGGTCCGCAGCATGCGCCGCGAACAGCCCACCAAGGTTGGCGCACGCAGCCAGCAGAATCAACAGCGCTAGCAACGCCAACCCGGCCACAAACGCACGTATCGCGTCCCCAAACGCGGTCAGTCCGACCTGCCCGAGGCTCCCCTTCTGGTGACGGACATCCTTGGGATACTCCCTCTGCAATTCATCGCCAATCGCGTTCACGTCCGCTTCGGCATCGCGCACGCTCACACCGCGACGCAGGTGCCCAAACACCTCGAACACCCCCTGCATGTTGGCGCGCTCACTGAAGGCATTCCCTCCGCCTACCTGCTGCTGGTTCACAATCGGCACATAAAAATCAGGCGCGACGAAGAACAATGTCCCTCGAAATTCATCCGGAGCAACACCGATCACCGTAAAGGGGTGCTTGTCTACCTGTACGACCCGACCGATGACGGAACGATCGTCATGGAACCTGCTGTGCCAGAAAGCGCGGCTCAAAACAATATAAGCGGCGCTGTTCTGGCCATGTTCATCCGAGGCATGAAAGAAGCGCCCCAGATAGGGTTGCACCTTCAGCACATCGAAGTAGTTGCCACTGACAGCGAAGCTCGTAGAGTTCGATGGATTGTTTCCCTCATCGAAACCCACAAACGCAAAGTTGAAACACGCCAGGTCTTCGAAGGTGCGGTTGCGATCCCGCAAATCGACATAATTTGGATACGACTGGAAGCCCGATCCATCACCATAGTGCGTTCCGTAAAGACTCTTTACCTCCGGCACCGCGAGGGGCCGCAACAAGGCGTCCCCAATCCCGAAAACCACCGCGTTCGCGCCAATCGCGAGCGCCATCGTCAGAACCGCCGCAAACGCGAATGCCTTCGATTTGGAGAGGACGCGCAGTGCCAGCCGCATGTCCCTCAGCAGGATCTCGAATGAATGGGCACCGAGCGCGGCATAGCTCTCCTCTTTGAACCGTTCGCGTGCTCCAAACGCGACGCGCGCTTGCCGCTCAGCCGCAGCGCGGGTCATTCCCAACCGTTCAAGATCATCCGCGTAATGCGCAATGTGCGAGGCGAGTTCTTCCTCGAGATCATCCACAACTTCGTTAGGCCGCAGAAACTTCCCGGCGATCGATCGAAGATACGCGAACACTTTCATATCTCCTCCGGCCTCGCCTTGAGGGCAGTCGCGATCGCTGTTGCCAGCCTATTCCAATCGTCGGTCTCCTCGCCCAGCCGCTTGCGTCCCGCCGCGGTCAGCTCGTAGAACTTGGCCCGCCGGTTGTTTTCAGACGTACCCCAGCTTGCCTTCAGCAATCCCTGCCGCAACAGCCGGAACAGCGCAGGATAGAGTGCGCCCTGTTCAATCGTCAGTGCCTGACCCGAAATCTGCGCAATGCGCAGCAGCACGCCGTAACCGTGCAAAGGACCGAGCGAGACCGCCTTCAGAATCAGCAGGTCGAGCGTGCCCGGGAGGATTTGAGCCTGGTCTGCCATGTCTCTCCTCGGGTGGTTAGGAGAGTAGCTCTGTTCTCCTAAGCTGTCAAGGCGAATATGATCGCGGCCGTATCATTCACTTCGCAGCGTCTCCAGGGGATCCGCAAAGGCCGCGCGGCGCGCTGGAATCAGCGTGGCCACCAATCCCGCCAGCGCAAGCACAACTCCAGCGCCCACAATGGCGAGGGAGTTCGCAGAAACCGATCCGTAGAGAAGATGGCCGACATACCGCTCAGCTAGGATGGAAAGAACAGCCCCCGGTACGATGCCCGCGGCGAGAATGCGCGCGGTCTGACCCACGATAAGCGCCTGAATGTGCCCCCGCGTCGCACCAAGCGCCAGGCGAATGCCGAACTCGCTTCTGCGCCGCGCCGTGCGCGCTGACATCACGCCATAGAATCCAATCGCGACCAGCAGCAGCGTCAGGCTCCCATAGATAACCGCCAGTCGCGCAAGCAGCTTTTCTGTGCCAAGATCACCATTCAGCTCCGTCGCCAGCGGCACAATCTCGCTGACCTGCAGCGTGGGATCAACCTCATAGAGCGCGCGACGCACACTGTCGGACAACCGCCGTGGATCACCCATAGCCCTCACCCGAATGCTGACCGGTGCCGGATTCTGGTTGATATCCATGTAAACCATCGGCGGTGCTTCGCGCTGCGCGCCATTCATGCGCGCATCGGCCACTTCGCCCACAATCAGGAATTTGTGATCGTTCGGCGCCGGCTCATACCCAACCCATTGCCCAATCGGATCTGCGTCTCCAAACAACTGCCGCGCATAGGCGCGGCTGATGATTGCTACATGCTGCGTCTTCTCCGTGTCACTCGCAGAGAAGTCGCGTCCGTGCAGCATCGGAATTCCAAGCGTGCTAAAGAAGCCGAGCCCGACATGATCCTCCTGCCCATGCACCTGCGCATCCGTCAGATTGCTGCGGCCATGCACATAGAGAGCGGTAATCCACCCGCAGTGAATGCCGCCGCACATCTCTACTGCCGCGCTGCGCACGCCGGGGACCGCATTCAGACGTTCCTGTATTCGGCCATAAAGCCCGGGCAGCAGTTCGGGATGCTCGGTGTACCTTGGCTCATGCAACTCCGGGCGCACCACCAGCACATGCTCACGGTCCATGCCCACATCCACAGTCTCCCAATGCACCAGCGTCGCTGCGAAGCATCCTGACATAGCGGAAAGCAGAACGGAAAGGCTGACCTGCGTGCCCAGCAGCACATTCGAACGCAGGCGCTGCCGTGCAGTTTGTGCAATGCCCGCAACCTTGGCGCGCGATCCCGCCGCCTGCACAACGCCGTTGCGAATAAAGAGGATCGCCGGAAGAATGCTGAAGCATAAAAGCGACAGCAGCATGAGCCCCACGCCAAGCACCGCAACAGGCAGGTTCGGATGCAGATCCAGGGTGAGAAGTGAATTACGGCTCGAAGCCCACCGAACCAGAACTCCGCTGGCCGCGCGGCCCAGCGCAAACGCGCACACAGCGCCGCCCGCAACCAGAAGCGCATCTTCCAGAACAATCTGCCGAACGAGCCTGCCGCTGCGCGCTCCAAGTGCAATGCGCACGCCCATATCCTGCCCGCGTGCATGCAGCCGCGCAAGCTGAAGGTTGGCGAGATTCAAGCAGCCCACCAGAAAAATGGAGATCGATAACGCCATCAGCAGCGTCAGAGGAACCGTAAACCGCTTCCTCATGCCGTTGTCCGCCATCGGCGCAACTGTGGTCTTCACGCGCAGCAGCGCATCCTTCACGGCCGGATCGGCTGTCGCCTCCGTCATCACCTCGCGATCGTTCCGAAAAACCTGGTCCCAATGCGCAAGCACCGCTGCACGCCGCTCCTGCTGAATACGCGCCGTGAGCACTAGCCAAAAGATCGTGGGCTGGTTATACCAGGGCTTGCCGAGCGATACATCATGGCCTGGCCCAAGCGAGTCCCACGAGAAAGCAAATGCGCCCGCGCTCTGCAGCGCAAGAGGCATCCAGATATCTGGAGCGCGTCCCGTCACATCGCCCAGAAACCTCCGGTGCGCCACGCCGATCACAACAAAAGGGCGTGCATTGAGAAGAATGTGCTGGCCCACCGCCTGCGGTGCAGAGCCGAATGTGTTGCGCGCGAAATCGTACCGAAGCACAGCGGGCCACTCGCTCTGCCCCAGGTGCTCATCGGCCTGCATGAACAATCGCCCCGCAGCCGGAGCAACCCCGAGCCCGCTGAAATAGTTGTCGGAAACAGGCGCTAACCCAGCCTGTACCGACGCATGATTGGGAAGCTCAAGTGTGGCATCCTGAGCATAAGCGGTCGCCATCAAGGGAACGTCCGGCGTAGCTTCGCGCAGGCGCTGGTACGCGGGATAGGAGATCGTCCAGCTCTGATCGAAGGGGCTCCTCGCAGCATGGATTCTGACCAGCTCTTCCGGATGAGGAACAGGCAATCCGGCCAGAATCACCGCATAGACAAGCTGGAACACGGCAAAGTTCGCGCCGATGCCAAACGCGAGGGTAAGCAGTGCCGTTGTCGTAAACGCGGTAGCGCGGCGAAGCTGCCGCAGAGCGTACCGGGCATCGTGGAGAAGGTTATCCAGGTCCATCACCGCCAGCTCACGGCCAAATGCCACCGCAGCTCCCGTTGCGCCGTCTTCCGCAGCACCCTCTCGTACTCCCTGAGTTCCGAAAGTACCTGCGCCGTCTCGGACCCCAGCGCCGCTGGCGTCTCGTCCAGAAAATCGATCAGCGCGCGCACCGTCACCAGCCCGCTCGCCGGGTCGAACCACTGCGGATCGGGCAGGTGATGCACCCACTCGGGATTGCCGCCGCCCTGGTCCAGCAGCAGCGCCATCGAGTTCTCGTCGGCCGAAAAGAACTCCAGCAGCGGATCGACGCCAAGCCGCCCGGCCATCCGCTCCAGCGCGTCTTCATTCCGCGCGAGCGCATGCCCATTGACGAAAATATCGAATCCCGGGTCGTCGCCCTCAACAACTATGTAAAGACTCGCCGCCATCGTCCTCAACCGCATTAGCGGTGCCCCATCCCTTACGGCGTATCTTGCCGAACGGGTGGGAGACCACCTCTCTGCCATTGCTTCGTCCCTAGTGTAGCCATCTCTGATCGCACGCAAACCACAATTCACCTCTCGCGCATCTGCTCGTATAACGGGCAGACCGCCCCACGAGGTGATTACCAACGAGTTACCCACGTACCCACGAAAGTCCAAGTACCTTAGAGATAGAATCCTCCTATAATCGTGTCTTCAATCCCCCAAAGGTGACCCTTTAAGTGGACTGGAGTAAGCTGCCGGACCTCATCGCTGTCGGACTGCTCGCGTGGGCCTTCGCCTCGGTCGCGCGCAACAGCCCTACGCGCGTCTCCGCCCACTGGCTCACCGCCTGGCTCCTCATCGTTCTACACTTCTTCACCTTCATGCTCGTCCCCCTGCGCGCCCCCTATGGCGATGTCGCCGACTACGCCGGCGTTCTCGCGCTCATCTGGGCCGGAATCCTCTTCATGAGGGCGTCCGTTCCCTACCGCCACGAGAACTCCAGCCTACTTATGCTGATGGTGGTTCTCAGCACCTACACCCTCTATACCGGCGCTCTGATGTCGAGCGCCCCCAAGCTAATCACGGGTATCGCTGCCGTTCTGCTCGGCCTGGCTCCCGTGGCGGTCGCGTTGATATTCATCCGCGAATTCACCCATCCCCTTCGATGGCTCGCGGTGGGCCTCCAGGCCGTTCTCGCTGCGCTCCTGTTGTTTCTGCAAAACCGTCCCAACGGAGCGGACCTGTCGCTGAACGCGGTACTCTTCACGGTCTATCTCGGCGCGGCCAGCCACTTCTGGTACATGTACCGTCGCGCCTCCACCGGAGCCATCATCACCATCGTCGGCTTCTTCCTCTGGGCCAGTGTTTTCCTGGTCTCTCCGTTGATCATTCATTTCAAACCGCAATTGCCCCTCGATGGCGAAGTTTGGAACCTGCCCAAATACGTCGCGGCCGTCGGCATGATCCTCGTGCTGCTTGAAGACCAGATCGCCCATAGCAAGCATCTCGCGCTGCACGACCCGCTCACTGGCCTGCCGAATCGCCGCCTGTTCCATGACCGGCTCTCGAGCGCCCTCGAGCGCGCCCGCCGCAGCGAGGAACAGGTTGCGCTCCTCATAATCGACCTCGACCGCTTCAAGCAGGTGAATGACACGCTCGGCCATCATGTCGGCGACCTCCTGCTCCAGGAAGTCGCACGCATGTTCAGCGGACGCGTTCGCCGCTCCGACACCGTAGCCCGCACCGGCGGCGACGAATTCGCCATCATCCTCGAAGGCCCCACAAACCGCAGCGAAGCCAAGCTCGTCGGTCGAACCCTCGTGAAGCTGCTGGAGCAGCCCATCCGCCTGGAGAGCCGCATGGTCACCGTCGACGCCAGCATGGGGCTCGCTATCTTCCCTGACGACGCCGTAGACGAGGAGTCGCTCTGCATCCGAGCCGATCTGCGCATGTACGATTTCAAACGGACCTCGGCCGCCGAAACGCGCTTCTCTCCGAAGCCGGAAACTCCTCCATCCCATCCCGCCCAACTCGATAACGAAACCGCCATTCTCTGATCGTCTCCGCCAATCTCAAGGTTCCCTTCCCGTTGTCCCCTGACGTATCCTTCCCCCATGAAGACCATCCTGCGAACGCTGCTTTATCTCGCACTCATTGTGTGGCTCGGGGCCGAAATCTTCTTCCCGGTAGTGGCTGCCATCAGCTTCAAAACGCAGCCCGACACGCATCTCGCGGGTTCCATTGTCGGCCAGCTTCTCCGGATTCTTCATTCCATGGGCCTTGTCTCCGGCATCGTCGCACTCGCGCTGCTGGCTCTCGCGCCCACCTGGAACATCTACAAATCCCGCGTGGTCATCGCGCCGATGGTGGCGCTCGTCATCATGCTTGCCTGCACGGCCTACTCGCAGTTCGGCATCATCCCCGCCATGGAGCGCGACCGAATTGCTGCCGGCGGCGCCATCGACACCACTGACACTTCCAGCCCCTACACACAGGACTTCAACAAACTCCACGGCCGCAGCACCTTCGTTGAAGAAACCGTGCTTCTCCTTGGCCTCATCACCGTCGTCCTCGTCGCCCGCGCAGAAACAGCCAGCGCCGAGCAGCCGCGCTTCGCAACAGCCATTCGTTAGCAAGTGCCGCTCCGCCACCGGAGGAAAACATCATGGGACGTGAAGCTCAATGCGACTGCAACTGGTCCGGCGTCACTGCACGAGTAAAGGCGCTGATCGAGCCTCCTGATCTCATCCTGCGCGGCGGCTTGCATCGCCGCCTGCCTCTCGCCGCGTTGGCAAACGTCCGCGTCGAGGGCGAACTGCTCTGCTTCGAATTCAAAAAGGAGAACATCAGCCTCGCCCTCGGCAAGACTCTGGCGCCCAAGTGGGTTGCTGCCATCGCGGCTCCTCCCGTGACCGTCGCGAAAAAACTCGGCATCACCCCTGACATCGACGTGCGCATGATCGGGAACCTCGATGATCGCGACCTGGAGGATGCGCTCCAGGCCGCGAGGGCAGTCAAGGTCAACAGGAGCGGCGACCTTATCATCGCCCGCGTAAACACCCGCCAGGGCATCTCCGCGGCGCTGAAGTCCGCCGCGGCGGAGCTCGCCGGCGGCACGCCCATCTGGTTCGTCTACCCCAAAGGCCCAGACCACCCCATCGACGAATTCGACGTGCGCTCCATGGGCCTCGACGCGGGCCTGGTGGACACGAAGGTAGCATCCGTGTCCGCGCGCCTAACCGCCCTTCGCTTCGTCAAACGCAAGAACCCGCAGTAGTGTGTCAGTTTGGGGACAACACGCTTCAGACATTGCTTCCGAGTCAGCGACGACTCGCCCGTGAAACTTGATTCGGCACACCTTCCGCCCTCCCAACCAACTGTCATCCCGACCGGAGCGCAGCGAAGTGGAGGGATCTGCAGTTGTTCTTGAGCGTTACTTCCGAGTCGCCGAAACTCGACCGCAACGAGTGTGAAAGTCGCCGGTCACCACATAGAATGCAAGTGGGGTGAAGGGGCTCCACCCGTCCGTACATATACCGGATAGTGTCGGCGTGGGCGGGCTATGCGTTTGAGTCCGGTGTAGCAACCCGTCAACGGAGAGTAGCCCCACGATCCTCTAGATGGCAGGCGAACAGACGGCATCGCGACGAGTTGGCGACGACTCGGGACCATGACGGTACTATCGGCGAGAGTTCGTCACCAACGAGGAGCCTGATCGGAATGCCCTCGTAAACAGAAAGACAATGCATTCATCTACAAGGTAGATCGCGAAGGCCACGGGCATGACAGCATATGCGGATATCCACTGACTTCCAAAGGTGACTCGGGCGAGCAGCATCGTTTGGCTAAGCAAGATCAACAGCATCGCAAGCCAAAAACCAAGCTTCCCTCTAGACTCCCATCGGAGCTTCATCACTAGGACACCCATCATCACACACACACAGGCCGCTCTTCCCCGTCCAAGACCGGCAAAGTAATTAACAATGAGCAACATCGCGAGTCCAGGTAAGGCGCAAACCACCAAATCTCTGCGCTCAAATGCGGCCCATCCTGTCGGTTCGTTCAAATCCTGCTCATCTTCTGTCATGTTTGGTTGTCATGGGTGAATGCCGAAATCCTAACAGAGTTTGTTCCGAGCGAGTCACCCCCAATCCGGAAGTCTACCCCCCGAAACTAAGCACCAACCCAACACACGAGCCGGGCCATTGCTCTCCGGGTGCACGGGCCACATCACAGCATTCACTGCGCATTCTGTGCTAGCGTTCTCACCGGAGAAAGCTTGACATGCCCGATCTGCGCGACCACCTGCAGTCCTGTAAAATCGTAGGGATTCTCAAGCCGAGGCAAGCATGAAAACCGGCATTATCGGCCTGCCGCAGGTAGGCAAAACGTCGCTGTTCAAGATTCTCACCAAGGCCAAACTCGAAGACCGCGGTTACTCCAATCCGCGCGAAGCCCACATCGGCGTAGCCCGCGTGCCCGACGAGCGGCTCGACAAGCTCTCCGCCCTCTACTCGCCGAAGAAGACCACCTACGCCAACGTCGAGTACGTGGACGTCGCCGCCATTGGCCAGGAGGCGCTGAAAGAAACCGCGTTCCTCACCAGCCTTCGCAATGTCGACGCGCTCATCCACGTCCTCCGCGCTTTTGAAGATGACTCGATCCCTCACGTCGGCCCCATCGATCCTCTTCGCGACATCAAGAGCGTTGAATTCGATCTCATGGTCAGCGATCTCACCCAAGTCGAGAAGCGCCTCGAACGCGTCGAAAAAGATCTCAAGAAGAAGCGCACCGACGAGCTCGAACGCGAACACGCCCTTCTCCTTCGCTCCAAGGAGTCACTCGAGCAGGAGAAGCCTCTCCGCGAGCTCGACATGACGCCGGAAGAGAAGAAACTGATCAAGGGCTTCATGTTCCTCTCGCAGAAGCCCATCCTCTACGCGCTCAACATCGGCGAAAGCATGGAGCTCGGCGCCGATCTTGACGCTGCCGTCGCCCGATTCAAGCTCGATGAAGTCGCGCATCGGCCCAACGCCGGAGCGACCGCCATCTGCGGCAAGGTTGAGGCTGAACTGGCCGAGATGGACGACGCCGAAGCCGCCGACTTCCTCTCCAGCTACGGCCTGCATGAGAGCGGCCTCGTCCGCCTCATCCGCAAGAGCTACGAGTTGCTCGGCCTCATCAGCTTCTTCACGGCGGGCGAAGACGAGTGCCGCGCGTGGACCGTCCCTGTAGGTTCAAAAGCACCGCAGGCCGCAGGCGCCATTCATTCCGATCTCGAACACCACTTCATTCGCGCCGAAACCATCCGCTGGGACCAGCTTCTTGAAGCCGGTTCTGAAGCCAATGCCCGCGCACGCGGAACACTCCGCCTCGAAGGCAAGGAATACATCGTCCACGACGGCGACGTCATGCACATCCGGCACAGCGGATAATCAATAAAGAATGCTGAGACTCTCCATACTCCTCGGCCTGCTGGCCGCGCTCGCCGACATCGCCGGAGGCCTCGTCCTCGTGCGCGCCCAAGGAATCGAAAAGTATCTCCGCTACTTCGTGGCCCTCGGCGCGGGCTTCCTCATGGCCACCGCCATGCTTGAAATGGCGCCCGAAAGCCTGAAGCTCAGCCCGAAGTTCGGCCCGATCCTCATCATGGCCGGATACTGCGCCGTCCACTTCCTCGAACACACCATCAACGCGCACTTCCACTACGGCGAAGAGACGCACCACCACGAGTTCGTATCACATCGCACGGGATACGCAGTGCTCACCGGCCTCAGCGTGCACGCTCTCTTCGATGGCGTCGCCATCGGCTCCGGCTTCGTTGTCTCGAACACACTCGGATGGCTCATCTTCCTTGCCATCTTCCTGCACAAGGCGCCCGAAGGATTCACCATTGCATCCGTGATGCTGGCCGCGGGCCGCTCCCGCCGCGAAGCATTCTACTCAGCGGTTGCCCTGGCTATCGCCACGCTTGCAGGCGTGCTCGTCATCGAACTCGCCCCGCACTGGCTTCCCTACGGGCTGCCCATCTCCGCAGGCGTCGCCTTCTACGTCGGAGCCAGCGACCTCGTCCCCGAAGTCAACCGAGAACCCGGCATCCGCATGGCCCTCGTCTTCTTCCTCGGCGTCGCCGGCTTCCTCCTCCTCCGCATGCTCCTCCCTGCCCTCTAAGGCTTCGGGTTCTGAGCTGAAGGCGACAAATGCGTTTTTCGAACTCCCCGTTGACCAGAACTCTGTCATTCTGAGCGCAGCGAAGAACCCGCTGTTGCGTTCGTTGTTGCACTGCCTTTCTATTCCCTACCTTTGTTCCCTACTCGCAAAATACAGCGCTGGAATCCGCAGCCGCGTATTCGCAGGATTCTATCCACCGACCCCGCGTGGCACCGTGTACGTGGACACCCCATCAGGTGTAGTTACCGCGCGCCCATCACCATGTTCAGCTTCTCGGCCTGGCTCATTTGCTTCAGCATGGCGTCCGCCCGGTCATCCGGATCGCCGGAAGGCGGTGGTGGCGGCGGAGTCACGTGCGAAAAACCTCCGCCGCATCCAGCAATCGAGCCCACAACACGACCACGAGCCCCGCGAAAGCCAAACGCAAGCGACAGAAGAGCGAGATCCCCCCTTCCAGACGCACCGTGATAGTTCCGATCCGGATTAGACAGTGTGTGCTCGCCCTCACCACCCCTCGTGATTCGTCATTCGCCGTTCCTTACCCCTCTGTCCCTCGTATCCCTCCTGTCCCTGCCTCTCGCGTTTCTCCCATCCGCCCCTCGCCTGTTATGGTCTTTGAGGAAACAGATGAATCCACCTTAGGAACCCGCACCATGCTGAGGCGTTGGCGAACCCGGATACTGCTCTTTTTGGCCGTCCTCGGCCCCGGATTCATCACAGCCAATGTCGACAACGATTCGGGCGGAATCCTCACCTACTCCCTAGCCGGCGCCAAGCACGGCTACTCTCTTCTCTGGATGACCATCCCCGTCACGATCGCATTGATCGTGGTGCAGGAAATGTGCGCCCGCATGGGCGTGGTCAGCGGCAAGGGCCTCAGCGACATGATCCGCGAGGAATTCGGCCTGCGCCTCACATTCATCCTCATGATCGTGCTGGTTCTGGTGAACTACACAAACGTGGTCACCGAGTTCATCGGGATCGCAGGTTCGCTCCACCTCTTTCATGTAACGAAATTTATCTCGGTGCCGCTGTGCGCCTTGGGCGTCTGGTTCCTTGTCGTCAAGGGCAACTACAAAACCACTGAGAAGATCTTCCTCGTTGCATCCCTTGTCTACATCGCCTACATCTTCGCTGGCGTGCTCTCGCAACCAAGCTGGCACGATGCGCTGATCGCCACCGTGGTCCTCCCCAAAGCCTCCGTGTGGAGCAACCGCGACTACATGTATGACGCCATCGGCGTCGTCGGCACCACCATCGCACCCTGGATGCAGTTCTACCTGCAGTCGTCCATCGTCGAAAAGGGGATCCGCGTCAAGGATTACGCCGCCTCGCGGCTCGACGTCATCGTCGGCAGCTTCTTCACGGAAATCGTAGCGTGGTTCATCATCGTCGCCTGCGCCGCCACGCTCTACGTCCACGGCATGCAGGATCTCGCCGTTCCCGCGGACGCCGCCGAGGCCATGCGGCCCCTCGCCGGCGACTACGCCTTCATCCTCTTCTCCTTCGGCCTTTTCAACGCGTCCGTCTTCGCCGCATCCATCCTGCCGCTCTCCACCGCCTACACCGTCTGCGAGGGCCTCGGCTTCGAATCGGGTGTCGACAAGAGCTTTAAGGAAGCTCCCTTCTTCTACTGGCTCTACACGTTGCTCATCGCCTTCGGCGCCATCACGGTGCTCCTGCTGCCCGACGCCAATCTGGTCAGCTACGCCATCCTCTCTCAGGTTCTCAACGGCGTATTGCTCCCCGTCGTCATCATCCTCATGCTGCTGCTCATCAATCGGCACGACCTGATGGGTGAGCACAAGAATTCACGCACATGGAACCTCATTGCATGGGGCACCAGCATTATCGTGATTTTCATGACTTTGATCATGCTTTGGGGCATGATCCCCGGCCACTGAATTACTCTCGGGAGCTGATCAACATGCGTCCACGCTCCGTCGTCTCACTCCTCTGGATTCTTCCTCTGCTTGCCGCGTGTTCGTGCCGCGCGCAGCCTGCTCCCCAAAATGAAGCTTTGCGCCTGGTCGCCGACGTCCCTCTTCCCGGCCCCGCCGTGCGCTTCGACTATCAGAGCCTCGACCCGCAGAACGGCCGCCTCTACATCGCCCACATGAATGCCGACCAGCTCGTCGTCTTCGACGTCGACAAACGGCAGATCATCGCAAACCTAGACGGCTTCCGGCGCGTCCACGGCGTCATCGCAGTTCCGCAGATCAACCGCGTATTCGCGTCCGCCACGGGCGATCACAAGCTCGCCATCGTCGACGCCACTTCGCTCAAAACTCTCGCCACTGCTGGGCCCATCAACTACCCCGACGGCCTCGCCTACTCTCCTGAGACCAATCGCGTCTTCGTCTCCGACGAGCACGGAAACGCCGACGCTGTCGTGGATGTCGCAACCGGCAAGCTTATTAAGACCATCGCCCTACGCGGACCCGCCGGCAACACCGTCTACGACGCTGGATCTAAGTCCATCCTGGTCGGCGTGCACGAAGCCAATGAGGTCGACACCATCGATCCACAGTCCTTGACCATTGTTGCCCGCACCCACCTCCCCGGCATCGGGAATCCCCATGGAATCGCGCTCGACACCGCCGACCGCCTCGCGTTCATTGCGGGTGAGGGGAATGCGACGCTCGCCGTCGTCGACCTGAAGACCTCGAAAGTTCTCTCCACTCATCCGGTCGGCGAAGACCCTGACGTCATCGCCTTTGATCCCGGCCTCAAGCGCCTCTACGTCTCAGCAGAATCCGGAACCGTCACCGTCTTCCAGCTAAAAGGCCCTGCGCTAACCCGACTGGCGCAGTTCAAAATGCCGCACGCCCACACCGTCGCCGTCGATCCCCGGACCAACCTCGTCTACTTCCCTCTCGAAAACATAGGCGGCAAACCGATCCTGCGCATCATGAAAGCGCAATAGGCTGGCAGTCAAAATTCCCTGCGACGGGCAAGGCACCATCCCGCCGTGAACGTCTCTCGCACTGTTCGCCTTGACCAGATCTTGGCTGGGAGCCGGCTCCTCTCAGCGCGTGGTAGAATTCCGGCATCTCAGTCAACCTAATTTAGATCCGGCCCGGAGTCCGCCTTGCGTCGTCTTGTTTATGCTTTTCTCCTGCTCTTGGTGTCTTCCAGCTCCCTTCTGGTTGCCCAATCCACCACGAACCCCGCCAGTCAGTATTTCTTTAACAAAGCGAGTTTTGTGACCGGGTCTCTGCCCACGGGTGTCGCATTAGCCGACGTCAATGCAGATGGGCGCGCCGACGTGATTGTCGCCAATCAAGATGACAAAAGCCTCTCCGTCCTTCTGGGACAGACTGATGGCACGTTAGGGCCGAAGAATGATATCGCCCTCGAAGACTATCCCTTCCAGCTCGTGACCGGCGATTTCAACGCAGACGGAAAGATTGACGTTGCCGTATCGCAAAGGTCGAAGGTTGGCATGCTGCTTGGCAAGGGCGATGGCACCTTTGAGGCGGAGGCAACGTACGCACTGCCCTATGGAGCCGGTTTTCTTGCCACATCCGACGTCAACAAAGACGGAAAACCCGATCTCGTAGCGGTGGGCACTTGCGGCAGTTCCTGCGGATTTGTTTCCGTCCTGCTTGGGAAAGGTGATGGAACCTTCGAGGTGCAGCCCAGCTTCTCTCCGGGTGGAGTTCCGTGGGCCTTTACAGTCTGCGACCTCAACAAGGATGGCATTCCCGATCTCGCTTTCGCTAACTCGTCCAGCGACTCCCCTAACAACTACCCGCCAGGGTTCGTCTCCGTAGTCATTGGTCACGGAAACGGTACCTTCGGCAACCCAACTAGCTACCCCTCTGAGACAAATATCGCCGGCATCGCGTCCGGAGATGTCACCGGCGATGGAATTCCCGACATCATCGTCTCTCATTTCGTTGGAAACGCTCTGGCCCTGCTCAAGGGAAACGGGGACGGCACGTTTCAGCCGGAGTCGGGGCTCTCAAGCGATACGACTCTGAGCTCTCAGTTTCTTCAGCTTGTCGATCTCAACCGCGATGGCAAGCTCGATCTCGTAATGTCCAGCGTGTTCAATGGCGGAGCGGCCATCCTGATGGGAAATGGCGACGGTACATTCCAATCCCCTCAGGCATACTTCACCGGCTCTCAGCCCTATTCCTTTACCATCGGCGACATCAATGGAGACGGCAATGTCGATTGGATCATGCCCGATTGGTACGGAAAGTATCTGGCCGTGCTGCTCGGCAACGGAGACGGTAGGTTCAGCCCTCGCACTGATCTGCCCCTCGGCGATCCACAAACCTACGTCTTCTCCGCCGCGACCGGCGATTTTGACGGGGATGGCAAATCCGACGTCGCCGTGGAGACCCAGGCCGGCGACCTCAGAGTCCTTCCAGGCAAGGGAAACGGGACCTTCAAGTCTCCCGTCGTCACGCAATTCAATGGGGGATCTACGTTCCATCAACTGATTGCCGGAGACTTCAATAAAGATGGACGCCTGGACCTGCTTGCAGACGGAACAACGTTCCTGCCGGGAAACGGCAACGGTGCCTTTGGCACTGCCGTACAGGTCAATTCGGACTTCAATATCAGGAGCTTCGCTGTCGGAGACTTCAACGGCGACGGCAACCCGGATGTCCTCGACGTCGGAAACGGCTTCTTCGAAACGCAGCCAATCCAGTTGCTGCTCGGCAATGGAGACGGTACGTTCCAGGCAGCAAAGCGCTTCTGGGACCTGAAATATGTCCCCGATGAGGTCGCTGTGGGCGACTTCAATAAGGACGGAAAGCTCGATATCGCGCTGTCTGTCAATCCCAATGGCGTAGCGATTATGCTTGGCGATGGAACCGGAGGTTTCGCGGCTCCGGTCATCTATCCGACCGATGACCTGCCAAACTCGATCACCGTCGCCGATCTCAACCATGATGGACTCCCGGACCTCATCGCGACCGGACTCAAGGTCGATGTGTTTTTGGGCAAGGGCGACGGTACCTTCCCCAATCGAGTTGATTACGACCCCAGCTCTTTCCCGAATCAGGTAGGAACAGGCGATTTCAACGGGGACGGTAAACTCGACCTTGCCGTGACCGGATACGGCAACGGCCCCGGATACCTCGACATTCTCTTCGGAAAGGGCGATGGCACCTTCCAAAGTCCCGTCACCTTCACGTCCAACGGGTCAGGGGCGGTAGTGGTGAATGATTTAAACGGCGACGGGATTGATGACGTTCTGGTCGCCGCCGGCACGGGATCGCTGTTCCTGAGTTCTCCAATCGCCACGGTCAGCCCCTCAATCCTCGACTTCGGCACCGCCGTCTCAGGCGCCGCAGCACCTGGTAAGTCCATCACGATTACGAACAGTGGAAACGGGCCCCTCACCATCGCTTCCGTTGCGGCCACGGGCCCGTTCACAGCAGATTCGCAGTGCGGATCGTCTTTAGCTGCGTCTGCTAACTGCACCATCGACGTGACCTTCACTCCGGCATCGCTTGGCGCGCAATCCGGTTCAGTACTCGTCACTGACAGTGCGCCTGGAGGCGCTCAATCAGTAGCCTTGTCCGGGACCGGCGCCGCAGGCTTAACGATTTCCGCCCAGACTGGCGGTTCAACTTCCGCCACCGTCGCCAGCGGCTCGACCGCCAGCTACGCTCTGGCTGTGAAGGCAAGCCCTGGATTTGGCGGCACAGTGACCCTCACCTGTGGTGGCGCACCCACCTATGCGGCCTGCAACGTCTCGCCTTCCAGCGTGCCCCTCGCTTCCGGAGGCTCGGGCACCTTCTCTGTGTCGATTACCACTTCGCAGTCGATCGCGCTCACGGTCAGGCATGATCGCTTCGGCGCAGCAAGTGGGGCAGGACTTCTCTTGAGCGCTCTGCTTCTTCCCCTTTTCCGGCGGAGATCGCGAGCACTCTCTGCCCTTTTGGGAATAGCTGCTTTAAGCTGCCTCTTTTGTTTGTCAGCCTGCGGCGGTGGCGGTGGGGGCTCCTCTTCTCCTGGCCCGACCGCCCATAACGTCTCGCCCGGAACCTACAACCTAACGCTCACCGCATCCAGCGGCAGCGTTACAACCACTCAGAGCCTGACCTTGGTAGTTCGATAGGCTGTTCGAAAGGCTGAGAGATCGACGCTGCAGCCCTGCGGGTTTCGTATCTCTCAGCCTCGTGTGAGCTATCTCACATACAATTCGGACCGATCCAGCCAAGATTGACCCATTATGGTTGAGATCCTCTGGAAGTCGAATGCACCCCATCTCCCCGCCAAAGACCACGAATTGGTAGAGCTCCGCCTGGTCGACCTCGGCAATTCGGCCGACTCGGCTGCTCCCCGCTTCCTCGTTCGCGAAATTCACGCCGCCTGGTCAGCGTCGCGCCAGCAAATCCAGTGGAACGGCTACGAGGACGAGCCCTGCCACTCGCGCTCCGAGGCGAACATGCGATTCGCCCGCCGCCGCGCGACCATCGTCAAGGCTGGATTCCCCTTCACGACGGTCCTGAACTAGGCCCTGATCGGGCGAGAGGCGGCATATGCAGCCGCCTCTCGCCCGTTTGTCTCCCTCGGACTTCTTGTCGCGCCCCAGCTCATTCCCTGTTGGCTGAGCGCTGCTGGTGTCCACGGCCGTGTCGCCAAAATCCTGCGCGCCATATTCATAATCGCGCCCGCCGTCGTACTCCTGCTTCTCCTTCGGCCTCTTGGCTCGCTGCTCTTCGTTCGTATCCCAGCCCTGCTCCCGCGCGTACTCGCTGGTCAATCCGCCCGTCCGCGGCGTGAATCCTGACGGCTCCTGCCTCTCACTTCCCTTCTTCTCTGTAGCCATCTCCTTCCCTCCAAAGCCGATGAGATGGACCGGCCCCCCACAGAAGATGCTTTCTACTCGCTATTCCCTACTGCCTGCTCCCTGCCCTTAAGGCAACTCCCTCCCCCTCCCCCGCTTCCTTATCCTCCAAAGGAGCCACCATGCCCGACCGCAAAAACGAGCCCCAGAAGAGCCAGCCCCGCGAGCATGAAGTCGAAACTCAGTCTGCTCAATCCGCCGTCCGCCACGTGGGCAAAACCCTCGAATCCGACCCCGAATACAACGACCGCCCCTCGCGCGAACTCGCCCCGCAAATCGGCCTCCGCGACCCCCACGGCAACGACATTACAGCCAGCCCCAACATGCACGCGGGCTCCGACCCCCTCGTCGGTACCGAACTCAGCGACACCGGCTCTGGCCTCCGCGTCGAGCCGCTCATAACCCGCCTCCCCGGCGACACTTCCTCCGACCCCCACACCGACGTAGGCCCCGACAACGCCACCAACGTCCAGCAGCGCGGCGAGTAGCATCGCCGCCCCTACCCCTTCCCCATGGCAATTTCAATCAGATTTGACGCGCGAAACCATTCTTGCAGCGTGATCAACACGCGCGCCCTTCGTGCGAGCTACAGGATTGACACCGGAGCTATGCTTATTCAGCACGCGGCCGCAGTACCCAGTCTTCCCGTTTGAGAGCCGCGATCAGACAGAACCTAAGGTCAGAATTGTTTTCCTTTCCTGAAGGTGCCCTTCCCGGAGGGTCATGTGTCTGCACGCATCCTCACTCTGTGTCTCGTCGGTGCGGCTGTGCCACTCAGCGCCCAAGCCCCGTCCCCAACCCCGAAACAAGACCCAACGCCCCTCGCAGCCGAACTCCTCTCCCGCCTCGACGCTCGCCACCTCAAACCAGGCGACTTCGTCTACGCCCGCGTACTCCACGATTGGACCGGCCCCGACTGTCACCTTCGCTTCGGAGCCACCCTCCAGGCCACCGTCCGACTTGCCACCACCCACTCCCACTTCACGGCCTCGCAGCTCGCCCTCGACTTCCTCCGCGCCGAGTGCCACGACGCCGGCCTCGAACCGTACCCCCTCCAACTAGCCGCCCTTGCCGCTCCCACGCAGGATTTCCAGGAAACAGCCGTCGATCTCCCCACCCCGTCCACCAGCAGCATTCAGACCATCTCGCTCCGCCAGTCCATTCAGCCCATCAACGCATCAGCTACCCTCCGGCCCGGCGAAGCCCGCGGTCTCAAAGACATTCGCCTCGCCATCGCCGCCGCGCCCGACCGCACCACTGTGATCAGCGAGAAGTTCTATGACCTCCAGCTCGAGCCGCACACCCGTCTCCTGCTCCGTCCCGCGCAAGTGGACCCGCCAGCCCCTCCTCCCCAACCCGGCACAGCCGCAGCCGCCGTCTTCCTGCACACCCCTCCCATCAAGATCCTCTCTACTGAGCGCGAAGACACACCTTTCGCCGAGCCCAACGATCTCGCCCCCGACGAATCCCAAGCCGCCCTCTCCGGCAGCATTCCCCTCGCCGACCTCGGCTATGCCGCCCGCCTCAACAGCGAAATGGCCGCTCCCTCTGACGACGAAGCCCTCGCTTGGCTTAGCCCCGGCCAGCTCCTCGTCACCTTCAATCCTCACCTGCTCGTGCCGCGTTACGCCTCCACCGCGCCCGCCCACACCGTGCGCATCATCCGCGCCGTCCTTATCGACGCCTCCAGCCGCAAAGTGCTCCGCACCACTGACTGGCATCTCCCCGACCGCCGCCAATTCCTCTGGCATCTTCCCGGATATCGCGTACTCGTCCATGAGGGCAGCGAGCTCCGCATTTACAGTGCAGGACTGCGTGTCGAGCAGCGTATCTCCCTCGCCGGCCCCCTCGCCTTCGCGCGCGTCTCGCCTGACGGTCAGATCATCGCCATTGGCGTGGTGCGCGAGCGGCACACCCCGAACCTGCACGCCTCGCTCGCCGACTCCCTCAAGCGCGATCCCGATGAAGATGTCGAAGTCCTCCTCATGAACAGCCGCTTTGAGACCCTCGGCGCGGCGCTCGGCAACTCCGATGCCCCGGCTCCGGTCCTCCTCAACGAAGGCCAGGCCAAAATCGTTCTCGCCCCCGGACAGGCCAGCCGCGAGCACAAGCACTACGCCCTGCTCCTGCGCACCTGGGACAACAACACCCGCACGCTCACCCGATTCCAGTCCGCCTGCACGCCCGAGGTGTCGAGCCTCCCGCCCGATCTGCTCTTCCTTGTCACCTGCAGCAAGAACAACGGCCGCGATTACAGCGTCCTGCGATCCGACGGCCACACCTTGCTGCGCGGAACGTCCTATTTGCGCGAGTTAGGACACGCCGCCAGCGGAGCCACCTCTTCCGCCACGTTCGCCGTGCGCATCTTCAAATCCGGAACCCCCATGATTCCCGGCGAGCCGTTCCACGTCGCCGACCTCGAGTCAGCCGAGCTCATCATCTATCGCTGCGACGACGGCAAGCGCCTCTCCACCGTCCGCGTGAAAGACCCCGCCGCCAGCTCCGCCGGCTACGCCATCTCACCCGGCGGCGAAATAGCCATCCTCACCCGCGACGACGTCGACGTCTACAAAGTCCCGAGGTAATGAGCTGACATTTCTATCCCATGTCAACGCAGACGCGGCAATTTCCCGTCAGAGCGTTGCCCAGGGTCTTCACGGCATAATCACCAATCGTCGCCCCTGCGCGTCCCTCTCCCACGCCTCCTCAACATCCTCCAGCGCCACCCGTTCCGTCTCGATCTGAAGAGCGCCGCTTGCAGCATGCGCCATCACCTTCTGGAAGGCGTCGGTCAGCACCTCCCGCGGCGGAATCCCCGCAGTCCCCATGATCGATATCGCCGTACTCCGCAGCACGGCCGCTGGAAGCGTAATGGTCGGCGCTGCGCTCTCCCCCACCTGCACGTAGCGCGTTTCGGATTGAATCGCAGCGAATTCCTTCCGTGTTATCGCCGACAGAAACGTCTCCGCAGACTGGCCCCACACGTAATCGATCACAACCTGAAATCCCGATTGGCCCGCCTCCCGCGCAAACGCCTCGCTGAGTTCAGCGGCCGGCAAAGCGAGAGAAATCGTCGCACCGGCTCCCAGTTCGCGCACCGCGTCCAGCGCCTGTTGATTCCGACCCGCCGCAACCACCCGCGCAGCTCCAAGCAGCTTCGCGATCTGCACTGCCAGCTTTCCGGTCACGCCCGTCGCCCCCAAAACGAGCACGTTTTCGCCGCGCACCAGCTTGGCCCGATAAGCCAGCGACAGCCACGCCGAGATACCCGGATTCGGAAGAGCCGCAGCAGTTTCGTCACTCACGTTCTCCGGCACAGGAAACGTGAACGCGCGCGGCACGACGGTACGCTCCGCCATCGCACCGTACGGCGCCCGGGGACCACCGAAGAACACGCGCCGCCCATCCTCAAGATGCCCCATTCCATCCGAGCCGCACACACGCGGAACCTCGCCGCCGCTTGCATAGTGCGCACCGCTGGCCATCTGCCTGTCCACCGGCTTCAACGCTGCGGCATGAACATGAACGATGACGTCCCTCGCTTCGTCACCCACAACCGGCTCGGGAAACTCTCCGCAAACAGGCACGGTTCCGACCATCTGCAGAATCGCCGCACGCATACGCATCCTCCTCGAGTTTTTTCACCCACATCATACGGGCAGACGAACCAGGGTGCCCCATCCTTCGCGCAGTCGTATCGCGCGAAGGGTGGGAGACCACGAACCTTTCCCTCCCAGCGGGTGTCATCCCGAGCGCAGCGAGGGATCTGCGGTTGCGCTCGACGAAGCCACGAACCAAAGCCAGCGACTAATCTAAGATCACCCTCATCGGAGGCCCCTCGAATGACCGAATGGTTCGCCCGCGCCATCCTCGCCGTGACCGACGTCGAAGCCTCGCTCCGCTTTTACATCGACCAGCTTGGCTTCTCCAGTCCCTGGCGCTTCGATGACGACGGCAGGGCGCTCGTCGCCCAGGTCGAGCGGCAAGGCACCGCGCTCATCTTGGCCCACAACTGGCCTGACCAGGTCGGCAAGGGACTAATCTTCATCTCCCTGAACGTCGAGCCAGAAACGCCGGATGCACTCGCCACTGCGCTTGATGAACTTCGCTCAGAATTTGAGTCGAAAGGCGTCGTGGTCAAAAACGGCCGCTGGGGCTATCGCCTCCTCGTAGTCGAGGATCCCGACGGCAACCAGCTCCTCTTCAACTACGCCGCCGACAATGAGCCAGGTAAAAGCGCTTAAAGCAGCTTCCCCGACGCCAGATCCCGGATCAATCCCCGATCGGCAGGCAGAAAATCGTACTCCGGCAAATCCTCAAGCCGGCTCCACTTCAACTGCGCGAAGATCCGATTCTCAAGCTCACCCGCAAACTCCCGCACCGCGAAAAATTGCAGGTCCACCGCGCCACCATGCCGATAGTTGTGCCGGATATGGGTCACCTTCGGCCCGATTTGCGCCTGTATTCCGAGCTCTTCATCCAGTTCCCGCGCGAGCGCCTGCTCAGGGCTCTCGCCGGCCTCGATCTTACCCCCGGGAAACTCCCACTGCAGTCCCATCGGCTGGTCCGGACGCCGTTGACAAATCAGGACTTCGCCCCCGCGCACGATCAGCGCAGCCGCAACAAAACGCAACGCCGGTCCGGCAGGTTTGGAATTGCCGTTCTGGGGAACACTGTCCACGAACCTAGTTTACCGGAGTCAAAGGAAAGGCGAATGTGAGCGCAGCGCAATATTCAGTGCCGAACTGAGTACCTTCCGCACGGCCGCAACCGGATGAAAAGAATCGTCACAGCCCTGTGATGTCACTGAAAGCCCCCGGCGCAGCCGCCGGCCGATAATGTCCCCAACCGTTGCGCGCCGCCGCCTCCAGCAGCGCCGGCGACGGATTAATCGGGAACGCGTGCGCTGCAATCTCCAGCATGGCCAAATCGTGCACGGAGTTGCCGAACACCACATCAGGCCGCGTAATCCCCACGCGCCGCAGCGACTCCGCCTTGCCCTCGTCAGTTGGCACGTCCACGATTTCGCTGGTGATGATGCCGTCCTTCACCGCGACCTCGGCTGCCAGCACGCGCTCCTCGGGAATGCCGAACATCCCCACACCCTCGACGATGACCCACTTGTTCGTCGAGCTCACCGCCCAGATCTCGGTTCCCCGACCCTGCAGCTGCTCAACCAGTGCCTGGATCTCCGCAAACACCTGCGGCTGAACGAACTCGCGCACATACTGCGCCGCCACCCGTTGCAACTCGTCTTCGTGCAGCCCCGCGTAGATCTGCACCATTTCGCCGCAGATCTGAACCTCGCTCACCTCGCCCGCCCGATACGCCCGGTGCCGCGTGTCAATCCAATCGGCTGTGCCGCGCGACACAATCCCCTGCTCGAGCGTCCAATTCATAAACCCGAGTCCGGCATCGCCGCCCCACAGGGTGCCGTCGCAGTCAAACACAGCCAGCTTCGGCGCAATCTCCCGAACCCTCTCTTCCAGTTCCTGGCGAGTCCACTCGCCTGCTTCCATCTGTATAGCTCTCAAAATCGTCTAGTCCTTATCTCGTCGTCATCTACCATTCTCGTCTAATTGCACTTCTTTTGCACGTGAACAGACCGTAAATGCCTGAATCGCAACGATGATCAAGCTGATTCACCGCCGCCCGATTTGCGCCAGCGCTCCCCCTGCTGCTATACGTGTCTGTTCCGCAAACTGAGGACCCGGCATGCGTATTCGCACTTCTCTTGCTCTATTTCTCATCGCACTTTCAGGATTCTTCGCCTCCACAGCCCACGCCCAATTCTCGCCCGCGCCGCAAAGCGCAACTACCATTCCCGATTCCAACCTGATCAGGCCGGAACACCTCAACAGTCTGCTCATGGGATCGGTAGAAGGCCTGAAGCAACCACCGCTAGTTATCCAGGTGGGATCTCAGATCTTCTTCAGACAGGCGCACATCAAAGGATCGGTGTACGCCGGTCCCGGCTCGCAAGCCGCTGGCCTCGATCTTCTTGAGAAAGCCGTCGCACCGCTGCCGAAGAACAAGTTCATCGTGCTCTATTGCGGCTGCTGCCCCTGGAACCGCTGCCCCAACGTCGGCCCCGCCTACAAGCGCCTCGCCGACCTCGGCTACACCAACGTCAAGGTGCTCTACATGGCCAACAACTTCGGCGACGACTGGGTCAGCAAGGGCTATCCCACAGAGAAGTAGGCAATGCACACCCGTCGCTTCTTCGCTGTCAGTCTCCTCATCGCATCCATGATCGCGGGCGCCCAGCCCGCAGACCCACTACTGCACAAGCCGGCGCCCTCCTTCGTTCGCGAGGACCTGAACAAGCAGCGGATCGATCTTGCAGCCTACCGCGGCAAGGTCGTCCTGCTCAACTTCTGGGCCACCTGGTGTGCGCCCTGCCAGATCGAAATGCCGCGCTTCGCTGACTGGCAGACCCGCTATGGCGCCGATGGCCTCCAGATCATCGGCGTCTCCATGGACGACGACGCGGCCCCCGTGACTGCACTCCTGCGCAAGCGCCCCGTTAACTACCCCATCGTCATGGGCGATGAGCAGATCGGCACAGAGTACGGAGGCATCCTGGGCTTACCCCTCACCTTCCTCATAGACCGCCGGGGCAACATCACGGCCCGCTACAAGGGCGAAACCAACCTCGACAGCCTGGAACATGACCTTCAGCGACTTCTCCGCGAGCAGGTTACCCCGTAGCCGATACTCCTGTACTATTGCTCTCCTTGATTCGTTGACAACGTGGTTCGGTGACCTCACGTTAGCTCTCCGCGCAACCCGCCACACAGCCATAATCGGACATGTGAGTGACATGGGAAACGCGGCGTTGCTGAAGGATTACCAGGTCTATCTGCGCGTGGAGAAAGGACTGAGGCCCCTCACCTGCGAGGCCTATCTCTGCGATCTCCGCACCTTCGCCGAGTTCCTCGAATCCCGCCACGGCGTCCTCCTCAGCGCCACTCAGCAGGATGTCTCCGCCTTTCTCGAACATCTGCGTACGCATAACATCGATTCCCGCTCCGCCGCGCGCAAATTGAGCTGTCTCCGCGGCTTTTACAAATGGCTGCTGCTCGATCGCCGCATTCACCACGATCCCACCATCAACATCGAATCGCCAAAATCTTGGAAGGTCCTGCCCAAATCGCTCGCCGAACCTGAAGTGAACGAGATGCTCGAGCGTGCTGCGCTCGCCGCCTCGCATCCGCAAGCCCGTGCCACGGCATTCCGCGATCGCGCCATCCTCGAACTGCTCTACGCGGCCGGCCTGCGCGTGTCTGAAATTGTCGGCCTCTCCGTCAGCGATCTCTCCCTAGACGCCGGCCGCGTTCTGGTTCGCGGCAAAGGCGACAAGGAACGCATCGTGCCCATCGGCGTAGCCGCCGTCGACGCACTCGAAAAGTACCTCGCCGAAGGCCGGCCGCATCTAGCACGTATCCGCACGCGTCGCGCCAGTACGCACCCCGGCGACTCTGCCCGCCTGTTTCTCTCCCTGCGTGGAATGCCTCTCACACGCCAGTGGGTCTGGCACCTCGTCAAGATCGCCAACAACAACGCCAGCCCGCACATGCTGCGCCACAGTTGCGCCACGCACATGGTGGAGCATGGCGCCGACCTGCGCAGTGTACAAACCCTGCTCGGCCACGCCGATATTTCCACCACGCAGGTCTACACGCATCTCGCGCTCGGCCGGCTGAAAGCTGTGCACCGCCTTCATCATCCCCGCGCCACGCGCCGCGCCATCGAGCCTCCCGCGCAAGAGGAAAACATCGTCGCCACCACTGATGATTCCCTTGAGGAATCCGCATGAGCGCCGCGCCGGCCGATCCAGCGGAATCATTACCTGGCAACAGCACTCTCGGCGAGCTAGTCTCCGCATATATCCGCGTTCTTGCGAATGAGCACGGTTCCTCCGCGCACACGCTCCGCGCCTACGATCGCGAACTGCATAACTTCGCAGCGTGGGTCACCGCAACCTACGGAGCCGATCAGGCCCCCGATCGCATCGAGCACACGCACATCCGCTCGTATCTCAGCACGCTCTATGATCGCGGTTTGTCGAAGGCTTCAGCCGCGCGGGCACTCGCGTCCATCCGAAGCTGGTTCAAGTGGCTGGCGCGCACCGGCCGGGTGCAACAAAATGTCGCTGCGCTTGTATCTACTCCCAAATTGCCAAAGCATCTGCCCCGTGTTCCCTCCATCGAGCAGATGAATCGGGTCGTCGATACGGTGGAAGAGGATGCAGCCGCGTGGCCCACGCGCGACAAAGCCATCCTCGAACTGCTCTATGGCTGCGGCATGCGTAACGCCGAACTCATCGGCCTCAACCTCAACGACATCCACTGGGCCAACGAAGCCATCCTGGTCCGCGGCAAGGGACAGAAGCAGCGCTACGTTCCGCTCGGCGATGCCGCGGCGCAGGCCCTACGCGCCTATCTCGCGGAGCGCAGTGCCCGCCTTGCAGCCACATCGCCTGCGGCAACATCGTCCGCTCTATTTCTAAATCTCCGCCTCCGCGGACTAGGCAAGCCCGGCCACGATGCTCGCCTCACCACGCGCAGCGTCGGCCGCATCGTGAAGCGCCTCGCCATGCTGCGCGGCCTGCCCTCAGATGTGCATCCGCACACGCTGCGCCACGCCTTCGGCACGCATCTCCTGGAAGAAGGCGCTGATCTCCGCGCCATTCAGGAACTGCTCGGCCACGAGCGTCTTTCCACCACGCAGCGATACACGCAGCTCACCACCGCGCAACTCACCCAGGTCTACGACCGCACCCATCCCCGCGCAAAATAGGGAATGGTAGGTCAGGGCTTCAGCCCTGACATTATCAACATTCCAAAACTCTCAGGGCTGCAGCCCCTGAGGGAAGTCTTCTAAGATTGCTTGAGCAACCCCTTGCCGCGAAGATAGCTCTCCATCGCAGCAACCGCATTCTGCCGCCGTTGTCCGGGAACCCGAAACTCCGTGCACTCAATCAGCGTCGCACCGCGGCCCTTCCGAGCCCGATCCACGGCCTCGTGCGCCACCCGATACGACCCAACCACATCGTGCCCGTCGACGACAATCCGCGCCAGTTCCGTCCCCGGCTCCAGTTCAGCGCCGCTCTCCTTACGCGCACCGCGCCGCTTGTGCACCACTTCTTCCCGCAATTCGGCGACAAAGATCATCGGCAGCCGATGCACCCGCGCAACCTCCAGCGCATCGAGCCATGCCTGTCCGTGTTCAGCACCGCCGAACACCACCGCGACCTTGCCACTCTTTCTCGTCTTTTGCGTCAACGCAAAGCCGGCAGCACGTTCCAACTCAGCCCCAAACTGAGCCTTCGACTCGGAACCCGCACGCCCATTCGGCGGCATGACCTGCAAAACGTCTGCATCCTGCGCGATCACCACATCGTCCGCGAAAAGATCCTGCGCCACAGCCACGGCCGCCGCATCGAACACCCAACCTTTACTGCGTCCACTCCGCGCGCTCGCCTTCACTAACCTGCGATACAACTCCAGCAGCGTCTCATTCGAAATCAGCGAGAACTCCTGCTTCTCTTCCCCAGCACCGTTCTTCTTCTCACTCATGCAACAACAATCCTCGCCGCAGACCTGTCTTCTATTCCCTACTCCCTATTACCTATTCCCTGCTTCATTACGTCGAGTAATCCGCATTAATGTGCACGTACTCAGCCGTCAGGTCCGTCGTCCAGAATGTGCACTTGCCTTCGCCCTGGTTGAGCTGGATCGTGATCGAGAACTCCGCCTGCTGCAGATACGCATGTGCATCGGCTTCGTCGAACTCCTCCGCCCGCCCACCATTGCGGCAGATGCGCTGCTCGCCGAACCAGATGTCAATCTTCTCCGGATCGATCTCTGCGCCGGAATAACCAACCGCCGCCATCAGCCTTCCCCAGTTCGGATCGTTCCCTGCCCACGCCGTCTTCACCAGCGGAGAATGCGCAATCGCCTTCGCAGCCTTCAACGCATCCGCATCGCTGGCCGCTCCTTCAATCCGCAGCTCCACGACATGCGTGATGCCCTCACCGTCGGCTACAACCTGCTTGGCAAGCGATGTGCAAACCTGCTGCAGAGCAGCCGCGAACTCAGCATTGCCTGTTTCGATCTTCGCTCCGCTCGCGCCGGACGCCAGCAGCAGCACCGTATCGTTAGTCGACGTGTCGCCGTCTACAGAAATGCGGTTGAAGCTCAACTCGATCGCATCGTTCAGGTACACCTGCAGCACCGCCGGCTCAACATCCGCATCGGTCATCACATAGACCAGCATCGTCGCGTGCGGCACCAGCTGCGGATGAATCATGCCCGCGCCTTTGCATGTCGCCGCGATGCGCACCTCCGCGCCATTCACATCGATGCGTGCAAACGCAGTCTTGTCCACCGTGTCGGTGGTAATAATCGCCTGCGCCACCTGCTGAAAATGATCAGACTCCGAGCCAATCCGAGCCGCCAGCTCCGGCATCACGGCAATCAGCTTCTCCGCGGGCAACGGCACGCCGATAATTCCTGTCGACGAAGGAAACACCTCATTCACCGCGCAGCCAAACACTTCCGCCGCAGCCGCGCATGTAGCCCGCGCAGCATCCAATCCGGCCTGTCCCACAGCGCAGTTCGCGTTGCCTGCATTGATGGCCACCACACGCACTCTTCCGCCAGTCGCGCGCAGATGTTCCTTGTCCACCTGCAGCGGTGCGGCACTCACGCGGTTCGCCGTAAACGCCGCCGCGGCGCTCGCCGGCGCGTCAGCCACAATTACCGCAAAGTCAGTCCGTCCGCTGGCCTTGAGACCCGCCTTCGTCGCCCCGAAGCGAAAGCCCCGGGGAATCACCAGTTGTGAAATGTCGCTCATTTGTTCCGGAACCCCGGCGCCAACTAGGCGCGCGGAATGGGATGGTTTCAACAATTTAATCTAGCAGGTGGAGGCCCGATGCAGGCAGCACCGGAAACGCACACGCAAGACTTCCTCGAAATGCGCAACGTCAACGTCGCACGCGGCGACCGCATCGTGCTGCACGATGTAAACCTCTCCATCCGCACCGGCGAGCACGTCGCCATCCTCGGCCCCAACGGCTGCGGAAAATCCACGCTTATCCTCACCATGACGTGCCAGATCTATCCAATGGTGATCGACGGCATGCTTGTGCGCATCTTCGGCCGCGAGCGCTGGGACCTAACGCAGCTCCGTAAGCACTTCGGTGTTGTCGCTGCCGACCTGCCCGGCGAGCGCACCGCCGTCACCACCGGCCTCGACGCCGTCACCGCGGGCTTCTTCTCCGCGTCAACCCTCTGGCCCAATCTGCATGTGACAGACGAAATGCGCGAACGTGCCGGCGAAGCTCTCGAGCGCATGGAAGCCTCGCACCTCTCCGATCAACTAGTCGGCGAAATGTCTGCCGGCGAAAAGCGCCGCATCGTCATCGCCCGCGCGCTCGTCCATCGTCCACAGCAGTTGTTGCTCGATGAACCTTCGAACGCGCTGGACCTAGCCGCACAGCGCGAACTCCGCGAAACGCTGCGTCGCCTCGCAGCCGAAGGCACAGGCCTCGTCTTGGTCACGCATCATCTCGGCGACATACTCCCGGAGATCGATCGCATCATCCTCATGCGCGATGGCCGAATAGTCGCCGACGGTCCGCGCACCGAGCTACTCACAGAAGCGCGCCTGACCGAGCTCTTCAATGCCCCCGTCCGCATCGGCCATGACGAAGAATGGCTGCATAGCTGGTAGCCATGCAGCCATTCCTTCTGCCGACAGGCAAGGCCATGCTAAGAGACTACGCACGCACCTCAGCCGCCATCCGCACCGGCTTCAGACTTACCGTTGCGGCGAACAAGCAGCCCACCACCAGAACATCCCACACCGTCGGAATGGGAAAGAAGAACATACCGGCAAGAATCGTGAGCGCCGTGTACCCCACTGTGAAAACCGCCACAATGGGCCGCAGCCGCACTCCCTGCTGTGCCACAGCCGAGGCGAGCAGCCAGAACACCACCGCCTCCATCACCATCGATACCGTCATGCATAGCCCGAACCCGATGAAGAACATCCAGTAGCTGCGATCCTGTCCCATCACTAAAAAGTGATTGGACTTCATCGCGGCATACGCGGTCTCCGCCGCTCCCGGCAATGGCTTCCCGAACACACCACCCACGGTATGCAGCACCGACTGGATCCCTACCAGCACAGCAGCCGTCCGCAAGAAGATCGCAGCCCTCATAGCGCATCCTCCTCATCCACCTTCTTCGCGAATGCCTCGAGAATGGAAACCCATGCACCCGGCCCATCGAAGAGGGCACGCAGTTGCTCCCAGCCCTCGCCGTGGCGCTCCAGATGACTATGAATCAACTCCACAACCGTAGTCCCCTCATCCACAGCCGTAAACCGCACCTCCACCTCGCTGGCCTTCGCGGGATCCATATCGGCCACCCAGTCCGGCGAGTCGTGCCCCGGCCCCACATGCCATGAGAGGCGCACCCCATTCGGCGGATCCCACCCCTGCACTGTGCCCCAGTCGCACTCCTGGCCCGTCACCGTGCGCTCATACCAGCGGCCGCCCACGCGCGGCTCCACCACAATCAGCTCAAACGGATCTTTCTGGATATGGTGTGTCGCCGGCCACCACGTCTCCATCTGCTCCACAAACACGCTGAAGGCCCGCTCCCTCGATGCCTTTACCCGCACACTCTTAATTACGACGGCTGCTTCCACGCTGCTTTCCACCCCTCACCTCCTTGGCTGGTTTCTCCACCGCTTCCTGAAAACTGCTCAGCGCCTTCGTCCACATCTGGTCGAAGTGCGCTCTCAGCCGCGCTACGCCTTCCGGGTCCAGCTGATACAACCTCCGTGTTCCATCGCGCCTGTCCTGCACTAGTCCCGCATCCTTCAGCACCTTCAGGTGCTGCGACACCGCCGGACGACTCACCGGCAGCGTGTCCGCAATCTCGTTCACCGCGAGCGGCCCGTTCGCCAGCCGCTGGAAAATCGCCATCCGCGTCGCATCACCCAGGGCATCCAATCCGGCTTGTAGGTAAGTATCCACTTACGTAAGTGAACACTAACCATTGTGCGCATGTCAACGAAAATTTCACGTGCGCCCAGATCCTTTGTTCCCTCTTGCCTGTTCCCTGTTCCCTGCTTTCCTGCTACCATTCACCCAATCGGTTTACCCCGAGCCGATTCACCTGGAGGTCCCGCATGAACGGCTACTCCCGTCGCGATTTCCTCAAGACCGGCATCGCTGTCGGCACAATCGCTACCGCCGCTCCCCTCGTCGCTGAAAAGCGCACCGCCCTCGACAAGGTCACGCTCGGTAAGTCCGGCGTCCAGGTCACGCGGCTCGCCTTCGGCACCGGCTCCTTCAACGGTCATGTACAGTACTCGCTTGGGCAGAAGGACTTCAGCAAGCTCGTGGCCTACGCCTACGAGCGCGGCATCCGCTTCTTTGAGACAGCAGAGTCCTACATGACACCCGCCATGCTCGGCGAAGCCCTTAAGCCCTACCCCCGCGACAGCTACGTGCTCATGACCAAGGTGACCACAAACAGTGGCGATCCGCATCAGCGCTTCGAAGACATGCTGCGCACGCACAAGATGGAATACTTCGACATCATGCTGCTGCACTGGCAGCATGAAGGCAACTGGGTCTCGGATACCAAAAACTGGCAGGACGCTATTGACCACCTCCAGTCGAAGAAAACTATCCTCTCGCGCGGTGCCAGCTTCCACGGCCTGCCCGCCCTGCGCCAGGCGCCCGGCAATCCGTGGCTTCAGGTCGCCATGATCCGCATGAACCACAAGGGCACCCGCATGGACGGCAACGTCTACAACGAGGGCAACAACCCCGACGGCATCCAGGAAGTCGTCAAGCATGTCCATCAGGTCCAAAAAGATGGCATGGGCGTGATCAGCATGAAGCTCGTCGGCGACGGCACCTTCACCCAGCACGAAGACCGCGTCGCCGCCATGCGCTTCGCCTTCCAGACCGCCAAGATCGACTGCGCCACCGTCGGCTTCAAGAGCAATCAGGAAATCGACGAAGCCATCGACAACATGAACCTGGCGCTCACGTAGACGCAGTTCATCGGTTCAGTTCCGAAGCCAAAAGGGACATCGAGCACACTCGATGTCCCTTTTGCTTTGCCCCTCCGCCACGTCGCCGCTCCAACCCCGTTGACAAACTAGTTACCCAGGGATATTTTGAAAATACACGGGAAAGGAGGTTGATCCAGCTGATGAAATCTGACTGTAATAGTTGCTACCAACGTGAGGTGACTGAGGCCTAGGGCATCGCGCCCCAGACCTGGTTGTAAGTCCCCAGCGGAAATCAACCCGCCGGGCCAAACGGACTCGCGGCAGCGCGATGGCCTTAGTCCAATCCCAACAGATCACCGGCAACGGCTCGGGAAACTCCTCCCGGGCCGTTGTTGCGTTTGGCCTCAACCTCGCTACGTCGGCAGTACTGTTTTCTAATCCCTATTCCCTACTCCCTACCTCCAAAACCTCGCTCCCTCACCGATTTATTCGCCGCTTCCAGCCCTCGCGCTCGCCCCCATCACGGCAGTCATGCGCAAATGATCAGCCCGGTCTGCGCCCGACAAAAACACAATCGGCTTAGGATGCTGCGCAAACCACTTCTGCGCTTCGGCCGCCACCCTGGTCTGCTCGCTCTCTGAAAGCATCCCACGCAGCGCTCGCAGATCGCGGTCTACCGTCTGCTTTGCAATCTCACCGCCCTGGAGTTCGCTAAGCGTAAACCAGTAGTACGCCCGCGCCACATCCGAGGCCTCGCCGAAGCCGCCGCCCCCGCGCGCCAACACACCAAGCACCGCTGACGACTTCCAAATCCCCACGCTGGATGCTTCTTCCAGCAGCATCCGCGCTTCCTGGGGCGACTCTGACAACTCCGGCTCGTTCACCAGCAGCCGCCCCAGCGCATGTTGCGCAGGAGCATATCCCTTATCAGCCGAAGAGCGAAACCATTCCGCAGCCTTGCGCAGATCGCGCGCATGATCATCGCACTCTGAGTACAGCAAGCCCAGATCGTACGCTGCGATTGGATCATGCAATTTGGCGCCCTGTGCAAACCATTTCTCTGCAGCACCGATATCCGGCGGCCCGTCCAGCCCGATGTAGTCGATGTGTCCCAGGTAGTCCGCGGCGAGTCCATTGCCCTTCTCAAGGGCCTCTTCAAACAAGTGCCGCGCAGCCGACGCGTTCCTCGGTGTTCCGATCCCGTTCAGATAAGCCACACCCAGGTTCACCTTGCCCCATACCAATCCCGAAGCCGACGCAAGCTGATACCAGTGGAACGCCCGCACCGGGTCAACCGGCACGCCTATACCCGCTTGATAAAAGAAGCCAATCTGGTTTTCTGCCTGCGGATTGCCCCGCCGCGCCGCCTGCTCGTACCAGTGCGCGGCCTGCGCCATGTCCTGTTTCACTCCCGCGCCGGTGAGATAGGCCTCCGCCAGCTCCAGCTGCTGCGTCGGATCGCCCTTCTCTGCGCGTTTGCGAAGCTGATCGAAATGCTTGTCGCTGCTGGCTCCTGCCGGCACGCTTTGCAGAAAGATAGTAACGGCCGCAAAAACCAGAAGGACTCTGGAAGCGATTGACCGAAACAGGATACCCATGGCCCCTCCCCAACCCGACACAAGCCCCGAAGGGCAGCATCAGAGGCCGTAACGGCCGTTTCCGCCCGCGATAGGCATCGCGTAGAGCGAGAATCTCCGTTCGCGGACTTGTGGATTATAGTCCGCAAATTTACACAATGTTAACAATAGGAAATGTGTCCTGCGTCATAGCTGTTCGGCCGGCAGCACCTCGACAGGACACTTGTGAGATGTGAACTGAGAAAGGATGGAGAAAAGCAAGGCGCGGACCCACGCCCGCACAATTCACTCACTCTTGGAATGAAGTCGCGCCGATCTGCTGATCGGCCCTTCTGCGGCGCTTTGCCTTGCACAACCGGACTGCCGTCGCGGCAACCGCAGTCAAAATCTAATCAGTAACGAGTCTCGACCTACTCGGTCTATTTCTCCGCGCCCTCTTTGGCGCCATGCACCGCGCCCTCCGTAGTGCTCTTCGTCTTATCCCAAATCTTCTTCGTGCCATGGGCCGTTGCATGAGCCGCGTTCTTCGAGCCCCTCTCAGTCGCATCGGCAGCCTTCTTCGATTCCTGCGAAGTGGCGCGCGCCACTTGCTTCGTGTCCTTCTCCGTTGCGTGTGCTGCCTTCTGCGTCTCCGCCTTTGTTTCGTGCGCAGCCTTCTGGGTACCATGCTCGGTCGCGTGAGTGGCCTTCACAGCACCGTGCTCAGTTGCGTGGGCGGCCTTCCTGGTGCCGTTTGCCGTTGCGTGAGCCGCCGTGGTGGACCCCGTCTTGACTTCGTGCCCAGCATCCTTCGCTGCGGCCTTCGTGTCTTGACCGGCGGCCTTCACGTCCTGTTTAACGCTGCCGTCCTGGCTTGCAGCGGTCGGCTGACTCCATCCCGGAGCATGCACGAGAAACACGGTGATGGCTGCGACAAGCATCGGGCTGAGTGTCCGCGGTGGTCTCATGCCCCGGAGCATACATGCACCGCTTGAAATCAGACAAGAAATATCCTTAATCGTCTCCCACGCCGCCCGCGATCGCACCCACCACCAGCAACGGTTCTTTCCCATCCCCTACCGCCTCCGGCAGTTCCGTTTCCATCGGAACAAGCGAGAAGTCTTCCGCGCATGCAAAGAAGCGCAAAAAGGCCCGCCGCTTTCCGGTGTCGTAGTCGCGAATAGTGCCGCGCAGCATGGGATACTTCGCCTCCACCGCGTCCAGCACCGACTTCACACTTACCGGACGCGCTGCGTTCACCGTCACCTCCGGCCCTACCTGCGCCAGGTTCCGCAGATGAAATGGCAAACACACCCGCACCGCCGCCGTCGATTGATTCTCCATAGCTATTCCTACCCCGCACGTAAGAAAGCAGCGCGGTCCATGTCACCACCGCGCCGCTTTCTGTTCCCTGTTCCCCGTTGCCTGTTCCCTGCCTTACAGCGTCTGTACCTCAACGCTCAGCACCGCCGGCAGATTCTCCGCGATCGGTTGCCACGTGTCTCCGCCATTCGGCGACATATACACCTGTCCGCCCGTCGTTCCGAAGTAGATCCCGCAATCATCCAGCCGATCCACAGCCATCGCATCGCGCAGCACATTCACATAGCAGTTCTGTTGCGGAAGCCCTTTCGTCAGCGCCTCCCACTCGTTGCCGCCCGTCTTGCTGCGGAACACTTTGAGTGCGCCGTCAATCGGGTAATGCAGCGAGTCGCTCTTGATCGGAACCACGTACAGCGTTTCCGGCTCGTGCGCATGCACGTCGATGCAGAATCCGAAATCGGTGGGCAGATTGCCGCTCACCTCGGTCCACAGGTCACCTGCGTTGTCGCTGCGCATCACATCCCAGTGCTTCTGCATGAACAGCACGTCCGGCCGCGACGGATGGATCGCCATGTGATGAACGCAATGCCCGATCTCCGCATTCGGATCCGGCATAAACTGCGACGAGAGCCCTTTGTTGATCGGCTTCCACGTCTTGCCACCGTCTTCCGTGCGGAACGCGCCGGCCGCCGAGATCGCAATGTAAATCCGATCCGGGTTCTTTGGATCGATGATGATCGTGTGCAGCCCCATGCCGCCGGCGCCGGGCATCCACTGCGGCCCCGTGCCGTGCCCACGCAACCCCGACAACTCGTGCCAGCTCTCGCCTCCGTCCGTTGACTTGAACAGCGCCGCATCCTCCACTCCCGCATACACCACGTTGGGATCGACCGGTGAAGGCTCGAAGTGCCACACCCGCTTGAACTCCCACGGATGCTGCGTGCCGTCATACCACTGGTGCGTAGTGAGCGGCGTACCGCTCCCTTCGCTCGTGTCATAGGCAAACTTGTTGCTCGGCTTGGGCGGCCAGCTCTGCGCCTCTTCGCCCGGCTTCACGCCCGGCTGGAACCACGTCTTCCCGCCGTCATCCGAGCGCTGCACCACCTGCCCGAACCAACCGCTCGTCTGCGACGCGTAGATTCGGTTCGGGTCCGCCGGCGAACCCTTCATGTGGTAAATGTCCCACCCGCCGAAGAACGGCCCATTGACGGTCCACTTGTCCCGCTTGCCATCCGCCTCGCACACGAACGCACCCTTATGCGTCCCCACCAGCACACGTACTGAGCTCATTGCTCCCGACCTCCTCGTGGAATCTCAAACACATCTCGTACAAGAAACTTGTCATCCTGAGCGCACCGCAAAAAGTTATCACCCGCGCCTGAGTTCAACGAAGGGGAAGAACCCGTTTGTGTTGTTGCTTTTGTTTTTGTTCTTGCTTTTCTATTCCTATTCCCTATTCCCTGCTTTTACATCAGGGCCATCAAGGCCTTCCTCAAACTCTCCGACTCACCCATCAGCTTCTCATCTAGCTCTGCGTGCGTACTCTCCCAAACCGGCATTGCTTTCTCCAGCAACTGTTTCCCTTTCACCGTCAGCTTGAGCACCCGGCTCCGGCCGTCCTGCGGATTCGGCATTACCTTCACCAGCCCTCGCCGTTCCAGCGGTTTCAGGGCCGCCGTCAGAGTGGTGCGGTCAATCGCCAGCAATTCCGCCACCGGACCCATCGGTGGCGGCTCCGGCCGATTCAGCGACATCAGCAACGAGAATTGCTGGTTCGTTAAATCGAATGGCCGAAACGCCTCATCAAACCGCCGAGCCAGCGACCGCGCAGCGCGTTGCACATGCAGGCAAAGGCATGTGTCTTTCACACGCAGCGTCGTTCCATACGTAATTCCACACTCGCTCGTCACTACGCGGCGATTTTAGTTGATATCAAGGTATCGCCGTCAAGCCATCTCGCATCAGAAGAGTCAATTGAGCCAACCAACTTCCCTGCCGTACCATGGACGCCGTGAAATCCATCATCGCGTGCCTGTCGATTCTGGCCTCAATTCTGATCATCAGCGTGCCGGCCTCCAGCCAATCGGCGCCCGCAGGCCTCGAAGTCGCACCCGGCCTTCGCGTTAATGGAGACGCAATCGTCTGGGTCCTTGAAAGCCCCGACAGCACACCAGCGCTTCACCCGCTCACGCGCAATACGGCCACCATCACTGACCCTGCAAAGCTCCCCCCTGCATCCCCCGGCAAGACCCGCGATGGCGCCATCCTTCGCGGAACCCGCGCCACGGTTCGCATTCACGCAGGTCAGGCCATCTTCTACGTGGCCTACAGCAAGGGAGAAGACGAGGAGAACCACAAACCACCCCCCAGCGCTCCACTCATCTTTTCCCTGGTCCGCCTTCGCCCCGCTGCAAACAAGCGCGTCGTCGCCTGGTACAACAACCCCGGCCCTCATCAGAAACCCACTCTGCAGGAAACCGTGATCGAGGCAACGGCCACTCCGTCAGATGACGACAGCTGGCTCAAAATCACTCCCGCCAAGCCGCTCACTCCAGGCGAATACGCGATCGTCCAGCGCATTCCCGAGTACAACCACCTCAGCAACTGGATCTTCGACTTCGGCGTCGACTAATTCCGCGCGACGCATCGTCAACGTCACCCTCTCGGTTTATATCTCCTGTCTTTCTACTCCCTATTCCCTGTTCCCTATTCCCTGTAGTCACTGCTCCGCTACAAACCGCAACCCCAGAACTCCCGCCACAATCAAAGCGAGGCACAGCACTCGCAGCACATCCCGCGACTCTCCCAGCCACACCATCCCGATCAGCGCCGTTCCCACCGCGCCGATCCCCGTCCACACCGCGTACCCAGTCCCCACCGGAATCACCTTCACCGCAATCGCAAGCAACACCATGCTCGCAACTGCGGCTGCGCCCGTGGCCACCGACGGCCACAACCGCGTAAACCCCTGCGTATACTTCAGCCCCACGGCCCAGGCAGTCTCCAGCACCCCGGCAACCAGCAGCACCATCCACGCCGTCCCCACCCGCATATCGATCTCCTGCTCCCCACCCTAATCCCTAACACCTAGCCCCTAATCCCTTATCCTTAAAGAGAGCTATGTCATTCATCAGCCTATTTGGCAGCCTGAACGAAGAACCCGAGAAGAAGCCCGAAGAACCGCAGGAACCTGAAGAAAAGAAATCTGGATTCTTCAGCCGCATGCGCGACGCGGTCACGCGCACCCGCGAGTCCTTCGGCTCCAAGATCGAAGGCATCGTCGCCATGACCCGCACGGTCGACGAGAGCGATCTCGAAAACCTCGAGGCCGCCCTCATCACCAGCGACATCGGCGTTCAGACGACTACCGAAATCATCGACGCCCTTCGCGACCGCGCTCGCCGTCAGGCCATTGAAGGCGGCGCCGAACTCCGCGACCTCCTCAAGCAGCAGATCAAGTCCATCCTCGACTCGACGCAGAAGCCAATCGTCCAGCCGGCCGAGCCGCCCCGCGTCACGTTCCTCGTCGGCGTCAACGGCACCGGCAAGACCACCACCAGCGGCAAGCTCGCCGCCTGGTCCAAGTCGCAGAACCGCTCCGTGCTTCTCTGCGCGGCTGATACCTTCCGCGCCGCTGCCATCGAGCAGCTTGAAGTCTGGGCCTCGCGCTCCGGTGTCGAAATGATCAAGACCAAGCAGGGCGGCGACCCCGCCGCCGTCCTCTACGACGCCATCTCCGCCGCCAAGGCGCGCAGCATCGCCGACCTCTACGTCGACACCGCCGGCCGCCTACACACCAAGACCGGCCTCATGGACGAGCTCGAAAAAATGCGCCGCACCGCCCAGCGCCTCATCCCCGACGCGCCACACGAAGTCCTTCTCGTCATGGACGCCACCACAGGCCAGAACGGCTTGCAGCAGGCGCGCCTCTTCACCCAATCCGCCGGCGTCACCGGCATCGTCCTCACCAAGCTCGACGGCACCGCCAAAGGCGGCATCGCCGTAGCCATCGCACGCGAACTGAATCTGCCCGTCCGCTTCGTAGGCGTAGGCGAAAAAATGTCCGACCTGCTGGAGTTCTCCCCCGAAGCCTTCGTTGACGGTCTCCTCGGTTAGCGGCCTGAAGTCATCCACACAAGTTGTCATTCTGAGCCGCAGGCGAAGAACCTGCTTTTGACTTCTCTCCAAACCAGCACCGAAGCGTTGTCATCCTGAGCGAAGCGGGACAGCATCACCGTCCCGCGCAGTCGAAGGATCTGCGGTTGTAGTTGCTTTCTATTCCCTATTCCCTACTCCCTCTTCCCTGCCTTTCAGCACTTCCCCGTTCTTCCGCACCACAAATCCGCATCGTTCAAATACTGCGTCCAATCCTTCGCAATGCCCTTCTGCGCCTCGGTCAGCGACATCCTCCCCGCCTTCACCTCATCAGCCAGGTAATTCTCCACGTGGTCCTTCTGCTTGAAGTACCGCTGATTCAGCGCCACCGCATCCGGACCGCACTGCGGCCATATATTCCCCAGCCCATCCGCCCCGCCCAGCTCCAAGGGAACCAGATGGTCCAGCTCGCAGACCTGATTTTGATTCGAGTTCACCTGCGGCTTCTCGATGTCATACCAGCGATACGCCACATGCTTCTGCGCCTCGCTGGACGCGCAATTGCGCACCGTCTTGGTGCGCCACTCAGGATCTCGCATCACGTTCGTCGTGACCGAAGGATTGACCCCGCCCGGCGTGCACTTCGCATCCGGCACCGGATAGCCGTTGCGCATCCGCACCTTGCACGCGCCCATTCCGGGCTCCGTCCAGTGCGCGAAATACTGCGTATCGCAGATCACCTGCCCCGCAGCGCCCGCAGTCTCACCGCCACGAGTTTCCGGTCTCCTCGACTCGCGCGGAGACTCGTGCCTCTCCTCATGCACCGGCCCGCCACCCTGCTTCCGAATGAACAGGAAGTACACGGCCGCGATAATCACCACGCCAACAACAAAGCGAACAACAGATTTCCAGGACATCTTGCTGTCAGTACATCACGCTCGTCGCCGAGACTGTTCTTTCAGCCGGTACGACGTACCTCTCTTCTAACTTCCGGTTTGTCCCTTGTCCCTGATCCCTGTCTTTCTATTCCCTACTCCCTAGTCCCTATTCCCTGTCCTTCGCTATACTCACTCCACCCCGGAGGCCCCACCCATGCCCGCATCCACACAGACTGAAGTCCTCGTACGCCCAGCCACGCCCGCCGATGCCGCCACCTGCGGACGCATCTGCTACGACGCCTTCTCTGCCATCAATGCCCGCCACAACTTCCCCTGCGACTTCCCCAATGTCGAGCACGCCATCGGCGTCCTAACCATGATGTTCAGTGCGCCGGGCTTTCATGCAGTCGTCGCTGAAGTCGAGGGCCGCATTATCGGCAGCAATGTGCTCGATGAGCGCTCCATCATCATGGGCATCGGCCCCATCACCGTCGATCCCGCCACGCAGAATTCCGGCGTCGGCCGCAAGCTCATGCAAGCCGTTATCGATCGCGCACACTTCCAAAGCGCCGCCGGCATTCGCCTCGTCCAGGCCGCCTCCCACAATCGTTCGCTGTCGCTCTATGCCTCGCTCGGCTTTGATGTCCGCGAGCCACTCAGTTGCGTGCAGGGCACTCCCCGCACGCGCACCATCGCTGGATGCGAAGTTCGCCCCGCCGTCGCCTCTGACCCTGCTGCGTGCAATGCGCTCTCCACGCAGATTCACGGATTCGATCGCGGCGTCGATCTTGCACAATCGATCGAGCACGGCACCGCGCGTGTCGTCGAGCGTGGCGGCCGCATCACCGGATACGCCAGCAACCTTGCGTTCTTCGGCCACGCCACATGCGAGTCCAATCAGGACCTCAAAGCGCTGCTCGCCTCAGCCGACACCTACGGCGGCCCCGGCATCCTCATCCCCAACCGCAACACCGAACTGCTCCGCTGGTGCCTCTCCAACGGACTCCGAATCACACAGCCTCTGACGCTGATGACCACGGGTCTCTACAATGAACCTCGCGGAGCCTGGTATCCTTCGGTGCTCTTCTAGCTACTACATTCCCGATTCCAGCCATTTAGACTGACAGCAGAACAGATTCGTCGGGCCAGCCCTCGTTCGATGGGGTTCTATCCCCCAAACCATCGAAAGGAGCGCTCATGCGCAACCCATCAAAGAATCTCTGTCGTCAGCTTTTGCTGTTCGTTGCACTCACTCTCACTCTCCCCAGCACTCTCAACGCGCAGACAGTTCATCACATCAAGAACGTCTTCGTTATCGTGATGGAGAACCACAACTGGACCGGCAGCTCTGCCTCCAACAACATCGCCGGCAATCCTGAAGCACCCTACATCAACTACACACTCATCCCGCAGGCCTCATTCGCCCGCGACTACAACAACCCGCCCGGTATCCATCCCAGCCTGCCCAACTATCTCTGGCTCGACGCCGGTGACACTCTCGGCGTGTGGGATGACGGCTCTCCCTACCAGCATCCCCAATCCACCACCAACCACCTCACCACGCTGCTTCAAAAGGCGGGCATCTCCTGGCGAGCGTACGAGGAAAATATCAGCGGCACCGATTGCCCTCTAAGCCCGGAAGGTTCATACGATTCCAACGGCAACCGCCTCTACCAGCCGAAACACGATCCTTTCGTCTACTTCGACGACGTGACTAACAACTTAAACACCAAGTCGACGAACTGCATCAACCACATTCGCCCGTTCTCACAATTCGACACCGATCTCGCCAACAACACCGTAGCGCGCTTCAACTTCATCTCGCCCAACCTCTGCGACGACATGCACGATGCCTGCGGCGGCAACAGCATCGCGCACGGCGATACATGGCTGAAGGAGCACGTCCCCGCGATCCTCAACTCCACCGCTTACCGCAGCGGAGGCGCGCTCTTTATTGTGTGGGACGAGGCGCAAACCGGCGACGGACCCATTCCCATGATCCTCCTCTCGCCTTACGCCAAGGGCAATCACTACTCCAACGGCCTCTACTACACACACTCGGCTATGCTCCGGACATTGCAGGAGATCTTCGGTGTCTACCCCTACATCCGCTACGCAGCCTACGGCCGCGACCTCAGCGACCTCTTCGCGGTCTTCCCGTAGTCTGCACCCGGCAGGCAGACCCCACAACTCCAACAGACTCGCGGCCCCACTTCACGTATGGGGCCGCGATGACCCCAAACCTCAATTCTGTTCTTGCTTTTGCTCTTGAATTTCTTCTGTCGTTCCGGAGGGAATCTGCTTTGCCTTTCTTAACCCCTATTCCCTAATCCCTAATCCCTGCCTTCAAACCTTTCCGGATCGAAAATACCCACCGGCAAATCAGTCTTTCCCCTCACAGCCAGATCCGCCAGCACCTCACCCACCACGCTCGAGAACTTGAACCCATGCCCTGAAAACCCGCACGCCACCGTGCAGTTCGGCACATGCGGATGCGACCCAATCACGAAATTCTCATCCGGCGTCTTCGTATACATGCATGTCTTCGCGCGCAGCACTTCTCCATCCAGTGCAGGCATCCGCACCTTCACGCGTTCGACAATCCTCTTCAGATCCGCCGCATGAATCTCGCGGTCAATTGTCTCCGGCGTACACACAACATCGCTGCCGTGAATCGCCGCCTTCACTCCGCCGCCCTCGCCATCAATCGCCGGAAATCCATAAGTCACCGCGCCGCCCTCGGGATCCTCCGCCAGCCACACCGGAAACCTCTCCGGCACAAAATCCGTCACACCTCCGCGCGGCTGAATCCACGCCATCACCTGCCGCGTCACGCGCAGCGGAAACACCCCCGCCAGCTCCGACTCCGCCCACGGCCCCGCCGCAATCACCAGGTGCCCCGCGCTATATGTCCCCCGCGATGTTCTCACCTCAACACCGTGTCCTGCTCCGCTCCACGCAATGGCTCGTTCCTCGAAATGCAACTCCGCTCCAGCCCGCTCCGCCATCTTCAGATGCGCGCGGATACACTCCTCCGGCAGCAGATACCCCGCATGCGGCTCGACCACCGCCACATCCCCCGTCAGCGGCCGCACCGCCGGAAATCTCTCTGCGATCTCTGCGCCCTCCAGCACCTCAAACGGAATCGCATGTTCCCGCGCCGCCGCCATCGTCCGTCGCACCAACTCACCGTGCCGCGAACCCAATGTCATCCCGCCCGTAACATGCAGCAGCCGCGCCCCCGCATCTCGCTCCAGCTTTCGCCACAGCTCATACGCACGCAGCACCAGCGGAATGTAATCCGCGCTCTCAAAATACGCCTGCCGAATAATCCTCGACCCGCCATGCGACGACCCATGATCATGCGCCGGCATAAACTGCTCGATCCCCAGCACGCGTACTCCGCGCGCGGCCAGGTGATACGCCGCCGCGCTCCCCATCGCCCCCAGCCCCAGCACAATCACGTCATAACTCATCGCTCCCGAGCATACCCGACCCCACCAGCACCCGCGCGCAAACACACAAAGAGCCGGGCTCTCACCCGGCTCCTCCTGCTCGACCGATATAGCTTTCTCTATCTTTATGAGTCGAACTGCTCATCCGGCGGCGAAGCCGCAGTTGGCCCCACCGCAGGTGGTTACTGCCCCTGCGGCTTCTCGTTCTTGCTCTGCCGCTTCGCCTTGCGCTCGGCCAGCATCTGTTCGAACTGCTGCTTCTGCTGGTCGTTCATCACCGCTTCAAGCTTCGTACGGCTGTCCTGCATGATCCCCTTCGCCTTCGCGTGCCTGTCTTCCTTAGTCAGCGAAGTATCCGCCCTAAGCGCACCCAGCTGCTGCTTCTGGTCCGCCAGAATCGGCTTGATCTGCGCCACCTGGTCCGCGCTCAGATTCAGCTTCTTCCCCAGCCGTTCCGCAGCCTTATCGGGATTCATCTCATGATGCCGTCCCTTCACACCGCCCGCCTGCGCCGACCCCGTGCTCGCCTGCGCATCCGTAGTCGATCCCGCCTGCGTTCCCGACGTCTGCGCCACAAGCATACCCGCCGACATCATCACACCCAACACCACCGCTAGTTTCTTCGAAACCATAATTCCTACTCCTCCGTTGAGGACCAGCTTTCTCTCCGCTGCGTCCTCTTGTTCCCCTAAAACCCACCCCCACCCCACAAGTTGCGCGCCAAACCCCGTGTCCCTCATGTCCCCCGTGTCCCTCTGTCCCTTTGTCCCTCGTGTCCCTGCCTTTAAACTGTTCTTAACGGAGCACCCCAGCATTCATGGACAAATTCCTCATCACCGGCGGCCGTCCGCTCACCGGAACCATCCACGTCTCCGGCGCGAAGAACTCCGCACTCCCCTGCATGGCCGCCGCCATCCTCACTGAGGGCGACGTCATCCTCGAAAACATCCCCCAGGTCCGCGACATCGACACCGAGCGCAAGCTCCTCGCCTCCATGGGCGCTGAAGTCGAGCTATGGGACGACGGCGACATCCGCCGCACGCGCATCCGCTGCGCCACGCTCTCTGACCCCGTCGCCAAGTACGAAATCGTCAAGACCATGCGCGCCTCCTCGCTCGTGCTTGGACCTCTCGTCGCCCGCACCGGCCTCGCCCGCGTCGCCATGCCTGGCGGATGCGCCATCGGAGGCCGCCCCATCGACCTCCACCTCAAAGGCCTTGAGAAGATGGGCGCCGCCATCACCACCCAGCACGGATACATCGAAGCCCGCGCCGACCGCCTCCGCGGCGCGCACATCGTCTTCGACAAAATCACCGTCACGGGCACTGAAGACCTCCTCATGGCCGCCGTCCTCGCCGACGGCGAAACCGTCATGGAGAACTGCGCCCGCGAGCCTGAAGTCATCGACCTCGCCGCGCTCCTCACCGCCATGGGCGCGCGCATCCACGGCGCCGGAACCTCCACCATCCGCGTCCAGGGAGTCACCTCGCTCTCCGGCGCGCGCCACCGCATCTTCCCCGATCGCATCGAAGCCGGAACCTTCCTCATCGCCGGAGCCATCACCGCCGGCGACCTCATCGTCGCCGACTGCAACATCTCGCACCTCGGCGCGCTCATCGCCAAGCTGCAAGAGGTCGGCGTCCGCGTCGACACCCTCGGCCGCGAAGCCGTTCGAGTGCGAAGCACCAGCAGCCCCCTCCAGGCCGCCGACATCTCCACCGAGGAGTACCCCGGCTTCCCCACCGACATGCAGGCACAATACATGGCCCTCGCCACCCAGGCCGACGGCGTCTCCATCGTCAAAGAAAATATCTTCGAAAACCGCTTCATGCACGTGCAGGAGTTAGCGCGCATGGGCGCCAACATACGCGTAGAAGGACGCACCGCCACCGTCCGCGGTAAGTCGCGCCTCTCCGCCACCAATGTCATGTGCAGCGACCTGCGCGCCAGCGCATCGCTCGTGTTAGCCGCCCTGGTCGCCGACGGCCAATCCGTATTAGACCGCGTCTACCACATGGACCGCGGCTACGAGCGCATAGAAGAGAAGCTAAGAGCAGTAGGCGCCAAAATCGCCAGAGTCAGCAACGTCCCCGCCCCCCAGAGCGAAGAAGCCCTAGCCGGCTGATATTTCACAACGGTCACTCGAACTCTCGCTCTTTTTTCATGTGGAGAACGGAGTCCTCCCGCTTTATAATCCGCAGAGAATTCTCCTAATGCATCAGGCTGGGACCGGAGCGTGTCACACATGCAGGTGATCTCGTTTATGAACATGAAGGGCGGGGTGGGCAAAACCACACTCTCCGTAAACGTAGCCTACGCACTTGCGTACTTCCACAAGAGAAAGGTGCTAATCGTTGATGGCGATCCTCAATTCAACGCTTCTCAGTACCTCATGTCGACCAAAGCATACCTTCAGCACATAAACGATCCCAAAAAGGGAACGTTGAAGGAGATTTTCGTTCCGCGAAAGGCAGCAGGCGTTAACACCGTGACTGGCCTAGCTAAAACGGTCGACAAAAGCAAGATGAGCTTGAACTCATGTACCTGCACCATATTTGATGGGGGAGCCGGGCGAGGCAAACTGGACCTGATTCCATCGACACTGTCCCTCATCGAGATTGAGACGTCGAAGCGGGGCACTGAATCGAAGCTGAAGAGCTATCTTAAGGAGAAGGCGACGGGGTACGATTATGTAATCATCGATTGCCCGCCAACGATATCAATCTTCACTCAAGCTGCGATTCTCGCGAGCGACAAATATCTGGTGCCACTGAAACCTGATCCCCTTTCCGTGGTCGGACTGCCGCTTCTAGAACGCTGGCTAGAGGAATACACTGATGATGCTGGCATGAAGATAGAGCCTGTTGGGCTAGTGTTCACGCTTGTTCGCGGTCCACTTCCTGCAGCCATGCGTGAGGCCATGGAAGAGGTCCGCGCTACTCGAAAAGACGAGGTATTCCGGGATATCCTCAGCCAGGCTACCGACGTGGCGAAATCGGTTGCGCATCACGAGCCAGTCTTTAGGTACAACAGAAATGCCAAGGCATCGGCGCAGATTCTAGGCATCACAAACGAACTAGTTGAACGCACGGCAGGAGTCTGATTTGCTTCAGGATCGTAGACATCAAAGCTTACTGAATTTCCTGCGCAAGGTGATGGAAGTCCCCGCGGGCTACTCCAAAGAAGACCTTGTGGACTTCAGGAGCGTTGCTTCAAAGGATTTTCGAGCCTTCGTCCCGCTTATAGATGAGTACTTGAGGTTCGCCGAACGAGCCGATACAGAGGTGGTCTCCGAGACTGCGCGGCTGAGTTCGAGGAGATTTTCCAAAGCCGGATCTGAATCGATGCACTTGTTTGACATGCTAAGGGACAAGCGATTGTTCCCCTCGAATTCAGACCTTTCAGAGTTTGCTGCCAGAATCCTTCCCGGCATGAGCCATTATCGCTATGACAAGATGTCTCGGGGCGACATAGCATCGAGAATCATAGAATATCTCGAAACCAGAGACAAAAAGACCCGGCAAGGTTTGGAAACTTCTATGCGCGAGGCTATGGTTTCTACGCCCGAGAAGGCGGCGGACCGAAAGAGTTTCTTCACCAAATGGGAGAAGATCATCAAGGGGATCGAATTTTGAGATGGCACGACGCCCGATTCCTGCTTTAACAGCTGATTTTGAAAATGTAGTCCGCTACCTGCAGGAACGCGGCATTATGAGCGCTGCGCTAAGTCCCACCACGCTCGAAAACGCAAAGAAGATACATCGTGCGACACACAGCTTGATCCTGTGGCGGTTTAGGCTCGGGCGGCTTCCAGAGAATGCGTCTGTCTTCATCGAAGAGATTGCCTCCGACGCTCTTCAGATTCTGCCCCAAGTATTCTCTGGGTATTCCAAGACTCCGAAGCTATTGATGCGGGGGATTATAGAAAACACCTTGCGACACGTGTACTTTTCAGATCATCCTGTCGAATTCACCCGAATGAACATTGAGGAGAAATGGTACGTAAGCGTCGAAGAGCTTATGGACTACACCAAAGTCCATCCAGATTTTAGGAAGACGGAGGTAAAGTTCGCAGCACTCGACCGACTAAGAAACCTCTATTCCGAACTTTCAGCTGGCATCCACGGCCGCAAGGTCTCTGACCTAGAGATGCGCACAGCATTGGAAAAGATCGTCTACGAAGAAGATCTGGCTGCAAGGCTGACTAGCCTGGTCGAGCGCTGCGTGGAGATTTCGAATTTTTTTCTCACAGTCTTTCAAAGGGCGCGGTTCAATGATTTTTCGGTTGAAGATCGCCGAGTAATCCTGCGAACGCTGGACGCGCGCGCCAGGAGCATTTGGAGAGAGATTGAGCAGTAGGCCGGCCAGCGCGGCGGCATTGAACGGCTGAAAGTATCCGACTGCATGGGTGGCGACCCGCCTAATCTTTAAATAACTTTTCGATGAAAATTGTCAACATATCTGCCAGCCATTTCAGCAGCCTTTTCACGATATCCCAGATCCCGAGTTGCGGCCTTAGAGACTCAATGCGCGTTTGAAGCGGCTCGATCACGACCTGGCGAATCTCGCGAACTGTCTCTGTGATGGTGTTCTCGGCAGGGTTCCGCTTATACTCCCACGCGATAGGAACGCCAAGGATCACACAAACGAATGCGAGCACAATGATCATGAGTGCATCCACGCAAGATGGTCAATGGACTTGAGGGCATACATCAAAAGGTTGAAGACTATAGCTAACGTACCCAGAGCTGCATTCACCTTCACCAGAAGACTTGCCTGTGGTGACGAAGGCGCTCTTTGAAGCGCAGAGTAGTTTTTGCCGGCAATACAGACACTTCCGGTCGAGATTAGGGCTAATCCAATGAATACCATCAGGATGACATTGTGGGACTCGTGCCCCGCTGATGACGATCCGGCCCAACTCACCAGAGTGGCGAGAGAAGTCCCCATCGCCATCGCGCACATGTCGTTGCCCATCTTGTAGACGTTGAGCTTCCCATCAACCATGTCGGTGATAAAGGTCTTCCCAACGAGAGCTATGGCAGCTCCAAGCATCGCCAACCAACCTGAACCTGCGATCGGAAGCCATGCTGAAGGTAGGGCCCAGAATGCGAGGAAGCAGAGTAGAACTAGGAGGATCACCCCTCCTATCAATTTCATGGATAGTACGCGATCCACTACGGCCGCATGGTCGGTTGAGGTCTCTGTCCCTTGTGACACTTTGACGCTCCTTGGATCTTGAGTGTCGCCAAAACTGAGAGTTATCGGAGTATACGGCAACCATCAATTGAATGTCTCTAAAACCTAGGAAACCTAGGGATGGTTTTCCACAGCCCTCACCGGGCCGCGTAAGTCGGGGTTCGCCCGGGCCCTACCGGAATGCTCGCACGCCAACCAGGGCGGGCGGCAGTCTCTCGAAGTGAGTTATCAACACGGCGGGTGCCCCAGGTCTCCCGGATGGAGAGCTAGGAGGGATGCTCATATCGACCAGGGTCCGCGTTATCGAACCCGGGGACACACCGACAGTCGCTCCAGCAAATCAGGGAAACTCGGGGACGGACGGGAAGTCACCCTACTCATGAAAGACCACCCCTCCCCCTCGTCCGGATTTCCCACAGCCTCACCCGCCTATGTCCACCGTAAACATCACATCGTGACGGCTGACACAGAACCCGCCCCGCAGTTCCGCCATACTGATCTTCCGGCGACAGCGCCGGACGAGGGGATGTGCTTTCTCTGAAAACACCCTCCCTCCCTCCGCTCCCAGGAGCGGCTCCAGATCCAGGCCACCACGGCCCCTTGAAAACCTACCCCCCACCCCCTCCCCCTCCGAAAGGGAGCGGCCTTCACACCCACCCCCCTCCCCCGGGGGCGCCCATGTGGCATGGCGGCATATCCGGCAATCACCAGAAACCAGCCGGCACCGGGATCAAAGGGGCCACGGGAAGACCCGAAGAGGGTACCCCCTCCCCCCCCGCTTTCTGCCCTGTTTCTTCGCCTCAGAAGAATGCCCCCCGGGAGAGGCACGGAGACCCTCAACCGTGATCTCCCTCCCCCGTTCCAAGGCCCCCCACCCCCTCCCCCCGGGCGGCATGGTATCTGGCGACCAGCAGAAACCCGACGCTACCCGGACAAACGGAGCCGCGGGAAGACGAGAAGGGGTACCCCCCTCCCCCCCCCATGGTTCCCTATTCCATCGCCCCGGAAGAACGACGCAGGGCAGGCACCAGTAACCAGACGAATAGGACACCCCTCCCCCTCCCACCGCCGTAAACAATACGAAATAAAGCGAAGGCCCCTCCAGAAGAGCCACCACAGGGAGACAACCGTAACACACATATTTACTATTAAGTAAACAGACCGCGAAGAGCCTCAGCAAAGAAATCCATTGACGGCCCGGGCGGGCGGAAGGTACCAAAGATCAAGGACCTCCATCAAGTCGACTGGGGATCGAATGGAACGGGCGAGCCAGCAGGCCCAGACACAGACGACCGCCACACCGGAGCAGACCCGCGCCGCCACGCCCGAATCCGCGCGGGCCCAGCCTTCCCCCGCCTACTTCGGCAACCGCGCAGCATTGCGCCGCCTCGCCGCGGGCAATCCCATCCTCCAGCGCAGCCTCCTGCCACAAGCCGCTGCTCTGCAGGTGAGTCGCAAGTGCGCCCACTGCGAGGAGGAAGAAGCCGCAGTCCAGCGCAAGGAAAGCGGCGCAGAACAGGCCCGCCCAGCCACGGCTCCGCCCTCGGTTCATGAAGCATTGGCCGGCTCCGGCCAGCCTCTCGATCCTGCGACGCGCGCCTTCATGGAGCCTCGCTTCGGAAGCAGCTTCGACCAGGTCCGCATCCACACCGGCGCTCAGCCGTCAGACTCGGCCCGCGCCGTCGGCGCTTCCGCCTACACCGTCGGCCGCGACATCGTCTTCGCCACCGGACACTACGCACCCGACACCGCAAAAGGCCGCCGCCTGCTGGCGCACGAGCTGACTCACGTGCTGCAGCAAAACTCCGGGCCCGTGGCCCGCCGGCTGCAGCGCGACCTCATCTACGGCAGCGACTACAAACGCCCGTACTCCGACGACGCCACGGAGACACGCAGCTCTGAAGCCGGAACCTGGTATCCGGCAACGATCGACTTTTCGGCCACGGCGAGCAGTTCCGGAGGCGGCTCCGGCGCTCCGACGTTCGACGATCTGATCAAAGCCATCAAGGCCAAGGGAACGGGCTCCATCACCTCGCTCGGCATCATCGGCCACGCCACAACAGATCTGATTTCGCTGAGCGGGACCATCACAACGAATCCGGCGAACGTCACGTTCACGGGCGGCGGCGTGATCGACTCCGCTGGGATCAAGGCGAAGATGGCTGACATCACGGCGGTGCGCGACCGCTTCGCAGCGGGCGCGAAGATCGTGCTCTATGGCTGCCACGCCGGCATCGGCAACTCGCTGATGGCCGATTTGAGCAGCGCGTTCCAGGTGTGCGTTGAAGGCTTCTCCGATGAGGTGTGGTGGTGTATCACCTGGCAGGGCGGCACACGCAAGATCATCTCGCGTGGGCGCACCTATGTGGACACGAGCGGCATGATGGCCGCCGGGCTGGTGCCGAAGGATTGCCAAGGAACGTTCGGCGCCGATATCACCACACTCAAGCCTGACAAGAAAGACTGCTCGGGTGTTCCGAAGACGGCACCGGCGCAGCCCAATCCCGGGAAGCAGAGCGCGGATTCGGAATCGGCTGCGCCGGATGCAGCTCCTGAGCAGGCGGCGCCTGCGATTCAGACCAAGCTGGAGATCAACACGCCGGGCGATGCGTTCGAGCAGGAGGCAGACCAGGTTGCGGATCGGGTGATGCGGATGGTGGAGCCGGGTGCGCTGTCGGGTGCGGTGTCGGCCGCTCCGCCGCTGATTCAGCGTGAAGAGGCGGAGGCGGATATCGGCGCACTGACCAACAAGATCGAGCAAATGGTGCGGCCGGGGAACGATGAGAAGGGCGCGCTCGACAAGCTCAAGGCGATGGACATGGCGGTCCTGCTGAAGGTCGTCGAGCAGCTTTTCGACGATGGCAGCGGGAGCTCCGGTGATGAGGGGAAGCAGAACTCGTACACCGTTCTTGGCATCGATATTCTGCCGCCGGATGCGCGCGAGGCAGGTCCGGGCGACAGCCTCACCGTCGCTGAGCGAACACGGCTCAGAGCTGCGTGGGATGCGGCTCCGACCAGGAAGCTGCGCAATCCGACGAAAGGCGATCCAGGGACGAATCCGACGCTTTCGCAGTCACGCGACAAGTCTGGTGGCACGGCTATGGCGCGGCCGGGCGACTGGGGCGAGGATCCGGGAGGCAACACGTGGGTTTGCCACACGGATGGCATACGCAGCTACTTTGCCAGCGGGATTGCGAGCGACTTCAGGACTTCGACCTGGCTCGGCAACAATCCCAGCAACTTCGACTACACGGCGTTGACGAAGCGGGCGATCAGCTCGTTTCACTGGGGAAAAGGCCCGCACCACTTCGCTATCTATTTCACGGAGGATGATGCGAGCGCGGATCTGAAGGAGCGCGTGAAGCCGGCGGGGACCATTCTGAACTACATCAAGACTCACCTGGGGAACAATCCCAAGGACAAGAACCGGAGTCCGGAAGAGTACATCGCGGATATGAATCGTGTGCTGACGGAGAAGATCAATGGAGGCGATTCGACGGTGTCTTGGACGGACGATGCGGCGAAGTGGGCCAACATGATGAGGGGTTTCAAGTCGGCTGAGGGATGGAAGGTTGGGACTACGATCACGGCTGGAAACGTGAAGACGCTGTCTTCGAAGGCGCAGGACGCGGCGCTGATTGCGTATTACCAGAAGCTGCTTGGCGTCGGGCCGTAGAGGTTTTTGGGGTATTTACCAAGCAGTACAAATGGGCTTCTATTCGGAAGATGGGCTTCAGGAGGCCTATGATTTATGGAATTCGTATAAGCTATTTATTGTGTATTACTTAACTGCGTTTTAGGCGAAGAAAAGGAGGGGTAAAAACAGGGGTAGGGGTAGCTAATTTTCTAGTAACCCCAGTTACGGCTTAGTTAACGACCTCTTCTGTCCTTCCTGGGCGGTGCGCGGCCAGTACTCGTTCGCTATTTCAAGAACAAGCCTCGGGAGATCAGACACTACTCCCTGCCTTCTAAAAGGCCCTCCTATGGTAGGAGGTCTGGGATTCTGCGTATGTGATGGTGATCACGATGGTTCAAAGTTCAGGACGGGCGGACGGTGAGTGGATTATCTCTCCCACCCAAGCAGAGCTTGGATGGGGCACCCCAGAGTTGTGGATGATTTTGTCGCCTAGAATGGACCTATGATTCTCGAGACGTTTCCGGTTGGGCCGCTGCAATGCAACTGCACGATTCTCGGCGATGACGCGGCCGGCGAGGCCATCGTCATCGATCCCGGAGACGACATCTCACGGATTCACAAGCGCCTGACTGAACTGGGGCTCAAGCTCAAGCAGATCCTCATTACGCATGGGCACATTGACCATGTGGGCGGCGCGCTGAAGCTGAAGCGGCTGACAGGGGCGCCGATTCTGCTGAACGAGAATGACCTACCCCAACTCAACCTGATGGACAAGCAGGCTGCCTGGCTGGGGGTGACAACGCCCGAGGTCGCCCCGCCGGATGAGAGCCTGACCGACGGAATGACGGTCGGACTCACTTCTCTTCCTGCGCAGGTGCTTCATACGCCGGGGCACACGCAGGGATCGGTCTGCCTGCACTTCGCGCCACTGAACATGGTGATTGCCGGCGATACGCTGTTTGCCGGAAGCATTGGGCGCACTGATTTGCCAGGGGGTGATGGGGCCCAGATCATCCGCTCGATTGAGTCGCGGCTGCTGGCGCTGCCGGATGACACGCGCGTGATTCCGGGGCATGGACCGGCCACCACCATCGGCGATGAGCGGGAGAGCAATCCGTTTTTGCGCGGGGGATGGGCGAGGATGTAGGGAGTCAGTTTCGCCCTGCCGTCGCGGCGAAGGCACTACGCTGGAATCCGGCGGGGGCTCCTCCTGGGTTCCATCGAGCTTGGATCGCTTCACCCCCCGAAATTGCACGGTCTTGTCGACTTGGCACACCATGAGCCAGAGGGCTCCGCTCTGCTGGTCGAGCAAAAAAGGTGTGGGAGTGAATCAGGCGTCCGCCCCACTTGGACCGGGGCATTGATGAGCGAGTAATGGCTTGTTGGCGCGGCCGCTTTCAGCGGAGGTACGGGCGTGGGAGTGAAAAACACAAAATCAAGACCGACGAGGGTGAAGATGCAGGCCATCACAAACGGAACCATGGCTCTTTAAAACAAGCGGTGATTACTAGCGCCTTCCGGAGTAGCGGCGGGAGTCCCTGCGAGACCTCGGAGCCGTGCGGTGCATCGTCCCTCTGGGGCGGTACGGATTGGCGCGGCGCTCATGTTCGGAAACTGAAAGCTCTTTCAGGCCCTTGGCCGATGTGGTGGCCATCATCCGCAAAAAGCTCGTACCGCAAACGCGGCACTGGACGGTGCCGTCCGGTTCATCCGGACCGTCCACTCTCCGCCCGCTGCCTTCACACCGAACCATCTTGGGCTTTGTCATCAGGACAGACCTCCAACCTAAACGCTGGTCATTTCAGCTTGAGCACCACGTTATCCACTAGGTCAACTATCAGCGCATCAGTTTGGAGTTGTCCTATGCTCACGCTGGACGGATGCGCGGCGGAGTTTCGCTTTCCTAGCTTCTCATCCATGATCTTGAACACATCCTTGGTGATGATGCCCGCGTCCTTGCAGATCGTGATGACTTCAGACTCTTTCAACTCTTGCATGAAGTCATCAATCACGCTGACTGTCCGTGTGCCGCTCTTATGATGACCCGGATATTTCACCAACCATCGTGCGTTGAAGTCAGCTAGGCGGTGCTTGATGACGTAATCGCAGAGGTGGTGATATGTGAGGTTCCAAGCCATCACTACAGTAGCTCGGAATGCCCCGTGCTCATAGCAGATCAGTGTCTCATCAAGGAAAGTGCGCTCTGCGAGGTCCGGCACTTTTGCGGGAAGGTCACGCAAGATAGCTGTCACTTGTACTTTGTGACCACTCGGAGTATATGCTGCCGCCAAGTGATCCCGAACTTCACCAGCAAGCCTGTAGCCGGAACTGTTCTTGATGAGTTGCTTTTGATCGACAAGGTTCTTGAAATACCCGCTGAACGAAGACGGGGGAATCTCATGCAGCGTGTCGTAACACTTTTTCACGTCAGCCGGAGAGAAGGTATCTTTCCCTACGTGGACGTGGAGGTACCACCCGAACAGCTTGATTTTCTCGGGATGACCCTTTTGCGAGAATCCGGGGACCATCTGCTTGAAGTCCGCTAGTAGCATAAGTCAGCTATTGAGGTCCTGCCTTTGATACGGCACGCGCCGCGTCCAGACCAATTTGCGTCAGCTTCCATGTCTTGGCGCTCGGGTGCTCGAAATAGCTGTTCTTGCTCTTCATGTAGCGGATGGGCTGAGAAAAATCAACCTGCTCATTCCACTTGACAGCTCTGAACAAAGTGAAAATGTGGTTTGTAGAAAACTCAGGTGTCCCTGCATTTTCCGTCACCCAAAGGGCCGCGAGCAGATACCTCTCATTGTCGCTTTTGGGCGAGTATTGGGCCGCAAATTCCTTCCAAGGCTTGTCACTCACGGACAAATCAAACGTGTCCATGAACTTCGGTTTTGAAATGGACCGTGGCTTGCCGTTGCCTGAGGCTGCCGGGGCGTCGATGGTGACCGCCGCGTCTTCCTCATCCGCTTGTTCGGTTTCCAACTCCGGGTCTTCAGGCAATTCAACCTTGCCTTGTGCACCAGGTAGGCGCTTCACTGTGGTGACCACGGTCTGCCCAGTGCCGAGTGCGGCAACGGCATGATTGAGCGCGTCAAACCCCTTGCGCATCGTGTCTCCGCTTCCCTTAATGCGGAGTACGAAGACTGTCATCTCTTCCTGTGCGTCTTGCCCGAGACCGCCACTAGGCACAGAACCCCTTACACCCTTAGCCATTGATGTAGCTCCGATAGCAGGAGTGTAGCGGAAATGGGGCACTTATGGTACATGACGTTGGTTTTTCTTCGCCAGCTTGGACACACGCATCTGGAAAATGCGAAAGCGCAACCCTCCGACGCGTGGCCCGGTGGGTCATTGATCAGCGTCTCACCTGATAACACACCCATATTCGCACCAGAAGAGAACATTAACCTTTGAATCAGCTACTTACGCCAACGAGTTCAATTAACACTTAAACCAGCCCGCTTGTATTGTTAGCCCTTTGATTCGTTCCTAAATAGTTAGTAACGTGTTCACTCCCTTACGAAAGTCGGGTTCGGGAGTGAGCAGGCTGAGGACAAGCCAGCCCGACGGCGGCAGGCCGAAGAAGTGGCCGGGATGGATCCAGACGCCGAGGTCGAGGAGGCGACGGACTGTGACTTCATCTGGCTGCACTGCGGCGATGCGGAGCACCGCGTACCATCCTCCTTCGACAATGAGCCGGCGGACGATGCGATCACCGGCGAGTTGGCGGTCTAACTCGGCCAGGTTCGCGGTGACACGGGCGAGGATCTGCTGCTGAATGGTCGCGCGACCAGCAAGCCAGGCGGGGAGGGCGGTCTGCACGGGCGCATTCATGGATAGGAACGTGTCGGCGATGACTTCGAGGCGGTCGAGTGCGGCGGTGCGCTCGGGACCGGTGGCGACGATCCAGGCGGCTTTCATTTGGGGAAGGCCGCAGATCTTGCTGAGTCCGGAGACGACGAAGACGGGGACGCCTTCGAGGCCGGCGGCGAACGTCGCGGGGCGGTTGGCTGGATCGAAGGGGTAGTCGAGGAAGACCTCGTCGACGATGAGGGAGAGGTTGTGTTCGCGGCAGAGGGCGGCCAGTTCCCTTGCCTCCCAGGTTCGAGTGAAGTGGCCGGTGGGGTTGTTGGGATGGACGAGGACGATGGCGCGGGTGGCGGGAGTGATGGCGCGGCGGAAGCCTTCGGGGTCGATTTGCCAGCCGTGGTCGTAGACGAGCGGCGCGGTTTGGAGGCGCACGTCGTCGAGGGCGGCGAGGAAGTCGAAGAGCGGGTAGCCGGGCTGGGGGACGAGGATCTCGCTGCCGGGATCGCAGAGCAGGCGGAAGAGGTAGCTGTAGGCCTCGCTGGTGCTGGTGGTGAGGATGACCTGGTGGGGCGAGACCTGCGCGCCGTGGTCGGCGTAGTAGGCGGAGACGGCTTCGCGGGCAAGAAGCATGCCGCGGGGGTCGGGGTCGTAGTCGAGGGCGCGGGGATTGCGCAGCGCGTCGAGGAGGTCTGCGGGGTATTCGAATCCGCAGCGAGTGGGATTGGAAGCGGTGAGGTCGATTGTGGGCAGGCCGGCGCGGAGACGCTCGCGATGGGCGCGGGCGAGGTCGGTTTCTTCGGTGTTCCAGTTGGTTCGTTGCGAGAACTGCATGTGAGGTCCGCTGCCAGAATATCGTTCCGGGCGGCGGGATCATGGAGAATGGATTCAGAAGCGTTTGGCTGCCGGCGCGCATCCCCATTCATAACTCGAGGAGGAAGTATTGAGCATTCGTGCGGTGATCTTTGACTACGGAATGGTGTTGACCGGGCAGCCTGTGCAAGCGGCTCATGAGGGCATGGTGCGGATCTCGGGGCTGCCGGTGGATGAGTTCGAGAAGCACTACTGGGCGGACAGGCACGCGTATGACGAAGGCAAGTTGAGCGGGGTCACGTTCTGGCAGAAGTTCAGACAGGAAACCGGGCTTGCGTTGACCGATCAGCAACTGGATGAGTTGAACCATCTGGATGCGAGGATGTGGACGACGTCCGATCCGCAGATGCTGGCGTGGCATGACCAGTTGAAGGCGCGCGGGATCAAGACGGCAATTCTGTCGAACATGGGCGACTCGGTGCTGGAGCATATTGAGCGCGAGTTTGCGTGGATTCATGGATTCGACGCGCTGGTGTGGTCGTATCAGTTGGGGATGGCGAAGCCTGCTCCGGAGATTTATCGGCATGCGCTGGAGAAGCTGGGGACGCGGGCGGAGGAGACTCTGTTCCTGGATGACAAGCAAGTGAACATTGATGCGGCTCGGGAGCTGGGCATTGAGGGGCTGCTGTTCACGAATGTCGATCAGTTGCGGCGGGACCTGGTGAGCCTGGGGTTCGATCGGGATCTGCCGCTGCCGGCGTAGTTTTCAGTTGTCAGCTTGGACACAACCGATTTGGAGTCCGATCGGCTACACTGCTTTCCGATCAGGAAAGGGCTGCTCAACCGTTTTATAACGAGCGAGTAAGGTCTCTGCATATGCATGGCTCAGGAGACCGATGAGCATGCCCTTTGATTCAAGGGGGCGGTATGGATTCATCGACGAAGAAGATGCTGCAACGCGCCGGCGCATTGGCCGCGGGAGCAGTGCTGATGGCGGGGCTGGCAGCGATGGCGCAATCGGTTCCGGTGGTGACGGGCGATGCGCGCGTGGACAAGCTGCTGAGCCAGATGACGCTGGAAGAGAAGCTGACGCTGATTCACGGGACGCAGGAAGATCCGAAGGTCTACCAGGGACAGGCTGGATATCTGGCGGGGATTCCGCGGCTGAAGATTCCCAGCTTGCGATTTGCCGATGGGCCGCCGGGCGTGCTGACCCGGGTTCCGTCGCAGGGCGAGACGGCGACGATGGGCGTGGCCGCCACGTTCAGCGTGAAAGACGCTGAGGACAACGGGCTGGTGATCGGGCGCGAAGATCGCGCGCTCGGCATTGATGTGAGCCTGCAGCCGTTCGTGAATATCGATCGCGATCTTGAGTTTGGTCGCGGGTATAACACGTTTGGCGAAGATCCTTACCTGACGAGCGTGATGGGCGTGGCCGAGGTGAAGGGCATCCAGTCGCAGCATGTGATGGCGCAGATCAAGCACTACGTGGGCTACGACTCGGATAACGAGAACACGTATATCGATGACCAGACGCTGCATGAAGTGTATGTGGCGCCGTTTGATGCGGCGGTGAAGGCGGATGTGTCGTCGATCATGTGCTCGTATAACAAGCTGAATGACGTGTTCGCTTGCGGCAACAAGGACACGATGACGGGGATTCTGCGCGACGAGCTTGGTTTCAAGGGATTTGTGACGTCGGATTGGGGCGCGGTGCACTCGGTGGATTTCATCAAGGCCGGGCTGGATATGGAGATGCCGGGCGAGCCTGATCCAAACAATCATGGATTTTCGATTCCGTCGTTCTTCGATTCAAGGCCGGTGCCTCCGCCGCCCGCGCCGGGTGCGATGGGAGATATTGGCGACATGTTTGGGGGGCATATTCCCGAGGAGCCGAAGCCGGCCGGATTTGGTGGCGGCAACTGGGGCGTGAAGCTCGACCCGAAGAAGATGCCGGAAGCGCTGAAGGACGGCACGGTTACGGAAGCCGATGTGACGCGCGCGGCGGGACGCGTGCTGTATGAGATTGTGCACTTCGGCTACATGGATGGGCTGCACAAGCACGAGGTGACTCCGCAGGCCATCGAGGCGAATGCCAAGATTATCGAGAAGACGGGTGAGGACGCGGCGGTGCTGCTGAAGAATGAGGGCAACGTGCTTCCGCTGAAGTCGAACGACCTGGAGTCGGTTGTGCTGATTGGACCGACGGCGGCTCAAGTGGATTCGATCGGGATCAACGGCGAGCGTTCAGTGGGACTGCCGCAGAGGCAGGTGGGTCCGCTGGCGGCGATGCGGAAGATTTCGGGCAATGCGGATATTCAGTTCGCGGTGGCCGATGACATGACGGGCACGACGATTCCGGCGAATCTGCTGAGCCACGATGGGAAGCCGGGTCTGGCGCGGTCGGGCGGCGGAGCGGAGAAGGTTGATCCGCAGTTGAACTTCACGACGAAGGCCGGCAATGCGCTCCCGCCGAATTCGACTGTGACGTGGAAAGGCACGCTGAATGTGCCGAAGGATGGCGAGTACTGGATCTATCTGCAGGCGATGGGCACGAATGCAAGCCTGAAACTCGACGGCAAGAAGTTCGCGGCGACGGGCGCATTTCAGGGAGGCGTGCACGGGGACATTCTGCAGGCTAACCAGGACAACGTTGTTCCGACCACGGACAATTTGGACAATGTGCGGCGTTCGATCGAGCTGAAGGCCGGCGAGCACGCGATTGAGATCAGCACGTCTTCGGATACTTCGAATGCGCCGGTGCAGGTGCGGCTGAACTGGTATACGCCGGAGCAGCGCCAGAGCGATCACGATGCGGCGATTGCTGCGGCGAAGAATGCGAAGACGGCAGTGGTGTTTGCGTGGACGCGGTTGTCGCCGGTGTTTGGATTGCCGGGCGACCAGAACAAGCTGATTGAAGAGATTGCCGCGGTGAATCCGAATACGGTGGTCGTGCTCAATACGAGCCAGCCAGTCGCGCTGCCGTGGGTGGACAAGGTGAAGGGCGTGCTCGAGATGTGGTGGCCGGGCGATGAAGGCGGCTGGGCAACGGCCAATATCCTGCTGGGCAAGACGAGTCCCGCGGGACGGCTGCCGGTGACCTGGGGCAAGCGGCTCGAGGATTACGCGGCGACGGATCCGAAGCACCCCGAGCGCAGCAAGCGGGCGCCGGATAAGAAGACGATCTACAGCGAAGGCGTGAACGTGGGATACCGGTGGTTCGACAAGGAGAACATTGAGCCGCTGTTCGCGTTCGGGCATGGACTGAGCTATACGACGTTCGAGTACTCGGACCTGAAGGTGGGCAAGCTGCAAGATGGCGGGCTCGACGTGACGGTGAAGATCAAGAACACGGGCAGCGTGGCGTCGGATGAGGTGCCGCAGGTGTATATCGGCGCGCCGAGCCAGATTCCGGAAGGCGTGCAGTTTGCGACACGCGCACTGGCTGCGTTCGATCGCGTGCATATTGGGACGGGACAGACGAAGACCGTGACAATGCATGTGCCGGAACGGCAGCTGCAGTACTGGTCGATCAAGAACAAGAAGTGGGTGACGGTGACGGCGAAGCGCACGGTGAGCGTGGGCGGGTCGTCGCGGAATCTGCCGTTGAAGCAGGAGATCAACTAGGGCGTGTTCGTGGTGAAACGAAGAAGGCCGGGGCGTTTGCTCCGGCCTTCTGCTTATGCGCGAATGAGCGAGAGGATGAAAATGAGGGCTGCCATGGCTTTCCGACTGGCCAAAGACAACTGCGGGTCCCTCCGTCCGCTGAAGAAGACGCGCGCGGACTGTCGGGATGACACCTTGTGGAGGGTGCATGCCTATTTCAACGCAGATCCCTCGACTGCGCTCGGGATGACAAATCCTGAGGGAGGGTCTGCAACTATTGGCTGTAGGCCATGCCGACGCCGACCAGGTTGGCGGCGATGATGATGATGATGATGCCGACCCAGAGAAGGCGCAGGAGGCCGCTGCGGATGCCGGCCCACTCGCCGAGCGCGAGGCCGACGATGCCGCCGCAGAGGACGTAGATGCTCATGTGGAGCATCCAGTTCACGTAGGACATGCTGGCGGGGATGTTGGCTTCTCCCCACGCGTAGAAGAAGAATTGCAGGTACCACATGATGCCGCCGGTGGCTGCGAGCGCCGCATTGGTCCGCAGCGTGGGGCCGGGCTGGCGCAGGTCTTCGCGCAGAGAGAGGCGCGGGACCGCGGCGAGGCGGATAAAGCAGTAGGCGAGGTTGATGACGGCGCCGCCACCCATGATGAATACGTAGCTGGGCAGCATGGCGTAGAGCGGATTGACGCCGACGGATTTAGCGGCTTCCTGGATGGGCAAGGCCGCGTGCAAAGCGAACGACATGCCAGATGAAAAGATGCCGCACATGACCGCTAGGAGGAGGCCGAGGCCGACGTTGAATTCTTCAAGATGGCCTTTGAGTTGGAGTTCCTTTTTGTGTCCTGCCCAGGAGACGATGGCGACACCGATGAGAGCGACGAAGACTCCAGCCATGGTGTAGAGGCCGCCGCGCGTGGTGAAGAGCATGCTGGCCTTGCCGTCCATGATGGGAGGCACGAGCGTGCCGACGACGAGCGTGACGCCGATGGCGATGCCGATGCCGAGCGACATGCCGAGGTGGCGCATGGTGAGCCCGTAGCTCACGTTGCCGACGCCCCACATGGCTCCGAAGAGCGCGATCGTGAGCAACAGGTGCGGATCGATGGACGCGTAAAAGCCGGTGAAGCTGGGAAGCAGGCAGAGGCTGACGCCGATGGGCAGCAGAATCCACGAGAAGAGCCCGGCGATGGCCCACGTCGTCTCCCACGACCACTTCTTCACTTTTTCGATGGGCGCGTAAAACGACGCAGCCATGCCAGCGCCGATTACATGCCAGCCGATTCCCGCAACGATGTTTGCCATTCGACCTCGCGATCGGCAGCAGGACAGAGCCCGCCGATCTTATGGTTGAGACTTTCTACTTCACTTCCGCGGTGAACTCGTAGGTGCCGGGTTGCAAGCGAGTGCCGGGTTCGCCGTTAGGGCCGGCGGCCGATTCCATGAATCCGTCGTATTTGCGTGTGCTGGTGATGGAGCCCTTTTCCGCATTGCTGATGAAGCCCGTGGTGTTCGCAGGGATCGTGATCTTCCACGTGGCTTTGGTTCCCTGCACCGTCCATGCGGAGTGAATCGTTCCGTAGCTCGATGGGTAGGTGAAGTCCACGGAGCCTAGGCGCTTGTCGAACTGAGGATGAAGCATGATGGTGTGGAAACCGGCGTCAAGCGAGGATGCGTCAACGCCCGCTGCGTAGCGATAGATCCAGTCAGCCACTGCCCCGTAGGCATAGTGGTTGTAGGAGTTCATGCTGGGATCCTTCTTCATCTCGTCGCCGTTCCAGCGCTCCCACGTGGTGGTTGCGCCGTGCTCAATGAGATAGCCCCAGGACGGGTACTTCGTGTTCATCAGGAGTTGATAGGCGACGTCGGCGTGGCCGGTCTTGGTGAGCTCTTCGAGGAGGTATGGCGTACCGAGAAAGCCGGTGCCAAGCAGGCCGTTATTAGCCTGGATCTTGTCGACGAGCTTCTGCGCCGCCGCGGCGCGGAGATTGTCAGGAAGCAGATTCATGTGCAGTGCGAGGACATAGCCGGTCTGCGTGTCACCGATGCCGGCAGCGGTGTCGTGGGTGCGCTCGCCCATGGGGTTCGGGCCCTTGTCCGCGCCGGCGACGAAGCCGTCGTCATGGACGAACTGCTTCTGGAAGGCTGCGCGGATCTTGTCGAACATGGCGGCGTACTTCTGCTCGTCGGCGGTGCGGCCGGAGGCGTGCGCCATTTCGCGCAGCAGCGCTGCGTCGTAAGCCCACGATGCGGTGGCGATGAGCACCTGGTTGGTGCGACCTTCGGGAGCGAGCCAGTCACCGAAGGGAGTGCCGCCCTTGTTCTTCCAGAGGCCATCGGAGTTGGCATCTTCGATCGCGGCAACGTATTTCGTCATCGCATCCCAGTTCTGATCGATGATGCTGGTGTCGCCGGTCTGGAGCCACGCGGTCCACGGAATGATGACGCCGGCATCGGACCAGCCGGGGCCGAAGCCAGTGTTCTCCTGACCGGTGCCAGGGGCGTAGATGCCGTACATCGCAGTATTAAATTGAGTGCCACGCATGTCGCGAGAGAACTTGCGCGAGAAGGCGGCGAGGTCCATGTTGTAGCTGGCGGTGCGCCAGAAGACCTGCGCGTCGGCCATCCAGCCAAGACGCTCGTCGCGCTGCGGGCAGTCGGTGGGGATGCCGACGAAGTTGGAGCGCTGTCCCCAGACGATGTTGCTCCAGAGCTTGTTGATCATGTCGTTGCCGGTCTTGAGCTGCGCGGCGAACGGCGCGTCGGTGTGGAGGACGAGGACGGTGAGAGCGTCTTTGCCGGGATTTGATTTGAGGCCGGTGATCTCGGCATAGCGGAAACCGTGAAAGGTGAACTGCGGGGTGAACTCTTCGACACCGGTGCCGGCGAGAATGAAATGATCCGTGGCCTTGGCGGTACGGAGATTCTCTGTATACATTGTGCCGTCGTCGTTGAGGATTTCGGCGAAGCGGACTTTGACGTCGGTGCCGCGCGGGCCGGAGACGCGGAGCTTTTCGATGCCGGCCAGGTTCTGGCCGAAGTCGTAGATGTAGACGCCGGGGCTCGGCGAGCTCACGGCTTTGGCGTGCATCTCGCGTTCGACGCGAATGGGCTGATAGTCCTGGGCGAGGATGTCAATGGATTTGGGCTCGATGACCTCAACAGAGGGCCATTTCACCATCTCCACTTCTTTGAACGACCACAGTCGTGTCTTTCTTCCATCCTGTGATTCGCCATCATAGAGTTCGGAATGATCGATGTACGAAGAAGCTGCGTGCCAATCGCGATTCGTTGCAACCCACTCAACCGAGCCATCCCCATACTCGATTCGCAATTGCGCACGAAGGGCTGGCGGCGTGACTCCATAGTTGTTGGGCTGCTGGAACCATTCCAGGGGCGTTGAGTACCAACCGGGAGCGAGCAGCGCACCGATGGCGTTGTTCCCCTGCGCCAATAGAGAAGTCACGTCGTGCGTCTGGTAGACCACGCGCTCCCGATAGTCCGTCCAGCCCGGGGCGAAGTAGTCTTCGCCGACGCGTTTGCCATTGAGGAACATCTCGTAATCGCCAAGAGCCGTTGAGTAGAGACGGGCAGACTTTACGGGCTTGCTCAGGTTGAAGTCGCTGCGGAGAGCCTTCACGGAATCCGGAATCCACGGGTTGCCGAGCGGGGCCTCATCGCCGCGGGATTGCGTGAATTCCACAGCGGACTTCCATGACGAGTCGTCGAAGGACTTCTGCTGCCAGCCGTCGGCTGCATGTGTTGAGGTCTTCCAGGCTTGGCTGCTGGCAAAGGTAGCTGTAGTTCCGTCGGCGTACTGCACGAAAATGGTCGCGATGAGCGGCGGCGCGTCTTTGCCGTTGCGGCGCACTACGTAGACAACGGATTCAAGCGCCAGGATGTTGTCGCCCTGCGCGAGTTTGCCGGTGATGTCGGCGCGCACGAATTTCTTCCACGGCATCTGATGCCAGGCGGGGAACGGAGAGGCTTCGATCACCTGCGTGCCGTTGATCCAGGCGGCCACAGTGTCCTGTGCGGTGGCATAGAGGGTGGCGGACTTTACGGGCTTGTCGATTCGGATGGACGCGCGGTATTGGAATTCTGCGGGAGGCTTCTCCTCGGAGATGAGCGACTCTGCTTCGGGGCTGGCGATCCATTTGGCTGAGGCGTGGCGGACTGCGGCTTCTTCGGCGGTTTCGTAGCCGATCCAGTCGGCTTTCCAGGCGTCCTGGGTCATGAGGCCGGTTTCCCACCAGGAGGTCTTTGCCGCGGGGTAAGCTTTGCCGCCGATCCCATAGACGGTGACGCTCCAGTAGTAGCGTGCGGAGGGCTGGAGGGCGGGTCCGGCATAGCGGATGTTCATGGACTGCGACGATTCGACCCGGCCGGTGGTCCAGTAGGCCAGAACGTTGTCACCCGGAACCGTAGCGGGTTTGGCGAACACAGTCAGCTGGTAGGCGGTCTGCTTGGCGCCCGGGGCGGCGTCGTCGAGACGCCAAGAAAAGCTTGGGGTGGGGTCGTCGATGCCGAGGGGAGTGGTGAGATTGTCGACGCGCAGATCGACGGGACCGGTGACGGTTGCCGCGCAGAGGAGGGTTGCGCTGTGCAGAGTTCCAACGACGATGGCGGCAGACAGCAGACTCCGGACAATCCCGCTCAACGAGCGCAGGTTCATAGCTTTCCTCGGGTTGATTTTCAAAACAGAAACATTGTGCATTTCGAACCGCGTGTTTGGGAAGCGATTTCTCTCGGTACACTCAAACCATGATTCTTCGGCTTTTTGCCGCTACGACGAGCCAGGGAAAGCTGCGCGATTTCCGGACCGCTGCGGACGCGCACGGCATAGCGATCGTGCCGCTGGTGAACCTTGATTCGATCACTCCACCGGATGAAACCGGAACGACATTCGAGGATAACGCGAAGCTCAAGGCAGTCTACTATTCGCAGTTTGCGCCGGGCGAACTGGTGGTAGCGGACGATTCGGGGCTTGAGGTAGACGCGCTGCACGGCGCACCCGGGGTGCGGTCAGCGCGGTATGCGGCCGATGCGGGCTTGGTGGACTCGCCCGATGTCCCGATGGACAACACCGACGTTTGGAACAACATGCTGCTGCTGCAGCGCATGGCCACTGTGCCCGAGGCGGAGAGGGCGGCCCGCTATCGGTGCGTGCTGGCGGCCGCGCGCGACGGCAAGGTCGTGACAACTGCGGACGGCACTGTGGAGGGCGTGATCATTCAGGCTCCGCGCGGGACGGGCGGCTTTGGGTACGATCCTCTCTTTTATCTGCCGGAGCTGGATGCGACGATGGCAGAGATCACGCTCGAGAAGAAGCTGACGTTGAGCCATCGCGGGCGGGCCATTGAGGCGCTGCTTGCGAAGATTGAGCGTCTGGCGTGATCAAGTGATCATGATCGACTTGCTTGTTTACTGACTTCATAAGGAAGCGATGAGTTGTTGAGCGCGACGGAAAACTGGTGAAGCGAAGCGATTTAACTTGGTACGCATCCTTGACGATGGTAACGTGCGTTCCGAATAATGCTAAGGGTAATTTGCGTCACATCTTCGTCCCTCTATCCGACACGCAACCCTTCCGGAATCCGGATCAGCCAGCCTCCAGGAGCTGACATTTCAATGGCAACAGCCCAACATCCCGCGGCGCCCAAACTTCGCGCCGGAGTGCAGCCGCTCCGCGCCGGCGAGGGTAACTCGTTCATCTGGCGCAAGCTGCATTCGCTGCTCGGCATCATTCCTATCGGCGCATTTCTGATCGAGCATCTGCTGTCGAACTTCGAGGCGCTCAAAGGCCCTGTGGCCTACGCTGCGCAGGTGAGGTTCCTCAATTCGCTGCCGCTGGTGCGCGTGCTGGAGTGGACGTTCATCTTCCTGCCGCTTGCGTATCACGGCTTTTACGGCGTCTACATCTGGCTGCGCGGCAAGTCGAACGTGGTGTATTACCCGTGGGCCGGCAACTGGATGTACGTTGCCCAGCGCTGGACGGGCTTGATTTCGCTGCTCTACATCGGACAGCACGTTTGGCGTCAGCGGTTCTCTGGCGTTGATCTGCCGGAGCATCCGGGCGCGGCGTTCTGGAAGGTGCAGCAGGAACTGTCGCATCCCATCATGCTCGCCATCTACGCGATTGCGATGATTGCGGTGTGCTGGCACTTTGCGTATGGCGTGTGGCTCTTCGCGGCGAAGTGGGGCATCACTCCGGGTGAGACGGCACGGCGGCGGTTCGGCTGGATCTGCCTGGCCGGCGGCGTTCTGCTCTGCATCATGGGACTGGCTAGCATGTGGGCGTTTATCAGCCCGAAGTATCAGAACGCTCCACAGGAAGTGCCTGTGAACCAGTCTGTGGTGCAGTTGCAGAGTGTCAGCGTTTCGTAGGGAGTGAGATCGTGCCGGCAGAGGTGACAACGGAAGCACGTATCGATTGGCAGGCGTTCCAGGACGCAGCGCCGGAGGTTGTGACGGCGATGCGCGCTATTGGGGCTGCTGTCCATCACTCCGGGCTGGAGCGCGATCTTCTAGAACTGGTCAAGCTACGTGCTTCGCAATTGAACGGCTGCGCATTTTGCCTGCAGTTCCATCTGAACGATGCCCGCAAGCTGGGCGTGAGGGGCGAGAAGCTCGATTTGCTGGCTGCATGGCGGGATGCGGGAATCTACTCGGAGCGGGAGTCGGCTGCCCTGGCGTGGACTGAGTGCGTGACATTGCAGAATCAGCATCACGTCGACGACCAGGCATTTGCCGAAGTCTCCAGGCATTTCTCAGAGCGCGAAATTACGTTTCTGACCATCGCGATTGGACACATCAACTTCTGGAACCGGGTAGCGGCGCCGTTTCGCTTCACGCCGCCGATTCCGCGTTCTGCTGCGTAGCATTGCTTTGGGTGCAAGAAAGGATTCCTTAGAAAATGGCGGCATCACCCAGAATCATCGTGGTTGGCGGCGGCCTGGCAGGCCTGGCGGCGGTTATCAAGATCGCCGAGGCGGGCGGCAGCGTCGACCTGTTTTCGATTGTCCCGGTCAAGCGCTCGCATAGCGTGTGCGCGCAGGGCGGAATCAATGCCGCCAAGAACCTGAAGGGCGAAGGCGACACCACCTGGCAGCACTTTGACGACACAATTTACGGCGGCGACTTTCTCGCCAACCAGACGCCCGTGAAGGCGATGTGCGAGGCTGCGCCGGCGATTATCGATCTGCTGGATCGCATGGGCGTGCCGTTCAACCGCACTCCCGAGGGACTGCTCGATTTCCGCCGGTTTGGCGGCACGCTGTATCACCGCACCGCATTTGCAGGCGCGACGACGGGCCAGCAGCTTCTGTACGCGCTCGACGAACAGGTGCGGCGCTACGAGGCCGAGGGCAAGGTTAAGAAGTACGAGGGCTGGGAGTTTCTGTCGGCCATTGTCGACGGCAAGGGCGTGTGCCGTGGTATCACGGCGATGGACCTCCGCACGATGGAACTGAAGGCCTTCCCTGCCGAGGCTGTGATCCTGGCGACGGGTGGTATTGGGGCGATTTTCGGCAAGAGCACTAACTCGGTTGTGTGTACGGGGTCGGCGCAGGCTGCGGTGTTCCAGCAGGGCGCCTACTACGCGAACGGCGAGTTCATCCAGGTGCATCCGACGTCGATTCCCGGCGAGGACAAGCTGCGACTGATGTCGGAGTCGGCGCGCGGCGAAGGCGGCCGCGTGTGGGTTCCGAAGAAGGCCAGCGACCCGCGGCCGTGGAAACAGATTCCCGAGAGCGAGCGCCTCTACTTCCTTGAAGAGTGGTACCCGAAGTACGGCAACCTGGTTCCTCGCGACGTGGCCACACGCGCAATTCATAAGGTCGTCTACGAACTCGGCCTCGGCCTCGATGGCCAGCCGATGGTTTACCTCGACCTGACGCACATTGACCGCGCCACGCTGAACCGCAAGCTCGAAGGTATCCTCGAGATTTACGAAAAGTTCGTCGGTGACGATCCACGCGAAGTGCCAATGAAGATCTTCCCCGGCATGCACTACACGATGGGCGGCCTGTGGGTGGACTTCAACCAGATGACCAACATTCCTGGTTTGTTTGCCGCAGGCGAGTGCGAGTACCAGTACCACGGCGCGAACCGCCTGGGCGCGAACTCGCTGGTGAGCTGCATTCACGGCGGATTCTCTGCTGGCCCAATCGCGCTGAAATATGCGAAGAACGTGCCCGCTGCCGAGGGCGATGGCGGCGCGGCTGCGGAGATCGCACGCCAGGCGGAGCTCAACAAGCAGCTCATCACCAACCAGGGCAACGAGAATCCGTTCCGTATCTGGCGCGAACTGGGCGCAACGATGACGGAGCACGCCACGGTTACTCGCTATAACAAGGGCCTCAAACTGGCTGACCAGAAGATCGTGGAGCTCACCGAGCGCTACGACAACGTGAACCTGGCCGACAAGAGCCAGTGGGCCAACACCAGCTTCGCGTTCGCGCGGCAGTTGAAGAACATGCTGGAGCTCTCGCGCGTGGTGGTGCAGGGCGCGCTGTTACGCGATGAATCGCGCGGCGCGCACTACAAGCCGGACTTCCCGGAGCGCAACGACGAGAAGTTTTTGAAGACGACGAAGGCCAGCTACACGGGCACCATCGAAGGCCCGAAGTTCGAGTTTGAAGATGTGGACACGCAGTTCATCAAGCCACGCCCGCGCCGTTACGACGCAGCAAAGTAAAACGGGAGACTGACAATGGCAAACAAAACCGTTCAATTCGAAATCAAGCGCCAGGCCAGCCCCGACCAGCCAGCTGTCTGGGAGAAGTTCGAACTCGAGTGGCGCCCGGGCATGAACGTCATCTCCGCCATGATGGAGATTGCCGCGAACCCGGTGACCGCGGACGGCAAGCCGACAACGCCGATCACGTACGACTCCAATTGTCTCGAGGAGATTTGCGGATCCTGCGCCATGCGCATCAACGGCAAGGCGCGTATGGCGTGCTCGGCGCTCGTTGATAATCTGGAACAGCCGATCAAGGTTGAGCCGCTGTCGAAGTTCCCGCTGGTGCGCGATTTGCAGGTCGACCGCTCGGTGCTTTTCGAGAACCTGATGCGGGTGAAGGCCTGGGTTCCGGTCGACGGGACTTACGATCTGGGTTCTGGCCCGCGTGTGTATCCGCAGACGCAGGAAGCGAACTATCCGCTTTCAAACTGCATTAGCTGCACATGCTGCATGGAGGTCTGCCCGCAGTTCAACGATGCCACCGGCTTTGTGGGCGCGGCGACCATCGCGCAGGTGAAGCTGTTCAACAATCACCCCACAGGCAAGGTGTTCAAGGAAGAGCGCCTGCGTGCGCTGGCCGGTGATGGCGGCGTTCAGGAATGCGGTTATGCGCAGAACTGCGTTGAGGCGTGCCCCAAGAGCATCCCGCTGACGGACGCGATCAGCGATGTGGGCAGGGATGTGGTGGTGCAGAAGGCGAAGGACTGGCTGCGGAAATAGTCGCCGGCTGGCTGATGTGAAGAGGGGCGCGGCTTCGGCCGCGCCCCTCTTGTTTTCTGTTCCAGTTGTGTGTTCCCTGCCCTTTAGAACTTCGCGATCCAATTCTGCAGCAGGCTTGGCAGGCATCCGAGTACAACTACAGCGGCCGCGATGAGCAGGAGCACAATCATCGTGACCGGATGCACGCGGATTGGGGCCTCATCGACGGCGGGCATCACGTACGCGCGCTTGAGGACCTGCAGGTAGTAGTAGAGCGATACGGCACTGAAGGCCACAGCCAGCGCCACGAGTACGAATGGAATCACTCCGGCATCTACCGACAGCACCGCTGCGAACAAGTTGAACTTCGCCCAGAAGCCGACCAGCGGCGGAATGCCGGCAAGCGAGAGGAACAGTACCAGCAAGACTGCGGCGAGCAAGGGATTGCGCTTGCTCAGGCCGAGGAAACCGTCGAGGCGATCGGTGCCGGTGGCGCTCTCGATTACGCCGATGACGCCAAATGCGGCGATGGTGGTCACACCGTAGGTGAGGATGTAGTAGAGGATTGCCGACGCACCGCGCGAGGACAGGTACGCCAGGGCGGTGAGCATGTAACCGGCATGCGCGATCGCGGAGTAGGCGAGCAGACGTCGTACGCTGATCTGGGCGAGCGCGGCGAGATTGCCTACGACCATCGATGCAGCAGCCAATATCGCAAGCAGCAGCGACCACTGGTAGGAGAGGCCGTCGAAGTGCTTCAGCACCGACCCGTCCTGCACCACGACCATGCGCACCATGTGCACATTGCCGAACGGGCGCAGAATCGCCATGCCAATCCCGATGAGCAGCGCGAAGCTTGCCACCTTCGAGACCGAAGCGATGAATGCCGCGGCAGGAGCGGGCGCGCCTTCATATGCATCCGGAGCCCACAGGTGGAACGGCACCGCGGCGACCTTGAATCCGAGTCCTGCCGCAACCAAAACGAGAGCCACGTAGAACAGCGGACTGCCTGATCCGTACGAGGTGATGGATCCCAGTACCACCTGGTGGAGATTGGTTGATCCCGTGAGTCCGTAGAGGTAGCTGAAGCCGAACAGCAGGAACGCTGCCGACATGCCGCCGAAGAGGTAGTACTTCATTGCCGCTTCAGCGCTACGGCCGGATTGCTTGGCGAACGCCGTGATGACATAGAGGCCGAGACTGAGCAGCTCGAGTCCGATGAAGATGATGAGCAGGTCTTGCGCGCCGGCGATGAGCAGGCCGCCGGTTGCGGACATCAATACGATGGCGACATACTCGCCGACGTGACGCGTGAAGGCCGCGTCGACGAGGAAGACGAGCGTGAGCCCGGTGAGGACCAGGATGCCGATCTGCGCGACAGAGACCAATCCGCCGGTGACCAAGAGCGCGGTGTTCGCAGTGCCGTCGATGGAGAACATGCCGCCGCCCGGCATCAGCCAGAGCGCGGCGATGCAGCCGGCAATGCCGAGCAGAGCCGCGACAGATGCGCGCACATTCAGCGCAGCGCGGCGTAGGAATGCCAGATCGATAATCAGCACCAGCAGTGCTGCGACTTCAAGCGCCGTCTCCGGCAGCGTTATGCGGAAGAGATCTGCGTAGTTCATTGCGCACCTCCCGCGAGGAATGCCTTGACTGCCGGTTCAATTGTGTCTAGCAGAATTCTTGGATACACACCGACGATCAGACTTGCCGCTATCAGGAGGCTGAATGCGGTGACCTCAGGCCAGGTGATCGCGCCCAGGTCGCCCCAGCCTTCCTTGGGATGATCTTCAGCGGTTGGTCTCACGTCCGTGAAGAACGCCTTCTGAAGCGCGCGCCACGTGTAGGCAACGCCGACTACGATGCCGATGCCGGCTGCGGCTGTCCACCAGGGCGTTGCGTGCCAGGAGCCGATGAGGACCTGGAGTTCTGCGACGAATCCGGAGAAGCCGGGCAAGCCCATTGAGGCCATGCCCGCGATCACAAATGCCCACGCGGGAAACGGCAACCTTCGGAGCAGGTGCATCTGTTCGAGCTCGCCGAATTGGCGCGTGTGCGTGCGGTCATAGACCATGCGGCCGACGATGGCGAAGAGTAGGCCGGCGATCACGCCGTGCGAGTACATCTGCAGCACTGCACCGGTGAGTCCGATCTGGTTCAGCGTCATGAGGCCGAGCAGCACAAAGCCCATGTGGCTGACCGAGGAGTAGCCGATGACGAATTTGAAGTCGGTCTGTACAAGAGCGACGAGCGCGCCGTAGACGATGCCGATCACTGCAAGGATTGCGAAGACGTCGCGCCAGGACCCGATGCCGAGGAGCGTGAAGCCCCAGGGGTCCATGCCGTGCGGGAAGAGGCCCATGGCTACGCGCAGGCAGCCGTACGCGCCGAGCTTCATGACGACGCCGGCAAGCAGCATGGACGCCGCGGTCGGAGCGGCCACGTGGCCGGTAGGCGCCCACGTGTGGAAGGGCCACATGCCCGCGAGGATTCCGAAGCCGATGAATGTGAGCGGGAAGAGCCACATTTGCGAGTGGATTGAGAGACCCGCGTTGGCGAGATCGAGAAGCGAGGTGGAGTGGCTACCGGATGCAGCGTATGCGGCGAGGAGCGCGATGAGCACCATCGCGGAGCCTACGAAGGAGTAGAGCGCCAGCTTCATTGCCGCGTATTCGCGCCGCGTTGAGCCCCAGATCGCAATCAGGAAGTACTTTGGCACGATGGCGATTTCGTAAAAGACAAAGAGAAGGAACAGGTCGAAGCTGAGGAACACGCCATAGACGCCGCCGATGAGCGCGAGGAAGAAGGCGAAGAACTCATTGGTGCGGTGGTCGACGTTCCAGCTGAAGAGCACGCCGGCTACCGCAGCGAGGCCGGTGAGCAGTACGACCACGCGGCTGATGCCGTCGGCGGCGAGCAGATAGTGAATGCCCATGGAAGGCACCCACGCCACATCCGTAATGGTGATGCGGCCCTGGCCCGCTCCGGCCGCGAAGCCTGCGACTGCGATCAGAAAGCCGGCAAGCGCAAAGACGAGCGCGACTGCGCGCGCGAGCCCGGCTCTGCCCTTGGGCAGGAGCGCCTCAACAAGAGCGCCGGCAAACGAGAGATAGATCGTCCACGCTAACATCTAAAATCTCCAGTGCGCCAGCAGGTTCACCACCGTGGGGTTCACGCTGTCTGTAATGAGTTGGGGCACGAGACCAATGAGAACCATGAGGCCGATGACGGGCGCTGTTGCCAGCAGCTCGCCCGCCTGCAGATCGGGGAATGCGGCCCAGCGCTCAGGCACAGGTCCGGCAAACACTTTCTGAATCACGGTAAGGATGACGGCCGCGGTGATCAGCAGGCCAAGGACGGAGACGGTTCCCGCGACCCACGAGAGCGGGAAGACGCCGCGGAAGATGAGGAACTCGCCGACGAAGCCGTTCAGGCCGGGAAGACCGAGGGACGAGAACAGCGCGAAGCCCATGAGGCCGGCGAATACTGGTGCAGGCTTGCGCAGGCCGCCGAAGTCGTCGATGCCGCGCAGACCGTTTGTGCGTTGCTGGATCATGCTGATGAACCAGAAGAGAGCTGCCGCCGTGATGCCGTGATTGAACATCTGCAGGATGACGCCATTGAGCGCCGCCGCCTGGCTGGCCTGCATGGCCGCGCTGGTTGCGGGAATGGCAAGCGCGAAGATGGCGAGCTGGCAGTAGCCGAGGTGATTGACTGACGAGTACGCGAAGATGCGCTTCAGGTCCTTCTGCGCGGCGGCGGCCCACGCGCCCATCACCACCGTGATGACGGCGAGCACCAGAAGCGGCGTGCGGATTTGCGCGATCTGATGGCCGAAGAGCGGCACTGCGATACGCAGCAGACCGTAGACGCCCATCTTCGACATCGTGCCAGTGAGCAGCATTGTCACTGGTGATGGCGCTTCGCTGTACGCGGCGGGCAGCCACGTGTGGAAAGGCATGAGCGGCACCTTCACCGCGAAGCCTGCCAGAGCGCCAATGGCGAGCCAGAGCATGATGTGTCCGCCGAAGTGCGCGGTGACCATCTGCTCCAGTTCACCGGTGGATGCGAGCAGCGAGAGATGGTGGAAGTCCATGCTGCCGGTGACCAGGAAGAGAGCAAGCATCGCGAGCAGCAGGCCGACGGAGCCGGCCATCGTGTAGACGAAGAACTGCGTCGCGGCTGGTCCGCGCCTCGGTCCACCCCATAGTTTGATGAGGAAGAATGCGGGGATCAGGCTCAGCTCCCAGTAGAGGAACCAGTGATAGAAGTTGAGTGCGGTGAATGTGCCGAAGAGTCCAGCCTCAAGCAGGAGCACGAGGCAGAAGTAGAGGCCCGCGCCGTGACGCACGCGATGCGAGGCGTCGATCGCCATGAGCGAGACGAGCGCGGAGAGCACCAGCATCAGTGCACCGAGGCCGTCGACGCCGAGCTGGTATTCGATGCCGAGCGACGGGGCCCACGCGTGATTCTCGAGCAGGCCCAGGCTGCCGTCGGCCGGAATGTGCGTCCATACGATGAGCGAGAGCGCCAGCGTCAGCAGCGCGGTGAGCATGGCCACGGCGCGCGCGTGTTTACCGGCGAAGAGCGCGATGATGGCTCCGAGGACGGGCAGCGCGGTCAATAAGGTGAGTATCGGAATTCCGTTCATCCGCGGCTGCTCCAGATCAAGATTGCGGCCAGCACGACGACCGCCAGCGCAAGCAGCCGCAGGTAAGTTTGCACGCGCCCTGATTGCACGCGGGCGAGAAGGCCTCCGCCAATGGAGAGTTCCTCGCAGCCCTTGTCGAAGCCGCCATTGACGAAGTTTTCATCGAGGAAGCGATTGAACTTCGCCCACAGCCCGAAGAACCATGTCACGAGCGAGACCAGGCCGCCCCATATGCGGCGATCGAAGAAGTCGGCCACGCGCGCCCACCAGTAGTAGAACGCGATCACCGTCACGCCGTAGAACTCGTCGACATAGAGGCGATTGCTCAGCGCAGTCCAGACTGGGCCGATCTTCGACTGCAGCGCGTCAGGCTCACTGGCTGCCGGGGATTTGCCCACATAGAGAGCCCATCCAATGCCGTAGCCAATCGCCACTACGGCCGTGGAGGTGAGCATCAGCACCAGCAATCCAGGCTCTCGAAATCCGGTCAACCCGAAGCTTGCCGGACGATCCAGCAGAAAACTGCGGAACCACGGCCACAAGGGCGTGCCCAATCCGCCAAGCGCAATCGCGAAGAACGCGAGGATCACCAGGGGCGTCGTCATCACCCGCGGGCTCTCATGCGCATGGCCGTGTCCGCGGTAGTTCCCGCTGAACACATAACCCATCTGCCGGGTCATGTAGAACGCGGTCAGCAACGCTCCAAACACCAGAAGGAAGTACGGACCCTGCCCGGCTTTCCAATGATGCGCCGACTCCAGAATGGCATCCTTTGACCAGAACCCGGAGAACACCAGGGGAAATCCAGTCAGCGCCAGCATCCCGGCAAGATAAGCCAGAAACGTCACGCGCATGGTCTTCGACAATCCGCCCATGTGCCGAATGTCCTGCTCCTCGTGGCACCCGTGAATCACCGAGCCGGCGCCCATGAAGAGCAGCGCCTTGAAGAAGGCGTGGGTGATGAGGTGGAACATGCCGATGGCGACGCCGCCGAGCCCGAGGCCGGCCATCATGTAGCCGAGCTGCGAAACAGTGGAGTACGCCAGGATGCGCTTTATGTCGTTCTGCGCTACGGCGATCAACGCGGCGAACACAGCAGTGGCAGCGCCCACCCAGGTGACAACGGTCAGAGCTGTTGTGGTGCCCCCAGGTTCCAGCCCTGCAGACATCAGCGGATATACGCGCGCGATCAGATACACGCCCGCAGCCACCATGGTTGCGGCGTGAATCAGCGCGGAGACCGGAGTGGGACCTTCCATCGCATCGGGCAGCCACACATGCAGCGGAAGCTGACCGCTCTTGCCGGCAGCGCCTGCGAAGATCAGCAGGCCGATCGCCGTCGCAGCGCTCAGGCCAAGGGCAGCCGGAGACCCGAGCATCCCGGCCAGCGCGCCCGGTTCCATGTTGCCCGTGCCCTGGTTGTAGAACAGCAGCGTGCCGGTCTGCGCGAACAGCCAGACGATGCCGAGGAGGAAGAAGATATCGCCGACGCGGGTGGTGAGGAATGCCTTCTTCGCAGCGGCTGCGGCCGAAGGCTTTTGAAACCAGAACCCGATCAGCAGGTACGACGTGAGTCCCACCAGCTCCCAGCACATGAACAGCAGCAGCAGACTGTTGGCGATGACCACGCCGAGCATCGCTCCGGCAAACAGGCTCAGGAAGCAGAAGAACCGCGTGGAGTTCTCGTCGTGCGCCATGTAGCCGGTGGAGTAGATGAAGATGAGCAGGCCGACAAACGTGACCATGACCAGCATCACGGCCGAGAGCGGGTCAAGAATCCAGCCGAGCTCAACGGGAGTCGTGCCGAACGTGAGCCACGCGAAGTTGACCGTCTCGCGCACTGCATGGCCGCTCATCCATCCGGCGAGAACGTCGGCGAAGCCGGCCAGCGACAACAACAGCGACAGAGACAGCGAGCCTATCGCCAGGCCTGACGCGAGCTTGCGCTTTGGCTGCTTGAGCAGCGCGATGATGCCCGCGGCCACAATGGGCAGCGCGGGAATCAACCAGAGTATTCTCCCGATCCACGACGCAACAGTGTAGGGAGAGAACTGAATTGCCTCTTGCATTTCCTGCATCAGCGGCTCACCCCTTCATCCTGTTTATTTCGTCCAGATCGGCAGTGCGTGCATGTCTGTAGAGAGCGATCACAAGGCCCAATCCAACGGCTGCTTCAGCGGCAGCCACAGCAATAGAAAATACAGCAAACATCATGCCGGTCAGCGCTTCAGGGTGCGGCGAGTAGCGCCAGAACGCGACCAGGTTCAGGTTGGCCGCATTCAGCATCAGCTCGATTCCGATGAGCACCAGGATGGCGTTGCGCCGCGTGAGCGCACCGGCAAGGCCGATGGCGAACACCAGCGCGGCCACCAGCAAATATCCAGCGAGAGGCGTCACTTCTGCTCTCCCTTCTCATGCATAGCGACGATGACCGCGCCCAGCATTGCGGCTGTCAGCAGCAGTGCGACAATTTCAAGCGGTAGCACGTAGCGACCCATCAGCGCCTGCCCGATCTGCTGCACGGTTACAACGGGGGCTCCGCTCTCATTCGGAAACGCCGAAGTGCTGTGCAGAACTGCCCATCCCAGTACCGCGAAGACGGCAGCAGCAATCAACAGGCCTGCAAACCACGTGCGGCTGAACACGCCGGTGGCCGGAGTTTCCGAGCCGCGCGTGAGCAGAATCGCAAACACCACCAGGATGGCGACGGCGCCGATGTAAACAAGAATCTGCGCGAAGCCGGCAAACTGGGCGTCGAGTTGGAGGAAAAGGAGTGCCAGTCCGGCGAAAGCGGCTGTAACCGCCAGCGCGCAGTGCACGGTGTTCCTGAGCAACACGGCAGAGAGACCGCCGAGAATCGTGATCACGGCCAGAATCCAGAACACCACGCTCATCGGCCGCTCCTTTCCATGCTTACCGGGAAACTATTCCGCATAGCGATAGCTCCTCGGCCCAAACTTTTTGCGATGCATCTGCAGGCGACCGACGATCACGTAAACGCCGAGCAGAATGGCCGAGCATACGATCCAGCGCAAGATGCCTTCGCCCATGAAGCGCCACAGGCCCGCGACGATCAGGTTCAGGAGCGTCATGGGCAGAACGAACTTCCATGCGAAGTTCATGAGCTGGTCCTGGCGCAGGCGCGGCAAGGTGCCGCGGATCCAGATGAGCACCACGATGGAGAGCATGACCTTCGAGAAGAACCAGATCCACGACGGCACAAAGTTCAAGATCGCAAGCGGCGCCGACCATCCACCCAGAAAAAGCGTGGTGCCGAGGCCGGAGATGGAGAACATGGCGAGATATTCACCCAGGAAGAACAGCGCGAACTTGAAGCCCGAGTACTCGGTGAAGTAACCGGCGACCAGTTCCGACTCGCCTTCCGGCAGATCGAAGGGCGAGCGGTTCGTCTCCGCCGTGGCCGCGATGCAGTACATGACGAAGGCGGCGAATCCCCAGGGCGTGAAGATGTACCAGTGCGGCAGTCCCCACGTGTACTGGTTCTGCGCCTCAACAACTTTCGAGAGCGAGAGCGAACCCGTGATCATCACGATGGCCACTGTAGACATGAGCAGCGGCACTTCGTAGCTGATCATCTGAGCAACCGCGCGCATGGCGCCCAGCAATGAATACTTGTTGCGGCTCGACCAACCGGCCATGAAGATCGACAGTTCGGCAGACGCGCCAATCGCGAAGTAGAACAGCAGGCCCGCGTCCATCTCGACGAACTGCATGTTGCGCCCCATGGGCAGCACTGCGAAGCCCATGAAGACGACGACGACCAGCACCAGCGGAGCGATGAAGTGCACCGCAGCGTCGGCGCTTACAGGAATGATGTCCTCTTTGGTCAGCGACTTGATGCCGTCGGCAATGGGCTGCAGGATTCCGTAGGGTCCCGTGCGGTTTGGTCCGATGCGGTTCTGCATACGGCCCAGGCCCTTGCGCTCGATCACAGTCGTCAGCGCGAACAAAGCCGGGAACGTGGCGATGATCGCCACCACGCTGAGCAGAATGCCGATCAGCGGCTGCAGGGCAACGGGAAAAAGAGCAACGATCCAATGCTTGAGGAGAACGAAGATCTGGTCGAGCGTATTAGCCATGATCTAGCTTGCGTCTCCTTCTTTCTTGATTTCAGGCGGCCGCGGAGCGGTGGCTGCGGGCGTGGGCGTGCCGGTTGGATTTTTGGCCGTCGGGCCCGCGGGGATGTCCGAGGCCGGAACCGCCGAAGTATTGGCTGGAGCTGCGGGCTTCGCGGCCGCGGCGGGAGCAGCAGGCTTGGCGGCTGCCGGAGCAGCGGGGGCGGCAGCTTTGGCCGCGGCAGCAGCGGCTGCGGTCTTTGCCTTGGCTTCGGCGGCGGCGCGTTCCTTCGCGAGCCGGTCGTCCACTTCGGTCGCTTCTGTCGGATGAATCTGGTGGTAGTACTCGTTCGATTTGGCAAGTTCCTTGCGATCGAGCAGCAGCCCACCGAAGCGGTTGTCGGTCGACAGCTCGAACTCGTTGTCCATCTTGATTGCGTCGAACGGGCAGACTTCAACGCAGATCTGGCAACTCATGCATACCGAGATATCGATGTCGAACTTCGCCGGATAGAACTGCTGCTTGCCGACCGCATCGGGCTTTTTGTCTTTGCTCTTGTCGATGTAAATGCACTTGGGCGGGCACTCTTTCTCGCAGATCTGGCACGCCACACAGCGCAGCCCCGACTCCCAATCCGTGCCGTCATAAACAAGGAACGGAAAATTGCGCGCGGCCTCGGGCAGCGGCAACCGCTGCTCGGGATACTCCACCGTCGTCAGCCGTTCCTCGGAGACAAAACTGCCCAGCGCGTTCTTCGCGGTCTCCTTCAGGCCCTTCAGTATGCCTTCACCCAGCATGGTACTCCGTAGTGATCAGTAATCACTTTGCTTCATCTGTCCACTTCGCCCAGCACGATGTCTACGCTGCCGAAGATCAGAACTACGTCGGCTACGTTGTGCCCGAGGCACATGTCTTCCAGCACCGTCAGATTGATCAGGCTCGGCGGACGTACGCGGTAGCGATACGGCTCCGGATTGCCCGTGCTGATCAGATAAAAACCAAGCTCGCCCTTCGGCGCTTCAATGCGTCCGTACGCCTCGCCCGGCTTCGGCTTGAATCCACGAATCTTCGCCTTTGGATCCATCACCGGCCCGCCGGGAACTTCCTTCAACGCCTGCTCCAGAATGCCGATCGACTCGCGCATCTCGAGCACGCGTACCATGTAGCGGTCGAAGATGTCGCCGTGATCGCCGAGCGGCACGCGGAACTTGAAGCGGTCGTAGATGCCGTAGTGATCGACCTTGCGAATGTCGTAGTTCACACCGGAAGCGCGCAGCATTGGCCCCGTGATGCCCGCATTCACGGCAAGCTCGGGCCGCAGTACGCCAACGCCCTGCGTACGCGCCATCAGGATTTCGTTACCCGTGAGCAGCGCTTCATATTCGTCGACAAACTTCGGCAGGCCTTCGACAACTTTGCGCGCCTGCGCAAGCCACGGTTCCGAGACGTCTACGCGGCAGCCGCCGAAGCGCATGTAGTTGCACATCATGCGCGATCCGGTCAGGCTCTCAAACAAGTCCAGGATCTTCTCGCGCATTTTGAACGCATACATCAGCGGAGTGCCGCTCGCGCCCATTTCCTGGATGAGGAAGCCGATGGCAGACGCATGATTCTGCACGCGGGTCAGCTCCGCGAGAATCACGCGGATGTATTCGGCCCGCTCCGGCACTGCCTGTCCTACCAGCTTCTCGACCGCCAGCGCGTAAGCCCAGTTGTTGGTGAGAGAGCAGAAGTAGTCGAGGCGATCCGTGTAGGGCATCATCGCCAGGTAGCTTGCGGTTTCGGCAATCTGCTCGTGGTTGCGGTGCAGGTAGCCGAATACCGGCTTGAGTTTGATGACCTTTTCGCCGTCGAGCGCCACGTCCATGCGGAACACGCCGTGCGTCGAGGGATGATGCGGGCCCATCGAGACTTCCAGCAGTTCGCCTTCGCCCTCGGGCGCAATCACCGGCGGCCGGTTCCAACTCTCAAGCTGAGGCTGCGAGTCGGGAGAGCCCGCGGGCGCCTTTTCGACTGCAACGCCGGATTTGACCGCCGTCTCGCTCATGCCGTCGCTCCCGCGGTTCCCTGCTCTGCTTCGATCTTCGCCATGTGCTCTTTGTGCCGCTGCAGCACCTTGTCGTGGGCTGTGGGCTCGTATTCGAAGTCGTCGGGCTCCACGTAATCCTTGCGCATGGGGTGGTCCTTGAAGCCGTCCCACATGAGAATGCGGCGCAGGTCGGGATGCCCCTTGAACACGATGCCGTAGAGATCGAAGACTTCGCGCTCCTGGTATTCGCCCGCGCGCCAGACCGGCGTGAAGGATGGCAGTTCCACCTCATCCGTGCGGTTCTTCGTGCGCATGCGGAGCACTACCGGGCCGTACTTCTTTTTCATGGAGAAGAGGTGGTAGACGGCCTCGAGATAACCGGGCTCGACGTGCTTGCGCGTTTCTTCGACGGTCTCGTCGACCATGGTCTGCACGCCGTCGACTTCTTTGGGAACCTGCTTCGTGACCTTAACCTTCTCGACTACTTCTTTGTCGAGCCAGTCGACGCCGGTGACGTTCGATAGGAAATCCAGCGAAAGCTCGGGATCGTCGCGGAGGAATTTGGCTACGGCAAAGGCGTGCTCCGTGTCGAGGAGCAGAGAGTGCTGGGCGCTGGGGCTTCCGTTGGGAAGGATGGTTACGCCCGCGCCGGGAACCGCCGCCTCAATCGCCGCTTTGATTTCTTCTACCGTCTTCAAAAATCAGCTCCTAGCTTCTAGCTCCTAGCCCCGAGCACTACCCGTCCTACTGCCCAATCTCTAATGCCTGCGTCTCATCGAATAATTGGAAAATGCCAGACACTGGAGTTCGCCGGCGGCTCAACGTCGTGCGCGCCTTGCTCCGGTACCGGGAACTCACCCTGCTGCTCCGCGTCGAGATGGCGGGGGCGGTCTTCGCCGGTCAGGCTCTGGGCCTCGATCTTCTTCTGGAGCGTCATGAAGGCGTGAATCAGCGCCTCCGGACGCGGCGGACAGCCCGGAATGTGCACATCCACGGGGATATAGCGGTCGATGCCCTTCAGCACGTTGTAGCCCTGCTTGAACGGGCCGCCGGAGATGGCGCATGCGCCCATTGCGATCACGTAGCGGGGCTCGGCCATCTGGTTATAGAGGCGCACCACCTGCGGAGCCATCTTTTTGGTCACGGTGCCGGACACGATCATCAGGTCGGCCTGCCGCGGCGAGGGGCGGAACACCTCGGCGCCAAAGCGGGCCAGATCGTAGCGGGCCATGGTGGTGGCAATCATCTCGATCGCGCAGCACGCCAGGCCGAACTGCATGGGCCACACCGAGCTTTTACGGCCCCAGTTGTACAGGTCCTGGATGGTCGTGACGAACACGCCCTGCTTGCCGAGTTCGATATTCAGATTTTGGTCAACAGCCATTCAAACTCCGTTTAGCTTCTAGCTTCTAGCTGCTAGCTCCTAGCCTCTAGCTCTCCTCGCGCCCGCGTTCTCTTCCGCACGCACCGCTCGCCGCAAACGTTCACCCACCGCAACCTCAGCTAGAAGCTCGAAGCTAGAGGCCAGAAGCCGTCCGCCTTCGGCTGCCCTTCACGCCCAGGTCAGCACGCCTTTTGCCCACGCCCACGCCAGGCCTTCCACCAGCAGCAGCACAAACACGAGCATCGCCAGGCAAGCGGCCGCCGTGAGTCCCGTAAACGCTACCGCAACGGGCAGCAGGAATACCGCTTCCACGTCGAAAATGAGGAATATGATGGCGTAAAGGTAGTAGGCTGAGCGGAACTGCACCCAGGCATCGCCCTTCGATTCCAGTCCGCACTCGTAGATGGCGTTCTTGATGTGATTCGGTTTAGCCGGTGAAAACACCCGCGCCCAGAGCCATGCCAGCGCCAGCGGAGTAAGCCCGAAAGCCAGCGCCGCAATAAACAGAATCGCAAGAGAAAAATAAGGACTTGATGCCATTTCCCGAGACGGTATCCTCTATTCCAAGATACAAGTTTCAGGTACCGTTTGGCCAAGTGGAAGTGACATAACTCACAGTTCAACGGGCGTTCCGCGCCGTTCATCCCACTCTATGAACCGCTCGCTGTAGAATATCGCCCCACTCAGTGCACTCCGTCGCATTCGGGACGCCCGTTCCTCAGATCGCGGTGTCCCTGCGCACGGACTGCGGTTTTGGATTTTCCCGGACGTCACAGGCTGATGTATTCGGTGTCACTGCGAGAACGGCGCTTTCGGCGTAAATGGGCTGTGACGTGACCGCACGCAGTTCCAACTGCCCAGCGGCGCGGCCCCGCCAGGGCGCAGATTAGCGTCCCTATCTCCCATCCCTCGCGCTCGCAAGACGCGGAAACTCTCAAGTTCTTTACCCGGGTATGGAGATTCTGCATGAGCAAAGCATTGAAGTTGGTAGTCAGCACGCTCGTGCTGGCTTTTGTCGGGTGGTCAGCAACCGCGAACGCGGCCACCGAAGCAGAGAAACTCGCCGCGATCCAGAACGGGCTTGCCCATCTGGCCGCGATCCAACAATCCGATGGATCCTGGGGCTATTTCGGTGTGTACGAGCAAGCCGCCACAGGGGCAGCAGCCTTCTCTTTCTTAAGCCAACAGGCGAACTGGGGCTCCAACGCATCGGCATACCAGACCGTAGTTGACAATGCGATGGCATTCTTACTGGCCAACGCAAGCACAATGCCTGTGAACACGCGCAATGATGGCGTAAACATCTGCCCTGGCGGCGCTGCCACCTGTACCGGCGTTTACTGGTACGGGGCCGGCGAATCGACCTACACAACTGGTTTGATTGCTCCGGCCATCGCGCTTTATGGCGCAGCCAAGGGCGCGAATAACGTAGCAACGACAGCAGGCCCGCTGGCCAACATGACCTGGGCCGACATCGCACAAGGCCTTACAAACGAGTTTTCCGCGAGTCAAAGCTCCGCCATCAATGGGAACAGAGATGGGGGGTGGCGCTACTACATCCCCGGAAACGGCGACTCGGACAGTTCGACAACGCAGTGGGCGGTACTTACGCTCCTCTACGATCAGACCCTCGGCGCGGTAACGCCGCAGACGGTCGTCGATCACCTGAAGAACTGGCTTGTCGTATCCCAGGTGGCTGGATACGGCGGAGCTGGATGCTATCAGCCCGATTATCCGATTTGCGAAGAGAGCGACACCGGGAGCCTGCTGATTGGGCTGAAATTCACCGGCGCCGACATCAACAACGCGCAGGTTCAGGCGGCGCTTGCCTGGCTGAACTCAGACTGGACCTCGACGGCCAACAGCACCTGGTATGGGAACTTCGGTCACCCATACGCCATGTGGGCGGTCTACAAAGGGCTCGAGACAAACATCGGTCTGAACGACACCACGCATCTCCTTAGCCGCTACACCGATTGCGGCGTGGGGCGCAGTGCGCCTCCCGGCGACGGCGTGTGCACCTGGTGGCAGGACTACAACGAGTATCTTGTGACCACGCAGAATCCCGGCGGCGACTGGTCGGGGTATTCGGAGTGGGTAGATCCGCTCTCGACGGCATTCTTCGTCAACATCCTCGGCGCTACACAGCTTCCGCAGATCACTGCGCCCTGCCTGGTAATCAACGCCATCCAGGGAACGGCGATTACCCCGGCTACGATGCAGGCGACCGGCGGAGCCGGCGGCCCCTACACGTACACGGCCACCGGACTGCCGGCGGGACTCACCATGTCGACCGGCGGGACAATTAGCGGAACGCCGACCGTGAACGGAACCTTCCCTTACACCGTCACTATTACTGACAAGGCTGGGAACACGGGCACGGTCACCTGCTCCATCCTTGTTTACGCTCCGATCAGCGCACCGTGCACATTGATCAATGCCAAGCAGGGCACCGCGATCACGCCCGTAACCGTGGTGGCGACCGGTGGCGCCGGAGGCTACACCTTTACGGCTGCTGGTTTGCCGAATGGCATCTCGATCTCGTCCTCCGGGACGATCTCCGGAACGCCGACAGTCAGCGGAACTTTCCCCTACACCATCACAATCACCGATTCGGCAGGCAACCAGGGCATCGTCACTTGCTCCATCACCGTTGCGCCAGCCGTCTACAAGTGCCCGCTGTCGCATGGGTATTGGAAGAACCATTCCAAGTGGCCAGTCTCTTCGTTGACTCTTGGAAACCAGACCTACACGCAGCCGCAACTGGTTGCGCTGCTGCGCACACCGGTTGCCGGCGACGCGAGCCTGATCCTGGCGTATCAGCTCATCGCTGCCAAACTGAACATCGCCAATGGCTCGGATCCCACGCAAGCCCTGGCGACGATCGTCAACGCGGATGCGCTCCTCAGCGGATTCACCGGGAACCTTCCGTACCACGTGAAACCGTCAAGCACGGCGGGCGCCGCGATGACCTCCGATGCGGCTCTGCTGGATGCGTATAACAACGCCATGCTCACACCCGGCTGCGTTCAATAGGCACCGGATGGCTTGAACGGCCGGCCAACATAGACCTGTCCCAGGTCCCAGTCAATGGGACCTGGGATGGATCCGGACACGGCTCCAGAGACTCGGTGCACTTCTCGTGAAATTGGGCTTCTCTTCCAGCAGTCGTCGCGCATCTGGAACTTCTACCAGTAGCGATGTCATGCCTGCGCCAAATAGGTTCACGCTACACCCCCCAATCGGCCCCGGGCTCAGGCGGATATCAATTCCACGGAGAGAATCGAACCCATGCACGTTAACGGCCGTGCTTGCACAGCCTTGCTGTTTCTTTCCCTGACTCTTCTTTTACCCGGATCAGCCCAGCAGAAAGGGCAATATCTGCCCGGACAGTTTGGCCTGAATGCGGGCGTGATGCCCGAGCCGGGCGTCAGCTACGCGAACATCAGCGTCAACTACTTCGCCGAGCAGCTCAAAGACGCAAACGGAGACGTCACGGCCTCCACTGGCTCTTACAACTTGTGGGCGGTCGAGAACCTGTTCTTCTACAAACCGGATAAGAAGCTGCTGGGCGGCAACTGGGTTCTGCTCGCGATCGCCCCAACGGCCGCCAATGGCTCGGTGACGGAGGAGAACCTGGGCCTGCAGGCAGGTGGTTTCGGAATCGCCGACATCTTTATTCAACCGCTCACCCTCAGTTGGAAGCTGCCGCGCGCGGACGTCTGGGTGGGCGACGGCTTTGTTGCCCCGACCGGCCGGTACAGCCCCGGCGCAAGTGACAACATCGGCTCGGGCTACTGGGGGAACCAGGTGCTGTCGGGCACTACGGCGTATTTGACGAAGAACAAGGGGACCTCCGCAAGCCTCTTCACCGATTGGGAAGTGCACGGATCGAAGGTGACTTCAGACCGCTTCCAAGAGACGCCGGGACAGACCTTCACGATGGAGTGGGGGTTGGGGCAGGTGCTCCCGCTGGACAAGCAGCTTAAAAAGCTCATGCAGGTGGGCATGGTGGGTTACGACCAGTGGCAGACTTCGAGCAACTCCGGAGTGCTGGCGAGCGGCGTGCCGGCGCGCACGGTGCCTTACTACTCGGCGCACGCGCTGGGACTTCAGGCGAACTTCATCGTGCCAGCCAAAAACGTGATCTTCTACTTCAAATTCGAACCCGAGTACCGCGCATTAGCCCGTGTGGAAGGCCGCACCTTCGCCTTCGGCGGCAGTTACACGTTCCGCATCCCCAAGCCGGAAATGAGCCTGCATTCCACGGCCGGTTCCGGCGCTTCGTCCGCCAACCAATGAAGAAAGGTTCGAGGAGTACGCGTCATGGTTAGTGATCATTTTTTCAGTACCTGTTCCAGATCTTCGCTACCTTGCAAAAACCCACGCGGGCTGTTCCGTCTGGCTGTCGTGGCCTTTGGGTTCCTGGTTTGCCAGATAGCGTTGAGCGCGCAGGACAAGCGGCCCAACATCCTGCTGGTCGTCGCCGACGATATGGGCTGGTCGGATGCCGGCGCATATGGTGGCGAGATCTTTACCCCGAACATCAATCGGCTGGCAAGCCGCGGGTATCAGTTCCTCAACTTCCACGTGGGCTCAATGTGCGCACCGACGCGCAGCATGCTGATGACTGGCGTGGACAATCACGTGGTCGGCCTCGGCAACATGGTCGAGCTACTCGCAGATAATCAGCGCGGCAAGCCCGGCTATGAAGGAAAGCTGAACGGCCGCGCGGTCACTATGGCCTCATTGCTGCAGAAGGCCGGCTACCACACCTATATGGCGGGCAAGTGGCACCTGGGATACACGCCGGAAACGCTGCCCGCTTCGCAGGGTTTCGAGCAGTCGTTCGTGCTTGCCGAGGGGGGCGCGGACAACTACGAGAAGAAGTCCTATAGCCCGAATTACACGACGCCTCCGCATTTCTTCGATGGGCTGAAAGAAGCGGAGCTGCCGCCTGACTTCTACTCCAGCCGCTCATACACCGACAAGATGCTGGGCTGGATCGACGACGGCTCGTCTGACGGCAAGCCGTTCTTCGCTTATCTCGCGTTTCAGGCGGTGCACATGCCGCTCCAGGTTCCAGCGGAGTACACCGACCGCTATCTCGCGACTTACCAGGCAGGCTGGTCAAAGCTCAGGAGCATACGCTACCAACGGCAGGTTGATATGGGCATTTCACCGGCCGGCCTGACTCTGGTGACACCCAAGATCATTCCCGACTGGAATTCGATGCCGGAAGACGAACGGCGCATGGACGCCAAGCGCATGGCCGTCTATGCGGGAATGCTCGAATACATGGACATGAGCATTGGGCGTGTGCTCGACCATTTGAAGCAGAAGGGCGTACTCGACAACACCATCGTGATCTTTATGAGCGACAACGGCGGGGAGGCCCATGAACTCATGGACCACTACCCGGATTACTACGCCAAGAACTTCAATATGACCTATGAGCACATGGGCCAGAAGACCAGTTTTGTTGAATACGGGCCAGCGTGGGCCATGGTTTCGATGACGCCGTTTTCGAATTTCAAATCGTCGGCGGGAGAAGGCGGGGTGCGCGCGCCGTTGCTCATCTCTTATCCCAAGTCCATTCCGGCGGGACAGAGAACGGATGCGTTTGCGAGCGTGGTGGACGTTGTGCCCACGTTGCTGGAATTCGCCGGAGTGCAGCCGTCTTCTAACTCCGCGCCGCTTTCCGGCAGAAGCATGGCTGGGCTGCTCACGGGCACGTCCCAACAGGTGTATCCGAGCGACGTATCGATCTCGCAGGAGCTGTCGGGTGGGGCCGCCGTCTACCAGGGCGGCTATAAACTGGCGCGCAACATTCCGCCGTATGGCGATCGCAAGTGGCACCTCTACAACCTGCAGACCGATCCGATGGAGCTGAAGGACATTGCGGCGGACGAGCCGGATCGCGTCAAGTCGATGTCGGATGCGTACGCTGACTACGTTTCCAAGAATGGCGTGGTTGAGGTGCCGGACGATTACGACATCGCCGTCCAGGCCACGAAGAACGCGCAAGCCAAGCATTCAGCATCGCCGCACTAGGCCTCATTGGCCGCGGTGGATTGTGGGGAGTTCAGGTTCTGAAATGAACCGTGCAGACGGATCAGGGCTCCCGGCGCAATCGCTGGCACGATTGCCAGTTGACGGCTGCGGGAGGTCACGCGACGGTGTTAGGGGACCAAGCAGCATGATTCAGGGCCGGTACAGGCAAAAAGGGGTGCGTCTCGTCTGGCCACTTGCACACACCGCTCACACGCCTGGACGACGCAAAGGAGAACAGATGCGAAATAGGAACACCTTACTCCGTAGTTTTCTGATGAGTTCCCTTCTCCTTTTGTTGATGGGGATGGGCGCAACCGCTCAGAACAAGGAACGCATGACGATCCAGGCGACGGCCTCGGGGACGAGCACGCAACTGGGCAAGATGGTCGACGTAACCATCTACATTGAGCAGTTTTCTACTCCCGACGATAAGCAGACGTTGATCGACGCGTTCAAAAAGTCAGGCCAGGACGGTCTAGTAAAAGCTCTCGAGGACATGAAGCCCAAGGGCCGTATCAGATTCTCCAGCGGGGGCGTCGGTAACGACGTCAAGTTCATCATCGAGTTGCCGTCCGATAAAGGACGTCGATTCCGGCTGGTGACTGACCGCAACCTCGCGTTCGCAGAAATCTATCAGAGTACCCGTTCGGAGAATTACAACGTCGGCGCCATGGAGTTGACCCTTACGCCCGACGGCAAGGGCTCTGGCAGGGTGCTGCCGGCATGCAGTTTGACGGTGAACAAGAAGAAGCAGCAGGTCGAGATAGAGACCTTTCAGAATCCCTGGAATCTGAGCAATTTCAGGGTCTCGAATGATTGAGGGCGTTGCGGTGCCTTCATGCGCGAGCCATCAAACCGCTTGCCGCCTGACTTGGCGCGCTTACTCGGTCGGTTCGAATCCGGGCAGGATGCGCGACTCCGATCCGAACTTGTGGTATCCGCCAAAGCTCATGTCGTTAATCATGGTTTCGAAGTAGCCGTACTGGCTGAAGACCATGCCCCACTCGTGCATCCGGCGCAGCGAGCGGCCGCGCGATATGTCGACGCTGCGCTGTGGACATATATAGGTGTTGCCGCCCAGCACCTGCGGGCCATATTCGACCATGATCTGCGAACGGATGATGGGCACGTCGGGGTCCCGTTCTTCATCGAGATCGCCATTGATCGTGATGCGCAGGATGGAGCCGGTCTCGGGGTCGACCGAGAATTCGCCGTAGGTGTCAGCCTTGTTGCGATAGAGGATCGTACCGCCCGCCTGGGGAAGGCAGCAGAAGGTGAGTTCGGGAGCAACATTCGCGGTGATGGCGCGGTACGAGAACACCGCGACCTCGCCGTGCTGGCCGTGCTCCCACCGCTTCCACTGGATAGTGCTTGGAGTAGTGGCAGCGGCCTTGAGGACGAAGCTGAGGATCGGGCCAAAGGTGCCCCAGGTCTGAAGATCGCGTACCCGCGAGCCGCGATTGACCTGACGCTTGTTGAGCTTCTGCTTTTTGTCGACCTCCTCGTTCCCGTTTCGATAAAGGACTGTGGCGTGCTCTCCGCTGGCGAAGTGGAGAGTCGGATCCTGGTGTGGCAACTTCCAGCTCTCGTTGTCGCGCTCCTCGGGCTCTTCAAAGCGGACCGTGTTGCGCAGCGCGTAGAAGTCGGGCAGCTTGGGAATTACATTGACCAGGTAGTCGATGGTTCGCGCGAGGATAGCGCGCTGCTCCGACAGTGGTGGCACCGGTCGATTCGCGATTTCATCGGCAGGCGGCGGAAGCGCTAGCGACAGGTCGGCAGCCGCCGTGAGCGCCTGGCGTTCTTTTTCGCTATGGATCGCCTTCAACAGCACATCGAGCCGAGGCGTGCTCAGGCGTTCTACGAGTTCGAGATTCTGCAGCTTGTGCAGCAGACCCGAATGCGCATGCACCAGCTCTTCAACCTGCGCGACCGTGACCTTCTCGACGCCCGGCCGAGGATTGTCGAAATAGACGGGCTGGTTGTAATAGCCAAGAGGAGCGCGGATGGTGAGGCCATCTCCGGCGATCTCGACTCGCAGGCTGTGGTACTCGTCCATGGTTGAGGTGCGCGGCGGATTGAAGGTGAGGGTGTAGAAGCTTCGCTCTTTTTCTACGCAGGCCTCGATATCGCGGGCCAGATCGCCTGATGAATCGAGCTCCAGGCCTCCGGTTTGCTTCACGATCGCCTGCAAAGCCATTTTGGCCGGCTGCATATCCTTTTGCGATCGCGGCGCTTCGACGTCGGGGCGACTGAGCGCGTCGAGCCCTACGTTGATGCTATCCACGGTTATGCGCGCTTCGCGCAGGCGGGTGGAGAGTTCCACGAAGTCGTAGAAGCTGTTATAGCCTCCATTCACCGGCCAACCGGGGCCGATCCAGACCATGATTTTGCGGCCCGGGATCTCTCGCTGGTGGATGGCAACGGAGCCCAGGGTACGCACGGAGAGCTGATTCTGCGGCATTCCCGAGATCCATCCGCCGTCGAAGGGGTTGAGAGGATCGGCAGCCCACATGGCGAACTGAGGTCTCTTCTGTTCCAGTTCGTTTGCCAGAAGGTTCCCGTTCACCGTGGACCTCAAGGAGGAGAACAACCCGTCTCGCGTAAGCCGGTAGAGAAAGCATTCGGAATCGAGGAAGCCATTGTTGCGGTGGAGGAAATCCTCGATGGCACTCGCAGCGTCCGTAACCTGCTGGGGCGAGAGATTAATGGCATCGAGAACCAAAATCAGCTCGGGCGGCGGTTCGGACTGCGCCGTAGAACTGTGCAGCGTGCGGATCTTCACCGGCCTGTCGTTGTCGAACAGCGTGAAATCAAGTGGCGAGAGGGTCGAAACAGGTTTCCCCGCCTTGTCGGACGCAACAACATCAATGCTGAACAGCCCATCCCGCACCACCGGATTCGACGGGCCCAGCGGCGTCGGCGTCTTCTGCGCGGCCGTCGGATCGTACAAGGGCGGAGTTTGCGCGGCTGCCGCGCACGTGGCGACGAAGATGATGACCGCGATAAAAGTCGTGCGCTGCGGGTTCAGTCGATTCACCTATTACCTTGGTCCGGGAGACTCGTGGCGAGGTTAGCACGGAGTGCGTCCGGGGCTCTGTGACACAGGGCTAGGGCACGTCTCGTTTTTCGCTGCCACCCGCATGAGGGGCGTGCTAGGATAGCGACACTTTATCTCCTCCAGCCTTCTCCCCCTGTCATTGGGCCTTTGTCGGCATTGTCCATTTCTATTGCACGAGGGGAATACGTGAGGATCGACAGGTTCTTCTATAGCGGGTCTGCGGCTGTCTTTCTCCTGTTGTTGCTGGCCGGCTTCCATCCGTTCTTCCTGCACCGTACCCATTTCGATGGCAGTGCGATTGATCCTTCAATCTTCTGGATTGTGGCGGTCCACGGCATCGCGATCACAGCCTGGTTCGTGCTGTTCCTGGCGCAGTCGTTGCTGATCGCGGTTCGGAATCGCAAGTTGCACATGACCCTGGGATGGTCGGCCATCGCCGTCGGCATTGCAGTCGCGGGTTCGGGTACGCTGGTCGCCGTCCGATCGGTTCAGCTCACGCCCGGCTTCGTGTTTTTCAACATGGAATATCCGCGGTTCCTGCTGGCGATGTTCATGGAGATGGCGATGTTTACAGCCTTCCTCACCACCGGAATCGTGATGCGGAAGAAGCCGGGGATCCACCGGCCGATGATGCTGCTGACCGGACTGGCTATTCTTCCGGGCGCCACGGCTCGCGTTCCGATGCTTTACCCGGTGTTTGGCCATTCGGGGTGGGTGGGCTTGTTTGGGCCGGCCTTCTGCCTCGGCGCGCTCCTTTTGCTGTTCCGACAGGGGATGACCCGTAAATTCGATCTCTGGTTCGCAGGTGGATACGCGATCTGGATCGTCGCATATATTGCGTCGACGAGCCTGTCGCTGACGGATACGTGGAGCCGGATGGCTACCAGGATCCTGGCCTTGTGAACGCCAGGCGGAACCCGGTTCCCTGCCTTTCTCAACCCTTCGGTGGAGACAGGGGTACCCCTGCGCCTGCTACCTTTTTTGGTGTCCTCCGGTCTAGATTGCAAGTTCAACGGCCGGCGGGCCCATATATCCGGGGAGATTATTCTTCATCATGTCCAGGACCGTTCTTCGCCGCGCGATTTTGACCGTTATTGTTGTAGCGTTTAGCCTTACGGTCACTTACGCCGTCCTTGCAGCTTCCGGTCCCGGCGACAACACTTCGGCTGCCGCGCCCGCGGGCGATGCACCCTCCACCGCCGGGGCTGCATATACCGCGAACATCAAGATCACCGGGCCGACCACCCAGTTCCACAACACCGTCGCTGCGAAATACAACTACGCCTTCGGCAAGGAGTCCCCCTTCCTGCCGTCGAATGCGATGTCGGCCAACGGGCAGTTTATTTCGCCCAAGAGCTTTCCGACGGCCGAGTACTGCGGCCACTGCCACAAAGCCGCTTACCACCAGTGGCGCGAGTCGGTGCACTCGAATTCCTTCCGCGCACCGTGGTACCTGAAGAACGTCAACATGCTGATCGACGAGAAGGGCGTGCAGTTCTCCCGGCATTGCGAGGGCTGCCATAACCCGGTCGCTCTGCTCTCCGGCGACCTGACGCAAGGCATGCCGAAGAAGCGCCCCTTTGAGGATGAGGGCATCACCTGCTCGACGTGCCATTCGATTCAATCAACGGACGCGACGGGAACCGGCAGTTACGTGATGGGCATTCCGGCGGTGCTGGTGGATGAGAAGGGCGAGCCCGTGACGCGGCAGGTTTCGGATGCGGAGATTCTCGCGCATCTCGACCGCCACTCCAAGGCTGTGATGCGGCCACTCTACAAGACCGCCGAGTTCTGCGCAGCCTGCCACAAGGCGGCCATTCCAACGGCGCTCGATGACTACAAGTTTCTGCGCGCCTTCAGCGTCTATGACGAGTGGCAGGGCGCCAGCTTTACGAAGCAGTCGCCGCTTCCCTTCTACCGCAAGGATTCCGTTTCACAGTGTCAGACCTGCCACATGCCGAAGAACGACGAGGCCGCGGAAGATCCCGGCGCCAAAGACGGGAGGTTTGCCTCGCATCGCTGGCTGGGTGGCAACAGCCTCATGCCGGCCTACTACCACTACGACGAGCAAGCGAAGAAGCTGGCGGATTTCCTCCGCAATGGTCCTGACGGCAAAGGCGTGCTCAACGTCGACATCTTCGGACTTGAGAAGGAAAACGCTGCCGCCACTTCGACTGACAACGTGGAGATCGCTCCGCTCGGCCTGACGCACTTCGCCATCGCCCCCGGAGAGACGCTCACAGCCGATGTCGTCATCCAGAACAAGGGTATCGCCCACTCGCTGGTGCCGGAGCAGCGCGACTTCTACGAGTCGTGGGTCGACTTTGTTGTGAAGGATGAAGCGGGCAAAGTGCTCGCCGAGTCCGGCTTCATCAAGCCCGACGGAGAGCTCGATCCCTCGGCGCACTCGTTCACCAACCGCCTGATCAATACCAAGGGCGAGCTGAACGATATTCACCAGATCTGGCACAATCGCGTGCTGGCCTACAACAACAGCATTCAGTCGGGCCGCTCGCAGCTTGCGCGCTATCGCTTCCGACTGCCGAAGAACGCCAAGGGAAAATACACCATCACTGCGACGGTGAAGTATCGTCGCTTCAACCAGCACTTCGTGGACTACGCAATGGCCGATGATCCCACCATGCCAGGCAGCAAGAAATATCCAATGCCGGTGATGGAGATCGCCACCGAGACCCGCACGCTGTACGTTGGCGACAATCCGCCCGTGCAGCCGGGGCCGGATGAAAACAAGGAATGGATGCGGTGGAACAACTACGGCATTGCGTTGCTGGATGCCCAGCAGTACGCAGCGTCGGTCCACGCGTTTGAGCGTGTTGCTGCGCTGCGGCCGGATTATGCCGACGCCTTCACGAACATGGCGGTGGTGGAGATTTCGTGGGAGCGCTACGACGACGCCAAGGCGAATCTCGCCAAGGCGCTCACGCTGCTGCCCAACGATCCGCGCGCGCTCTACTATCGCGCGCTAGTGGAGCGCAACGCCGGGCAGGTTGACGAGGCCATCGCCGATCTCGAGGCAGTTGTGGCCGCCTATCCGCGGTCGAAGGACGGCTGGCGCGAACTGGGATTCTCGCGCTACCAGAAGCACGACTACCCTGGGGCGCGTGACGCATACGAGAAACTGCAGTCCATCGACCCCGATGATCTGGCCGCGCATTATCAGCTTGCAATTCTCTACCGCCGCACCGGCGACAAGGCTCGCGCGGCAATTGAGAACGCCAAGTTCACTGACCAGAAGGACGACCCCACGGCCAGCGAATATGCGCTGCAGTTTCTGGGCAAGCATCCTGAGGTGGCCGCGGAGAGCGTGGTGTGGCACACCCACGACCTCACCGGCGACAAGAAGGCTCCGCAGAAGATCCACTACACCTACATACCGGGTGCTGGTTTCTGATCCGGCGCAGTAGCACATCGGCCGTCGAATGGCGGTATACTTGTCCCCGCACGGGGGTAGCACCTCCGCTGAGGTGCTCCCAAGCGCAAACAGGGAGGCACCCATGCCCAATCCCACATCGCCCAATCCAGCCCCAAAGTCCGACGTGCTGCAGGCAGGCCCGCACGCGCCGCTCTCCGCTGAAGTCGTAGCCAAGGCGCTGGCTCGCCACAAACGCGAGCACCCTGACGGCAAAGCCAACCAACCCAAGCCGAAGAAGCATCGCTGATCCGCACCTCTTCTTGATTGAGCGGCCCAGGTAAGCCGCCGGAATTCGTGTGCTTTTTCTGTGGCAGATTGCGCATTTATTGGGCTATAGTGGCGGCGCGCCCCGAAAACCCTCCGCATCAATACCCTGCTCTCCACTCATGCAAGCCAGGGCTCAGACTGCGGACAACCGGCGGACGCCACGGAGGAAACCATGGATTGGTACATGCTGGTCTGGAGGAGGTTCGCGGAGTTCAACGGGCGCTCGCGCCGCAGCGAATACTGGATGTTCGCACTGTTCAACTGCATCATCTTCTTCGCCCTGTGCGTCGCCGCCGTTGCGCTGGGCAAAGCGGGCGTCATTTTCTGGGGTGTGTGCGCACTCTACTGGCTGGCCGCGATCATTCCTACGATTGCCGTCGGAGTACGCCGCCTCCACGACATCGGCATGAACGGCCTGTGGCTCCTGCTCGCATTCGTGCCCCTCGGCAACCTGGTGCTGCTGGTGTTCTTCTGCCTCGACAGCACGCCCGGCCCGAATCAGTACGGTCCCAACCCGAAGGGCATCGAAACAGCAATCGTTGCGAGCTAACGTTTGGGTTCCGGCGTACCTCTCGGTCAAAGGCCGAGAGGTGGGCCAGGCGCGCCGATCCCATACTTCGCCGCCAGAAAAACCCTCAACCCATCCGGCACCACTGCCGCCAATTCCTGCCAGGTCAGCGCCGCCAGGCGCGTCCGCATCTCGGCCGAGCGCACCGCCCGCATCACTGCGAACCAGGCCTCAATCAAATCCGGTCGCCGTTCATCGCAGATCACGCAGAACCGCGCATTCGTGACATAGGCCGCCAAGACGTTCCGGATAAGCTGATAGCCCCGGTATCGCACCTCTCGCGGCGCGGCCTGTTCCGCGTCGGTCACCAGCCCCGCACGAAACTCCCGCGCCGTTTCGCCAACCTCGTCTGCCGTAAGCCCATCGGTATCCTCCCACTCCTGCGTGTAAGCCTCGGAGAACTCCTCGGCGGTGCGCCGCCTGGTCGTCATCACTTCTACGCGCGGAAGAAGCTCGCGGTCGAACACGATGTCGAAGTCGCGGTACGCCTCAACGATTTCCGCTTTCCGGGTCTGGAAGTCGGCCTCGGTGAGCTTAGCCTCGACCAGCAAATTGCCAAGTCGCATGTCCACTTCAGTCCGATCGAACAAACCGGACTTCAGCGGCACCTTCGCTTTCCACCCGAACTCCGGCTCCAGGCTATCCTCGACTCCAAGAAGCCGCCGCACCGCGGGCGAGTCCATCACTCCGGGCGTGCAGAACATATTCATCAGCAGCGCATCCGAGCTCATGCAGGAGTCCAGTTCGCACCACTTCCGCTTCGGATCGTCTGCCCATCGCGGCAGTGCGCGGCCACCGGTATGCACCTTGTTCAACCGCTTCGCCCACGCCGGCCGCGCGAGGATCGCCTCATACGCAGGTCCATAGAAATTGCCGTGGCTGCCGTCCACGGGGCAATACACCACGACCGGATCGTCGCCGTAGCTCTCAACGTGTGGCCACGTGCGCCCCCACTCGCGATTGCGCGCCGCCAGCTCTCGCCGTAGTGCACTCGAATATCCGCCCGGTTGCAGCGCCATCCCTGACAGCCTACACGGCTGGAGCAGCCTTCAGCTTCAGCTGAAGCAGCCTCCATCCGCGGTTGGAGACGCGCATACCCCGGCCCGTGAGAAAATATCTTCGTGAACTCGGGTATCAAATTCTTCCCCGCTCTACTTTTTCTTGCCGCAACCGCCGCCTTCGCAGCCGACACCCCAGCCGACGTCAAAGCCGGCGCGGCGCTCTTCCGCGACAAAGGCTGCGCCTTTTGCCATGGCGCTGATCTGAAAGGCACGAAGAAGGCGCCCGCCCTCGCCGACATTGGAACTGACAAGGACTGGCCGGCCGACAAGATGACCGACCACATCCTGAACGGCGGACAGAAAATGCCGCCCTTCCGCGACTCGCTCAGTGACGAGGAGATCGCGCAGCTCGTGGCCTTCCTTCGCGCCAAGGATCATCCCGCCCCGCCGCCACCCGCAGAGTAGATAGTCAGGTGATCATGATCGCGGATTCGAGTGTGGAATGTTCCGATTTGACCACCTGACTACATGATCACCTGACAACCTGATCACTGGATCACCTGCCATCCACATCCCCCTATATTATTGTTGGAACGTTCTCTGCGACCGTTGACCTGATCCCTTAGGGGCCTGCTGCGCACCATGGAAATGATCGCGTTGTACCTGGCCGGGCTGAGCTTCTTCTTCACGGGAATGGCCGGGATTTCCGACAATCTGCGCCAGATCACCGGACGCCGCTTCCGAGTGCTGCTGAGCCGCGCGACCAACCACCCGGTACGCGCCGGACTTCTGGGAGTGGCCGCTGGGGTGGTCACGCAGAGCACGTCCGTGGTGGCCTTCGTACTCTCCGGCATGATTGCCAGCGGACTCATTCCGCTGCGGCGCGCGCTGGTCGTACTGGCCTGCGCGAATATTGGAACTGCCGCGCTCGTCTTTGTCGCCGCCGTCGACCTGCACCTGCCGATCCTGTTTCTGGTCGGCATCTCCGGACTGATCATCGCCTTCAATCTCTTCATCAAGTGGAAGCCCGCGTTCGGAAGCCTGCTCTCGATCGGACTCGTCTTCTTTGGGCTCGACACGATGAAACACGCCTTCTCGAACCTCTCCTCAGCGCCGGGCATGGCAGGGGTAGGGCGCTTCTTCGACTACTGGCCCGACATGGCGTTCTTTCTGGGAATGCTGATGCGCACCTTGGTGCACTCTTCCAGCGCATCCGCGGCGATCACCATTACGATCAATCACGGCGGAATCCTGGGCGAGTTTCCCTCGATGATGTCGATGGCGGGCCTGGGCATGGGCACCGCGATTGCGACCTATTTTCTTTCCAGCAATCTGCGCGGCATTCCGCGGCAGATCGCCATGTATCAGGGCGTAACCAACGTTGCGGCCGGCGTGATTCTCGGCCTGCTGCTGCTCATCGAGCGGCTTTCCGGCACCCGCATGCTGCTCGGGTTCGCTGACCTGCTCAGCCCCACAAACTCCGGGCGCATGGCGATCATGTACCTGATGCTGAACCTGCTCATCGCCGTGGTCGCGCTCGCCGCCTTGCCGTGGGCGCCTGCGTGGCTCGCCAGGCGGTCGCCGCCTACGCCGGAAGAGGATCTCTCTCGTCCCATGTACCTGCTGCCGGAAGCGCTGCTCTCTCCTGAAACTGCACCCGACCTGGTAGCGCTGGAGCAAATGCGTGTGATGCGCGTGCTGGAGTCGTATCTGCAGGCTGTGCGCGGCAACGGCACACGGCCGCTCAAGGCATTGCACCACGGCGCCGTCACGCTCGGCGAGGAGATCGCGCACTTTCTTGAGACCATGGTCAAGCAGCCGATGTCGACGGGGCTTGCGCATCGGCTCATCTCCCTTCAGCGCAAGGAAGAGACGCTGCGCGCTCTGGAAGAGAACGTCTTTCTTTTCGCCTCTACCCTGGAGCACCACGGCTCAGAAGAGCTGACGGGCCACATGGTCGAAGCACTCGACACGATCCTCCTTACCGCATCCGATGCGCTGACATCGAAAGACGAGATCGACGTAGACCTGCTCATGAATCTCACCGACGATCGCGGCGGCATCATGGAGCGCCTGCGCGCACGCTATCGACTCGATAATCCCGAGCACGCGAGTGATGTCTCAGCGCTGCACTACGCAACCACTCTGTTCGAGCGCAATGTATGGCTGCTGCGCCAGCTTGCGTTATGGCTCCGCGAAGACGCTGCGCTCAGCGAGCTCTAGACCTGCAGCTGCAGCAACGAAAAGTCGTCTTCGAACTCCGGCCGGCTCTGCCACTCCTGCACCTCATTGACAATCTGATCGAGGCCCTTCCCGGCTCCCGCACTCGCAAGAATGCCGCCGAACTGATCGAGTGTCATCATGCCGTTCTCCGCATGAAAGACCTCGTAGCAACCGTCGCTGTAGACGAACAGCTTCGATCCCGGATCGAGCGTCACCGATGCGTCGTTATACTGCGCCGTCTCGAACGCCCCGATAATCACACCAGGCAAATCGAGCCGCTGGAATCCTCCTCCCGCGGACACGATGATGGCCGGCGGGTGGCCGCCCGAGGCATAGCGCAGTTCGCGCGTGGCCGTGTTCAGCACTCCATACCAGATGGTGAAGTACTTTCCATCCTGCTTCTCCATCGGGAACGCGCGATTCAATCCTTCCAGCACCTGCGACGGCACCGAGAAGTCTGTCCCCGGCAGCGTGTGATTGCGGATCGTATTGATCGCCGAAACGGAAAGCAGCGCCGCGCCTACGCCGTGTCCGCACACATCGAGCAGATAGATGGCCAATTGATCCGGCGCGAGCCAGTGATAGCCGAACGAATCGCCGCCCAGGCTCGACGAAGTGATGAAGCGCCAGTCAGAAGGCACGGAGACGTCTCCCTGCATGGGAGCCGGCAACAGCGACCGCACATAGGCCGCAGCCTCTGACAGTTCCTGCGCAATCACGCGCTGCTGCTCTTGCAAAACCGCGAATGCCTCATCGCGCTCCAGCCGGAGAATGTATGCGTTGGAGTGATAGCGAATGCGCGCAACAATTTCGAGCTTGTCCGGAAGCTTCACGAGGTAATCGTTGGCACCGGCTGCAAACGCCTCCGCCTTGGTGGTCGCTTCTTCCTTCGACGAGAGCACGATGAGCGGCGTAGCAGCAGTGGAGGCATTCGCCCGAAACGCCCGCACCATCTCGATTCCATCCGCTCCGGGCATCACCAGGTCCTGCAGAATGACCGTGGGGCTGAATGCATCGGCCTCCTGCAACGCTATTGTGGGGTCGGAGCAAAACTTGAATTCGAGTCCGGGAATATCCGCGAGCATGCGCCGGATCGTCTCTCCCACAATCCGCTGATCGTCGATCAGCAGAACCTTGATGTGGTGCTCGGTAAGGGCAATGGGAGCCGGCGTTGCATCGTTCGACATGGTACCTCCAAGGCTGGTCTGCGCAGCGCGCAGATTAATACGGCAACGAATGAATGACTAAGAGCGCTCCGGTTCCTTCGATCGAATGGCCGGCGCCGAAACAGGGGAAGTGTGTTCTTTCTTGTTTTCGTTACGAGCGTGTCCGAGGAATGAAGGTGCCGGATGAAGCACCGCTTCGCAAATGCGCGTGGCAATCGACGCGAGCGGCATCACCTCCCTCGCTGCATTCATTTCAACCGCAGCCTTCGGCATCCCGTATACCACGGAAGTTGCAGCATCCTGCGCAATCGTCAGCGCACCCGATTTGCGCATCGCGAGCAGTCCCGCGGCGCCGTCACGGCCCATGCCTGTAAGCAGCACTCCAATACGCGTTGCGCGATGCGGACGCGCCAGGCTCATGAACAGCGCATCGATGGATGGCCGATGGATCGAGTCTTTGTTCGGCGCGATGTAGATCAGTCGTCCACTGTCATAGATGAGATTGTCGCTCGTTCCTGCAATCCACACGCCTGCCGTGTGAAGCGTCTCTCCTCCGCGCGCAATACACACGGGAAGCGACGACGCGTGCCGCAGCCACGAGGCCAGGCCCGGCGTGAACTGCTCGTCCACATGCTGCACTACGAGCACAGCTGCCGGGAAATTTGCCGGCAGTTGCGACAGAATCTGCGCCAGCGCCTGCGGGCCTCCGGTGGATGAGCCGATGGCAACGATCGGAAGTCCTGACGTATCCGGCCCTGCGGCCTTCTGCCGCGCGTGACCGAGCTTCGCGTGATGACTATCCACTAGCCGCGACACCATGCGCAGCTTCTGGATGAGTGGCTCCGCGCCATCAAGATTCTCGCCTGGCCCGAGAACCGGCGTATTCACCGCGTCCAGCGCTCCGTACCCCATCGCCTCAAACACCATGTCGCGATTGCCGACTGTCGTTGCCGTCACCACCAGGATCACGCACGGCGTCGTCTGCATGATGCGTCGCGTAGTCTCGGCGCCATCAATGCCCGGCATGATCAGGTCCATCAGGATGATGTCGGGCTTGGCCTCCGCACACAACCGGAGCGCTTCTTCGCCGGAGTAAGCAATCCAGGCCAATGTGAAATCCGGCAGTCCCGCGAGAATGCGCCGCAGGATCTCGGCCGCCATCTTCGAGTCATTCACGATGGCGACTTTCATGCGGCGCCCCCTGATGCCAGCGGCGCTGCATCACCGACCAGATCCACTACGGCCTGCAGAAAGCTGCCGTTATCGAACGAGCCCTTGGTCAGATAAAAGTCGGCGCCAGCGTCGAGTCCACGCTGCCGGTCCTCGGCGCGATCCTTGTAAGACAGAATGATCACGGGCATCCGCCCCAGCCGCGGATTCGCACGCACCCGCGTCACAAGCTCGATCCCGTTCATCTGCGGCATGTCCACATCGCTGATCAGCAAGTCATACTCGTTCAGGCGAAGCAGGTTCCAGGCCTCCTGCCCGTTCTGCGCCGTGCTCACCGCGTATCCCGCCTTCACCAGCAGCCGCCGCTCCATTTCGCGGACAGTGTGCGAGTCGTCCACCACAAGAATATGCGGAGCTATCGAATCATCGTGCTGCGCGGCAGATGTCGTAGTCGGCGTACCTGCGGCGGTCTGGATCAGGTCCTCCACATCGAGAATCAGCAGAGGATATCCATTCTCATCAAGAGACGCCGCACTCACCCCGGGGATCTTTCCCAACCGCGGATCGAGCCGCCGCACCGAGAGCTCCGCCTGGTCCACAAGCCGTTCCACCGCGAATGCGAATCCGCCCGAGAGCAGCATGGGCACCGGGCCGCGGGGCAGCGGCTGATCCGATAATCCCAGCAACGCTGCGAGAGGAACCACCGGATGTGCACGGCCATTCCACGTCACATGCAGCTTCTCCGCGTCGCCCTCCGGCTCCTGGTGCATCACGTGATCAATACGCACCATCGGAACGCTGAACATCTCACCTTCGGCCAGCACGCGGATCGCGCGAATGACCGAGCGCGTAATGGGCAGCGTGAGCCGGAACATCGTTCCCGCGCCCAGCGTGCTGCTCACGGTAACCGCACCGCCGGCCTCCTGCACCATCGATTGCACAACGTTGAGTCCAACGCCGCGGCCCGACAAATGCGATGCCACATCGCGCGTGCTGAAGCCCGGCAGAAACAGAAACTCCAGCACCTCGGCCTCCGTCAGACCTGCAACCGTCTCCGCCCTGGCGAGATTGCGCTTGATCACGCGTTGACGAATCTGCTCAGGATCGATGCCATTGCCATCATCACGCACTGTGATGACCAGCCGCCCATTCTCATGGCCCGCGTGGATGCGCAGCGTTGCCTCCGCTGGCTTCCCGGCAACAAGCCGGTTCGCAGGCAATTCGATACCGTGATCGATTGCGTTCGTCACGAGATGCGAAATCGGCGCTTCAAGTTTGTCGAGGATGTCGCGATCGACACGCGTGGTTTCGCCAGTCATCTCGAGCTTGACGGCTTTGCCCAGCTCACGCGCCGTATCGCGCACCAGCCTCGGCACACCGGTGACACCCTCAGAAAACGGGCGCAGCCTCCCACCCAGCACGGCCCGATAGAGCCGTTCCGCGGTCCGCTCATTCGCGCGCGAAACCGCATCGAGGTCCGCGATTTGCGTGGCAAGCACCGCAACCTGCCGCTCCAGTTCGTTGCGAACAGTGGTTCGCGCCTGAGTCGAGCCGCCGGCATCATCTTCCAGCATCTGCAGCGCCTTGTTCATCGCGCGATGATTGCGATCCAGCGTTTCTCCCCAGCCGGCAAGCTGCCGCGCCGCCACCAGCGTCTCCGCCGACAACGACAGCAGATGATCGAATCGATCAGTCGTCAGCCGCACCGTGCGCTCGCGAACGCTGCGCTCGTCCTTGCCCGGGGCTGCGAAGATATCGCGCTCCACGCCTTCAGTAGCACGCGGCGCCGACGGCGCCACATCCGCTACAGGCTTCGTCGTTGGAGCTCTTGCGGCCTCTGTCGGCTCTGCGGGCTGTGCAGGCTCAACTGCTCCGGGTGCTGCCGCCATCGGCGCAGCGCTCTCCGCCGGCCCCCCTTCCTGCCCTTGCACCGCCGCCGCGCATGCCTCAATGCCGGCTGTGTTTTCTTCCAGCCACTGGTTGACCTCGCTCTCGCCCACCGACTGCAGTTTGGCCAGCCAGTCTGTCGCCGCAAGCATCCGATCAACATCCGACGAGTCCAGAGTCGCGCCGTGCTGCGCGGCGACGAAGCGATCTTCCATCGCATGCGTCAGGCTCACGATCGAAGTCAATCCCACAATCCGCGCCGCGCCCTTCAGCGAGTGCGATGCACGCATCAGCTTCTCAAGCCGCGACGGGCTCTGCGCTTCGCTCTCCAGTTGCATGAGCTCGGTCTGAAGAATGCACACCTGCTCCTCTGCTTCCATGCGGAAGAGATCAAAGAGCGATGAGTCTTCGAGTCCGGTGCTCATAGTGCCTACGCCGTCGCCAGCGTTATCTGGCGGAAGAGGTTTTCGTGGTCGAGGAGATAGAAGTCCCTGCTCTTGTATTCGAATGTGCCGCGGAGCCAGTGCGCCACCGGCGGCGTAGAATCGCGCGTTTGTAGTTCAGGCGTGGTCCGGATGCCCACCATCGCATCAATCGGCACTGCCCAGAGCCGCCCCGGCGCTTCCTCAAGAATCAGCATTCTTGCCGTGCGCGTTTCGTTCCGCGCAACGTCCAGCAGCCTCGCCAGCGAGCAGCACGGAATAATCTCTCCGCGAAATGCCACCAGGCCAAGCAAAACGGTTCCGCTGCGATGTGGAATCCGTGCGATATGCAGGACCGGTGAAACTGCCGTCGCAACTTTCGTCGGCAAAGCCAGCCGCAATTGTCCAAGCTGAAACAGCAGCACCGATCCCGTGTGCCGCACCACCTTGGGCGGTTCCACCGCGACGAGAGATTGCAGTTCCCTGCGGTACCCCTCGGGCATAGGACGATCGAAGAGGTTGCGCTCGCCGTCGCTCGTCATGCCTCCTCCGATAGCGAAGTCAATCCGGCCAGCGCGCCGATCTCGCCACGCACGCGCAGAATCCGCGCCGACAATGCGCGCCGCAGCCGCGCGTTCGGATGGACGTGCCATAACGACTGCAGCAGCTCCAGCGCCGGAAGGTATCCCGGCGCAAGATAGAGCGCCTGCCTGCAGCGCCGCTCCGCCTGGCGCAGATTGCCTCGCTCCTTGTACTCCATCGCGCGTCGGTAGAACTCAATTGCCGGCGAGTCCGGTCGAACACTCGGCGCAATTGACCCTTCAAATCGCACCCGCACAGGGGGCGCCGTTGCCGTCGAATTCCGCGCAGCGCGCAAGGCCCGTTGCGCAGGCGCGTGCGCACGGTGAACAAAGCCGAACCCGGCCGCCGGCTTAACAGGAACAAAGCGCGCATTGACCTCCGCAATGCGATCGCCCGCACCAACAATCAGCAGACCGCCCGGAAGCAATGCACTCGCAAGCGCGTCCGCCAGAACCGCTCGCGCCCCTGCATTCAGATAGATGAAGAGATTTCTGCAGAGGATGAGATGATAGCCTGCATCTGCGTCCAACGCGCCTTCCACCGCCAGGTTGCGGCGCTCAAAGCGAATCCTCGCGCGCAACTCCTCATGCATATGCCAGTGATGATTGCGAAGAACGCCACATGCCCTCTGCAATTCCGCCGGCACATGTTGCAGCGCCCCATCTGCATAAACGCCTCTCATCGCAGTCGAGAGTGCAGCGCGCGAAATATCAAACCCGTCGATCCTGAAGTCTTTCGCCGCGAAACCGGCCATGCGCAATGTTGCGGCGAGCGAATATGCCTCCTGCCCTGTGCTGCACGGCGCAGACAGAATTCGCAATGGACCCTGCCCTGCATCACGCGCCTTCATCGCCCACTGCCGGATGTTCTCGAAGACCGCCGGATCGCGAAAGAACCGCGTCTCCTGAATCACCAGCGCATCAATCAGTTCATCCAGTTCATCCCGCGATGTCTTCAGCAGCACCAGATACTCACTCGCGCTCGCCAGGTGCAAATGCCTGCAGCGCAGCTCGATGGTCCACCGGATGCGACTGACCTCCAGCGAATCCGGATCGATGCCTGCCGCGGCGGTCAAGCGCTCCACCACCTCATGCAAGGTCGAGTTGTCGATCTCGAGTCGCTTCTTCATCGTCATTGTGTCGGAGGAGTGGGGATAAAGTTGGTCAGCATCTGCAAATACAAATCGAGATCGAGCGGAGTCACATCTCTGTCATCCGCACCTGTCGTATCCGTCACGCCCGGCGCAAGCAGCCCGATGTAGGTGACCGCCGCATTTGGCGCGGCTTCTACAACAAGGATGCGGCTTCCGTACTCTTCCGGCGTGGGTGTCTCGCAGATCACCCGATTCAAATCGAACACCGGGGTCTGCTTCCCGTAGAAACGAAACCACCCCGCGAAGTACTCGTCCGGCTCGCCCGAGAGCGCAGCAAATCCCGCCACGCGATACACGCGCTTCAGCGGGACCGAGTGCGGCCCGCTCTGCAATCGAAGGCGGAGACTGCCAGGCATTGAGTAATCCTCTAATGAGCCTCAACGGCTGCGACCTTAAAGATGTGTTCTTTCAGAATGCGCACCGCCTCGTGCAGTTGGCGGCTCACTTCATTCAGGTCGTTCACTGAGTCTGAAGTCTGGCGCGCGGTCTCGGTGAGCTGCCACATGGCGTCCGAAATCTGCTTGGCGCCCACCGACTGGTTCTGCATTCCCTGCTGAACTGTCTCGTAGCGCGGCGCGATCGATTCAACGCGTTCGATGATCTCGCCGAACTGCCCCTGGATCGTCTCCGCCGCGCCAATACCGCCTTGCACAGCCTCAGAGAACTGGCGCATTTCAGCAACACCGCTCCCCACAGCCTCCTGCATCTCCTCCACAATCTGCTCGATGTCGAGCGTCGCAATCGCGCTCTGGTCTGCAAGGCGCCGAATCTCGCGCGCCACCACCGCGAACCCCGCGCCCGCTTCGCCCGCCTTCTCTGCTTCGATCGACGCATTCAGCGACAGCAGGTTCGTCTGGTCCGCGACCTTCGTAATCGCCGTCACCACCGAGTTGATGCGCACGGCCTTTGCGCGAATCGTCGCGAGCCTTCCTGAAATAGAATCACTAGCCGTCGATAGCGTCTGCATGGATGTCTCCATGCCCTTCAGCCCCTGCCGTCCATCATGCGCCAAACCCGCAGTTCGCTCGGCCGCCTCGGCAATGTCCACCATCGTGCGCAGCAGCTCCTGCGACGTAGCCGAGATCTCTTTCGCCGCCGACGCAATCTGATTACTCGATGCCATCAGAGACGTCACATTCGACTGCTGGTGTACCGCGCTCGAACTGATCTGCGTTGCGCTCGACGTCAGATTGATGCTCAGGTCCGCAACCGGGTTCGTGATTCTCTTGCTGATGAAATACGCGAACACGCCGCCTATCAGTAGCGCGATCAGCCCGCCCAGCGTGCTCTGGAACAGCAGCCTGGTGAATTGCTCGCGGACCAGATCCGCAGCGCCGGTGTAGTCCTTAGAGTCTCCAATGGCGACGATCACCCAGTCCCACGGCTTGAAGTAGCTGTAGCGGATGATGGCCTGCGATTCGCTTGTTGTGCCGTTCACCACCAACTGGCCTGACGTGCCCTCCGCCAGCAGCGGCGCCTTATCCAGCACCTGCTTGAGCCACTTGCTCTCAGTCAGCGAACCAATGCCAGTGGGTGGAATCACCACCATGTCGCTGAAGTTCCTGCTCGCCTTGCCGTAGTAAACCGCTACCGAACTGCGATCACCGCTGTGCGCCTGGCCTGCGATTGCCTCGCGCAGCGCCGTCACACCCTCCTGCTTCACGCCCACGTAGAACATGCCGATGATGTTCCCCGCCGCATCGCGCAACGGCTCGTAGGCCGAGATGTACCACGCGTTGACGACGAATGCACGGCCCCGGTAGGTCTGCCCGGACAGTACCGTTCTCACAACATCATTCGGCGTCCCGCTCTGCTCAATCGCCGGCATGAATGTTCCTATCGCGCGTTCACCATTCGCAGTAGCCACAGTCGTGGCCACGCGCAGCATGTCGCCTGCAGCATTCACCCGCTGGAAGAGCGTTACCGTCTCGCCGGTCTGCTTGGTGATCTCATCGATCACCGGAATGGAATGGCTGAAGCTCACATCGGGGCGCAGTGGCGTTCCCTTTAGCGACCACTGCGGCGCCGCGATCGTTTTCTTTTCGTGCGTGAACTGGTTGACGGCGTCCCACGTCACCGTGCCGCTACCGGTCTGCACGCCACCGGCCTGCTTCAGCGCGGCATCGCCCAGTTTCAGGCTTGTATCCACCGCGTTCTGCACCAGATCCTGCGACAGCTTGCAGATGCTGTAGGTCTTCTCCGCGCTCCGGGCCAGGCGGTCCTGCATAATGCCGATGACTTCATCGGACACCGCCTTGCTCGCGCGGTTCTCGTTGACCACCACCAGGATGGCGACCACCACCGTGGCAAGCATCGCTGAAAAAGTTCCAAGGTACGTGATCTGTTGTCGAAGGGAGAGGTTCTGTCTACGCATTTACCCGGCGCTTCCATTCAGAGCGGTTTCTTTGTCGGGATAGATATCAAGCAATCGCTGGAACCCTGAGATCTCGATAACTTCGAGTATCTGCGGCGGAACCGAAAAGATCCCCGTACGCCCTCCACGCTGCGATGTATGTTTGATGATCCTCAGAATCGATCGCAGTCCCACGCTGCTCACATAAGTCATCGCCGACGCATCGAGCAGAATGCGCGGATATTTTTCTTCGAATAGCGCGGCGGTCTGTGCGTCGAACACTGGAGCGCTCACCGTATCAAGTCGGCCGGAGATCGATACCACCGGAATGCCCTGCACGCACACGATGGACGCAGGAACCGACGCAGGGGGAATGGTTTGCATATTCGAAACGCTACTAGAAACAGCGACCTATGGGTAGCAAAAAGTGCGGACCTGCCAGATCGCCTGTTACCACGCGCATGCCCCGTCCTTCAGTGGAGCCGCTTGGTCAGCGTCAGCCGGTTCGTACCGTTGCGCCGCTCGTAAGCCATGCCGTCCGCGAGGCTGCGCAGCAGGTGGATGCCCAGCCCGCCAATCGGCCGATCCTCCGCTGGCCCCGTCAGATCAGGCGTTCCCTGCGCCAGCGGATCGAACTCGTGTCCATCGTCTTCAAGCGTCATCGTCAGCGTCTGATCGGCGACGCTCAGCGTAATCACAATCGTGTGCTCGCCTTTATCCTCGTAGCCGTAATGAATGCAGTTGGTGACAAGTTCTTCAATCGCCAGCGGCACCAGGTACATCGCCTTCGGTGAGGGATCGTAGGCCTCGAGCCACGCCTCCGCCTTGGCCGCCGCCGGCGCGATGGCTCCGTGGGTATTCTTCACCTCGATCGTCAGGCTTTCACCCACTCCGCTCTGAACCCCGCCCTCTAAGTTTCCCTGAGATTACAGGCACCTACTTCCACGCGCAAGAGTCTATACCTCTTCTTTACCATTGCTAGTAACTCCAATTCCCTTGCCTTCCCCTCAACCTCACATGTATTGTTCACAATCAGTTCCCCGTTCTCAATAACAGGATCTCCCCCGATGATTGCAGTCCTCAAGAAGATTGCCTTGGGCCTGGCTCTGATCGCCGTGTCGGCAGCCATCTTGCTTTACTCCGACCTGGCTTCACGCCGCGTGACGGCCGATGCCGGCCCTGCCAAACACCAGCTCAGATTGGCCGTGGTGCAGCACGCCGCCATCCCCACGCTCGACGACGGCGTCTCCGGCGCGCTGGCTGCTCTCAAGGAGCGCGGCTACTCCGACGGGGATCGCATCTCCGTCCGCGCTTACAACGCCCAGGGTGACATCGGCACCGCCAATGCCATCGCGAAGGAAGTCACCAGCGGCGACTTCGACCTCATCTTTTCGGTCTCCACTATCAGCCTGCAGACCATCGCCAACGCCAACCGCTTCGCCACTCCGCCGCGAACGCATGTCTTCTCCCTGGTCAGCGATCCCTATGCGGTGGGCGTGGGCGTCAGCCGCGACAACCACATGCAGCATCCGCCCTACATGACCGGCTACGGAAGCCTGGCGCCTGTGGAGGACGCATTCAAGCTGGCGCGACAATTGAATCCTGGCCTCAAGCGTGTCGGTCTCGTATGGGACCCCTCTGAAGCCAACTCCGTGGTTACCACCACGCTCGCGCGGTCTGTCTGCGCGAAGATGGGACTCACGCTCGTTGAAGCCAACGCTGAAAATTCGACCGCCATCAGCGACGCCGTCGGCTCACTCATCACCCGCAACATCGACGCCATCTGGATCAGCCCCGATCTCGTCGCCGCACATGGACTCGATCTCATCGTCAGCAAGGCCCGCACGGCGCGCATCCCCGTCTTCACCTCTGTCCCGCGCAAGCAGCCCACCGGCGCCCTGTTTGAACTCGGCGCGAACTACTTCGCGATCGGCCATTCAGCTGGCCTTCTCGCTGCGGACGTTCTCGACGGCAAAAGCCCGTCATCCGTTCCGGTCGAAAACATCATGCCCGTCACACTGCAGATCAACAAGCTCGCGCTGAACAATCTGCGCGACAAGTGGACCCTGCCCGACTCAGTTCTCGCGCAAGCCGACGTAATCGAAGACGAAACCGGCCGCCACACGAAAGATCAGACCGTCGCGTCAGTCGGCCACTAGTCTCTGTTTTGCCCTGACACTTGATCACCTGACCACGTTGCCACTGGAGTAGTAAATGCAGATCACCGAGCATCCCGGCGCAGAACTCGTTGAGCTTCGGCTCACCGGCCGCATCGACGCCACCTGGGCCGAGCACCTCAGCTCCACCATTGAGAACGCGGTCCGCGGCGGCGCGCATCGCGTCGTGCTCAACTTCGCCGGCGTCGAATACATCAGCTCCCTCGGCATCCGCGTCCTGCTCGTGCAGTACAAGCTCCTGAAATCAGTCAAGGGCAGCCTCATCATCACCCACGCTAGCGACTTTTGCCGCAACGTGTTCACCACCGTCGGCCTCGGCGAACTCCTCAGCAAAGACGATCCCGCCGCAGCCCCGGCGCCTCTGGTCGCGCCCAAACAGCGCCGTAGCGGAGCCGACTATGAAATCTATCCCCAACAGGTCGTGAAGCGTCTCACATGCGCGATGATCGGCGACCCCTCTCGTCTCACCACCGCCGGATTCACGTCGAACGACTGCCGCCCCCTTACCTTCGCCACCGGCTCCTTCGGCATCGGGCTTGGTGCCTTCGGACAGGGCTATGACGACTGCGCCAACCGCTTCGGCGAATTCCTCGCGGCCGGCGGATGCGCCATCGCCCTGCCCACCAGCGACCGGCATGCGCTACCCGACTACGTTGTCGAAGAAGGCACGCTCGTTCCGCAGGTTGAAACCCTCTACGCTCTCTCCGGCGCGGGCGACTTCTCCACCATGATCCGTTTCGACTCCACCTCCGACGGCCCCGGCAAAATCGGCCTCACCGAACTCGTCGACAATCTCGTCGATATCTCAACCGCGGAGACCATCGCATTTGTTGTTCTCGCTGAAGCCGCAGGACTCGTCGGCGCAACGCTGCGCAAATCACCGGCCGGTCAGCCTCTCGTACAAACGCTTCCCGGCGTGCGCGACTGGCTCTCCTTCACCACCGAGCGCAGCAGCGAAAAGACTCTGTGCCTGCTCGTAGGCGTCGCCGCCCGCAGCACAGGCCACACCACGGCAAAGTTCCTCCGGCCCTTGAAGACGGACTCCGCAATATCCGCGCACATCCATGCGGCTGTGTTTCCCTACCGCCCCGTGCAGCGTGGCGAGCTGCCCTTCGGCAAAACCGTCGCCGACCTCCTCAACGCATCCAGCCCCAACGCCGTCCTGCACCTCATGGCCGACACTCGCCCCTTCGAAGGCGTGGGCGAAACCGACCTCGCCCGCGGCGCCTGCTGGATTGGCCCCATCTCCCAACTGACACAAGGATGACTCCCTCATGACTCTGCTGGTTGGCGCTCTCACTCTGGGACTGATCCTCGCCCTGCTCGCTCTGGGCGTTTACGTAAGCTTCCGCATCTTCAACATCCCTGACATGACAGCGGAAGGCACCGTCACTCTCGGCGCATCGGTTGCCGCCGCGCTCATGGTGCACGGCTGGAATCCGATCCTCGCTACCGCAGCCGCTGCACTCGCTGGAGCCGCTGCCGGCGCTGTGACGGGCGTGCTCGCCACCAAGTGCCGCATCAATCCTCTGCTCAGCGGCATCCTGGTCATGACTGCCCTTTACAGCGTGAACCTCCACGTCATGGGCCGCAGCAATCTTCCGCTGCTCGAAGTCAGGACGCTGGCCACATCCGCTGAAAACATCGGCGGCAACCTCTTCGGCGGCCCCGGTGACCTCGACGTCTTCGGCTGGGCCGTCAGCACGCGCGACGCCTCCATGCTCCTCGCCTGCTTCCTCTTCATCATCCTCGTCGGCATCCTGCTCTACGGCTTCTTCCGCACCGACATGGGCACCGCCATGCGCGCCACCGGCGACAACCCCGCCATGATCTGCGCGCTCGGCGTCTCCGTCGACACGGCAACCATCTTCGGCCTCGCTATGTCGAACGCCATGATCGCCCTCTGCGGCGCGCTCATCGCCCAGTACCAAGGCTTCGCCGACGTGCAGATGGGCATCGGCATGGTCGTCCTCGGCATTGCCTCCGTCATCATCGGTGAAGCGCTCGTCGGCTCCCGCGCCGTGGGCCTGCTCATCGTAGGAACCGTCATGGGCTCGGTGCTCTTCCGCCTGCTCGTCGCCATCGCCCTGCGCTGGGGACTCAGCCCCAACGACCTCAAGCTCATCACCGCGGTCTTCGTCTTCGCAGCGCTCGTCGTTCCCGACCTCGGCCGCCGCTACAAGGCCAGCCGCGAACGCTCTCGTCAACTCCACGCTCAAACGGCGGATGCCTATGCTGCAGATTAGCAAGATCACAAAGACCTTCAATCCCGGCACGCCCAACGAGGTCCGCGCCCTGCGCAACGTCTCCCTCACGCTGCCCGCAGGCACGTTCCTCATCGTCATCGGCACCAACGGCTCCGGCAAATCGACGCTGCTCAACGCCGTCGCGGGAACGTTCTACGTCGATGCTGGCGCCATCTCCATCGCCGGCCAGAACATCACCCGCTGGCCTGAGCACCGGCGCGCCAAATTCGTTGGCCGCGTGTTTCAGGACCCCTTCCGCGGCACTGCGCCCACCATGTCCATCGCTGAGAACCTCGTCCTCGCCTCGCGCCGCGGACGCCCTCGCTCGCTCGGCATCGCCGTGCACGGCAAGGTTCGCGACGACCTCCGCGCCCGCATCCGCCCGCTGAACATGGGACTCGAAGACCGCCTCGACAACCCCATCGGCTCGCTCTCCGGCGGGCAGCGCCAGGCCCTCACGCTCCTCATGGCATCGTGGCTCAAGCCCGAACTGCTCTTGCTCGACGAGCACACCGCCGCGCTCGACCCCAAGACCGCCGACCAGGTCATCCGACTCACGCACGACATCATCGAGCACGACAAGCTCACCACGCTCATGGTCACGCACTCCATGCAGCAGGCCTGCAATCTCGGTCATCGCATCGTCATGATGCACAAAGGCCGCGTCCTACACGACCTACAAGGCCCCGAGCGCGCCCGCGTGCGGCCGGAAGATTTGCTGAGCCGTTTCGAAGACGTCCGCCGCCGCGAGCAACTCGACAGCTCCGTCGCCGAAATGCTCACCACCAGCTACGTATAGCTCTTGTAGCGCCGGTCTCCAGACCGGCTGTCGTGGCGATCTCCTGATCGCCACACCACGGACAACTGAAACTGACAACTCCCCGGAGGCCCGATGTCCCGCATCACTCGCCGCAGCATGATCGTTCAATCCGCAGCCGGTGCCCTCGCTCTCGCCGGATGCAAGCACATGCCCACAGGCGCTTCCACCGCAACCGGCAGCGGCAACAAGAAGCTCGGCCTCGTCTACTTCGCCCCCGAAGAAGGCGCCGACCTCTGCATGAAGGGCATCTGGGACGGTCTCAAGCAGCAGGGCTTCGAGAAAGACAAGAACCTCACCGTCCTCACCGCGCACGCCAATGGCGAGATCTCGCAGATCCCCATGCTCATCCAGAACTACATCACCCAGGGCGTCGACCTCATCATGACGATGACCACGCCCGTACTTACCGCGGCCTGCAGCGCCGCGCGCAACAGCAAGGTCGTCTTCACCTACTGCTACGATCCCATCGCGGCCGGCGCAGGCTCGAGCTTCACCAGCCACCTGTCCAACATCACGGGAGTCGGCTCCTTCCCACCCGTCGACAAGACCGTCGACCTCATCAAGCGCCTCATTCCCGGCGTCAAGTCTGTCGCGACCGTCTACAACAACTCTGAAGCAAACTCGGTGAAAGTCATCTCCGTCGGCCGCGAAGAATTCAAGAAGGCCGGCATCAAGCTCGAGGAAGTCACGGCCAACAACACCAGCGAAGTCTTCCAGGCCGCGCAGGTCGCCTGCTACCGCAACGTGCAGGCCCTCTGGATCACCGGCGACAACACCGCCCTCCAGAGCTTCGACGCCATCGTCAAAGCAGCCAAAGCCGCGCACATGCCGCTCATCATCAACGACCCTGAATTCACCAACCGCGGCGCAGTAGCCTGTGTCGGACTTGGCTGGCTCCCTCCGGGCAAGGCCGGCGGCATCCTCGCAGCCCGCGTGCTCAAAGGCGAAAGCCCCGCCAACATCCCCATCCAGGAAGTAGCCGAGCAGAAACTGGTCCTCAACCACGACGTCGCCAAGGAACTAAAACTAACCTTCCCCGCCGACCTCGAAAAAGCCGCTCAAGCCCAGGCGTAAAGCGCGGGGGAGCAGGTCCCCACCACGAATTTGTCATTCTGAGCGAAGCGAAGAACCCGCTTCTAATTCTCGCTCCACCGCGAACCACGCGAAAGGGCACGACTTCAGTCGTGCCGAAAACGCCCACAAAAGAAATCAAAAACAACGAACGCGGACCGCACGGTCCGCGTTCGTGCGTGCAGATCTTCGAACAATCGCAGCTAATTATCGGGTGGGCTCTATCCAAATCTCGACATCAGAACCGAGCCGCGATATTCGCTTTCCATCCGCAGTAAGAACGCGCGTCGACTCCCGCCGTCATTTTGAACCGGCCATTCGATTGAGTCGATCCGTACATTCAAAGAACTCTCAGTGCCTCGCAGTTGAATCGCATCTCCGACTTCAATCCTCAAATCGGGGTCTGTAACGGAGGCCGGTACGACCACCCAGCCGCGCGTCGGAACGGAGAAGGCGCACTCCACTTTTGAGAGAAAGATCACGTGGATTCGAGTCTACGCCGTTGCCCCCTTTTAGGGGCCAAGAACATCCACCCGTACACCGCAGATACCCTTGCGACTTCTCTCTGTCGCAAGGCCCGGAACCCACCGCCCTCACGCCGCCACGAATGGCGCCGCAGGCGCTGTCAGCCCCACCGCAGGTGGCTAGCTCACATGCACAATCGGCCGTCTCCCAATCTCCGACACGGCCTTCCTCAACACCTCATGCGTCAGCGGCGCGGTATCCCCTTCGCCCAGGAACAGGAACCGAAAGATATTCGCCACCGGGTTCCCTTCCTTCCACTTGAAATAGATATGCGGAACGCACTCCGTCATCTGCTCCACGTGGATCAGAAACGCCGCAATCGAGTTCGCCACAATCGGACTGCGGGTACTCAGAATGCAGTGGTGATCGCATCGCGCGCCCACCACCTTCAGATGGTCTGAGAACTCTGAAGCATCCGTCCGCTCCACCTCGAGAAAAACGATCTTCGCGTGTTCCGGCAGCCCGTGTACCTTGCGCACAATCCTGTCCAGCCGGTCCAATTCCTTTGCGTCCGCTTGCCTTGGCTTCATGGGAATCACCCGCACCGACAAGTTGCCCGCCGAGCGGATGATCTCCTCCGCAGTCGCATCCAGTTCCACGCCGGTGATGCGCAACTCGGTCGAGCGCAGCGCGCGCGACGCAAATCCCACCAGCAGAATCGCGCCAATAAACATCAGTGAGATCTTCAGGCCCTCTGGCCGCTCCCGGATGTTCATTAGCGTGGTGTAGACAAAGATCAGCGCTACCAACAGGTAGAACCACTTCGCCCTGGTCCTCCATGCCGACATCGTCACCGCGCACGCCGCCGACGTAATCAGCACCAACACGCCCGTCGCATACGCGCCTCCCTGCGCATCCACATTCGCCCTGAACGCCCAGGTCACCACGAACGCCACGCCCATAAACACCAGCACCAGCGGCCGCGAAGCCCTCGCCCACTCCGGCGCCATCCCGAACCGCGGCAGATACCGCGGAATCAGGTTCAGCAGCCCCGCCATCGCCGACGCACCCGCAAACGCCAGAATGAGAATCGTGCTGATGTCATACACCGTTCCAAACGCGCTCCCCATGTACTGGTGTGCCAGGTACGCCAGAGCCCGCCCATTCGCCTGCCCGCCGTCCTCAAACTCCTTCGCGGGAATCAGGACGGTCGTCACAAAACTTGTCGCGATCAGGAACACGCTCATGATGAGGGCCGCGGTCGCCAGCAGCTTCCGCGTATTGCGGATGCGATCCTCCAGCAACTCGCCCTTGATCAGCGGCATCACCGCCACGCCCGTCTCAAACCCTGACAACCCCAGCGCCAGCCGCGGAAACAGCAGCAGGCACACCCCCGCAATTCCCCACCAGTGCGGATGCACCGTCCACACCGCGGTCTCCCACACTCGCACCACATGCGGATGCCGCAACACCTCCATCGCCGCCCGCACCGTCACCACCGCGTTCAGCAGCAGGTAAGCGCCTACCAGCCCCACGGCAATACCAATCGCCTCTTTGAAGCCCTTCAGGAACACCACGCTCAGCGCCGCCAGCAAAAGCAGCGTCACCAGCATCTGCCCCGTCAGCCACGCCGGCGCAAACGGATTGTGCACAACGTGTGCCGCCGCATCAGCCGCTGACAACGTCATCGTGATGGTGAAATCCGTAGTCGCGAACCCCAGCAGAACCAGCACAAAGATCTTGCCGCCCCACTCCGGGAAAAGCCCCTCCAGCATCGCAATCGATCCCTGCCCGTTGGGGCTCGCCTTGGCAACCCGTGCGTAAAGCGGTAGCGCCGCGAACAGCGTCACCAGCACCAGCACCAGCGTCGCCATGGGCGACAGAACGCCGGCAGCCAGGAACGCGATGCCCGGTTGGTAACCCAGCGTGGAGAAGTAGTCCACGCCGGTCAGGCACATCACGCGCCACCAGGCATGCTCCGGCTCAGCCTTGCTGTGCACTCCTTTGGGCAGGTTCAGGTCTGCCAGCAGCCAGTTCGTCAGTCTTGCAAGCATCATCGTTGGGGCATCCATGCCAAAGAGAAAACAACCAGTTAGATGCAGTCTCTCACTTGCGTTCGCGCCCCAGGCAAACACCATATATTGCGTCAGTTTTATAAAGAACTTGTAAGCGGCTCGAACTTTACTGAATTCGCGCAAAAAGATGGTACAGTGAATGAACTACTCTCCACGAGGAGACCCATGGCCGGCGATATTCAACTCACGTGCAGCGACTGCGGACAGGATTTCACCTTCACAGCTGCTGATCAGTCGTTTTTTTCGGAACGCGGTTACTCGACCCCTAAGCGGTGCAAGCCCTGCCGGATGGCCAAGAAGAATGACCAGATGGGCGGAGGCGGGGGCGGCGGATACCGTTCAGCTCCTTCACAAGGTACGCCTGTCATCTGTTCAGGATGCGGGCAGCCCACAACGGTTCCCTTTGAGCCCCGCGGCGATCGCCCGGTGTTCTGCCGCGATTGCTATCAATCGCGCAAGGGCAGCAGCGGCGGTGGTGGTGGCCGCGGCGCTCGCGGCTCACGCTACTAACTTCTCCTGCCGGGTCCCCATCGCTTCCCCTTAGCCTTCGGGACCCTTCAGCTTCCCACTCATCAAGCTCCACTCCAAAGCGACGGCCTCTGTCCAACCATCCCTCTGGCGTAACTTGATTAAGGATTCTCTGTCCAAAATCCGGTGAATGCACTCATGAACACGCGTGCCCAGTTCGCCCTCGTGTCAGCTCTTGCATTCATCTCCGGCGGACCGCGACCTTCCGTGCCGAATCCTGTCGCCTCCCTTCTGACGACTGGATGGGAAACCACAGAGCCCGCCCAGCCTCTGCCCGCTCCACCAGACAACTCACCCCAGTCCTGCACCCTCCGCATTCACGTCGACGGATTCCGCAACACGCGTGGCAACCTTGGCACCATAATCTTCCGTTCGCCTGACGGCTGGCCTGAAGACAAAGACAAATCCTTTCGCCACGGCCCCGCCCCCATCGACAAAGCCACCAGCACCGCCGTCGCAGTCTGGCCCGATCTCCCTCCGGGCGACTACGGAGTCGCCGCCATCGACGACGAAAACTCCAATGCCAAACTCGATCGCAATCTGATCGGCATTCCCAAAGAGGGCTTTGGCTTCGCCAACAACCCACACGTAGGCCTGGTTCCTCCCTCCTTCGACAAGGCCCTCGTCCACGTTACGTGCCCAGCCACTGAAGTCACGATCCATTTGCAATACAAATAAAAAAGCCTGCACACCGGTTCCCCCACGGATTGTCATTCTGACCCCTACCCTGAACGCAGTGAAGGGCAAGGGGGAAGAACCCGCTTTTGCTTCCCGGCGGAACCCGTCTCGAATGCTGTCAAGCCCCCCGCATGTGGAAAACCGACCTAAACCAATGAATCCATTCACTCCAAAATGTGGAAAACTAATTGCCGATTACTCTTCGAATTTGCTAGCCTAAATATAGGAGCAAAAACAGTGCCCGCCGGATCTCAATCCGGCGGGCATTTTCTTTTGCGCCAAATCTTTCGCACTTAAAGGAAACGCTCATGCCTGTAGCCGACGAAATCACCATAAACTCTGCCGTCCAACGCTGCGTCAACGCCTGGCGCGAAGCCCTCACCCGCAAAAACTGCAAAGACCCCGTCGATCCCGGCGTCTGGGAGCGCGACTACGCCGGCAAGGCCTACCGCAAGGCACTCCCCTGGCTCTCCACCCCTGACAACGTCGACGCCTTCATCGCCTGCGTAGCCCAGGGACTCGCCATCGGCGCCATCGATCCCTCCCACGCCACCAAACTGCTTTACGCCGCTCAGGTCGCCATCACCTCCCGCCGCGCCCGCCTCCAGGCCGACAAAGAAGCGCGCGCCGAAAAAGCCGACCGCGCGAAGAAGGAGGCCAGCACCCCCAGCCCCTCCCCCCTAGGCACGAAGGGCGCCGACGGGGCAATGGCCGCACCGCAGGTGCCCGCACCGCAGGCGCCGCAGGTGACTCGAGATCGGATGGATGCGCTTCTGAAGGAGTATTACGCCGGCCAGATCCCCACCGAGCCAGCCCCGGAGCCCTTCAGCCCGACTCTCAAGAAAGCCCCAGCCCAGGCACCCCCACCCCCCTCCCCCTTGCGCACGGATGACCGCGAAGCCGCCGTCGGCAGCACCGCAGGTGCCTGACTTGCTGCTTTTGTGAAAGGAAGAGGACCCCACCCCCCAGGGAAGGCAAGAACCGCGCCAGAGGCGCAGTGGCCGCACCGCAGGTGCCGCCAACCCGCCAGGAAGGACCATTAATAGCTACTCGCACTTGCCGCTTCACCCCACGCCCACACGCATCACAGGAGATCCCTGCTTGCACACAATGACCCCTCAAATTGCTCTCCTTTGAAGCATCCCCGCCACTGCTCTACACTGATGAGTCTTTCAGGACTCCTCATGCGCGCTTGCATCCTTGGGTTCCTTCTCTTCATTCCGGCTCTCGACGCATCTGCCCAGACGCGCATGACCGTTGCCGAAGCTGAAGCGCTCTTCGGCAATCTGCACGGCGATGCACTCGCCGCCCGCCTCCGCACCGCCGACTTCTCCGAGCGCGTCAGCAACGCTCGCCTGACGCAATGGCAATCCTCCATCGCAGACCAGAAGACCCGCGAACTCCTCCGCGCCACGGCCGATCTGTCGGCCTTCCTCCCCCCTCCCGCATCGGACATCCCCGACGCAGCCCCTCCTGATGCCGCCGCTCAACAGGCTATCCTCGCTCGCGCCCGCGCCTACACAGCCGAACTCCGCCCGCGCCTTCCAAACTTCACCGCGCAGCGAACCACCACACATTACGAGCTTGCATCACGCGACCAACTGGAACAGGAGGAGCGCTCCATGCAACTCGCCCACATGACCCGCGCTCGCATCGGCTACACCTCGCTTGGCGCCTGGTCGCACGACCAGCATTGGTTCAAGCTGGGCATCAGTTGGAGCACCGTCACCTACACCGGCGGCCAGGAAACCCGCTCCGCGGAATCGAGTTCCTCGCGGCAGTTGCCCCTCTCCGAACACGGTCTGTCCAGCTCCGGAGAGTTCGGCTCCATCCTCTCCCTGCTCGATCGGGACGCGGCGCACGGATCAATCGCCTGGCATCATTGGGAAAACGGACCGCGCGGCCTGCTTGCCGTCTTCCGCTGCTCCGTTCCCAAGGATCAGTCGCACTTCGAGGTCGAAATTCCCGGAACGCTTCTGGGCATGTCGCCCTCGGGCAGAACGCCGCCTTATCAGTGCGAGATCGCCGTCGATCCCACAGATGGAAGCATCTTTCGGATCGCCATGCGCGTCGACGAGGATCCCGACCAGGCTGTGATCACAGGCGTCGTCGTCGAATATGCTCCCGTCACAATCGGCGGCCGCGTCTTCGTCTGCCCGGTGCACTCCGTCGGCGTCTACTCCACCCGCGAGGCCACCGGCAAACACTCATCTCCTAGCCAATACCACCGCTTCATCAATGATGTGACCTTCACTCAGTACCACCTCTTCGGTTCGGAGTCGCGCATCATCCCCGACACGCCGACGAAGGCGCAACCTTAGTCTTGCTGTCCGCTTTGGATGATGTCTCCTAGTTGAAGGGAGGTCAGCCGACGCTCTCCGCGGAACGAGCAGATCAGATAGCAGGCGGTCCAGATCCCGACGGGAATGTAGGAGTAATCCTGCTGGCCTTCCCAGCCGTCATGGCTCAGGAATACGGCGGCAATCAAGGCCAACAGGGCAACCGCGCGGAGCATCCATCGTGCAGTGCGGCGCGCAATCCCCTTCCGGACAACACCGATTCCGGCAACTTGCTGATCAACCCAGCTCCCGATCGGCCACCAGACAAACGGCACGAACAATACACTGAATCCCATAATCGAGGCGTCGGTTTCACGGCCCAGCACCGTTGCGAGCACCGCGCCCCCGAACATTGCGGGCAAATTCAGAATTGCCGCGATTTTGTCGCAAAGCGATGGCGGTGGAGACGTTATCGGCTCAAAACTGACCGTTCCGCCTTCCTCCTGGAGGACCGCGGCCTGGACCACCGGAATAGAGAGCGCGGACCGTTGAACCGCCGCCCGCTCATGGGCCGCCGTCACCGCGAACAGGATCAACTGAACAAGCGTCATCACCAAGGGCAATAACCAGCGGAATCTGATTCTCTCGAGCATTCAGCAGTTCCTTTTCAGACCGTCGTATGCCTCTGTTGTCCGGCGCGCAGCGTATCCATCCGCTTCTTGTACAGCAGCAGCACGCTGGGCCCGAAGGACAACAGCATGATCGCGATGCCCGTTGTGATTCCGAAGCTGGTCGCAACCGGCGCCGAGCAATCGTTCCGCCGCCGCACAATCACGTGGCACGGCACTGCAATCAGCAGCTCCAGCACGCTGCCCCGCAGCAGCCATCCAACGACCCCGGTCAGGGCCTGCACCTTGTCGCGCAGATATATATAGAAGACCAATCCCCAAGCGGCCCACAGGGCGAGGGCGATCCACAACCAGACGTTCTCCACCATGTCGAAGAAGTGATCGCTCCAGATCGCGACAGCGATGGAAGAGAGCGCCCCGACGCACACGATCATGAACAGCATTCCGGAGATGGCCGCCGACCACCATGCAGAAGCCCTCGGCCTCAGCCTCTTCTGTGTGGTGTCCACTGAAAGGAACAGCAGCGACACCTGCCCCAGGACCAACATCCCAACCGGCACCCACGTCACCCAAGCGCCGTATGCACCGGCGACATCGCTGTAGTAGCGTGCCTCCAGAAGCCCATTCTCGCCGCCCAGCAACACTGCGAGAGGAAGCAACATGCCCACTACGATCAATGCGTAAACGACGCTGATGACAACTCCCCACCGCCGCATAGCCCACCTCTTCTGCGGTCCGCGGAATTATTGCGCCCGCGGCGAACCTGCTCGCACGGACCGGACTTCTCGCTCAGGATTTGGCTGCACATAACTCTACTCCGGTTCGGCCGCTGTGTACGGAGAGTAGTGCAAGATCTCATGCGTAACGGAAAGGGCGTCCTGATCAGGACGCCCTTATATCAATTTGCGAGGAGGAAGCCCTAGCGCTTTTTCCCTGCCTTTGCGCCGTTCTTCTTCGGGGGGACCTTGGCCGCCGCGTGAGGCTTCGGCTTGGCAGCCTTGGCCTTGGATGCGGGAGCCTTCGCCGGCTTGGCAGCAGCCTTGGGCACCGACTTATGCGCCGCCGGCTTGGAATGCGGCTTCAGAGCCGCCTTCTTCACCGGAGCATGTTTCGCCGGAGCATGCGCCGCCTTCTTCGCCGGAGCAGCAGGCTTGGCAGGCGCCTTGGCCGGAGCGTGTTTCGCCGGAGCATGCTTGGCTGCCGGAGCCGCCGTTGCGGGAGCCTTGGCCGGTGCGTGCTTCGCTGGCGGATGAGCCGCAGTCTTCGCCGGAGCAGGTACCGTAACTTTCGCAGCCGGCTTGTGCGCAGGCTCGGCATGCTTCACCGGAGCAGCTTTCGCGGCTGCTTTGGGCGGAACCGTCGGTGACTTGGCCGCACCCTGCTTTCCGCGCTTCGGTTTTGGCTCGTCTTCCTCGTCGTCGTTTTCGTCTTCCGGCTCGGGTTCGTCTTCGCCGGACTCCTCTTCGTCGGCTTCGCCTTCGAGGTCGGCCGCGGGGATCTCGATCTCTTCGTCGTCTCCGCCCATGTCGTCGAGATCCTCGTCGCCCTCTTCGTCAGAGGCCTCTTCCTCATCCTCTTCGAAGGTCTCCTTGATCTTCTCGGCCTTGCGCCCGCGTGCCCGCTTCACCGTTACTTGCGGAGGCGGCGCCGGCGGCGAGTACGGCTCAAGGAACGCCTTCATTTCTTCGGGCGTGGTCAGTTTGCCGTCGATCAACTGCAGAAAGACCTGATGGACGATCTCATTGAAGTTGGGCAGCTCGGCCCGGATGCGCATCTCCAGCATCAGAGCGTACGGGATCTTCTGCTTGGCTTCCGGCCAGACCTTCAGGAAGTCGTTGTAACGCTCCTTGACGGCCTTGTCCTTCGAAGTAAATCCCAACCAGAGAACAGCTTCCGGATCGTAGGTGGTGAAGAGCTTGTAAGCCAGCGAGGGCTGCTGATTTTCTTTTGCCAGCAGCTGCTTCTGGAAACCCGCCGCGATGGCGTCGAGGTTATTCCACTCTTCCACGAACCCGGGCCGCAGCAGCGATTTCTTCAGGGCGGCCAGATCCTTCGGGTTCATCTTGGCCGTCAATAGCTGAATCTGCGCCGCCGAAATGTCGGCGTGGACTCCCTGCATCAGTAGTTCTACGCTCAAATCGTGTAGAGCATGTAGTTTCTCTGCGTCGGCCTTAGCCGGCGTCCAGGCTGGAAACAGGACCTTCATCCAGCCCTCGGCCTCATGCGCCTGCAGAACCTTAAGCCCATCGTCCTCATGAGCGATCTGCTCAAGTTCCCGGCTGCGTTCCGTCGCCGAAAGTGACGCGATGACATCCTCGCCTTTGGCGTTCTCGTACCTGGTTTGCGTCCGCGGATCGAGTTCCCATCCCAGGCGCGTTTTGTACCGAGTTGCCCGGATCAACAGCGCGGGCTCATCCAGAAACCCATAATTAGATACCAGCCGAAGCGCCCGAGCCTCAATGTCGGCCACGCCGTTCAGGGGGTCCATCAGAAGGCCGTAGGAGCCATCATTGAGTGAGATGGCCATGGCGTTGACCGTAAAGTCGCGCCGTCGCAGGTCTTCCTGAATCGATGCCCAGTGGTGGGTGGCCTGGCCAGGCTTCTTGTACTCCACGCTATGCGTGCTCACCACATCTACCCGGACCGTTCCCGGAAAACAAAGATACAGGGTCCGCGAAGCGTCGTCCTCGCCCCAGACCTTTGCGCCGAGTTTCTCCAGTGGTTTCTTGAGCTTGAGGGCGTTTCCGTAAACTGCGACTTCAAGATCCCGGACGGCATGCCCGCTGGTAAGGTCCCGTACCGCGTCGCCGGTCAAAAACAGGATCATCTCAGCTTCACGCGCCGCATCTCGCAGCAATCGCAACGCAACCTGCTGGTCTGCCGAGAGCCGGTTTTCCAGAAGGTAGATGTAATCTGGCATCGAAGTTCCCCTCGTACGGGCGTCTGGCGCGCCCCAAGTGCCTCATCCAGAACCGCTTAACCAGCCACCGGCACCCGTTTCAAAAGGTCACATTAACACAACCAGGCTCGAATGACCAGACATTGCAGGTGCAAATCTGCACCGCGGGAGGTTCATTTGGAAAACAGCCATCAGCCATCAGCTAACAACGCAACGCGAACCACACGCTTGCAAGCTGAACACGCTCGTCCGGTCGAGAAATCACCCGGGAACTGCCACACACACGGACCCGCTGAAGGCTGATGGCTCAGGGCTGACGTCTGCCGTACAATGTCAGTCCAATGGCCTCGCAACGCAAGCCGGTGATTGTACGGAAGTTCAGCCGAGATTGGGTGGCGGGCTACGCTTCGATGAGCTTCGGCCAGGGCGGCCCCGAACTCGAGATCCTCGACCTGGCCGGCAAGGTCGTATGGATCCGCTGGGAGACGGTGAAGTGGCTCTGCTATGTGCGGGAGCTGTCCACGGCGACTCCCGGCGAGACGAACCCCGAGCGGCTCAATACCAAGCGGTTCGCTGTCCGGCCCCGGACCGCGGGACTGTGGATCCGGATGACACTGAACGACGGCGACGAGCTTGAGGGACTCGCGGCGAATGACAAATCCCTGGTGGAGGGTGCCGGGCTGTTGCTTACCCCGCCTGACCAGCGCTCCAATACACAGCGGATTTTCGTTCCGCGGCAGGCAATCCAGACGATGGAAGTGTTGAGCCTCATTGGGGCGGCTAAGCGGCGGCCGGTCGCTGCCGACCAGCCCGAGCTATTTACTCCGGACATTTAGAAGGCGCGGGTGAGTTGGCCGCACCGCAGGTGCCATTTACAATCCAAAGCGATGAAGCTAGGCGAATTGGCAAGTGCGCTGGGTGCGGAGCTGCGCGGAGACGCAGAGCTGGAAGTAACTGGCGTGAAAGGGATTGAAGAGGCTGGGCCCTCCGAGATCACCTTCGTCGCCAACCCTAAATATGCCGGCCTCGCGCGGACCACGAGCGCTGCCGCCATTCTGGTTGAGCCGGAGTTTCCGGAGATCAGCGCGGCCACGCTCAGGATCAAGAATCCCTATCATGCCTTTTCACGGGCGCTGGGTCTTTTTTATCAACCGCCTGCTTATCCGCCGGGCATTCATCCGACTGCCGCTATCGACCCCACTGCTGAGGTCGGACCGGAAGCTCACATTGGAGCGTATGTGGTGATCGGGCCGGGAGTGAGGATCGGGACGAACGCGACCATCCTGCCGCACGTGGTCATTTATCCTGGGGCGCGGATCGGCAGCCATTTCTTTGCGCACGCCCACTCGATTGTTCGCGAGCACTGCATTCTGGGCGACCATGTAACCCTTGAGAATGGAGCGGTGATCGGAGCGGATGGGTTTGGCTTCTCGAAGAACGAGCTGGGGCACTGGGTGAAGATTCCGCAGTCGGGACCAGTGCTGCTGGGGGACCGGGTCGATGTACAGGCCAATGCATGCGTCGATCGCGCGACGGTGGGGGCCACAGAGATCGGCGCGGGAGCGAAGATCGACAATCTCGTTCAGGTGGGGCACGGCTCCAAGGTGGGCGAGAATACCCTGCTCTGCGCTCAGACAGGACTGGCGGGTTCTTCGGTGGTTGGCAAAAACGCCATTCTCGCGGGGCAGACCGGTGTGGCTGGGCACTGCACGGTTGGGGATGGTGTCATTCTTACGGCGCAGTCGGCGGTGTCGCATGACATTCCGGCGGGCAAGATGATTTCGGGATCACCCGGGTTCGATAACCGCGTGTGGCTGCGGGCGGTGACCATCTTCCAGCGGCTGCCGGAGATGTTGCGCCGGCTGGACCGGTTGGAAAAGCGGGTGAACGCAGCAGAGGAATCGGGAAAGGGCGGGCAGGAATGAGGCTGAGCAACGTCGCTCTCACATTGATTGGGGCGGTGTGCCTGCTGGCCGGGTGCAAATCGCCGCATGTGCAGGTCACGGTGAAGAACCAGACCGGCGCGGATGTGAAACTGCTCGAGGTGGACTACCCGAGCGCCAGCTTCGGTGTGGACAAGCTTGGGGCCGATTCGGTGTATAGCTACTCGATTGCGCTGCAGGGCGAGGGACCGATCAAGGTGCAGTACACCGCACCTGACCAGAAGCAGCCTCAGGTGACGGGGCCGACGGTAAACGAGGGGCAGGCAGGCAAGCTGGAGATCGTTCTGCTGCCGGGCGGGAAGGCCGAATTCCACCCCGAATTACATAGCGGTAAGTGAACCTGATTCAGCCTTGGGGCATTACAGAAAGCCCGCGTCCAGACGTGCTAATCTGCACTTTGGTGGCCTCTCAATTTATCCCTATATTTCAGACTGAATACCGGGCGCTGCGGCCGCGTGCGCCCATGCCGCCGTTCCATATCCGATTCCGGCGGTTTGTCTCGTTGAACACGACGATCCGGCTGCGGGAAGCGCAGATCTACGTCAGCCTTTCGGACCTGCTGGAGGGTGCGCCCGAGTCGGTGATTCGGGCGATCGCGCATATTCTGCTGGCGAAGCTCTACAGGAAGCCCATCGATGCCGCGCACAACGCGCGCTATAAGCGGTTCGCATCGAGTACAGCGGTGGCGAAGCAGACGGAGCTCATCCGGAGCGCGCGGGGGTCGAAGCGATACTTCGGGCCGCAGGGACACTACTACAACCTGGATGAGGTCTTTGACTCGCTGAACCTGCGGTTCTTCGGCGGCCTGATGGGGCGGCCGGACCTGACTTGGAGCGAGCACCATGCCAAGCGGTCGCTGGGGCATTACGATGCCGCGCACAACACCATTGTGGTGAGTCGCGTGTTTGACCGGCCGTCGTCGCCGCGGTATGCGATCGAGTACCTGCTCTACCACGAGATGCTGCACCTGAAGCATCCGGTGAAGATGAACGGGCTGCGGCGGTGCGTGCACTCGCGGGAGTTCAAGGCGGAGGAGCGGCAGTTTCCGCAGCTCAAAGAGGCGCTGGCATTTATCAAGCGGCTTTAATCGGACTTGAGTGGTCCGGGTTCGTGCCTGCCTTGCGTCTCTGTTTGCACCACTTGCGGTGCAGGGGCGGGGGGGGGGGGGGTACCCGTCCTGAACCCAGGTCACAGGCCGGATCGGAGGGGTTCCGACCATCTGCCCGTCTCCTCCCAGGGGGAGGGGTGGGGGTAGTCTCTGTCCCGTGTTCCGCGGCTTGCGTCCCGCAAATCGGGGGAGGGGGTACCCTGCGTCAGCCCTCGCGATTTGCACCTTCATGGGTGCAACACCGAGGGGGGGTGGGGGGTACCCCCATGCCCCAAACGAAGAAAACTCCCGGTCTTCACCGGGAGCCTATGCAGTGACTTTAGCGCCGGACGGGATGGAAGGCTGTGACCGCAGTCACGAGTAAGATCTTTGCGGTTCGCTTTTCCGTCCGGCCCACCAAACTCCCGCAGCGCCAGTCTCATACTAATCAGGGACGTTATCCATGCATCGCGAACATTCTGAAATGACGCAGTTCCGGATCCTCCGGCGCATCTTCCTCAATGGCCTGCTGGATTTCGAGCTGCTCTCAAGTGAGGCGGATACGTCGAGACTGGTAGGCCAGTTCGCGACCCTGCTCGCCTCGGTGAGCCTGGCTTTTACACTACCGATCCTACTCATAGGCGGCCTTCCGCAGGATGCCGCATGGGGAATGGAACACTTCCTCTTTGCCACGACGATGGCAGTCGCAGGACTTTTCGGCATGATCTCGTGGGAATCCATTTTTCCTGATCGGAAGGATCTGCTGATTCTCGGTCCCTTGCCGCTGAGCAGAACCACTCTGTTTCTTGCCAAGATATCGGCGTTGTCCAGTGCTTTGCTTGTCGCGATCGTCGCATTGAATGCATTTACGGGGCTGGGCTGGGTCATCCTGTTTGAGCCCGAGCACGGGGGTGTGTCCGGGCTGATTCGCTGCTTCCTGGCCTATTGGCTGACCGCATTCATGGCAGGAAGCTTCATGTTTTTCGCCGTCCTGATTGCGCACGGATTGAGTTCCCTGTTGCTGCCACGAAAGACCTTCCTCCGATGGTCGGGCTTTATCCAGGTTCTGGGATTCGTGCTGGTTTTGGCAGACTATATTCTCGAGCCGTCCATGGAGTCACTGGCTGCGCTCGCGGCACCCGCGAATCAGTTCTTGTTGCATGCCCTGCCTTCCTACTGGTTTTTAGGGGTCTTTCAGCAACTGAACGGCTCGATGCGCTTTGAGTTCGAGCCGCTGGCGCGGTTGGGCTGGCTCGGGTTCGGAGTAGCCGCCGCAGGAGCATTGTTCGCGGTCTCCATGGCCTATCGAGGAGCGTTGTCCCGCATCATCGAAGAACCAGACGTGCGCCCGAGTAGCGCTCGCGGAAGATGGCTCCTGAACCGGGCAGGTTCTTCTCGAGGAACGGCCGTATTGTTTTTCAGCTGGAGAACGCTGCTGCGCAGCCGACAACACCGCCTGGCATTCGGCTTTTTTCTTGCGGTCGGTATGTCCGTCATGCTCTTGTCTATCGTCCTCGCTCGAGCCGAAGACGCAATGGGAAGAGTGGCGCCTGAGCATGGCATGAGCTTCCTGATTGGAACGACCATGATGATGGCGCTCTCGGTCCTGGGAGCGCGCATCGTGATCGGTATTCCCACCGCACTTAGAGCAAACTGGATTTTCCAAATAACCCAGGTGGCCTCGCCTCGCCAGTATGTGAGCGCTACGCAAAGGACACTGCTATCGATTGGAGTGGTCCCAGCCTGGCTCGTGTGCCTGGTGCTAGCTGCGTGGGCTGGGGCCAGTTGGATTGTTGTCGCTCATATGTGCGTTCTGGCGCTCCTGGGAGTGATCGGGACCAATGCTGCCGTGTTCAGGCTCCACAAACTGCCGTTTACGTGCTCGTGGAGTCCCGGGAAGGTCAATGTCCTGGTTACCTTTTTCGGCGGGGTGATCGTGGGAATTCCGCTGACCAGCCTGTTTGCCAAATTGGAAATACGACTACTTCAGACGCCGCTGGGAATAGCAGTATTGCTGGCGTGCCTGAGCTCTCTCGCCGTGGTTTCGCAGTGGCTCATTCAGACGAGCTCTCTTGCAGTGAAGCATCTGTCTTTTGAAGACAGAGAAGAACCTGCTCTCGTCGGTCTCAATCTCAGGCAAACGAGGCCCGCAGACCTCTAGCTGATGTGGGCCACCGCTTGACTCAGGCGGGCTTTTCGATGGCCATGGCGGATCGTTCGACGGGGACGGTGCTGCGCTTTCCAGCCCAGAGAAGCAGAACGATGCCGGCGGCGACGCAGCCCAGGGCGGCGACCTGGGCATTGGACATGCCCCAGAGGACGTGGGGGTTGCGGCGAAGGAACTCGACGGAGAAGCGGGCCAGCCCGGTGAGGACGAGGTACTCGCCCAGGATGCTGCCGGTGGGACGGGGCTTCCCTGCCCTGTACCAGAGCCAGAGGCCGATGATGAGACCGCAGGCAAGCTCGTAGAGGGGGGTGGGGTGGACCGGGACGTAGACTGGCTCGACGCCGTGGGGGAAGGCCATGCCCCAGGGCAGGTCGGTGGGCTTGCCATAGCAGCCGTCGCCGGAGAGGAAGCAGCCGATGCGTCCGATGCCGTAGCCCAAAGCGGCGGCGGGGGCGGCGAGATCGAGCGTGCGGAGGGCACCGATTTTGGCGCGGATGCCCTGGATGACGAGGGCGGATATGCCGAAGACGAGTCCGCCGAACCAGGCGAATCCGCCGGTATCCCAGAGAGCGCTCCAACCCTGGGAGCGGAAGTCCGAGGGGGTGTCGATGACGTGCCAGAGCTTGGCGCCGATGATGCCGGCCAGGACGGTGAGGAGCACGATCATCATGGCGTCGGCGGAAATCTTGGCGCGGCGGAAGCTGCGCTCCAGCACCAGGCCGCCCACAACGGCTGCAATCCAGAGCATCAGTCCGAAGGTGGGGATGTCCTTCTGGAGGGCGCCGAGGTGGAGGTGGATATAGGGATACATGTCTACTTAAGTATAGACGTCGTGCGGATTAGAAGGATTCGCGGGCACTGGCTGGTTTGGCGGCTACTCGAGAACGATCAGACCAATCCCTTCTTTTGGGCCTCGGCCAAGAGTTCGGGGTGTCTATGTAGAGTTGGCTGGATGAGATTGCGGTCAAGTTCCATAATGATGCCGCCAATGGCTTGCGAAATTTTCTTGAACTCATCTTCAGGCTCAGCACGTTGGCTTTGTTCAAGAACTGCCCAAAGTTCCTTATCGCATACGCTAATGGCAGAAAGCAGCTGGCGAGCCTGATCAACGTTCGAGAATAGATTGGTTGACCGCTCTATAGATCGTTCGATCTTCGTGGGCGGGTCAGTTTCACCGTCGGCCAACACACGAACCTCAGCCTTATCACCAAGAGACAAATCACCTATCTCCCACACCGAAGTTATGAAGTTCGGCTCGTCGCTGCGGTCAATCGCCTGCACGCTCAGTGATCCAGTGGAATCGTCTGCACCATCAATTGGAAAATTAAGGTGGGCGCTGAGCCACCCCTTCGAGTCGAGCGAGGCTCTGACTGGAACCCCATCGTTCACCGCAACCTGGACGCGCATAGCTCGGAGTCTATACCAGTGAGCACCCATCCCGGCGACTCGACGGCTAACCGGAACTTACCCCGGTTGGAAGCGCGGATCTTCCGATTGGGATCAGGATGACAGGGGCTGGCGACAGGGAAAGTGGGCGTGAAGGAGGGGCGGGGCCTTGAGAAGCAGATTCCCTGATGGGAATGACAGAAAGAAAAGCAAAGGCAAAGGCGCACCTGGGTGGGGCTCGGTGGTCTCCCGCCCTTGGCGCAAAGGCAGACGCGCCAAGGATGGGGCACCCACGGATTGGAGGCCTTGTGAGCGCCAGAAAGACAACCGCGGATCCCTCGGCTGCGCCTCGGGATGACAGGCTGGTAGGGCCGTATCGACCTAGTGGGCGGAGTTGTGGGAGGTTCTGGATGACCTGTTTAGCCGTAGGACTGGAAATTCTTCCAGAACACCGGCCACGGGGAGCGGATGTTGCGGCAGACGTAGACCTTCTCCGTGCCGCGGAAGATTTCGTTGGAGATGCCCCAGGGGTTCGAGAGTTGGACAGCAGGGCGGCATGAGGCGAAGATGCGGTCGAGTTGGTCGGGCGGGAAGCCGACGGCGATGACCACTTGGGGAGGGGGGTCGGGGTAGCCGCGGAGCCAGTTGGAGTTCATGCCGCTGATGGCTCGGGGCAGGCCGTAAGCGCTGCCGTAGAGGTTTACGGCTCCGGCTTCGCCTTCGTCGGACGCCATAATGCCGGCGGCGGCGCGGTCCGACTCGGGAAGAGAATCCCGGACCTGGGCGACTGTAGCGGCTAGTTCAGGCCAGCCGATCTGCATATTGAGCTGCCCGGTCACGGTGTCCTGCACGCGCCACCAACGGGAATTGACGGGGGCGAAGGGGAGGATGAGGCCGGCGACTACAGCGCCTCCGATCACCAGCCTGCTCCAGGGTGTGTAGTACAGGAGCCGGGTTTTCCATGATGGGGTGAGCGACGCGAAGCGATCTTCGCTCCATACTGCGCCGGCGGCGATGAGCATAGGGTAGGCCGGAGCGAGATAGTAGTCCCGCGCATTGGCCGCCATGAAGGCGACCAAGGTGAGCACGTACATCCAGCCGATCAACCGCCAGCGGTTCCCTTCCGGCCGGGCAAAGAGGAACCAGAGGCCGGCGAGCCAGAGCGGGACGGTGACGGGGTTGCTGGCGCTCCAGAACTGGTTGAGGAGGAAGTTTTTACCGCGGCCGAGGCCGACGTCGCGTGCGTGGATGCTGCGCATCCAGTCGAGACCGACGAAGTGGTGCTGGTACTGCCATAAGAGGTTGGGGGCGAAGATGAGGAGCGCCAGTCCCAGGCCGCACCAGAACCACGGGCTGCGGAGATAGCGGCGGTTCGGGGTAAGCAGCATCCCGATCAGGAGCGAAATGGCGAAGAAGGCGATTGTGTACTTGGTCATGAGTCCCAAGCCGATGAAGAGGCCGATGCCCAGCCACCACCGCGGGTCTTCGGTCTCGAGCAGGCGCACGACGCACCAAGCCACGGCGACCCACCACAGCACGTCGAAGGACATATAGGACATGAAGGAGCCGGTAAAGAAGACGGCTCCTCCGATGCTGGCCGCGAATGCCGACACGAAGATGGCGCGGCGGGAGCCGCCCATGGAGCGGGCCATGAGGCCGCTAAGGAAAGTCACCAGTCCGCAGGCTATGGCGGCGAAGAAGCGGAAGCCGAGCAGGGATGTTCCGAAGAGAATTAGCTCGACGCGGCCCAGAAACGCGGTGAGGGGCGGGTAGACGACGTATCCCCATTGGAGATCACGCGCGTTGGAATAGGTGAGCAGTTCGTCGCGATGAAATCCGTAGCGCGTACCGGCGAGAAGATGCACCGCGGTGAAGGCGAGACCGAGAAGCCATAGGGCCGCAGTGCTGCTCGGGAAGTTCCGGCGCCAGTCAGACGAATCGCGCATGTGAACCTCTGATTTGGGCCCAATCATAGCGCGAAAGCGTGGAAGAGAGTGCTACTTGCCGCCGTAAATTTTGGCGAGGGCCGGGCCTGCGACATCGTCTTCGACGACGAGATGGCTATGGAGTTCGAGCACATCGGACCAGGATGCGGCGAATTCGAAGAGCTTGGCGGGGTCGTCGGTTTCATAGAGGGCGTAGCCGCCGCTGCTGTCGCTTTTGTGCCAGCGGCCCAGAAGCGTGATGCCCGCAGGCGGTGTGCCTTTGCCGGAGATGAAACGGTTGGCGGCCTCAGGAACGCAGCCGGCGCGAAGCGAGTAGGTGGACATGATCTTCATGGAATCGACCTCCGATTGGGATGGAAGAGTTTCTTCGAAGGGAACAAGGGGGGCAGCTAACGAAGGACCGAAGGATAGCATGCGGGCGGGGCGGCGGCAATTAGGGATCGTTGAATCATGCTGGGGGCGGAACTGGGGTTGAAGGGGGCGGTTGCCAGCAGGGTGTACCCGAACTGCGCGCCCGCCTGCGAGTAGGTGCCGACGGCTGAGCAGTCGTCGTTAGCCGCCCCGGTGATGACTCCGAGCCCGAAGGCGCGTGCGATTCCCTTGCCCGCGCTCGGAGGGGCCGGGCTCGCGGTATCGGTCCTGTTCTCCACGCGTGAGTGGATGCTGGTTCGCGTGCCGCAGTCGCTTGGCATGGTCCTGCACGGGTTTCTGCACACCGTGAGATTTTTCACATTTGGACAGATGCGGCCCTTATGTGTGGCTTGAGATACTTGAGGTATGGCAACGACTGCGCTGCAAGGTCTTGAAGTCCTCTACACCCGTCAACAGATAGCCGAACGTGTCGCCGAGATGGGCGCCGAGATTACCCGCGACCTGAAGGGCGAGAAGCTGGTGATGGTGGGGGTGCTGAAGGGGGCTGCGCCGTTTTTGTCGGACCTGGCGCGGGCCGTGCAGGTGGATGCGACATTCGACTTTGTGGCGGTGTCGAGTTACGGCAAGGGGCACAGGACGTCGGGCGCGGTGAAGCTGATCAAGGACCTGGACGAGACGGTGGAGGGCAAGAACGTTTTGATCGTCGAGGACATCTTAGATACGGGGCTGACGCTGAGCTATCTGCGCAAGCTGATGCTGAACCAGAAGCCGAAGACGCTGCGGATCGCGGCGCTGCTGGATAAGCCGTCGCGGCGGATCGAGAAGATTGATGCGGATTATGTGGGCTTCTCTATTCCGAACTTATTTGTGATTGGGTACGGGATGGATTATGCGGAGCGGTATCGGAATCTGCCGGATATCTGCTTGATGACCCCGGATCATCCGGAATGAGGCAGCGGGGCTGGCGGAAGCTGGATGGAAAGAACAAGAGCAGATTCCCTTCGCGAATGAAAGAAAGAAAACAGCATGGTGGATGTGAGAGAGATTCTGACGGGGGCTTATCTCGACTTTAATGCGCGGCGGCTGGATGCCGTGCTGGAGCGAATGGCACCGGATGTGGCGTGGCCGAACGGCTGGGAGGGCGGCTACGTCTACGGACATGAAGGCGTGCGAGACTACTGGACTCGGCAATGGGCGGCGATTGATCCGCACGTTGAGCCGGTGAGTATTACGGAAGAGGCGGACGGCCGGTGGGTTGTGGAGGTGCACCAGGTAGTGCGCGGGCTTACCGGCGATCAGGCGGGGCAGGTGCTGGTAGACACGATGGTTCGGCATGTGTTTCGGATGAGGGATGGACTGATCCAAAAGATGGAGATTCAACCACCTGCGGTGGGGCTGACCGCGGCTTCGCCGCCAGACTGGGCGTGAGGTCTAGCCCCCTCCCCTGGTGGATACGAATGGTTCGGCGTGTGTATCGGATGGGGGATGGACTGATCCAAAGGATGGATATTGAATAGGCCCCGGGGCTGGGATAGGTTCAGTGCTTTCACACCCTGTTGGCAAAAACAAAGCGACAGGATGGGGCACGGGGGTTCCAGAGCTGGGAGTGAAAATCCGGCACCTCGGAGTCGTTTTCGGCTTCTAAGTTACTGGGGCGATTCCGGGCTCGCAAGAGAGGGTACAACGGTCTATACTCTGTCCCCGGGTCTGGTCCCGGGTTGAGGGCAGATTGGACCCGAAGAGTCGTAAAGATGAAGGAGCAACGGGCAATGGCTGCAACAATTCCCATCCAAGATCCAGATCTAGATTTTGACCACGGCACATTCGACGCGGCGGGGTTTACAGCATCAGCGCTGACCAACTGGCAGACGCTGGCTCACGTGATTGACCACACGCTGCTGAAGCCGGAAGCGACGCGGGAGCAGGTGGAGAACCTTTGTGACGAGGCGATACGGTATCGGTTTGCATGCGCGATGGTGAATCCGATCTGGGTGCCCGCGGCGGTGAGCGTGCTGGCCGGTACGGGAGTGCCGGTGGGAGTAGTGATCGGATTTCCGCTGGGCGCTGCGCTGGACTCGACACTGCGGCATGAAGCGGCGGCGCTGACGAGGCTTGGCGCGAAGGAACTGGACATGGTGATTCCCGTGGGGCAGTTGAAGAGCGGCAATCATCATGCGGTGGAGCGGACGATTCGCGGTGTTGCCAACGTTGTGCATCATCACGGCGCGATTCTCAAGGTGATTCTGGAGACTTGCCTGCTGAATGTGGAGGAGAAGCTGCGCGGAGCGGAGATTGCGATCCAGGCGGGCGCGGATTTTCTGAAGACGTCGAGTGGATTTTCGACGGGCGGCGCTACGGCTGCGGATGTCGCTCTGCTGCGCGGCGTGGCTGGAGGACGTTGCGGCGTGAAGGCTTCAGGCGGGATCAGGACGCTGGCCGATGTGAAGACGATGCTTGAGGCGGGGGCGAATCGGATTGGGGCGAGCGCCAGCGTCGCGATTGTGAAGGAGTTGGGGGCCGAGTAGTCAATGGCTCCCAGGTTGGGATTTCCTCAGCACACGCCGTTTCGGCGACGGAAGGCTCGCAACTCTGCAAGCTTTACCCGGTTGAGAGAACCGAGGCCGGTCTGGACCGGGGAACCCCTTGATCTATTCGACCGACTCGAACGACATTGGTATCCCGGGCCGGCGCGCGACGATTCCGATCGGCAGAAACGAGCGACCGAAGAAGACATCGCCAAGTTCGAAGCCGAACACGGTGTGAAGGTTCCTGAGGACTTTCGGGAATACCTTCTGCGATTCAATGGAATCGAAGAAGATCCAGAGGTGTTCCGGTTCTGGCCGTTGCACGAGTTGCGGCCTGTTGACCTAAAATCGTTCAGGGTCCCGGATCGCGAACGATACTTCTTCTTCGCGGACTATCTGATCGAGTGCTTCTACTATGCGATTTATCTGGGCGACAGACCAGAACTGCAAAACTGGGTCGTGATTCCGTGCATGCCCAGGCAGCCGTTCGTCGCTGTCAATTTCACTGGGTTCATCGAGCTCTACCTTGACGATGCTCGAGCCATTTATGGACCTGCCTGAGAAACTCACACAGCGGAAGCTGCTGTAGCTGGTTCCGGATTTGCCCAGGGAGCCCTAAAGGTATCCCTCCAGGGATAAAGCCCGAGTCATTTTTTTGGCTATTTCGGCACGACTGAAGTCGTGCCCTTTCGCGTTTTTGGCTTTATCGGTGAGACTGAAGTCGCGCCCTCTCGCAGCGCTATCAGGCCTGCAAGGCTTTTGCTGGTTACCAGAGGATACCGTCGACTGGCTGAGCGGGGGCCGGCAGTTCCGTTTCGCCCAGCATCTGCCGCAGATTGATCTCAATGGTCGTTGCGATGGCGGTCATCGGGACGTCGTGGATGCAGTTTTCGAAGGGATCTTCTAGGTCGCGTCCGATCTTCTCGAGAGCCAGGAACATGAATCCCACCAGGGTGGATCCCAGGGGGGTATACCAACCGAGGCTGGAGACCATTCCCACCGGCAGCAGCAGGCAATAAATCTGTACAAACAATCTCGGAAAGAAGTCGAACTGCTGTGGCATGGGTGTGTTCTTGATACGCTCCAAGCCGCCCTGGGAGTCCATGAGGGACGCGAGGCTCTGATCGATGGCCTGCCATTGCCATGCGTCGAGCCAGCCGCGCTTGTGCGCTGCAATGAGTTGGGCACTCATGCGTGTCTCAATCGACAGAGCGAGGTTTTTGGTACGCGCGAGTTCGGACGTGTCTTGTTGCGGAAGCACGCGCACGAATTCGGGGACGGGATCGAGGCCGCGCAACTGCTGGCGCAATACATGAACGTACGCCACCTGATGGAGCACGAGTTCGCGCTGGACGGCCGCAACTTCCGCCTGCTCCTGCGAGCCTGCAGCCTGTTCAGAGGAAAGCGTCGTCAATACCTGGCGGGCGAAGGTTCGGCTTCTGTTTACGATGGCGCCCCAAAGCGTGCGCGCCTCCCACCAGCGCCCATACGCTGAGCCGTTTCGGAAGCCCACAATGATGCCGATGATGGTTCCGAATGAGCCTAGCGGAAGGCTGTCGGACCCGAGCCAGGTCCAGTGGAAGACCTTGTAGAGCACAACAAATACCGTGTCCCAAAAAAGCAAGGAAAGGAGCGCTTGGCCCAACCCTCCAATCATGCGCAGCAGGCGTTCCGATTTGGCAACAATCATGCTCCGATACCGGCTGTCGCGGTGACCGGCTCGAATGTCCTCTGGCCGTCGCGGGCGATGCGGACTGTGCCGCTCGCGATGTCATAAACCCAGCCGGAAATCGTAAGCTGGCCGCCAGCCCACGCACCGGCGACGCTGGGATGCGTTTTCATATGGACTAGCTGGGCGAGCACGTTGACTTCGGTGAGCCGGGCAAGTTTCTCGCTCTCCCCCTCGGCGGGCCGAGCCGTGCTCTCAACAATCTTCAGGGCGGCGCGGCCATGGTGAAGCCAATGGTCGACCGCGGGCATATCTTCTGTCGAATGGGGCTTGAGGAGAGCCTTCATTGCACCGCAATCCGAATGCCCACAGACGACCAGGTGCTTCACCCCGAGCGCGGTCACTGCGTATTCAATGACCGCAGTTACGCCTCCGGGAGTGCCGCTGTAGGGAGGCACAAGATTGCCGACATTCCGAGTGACGAAGACCTCTCCGGGTCCCGAGCTTGTGATGCTCTCCACGTCTACCCGCGAGTCGGCGCACGCGACGATGAGGGTGTGGGGCCTTTGCGGCCGGCTGGCCGCTAGGCGGTATTCCTCCGCTTTTGGCGTGTATACCTCTTCATGGAAGCGACGGATGCCGGCCTTCAGTTTCTCCAGTACATCTTCACTCATTTATCACCCTCCTGCATCAGCAGTCATCGAAGCCTGACCCGGAACACAAGCGATGAGACTTTTCTACCGCGGGAAGATCACTTTGGTTCCCGAAATCGTGCCGGCTATTGCGCTTCAGAACAGGTAGACCACTCGTACAGGCTCCACTTCGCGGCATTTTTTCAGCAATTATTCGACTGGTTTCCTCAGCGGAACGAAAGGGCCTGACGATGATACTCGCAATCGCGTTCAAGCATGCCGGGTGAGATAACGCGCTGACACTCGCAAAATTAGCAGCGCGGGTGAATAGTAGAATTGGTTTTTCGACTCCCATGTCCTCCGAGCCAAAGAATAGCCATGTCGACCACGGATTCGAGGGCGATTACCGCCCTGCCGAGATGTCGCGTATCGACCCGGTGAACGTGCGGGTTGAGCCTGCAGATCTGACCTATCTTGTACAGCTTGCGGATGCGCTGAATACGACGCTGGACCTGCAGACGCTGCTGAATCGCACATCAGAGCTGGTACGGGCGGTGATCAACTACCGCATCTTCGCCATCTTTCTGCTGAACGACCGCACGCATGAGCTGCGCATGCGCTTCCAGATCGGGCATACGCCCGAGGTGCAGCGGATGCGCTTTCCGCTTGGCAAGGGAGTGGTGGGGCAAGTGGCTCTGACGCGGCAGCCGATGCTGTTGAACGATGTAAGCCAGTCGCCGGCGTATTTCAATGCCAATCCCGATGTGAAATCGGAGCTGGCTGTGCCGCTGATCGCGAAGAACCGGCTGATCGGCGTGATCGATATTGAGAGCGAGGAGCTGAACCACTTCCGGCCGGAGCATCTGCACCTGCTGACGCTGACGGCGTCGCGTATTGCGCAGGCGATTGAGAATGCGCGGCTGTATGCGCGGGTGTCGCGGCAGGCGCAGACGCTGACGGTACTGAACGAGATTGCGATTGAGCTGACGTCGATTCTGGATTTGGATCCGCTGCTGGAACGCGTGGGGAACCTTCTGCGACGGCTGATCGATTACCAGATGTTTACGGTAATGCTGCTGGATGACAAGGGCGAGGTCCTGGTGACGCGCTACGCGTGGCGGTTCGGGTATACGCATGCGCCGCGAAGGAAGATTCCAGTGACGGCGGGGTTGGTGGGCGCGGCGGTGCGTGAGTGGCGGGTGATCAATGCGATGGATGTGCGCAAGGACCCGCGCTATCTGGAGATGAATCCCGAGACGCGCTCGGAGATGATTGTGCCGCTGTTCTACAAGGGGCGCGTGATTGGCGTGCTGGACCTGGAGCATACGCGGACGGGGTTCTTCAACGAAGAGCACGAGCGCATGCTGGTGACGCTGGGCGCGCAGGTGGCGATTGCGATTGAGAATGCGCGGCTCTACCAGCGGGTGAGACGGCAGGAACAGCAGTTGGAGCGTGACATCACGATGGCGCGCGAGGTGCAGCTCAGGCTGCTGCCGCCCGATCCACCGCAGCACACGAATGCGGAGGTGGCGGTGAGGTTTTTGCCGGCGCGCGCGATTGGCGGCGACCTCTACGATTTTCTGGAATATGGCGACAGCCGCAGCGCGATTGTGCTGGGGGATGTGAGCGGCAAGGCTGCGCCGGCGGCGCTGTTTGCGGCGCTGGTGAGCGGGATTATGCGGTCGGCTGCGAACCAGCGATTTGGCCCGGCGGAGATGCTGGAGCACCTGAACGAATCGCTGCAGGAGCGAAGGCTGGACTCGCAATATGTGACGATGCTGTTCGCGCTGTGGAATGACGATGAGCGCACGCTGACGGTGGCGAATTCGGGCGCGGTGCAGCCGATCATCTGCCGCGGCGGGAAGTCAACGACCGTGCGAGTGGAAGGCTTTCCACTGGGGATGTTCCCGGAAGCGTCGTATGACGAGCAGGTGATCGCGACGGAGCCGGGCGATGCGATTGTGTTTGTGTCGGACGGGATTCTGGATGCGGAGAATGCGCACGGCGATATGTACGGCGAGGAAAAGCTGGCAAGGGTGCTGTGCGGGAATCGGGATCGGCCGGCGGGGGAGATTGCTGAGGCGATTCTGCAGGATGTGAGCAAGTTCCAGGCGGGGAAAGAGCGGTTTGATGACGAAACGATTATTGTTGTTCGCGTCAGGTGACGCGAATAACAATAAAGGAACAGGCAACAGGGAACAGGGAACCTGACCGCCCCACACGCTAAGTGCTCACGTATACGGCAGACAAGCGTGGCTCATTTCCTGAGTTTCGTCATTATCGCGACTAGCATGCGGCTGACCTCGTCGGAGAGCCTCTCTGCGTTTTGGCGATGTTGGTCAGAGCCGAATTTCAACCGCTTCGGTAGCATGAGCTGCGTCTGAACTTCGAAGTTTGAACCTCGAGCGTGCCCCAGGAATTGCACATACTCGCCCCTGGTGCACTTGCCATACCCCTCTGCGATATTGCTCGCGGTGGAAACCGACGCACGACGAAGCTGGTTTGTCAGCCCGAAAAGTTCCGAGTTCGGAAAATCTACAGTCAGCTTGTAAACAGCTTCGCTCAGGTCCATCGCTTTCTGCCACACGATCAAGTCTCTAAACGACTCCCTGTTGGCTGTTCCCTGTTCCCTGACTTGGTAGACTTGAGGGGAGACCACTTCCCTTTCGGAGTCATTTTGGATACAGCTGCACAGGAACGCATCGTTCGGCCCGCGCGCAATATTCTTGGAAGCCTTCGCCTGCCTGGGGATAAATCCATCAGCCATCGCTATGGAATGCTCGCAGCGTTTGCCGAGGGCACGTCGCGGTTTGCCAATTTTTCGACGGGAGCGGATTGCGCTTCGACGCTGAGGTGCATGGAGGCGCTGGGCGCGAGCGTACGCAAGCTCGACGACGGCCGCGTGGAAGTGACCGGCGTGGGAGGGCAGGTGATGCCGTCGAGCGAGCCGCTCGATTGCGGCAATTCGGGATCGACGATGCGAATGATCTCGGGGCTGCTGGCGCCGCAGCAGGGGACGTTCACGCTGATCGGCGACGCTTCCCTTTCGCGCCGGCCGATGGAGCGCGTGCGCAAGCCGCTGGCGGAGATGGGCGCGAAGATCACGCTGACCGAGGGGCATGCGCCGGTGACGATCGAGGGCGCGGCCCTGCGGGCGATCGACTATACGACGCCGGTGCCGAGTGCACAGGTGAAGACGTGCGTGATGCTGGCAGGATTGCAGACCGAAGGCACGACGACGGTGCGTGAGGCAGTGCGGACGCGCGATCACAGCGAACTGGCGCTGCGGGCGTTCGGCGCGGAGCTGACGCGCACGATTGATTCGGTGTCGATCAAGGGACCGCAGACGCTGCATGCGATTGATGCGACGGTGCCGGGGGATATTTCTTCGGCAGCGTTCTTTCTATGCGCGGCGTCGCTGTTTCCGGGTTCGTCGCTGGTGCTGGATTCGCTGGGATTGAATCCTACGCGCGCGACGCTGCTGGATGTGCTGACCGCGCTGGGCGCGCAGATCAGCGTGCTGAATCTCGAAGAGAAGAACGCCGAACTTGTGGGCACGGTGCAGGTCTCGGCCCCGGCGGAGGGGCTGCGCTCGACGACGATCAATGGTGCGCTGGCTGCGCAGTTGATTGATGAGCTGCCGGTGCTGGCGGCGATCGGACCGTACACGAGCGGCGGCATTCGTATTCGCGATGCGAAGGAGCTGCGCGTGAAGGAGTCGGACCGCATCGCGCTGGTGGCGAAGAATCTGCGCGCGATGGGCGCGGAGGTCGAGGAGTTCGAAGACGGGCTCGATGTGCCGGGCGGCCAGACCCTGCATGGGGCAACGATTGACTCGGGCGGGGACCACCGCATTGCGATGGCGTTCAGCGTGGCTGCGCTCAGGGCTGAGGGCGAGACGGTGATTCAGGGAGCGGAGTCGGCGGCGATCAGCTTTCCGGAGTTCTTTGATTTGCTGGAGCACGTGGCGGAACGCTAGAGGCAGGCAGTAGGGATCAGGCATTAGGGATTAGAACGCAAAAGCAAAACAGAAGGCCCGGAGCGTTCGCTCCGGGCCTTTGTTGTTGGTGCCGATGCTTAGCGGCCGGTTGGTGCGGGCGCCGTGGGGGCAACGTTCTGGTTGGTCGCGGGGACCATGCCGGGAACGTTGGGCACGGCACTGACCGTGCCGCTGGCCGCGTCGTTCATGTTGATGCCGTAGTGCTGCAGCGTGGTGGCCAGCGTCTGGTAGAGGCCGGCGCGGTCCTTTGCGTAGGCTGCTTCGGCAGCGATCAAATTGTTTTCCGCAGTGGCAAGGCTGCGTTCATACTGCAGAACGTTGGTTGTGGTGGAGGCGCCGAGATGGAGCTTCTTCTGCTCGGCATCGAGGCTCTGCGTGGCGTAGTCGTGGGCCGCGCGTGAGGCGAGAACCTGGGCGCGGTCGTTGGTGAGAGCGAACTGCGCGTTGACCACTTGCATGCGGATCTGCGTGTAGAGCTGCTCGAGACGCAGTTCTGACTGGCGGTATTCCATCACCGAGCGTGCCTGGTCAGCCTGCGCCGGCCGGTTGCGGAGAGGAATGTTCAACGAAAAAGCGACGCCCTTGTCGGGACCTGCTGAATCAACCAACTGGTGCAGCACGTCGCCGTAACCAACGGAGGGAACAAGGCCTGCAGGGCACGGGATGAATTTGCCTCCGAAGACGGGATTGCAGTTCAAGTAGGGGCTTTGGGCGCCGCCTACTCCGCTGCCGCCGTAGTAGGCCTGCACATCGAACACGGGCAGTAGGGCGTTGCGCGTGCCCTTCATGCCGATGGCGTCGTTCTTGAGGGTGAGCACGGCTTGCTCAAGTTCCGGGCGCTGCTTGAATGCCGTCTGCACGAGTTCGTCGACGGGGGTCTTCTCTTCCGGCAGCTCTTCAAGGCTGATGCGATCGGTGGGAACGATGGGGGCAGCTACGAGCGCGGGATCATTGAGATTGCGCGCGATGGCCTGCTTCATGACGAGTTGCTGGTATTGGAGGATGTTCCGTGAATTGATCAGGCCCTGCTTGTCAGTAGCGACGGTGGACTGCGCGTTCACTACGTCGAGGGGTGCCATGGTGCCGATATCGAGCTGCTTGCGGGTGTCGCTCTCAAGCTGGGTGCTCTGGGCCAGGGCGCGCTCTTTCGCCTGAACGTCTTCATACGCGCTGACCAAGCCCCAGTAGATGTTCTCAACCTGGTTGGTGGTATAGAGAATCTGCTGGCGGAAGCTGGAATCGGTGATCTTGCGGTTGTTCTCAGCCTGGTACATGAAGCGCTTGTTGACGAAGATTCCAAAACCCTGGAGCAAATGCTGCGTTAGCGAGGCCTTGAAGCTGGATTGCAGAAGCGGACTGTAGCTATTGAAGGAAAGGTCGCTGGCAGCCCGGCTGTTATTGAATCCGACCTGCAATGCGGTGCCGGTGACGAACCCCTGGTTGTAAGCGAAGTTGTAGGTATTCGTGTTCTGCGAGATCACCGGCTCGCCAGCGGAAAACAACGTGTTCGTCTGCAATTGCTTTGCATGGTCAAACTGAACGGTTCCGGTAAGCGACGGGTCGATGATCTCAGGCAGGGGACCTGCGCTCTGCGTGGACGTGACGAGACCGCCCGCGCCCGACGCGGCTCCGCCCGAGCCTCCAGTGGTACCGCCCGGGCCGCCGCCTGACACTAATGTCGATCCGCCGCCGCCCAGTGTGTTGGCAACCACGCCTGAGTTGACGCCACGCAGGGCTGAACCTGCCTTGCTGCGCAGCACGTCGGTATCGGCGATGTCGAGGTTGTAACGGGCAATCGCGATATCGTAGTTATTCTCGATTGCGAGCGCAATCGCGTCAGAGAGGCTCAGGTAGATCTTGCCGTCCTTGACGAGGTTGTCGAGCCGGACGGAGTTGACGAAGCTGGCAGCTGAGATATCGGTCGGCGAATACATCTTCCAGAATTTCCCGGTGATGTCGCCTTTGGGCTGGCTGAAGTCGTGCTGGCTCTGGCGCAGCGGGGTTGCCGAGGTCGCGACGGGCTCGGGGGCCGCGGGCAGCCCGGAGGATGCCTTGGTCCGCGCTGGATTGGCAGATTGTTGAGCGAAGCCCGAGGGAACACCCGAAATAAGCGTCAGCATGACGGCGGCCGCAGCGCGCAGTGTCCCGCGCCGATTTTGTGCAGGTTGCTGGCGCTTAAACACACCTGTACCGAAAGAATGCATGATTCCTCTCCACGATCAGTTGAGGCATGTGGGGTGCCATTCACAAAGACGTCCGGAGACGAACTCTGGACGCAAATTTTCGCTGCCCACAGTGGATAATCGCGTTCCAATCAACGTCCCACCCACAAAAACGGTCTGCCGGGAGCCGGACTTGGGGGCGCGAGCACCTCACATCGGACAATACGCGCCGAGGTTGGGATTCGTTCCACAACTGCGCGACTGGTAAATCAAGAGAATTTCGAAAAATTGAGTATATCGGACTAGGGGTTGCGGGGCGGGGCGGGGAGCGAGGTCGAGTACCCTGTTAGACACAGGCACCAGGGACCAGGGATTAGAGAAGCAGGGACGAGAGGCTAGAGGAGCCGGGCGGCGGCATGCAGAACTGGAAGGTGATCGTCTCTTACGACGGCACGGACTATAGCGGGTGGCAGGTGCAGCCGGGGCGGGCTACGATCCAGGGCGAGTTGCAGGCGGCGCTGGGACGGGTGACGGGCGAGTCGCCGCTGCCGCAGGGGTCGGGGCGGACCGATGCGGGGGTCCATGCGCTGGGGCAGGTGGCGAGTTTTGGGCTGGCAGCGCCAATTCCAGCGGACAATCTGCGGCGCGCGCTGAACCGGACGCTGCCGGCGGCGATCCGGGTTGTGGAGACCATGGTGGTTCCGGCGGCGTTTCACGCGCGGCACTCGACCGTGGCGAAAACATACGAGTACAGGGTCTTTCTGGAAAGGCGACGGACCGGGCCTGATGAGGCCGATCCGAGCTATGCCGTGGTGTGCCCACCGTTTCTGGCACGGTATGTGTACTCGTATCCGTGGCCGCTCGACTTTGGGGAACTGGAACGAGCCGCGGCGTCGTTTGTGGGGACGCACGATTTTCTGAGCTTTGCGGCTACGGATCCGGACGAGACGACGCGCTCGGCGGCAGATAACGAGGAAGACATGACTACGCTCGGTGCCGTGCGGACGGTTTATCGGTCCTGGTGGGAACAGAAACAGACGGACGAGGGGACCATGCTGTTCTATCGAGTCCGCGGGAACGGATTTCTGCACCATATGGTGCGGAACCTGGTGGGGACGATGCTGGACGTGGGGCGCGGATACCGGCGCGCGGAGGAGATTCCGGGGATGATTGCGGCAAAGGCCCGGGCTGCGGCCGGGCCGACTGCGCCGCCGCAGGGGTTGTTTCTGCACTCGGTGGAGTACCCAGAGTAACGAGCGGGCTGATCTGCGACAGGCTCTATCTACCTGTGCGTACCCTGCCGACACTGATAGATTTCTTACCAAGCCGGAACGGCGAGCGCCGGACGCGCCAGCCGGGGAGCGCCTTCCCCAATCAGCGCCCAGGATAGGAATATCGAGGATGAACAACGTGCGGCAGGATCTGAAGTATTCTCTGCGCCAGCTGCTGCGGGCAAAGGTGTTCACGGCTGCCGCTGTTCTCACGGTGTGCCTGGGCATCGGTTGCAACACGGCTATTTTCAGCGTGGTGTATGCGGTGCTGATTCGGCCGCTTCCCTTCCCCGCGGCCGACCGGCTGGTGCTCATTTACGAGCAGGCGGCGAAGTTCCCCACGCTGTCGGCCTCTTTCCAGAACTATCGCGATTGGAAAGCGCAGAGCACGTCGTTCGAGGAGTTCGGAGCCGTGCGTCCGGTAACGGTTTCGCTGACCGGCATGGGAGAGCCAGAACAGATTCCGGCGGAGATGATCAGCGGGAATCTGCTGCACCTGCTGGGAGTGGATGTGGTGACGGGGCGGGGCCTTGGCGAGGCAGACGACAAGCCGGCCTCGCCGGCCGTGGCTCTGCTGGGCTATGGAATGTGGCAGCGCAAGTTCGGCGCGTCGCAAGGAGCGCTGGGCCAGAGCATCAAGCTCAACGGCCAGGCGTATACCGTCGTCGGCGTGTTGCCCAGGGATTACGAAATGCTGCAGCAGCGGCCCGACGCTGTGATTGCGATGGCTCCGTGGGCTGCAACACTGCCCGACGATCGCTCATGGCATCCAGGGATTTTTCCGGTAGCTCGCCTGCGCAACGGAGTGTCCCTGGCCGCGGCGCAATCGGAGATGAGCGGTATTGCGAAGCGGCTTCTCAAGCAATATCCGACCGACAACATTGCGCTCGATGCCCAGGTGAAGGGCATGCACGAGCAGTTGGTCAGCAGTTCGCGGACGGTTCTGATCATGCTCTCAGTAGCGGTGGGATTCGTGCTGCTCATTGCCTGCGGCAATGTTGCGAATCTGCTTCTGACGCGGGCCGCGGCGCGACGGCGCGAGATCACGATTCGCCGCTCTCTGGGCGCGACCACGTGGGCACTGGTGCGGCAGTTGCTGATCGAAGGGTTGGTGTTGTCCGGGATGGGAGCGCTGATCGGGATCGGCGTGGCATACGCGCTTTTGCCGTGGCTGGTGCGGCAGGCGGGCAGCGCGCTTCCGCCGAACACCCCGGTGCAGATCAATCTGCCTGTCCTGCTGTGCACCGCCGCCCTGTCTATCGCAGCGGGAGTTCTGTTCGGAATGGCGCCGGCCGGTCAGGTGCAGAACCTCGACCTGCGCGGAATCTTGAGCGAAACCGATCGCGGAACGGTAAGCCGCGGCTCGCGGATGCTGCGTGATGCGCTGGTGATTGCGGAGATATCGCTCGCGCTGCTGCTGCTAGTGGGCGCAGGATTGTTTCTGCGCAGCCTGTCGCAACTGGCTAACGTGCAGCTTGGCTTCGCCGAGGATCACCTTCTGGTGGCGGACCTGCCTGTGGGCGCGCAGTATAAGGAGGGAGCCGCGGCGCCGATGAATTTCTATGAGAATGCGATCCGCGAACTGGCTCGTTTGCCCGGCGTAAGTGCGGTTGGCGCGGCGTCGTTCCTTCCAGTTAACGGAAATGGATCGATGCTGCACTTCAACATTGAGGGCCGGCCGCCGCATAACGCTTCTGAATACATACTGGCCAACTATCGTGCGGTAAGTGGAGGGTATAAGGATGCGCTCCGCTTGCCGCTCACGGAAGGCCGCTGGGTTACGGATGCCGATCGCGAGGGCTCCCCGGCGGTTGTGGTCATCAACCAGACCATGGCGCGCACGTTCTTCCCTGGACAGGATCCGCTGGGCAAACGCATGCAGGTGGGCGCGATTCCCGATGCAACGGTGCCGTGGATGACGATCGTCGGCGTGGTCGGGGATGTGAAGCAGTCGCTGGTGGCCGACTCGGCGAGCGAGATGTACGTGCCTTATCGCCAGGCGAATGTGGTACTGCCTGTCCGCACCATGAGTGTCGTCGTACGAACGGCATACGATCCTCACGTGGTGGCGGCAGCACTTACAGACGCGGTGCATCGTGTGGATGCAAACCAGCCCGTGGTCCGCATCAGGACTATGGAAGAAAACGTGGCGCAGAATTTTGCCGCTCCCAGGTTCCGCAGTCTCTTGTTATCGATCTTTGCGGGGATCGCGCTGGTCATTGCGTGCGTTGGCATCTACGGGGTGATGGCTTACAGCACGCTGCAGCGGACAACGGAGATGGCGATACGCATGGCTCTGGGATGCAGCACTTCCAAAGTCTTTCTGATGGTGATCAAAGACGGCCTCCGCAAAATCGCGTATGGGGTCGTCATCGGGCTCGCTCTTGGACTGGTGTTGGCGCGGTCCGTCAAATCGCTGCTATTTGGCGTATCCACGACAGATAGCGTGACGCTGGCGGTATCCATATCTCTGATTGCCGCCACGGGCATGTTGGCCTGCGTGATACCGGCGATCCGGGCTGCGCGCGTACCGATCGTGGAGACGATACGGGAGAATTAACTTAGCCGTTGCCCGCTCAGGGCCATGCCGCAACCGGAGCGAGATTCTGCCCGGAATTATCCACTCCGAGGGGCGGAACCTGGTGGGGACGATGCTGGACGTGGGGCGCGGGTACCGGCGGGCTGAGGAGATTTTGGGCATGATCGCGGCGCGGGCGCGGGCGGCAGCCGGGCCTACGGCGCCTCCACAGGGGCTTTTTCTGCACTCGGTGGAGTACCCCGACGTTTGATGGAATTCCCAAAACGGCACGTCCAGGCGCAGCCTTCGTTCGCCCACTGCATTTACTCAATGCAAAAATCGATGATTTCGCATAGGATTGTGCATTCAAAAGAAACAGTCCCTCCGGCGGCGGAGACCTATGTATAGATGGGCTTCTGGGCCAACTTATGGACATGGGCCAATTTTCCCAGTCTGTGAATACACGTTCGCTCGCGTTGCCGAGCGGTCGTCAGCGATGAGTTTCTTGTTGCGCAGACTGCGGGTTTTCTGCGTCTCATGGATGGTCGCCGGTTGGGCAGTGGCGGCCTGGGCGGGACCTTCTCAGGAATCTCCAACGAGCTCAGGATCAGTGTCCGCCCAAGGCACGCTGACGATGCTGCGGCAGGTTGCCGCACTCGACAACTCAATAGCGAAGCAGGGCCTTCCGGTCGACTTCGAAGCAACGGTTATCTTCTCAAGGGGTTTCGAGAACCTCCTGTTTGTGCAGGAAGGCAGCGATGCCATTTTTGTGCGTCCGCCTTCGCGCGACAACTACGCACCGGGCGATCTTATCCGCATTCACGGCAAGACGCAGAACAGCTTCCGGCCGATCGCGCTGAGCGACAAGATCACCGTGACCGGTCACGGCGAGTTGCCAAAGCCGGTGGAGGCGAGCTTCTGGGACCTGGTAAAGGCAGACCTGGATTGCCACCGGGTGACAGCGCGCGGGCGAGTGCGTTCGGCCGATATGGGCAACCCTCACGATGGCAGGGTTGATACCGCCCGGCTGCAACTGGTGACGGAGGGCGGCCACTTCGAAGTCGATGTCAACTCCGGCGATCGAGCCGCTCTGCAAGGGCTGCTGGATGCGGAGGTTGAAGTCAGCGGCGCGGCTGCCGGGAAGTTCGACGACAAAATGCAGCAAACCGGTGCGGTGATATATGTAGCGCGCCTGGATGATATTCGCGTGCTGAAGCGCGACGGGAAAGCCATCAGAGACCTGCCCATTATGCCAATGGACCGGATCCTCGAAGGGCATCGCGTAACGGATACGTCAGTGCGGGTGAAGGTGCACGGCACCATCACCTATTACCAGCCGGCTGTGGCGGTAGTGCTGCAGGATGGCAACAAAAGCTTGTGGATCGAGACGCACACACGAGACAACCTGACCATCGGCAATCAGGCGGATGCAACCGGCTATCCCGACGAGCATGACCGCATCCTGACGCTGGCGGACGGAGAGATCCGAGATCTGCAGATTCCTGGAGTGGTGAAGCCGCTCGAGGCCACCTGGGAACAGCTCGCGTTCTGGAGCACGAACACCCCCGTCGGCCATGAGAACGACCTTGTCTCGATCCAGGGGCGGCTGGTGACGAAGGTGCGCGAGCCTTCACAGGACGAATACGTGCTGGACGCAGGCGGGCGCCTGTTCTCCGCAATCCTTCGGCATGCTGGAAGAGACGTGGCACCGATGGCGCAGTTGCCGGTCGGCGCGATGGTGCGGGTTACAGGAATCTGCACGATACCGGATTTAACGGCCATCAATCCCGGTGGCTATGTGCCTTTCGAGATTCTGCTTCGAACGCAGGAGGACTTGCTGATGATTGAGAATCCGCCGTTGCTGAGCGTGCGGAACTTGATCATTCTGGCGGGCATTCTGCTGCTGATCGCCGTGGTGGCAATGATCTGGGGCTGGAGGCAGGAGCGCAAGGTGCACCACCAGGCCGACGCCATGGCGCAGCTGGAGCAGCGCCGCAGCGCGATCCTGGAGAGCATCAATCATGCGCGTCCGCTGGCCGAAGTGCTGGAGCATATCACGGAGCTGGTTTCCTCAAGCCTGAACGGAGCACCCTGCTGGATTGAAGTGGCGGACGGCGCAACGCTGGGGCGCAAACCGGCAGCGGGCGCGGGGCCCGCCATCACGCAGGAGCTGACCAGTCAGTCCGGCGTAAAACTGGGGAAGATTCACGTGGCAACGAAGCTTGCGGCGGGGCTGCGGGCGCTGGAGACGGGAGCGCGCGTAGCGGTGCTGGCCATCGAGACAAACCGGCTCTACGCCGACCTGACATACCGGTCTGAGTTCGATGCGCTGACGGATGCACACAACCGGTTCTCGCTCGATCGGGCATTGGACAAACAGGTGAGCCGCGCGCGGACGAATGCGACGATCTTTGGGCTCATCTATATCGACCTGGACGAGTTCAAACAGGTGAATGACGAGTACGGGCATCATGTCGGCGATCTTTATCTGCAGGAGATAGCGGCGCGGCTGAAGCGACAGTTGCGACCAGGCGATATGCTGGCGCGGCTGGGCGGAGACGAGTTCGCAATCCTGGTGCCGGATGCGCACAATCGTCGCGTTGTGGAAGAGATCGCGCGCAGGCTGGAGTCCTGCTTCGCAGCACCGGCGGAGCTTGAAGGGAATACGCTCACGGGATCGGCGAGCGTTGGCATTGCGGTGTATCCGGAAGATGGCGCGAGCAGCGACGAATTGCTGAAGACTGCCGATGCCGCGATGTACGTGAAGAAGAAGACAAGAACCTCTGCGAAAGCCTAGCTCGGCGAAGACATCGCCGCTGCTGCTACCCTGAAAAGTGGGTATGCCTCTGTCGTCAGTTCCTTCCGCCTACTCTCGAGTCACCACTCTGGCAGCCAAGCGGGCCATTCATGCGGCCTTTGCGTGGCTGCACGCCAATGCGAAGACCATACTGGATTGGCAGATGGAATTGTGCGCGATTCCAGCGCCGCCGTTTGGCGAGCAGGCGCGGTCGCAATGGATGGAGGCGCGGTTCCGGGAGATCGGCCTTGACGGGGTGACCATTGATGAGGTGGGCAATGTGCTGGGTTTATTGCCATCGCCGCACCTGAGCCCGGAGAGCACCGGACATGTGGTGGTGCTTTCGGCACATCTGGATACGGTGTTTCCTGCGGAGACTCCGCTGCAGCCTCAGGTGCGCCTGGTAGATGGAAGCGAGCGCATTGAAGCGCCCGGCTCGTGCGACAACGGTGCAGGCGTGGTAGGCATGATGGCGATTGCGCAGGCGCTGGTGAAGTCGAAGGCGGAGTTACCTGCGGCGTTGCTCTTTGTGGGCAACGTGGGCGAGGAAGGCGAAGGCGACCTGCGCGGCGTGCGGCACTTGTATCAGCAGCCAGCGCTCGCCGGGCGGATTGCGGCACACATCGTGCTGGACGGAGCGGGCTCGGACGCCGCTGTAACGCAGGCGCTGGGAAGCAAGCGCTACCAGATCACGATCAGCGGACCGGGCGGGCATAGCTTCACTGATTCGGGGACGCCGAATCCGATTACGGCGATGGGTTCGGCGCTCGCGGCACTGGCAGCTACACCGCTGCCGGATGATCCGCGGACGACGCTGAATGTGGGAACCATTCACGGCGGGACGAGCGTGAATTCGATTCCGGAGAGCGCCGTGGCGACAGTTGATTTCCGATCGACCAGCGCCGATGAGCTGGTGCGGCTGGAAGTGGCGCTGCACCGCGCGGTAGAAGATGCGGTTGAGCACTGGAACAGGCGCACGGCGCCGGCGAACCGGCTACGCGGATTACTGAGTTACAAGATCGATATGATTGGCAACCGGCCGGCAGCGATGCTGCCGGATCAATCGCCGATCCTGGAGGGGTTGCGCGCGGTGGACCGCCATCTTGGTTTGAGTTCCGGAGCGCGACTGGGCTCGACGGATGCGAATATTCCGATCTCGCTAGGGGTGCCTTCGCTCTCGCTGGGAGCAGGCGGCGATGGTGGCGGTGCGCACACGGTGGCGGAGTGGTATTCCACCAAGGATCGCGAGACAGGCCTGCGGCGCATTCTGCTGCTGACGGCGGCGATGCTGGAGTGGGCCGCCGAGCAGTAGCGCGCTCTACGGAGCGGCAGCGCTCTGCGGAGGGGTCGCGCTCTGCTACACTTGCGCCGATGCGCGCCCACATTCTGCTTGCTCTCGGCCTTGCACTTCCCTCTCTCGCATTCAGCCAAACCAGATCGCAGCATCGCGATTCGGGGCACGCCGGCGCTGCACAGAAGCAGTCCATCGCGCCTGACGTCATCTATTTCAATGCGGTGATCTATACGGGCGAGGGCCTGGCCGAAGACAAGCCGCAGGTGGTGCAGGCGATGGCGATTGGAGGCGGCAAGGTGCTGGCCGTGGGGACGACGGACGAGATAACGCGCATGGCCGGCCCGAAGACCAAACTGCGCGATCTTGCTTCAGCGAAGACTGGGCATTGCATCTTTCCTGGGTTCAATGATGCGCATGTACACCTTGGCGGCGCGGGCCAGACGAAGCTGAATGTGGATCTCACCGGAGCGCAGTCCCTTGGCGAGATGCTAGCGAAAGTGCAGAAGTTCGCGCAGGAGGCGTCCCTGGGGCACTGGCTTATCGGTGGCAACTGGGACCATACGCTGTGGGCGGACAAGGTGCTTCCTACACGGCAGGATCTCGACAAGGTTACGGGTGATCATCCTGCGTTTCTCGATCGCATCGACGGGCATATCGCGATCGCAAATACCGCTGCGCTGAAAGCAGCCGGCATCACGGGGAAGACGAAGGCTCCGGAAGGCGGCGCCATCGATCTCGATGCGAACGGCGAACCTACAGGAATTTTGCGCGAGTCAGCGAAGGAACTGGTAGTGAAGGTGATTCCACCGCCTACGCATGAAGAGCGACGGCGCGGCGATGAGCTTGCGATCGCAGACGCGCTGGCGCATGGGATCACGAGTGTGCAGGACTTCAGCGAGTGGGATGACTTTCTTGTGTATGAGGAGATGGAGAAGGAAGGCAAGCTGAATATCCGCATTAGCGAATGGCTTCCCTTTCGATTGCCCCTGGATGATTTGAAACGAATGATGGCGCATCACGATCAGCATGATCCGATGCTGCATACTGGCATGCTCAAGGGGTTCATGGATGGCTCGCTGGGATCGCACACAGCGGCATTGAAGGCGCCGTATGCGGATGAGTCGGGCAATAGCGGGCTGCCGCAGTTTACGCAGGAGGAGTTGAACAAGCTGGCGGTAGAGCGCGCGAAGGCTGGATTCCAAATGGGTTTTCACGCGATTGGCGATCGAGGGACGGCGATGGCCCTTGAGGCGTATCAACGCTCGTGTGAAGAACTCACAGCCATAGCAACAAACGACAAGGTCACCCGGATGGTGCCACGCTGTTCGCTTGCCTTGGCGCAAAAGCCTCGCAATCGCATCGAGCATGCGCAGGTTGTCGATCCGGTGGACATTCCTCGCTTCAAGCAGTTGGGCGTGATCGCGAGCATGCAGCCGAATCATCTGCTGACCGACATGAACTGGGCCGAAGAGCGACTGGGGCCGCAGAGGGCTGCGTATTCTTATGCATGGAAGGCGTTTCTGGATGCAGGTGTGCCGCTGGCGTTCGGAACGGACTATCCCGTCGAGCCGATCACGCCGTTTCGCGGTTTATATGCCGCGGTGACGCGCATGAATGAAGCAGGTACTAAGTCGTACTATCCTGAAAGCAAGTTGGCGCGAGGCCAGGCTCTCTACGCGTACACCCAAGGCTCTGCTTACGCTGAATTCGCCGAGCAACATAAAGGAAAGTTGGAGCCGGGATATGACGCGGACTTTGTAGTTGTCGATCGAAATCTAGACGAAGTGCCTGCTGCGGAGATACTTAAGGCGAAGGTGCTAGGTACTTTCGTTGGGGGCCGCGCAGCTTATCCGCCGGTTCATTGACGAGAAATATCGAACTATGTAGATTGGTTGTCATAGAGTCAGGCGCTTACGCCGACCGCATTTCTAATTACCAAACAAACCTTTGTACCAACTCACTGCTCTCTCCGCGGCATCCAAGTAGCAGCGTGTAGTTCTGCGCATTCCAAGTAGATCGTAAAGTGAAAGCCCTTCCTAGCGAGAGGCAGGCCCCTGTGAAGACGTACACCCTTCCTATATTCCTCCTGGCGTTGTTCGGAATCGCGACAGTGGTTCCAAAAGCCGAAGCAGCTTTGCCCACCGTAACCATAACGGCGCAGTACAGCACCATCTCCGCCGGCCAATCGGATGTACTCACCGTCAAGACCGGCAGCGCCGCGTCCTGCTACGTCACGGGATCTGACGGTAGCAAGTACACCCTTCCCTACTCGGGTGGGACGATCACCGTAAAACCGACTGTCACCACGACCTACACCGCCACTGTGACAAATGGAAGCGGCACTACGGCAGCGAAGACGACGATCATGGTAGGCGCGGCGAAGCCAACAGTGTCAATCAGCGCGCAGAATAGCACGATCTCAAGCGGAAGCACCGACACGCTTACGGTGCATGCGAGCAATGCGACAAGCGTGGCGGTGACAGGAACAGACGGGAGTTCTTACGCGCTCAGCAGCACCGGCGGAACTGTGACCGTGAAGCCGACCAGCACAACTACTTATACCGCTGAAGCCAGCAACAGCAGCACAACGGTTTCGGCGCAGACGACGGTGACGGTGGGCGCGGCGAATCCCATCAACCACGTGATCTTTATGTTGCAGGAGAATCACAGCTTCGATAACTACTTCGGCATGCTGAACCCATATCGCCATGGGAAAGGATGGGATATCGGCGCCGACGGCAAGACGTATACCGTCGATGGCATCGACGACAAGCTCACTAAAATCAGCAATCAAGACGATGAGGGTACGTCGTATCCGCTGTTCAAGCTGCGAACGACTTGCATTGACGACGACAGCTCGGCGTGGCTGGAGAGCTATGGCGATGTAAACCGCTGGGACTTCAGCACCACGCGCGGGATCAAGATGGATGGCTTCGTGCATATCGCCGAGGGGTTTGCGAAGAGCTGCAATACTTCGGGCACGTGCTCGGGAACGTTCACAGATACTACCGGCGAACGCGCCATGGGTTACTACGACGAGGGTTTCCTCAATTGGTATTACTACATGGCATCGCAATTTGCTGTGTCGGACCGCTGGTTCTCGCCGATGTCGAGCAAGAGCATTCCGAATCGCATCGCTACGTTCTCCGGCGGCACCACGCAGGGACTGGTCTTCGATCCGGGAAGCAACGATCACCTGCCTCAGCTCAACATCAATAACATCTTCCAGGAACTGCAGGGCGCGGGCGTGTCGTGGAAGGTCTATTACACGGTGACGCAGGGCGGGTGCACAGCGGGCTCAGCATGCGGCACCGGCAGTGGCAATATTCCGGCAACGACGTTCCTGACGTTCGCGTATTCAACCAACGTCCTGAAGGCAAACCCGACCCACGCCACGTGCCCCAGCAACATGAAGCCGTCTTCTGTGTGGGGCGACACTTCAAACTACTACTGCGTGGATCCGAACCACATCGCGCCCTTGTCGCAGTACTACACGGACGCGAAGAACAACACCCTGCCGGCGTTTGCGTTCATCGAGTCCGGCTCGGGACGCAATGATGAGCATCCGGGATCAGGCCAGTCGGTCCTAACCGGACAGTCTGAAGTTGCCAGTGTGGTGAACGGGCTGATGACGAGCCCCTCGTGGGGTAGCTCTGCGTTCTTCCTCGCTTATGACGAAGGCGGCGGTCCGTACGATCACGTTCCGCCGGTGCCAGGACACTCGAACGCTTTCACGGATACGACGCTCGGGTCCATTCCTGACATTTCGTCGATTGCCGTGAATCCTGACGGTTACAATCCGTGCAAGCCGACCAATGGAGTACCAACGACGCATTGCGACCTGGCCGGCATCGATCCCGGCACCAAGAGCACCGATGCGGCTGCTCAGTACGGGTTTAGAGCGCAGCTCGGATTCCGCGTGCCGAACATTGTGATTTCGCCTTACACGCGTAAGCATTATGTTTCGCATGTGCCTATGGATCACACGGCTGTCATCAAGTTTGTTGAGAACCGGTTCCTCGGAAGCTCGGTACACTTGACGGCGCGCGACGCAGTTCAGCCGAATCTGCTGGACTTCTTCGACTTCACGAACAAGCCGTGGTCCACTCCACCAACACCGCCAGCCCCGGTTACACCATCGTCGCTTGGATACAATCCATGCGAACCGACGCTGATGGGACCGTAAGCCGGAGCAGAACTGAAAAGAAGAGCGGGCGCGGCACATCGCCGCGCCCGTTTTCTATCTGGCGGTGCTTGAATAAGGAAGAGATTAAGTTACGCAGTCGCGAGTTAGAAGACTGAGTAACTCGCAGTGAGACGGCCGCGTGAAGGGATTCGCTATTCAGCCAGAACGCGCCACTTATTGCGGCTCGGGAGCGACCGTGTGAGGTGCGGAGCAAAACACGGAGAGCGCCGGGAAGCACCTGGCGCTCTCTACGTGCACACGATCAGCCACTGCGGCTGATCTAGCTCCCCCTTGAAAGCCACATCGCTATATTGAGAGCGCAGAGCTCAGGCCACCATGGCCGTGACATAGGAATAGCTCTGATGCGGAACCTGAACCTCTTCCGCTACCTCTCGATTGAGAATGCCTGCAAGACCCATCAGCACCTCCGAGGCGCATGCTGGGCAGCGGCGCGAGCAGTTGCTTACGCAGTTGCAGTCCTGGCAAAGATAGGCAGAAGTCAACGGTATATGGAGCGGCATGGCGGGCATAGGTTCACCTGTTCGTTTTGATATGAGAGACAACATAGAGGTTCACCTGCGAACTGCGCTGTGCCGGAGCTAGCTACCCCTTCGGGTGGCACACCACAATTGATGCTGCAAAGCTCCGGAAAGTTGCTTTCTGGTTCGGTTTCCGGGGACCCAGATGAGAGAGTGTAGCGCGAAACCTGCGCGATGTGAACACGTTGAAGTGGGGGAGTGCGGTGATTTGTGACAGAGGAGTGGAGCCGCAGGGTTACTTTGGGGTGCGTGGCGCATCCAGCTTATTCAGGATGGCGCCACGCTGCTTGAGCGGATCAGTTGGATCCGATGTTGGAGAACTGATTGGCTCCTTCGTCGAAATCCTGTTGCGTTTTGTTAGCTTTATGAGCAGCGCGATCGGCCATGCGCTCCATCTTTTCGTGCCGTTGTTCCTGCGGGTCTGTAGTGTTGTCGATGACTGTTGGGGTTTCCTTCGACGGCCTTTTCGGCGGTATTGCTTTCATGTTTTCCGTCATGGATTTTTCACTCCAACAAAATTCGATGCCCCTGGTGAAGGCTCAAGATGCATTTGCGCGCTGCGTAACTCCTCGGATGCGTTCTGCAATTTATGTCAGTTGCTGAAGATTCAATTGCTCCGCGCTGATTCTTCTGAGTTTGGGTAGATCGACGACTAAAGGTTGGGTGGCGCACGAGTTGCGGTTCGCGGCGAGGCGCGTCTAAGACCTCAAAGAGCCTAGAATCAAGTCTGAGGTATTTCGTGCGTCTCCCTCCAATTGTGCTGATGATCGCCCTTGCTGCAATTCCCTGCACCGCGCAGGACCAGGCTCCCGCTGCCGCAGTTCCGAGCGCGGAGAACGCGGACGCGAAGCTGGTGGCGCCTGAGGTAGCAGATGCTGAAGCGGCGATCGTCAAGTCAGATTGGAAGACAGCGGAGTCAAAGCTCTCGGCATATCTCGCCGCGCATCCTGAGGATGCGCGGGCTCTGTTCGACGCAGGCTACGCCGCGGACGCGTTGAACCAGCTTGACCAAGCGGCAGGTTTCTATCTGCGTGCGGTTAAGGTAGATCCGAAGTCGTTTGAGGCGCAGTTGTCGCTGGGGCTGCTGCTTGCTCGGCAAGGCAAGCAAAAGGAAGCGAAGCCGGCGCTGGAAACGGCAACGAAACTGGAAGCGGGCGAGGCCGGTGCGGTGGCGAAGGCGCGGGCATGGCGCGCGCTGGCGCAGATCGACCGCGCGGATGATCCAACGAAGGCGTCAGATGATCTGCTGGAAGCTCTCAAGCTGACGCCGGAGACGCCGCGGGACACCTTGCTTGCTGCGGAACTGGCTACTGCTGCGAATCAGCCGGATGCAGCCGAGGCTGCGTATAGGCGCGTGCTTGCGAAAGACCCGGCAAATCTCGAGGCCGAGGCCGGGCTGGCTCACGTGCTGATCGCGAAGAAGCAGTATGCGGAGGCGGAAACCTTCGCGCGCAAGGCTCTGGAGCAGTCTCCGGAAGATCCGGCATTGACGGCACAGCTTGCCACCGCGCTGGTGGCTCAGGACAAGGCGGAAGCGCTGCCGCTGCTGCAGAAGCTCCATGAAGCGCACCCGCAGGACGAGAACATTACCCGGATGCTGGCTGACGTAACCGCTCAGTCGGGAGACGCAGCCGGCTCCGACAAGCTGTACGCGCCGCTGCTGGCGGCGCACCCCGCGGATGCGGAGTTGCAGGTCGCGCACGGGCAGAACCTGATACGGCAGCTCAAGTTCGCCGAGGCGTTCGAGGTCTTCACACGGGCTACCCAGCTGGCGCCGACGGACCCGGATGGCTGGACCGGATTGGCGTTTGCGGCGTCGAAGACCGGGCAGCATTCGGTGGCACTGCAGGCCCTTACAGCACGGTCAAAATATCTTCCAGACAACCCATCTACGTACTTCCTTTGGGCGACATCCTATGATATGTTGCACGACCGGAACTCGGCCATCGCGTACTACCATCACTTCCTGGAGGCATCGGCCGGCAAGTTCCCAGACCAGGAATGGCAAGCCCGGCAGCGGCTTCTCCTGCTCGAGAAGAAGCGATAAACGGGCAAAGACATACATAAATGGAGCAACGTGCCAGCATTAAAGAGTCCAGAAGGACCGGCTGTAACTTTTTTGTTGCATCCTTTCTTCAAAACTCCTATAGTCTCGGCTCAAGAGTGCACCAGGTCTCTGGTATCGATAGGCCCGGCATTTAGAGCGGATTGGTCCTAAATGCATCCTGAATGCAGGGCTTAGGGGTATGCAGAGGCTTCAGTCGAACCGTGTCAGGGGGGTTCGTCATGCGCATCGCTCGATATATCTCGATAATGGTCCTAAGCGCACTCTGTGTTCCTGCCTTCGGAGCCTCGTTCGACAATAAGGCACCCGACGAGCAGACGATTACCGCCTTAGAACAACGCGCCTCTCAAGCTCAGCCCCGCGAACAGTGCTTCCTCTACGCACAGCTTGTGCACGAAATGATCGAATTCAGTGCGCAGCAGTATGCGGCGGGCGAAGCTGACAAGGCCACCGGCTGGATGAAGAAAGCCCTGGATTTGGCGCACAAGCTACCCGGCGTTCTTGCAGTGAACGACAAGAAGCTTAAGGACGCGCAGATCCTGCTGCGGCACACCGCATTCCGGCTTACGGAACTGCTGCACTCCGGTAATTCCGATGATCAGGAATTGGTGCAGCAGACCCTAGCCCAGTTGAACAAGGCGCAGAACGAGGCCATGATGCAGGTCTTCAAGAAATAGCGCCCCGCCGGGCCGCGAAGGCTCAGCCACACCAACACGAATTGATTGCTGGCAGTTCCCTGCCCACCGCGCAGTGTGCTCAAATGAGAGCCGTCGGGGGGCATCGCTATGGCCAGCAGGGCTTGGTTTCTCGTTCTGATTTTGCCGCTCTTCGTCGCCGGGGGTGCGGCGGCACAGAAGGAACAACGCCAGACTCTTACCGAGGCGCAGATCGAGAAGATACGCGAGGCGGGGATCGATCCAAATGAGCGCATCAGGCTCTATACGCAGTTCCTGGACGAGCGCGCGGATACCATCAAGGGGCTGACGAACCGTGGCAAGTCGGCTGCCCGCGCCAAGCGGCTCGATGATGAACTGCAGGATTTCGTCGCGCTCACGGACGAAATGGGATCGAACCTCGATCAGTATTCTGAGCGCAAGGCCGACATGCGCATTGCGCTGAAGAAGCTGAATGACCTGACGCCGAAGTGGCAATCGATCCTGAGGGCTCTGCCAGGCGAACCGGGGTTCGACGAGGCCCGCAAAGAAGCGCTGGAAGCATGGGACGATCTGGCGGACCAGGCCAAGCGCCTGCTGAGTGAGCAGACAGAGTACTTCGCGCTGCACAAGGAAGAGAAGGGGCAGGAACGGACCGAGCCGAAGTAGCGCGCGTTTACTGAATAGGCTTTGTGCCGACTACGCAGATCCAGCCCTTGTTGCGTTCCTCGCTGAACTGCACGTTGACGTATCCGGCATTTGCAAACAGTTCGCGCTGGTCCGCGGGGCTGAGGCGGCACGCGCCGAGCAGAACGCGCATGAGCGGTCCTTCCATCCATTCGAAGCGGCCGCTCTTGTAGCTCTCCGCAATGATCACCAACTTGCCGCCTGGCTTGAGCACGCGAAGGACTTCGCGCAGGTCGCCGGGCAGGTCAGGCCAGTAGTATTGCGTTTCAATCGCCGTAATGAGATCGAATTTGTCTGCGGGAAACGGAAGCTTCGACACGGATGCTTGTTCAAGTTGGACGCGGGACTGCTCGACAAGCTCCCTGTTGTAGGCGCGCGAAGCTGCGAGGCTGCCCTGAGCATAGTCGACGCCATAAACACTGCCCTGCGCGGCAAGATGGGCGAGCTTATTGAGTGTGCGGCCGCCACCGCAGCCGATGTCGAGAATCGTGTCGTGGTCTCGGATCTCGACATGAGTGAGTCCCCAGTCTGTCAGCGTGGAATGGCTCTTGTTCATGGTGTTGGCCATGAAACGGCCCAGCCAGCGCGATGGCTTGCGGACCTGCCGCATCATGTAGCCGCCCGCCAGCAGGACAGCACTGATTCTGAGGATTTCTCCAATCATGCAATGCAATGAGTTTAGCGCTTGCGCGCTCCTTCATCCCATTACAACAATTGGCTGGAAGAGTGTGCCGGCTACGCGGCTGGCGATGCCGAACAGCTCGCGCTGGCCGGCGAATACCTTGACCAGCGGCGCCTGAGAGAACTCCGGCAGGTTGGCTTGCGCGCCGTTGCGCATGCGGCCGATAGTCTGCTCGTCGGCCGTAACGCATGGCATTTCAGGCAGCAGGGTCCGTGGGTGGATGCTCACGGCCTCAAGCGCCGCGAAGTTCCCTGCAAGCGGCTGGAGGTCGGCAAGTGGACGGGCTTCGTCGAGCGTGAAGACGCCGGCGCGGGTGCGGCGCAGGCTGCTGAGGTGCGCGCCGCAGCCGAGGATTTGGCCGAGCTCGTGCGCGACGGAACGAACGTATCCACCGGCGCTTATCTTCATGGCAAACGCGGCCTGGTCACCGTCGAGCGCGGTGATTTCAAATGAGTCGATCACAACGGTTGCGGGCTTGAGATCGACCGGCTTCCCGGCGCGTGCGAGCTTGTAGGCGGGAGTTCCTGCGATCTTCTTCGCCGAGTAAGGCGGCGGCATCTGCTGCAGTTCGCCGCGGAAGCGCAACGAAGCCTCGCGAATTTCTTCGAGCGTGAACTGGGGCTGCGCGACGGGGCCGGTGGGCTCGCCTTCAGCGTCGTAGGTGTCCGTAGCGAAGCCGAAGCGGATGGTGCCCGTATACGACTTCTCCGCCGAGCTGAAGAACTGTGCGAGACGGGTGTACTTGCCGACGAGCAACGGGAGCACGCCGGTCGCCATGGGATCTAGCGTGCCGAGATGGCCGATGGACTTCTCGCCGGTGATCTTGCGAAGGCGGCTGACCACGTCGTGGGAGGTCATGCCGCCGGGTTTATCTATGACGAACAGCCCGTTCACTGAATTACTCTAGCAGTCCTTGGCGGGGCGACTGGAGCCCATCCCCCGTGCAATCGCGCGAGGAGGGTTCACCGAGATCAGAGGTATCCCTGTGCGGGGTTGCGAACGAGCGACAGGAATTCCGACCGCGTCTCCTTGCGCTGGAAGCAGCCGACCATCGCGGAAGTGACGGTGAACGAATTCTGCTTCTCGATGCCGCGCATCATCATGCAGAGGTGACGGGCTTCGATTACAACGCCCACGCCCTGCGGGGCGATCGCGTCGCTGATAGCGTCAGCAATCTGCCGGGTCATGCGTTCCTGCACCTGCAGGCGTCGTGCAAACACCTCAACCAGCCGCGCGATCTTGCTGAGTCCCACGACCTTGCCGTTGGGGATGTAGGCAACGTGCACCTTGCCGAAGAACGGCAGCATGTGATGCTCGCAGAGCGAGAACATCTCGACGTCCTTAACGATCACCATCTCGTCGTAGTCGACATCGAACAGAGCAGCGCGCAGAATCTCCCCGGCGTCTTCCTGGTAGCCCTTGGTGAGATAGGCCATTGCCTTCTCAACGCGGCCCGGAGTGGCGATGAGGCCGTCGCGATTAGGGTCCTCCCCAAGACGCGTGATGAGCTCGCGATAGAGCTCCTGCGTACTGTGGTCTTTCAAAGAGTCCTTGTCTGCCAGGACTTTCGACATCGGCTTCGTCATCGGTACTGTTTGCGCCATACGGCGGTCCTTTCCGCTGCTTGCGTTGGAAGAACTCGCAGCCTTTCCCGGGCCCATCAGGCCGCCTCCGCTGAGCTGGCGCCGAAGTACTGGAAGAAGTTATTCTCCGTTTCTTCCACGCGAACATACTCCAGTGCGACTCCCACCGGCACGGCGTCTTTCAGCAGCTCAAACACTGTCCTGCATAGATTTTCTGTGGTGGGGACTTGCGAGGTAAATAACGGATCGAGGTTGAGATTGGCGTGATCAAAACGCGTGAGCACTTGCGTGCGCACCGCTGCATCCAGATCGACGAGATTGATCACCATCCCCGTGTCGGGGACGACCTCACCGCGGACCAGCACTTCAATCACGTAGTTGTGGCCGTGACCATGGGGATTACTGCATTTGCCGTAGACGGCACGATTCTGCTCGGGCGTGAACGCGTCGGAATGCAGCCTGTGGCTGGCGCTGAGCGTATAACGGCGTCCGAAGTAGGCGCTCATTGGCCGCCCCGGAACTTCACCCCAGGAACGAGGACCTGTTCCTGGGGACCCCGAAACTCTGCAAAGATCTCAGGCGTCTCGTAGACCCGCACTACGGCGAGGCGTGCACTATGCGCAGCAGCAATCGGCGGTTCAAGGCGGCGCCACGCGGCGATCGCGATGTTCTCGCTAGTCGGAATGGTTTTGGCGAACTCGGGAACTTCCAGGTTGAAGTGGCGGTGATCCCACGCCGCAAGCACCTCATCCTCGATGACGTCTTTCAGCCATTTGAGGTCGACGACAAAGCCTGTGACAGGATCCGGCTCGCCAGCCACCGTCACCTCGAGCGTGTAATTGTGCCCGTGCCCGTTGCGATTGGCACAGCGGCCGAACACTTCCTGGTTCTTCTCGGCCGACCAGGACTCGTTCCAGTAATAGTGCGAGGCAGCGAATGTCGCCCGCCGGGTGAGCAATATCATGAAGACCTCAAAGCAGAGATGCTCAAGGACTACAGGAGGTTACAGGCATCTTGATCTGCTTGAAATCCATGTTAGGGGAAGCGGGCCCTCGCGGGATAGCGTCGGCGCTGCGAGCTTCAGGAGCAACACAGCGTGCAAAACGGCCGGAAGCAGGGTCAAAATCGTCCCACATTGCGAATCGTCGGTCGCGCCGGATCGTGCAAAAGCGACACACCCGGGCGGGAATTCGACGTACTTTTTACAAAACCGCGAGTAGAAATTTCAGGATGCACGAACTATTTACAAGGCTGCCTGAAAAAGCGATTTTTCTGTGAAATTTGGGTTGGCGACACCCCGTGCCGCGTGTAAGCATGACGATGTTGCTGATTCAAGTTAGTTGCCTGGACAGACAGAATCGAAGAGCGCTGGTGAGCAATATAGCTCCTGATCGAAAGAGCGTTTCCAGCAGTTCTCCTGGTTGTGTGGTGTCCTGCGGCATGGCATACCCTCTTGCTCATGCCGGATAGATAGAGGTTGCTGAGTTTACGAGCACGGGCGATTCCGCCGCTCAGAACAGCCCCCGAAACGAAGACTCCCGGCGTCGCTTTATCAGCGATGTACAGGACCCCTTGCGTCTGAACGGCGATGCGTCCGGCACGCATGGCAAGACCAGCGCAAGACACTTCACTGCTCTCGCGGTTCTGCTGTTAGATATGATGCAGCCCCGCGAAAAACAGGTTGGTTTATCGCCGAAAACCGTGAGCCCGAGTTCGAAAACTTCAAGGAGTTGATCGGGTTCCGCGAAACGACAAACAGAACACCCGGAACGCGGTCCAAGGCCGCGCCGATTCGTAAAAGGGCTCTGATGAAACTCCTTAGATTGCTCTCTCTCCCCCTGGTGCTGTCCGCCCTCGCAGCAGTGCCCGCCTTCGCCAATCCAACCGTGACGAGCCCGTACGCTAACAGCACGGTCTCTTCTCCGTTCACTCTCACTGCCAATTCGTCCAGCTGCTCGAACCAGTCCGTCACCACGATGGGCTACTCGCTCGACAGCAGCTCTAGCACCGTTTTCCAAAGCGGCACATACCTGCAGAAGTCGGTGTCCGCGGCCACAGGCGGGCACACCATCCACGTGAAGGCGTGGGGCAAGAGCGGCGCGGTATGCGTCACTGACGTGCCTGTCAAGGTAAGCGGAACGACATCGGGCAATCCCGGCGTGAGTTCGCCTACGAGTGGCTCTACCGTGACCTCGCCATTCAAGCTGTATGCGTCATCGTCCAGTTGCTCGGGGCAAGCGGTCGCATCCGTCGGCTACTCGATTGACAGTAGCACCTATACGTACATCGTGGGCGGAACCGTGCTGAGCACGTCGGTATCCACCGGCACGGGCGGACATACGATCCACGTGAAGTCTTGGGGCAAGAGCGGCGCCTCCTGCGTGAACAACGTTGGAGTCACAGTTTCGGGCACCTCATCTACGGTCCCGTCGAATGCTACGAACGTCAGCAACGTTCAGGTCACCGGCACCTGGGCGAGCGTTCACGACGCGGGCACTTCGGGCTGGTCGAGCGGGACATCTTCCCTTACCAGTTCTCCGTCGCGGAGCGGCAACGCGCGCCACTATAACACCAGCTATAACAACTATGGTGGTCAGCGCTATTCGACTCACATCAGCGACAACACGGCGGCGCATAACTTTGTTTACGACGTCTGGGTGTATATCAAGGACACCTCAACGGGCGTCAAGGTCCTGGAGATGGATTTGAACCAGGTGATCGCCAACGGCTGGACGGTGATCATGGGCGTTCAGTGCGATGGCTGGACAGGCACGTGGGACTTCACCACGAACAAGGGGAGCGCCACAAGCCCGAACGACACATGGGTTCACTCCAGCGCCAAGTGCAATCCGCAGAGCTGGGGCGTGAATGCATGGCATCACATCCAGTACTCGGTTTACCGCGACGACTCCGGATTCGTGACTTATCAGTGGATGTCGGTGGATGGAGCGAAGCAGACGCTCAACGCGAAGACCTTCGCCGGGTTTGCGCTGGGCTGGGGCAAGACCGTGCTCACCAACTTCCAGGTGGACGGCGGAACCAGCTATGCGTACGGATCGAATATCTTTGTCGATAACATGAATGTCTCGTATTGGTAGACTGCACGAATGGATGTGATAAGGCCGCGCTTCACCGCGCGGCCTATTTTTTTCTGGTTAGCTATTGCTTGTAGACCCGCCCTTTCCAACTCACCTGTTTGAACACACGATGCTGAAACCAGCTCCAGTAAAGCAGGAATGCGAAGAGCGGCAGTCCCAGCGGCGACAGCAGAGAATCGAGAAACGGGAAATTCGACTTGGCTACGCGCGTGTAGAACCGGACGAGGGTACGTAGCCACAGCAACGCGCAGACCCAACCGGGACTGATCCACTCAAGCCCGCTCATATTGAAGCGTGAATACCACAATTCAACGGCGAGAATTGGCAGCAGAAACAGCAAAGCGAAGTCGAGAGCGCGCCAGAACGCCAGCACCAGAGCATTATCGAAGAGCAGGGCCAGGTTCTTTGTCCAGCCCTCGATCATGCTCGCCGTACTCCGGTACATGCGTGTGGACACAGCGTCGGCCGCATAGCGGAAGCGCAGACCCACCCGGCGCTTCTTCGCGATGAAGGCGAGTTCCACATCTTCGAGCACGCGGTCGCGCACAGCAGCATGGCCGCCGATACGCCGATAGGCTTCGCGTTCCACCAGCAGATATTGGCCGTTGGCAGCGGCGACGCGTTGGTTAGGGTCTGACACCTTCGCGGGCGGATAGGCCAGCGAGAGTTCGCTGAACACAAGCGGCATGAGCGTGCGTTGTGCCAGGCCGGTCACAATCTGCCGCGGTGAATAGCTGAGCATGCCGGCCTTGTGCCGTTCCGCCTCATGCATGCCGCGGCGCAGGTCGCCGGGCTCGTGGATCGTGTCGGCATCGGTAAACAGGAGCCAGCGGCCGCGCGCTTTGCGAGCCGCGGTCCACACGGCGTTCGCCTTCCCTGTCCAGCCAGGCTGAAGCTTGTCAGCCTTGATCACCGTGACACTGGGAAAGCTGCCTGCAATTGCGGCCGTTTTGTCGGTCGAGTTGTCATCGACGACGATCAGTTCCCAATCGCGGCCGAGCTGGAATATGTCCTCGGATTGTGCCGTGAGCGAGCGCAGGCAGTCGCCAAGAATGTCTTCTTCGTTGCGGGCCGGCACAATCACCGTGAGTTCAATGAGCGGGTCCGGCTCGGGCTGATCGAACACGGCAGGGCCGCGGTACGGCAGCTTCGATGGATCGACCGGCTCGTCGCTCAGGCCGAGAATCGGCTTCCACTCGCCGGGGGCTGCACTCTCGGGTAAGTCGTTTGGATCTCTCGGCATACGCGGCGGCGTTCCTCTTTCGCAATGCGCGGCAAATGGCCGCAGCGCCTTCGGATGGTGTGACGGATGACCTTTCCTGAAGGCTTCCCGCTCCGTATTATAAGGACGTGAACTCCCGCGGCTTCCTTATGTACCGGCTGACATTAATTGCACTGTTGTCGTTTGCACTGCTTTCCGGCTGCAATCGCGGCGCCCGCCCCGCCCAGGTTGGGAAGAAGGCTCCAGATTTCACGGTGAGCGATGGCACGAGCACGATTCGGCTTTCCAGCTACCGCGGCAAAGTTGTTCTGCTCAATTTCTGGGCGAGCTGGTGCGGACCTTGTGTGCAGGAGACGCCGGGGCTGCAGCAGTTGCACCACGACCGGCCCGACATCGAGATCGTGGGCGTGAGCGTGGACACCGACGCCAATGCATATCAGCGCTTCCTCAAGCGCTTCCGCGTCGACACGCCTAACGTGATGGACCCCGAACAGAAGGCCGCCAAGCTGTACCACACAGACGGCTGGCCAGAGACCTACATCATCGACCGCAACGGTGTCATCCGCCGCAAGGTCATTGGCGATCCCGACTGGGGAAACCCCGAGATGCGGGCCTACCTCAAAAATCTGTGACGGCGTGCACGCGCCTGCCTCAAGCCACGCTGGTATTCTGAAGCCATGACGAACGTTGATATCGTGTTCCGCTATGCTGCTGAGCCCACTGAGGCCGTGCTGTTTGCGCTCGCCGGGACGCGCGAGGTGTACGGCATCCGGCATCTGGCTTTCGATCGCGAAGCGAAGACGGTGCGCGTGGAATACGATGCGACGCGGCTTTCAGGACCTGTTGTCGCGGGGCTGGTCCGGCGTGCTGGACTCGATATCGTAGAGGAAGTTTCGCTGATTCCTCCGCCGCCTCCAGAGCCCGAGACAGCGGCAGCAACGCCCCCGATGCCCGCGTCCAAGGCGTAGCCGCAACCGTTCGGCGCGGTTGCGCCAACCCACAATCCTTGATACTCTAAATCAGGTTCAACCTGAATCTCTTCAGGCTCTTCTGAACCGTGAAGTGCGCCCGTAGCTCAGCTGGATAGAGCGACTGACTACGAATCAGTAGGCCGGAGGTTCGAATCCTTCCGGGCGCACCATTGATCTACCAAGGACTTACGAGTTATTCCCGAACCTCCGACAGTGGCCGCTGTCGGAGGTTTTGTCGTAATGGCCGCAATGACTTCTCGCTTAGCGTCGAGATATTCACTCACGTAATCCATGTAGTGAATCAGCGATCTCGCCCCGCGCCTAAATGCAGCCGGGTTATTCGTGACGCCTGCGATCCTCCGCTTTTCGCCGAGGATGAAGCGCCGGTAGGTCACCATAACGTGACGCCTTGATGGGTGAGGGTGTGTCATCCGTTCACCACTAACTCGAGACCGCTGTGGCGGACGTTGAGTTGATTGACGACATCGGCGACGCCGCTGATGTCCGGGTGCAGGTATTGCTGCGTCGTGGCGATGCTGTCGTGTCCGAGCAGGTCCTTGACGAGGGCGAGGTTCTTCGTCTCGGCGAGGATCTCGGTCGCGAAGGTGTGACGCGTCAGGTACGGTACGATGTCTCGTCCGAAGCCGGCCGCGGTGCGCGCCTTGCGGAACGCCTTCCCGATGGTGCGGCGATGCCCCTCGGCTGTTTTGCCGACGAACACCCACTGCTCCAACTGGGCCACCTTGCGAAGATCGCCTTTGGCCTTCGCCTTGACGATCGCTGCCTGCGCAGCGGCCCAGCGGCGCTTGAGAACGGCGCGGAGCCGGTCGGACATCGGAATGGGGCGTTGCTTGTTTCCCTTCCCAATGACCCACACCGCGTTCCGCTCCCAGGCGATGTTGGCCCACTTCATGCGCATGGTCTCGACGCCCGGCCGCGTGCCGCAATCGCATCCGACGATGAAGACATCGCGGACATCGCCGCGAAGATGCTTGAGCAGCTCGGCGCGTTCCTCCGGACTCAGGACGCGAGTTCGGCGGGGCGCCTTGCTGCGCTTGATCTTCGGCGCGGCCTGGATGTACTCGAGTTCGGCGGCGACGTTGAGCATGCGGGAAAGTGTCCTCTGGCCGCTCTTGGCATTATGCGGGCTCTTCGGAAATACGATGGTCGCAGCCAGGTTGCGAGTGATCTTGTGGAGCGGCATGCCGGCGACAATGGTCTCCGACAGCAGCCCCCATCCGTGGCAATAGTCCTTGTACGTGTCCAGGTCGAGAGTCCCCGCAGCAACGCGATCTTTGTTGTACTGCAGGAATTCCTTGCTGAATTCGGAGAGTGTGGGGATCTTCCGCACCTTCCGGTTAAGAGCTCCCTGCTGAGCCTCGGCGAGCTTGATGGCTTCGAAGGTCTCCGCACGCTTCTGATTGGTTTCCTTCGTAGTGCCCCAGTAGCGCTGGCCGTGCAGCATGAACTCGTAGTGAAAGTATCTACCGCGTTTTTTGACCGACATTCTGCGCCTCCATGTTGGCTCGCACGGTTGGGCGCTTCGACGCCCCCAGTTTTGCTGAAGGGGGGCAATCGGCAAAAGCATACCATGTCGGGAGAATCGGCCCCCCGCACCACTGCTTTACGCTCCCTCTCGACGAGAGCTAGGCAAAAAACGACCTGGAGTGATCGACTCGACCTGACAATCTTTGCAATGAGAAGATAGGCTTCAAATGTCTATTCAAGAGAGTTTCACGCGCTACTGGGTAAGAGTCCTGCGGCGTTTCCTAGTGGACGCTACACCGTGGGCAAGGGACAACATCGCCTTCGCCGGGCTCGCACTCCTTCTACCGCTTGCCATCGTCTATCTACGAGACCGGCATCACCAGGTCGACTGGGAGCTAATCAAGGCGGCGCTCTTGTTCTACGCCATATCGCTGGCAGCATACGGCGGCGTGCACCTCCTCAGGACCCCCTGGAAGATGGACCGTGAACAGACCCAAGCGGTCAATCGATTGACTGAAGAAGCCGGCAGCTTGCGCCGGCAGGCTGCTGACCGACAACCAAAACTCGCGGTTGAGCTTCGCGAGCTGCTCTTCCTGGAATCCGAGTATCCGAAGGAAGTATTCGTCCGTGTTTCTCTAGAGAATGAGCGGCCTGACTCCATCTGCACAGTGGATGAATACGAGCTTTCTTTCACTATTGGTGATCACACCTACAGATCTCGAGAGATCGTCCATGATCTGAACGATTTTGTGGCAATTGCAATTGGAGGGGGAGAAGCAGCACGGAAAACGCCCGTTTCAGAGGACCTCTCGGATCTAGTCGCGGGGATCACCCATTCGGATCCTGTTAGATACGGAGCTCCTCGGTATGGATGGATACATTTTTCGTTTCCTGATCTTAGCAAGATGGTGAGGAGTTTCTGTTCTGCCGACCACGCTGAGATATGCGTCTTCGACCCGTTCGGCGGATGCGCTAAATCGGGATTAGATCTTAGAGCCGAGAAGCCCATTCGACGAATCGAGAGCACGCGGTGGGATGGTACCGTGAGATGGGTTTGAAGTGGAGAAGCCCAGCCCCTACCGGACAAAGGGACCGCAACCATTCGGCCCGGACGATGTGAAACGGGAATCGAGCCAAATAGAAAAAGAAAAGCCGGAAGCAGGCCCCCAGGGCCTCGCAGGGTGGCCAGAAGCAACTGCAAGCCTTCAAGTCCATCGGCATTTCTATTCAGGACATCCGGACGAAGAACCCAGCTGACCTCTTTGTCGAAATCGCGCAGAAGATGCAGGAGATGCCGAACGGCGCCACGAAGGCCGCGGCGTCGATGGAGTTGCTCGGCCGCGGCGGCGCGAACCTCATCCCCGTACTGAATGAGATCGGCGAAGCCGATGGATTCGAGATCCTGGGCAGACAAGGTCGAAGACCTCGCAATCCAGAACCGGCAGGAGAGTGCGTTGCGACACAGCAAGTAAGGGCTGGGGCCTTGCCGAATCCCTGCGTTGCTGAACGAGTCCTGCACCGTGGTCACCGGGTTCTCACTGGTTCTTCGATTTTCTTAGAAGCTTCTTTGGATGGCTTCCGCTTGACCGTGGAGGGAAGAAAAGCTAGTCTGCTGCGCATGAAAAATGAGATGTGCCCTTACAGCCAGCAGCCGGTCCCAGTGAGCTCTCAACGGAGTCCGCACAGTTCCGTCTATTGGTGGTGCGATCTTTGCCGTAAATACGTCCGAGCAAAGGACGGCGACTTCGTCGAACACCAGCTTCGATGGAGCATCCACGGCTGCGGCCACAGGTATGGCTGCGACTGCCGCCGTTAATGTCTCAACCTGCTCCTTGGGGTCGGATGGGGGCATTGCAGCACCTTAAGGGATGAGCGCTTTGGCGGTGTGCGGCGGGACCGCTTTGCCGATCTGCTTCATCACGTCTAAGAGGGTGCTGATACCCATCCAGAAAAAGTACGGGTCCTTCCACGACTCTTTCGATCACGGGTAATTCGAACCCCGATTTGTCGGCACCGAACCACCCTAAAAACCTCGTTTCGTTTCGGTTTGGGATCGGAGGGCCATGGGCCCCAATCGGGACCCCAAAAAACCTTGTAATCGCTTCCGATTTTGGGTCGACTCGCGATTTTTTGGAGGCCGCCTCAAAAACCTTGTTTCGTTTCGGGTTTGTAAAACGGTCAAGCCCCTGGACGAGCCTCGAAAAGCGGGGCTCGATCCGCGTCACAAGCCGCTTCGGGTTCCTACTGATGTTTGCGAAGCCGCTGTTCGGTGCGATAATTCCAGCCGTCAGCATTCTTCCTTGAAAGCTAGGGGGATTCCAATGGCGCTAGCGCCGACTCATCTGTGCACACAATGCGGTTCCCAGGTTTGGCCGAAGACAATCACGCCCGGCAGCTTCCTTATGGAACTGCTGTTGTGGCTCCTCTTCCTAGTCCCCGGCGTGATCTATTCGATCTGGCGGATCGCATCCCGCTACAAAGGCTGTCCCGTTTGCGGCGGCAAATCGTGCATTCCGCTCGGGACACCGGCCGCAAATGCCATCATGGCGCACCTTGAGGTGCGTTGAACCCGTTCCGGGAGGTCCCACGATGGGAGAAAGAGAACTCTTCATCCTCAGCAAGGTGATTCTGACGAACGTCGAAGATGTTCACGACGGGAAGCGCACCGATGGCGACGTTGCGCTTTTGAAGCGCATTCGCAATGCCGCTCAGCAGTACGAGAATGCCGCGGCGAGTCTGCGAGATGATTCCCCGCCGCGCATGCAGGTAACGTTTCCCCTTTAGGCTGGCGATATGGCAGAACCCAACGATGACGGCATGATCTGGCAGCGCTTCGAGCCAGGCGATGAGCCGACGGTGCTCACCGCCGATCTGTGCGATGCATTCGAAGTGCAATGCTGGGCGCGGGGTGGAGTAGACGTTTGCCCGGGGCGTCGGCCCTTACGTGGTCTGACTCACACGGGCGCGCCAGCGCCGGCGGAAACGATGTTGTTCCCCAGCCCGCTTTTTTTTAAGGCTACTTTGCCTTTCAGGAGGCGGCCTGGAGCGAATCCCCGATCTAGCTTCCAAAGTATTGCTTCAGGAACTCGGTGAGGACCGACTGGGCAGCCGCGGCGCCGATCTTAACTCCCCCAAGTACTATCTTCGGAGCAAACTCTTTCGTCCACCGCTTGACGTGCGAGCCAAATCCCCCCTCGTCCTTCTGCATAGCGCTTTCCAGGTCATCCAACCCATGTTGAGGAACGCCCGAGTTTCGCAATGCATCCCAGAGCTGGTCGCGATTTCCAACGTCAATAGAATTCTGGGAGTTCGAAATCGTGCTGTTAACTGATGCTCTACCTGATGCGATGACGTTCATCCCTCCAAAGATATTCGTCGTAACCGTACGATCTAAGAACTCAGCTTTTTTTGGGGAAGGTTCCTCAAAGTCAGAAGCGGATTTTAGCGAAGCCTTTATGTCCAGAGCCATATGGAGTGCACGATTTCGGATCGCATCGACAACTCCGGCCAGAGCTCCTCGGCTGATGGTCTGCCAGCCGTGAGTCAGGCAGCAGCCATTTGTGAGGCGAATTCGCCGCTGATACATCAGATCTAGATCAGCCGGCCAATCGATTTTGAACTCGTTCCCTTTTTGCCGAAGGAGTTCTTCATACGATGCGATAGGCTCCATCAACCGCACCTCAGTAGCGAAGTGCTGGTGCTGCTCCGAGAGAAGTACCGCTGCAATGGGATAATTGTTTACGCTCGAGCCGAACGGCCCTGAGAAGTATCCGTTCGCGCCGGCAGCGATGACCCGATAAGGGGGCAGAGCATCTTCTGACGTGTAAGCGTTCAGTTCCTGCATAGCCCAACTCACAAGTTGATCAGATTTGAGGCGCCTGCCGAGGATTATGCATTTCCGCAGCAAAGTCGTGATTGATTTGCTGTCATCCGCGGCAAGATCGATTATTTCGTCAATAAGCACAGTGATTCCCTAATAAGCCTCTGTAATCTGGAACGTCTGCCTGTGGGCAAACATGCCATCGCAAACGACCTCGGTTATGACCTGTGTGGCCGGCACGCCCCAAACCTTATCGTTAGGTATGCGCCTGTCTCCTAACTGCACGAGAGAGGCGATCTTCAGTGTCTCGCCTGGATACACCACATCATTTGCGCCGCCTCGTACTGTGAACCACTCGGCATTTGCGTCGGAAACCGGCCAGATCGGAAGTGGTCCAATGTGCGACGCCTGACAGATACTCAGATGGGGCAGCGCGTGTACGCGAACGGCGGGGAACCGGGCGATCCCGCGGCCATGGTTTGTCAGCATCAAACGGATGAAGCGACACATTCGATCAGTGATATAGGGGTGGTTTGAAACAGGCGCATCGAGGTTGAGGTCGACAGTGAGGTGAGGCCGCGGCCTCACTCCGAAGCGATCGGCGATCTGGAAGTACTCCATCGGCAAGGTCCCGCTCGCGACCCGGACATAGAACTCCTTCCGATCTACCCTAGAACGCTGAGGCGTGCCTTCCCACTCAGGGATGTGGATGAGAACGAACCCAGAGGCCATCCCAGGCGCTTCCGGAACCACCTGCGCAGCTACACCCGTAATACCAGGTTCAACGCAACGGAGGATTATATCCAGAGCCTCCGACTTGACACCGTTTGCATCGGGCACCGGACAGAGATCTGACACGACGTCGGGCTGACCATCACCGCCTCGCCTTGCCTTAAGACCGATGATTATGACGCCACCGGTCGCATTCGCGAAGCCGCAGGCGGCTTTTGCAATCGTGCCTTTCCGGCCGTCGGGACGGGGCCATTCCTTGCAGTCGAAATCGGCGTCTTCCGACTCGCCGATCAACGCCTTAAGTGCTCCGGGCGCTTGTAGCTTTTCAAACAGGGCCTCTGATCTCTGGGACATTTGACCAGAAGCATAGCAGGGGCGCCCGGCACACGTAGTGCGGGCACATCGGAGAGAACGCCCGCCCGCTATCTTACTCGGTGGTGTTTGGCCGAGGCCTGGCGCGCCTCCATGTTGGCGCGCACGGACAGGCGCTTCGACTCTTCTATCTCTCGAAGCACGTCGGCCAAAGCATAGCGCACGGATCCTTCCACTTTGTGCCAGCTCGGGCCTTTCCCTTCGCCGCGCCAGCGCCTCAAGGTCCCGCCGGGTACGGACATAAGGCACGACACCTCAAATTCCGTCAGAAGAACATAATTATCCAGATTTGGAACGCGCCCGCGGAGCCGCTGAAGGGCTTTTTCGCGGGTAGAAGCGAGGGTTTCCAACGCTTTCGCCACAGGTTCACCTCGTGTGATCAGACTGCAGTTTTCTATCGTGAATGTTGCCGTAATTTTGTCGGACATACGGCGAGGATAGCGGCGTTTATCGAGGAAAATGAGCAATCCGGAAGCGTTCCATCCGTGCGAGCCTTTGCCGTAACATGCTGATTTTGTTGACGTCTAAGATAGATTTTGTGCTACTGATATCGTTGACTACGAATCAGTAGGCCGGAGGTTCGAATCCTTCCGGGCGCACCATTGATTCCCTGCCCTACAAGTGAATGACGGAGTGACGCAGCAATGTTGCGCCAATGCGGCGTACACGAGCTAAGGCGTCGTGTACGCCGAATTCGGCTGCTTGGCTCCCGCCTGTTGAGGCGTAGGCAATTGCGAGCGATCCCATCCGCCACCTAGCGCCTGGACCAGTTGTACTGCCGACAACATCTCCTGCACATGCAGCGTATTCAGCTCTACCTGGCTATTGAGGTACGCAGTCTGAGCAATAACTACGGTGACATAGGGATCGACGCCGAGCTTGTACCGCTCCTGTTCGAGGTCGAGGAAAGTACGCGAGGCCTCTACCGCCTGCTGCTGCGCGAGGATCTGCTGCGAGTAGATTCGGGTGGACGAGAGCGAGTCTTCCACCTGCTGGAAGGAGGTCAGCACGGCTTGCCTGTAGGTAGCCAGGTCCGCGTTGTAGATAGCCTGATACTGATGCAGCTGTGCGCGGTAGAGCCAGCCGTTGAACAGCGTTTGCGACACGCTCGGACCGAGAGACCAGAAGCGGCTAGGAATATCGAACAGGTGCTTGAATGTCGAGCTCTCGAAGCCTCCAGCCGCCGACAGCGTCACCTGCGGGAAGAATGCTCCATAGCCGATTCCGATGGTGGCATTCGCCGCCGCCAACGTGCGCTCGGCCGACGCAACGTCAGGCCTGCGCTCCACCAATTGCGAGGGCATGCCGGTGGGGATCGTCGGTGGAGTGTAGGTCATCGGCTTCACGGGAATCGAGAAGTCCGTCGGAACCTTTCCCACCAGCATTGCGATCGCGTGCTCGTATTGAGCGCGTAACAGGCCCACGTTGATGGCTGAAGACTGCGCGGACTGCAGCGTAGCTTTCGCCTCTACGACCGAAATGTAGTCCCCTACGCCGACATCATAGGAGCCTTGCGTCGCGTCGAGCGACTTTTTGTCGGCTTCGACCGTCTCGTTCAGGATGCTCTGCAGCATGTCCTGACCACGAATCTCAAAGTAGTACTGCGCAAGGGCGGCCTGCTCAGTGAGCTTCTCCAGTTGCAGATCCGCTGCGCTCGCCTGCGCAGCGTATTCCGTCTCGCGCACTTCGTTGCGAATCTTTCCCCAGAAATCCGGCGTCCACGTAACGTCTACCGGGATACTCCATAACGTGCCCGTGCTGCCCGTATTGGCCACCGAAGTGTTGTGCAGATTTCCGGAACTTTTCGAGCGATTCCAACTCGCTCCCGCGGTAACCGTCGGCCAGTACTGCGAACGCGCTTGAGCGATCACGGCGCGCGCAGCCATGAAGTTGTTGAACGACACCTTTATGTTCTGATTGTTGGCGTTCAACTCTTCTTCAAGCGCGTTCAGCTCAGGCTCATTGAACACCTCCCACCAGTTGCCGCGGATCATTGCATCCTGAGGACTCGCGACCTTCCATCCTTCCGCATCGTGGAAGTTGACGGTCGACTCCTTGAAATTAGGAGCCGTGATCGTAGGCGGCGCGGGGGCGTTGTAATGCGGGCCGACGCGGCAGCCGGAGAGCGCAATGGCTGCAAGCAGCGCGCTCCCAACTGTTAGCGTCCATCTCGTTCTGTTTGGATTGACTGTGTTCATTACGTATCTCGTCTCATGAGGTGGCCTCCGCCACCGTAGCGGGCCGCCTGTCGCGCGAACGCCCCAGCGTTCTCAGGCGCAGGCGATCCATCATCAAATAAACCACCGGTGTGGTGTAAAGCGTAAGCAGCTGGCTTAGCAGCAGCCCGCCAACAATGGTGATGCCGAGCGGGCGGCGCAGTTCCGATCCTGTGCCGGATCCGAATGCCAACGGCAGCGCGCCCATGATCGCCGCCATGGTCGTCATCAGGATGGGGCGGAAGCGAAGCATGCAGGCCTCGAAGATTGACTCGTACGTGGTCTTGCCCTGCTCGCGTTCGGCCATCAAGGCAAAGTCAATCATCATGATGGCGTTCTTCTTCACAATGCCGATGAGCAGAATGATACCGATGATCGAGATCACGTTGAGGTCCATGCCGAACAACATGAGCGCAAGCATCGCGCCGACGCTGGCCGATGGCAGTGTGGAGATGATGGTCAGCGGATGGATCAGGCTCTCGTAAAGAATGCCGAGCACAATGTAGACCGCGAGGAGTGCGGTGATGATCAGGTACTTCTCCGACGCCAGCGACTCTTGATAAGCCTGAGCCGTGCCTGAGAAGAAACCGTGCACGGTCGCCGGCACACCCAGATTCGCCTGCATCTCCTGTATCTCGCGCGTGGCATCGCTCAGTGCGTATCCACTCGACAAGTTGAACGATACCGTCACCGACGGGAACAGGCCCGTGTGATTCACTTGCAGCGGCGTCGTTCCGGTCTGTGGGTGCATGACGCTCAGCAGCGGAGACATAGCATTAGGCCCGCTGCGACCCGCAGCCGAGCCCGATGGAATATAGATCGTGTGCAGGCCCGATGGATCCTGCCAGAACTTCGGCGCGACCTCGAGCACCACGTAATACTGATTGAGCTGCGTGTAGATCACCGAGACCTGCGACTGCCCAAATGCGCTGTAAAGCGAACGATCGAGCGACGACGCGGTCTGTCCCAGGCGCGCTGCCTGCGTGCGATCGAACGTGAGCATCTCGCGGAGGCCGCCGTTCTGCTGGTCGCTGTTCACGTCCTGCAGGCCCGGCAGCTTGCGCATGTTGGCCATCAAAATCGGCCCCCAATGCGCCAGGTCAGACACGCTCTCGGTCTGGATTGTGTACTGGTATTGCGCATTACCGCCGCGACCGCCGATGCGCAGATCCTGAGCCGCCTGAAGAAACGCGGACGCAATCGGCAGACGGTTCATCTTGGGCCGCAACCGATTGATCACGTTCATTGCGTCCGTCTGTCGCACGTCGCAGCCTTTGTCAGCTTCCTTGCACGACTTGCCAAGCGGCTTAAGCGCCATGTAGATGAAGCCGCCGTTGCTCGACCCGCGCCCGCCTGAGTAGGCATTGACATGCGACACCGCGGGATCGGCCTTGATGATGCCTACCAACTGCTGAATCGAGTAATTCATGAAGGGGAAGGACGCATCCTGTGGGCCCTGCACGCCACCCACGAGTGCTCCGGTATCCTGCTGCGGAAAGAATCCCTTGGGAATGCGAATGATGACCAGCACGTTCAGGGCAATCGTCAACGCCAACACAATCAGCACCAGCGACGAATTGTCGAGCGCCCAGCGCAGCGACCCGCGATAGCCCGCCAGCAGTGTTGAGAACACCTTCTCGCTCGTTCGATAGAACCAGCCGTGCTCGTCGTCTTCCTCGTGCGCCTTGAGGATGTGCGCGCACATTGTCGGAGTGGTCGTAAGCGAAACGATCATCGAGATCACAATCGCTGTCGACAGCACAACTGCGAACTCCCGGAACAGCCGGCCCACAATGCCGCCCATCATGAGGATGGGAATGAACACCGCCACCAGCGACATGCTGATGGAGAAGACGGTGAAGCCAATCTCGCGCGCGCCGCGAAAGGTCGCAGCGAATGGCTCCATGCCGGCCTCGAGATGACGCGTGATGTTCTCCATCACCACGATCGCGTCGTCCACTACGAAGCCCGTCGCAACCGTGAGCGCCATCAGCGAGAGATTGTCGAGGCTGTAATCGAGCAGGTACATCACCGCGAAGGTGGCCACCAGCGAGACGGGCACGGCAACGCTCGGAATCAACGTCGCCCGCGGGCTCCTCAGGAAGAGGAACACCACTAGCACCACGAGGATGATGGACCCAATCAGCGTTGTCTCGACGGTGTGCACGGACGCACGAATCGTCACGGTACGATCCATCACAAGCGTCGTCTTTATGCCCTGTGGCATCACCGCTTCAAGAAACGGCAACTGAGCCTTGATGCGATCAACCGTGTCAATGATGTTGGCTCCCGGCTGCCGGAAGATGATCACCGAAACGGACCTCACGCCATCGGTATAGCCCGCGGTGCGCAGGTCCTGTGCAGAATCGATTACATCGGCGACGTCCATCAGACGCACGGCTGCGCCATTCCGATACCCCACGATCAACGGCTTGTAATCTGCGGCATGCGATATCTGATCGTTGGTGATGATGTCCGCCGTGTACCTGCCGTCCGACAACTGACCGCGCGGGGAGTGCGCATTCTGCAGGCTCAGCACAGACTGCACGCTGCTCAGCGTGAGGCCGAAACTCTGCAGCTTCATCGGATCGACTTCCACGCGCACCGATGGAGTGGCGCCGCCGCCTGCGAACACCTGGCCCACGCCATTGATCTGCGACAGTTTCTGCGTCAGCACGGTCGATGCAAGGTCATAGACCTTCGTGACGTCGTACTTGTCTGATGTGAGCCCCAGGATCATGATCGGCGAATCGGCCGGATTAACCTTGCGATACGACGGATTTGATGGAAGATTGGCCGGCAGATAGGTGCGCGCGGCATTGATGGCAGCCTGCACGTCGCGCGCTGCTCCATCGATGTTGCGACCCAAATCGAACTGTAAGGTCACGCCGGTTGAGCCCAGCGAACTTGACGACGTCATCTCCGTCACGCCCGCGATGTGGCTGAACTGCCGCTCCAGCGGCGTTGCTACTGACGCCGCCATGATCTCGGCACTCGCTCCCGGCAGACTCGCATTCACGCTGATGGTGGGAAAGTCCACCTGCGGCAGCGGTGACACCGGCAGAACCGTAAACGCAATCGCTCCTGCAATCGCAAGCGCGATCGTGAGCAGCGTGGTCGCTACCGGACGCCGGATGAATGGAGTCGACAGACTCATGCAGGCTGCACTCCTGCGGGCGGCGGCTCATTGCGCGGAGCCGTATGCGAAGGCCTGCGGCCGGTGAGTCGCTGCCCCAGCGTGTCGAAGAAGATGTAGATCACCGGTGTGGTGTAGAGCGTGAGAATCTGGCTGAGCAGCAGGCCACCGACCATCGAAATACCGAGCGGCCGCCGCAACTCCGACCCAAGGCCAGAACCAAATGCGAGCGGGATCCCGCCGAGCAGTGCGGCCATCGTGGTCATCATGATGGGGCGGAAGCGCAGCAGGCTCGCTTCGTAAATCGCGTCGGTCGAATTCTTGCCACGCTCGCGTTCCGACTCCAGCGCAAAATCGACAATCATGATGCCGTTCTTCTTTACGATTCCGATGAGCAGGATGATGCCGATAATCGCGACCACGCTCAGGTCCTGCTTGAAAATCATGAGCGCAAGCAGAGCGCCGACACCCGCTGACGGCAGCGTGGAAAGAATCGTGATGGGATGAATGAAGCTCTCATACAGAACACCCAGCACGATGTACACAGTCACCAAAGCGGCAAGAATCAAGATGGCTTCATTCGAGAGCGAATTTCGGAACGAAGCCGCGGTGCCCTGAAAATCCGCCTGAATGCTTAGCGGAAAGTCGAGATCATCCTTGACCTTGTCGATCTTGGTGATCGCGGTGCCCAGGGACGCATTCGGCGCCAGGTTGAACGACACCGTCACCGCCGGGAACTGGCCCTGGTGATTGATCGACAACGCCTCGGTGGTCGCGCTCATGTGGGTGAACGCGCTCAACGGAATCGCCTTCGCGCCGACGGAGCTGGTAGCTGTGTTGGGTGTAGTTCCGGCAGTGAGTCCTCCGCTGGGAGATGATCCCGATGTCGAACTGGCTCCAGACAACACCGTAGCGGACTTGGTTAGCACATTGGCCGAAGGAGTGTACTTCACTGAAGTCGTCAGGGCGTTCGATCCGGCGGCTGCCGAGGCCGACGACGAAAACGACGTTGAAGCGCCCGCGCCGCTCGCACCTGCTGAAGCATTTGACTGGATGTACAGAGATCCCAGATTTCCTGGATTCTGCTGCCACTGAGGGGCCGTCTCAAGCACCACGTGATACTGGTTCAACTGCGTGTAAAGCGTGTTGATCTGCCGCTGACCGTATGCGTCATAGAGCGTGTTATCGATTGTCGTGGGCGCCACGCCTAGCCGCGACGCGGTCACACGGTCAATCACCAGCGACACGGCGCGCGCACCCGTCTGCTGATCGGTGGCCACATCCTCCAGCTCAGGCACATCCTTCAGCTTCGCGACGAACTTATCAGTCCACTCGTTGAGTTCGTTGATGTCGGGATCTTCCAGCGTGTACTGATACTGCGTGCGGCTTACGCGGTCGTCGACCGTGATGTTCTGCACTGGCTGCATGTAGAGATGCATTCCGGGAACATCGCCCAGATTATTCTGCAGGCGTCGAATCACATCGGCTGCGCTCAGATCACGCTGGTCCAGCGGCTTCAGGTTGATTGAAATGCGGCCGCTGTTTAGCGTCGTGTTCTGGCCGTCAGCGCCGATGAAGGACGACAGGCTCTCGACCGCGGGATCCTGCAGAATGATGCGCGCCAGCTCCTGCTGTTTCTCAGCCATCGCGGGATACGAGATTGACTGCGAGGCCTGCGAGATTCCCTGGATTACGCCCGTATCCTGCACGGGGAAAAATCCCTTGGGGATGATGACGTAAAGCACCACCGTCAGCACCAGCGTTCCCACCGCAACCAGAAGCGTGAGCGTCTGGAACCGCAGCACCACCTTCAACGTTCGCCCGTAGAACGCGATCATGCGGTCGAACATGTTTTCAGACCAGCGATAGAACCGCGTCTGCTGATGCTCAGGGTCGTGACGCAAAATGCGCGCGCACATCATTGGCGTCAGCGTCAGCGACACCACCGCCGAGATGATGATGGTCACCGCCAGCGTGACTGCGAACTCCCGGAAGAGCCGCCCGACAACATCGCCCATGAACAGCAGCGGGATCAGCACCGCAATCAGCGACACCGTCAACGACACGATGGTGAAGCCGATCTGCCCTGCGCCGGTCAGTGCCGCTTCCATCGGCGGCATGCCCTCTTCGAGATATCGCGAGATGTTCTCAATCATCACGATGGCGTCGTCGACTACGAACCCGGTAGAGATCGTCAGCGCCATGAGTGACAGGTTGTCGAGGCTGTAGCCGAGCAGGTACATCACGCCGAACGTGCCCACCAGCGACAGCGGAACGGCGACGCTGGGAATGATGGTTGCCGAAAGGCTGCGCAGAAACAGGAAGATCACCATCACCACCAGTGCGATGGTCAGCATCAGCTCGAACTCCACGTCACTGACCGATGCCTGAATGCTGGTGGTCATGTCAGTCATCGTCGTGACGTGGATCGATGCCGGCAGGTTCGCCTCGAGCTGCGGCAGAATCTGCTGCACACGATGCACAACCGTGATCGTGTTGGCGCCAGGCTGCCGCTGAATATTCACGATGACCGCGGGCGTCAGGTTCCCGCCCATTCCCATCCACGCGGCCTGCCTTGAGTTCTCAACTCCGTTGAAGACGTTTGCGACGTCCTTCACAAAGATCGGCGCGCCATTGCTGTAGGCGACGACGACATTGTTGTAGCCCGAAGCCTCGGTGATCTGGTCGTTCGCGTCGATTTGGTAGTTCTGCCGCGGGCCATCGAAGTTGCCCTTTGCGGCATTCACACTCGCGCTCGTCAACGCTGTCCGAACGTCCTCAAGATTCAGTCCGTGCGCCGACAGCTTTGTCGGATTCACCTGGATGCGCACCGCGGGTTTTTGCCCGCCGCTGATGCTGACAAGGCCAACCCCGCTCAACTGCGAAATGCGCGGAGCCAGCCGCGTATCCACCAGGTCCTCCACCTGCGACAGCGGCAGCGAAGGCGATGAAATGGCGAGCGTCAATACCGGCGCGTCTGCCGGGTTCGTTTTGCTGTAAACAGGCGGCGTGGGCAGATCCGACGGCAGGAAGGTCTGCGCCGAATTCATCGACGATTGCACTTCCTGCTCGGCAACGTCGAGCCCGAGCGACAGGCTGAATTGCAGCACGATCACCGACACGCCGCCCGCGCTCGTCGACGTCATCTGGTTCAGCCCCTGCATCTGGCCGAACTGCCGCTCCAGCGGAGCCGTCACCGTCGTCGCCATCACATCAGGGCTCGCGCCGGGATAGAACGTGACTACCTGGATGGTGGGATAGTCAACTTCCGGCAACGCCGAGACCGGCAACTGCATGAATGACACAATGCCCACAAGCAGAATGGCGGCCATCAGCAAGGCAGTGGCAACCGGCCGCAGAATAAATGGCCGACTAGGATTCATGGGGCAGAACTCGCGGCGGGTTCTGACGTGCTCGGAATTTTGACCTTGGAGCGCATAATTTGCGAGCCGTTCTGCAACTTTTCGAAGCTGCTGTCGGCCACTTCGTCGCCGGCGTTGATTCCCTGCACCGCGGTATCGCCGTGGTCTGAAATGCCCGACTTCACCTGGTGCTGAACGGCCTTCTCGCCCTTCGGATCTTTCTCGATGAGATACACAAAATCCTGGCTCCCGTTGTGCTGAATGGCCGATGACGGAACCAGGACTTGGTTATCCAGCGTCTTCACGAGCAGCCGCGTATTCACAAACTGATTCGGGAAGAGCGCATAGTCCCTGTTGTCGAACTCGGCGCGCAGCTTGACGGTGCCGGTCGTCGTATCGATCTGGTTGTCGATCGAGGTCAGCTTGCCGGTTGCAAGATGTCCAGACTGCGCGCGATCGAAAGCATCCACACGAAGCCCCTTGCTACCGCGCGTTTGCTGCAGCACCTGTGGCAGATTGTCCTGCGCAATGGTGAAGACCACCGTCGTCGGCTGCTCCTGCGTCACTACTACCAGCGTCGTTGTCGAATTTGCTGTGACTAGATTGCCCGGATCGACAAGCCGCAGGCCCACCTTGCCGTTGAGGGGCGAAACGATGTGGCAGTAGCTCAACTGCACTTTCTGATACTCGACGTTGCCCTCGTCGTTCTTGACCAGACCCTCATTCTGCGCAACGATCTTTTCCTGGTCATCGAGGGTCTGCTTTGAGATCGCGTTTTTTGCCCACGCCAACTTGTAGCGCTCCAGGTCCATCTTCGCCTGCGCCAGCACATTCTGGTCGCGCTCCAACGTGCCCTCGGCTTGCTGCACCTGCGCCTGGAACGGCCGCGAGTCGATATCGATGAGCGGATCCCCCTGGTGCACAATCTGGCCTTCCTTGTAGTGGACGGCGGTGATTGTTCCTGTGACCTGCGCGTTGATGGATACCGTGTGCAGCGGGGTCACCGTGCCAATGGCGTCAACGTAAACACCCACGCTGCCGCTGTGCGCCGTGGCTGTGGTCACGGGTACGCTTCCGCCCATCATGCCGCGGCGCCCGCCGCCGCCCCCGCCGGGAGCGCCTGGACCGGCCGCCTGTCCTTTTTGTTCGTGGTGCAGCACCCAGTAGAAAAGAGCTGCAAAAGCCAGCAGCACCACCGCCCATATCCAGCGATGGCGGCGACGGCGCGGCGGCGGAGTTCCTATGGCAGAACGGTTTGGCAGGCCTTCATTTGAAGCAGATTGTGCGTCCATTTGTCTCGTTTGTCTTCTCGATGGAATCGTGGAGTTTTCTAGAGGCCACTCAGAGGCATCTGTTTGCGGATAAAACACTTCCAAACCGCCAAGTTTAACATTCCGGCGATTCGTTCCGCTCAGGCTTCAAGCCTGCTCAAAGTCTTGAAAACCCAAGCCCTTCATCATTTTGGAGGCTGGAAATCCCTTGTCTCTTGTGTGGACGTTGAAACCCAGGGGATAGTTGCAGTTTGAGGAAGTGAAACCCGGGCTGAGCGATCTCCCGGCGAGACTATTCTACGCAGCCGGCGTGATCCGCTGCACTTCCTCGGCCGGCTTTGTCTCCGCCTTCTCCCGCGCCAGCCTGGCCTCTACAGCTGCGGCCTCCAACTCGCTGTTGAACTCCGCTCCTAGCAGAAGCATCAGTCCCGTGATGTAAAACCACATCAGCAAAATGACAACCGCGCCGAGCGATCCGTAGGTTACCGAGTACGAATCGAAGAAGTGCAGGTACATGCGGAATCCCAGCGAAGCCAGCAGCCAACCCACGATTCCAAGCATGGCACCCGGCGTGATCCAATGCCACTGGCGCACGCGTAGATCGGGAGCCCAGTAGTAGACAGCTGCGAACGAGAGTGCCAGAAACGCCGCCGCCAGAATCCATCCGCAGATCCGTATGGCGAAGATGGTCGGGTAATTGAGAATGTGACCGTGAAGATGGTGGCCAACCCATGCCGAGAGGAAATCGCCCGCGAACATCGAAGCCAGACAGAGAGTCACTGTGCAGATCAGCAGCATGGTGAGTCCTATCGCCTGGATACGCGCCTTGAGATACGAACGTCTTTCGGCAATCTTGTAGACCGCGTTCGTCGCGTCCTGCACTGCTGAGATACCGACGGAAGCGGACCAGACCGCCGCCAGCAATCCCAACGTCAGCTTTCCGGTTGTCGCATGGATCGTCGTCTGGTTGAACGTCTTCATCACCATGCCGAGAGCCGACTGGGGTACAACCAGCGCCATGTATTCCAACAAGCGCCGGTAAATGTCAGTTCCGGAAAGAGCCATGAAACCGAGAATGGTTGTCGCGCAAATCAGGGCGGGAAACAGCGCAAATAGAAAGTAGAAACCCAATTCCGCAGCGATCGAAAACAGGCGGTCCTGCAGCATCGCCTTCCACGTTCGCGTGGCGATATTCCGAATCGATACATCGCGCAAGTCCCACAGGCTCTTGGCCGGAGACAGCGCTACGAGCTCCCAGATGTGTTTCTCGCGATGGTTCAGCTCGTCTTTTACGCCACCCGGAGTGGGCATCTCGCACCTCAGACCGCGCCGCGGTACCCGTGCAGCTACACCGGTCGCACAGGTGTTGCGATGCCCCCAACGACCACATCGGTGGCTTCATCAATTAATCTTGTAAAGAGCCGGAATTCACTTCTTCTGGTGCGGTCAACCCAGCCCTTTTCCCCAGCATCTACCTCGGGGTGGAACTACACGTTACCAGCTCCGCCGCTACCTTTCTGTATCAGCGCTCTACGGCGATTTCATTGAAGCACGCCTTCATATATAGCCTCGCTGCATTTGCCCTTGCAGTAGTAACCACCGGTGCGGTCGCCCAGCAGCCTGCGCCCTCGCAGGACCGTGCGAATCGATCCCTTCCCAAGACGACGCAAGCGGCCGAGCAGATGTTCGGCGCCTACGAAGGCCAGAACGTCGCGGCGATCGAGATTGCCGGCCAACCGGATGTGAAAACCGAGCAATATGAGCCTCTCTTCGCCCAGAAGGCAGGCCAGCCGTTCTCAAAGGACCAGGTGAACCAGACCGCCGCGGCCATCAAGTCGCAGGGCAAATTTAGCGATGTGCGCATTCAGGTCGATCCCGATGCCAACGGCGTGCGCATCCTCTTCGTCCTTGAGCCCGCTGTCTACTTCGGTATCTACCAGTTCCCCGGCGCAACAATTTTTCCTTACTCACGCCTCATCCAGGTTGCGAACTACCCGACGGAAACTCCCTACAGCGCCTCAGAGGTCGAGCGCGATCGACAGGCGCTCGTCACCTTCTTTCGCCAGCAGGGGTTCTTTCAGGTCGAAGTGAACCCTGAAGTCAAAGTTGAAACAACGCACGGCCTCGCGAACATCATCTTCACCACAAAGCTCGGCCGGCGCGCGAAGTTCGGCGATGTCTTTATCTCCGGCGGCCTACCAAATGATGAGCAGCACAAGCTGGAAGAAAGTCTGAAGAGCCTGCTGGCCCGAGCACGCCAACAAGCCATACGTCCCGGCAAGACATATCACTTCTCGACTTTGAATCGCGCCTCAACCTATCTTCAAACGCAATTGCAAAGCAAGGGCTTGCTTAGCGCGCAGGTTCAGGTTGCTGGCGCCGAATACCACGCCACCACTAACCGAGCAGACATTCACTTCACCGTGAACCCCGGACCGGAAACCAAAGTCGAGATCGACGGCGCACACCTGTGGAGCTGGGATAAGAAGAAGCTGCTGCCCATGTACCAGGGCATCGGGGTCGACGAAGAAACCGTGCAGGAAGGTACGCGGGCCCTCACTTCCTATTTTCAGGACAAGGGCTACTTCGACGTGAAAGTCGAAGCGCAGATGGAAAAGCCTCAGGGTGACGACAAAGTCGTCTATCGCATCACGCGCGACAAGAAACACAAAGTCGAAGACATTAAGGTCACCGGCAATCAGCAGCTCAAGTCCGACCAGCTCACGCCGCACATTGCCGTTCAGAAAGAGCATTTGTTCTCGCGCGGCAAGTTCAGCCAGGAACTTCTCCGCAAAAGCGTTAACAACCTTAAAGCGGTCTACAAGTCTGAAGGCTTCAGTTCCGTGCAGGTCGTGCCCACCGTGACCAACGAGGGTGGAGACGTGAACGTCTCCTTCGCCGTGACAGAAGGCCCGCGCGACATCGTCGAATCCCTCCAAATCGAAGGCGCCGACACTTTCCCGGCTTCGCAATACGCACCCGGCGGCCTCAAGGTCGTTGCCGGCCAGCCCTACTCAAGCGCGCACGTCGTCGCAGACCGCACGCAGATCATGGTCAACTACCTCAAGTCCGGCTATCTCACTGCGAGCTTCCGCGAAACCGCCACCGCAGTCTCAAAGAACGAGCCGCACCGCATCAACGTTGTCTACCACATCTATGAAGGCCCGCGCGTGCTCACCGGCGACGTCGTCACGCTCGGCCGCCAGCACACGCGCCAGACGATGATCAACGCTGACGTGTCCGACCTCAAGCCCGAACAGCCCCTCACCGAGACTTCCCTACTCGCCGCCGGCGCCAAGCTCTACGAGCACACCGGCGTATTCGATTGGGCGGAGGTCGACCTCAAGCGTCCCATCACTACCCAGAACGTTGAAGACGTGCTGGTCAAATTGCATGAGGCGCCGCGCAACGAAATCCAGTACGGCTTCGGCTTTGAAGTCATCAATCGCGGCGGCAGCATCCCGAGCGGAACCGTGGCGCTGCCGAATCTGCCTCCGGTCGGACTCCCATCCGGATACAAAACCAGCCAGGCCACCTTCTATGGCCCGCGCGGGACGTTCCAGTACACGCGCAACAACATTCGCGGCAAAGCCGAGTCGCTTAACCTGACCGCTTTCGGCGGACGGCTCGATCAGCGCGCGGCTCTCTACTACATCGATCCCACGCTCCGTTGGTCGAACTGGAAAGCGACCACCGGCCTCTCCTTCGAGACAAACCAGGAGAACCCCATCTACTCATCGCGCGAAGAGCTGGCCACGTTCCAGATGCAGAAACCAATCGACAGCGCCCTCAAGAACATCCTGTTCTTCCGCTACGGCTACAGCCACACCAGCATCACGCACGTGCTCATCGATGCGCTGGTGCCGGAGCGCGACCGCAACATTCGCCTCTCCACGCTGAGCGCAAATCTCACTCGCGACACGCGCGACAACCCTCTCGATGAACACCGCGGCGTGCTCGACTCTATCGAACTCGACTTCAACACCAGCAAGCTTGGTTCCAACGTTGATTTCGCAAAGCTCACAGGGCAGGCCGCCTGGTATCACGAGAAGTTCCACCACATCGTGTGGGCTGAAAGCGTTCGCATTGGACTCGCGCAGCCCTTCAGCAACAGCTTTGTGCCGCTTAGCCAGGCCTTCTTCACAGGCGGCGGCAGCACGTTGCGCGGTTTCCCGCTTGACGGCGCCGGTCCGCAGAACAGCGTGTGGATCTGCGTGAACGGACAGCCCGACTGCGCGCTCTCTGATCGCCAGCAGATTCGCGTGCCCGCCGGCGGCAATGAAGAACTGATCATCAACTCTGAAGCACGCATCCCGCTCCCCATCAAGCAGGGGCTCAGCATCGTGCCGTTCTACGACGGCGGCAACGTGTTTCCGCTCGTCGGCTTCCACGACTTCACGAAGCTATACTCCAACAACGTCGGCGTCGGCCTGCGCTACGCCACGCCCATTGGCCCTGTCCGCATCGATGTCGGCCAGAACCTGAATCCCGTAAGCGGCATTAAGTCGACAAACTACTTCATCACCATCGGTCAGGCATTTTAGCGACGGATTAAAGCGAGGATATATATGAGCACAGCACGCCCCCTGTTCCAGCCAGAGCCGCCGCCCGATCCGAATCGGAATCGCCAGCGGCCGCCATTGAAGGTATGGCAGCCGAGCCATCGCCTGCGCAAAGTCTTCGCGTGGATCAGCGGCATCACGTTCCTGCTCACGATTCTGATCGCCGTCATCGTCGCCGTACTTCTGCACAGCCAGAAGTTCCATCGGTACATCATTACGAAAGTACAGAGCGCAGCGGCCGACAGCCTCGGCACGCGCCTTGACCTGCAGAACTTCGCGCTGAGCTTTAACCCGCTTGGCCTGGACATCTACGGCGTTACCCTGCACGGGGCCGCCCCGTATCCCAACATCCCTGTTCTCCAGTTGCAGCACGCTCACGTCGGCGTCCGGATCGTCTCATTCCTGCAGCGCAAGTGGTACCTCTCTGATGTGCAGCTCGATCACCCCGTTGTGGAGGTCTTCGTCGACAAGCATGGTGTGAGCAACATTCCCAAGCCGAAGCCCAGCAACAGCAAGAGCAACACGACAATCTGGGACCTCGGCATCCGCCACACCGTCCTCGATAAAGGCGAAATCTACTACAACGCGCAGGCCACGCCGCTCTCCGCCAATCTGTATAACCTCGACCTCCGTGCCGCATTTGACGCCTCTCGCACCGTCTACTCCGGCGAGCTCAAGTACGAGAATGGCCGCATCATCTTCGGTACGTATCAGCCATTCGACCATAACCTCGACGCCCAGTTCGACGCGAGCCCCACAACCTTCCAGCTCCATCGCGTACAACTGACCTCGAATTCTGTTCAGGCCAACATCGTTGCCACGGCCACAAACTTCAGCTCGCCTCACGTAGACGCCAAGTATGAAGTCGACGTGAACGGCGGCCAGCTAGCTAAGCTGTTGAACAGCCCCTCTGTTCCGCAGGGGTTGATTCGCGCCACTGGTTCGGCCACATACCAGCAGGTTGCCAATGAGCCGGCGATGCAGAACCTGGTCATCAACGGCGATCTGGCCAGCAAGCAGCTTCTCGTCAATTCGCCCCAGCTGCGCACTCCCATTAACAATCTGTCCGCTCATTACTCGCTCGCCCATGGCAATGCTGTCCTTCATGACTTCAGTGCTGGGGTGTTAGGCGGTCAGGTCACTGCGCATGGCGCCATGAACGGCCTCGGCAGCGACTCTCCTAAAAATGAGATGGTCGCCACGGTGCACAATGTCTCGCTCTCAGAGGCCGACCGTGCCGCTCTGCAGCGGGCGCTACCCGCGAGCATGAAGCAGATCGCGGTCTCCGGAACGCTGAATGCGAATGCACAGGCCACGTGGGGCAAGAACATCTCTGACATGGTGGCGAAAGTCGATGCCTCCGTGCATGGCGAGGCGGCCGGCTCGCCTGTCCTCGCTGCCACAACGGTAGGTCCCGATGGAAAGCCGCAGCCCACACAGGTTCCTATTGACGCTGAAATTCATGCCACCTACACCGGCGCCAATCAATCGATCGCTCTGAACCACAGCTATGTCCGAACCCCGCAGAGCACAATCAACCTGAACGGCGCGCTGGGCAGTCACTCCAGCATGGCGCTCCATCTCCACTTCGCCAATCTCAATGAGATCGCTGGAATCATCAATATGCTCAACCCGCCCAAGCCGGGCCAGTCCGGCCAGCCCGCCACGGCCCCACTTGCGCTCGCCGGGTCCGCCGACTTCAACGGGCAACTCTCCGGATCCACATCCGCTCCGCACATCACGGGCGAGTTTGTCGCCCACGATCTTCAGGTCATGGGTAGCAACTGGAAACTCATCCGAACCGGCATCGACGCCAGCCCCTCGCAAGCGAAACTGATCAACGCTGACCTTGAGCCACTGCCTAAGGGCCACATCGGCCTGAACGCCAGCGTCGGCCTTCATAAGTGGGCCTTCACCAAGACCAGCCCCTTGCAGGTGCAGCTCGACGGCTCGCAGCTCGACATCGCCAGCCTCACCAAGGTGGCCGGCCAACAGAACCTACCCGTCTCCGGCACGCTCAACACGCACCTCAATCTGCACGGATCTGAAGAAAACCCCATCGGCAACGGCAATCTGTCCATCACCGGCGCCAACGCTTACAACGAGCCCATTAACTCCGTCCAGGTCAACTTCGGCGGCACCGGGGACCAGGCGAAGGCCGACCTCAGCATCAAGCTGCCCGCAGGTTCAATCCAAGGCAATGTAAGCGTCCGGCCCAAAGAGAAGACTTACACCGCGCAATTGACCTCGAGCGGTATCGACATCCAGAAGCTCGAAACCGTGAAGGCCAAAAATCTCGACGCAGCCGGCACAGTCGCAATCAACGCCAGCGGCCAGGGCACGTTCGATAACCCGCAGCTCGCCGCATCGATTCAGGTTCCCTCGCTCACCATCCAGAAGCAGCAGGTCGCCAACATCAAGCTTGACGCCAACGTCGCCAACCACGTAGCTACCGCCGTGCTTACCTCAGCCGCGCTCAATACCAACATTCAGGCCAAGGCGCGCGTCAACCTCACTGGTGACTACGAAACCGACGCTACGCTCGACACGCAGAACATCCCGCTGCAGCCCATCGTCGCGCTCTACTCACCCGCCAACGCCTCCACGCTCTCCGGCGCAACCGAGGTACACGCCACCGTGCACGGCCCCGCGAAGAACAAGAATCTGCTTGAGGCGCACGTCACCATCCCCTACCTCAACGTGAACTACAACAACGCCATACAGCTCGCCAGTGCTGCTCCCATTCACGCCGACTACAAGAACAACGTAGTCACGCTGCAGCACTCGGCCATCAAAGGCACTGACACCAACCTCGAATTCGAAGGCTCAGTTCCCGTCGACAAAGGTCCCATGTCGCTGCTCCTCAAAGGCAACGTGGATCTCGCCATCGCGCAGATCTTCGATCCCGACGTCCGCACCGGCGGCCAGATCCGCTTCAACATCGACTCCCACGGAGCCGTCTCGGCTCAGGACATCGGCGGGGAAATCGACATCGTCAACGCCAGCTACGCATCGGCCGACACGCCAGTCGGCCTGCAGAACGGCAATGGAGTTCTCAAGCTCACCACCGACCGCATCAACATTCAGAGCTTCAAAGGCACAGTGGGCGGAGGAGAAGTCACGGCCTCGGGTGGCGTCGCTTACAGGCCCACCGTTCAGTTCGACCTCGGTATGGCCGCGAAGGGCATTCGTCTTCTCTATCCGCAGGGCCTGCGTGAAGCCATCGATGCAAACATCCACCTCGCCGGCACAACCGAGAACGCAGTCCTCGGCGGCAACGTCGACCTCACCAACATCTCCTTCACGCCCGCGTTCGATCTCACCAGTTTCATCGGCCAGTTCGGAGGAACAGCGCCCGCGCCGCCCACCGTTGGCGGAGTGACGCAGAACATCCACCTCAACCTCGCCGTGCGCTCCACCAACAACATCGCTCTCGCCAGCCGCACGCTCAGCGTGAACGGATCGGCCAATCTTCAGGTCCGCGGCACCGCCGACAATCCCGCAATACTCGGTCGCGTCAACCTCACCGGCGGCGACATGATCCTCAACAACAACCGCTACATCCTCAACGGTGGAACCATTCAGTTCGTCAATCCATCTGAGACTCAACCGGTCGTCAACGTATCGGTCGGAACCACCATTCAGCAGTACAACCTCACCATGCGCTTCCAGGGCCCGACGGACCAGATGCGCACCCAGTACACATCCGACCCCGCGCTGCCTGAGGCCGATATCATCCACCTGCTCGCCTTCGGATCGACCACGGAAGCAGCGGACAACGCGCCCGCGGCAACGCCCAATCAGATGGCCGAATCGCTCGTCGCAAACCAGGTCGCGAGCCAGGTCACCAGTCGCTTTGCCAAGGTCGCTGGCATCTCTCAGCTCTCCATCAGCCCTGTGCTTGGCAATGCGAACGGTCAGCAGTCCGGCGCCAACATCACCATTCAGCAGCGCGTCACCGGCAATCTGTTCGTCACCTTCTCCACCAATACCGCGGACGGGACGGAGACGGTGCAGGGCCAATACAAGATCTCCCCCAAAGTCTCCCTCAGCGCCACGCGCCCACCCAACGGCGGCTTCGGGGTCGACGCCCTCATCAAGAAAAAGTTCTGAGCACGAGGGGGATCAGGTGTTCCAGTGATCAGGTGATCAAAAACAAACACAACGGCCTGCTTCAACACGAAGCAGGCCGCTTCTTTTCCACTCCCTATTCCCTGCCTCACGCCTCTCTCGGCATATCCCGATGAATCGCCTTCACCTGGTACCCCGCATCGCGCAGCCGCACCGCCATATCCTCCGCCATCATCACGCTGCGATGCTGCCCACCGGTGCATCCAAACGCCACCGTCAGATAGCTCTTGCCTTCATGCACGTAATGCGGCAGCAGATAGAGCATCAGGTCCGTAACACGCCCAAGGAACTCCATAGTCTGCGGAAAGCTGCGCACGTACTCTGCAACCCGAGGATCCTTTCCCGTCTTCTTCCGGAACTCCGGCACAAAATGGGGATTCGGCAGGAACCGGACATCGAACACCATATCTGCATCCAGCGGCACGCCGTTTTTGAACCCGAAGCTCAGGCACGACACCAGCAGCCGATTGCTGACCTGCTCTTCCTGCCCAAAACGCGACAGGATATGCGCCCTCAGCTCGTGCACGTTGAAATTCGATGTGTCGATCAGGGTGTCGGCCACATTGCGGATCGGATCCAGCAACTGCCGCTCCTCCGCGATCGAGCGCCACACTGTCTCCGATTTCCGCAGCGGATGCGGCCGCCGCGTCTCAGAGTACCGTCGCACCAGCACTGCGTCCTGCGCATCCAGAAACACCACGCGCGTCGGCAGCACCATCTTCACGCTCTTTAAAATTTCAGGTAGCCGATCGAGCGTCTGCCCCTCGCGCACATCCACCACAATCGCCGCATCCTGAATCTCAGGAGACTTGTGCACTAACCCGGCAAAGTCATGCAGCAATTCCAGCGGCAGATTGTCCACCGCGTGAAATCCAAGATCCTCAAAGGCCTTCAGCGCCGACGCCTTGCCCGCGCCTGAAATGCCTGTGACGATCACCAATTCTTTTTCATCTTGTTTGTCTTGAATGGCCGGGGTAGAGCTCTGCGGCGATGACTGATCCGACATGCGCCCATCCTACACTGTCACCATCGCGCCACGTTAGTCCTATCGACCCCTGACCATCGAGGCGCGGCCATTGTGTGAAGCCAGATACTCCGCCTGTTTCGCATCCACTGGCGGAGCCAGGAAATATCCCTGTCCAAGCTCGCACCCCATCTCCTGCAAGATCCGCAGATGCGCCGGCGTCTCGATTCCATGCGCCACCAGTTGCATGCCCGCGGCCCGGCATACATGAAGGAGCGACTCTACCATGGCTTGTTGCCGGCCCGTGCCTGTCACGCTGGCCGTGATCTTCGGGTCCAGTTTGACCAGATCGAGTGGCATCCTCAGCAGATGGTTCAGCGGCGCGAGCGCGGCGCCAAAGTTGTCCATCGCAATGCGCACGCCGCAGTCCACCAGGCGCTGCACAATCACCAGAGCTTTGTCGGGATTCTCGTTCAGCGTCCCTTCCGACACTTCAAACAGCAGCCGCGAAGGATCGATGCGCGTCGAAGCCAGCGTCCTGCCTAATTGTTCCAGATGTTCTTCCTGGTAGAACTGCCGGCGCGAAAGATTTAACGTAAGAATTATCTCGTTGCCGGGCATGCGGCGGTCCCACTCAACCAGTTGCGAGCACGCCGATTCGATTGCATCGCGTCCCAGGCTGATCGACAGCCCCGTCTCGTCAGCGACTGGGAGCAAGTCGCGGAAGCTCTCCAGCGCGCCCTTCGCCATCTTTCGCCGCAGCAGCGATTCGAAGCCCTTTAGCCTACCGTCCGCGAGCCAATAGATCGGCTGATACCAGTAGACGAACTCGCGGTTCGTCACCACCTCGCGTAGCTCGCGCTCACGTTCCTGCTGGCTTGAAACCTGCACTTCCATATGCCGGTCGAAGATCGCGTACCGATGTCCGCCTTCCTGTTTGGCGCGATACATCGCAACATCAGCGTCCGTGATCACTTCTTCTGGCGTGCGATGTTCGTTACGAACGAGCGCAATTCCCACGCTCGACAAAACCTGCAGCCGATGTCCCAGCACTTCGAAGGGCTCGTCAAGCTCCGCAAGGATCCTTTCAGCCAACGCATCCAGGTCCTGCACAGACAGGATGTTTTCCACCAGAATTGCGAACTCGTCGCCGCCCATGCGCGCCGCCGTATCATGCGGACGCACTACCCTCAGCAACCGATCGGCCATCGCAATCAGCAGAGCATCTCCCGCTGCGTGGCCGAGAGAATCGTTAATTTGCTTGAAGTGATCCACGTCCAGGAAGAAGACAGCGCATCCGCGATCCGCACGCCTTTCGCGGCGGTTCATTCCCTGCTTAAGCCGATCGGCAAACAACGCGCGGTTTGGCAATCCCGTCAGCACGTCATGCATGGCATCGTGCTGCAGCTTCGCTTCAACCTGCTTGCGCTCGCTGATATCGCGAAACGTAAAGACGTAGCCGGCCTTGCCGCCGCTCACCTGCAGCGGCGATACCTGCATCGCCACATCCACCAGTTCGCCCTTGCTGTTGTACCGCACGGTCTCCACGGACGCGTGCCCCGTCTCGTCCACCAGCTTTTGCAGCATGGAGTGTTCGTAGAGCCGCGTCTCAGGAACCATGAACTCGCGAAGTTCGCCCCCGCTCACCTCATCAGCCAGGAAACCAAAAATCCTGGTGAATGCAGGGTTGGTGTACAGCACCTTCGAGCCGTAGACAATCACTACCGCTTCCGGAAGGCTGGCCAGCACATCCTCCATCAGTCCTGGCTTCCGCGTGCGTTCGCGCCCCGCAACCTGGGCCACGATCACGCTCTCGCGCTTCAGAACATCGACGAGACATTGAGTGCCCTCCACCGGCGTCATGCGGCCGTTCTTGCATGCCAGCGTCGCGTGGAATGGGCTGCTTCGCCCCGTACCCGTAATATGCGTGCGCGGCTCGGCGGTGCCGGCGTGCAGCCCCCAAAGAACGTCGTCTACCGGGCGCTCCTGCCATGCACCCTCGACGCCGATCTCGCGGCGCGCTTCAGCGTTCGCATACACGATCATGCCGCCGCGCTCCACGAACACAAGCGCCGGCAAGGCATCAAGCACGATCCGCTGTTGCGCCCATCCGGGGTCTTCAGGCCGCATCAATCCGATCCCATCCCAAACAAGCGCCGCCATCTTTCCTCCACGTCGTTCTTTATTTCAGCGGGCTTGTTCTAGCTGATTTCTTATACCGTGTGCCTGGTCTGATAGCCAGTTCGATAAAGGGTTCGATAGTACAATCTGCCACCCAGTGGTTCAGCCCCGCAGCCCCATGAATATGACCCTCCGACCCGCGCCTCAAGGCGCACCTGTCGTTGATCTCATCGTAATAATTTGGCTGGCTTTTTCAGAATCCCTCAAAGTGGTTAGCGCCTGGCACCAAAGTCCCCGCCCGGTTTCCTCCCGGCTTTCGGCGCAGAGGACCCCCCAAAGGTTCATCGCCCCCATTTGAAAAGAGCTTGGCAAAAGGCAAGGCAGGCAGGCAATCGGACGCATCGGAGCGAAGCATCATTTGAAAGCTGGAAAGGTAAGACCTGCGGACAAGCACACGAACGCCTGCTCCCCGTCAGGACTGCAGAAACTTCAGTAAGAAGATCCGGCGCGGCCCCCATCCGCGCCGAACCCCGTCTCTTTCTACGGCACTTCTACCAATTCCATCTGTCCGTCCCGACGGCGGTGCAGCACAAACAACTCTCCCGCCGCATTGCGAAACACCAGAATGTCTTTATCGCGAAACTCCGCTTCCTTCACCGCTTCTTCCACGGTCATGGGACGCATCGCAATCGCGTCCGCACTCTTCACAACGTGGGGCTCCATCACGGACAAAGTAGCCGGGAAAGAATGCGCGGGAATCGCTGCACGCGGCTTGGCGGCCCTTGCTGCCGCTCCATCCCCTTCGGCCGCCGAGCGCGCCTTCTTCTCGCGCGTAACCGGCGGAGCCTCAGCTAACTTCTCTTCCTTCGGCAGGCGCTTGCGCGTCAGGTGCCGATCCCTGTAACGAACCGCCTGCTGCTCCGCATGCGCCAACGCTGCGCGCAATGCCGACTCCTGTGAGTCCGCCTGTCCCTTGGCGGCGATGGTGTGCATGCGCGCGTTCACCGTCAACTCGGCGATATGCAGGTGACGCTGCACTCGAAACGTTACGGATGCACTGGTGGTCTTGCCCAGAATGCGGGCGATGCGGTCCATACCTTCCTCGGCCTGCTGGCGCAGTGCCTTCGGAATTCGCACTTGCCTGGCGGTCAACTCCACTTCCATGGTCAGCCTCCGCTCTGCTCTGTTTTGCCCAGGCCAAAACTGTACCTGAGACTGTGGATTCTATAGCATTTCGCGATGCGCGGCACAAAAGAAGCTAAAAGCATCACGGTTCATCACGTCCTACTCTTAAAGACGCACAAAACTCAATCGCGGAACCACACCCGAAGGAATGATTCCCTCCTCGATTGACGCTGCTGTTCGGAATTGCGTTCAGGTCGTGTGCTCCCCGGGGATTGCTGATTTGCGGACAGCCCTGCCTACAACTCAGAGGAACTCCACGCCAAATTGGATGTAAAGAGTAAAAATTGACAGGGGCATGCTCCCTGCAAGATTGGGCGCCCAACCTTCACACTCAGCCGCATCGCAGGTGCTTAGTCGCGCCGTCGTCTCTGGTGCGTACTCGGAATGTTCATATCCTCGCGGTACTTCGCCACGGTCCGCCGCGTCAGCTGAATCCCCTGGGCCTGCAGCATCGCCGCAAGCTGGTCGTCGGTCAGCGGACGCTTCGGGTCTTCCTCTTCAATCAGCTTCCGCACCTTCCGCTTCAGCACCACCAGCGGCGTATCCGCGCCCTCCGGCCCGTTCGCGCCCTCTGAAAAGAACGCCCGAAGCTCGATCACGCCTTGAGGAGTGTGCGCGTATTTGTTTGCAACGGCGCGGCTTACGGTCGAAGGATGAACGCCGATCTCCTCTGCCACTTCCTTGATCATCAGCGGCCGAAGCGATTCGATTCCCTCCTCCAGGAACTCTACCTGCCGCCGCACGATCACCTCGCACGTCCGCAGAATCGTGCTCTTCCGCTGCGCGATGTTGCGCATCAACTGCAGTGCTGATCGGAACCGCTCCTTGACGTAGTCCTTCACTTCGCGGTCGGTGGTCTGGCTCGCGAGCATCTGCCGGTAGCGCCGGCTGAGCCGCAAGCTGGGCAGATCTTCCTCGTTCATGCTCACCACCCACTCGCCGCCTTGCTTCACAAACTGCACATCCGGCTCAATCAGCCGCGTCTGCTCACGGTTATAGAGCCGGCCCGGCCGGGGATCGAGCGTGCGAATGAAGTCCACCGCCGCGTGGACGTCCTCCGGCGAGGCCTGCACCGCCTTCGACAGATCCTTCACATCGCGCTTCTGCAGCAGTTGCAGGTGCTTGTCGACAATCTGCGCCGCCACGGCCATCGCCCGGCGCCGTTTCTCTAGCTGCTCTTCCGCCGCCGCCTGCAGGCTCCCGTGCGGGCTCTCCACGTCTTCTTCGATCAGATCCTCGTCGTCGACGTCCTCATCTTCATCCTCGGCCTCGACCGCCGCCGCCGCATGCCTGCGCTCGTAAAGCGCCTCAAACTCCAGTTGTTGCGCGGCAATCTGGATCAGCAGGCACTCGCGCAGGTCCCGTGCCCCCACGCCAGCCGGATCGAAATGCTGCACCAGGTCGATTCCCCGGCGCACAAGCTCCCGCGCGGGACTCGTCTCCGGCTGAGTCCCGTTCAAAGATCCATTTTGGCCAGGGGGTGTATGACCGTTGGCCTCGGCGGCGGGCTTGCCTGAAGTGAACTCCTCGAATGCCGCGGTCAGCTCGTCTTCGCCGGCCGACAGGTAACCGTTCTCATCCAGGTTGCCGATAATGAACTCGGCTGCCGTCTCCAAGTCCTGGTCGAGCGTCAGAGCTCCCAACTGCCACGCCAGGTGATCTGATAGCGTCGTTGGCTGCGAGAGAAAGTTCTCAAACGAGGGCTTTTCGCTTTCCTCGTACTCCTGCGTCGTACGGTAGCCGGGGTCGAGATACTCCTGGAAATAGGAACCGAAATCGACCTCGTTAAATGAATCCTGGGCAGGGGCCGGGGTCTCCTCGGCTGGGCGCTCCCGCTGCTCCTCACGACCCGCCACCTCATCGAACATGGGGACAGATTCGTCGATCTCTTCGAGGACGGGGTTTTCGACCATCTCCGCATCGATCATCTCCTTGAGCTCGAGCTTGTTGAGCGCCAAAACGCTCACCATCTGCATCAGGCCCGGAGTAAGGACCTGGCGCTGCGCCACTCTCAAATTCAATTTGGGCTGCAACAACGCCATAAGAGGAGATACCCGCGAGATCTTCAGCCTAGTCTAAACGCTTAGACTGTGTCACTCTGCGGAAATCGTCCTCTATCGGTCCTGCGTTCCGGAATGGGCAACAATGGCCAGTCCGGAACACACTCTTTGGAGTCATACGATGCGGGACGCACCCGGAAAGTGACACTCCCAACTCAAAAATAAAAAGGCCCCGGGAGATCCCCAGGGCCTGCCCTGAACGAAGTTCAGGATGCCTCGCACTATGAGGCCTTGCATCGACGCAAATCAACCGGTGCACCCCGCGCCTCAGGCTACCTGCGGACCCTGGACCCGCTGCAAACTTCGAGCTGTGCAACCGCCGCCACGCAGTCCGTCAGTCTACCCCAGGTCCTTGGCAATCAATCGCCCACAGCCCCCAAGTGCGGGAGGCCCGGGAAAGCACATGAAGAAGATCCACCCACAAGTCGGCCTCATAATGACTCTGCAGATCAGAGCTTGAGGATCACCGTAGCGTTGTCTACCACGTTGCTCCACTTCTTGTCCTCATTGCCGTAGGCATCATGCCAGCGCCACCACTTGTAAGTCTCCGTCTGCGGATATCCCGCCGGCGACTCCTCCCACTTCTCCTGGCGTCCCAGCGGTGTCAGATCGAGGTAGCTCCACACAGTCCCCAGCGCTTCATCACCGCGATTGTTCGTGAAGTAGGTGCGAAACACCCGGTCATTCTCATCGCGGAAAAAGACATTATGCCCGTGCCATTGATCGACGCCAAAGTCCTTATCGAAATCATCGGTGATCGTGTACCAGGGAATCCGTTCCCAACCCATGCGCTGTTTCAGGCGTGCGATGTTCTCCTGCGATCCACGGGAGGCGTAAGCCAGCGTGGTATCACGAGCATGCAGGTGTGCCAGGTGCGACACCTGATCAGCGCCAAGTGAGCACCCGACACATGCATGATCCGGCCACCCGTAAACGCCCGGATCATAGAACGCGCGATAGAGCACAAGCTGCCGCCGGCCTTCAAATAGATCGAGCAGCGTGACCTTTCCCTGCGGACCCTCGAAGCTATACTCCTTCTCGACCGCAAGCCACGGCATTGTTCGCCGCGCAGCCGCCAGTGCGTCCCGAGCACGGGTGTGCTCCTTCTCCTTCACCAGCATCGCTTGCCAGGCTCTTTCCCACTCCTCCGCCGACACCACCGTAGGCTTCTTCAATGCTGCGATCTGCTCATTGCTTGTCATCGCTCTCTCCTTGTTCGGGCTCTTGCGTGCTCTTGTTCCAGAACTTGGCGACCGCAAGCGCAGAAATGCCACTTGCCGAAACTGCGCCGGCCGCAATCCATACCGCTGTACCTACACAGAAAGGACACATCGCTACCTCCTCGTTTGCTCCGCGATCAGCTCGACGAAGCCGGTTATCTCGCGTTCCAGCCAAGTCCTGCGCACACCTGGACCTTGGCCCGGAGCACGGGCCCATGATCGTCACACGTTCTTCCTGAGCTGCCTTGCTTAAGAGTTCGAATCAGGGAATGGGCGCCTCGTCGGGCGCGGATGATCACTGCGGTTGTTCTGCAATCGAGATAGATTCAGCGGCCGCGAACACCCATGGGCAATGCAGATAGTCGATGACCCGCGAAATCTTCGACCCCTCTCGCTGAACACGAATCAGCGAGTCAGGAACCCAGCTCTCCTGTATCCATCGCCGGCAGATCACAACAAGTTCTCCATCGGCCTCTCCAACTGCCATCGACCACGGAACCTTCATGCGCTCATACACGCCGAAATACGAAGCATTCGCGAGCGGTCCCACAAATCTGTCGTCCACCTGCAGACGCGCATCGGCCGTGATGAGTTCGTGAAGCCCGCTCCAGTCGCGGTCATTGAAGCACTTCACATACAGATCGAGTAAGCGCCTAAGCTCCTGGTCCGCCTCACGCCGTTTGAACGTGGGCTCCGACATCTGTGCGAGCTTCGCGCGCCCCCGATGAATCGCCGCTTTAACGCCGGCAATGGTCGAACCCGTCAATTCTGCTGTTTCCTGAAGCGAGTATTCGAACACTTCCTTCAACAGAACGCACGCTCTCTCCATCGGCGGAAGATGGATGACGAGGTGTTCCACTGCGATCTTGACCGCGTTGCCCAGCGGCAACTCAGGCTCAACCAGCGCTGGCTCGGCTGCCACCAGCGACTCGGATTCCATCCTCACGCCGCGACGACGCAGAAAGTCGACACAGCGATTGTGCGCGATGCGGAAAAGCCACGGCGAAACAGGCCGCGATACATCGAAGGTCTCGAGTTTGCGATAAGCATCGAAGAGAGCGTCCTGGACGATATCTTCGCCATCCATCACGGAGCCCGTCATACGCGCGCAATACCGGTGAAGCGCAGGCCGAATGGTTGAGAGCGTCTCAAGGAACGCTCGATACCGCGCATCCAGCGGGCCATCCGGCAACGTCAAGGTCGAAGTTTCCATACCCCTAATACGCAGCTCGCTTCGGCTAGGATACGTCACCGGCTTTGCGTATCCTTTGCCGTCGGTCCTTCGTAATAGCGGATGAAACAAGATCACTTGGAAGCACGAGGAGAATTCCCATGAACATCAATGGCAAGTCTGTATTCATTACCGGCGCCAACCGCGGCATCGGCAAGGCTCTCGCCCAGGAAGCGATCGAGAGAGGTGCCTCTCATGTCTACGCCGGCATGCGCACACTTCAGGAGACGAGTGACAAACGCATCACTCCGATCAGGCTCGATGTCACAGATCGTTCGCAAATCACAGAGGCTGTCTCTCGCCTGAATCGCCTCGACATCCTCATCAACAATGCAGGCATCGCGATCTACGACGATCTCAGCAGCGCCGACGTCATCAAGACGCACCTGGCAGTAAATCTCCTGGGCCCATACGAGATGACGCGCGCATGCCTGCCGTTGTTGAAGCAATCCAAAGGCGCGGTCGTCAACAATCTTTCCATCGTGGCAGTGGCTGCGTTGCCACTCATCCCGTCCTATTCAATCTCGAAAGCAGCTTCGCTCAACATGACGCAGTCGCTTCGGGCTCTTCTCAAGAGCGACAGTGTCACCGTTCACGGCGTCTTCCTCGGCCCGGTAGATACAGACATGAACAAAGGCCTGGATATCCCGAAGGATTCGCCTGCTGCTGCCGCGAAGGGGATCTTCGATGGCTTGGAACGCGGTGAAGAAGACATCTTCCCTGACGCCCTCTCCGCGCAACTAGCCGAAGGGTGGAGACGCGGTCTCGCGAAACAGCTGGAGACGCAAAACAGCGCATTCCTGGAATCCCTCACCGCTGCTAAGTGACGGGTGCCCCCGGTCCCGTGCCTTTGGGGACCGGGGACGGATGCAGATCAACCAGCAGACCTCGGCCCATCAGGCAAGGTTCCGTTTATACAGCGCCAGCAGTTCTGACCACGCCCGCTCGGCGCCAGCCTCGTTGTAGACCTGGCTGCCACGCACCGTCCACCCGTGGTTGCACCCCTCGTACACCTCAACCGTAGCCTTCAGATGCGCCGCGGCGAAGGCCTCTTTCAGCTTGTCCTTCGCCGTGGGATCGCGCTTGTCGTCGTTATCCGCAACTGCGCACAGAACCTCCGCCTTCATCTTCGGGATGAGAAGATGCGGGCTGTCCGGCTTGTCGCTCACCAGACCGCCTCCGTGGAAGGTGGCTGCCGCACCGATCCGATTGGCTATCGTCGCAGCCGTGCGAAAGGTCAACGGACCTCCCATGCAGTAGCCCTGCACGCCCATCTTTTTCTTCTTATTAGTCTGCGGCTGCGCGTCCAGAAAGGCGGTATACGCCTTGGCGTCGCTGATGTTGGCCTCGGCGGTAAGAGCAGCCGCCATGGGCATCACCTTCGCGCGGTCCTCGGGCTTGCTGAAGTCGAACGAGCCATCCACCACCGGAGCCTTCGCATTGCGGTAGAACGGGTTCGGCACCAGCACCACGTATCCTTCGGCGGCGAGCCTCTGGCCCATTTCGCGAAACACGGGCCTCAGGCCAAGAATGTCCGTCCACACCAAAACCGCCGGCCACGGCCCCTTGCCCTCTGGATAGAACAGCGCCGAATCAGACACGCCGCTCTCCATCTTCACGTCCACATCTTTCTGGACCACCTTGGCCTGCGCCGCCGCGAGTTTTGACTGCAAGGCAATGCTGGCCGCCGCGCCAAGCCCGAAGGTCCGACGCGTAACCGTAGGATCGTGGGTCAGGCCCTGGTGAATCATGTCGTCGCACATAGGGAAGCCTCTCTGGTTTTCAATTTCAGGAAGTATGGAGGACCACAGCCGGACTTGTCGACGGAGCCGATGGAGAAGAACAGACTACCCGCCCGGATCACCTGATCTACACAGGCAATCAAAAACTAGTCCAGCGAGAACCCTTCGCCCAGGTAAATCCGCCTCACATCTGGGTCATTTCCCAGCTCGTGCGGCGTGCCCGCCTTGAATATCTTGCCCTCGGCGATGATGTACGCCCGGTCCGTAACGCTCAGTGTTTCACGCACGTTATGGTCGGTGATCAGAATCCCGATCCCGCTCGCCTTCAAGTCGAAGATGATTTTCTGCAGCTCGAGCACCGCAATCGGATCGATCCCGCTGAAGGGCTCATCCAGCAAAATGAATTTCGGCTGAATGCAGAGCGACCGCGCAATCTCCACCCTCCGCCTCTCCCCACCTGAAAGCGCGTACCCACGCGTCGCCCGAATATGGCCGAGATTCAATTGGTTGATGAGGCGTTCTGCGCGCTTCCGCCGCTCCTTGTAGCTCAGCGGCTGGCCTTCCAGAACGGCCAGAATGTTCTCTTCGACGGTGAGCTTCCGGAAGACCGACGGCTCCTGCGGCAGGTAGCTGATGCCAAACTGCCGAGCCCGCAGGTACATCGGCGTGCGCGTGATCTCCGTATTATCGACTTTGATGTGCCCCGCGTCAGGCGCCACCAGGCCCACAATCATGTAGAAGCTAGTAGTCTTACCCGCGCCATTTGGCCCAAGCAGGCCCACCACCTCGCCACGGGAGATATTGAGGTCGACTCCCCGCACGACCTGCCGGCCCTTGTAGGACTTGCCGATTCCCTCGGCGATCAGTGTTTCCATCTATCTTGCTGATTCCAGAGTCTTATTTTGGCGCGACGGTCTGCGTCAATGTCTTGTGCCCCTGGCCTTCGATACTGACGCTATCATCGCGACTGTTGAAAATCAAAGCTTCTCCCGTCACCGATCCACGCACCGGATCAGTCATCCGCGGCGGCGCACCCGCCGTTCCCGTCAGCACATACTGCCCGTTGTCTCCTGAGTAGACGAGCCGCTCACCAGTTCCGCGACGCCCGTTAGATGTCACCACCACATTTCCAATCGCCGTCAGATGATCGACTTGCGCCGATGCGCCATCAGGCCCTGCATGATTCCCCGGCGGGAATAGCACCAGTTCCACCTCGTTCGACGAGGTCGTGGCCTCGGCGGTCTCCGCTACAACCTGTCCTACTGCCCCTGCGCGTAGCAGCGCCTTCCGCTCCGCACCCGAATACTTCAGATCCCCCGCCCGCACCCGAACCACCGACGGCCCCGAACCCTTCGTCTTTGCCTTTCCCGCCTGACTTCCGCTAAGCAGAACCAGATTCACCGGCTGCCCGGCCGCGCTCCGCGCGACCAGCGTCTGCCGTGACTGGTTCAGCACGATCACTGGCGCCGCGACCGAATTCGCATCCTGCCATAGCCGCGCCCCGCCGCGGAATGTCGCCTCGCCGGTATCCCGGTGCATCTGGGCCTCGGCCGCGATCACGTGCGCCGGCCCCTGCCCTCCGAATGCCAGCCCGCCCTGCGCCGTCTTCCCCCGCCTCGTTTCGTCCAGCCAGGTAGCCTTCACGTTGCCGCGCGCAAACGCATCTCCGCTCGACTGCGAGACGTCGAGCCTATCCGCAGTCAACTGCAGCGCCGCATCATCAATGCGCGGACTCTGCGTCAAATGCAGCCACTCACTCCCACCGTCATACAACGCATGTCCCGCCGTCGCCCGCAGCTTAGCGCCCGCATCGCCCGGCTTCTGCTGCGTCAGTACGACATTCCCATCAATGGTCGCCGACTGAATCTGTTGCGACAGATCGCCCTGCCCCGTAGCCTGCTTTCCCGTCGAGGCCATCACCGCCACCAGCCGGTCACCGCTGGTCGTTTGCCGCGCACCTGTAGCGGTGGTTTGCTCCAGTGCCGCGTGCCCTACTCCTGTAATCCGCGTCAACTCCTGCCGATCGCCGAACTCACCTGTGACTTCATCCGCTGCCATCCGCGACGGCACTACGGCGCCACCCTGCTTCTGCGACTGTCCGGTAATCACCACACCGCCGGTTCCCTTCACGGAAGACATCAGCAACTGGCCTTTCGCCCCATTGCGAAAGTCGACATCCGCCACAGGCGACCGCCAGTCGCGAATTACGTGCGGCTCATTCTGTCCCTGCTGTTCACTGTGCAGCACCACGCCACGTTCGAGCCGAGCATGCTTCAACTGCCCGTCGGGGCCGAACGCCAGCAGCGCCGTCGGCGCGGTCCCTCGCACGCTCCGGTCGGCCTGGACCGAGTCCATCGTAACGCCGCCCTCAAGCCGCCCCTGCAGCGGTTGATTCTTCTCATTGAAGTCCAACGATCCATTCGGGGCAGCCACTTTGGCCCCCGCCGCGTTGGTCAGCGTGAATCCATCGTCCGCGTCCAGCCGCTCCGCCGACCCATCCTCGCGGAAGCGGATCTGAGCCCGTCCCGCGGCAGCCTGCCCATTCCGGTAGCTCGCCTGCGCGGCGGTCAGGTTACAAACCAATTGCGTCCGCTCGAACTCCCCATGCGCCGCGCGCAGCACAATCGTCTCTCGCCCGCGGTGCACATTCAGCTCCACGTTGCGATCGAGCACGAGCTGCCCCTTGTCGGAGTCGAACGTAGCCCCTTGCGAACTTCCCTGCCCCTGCACCACGGCGAATTCGACGCGCTGCGCTGTCGTCGCTGAGCCGGTCTTCTGATCGAAGGTGAGCCCGCTGGTCTTCACCACGATCTGCCCTGATGCCACTTCATTCGCCGCGTTCGCCAGCGGCCCCGATTTCGCCGGAAGCTGCGGCTTTGCCCCTGGCGCGACCGCCGGCGCCTCCGTCGGGCGCGTGATCGTGATCTCTACCGGCCCGGCCGCCGCGGCAATCCCCGCCTTCTGGTCGTAGTCGAACTCGCCGCCCTTGATCCGATCGACGACACTGCCGTCCTGCCCATAAAGCTCGATCTCCACATCGTGCAGTTGCGCGCGCCCATCCTTCTTCAACTGCACTACCTTGCTGGCGCGAATCTTGAACAGCGTATGCCCGCCATGCGACTGCGTATAGACGAATCCGTTCGCCTGGCGCTGGATATCGGCCCCCAACTTATGCGGAATCTCCTTCAGGTTGAGCTTGTTCTTGATTTTGCTTAGCGCCAGGAAGCCGACCAGTGCCGCAATCAACAGCACCCCGCTGGCCAAAACCAGCGTGCGCAATCGTTCGATCGTCAGGCGCACCTAGTTCCCCTGGCTGAGCCGGGCCGCAAGCCTTTGCGCCAGGCTCTCGCCCAGCTCGCTCCACAACAGCCGAGCCGTAGCCCCCGATGCCTTCTCCACCGCATTCGTCAGATCCACTAGCTGCCGCACGTTCTCAGCCATGTGCTGTGCCGCAGCCGAATCAAGCTCGGCCTCTTCCTCCAGAAACGGCGCATCCGATCCAAAATCGATCCGGATGTGCCCGTCCTGCTCATACGCCCCTTCATCAAACAGCGGACCAAAGCCCGTCACCCGCACCAGTCGCGACGTCTTCGCCCATCGCGGCTCAAGCCCGGGGTCCCCATGGATAGGTCTTTGTCCATGGGGTGGAAGCCCAGCGCCGGTTTCGAGCTCCCACAACCACCACCCAATCTGGAACTCGTAGGCATAGTCGTCATGCAGGTTCTCAAGCGCTTCTTCAACTGCAACCCTTGGTTCCACCCCGAGTTGCGGCGGCTGCTCCGGATCACCCGCCTGGCCCACGGCGCGCCCCCAAACCCGTTGCCAGACGGGCGCTTCGTGCCAGTTCACGGGCCACACAGTGGCTGAATAGACGAGGGGTTCGCCACCGTGTTTCCCGAACTCGCCGAGGACCCGAATCAGCTTGTCGGCCAGCCCCGCAAGCCGCAGATTCGGATACCACAAACTCAGATAGAGAGCGTCGGACATCTTTATGATTGTAGACGCGAAACAGCCCTCATTCGATTCAACCTGCCTCGTCCAAACGGCAAGCAGTACCCAATACCTTGTCATTCTGAACGTAGTGAAGAACCTGCTTTGGGGCTGTCGACAACCATTGAGCCCAGAAGACAGAAAACCCTCGGCGCCCTTCCACCTGCCCGCCGGGCATTACACTTCCGCAATGCGCACGATCCGGCTCCTCATGTCGCTCGTTCTTGCGACGCCCGTCGCGGCCCAGTGGCAGATGCAGACCTCGAACACGACCGCCGATCTGCGCGGCATCCACAACGTCGGCAACGGCGTGGCCTGGGCGTCGGGAACCAACGGCACCGTCTTGCGCACTGAAGACGGCGGCTACGTCTGGCAGACCTGCGCCATCCCGCCCGGAGCCGAGAAGCTCGACTTCCGCGGCATCCAGGCCTTCGACGCCAACACCGCTATCGTCATGTCCAGCGGCAAAGGCGACCTCTCGCGTCTCTACAAAACCACGGACGGCTGCCACACCTGGAAGCTGATCTTCACAAATCCCGACAAAGATGGTTTCTGGGATGCGTTGATGTACGAAGAAGATGACGACACCATTTTCATTCTGGGCGATCCCGTGCACGGCAAATTCAGGCTCTTCTCGCAACAAGGTGAGAACAGTAAGTTCGGCGACAATTGGAACGGGTACCCAATCAGCGCAATTCCCGGACAGGCGGCGTTCGCCGCGAGCAATTCCCTCCTGGTCTATAACCTCGGTGAGGGCATGTTTTCATTCATTACCGGAGGCTCAAAATCGGAGATCATCCATGAAGAACACGGTCTCGATGTAAAGAAGGGGCTCTTCTCCGAGTGGTCGAGGAGTTCCCTCCCGTTTGCGTCCGGAGATAGCAGCGGGGCATTTTCGGTAGCGGCACGGCCCTACGAGAAATCCGAAGGGGACAAGCGTCACGCAGTGGTTGTGGGAGGGGACTACCAGCAGCCCGATGCGACGGCGCAAACGGCCGCATACAGCGATGACTGGGGATACAAGTGGTCTCCCTCCCAAACCCCGCCCCACGGCTATCGCTCCTCCGTCGCCTACGACGAAAAACTCAAAACCTGGATCACCGTAGGCCCCAACGGCACCGACATCTCCAGTGACGACGGCAAGAACTGGCGCGCAATCCATCCCAACGCAGCCCTGCACGAGCCTCCGGACGCCGACCGCAACTGGAATGCGATTTCCCTGCCCTACGTAGTCGGCCCTAAAGGCCGGATCGGCAAGCTGGATGAATCCGCCCTTAAATAGCAGCAGCCACCCTGCCCCGGTAGGGGCGAAACGAAAATAGCCCAGGCCAAGTCGAGCATCGCGAAGACTTGTCCTGGGTGATGCGCCACACCTCTAGCGCGTCCCGTAGGGCCGCGACGAATTCCAGGGTCCCCGTCAGCATAATTGCCGCATTGTGATGGATTGGCGCAAAGCGCCATGAAGGAACTGAGGTTGCCTCTAACTATTAAAGCGCCACTTCTGTGACCGGTTTCACCGCGACAGCCTTCGCCGGTCGCGGCCGCATCAGCGCAAAGCAGGCGCGGAACAGGCCGTATGCTGAGAGCACACCAAACGCCATCGAGCCAACGATCGCGCATACCAACATCACAAAGTTCAACAAGTCAGTCATACATTCCTCAACCGAGGCGGCTCCAAGACAGCAATGCCGGTCAAAACGAATGCGGCCCTAACTTAAGATGCTGGCCGGCCCTGCCTTCACTGTCTTGGCAGAGTTTACCCTTCGTTGACCCTTGTTTCTATTGACAACTAGAATACCTCTAGCGTGTTGCGTTTCAAACTGGTTGCGATTCCCTATCCGGTCAATCTCCGGTTAACCCCTGAGCCTGCTTCAGCACTGCACATCCACTGACATGTCCATCTCTCATATTTCGGTACGCGGTGCGCGCCAGCACAATCTGCAGGACATCAACGTCCGCATCCCCCGCAACACGTTGACGGTCGTCACGGGCCTCTCCGGCTCCGGCAAATCGTCGCTTGCCTTCGACACCATCTACGCCGAAGGCCAGCGGAGATACGTCGAGACCCTATCGGCCTATGCCCGGCAATTCCTGGATCAGATCGAACGCCCCGACGTCGATTCGATCGAAGGCCTCAGCCCAGCCATCTCGATTGAGCAAAAGACTACCAGCCGGAGCCCGCGTTCTACTGTGGGCACCATCACCGAGATTTACGACTACCTTCGCCTGCTCTACTCCAGCGTGGGCACGCCGCATTGTCCTAACTGCGGCCGCCCCATCGCGCGGCAGACCGCGGAGCAAATCGTTCAGCGCATTCTTCAGCTCGGCACCGGTGAGCGCATCACCATCATGGCTCCCGTGGTGCGCGGCCGCAAAGGCGAGTTCCGCGACCTGCTCGACGACCTCGACCAGCAGGGCTTCCGTGCGCGAATCGACGGCGAGATGACCGACCTCTCCGAGCCGCCCGCGCTCGACCGCCGCAAGAACCACACCATCGAAGCGGTAATTGACCGCGTGATCCTGAAGGCCCCCGGCACCGACGCGCCCGCTGCACCCGGTGGAAAGCCCTCCGTGGAAAAACGCCTTGACGCCGCCGTCTCCAAAGCCCTGCAGATGGCCAATGGCCTTGTGCTTGTCCTCCAGGCAAACGGCGAAGAACAGCTCTTCTCGTCCTCCATGGCCTGCCCCGACTGCGGCCTGGACGTGCCCAAACTCGAACCGCGCAGCTTCAGCTTCAACTCCACCTTCGGCGCCTGCCCGGAGTGCCACGGCCTCGGCTCCATGTACGACCTCGACCCGGTGAAGGTGATCACCGACTGGTCGAAGCCTCTTCTCGACGGCGGCCTCGGACCCGGCTCCGCGTCGCAATACCTGCTGCGGCTCATCAATATTGCCGCGGAGCGCTACAACATCAACCTCAAGACTCCGTTCGAAGATCTGCCCGCGAACCATCAGCGCATCCTGGTCTACGGGCCGCCGAAGAACGAAACCTCGCGCACGGGCTTCCACGGCATCCTCGCCTATCTGCGTCAGACCATTGAAGAGGCGCGCTCGGACGGCTATCGCGACTACATGATGAACTTCATGAGTGCGACGCCCTGCCCCGCATGCCGAGGCAAGCGCCTGCGCCCGGAGTCGCTGGCGGTGAAGATCAATGGCATGTCCATCGCCGATTTCACAGCGCTTCCCCTGAATCGCGCCCTACAGGCTGCCTACGAATTCAAGTTCACCGATCGCGAAGCTCTGCTTGCCGATCGCATTCGCCGCGAAGTGGAAGAGCGCCTGGAATTCCTGTGCGCCGTGGGGCTAAGCTACCTCTCGCTTGAACGCAGCGCGAGCACTCTGAGCGGTGGCGAAGGTCAGCGCATCCGCCTCGCCACCCAGATAGGCTCCAAGCTGCGCGGCGTCCTCTACGTCCTCGACGAACCTTCCATCGGCCTCCATCAGCGCGACAACAATCGTCTCATCGAAGCGCTCACGCAACTCCGCAATCTCGGCAACACCGTTCTCGTAGTCGAACACGACGAAGACACCATTCGCCACGCGGATTACGTGATCGACCTCGGCCCCGGCGCAGGCCGCCTCGGCGGGCACGTAGTTGCTGAAGGCACGCCGCAGCAGATCATGGACTGCCCCGAATCGCTCACCGGCAAATATCTCGCCGGCGACATCGGCATCCTGCATCGCGAAAAGCCGCGCCCCCTCACCGGCAAGTGGATCCAGGTGACAGGCGCGCGCGAACACAACCTGCAGGACATCAATATCCGCATTCCGCTGGGCGTGATGACGGTGGTGACCGGCGTGAGCGGCAGCGGCAAGAGCACGCTGATCAATGACATTCTGTACAAGTCGCTGGCGCAGTCCATCTACGGATCCCGCGAAGAGCCCGGTTCACACGAATCGGTCGAAGGCGCGAATCAGCTCGACAAGGTGATCCGCATCGACCAGTCGCCCATCGGCCGCACCCCGCGCTCCAATCCTGCGACCTATACGCAGGTCTTCTCGCCCATCCGCGATCTCTTTGCGCAACTCCCGGAGGCCCGCGAGCGCGGCTACAAGCCAGGTCGGTTCAGCTTCAACGTGGCCGGCGGCAGGTGCGAGGCATGCGAGGGCGATGGGCAGAAGCGCATCGAGATGAACTTCATGCCCGACGTCTACGTGCAGTGCGAGGTCTGCAACGGACGCCGCTACAACCAGGAAACGCTGGCGGTGAAGTTCCACGGATACTCAATCGCCGACATCCTCGACCTCACCATCGAAGACGCGCTAACCGTGCTAAAGGACGTGCCGCAGCTCAACCAAAAACTGCAGACGCTAGTGGATGTGGGCCTCGGCTACGTGCACCTCGGCCAGAGCGCAACCACGCTCAGCGGCGGCGAAGCGCAGCGTATGAAGCTTGCCCGCGAGCTCTCCAAACGCCAGACCGGCCGAACCCTCTACTTACTCGATGAGCCCACCACCGGTCTCCACTTCGATGATGTACGCAAGCTGCTCGAAGTGCTGCACCGCCTAACGGACCTGGGTAATTCGGTCATCATCATCGAGCACAATCTCGACGTGATCCGCAACGCCGACTGGATCCTCGACCTCGGCCCAGAGGGCGGCGAGGGCGGCGGGCGTTTGGTTGCGGAAGGCCGGCCGTTAAAGGTAGCGGCAAACGCGGAGTCATATACCGGGCAGTTTCTGCGGCGATACTACACTTCGGCCGACGGGCTCTTGCAGGCGATTGAGCAGGAAGAGGAGATCGTCGCCCCAGCCGTCGCACCGACCTCGAACGGCAATGGGGTCGCTGCACCGAAGAAGAGCGCCAAATCTGCGCCAGCAAAAACCGCCGCAAAGAAAGCTACGAAGAAGGCTGCCAGGAAGCCGGTGCGCAAATGAGTACGCCACCCCAGGCCGGCCCGCACGATCCGGAAGGGCCGCAGCTTCCGGAACTGGAGAGCTACGAGCCCGCGCCGGCGCAGGATCTGCTTCCGCCAGCGACGGAGATCGCGCCGGAAGCGGCGCCGCAAACCGAATCCTATTTCGACACTTACGCGAGCCGGCTGCCCCCGCCACCGCGGTTTCCCAACATCCTCGATGTTGTGCTGATGTGCATTCTGCTGAGCGTGGGCTGGCTCGCCTCAGGAGCGGCAGCCGCCACAGCGCTTCACTTCCGCCTCTTCGGTGTTCACACGGAGAAGCAGGCCGCGAACGACATTCACTACACAATGGGAGCCCAGACCATCTGGTACCTCGTGGCGCTGGCGCTGTGGATGCTCATCTTCCCGAAGATCTGGCACACGCGATTTTTCGCGGGCGTTGAGTGGCGCGCTGCGGCGGCGTTTCGCCTGCGATGGCAGCTCTTCTGGGCCGCGTTCGCGTGCTTCGTCCTCGCCATCGTCGACGGCCTCCTGCTGCCGGGGCCCAAGGAAGCGCCGATCGATCAGGTCTTCCGCATGCCCGGGGGCGCGTGGTTTCTCTTCGCCTTCGGCATCACACTTGCGCCGCTGATTGAGGAGACGATCTATCGGGGATTCCTGCTGCCGGCCTTCTCCACGCTGTGGGATTTCACAGCTGAGCGCATCCAGGATCGGCCTGCGCCGTGGCCTGACGAGAACGGCAAAGTGAAGTGGTCCCTGGGTGCGATGGTGTTCGCGTCTATCGCAACCAGCGTCCCCTTCGCCCTGATGCACGGCTACCAGACCAGCTACTCGTTTGGCACCTTCATCCTGCTGTTCGCCGTGAGCCTGGCCCTGTGCTGGGTGCGCCTCAGCACGCGCTCCCTGGCGGCCAGCACAGTGGTGCACGCGTGCTATAACTTCCTCCTGTTCGCGCTCATGATCTGGGGAACGGGCGGCTTTCAAAATCTGGACAAGATGTGAAAAGAGCCATGAGTGGCCAAGTAGCTAGTAGCTTCATCGCGCCAATGTGCAGCTACTAGCTACCGGCTACAAGCTACCGGCTAGAATTGATCTCGATGACCACCTCCAGCCACGCTCAGCAACTGCTCTCCATCCTCGCCCGCATCAGCTTCAAACTCGGCCAGTTCAAGCTCTCCTCCGGCGGCACGAGCGACTACTACATCGACTGCCGCACCACCACGCTGCACGCCGAGGGCGGGCGCCTAACCGGCCACGCCATCCTTGATCTGCTTGAGACGAACAAAATCGACGCCGAAGCCGTCGGTGGCCTGACCATGGGCGCGGACCCAATCGTGTCGAATGTGGCGACGGCAAGCGCGTGGCGCGCCCAGCAGCATCCCGGCTCGCCACTGCTCCATGGCTTCCTGGTGCGTAAGGCGGAAAAGGCCCACGGCACCGGCCGTCGCATCGAGGGCTTCTGCCGCGAAGGCGCACCCGTGGTCATCGTCGACGACGTCTGCACCACCGGCGCTTCCACTGTCAACGCGATCGAAGCCGCGAAAGAGGCCGGCATGACCGTCGCCGCCGTAGTCTGCATTGTGGAGCGCGAGGAAGCCAACGGGCGGCCGGCTGTCGAGGCCGCCGCAGGCGACGCGCCCTTCCTCCGGCTGTTCAGCGCCAACGACGTTCGCGCGGAACACATCAAGCAGCTCGACCACGCAAAAGCATGACACCACGGCCGACTCTGCTATCCCAGCCACATCCAGCTAAGCGTTGACGGCTGAGTGCTACCAGCTATGTCTCCAAACACAGGAAAGCCCCGGCGGGGGTCCGGGGCTCTTCCTGTTCTGCGCATTAGTTCTGTAATTTAGGTCTGCGTCAAACCTCACCGCGGGCTTAATTACCCGTCGGCGTGGCCGACTTCGCCTGGGTGCCGCTGTCGCCGCCACCCATATTCGTCAGCAGCCGGATTTCCACGCGGCGGTTCTTCTTGCGGCCTTCCGCGGTATTGTTCGGCGCAACTTCCTTATCCTTGCCAATGCCAATCAAATAGAAGCGGTGCGCCGGCACGCCATACTTCGACGCCAGGTACTGGACCACTGCATCTGCGCGGCGGTTGCTCAGCGCGTAGTTGTATTCGGCCGAGCCGGTCGAGTCCGTCCCGCCCGTCACTTCGAGGATGTAGCTCTTGGCGCCGTTCAGCTGGCCGGCGAACTGGTCAAGCTGGTCCTTGTCGTCCTTGGTCAATACCGCCTTGTCAAAGCCGAAGGTCACGGATGTATCGGCCATGGAACGGTAGTTGTCGAGGCCCTTCACCACCTGGTCGAGCGAGTCGGCGCGATGAACGGCATCGTTGGCAGAGGTCTCGGCATCGCCGGCGGCCTTCTGCGCGGTCTGGGCATTCTGCTGAGCGGTGTTGGCAGCACCCTGCGCCTGCTGAATACCGCTCTGCGCACGCTGATCAACATCCTTGATATTGCGGTTGTTATCCGCCGTCTTGTCGGAGAGCGTGTTGGTCTTGTCCACCAGTGGAGCGGTCTGGTTGCGAACGTAATTCTTGCTGGCGCAACCGGTTACTCCCGCCAAAGCCAAAGCTGCGGCAGCAGCCGCAACGCAAGGTCCGGAGCTAATCCCGAATCGAGAAATCATGATCCTCTTTTCCTCCTGTCGCCGTGGCTCGCAAACTCCAATCGCCCGGCCGACACGTTGTCCGTCACTTCTGTTGGATGCACATCATAAGCCAAACATCAGACAGCCAAATAAAGCGAACACCTTCAGATAGTTAGGTCGATTTCCACGCACGTGGCGACCCGCAAAAACCGTGTAAACTTTACCCTTTCGGTAAGGAATGCCATTCACCTCCGGCTGAAGTGGAAGATTTTTCAGCACGTTAGGGCGTCCCAGGAGTCCCCTGAACACTCCCGTTCATCCAATCTGCGTCGCCTAAAATAAAGTGCCGCCTGTTCGCGTTGCGATCACCCAGCGCCGGCGTTTGCACTGAAATCGAAGCATGGACCTCATCGAAAAAATCCGTACCCTGCCCACTCAGCCCGGCGTGTATCTCTACAAGAACGCCGAGGGCGAAGTCATCTACGTGGGCAAGGCCAAGAACCTGCGCTCGCGCGTGCGCTCCTACTTGCTTGAGGCCAGCCAGGCCAACGCCAAAACCGGCTCCCTCATGCGCGAAGCCATCGACCTCGACTACATCCTCGTCGCCAACGAGCACGAGGCGCTCGCTCTCGAAAACAATCTCATCAAGCAGAAGAAGCCGCGCTTCAACATCCTGCTGCGCGACGACAAAACCTACCCCTACGTGAAACTCACCCTCGGCGACAAGTACCCCAAGGTCTTCGTCACGCGCCGCCTCCGCAAAGACGGCTCGGCCTACTACGGTCCCTACTTTCCCGGCAATCTTGCCTATCGCGTAGCCGAGCTCATCCATCGCAGTTTTCTCATTCCGAGCTGCAAGGTCGATCTCAATCGCACGCATCCGCGCGCCTGCCTCGAGTACTACATCCACCGCTGTCTCGGCCCCTGCGTCGAAGGCCTCACCACACCCGAGGCTTACAAAGAAGCCGTCCGCGACGCGCAGCTCTTCCTTGAAGGCAAGCAGGCCGAACTGGAGCGAGCGCTCACGCAGCGCATGATGGCCGCCGCTGAAAATGAGCAGTTTGAAGCGGCCGCGCGTCTCCGCGACCAGCTCACCACCGTGCACCAGCTTCAGGAGAAGCAGCGCATCGCCACGGCCGAGCAGGACGATGACGCTGATGTCTTCGGCTATCACTTCGAAGGCGGATCGCTCGCGGTCAACCTCTTCCACATGCGCAACGGTAAAATCGTCGACCGCCGCGAATTCTTCTGGGAAGATCTCCCTGAGCTGATGGAGTCACTCGCACTCGAGCGCGCCACCGGCACTGAGGACGACACGAGTGAGTTGGCAGGTCCGGGCTCGGTAGGTCCGGGCTTTAGCCCGGACGCACAACCCTCCTCACAAAAGCCTGGGGCTTTAGCCCCTGAGGTAGAGTTCAACCCCGGCGCCGTCTTCTCAGCTCTCCTCAAGCAGCTATACATCGACCAGCCCTACGTCCCGCGCACAATTCTTGTCCCCGTCGACTTCCCGGATCGAGAAGCCCTCGCCACGCTCTTGGGCGAGCGTGTGAAACGCCGCATCGAGCTGGCCGTTCCCCAACGCGGCGAGAAGCGCTCTCTCGTCGATCTTGCCGGGCAGAACGCGAAGCAGTCCTACACGCAGCGCTTCCGCGTGCTCGAGCCCTCGCGCAAAGCTATTCAGGAAGCCCTCGCCGACGCGCTCATGCTGCCCGAGCTTCCCAAGCGCATCGAGTGCTTCGACATCTCGCACATTCAAGGCGCCGAAACCGTCGCGTCTCTCGTCGTCTGGGAAGACGGCAAGATGAACAAGTCCGCCTACCGAAAGTTCAAAGTAATGACGGTGCTTGGAGTGGACGATTTCGCATCCATGCGCGAAGTCGTGGCACGCCGCTACAAACGCATCCTCGAAAGCTCGTCCCAAGGTGCGGGTGCCCCCGGTCCCTCGCCTTCGGGGACCGGGGATGGCTCTCCATCCACCAACAAAGAACCGAAAACCATGCCCTCCCTCATCCTCATCGATGGCGGACTCGGCCAGCTTCACGCGGCCGCCGATGCCCTGGAGGAACTGGGCATCACAAACCAGCCCCTCGCCTCCATCGCCAAGAAAGAGGAAGTCATCTACGTACACGGCAACGAAGACGAACCCGTAGTCCTCGACCGCCGCTCGCCCGTGCTGCACCTGGTGCAGATGATCCGCGACGAGAGCCACCGCTTCGCCATCGGCTATCACCGCCAGCGCCGCGCCATGCGCGACCGCTCCAGCGAACTGCTCGATATTCCTGGCGTCGGCGCGCTCACTCGCCAACGCCTCATCGCACACTTCGGCAGCCTGCGCGAGGTCCAGCAAGCCACCGCCGAATCCCTCGCCGCCGTAGTCCCCAAGAAAACGGCCGAATCGATCTGGCGCCATTTCCACGAGGCTCAACCCGCTAGCTAGCCTCATCCTTGCATTGTCATTCCGAGCGGAGCGCAGCGCAGTCGAGGAATCTGCGGTTGTTCTATAGGCTCCTGGTGCATACTGGGATGAATCACGCATGCCACAGCTTCAGTTTCACTTCGAACTCAGCGACTATGTCCAGGCTCAGCGACTCCATCGTCAAACTTCGCGCGCCCTTTTCGATTTCCTGCTTCCAGCTTGCGGGGCCATCTTTTTTGCAGTTGGCATGGCCATGCGGCGCACTGGTTCCTACACCACCGCCGGCATCGAATTCACCGCCAGTCTGTTGTTTCTATCATTCCCCGTTCTGGTGCGCTTGAATTGGCGATACTGCTATCGCCGCACTCGATCCAATGACGGCGAATGGAACCTGGAAATCAGTGACGATCTAATCCGCACCCACACCAACAACAGCAAATCCGAAGTCCACTGGTCGGCGATCCGCTCCTTCGCCGAAGACCAGAACATGTTTCTGCTCTACCTCGCCCCGGCAAAGTTCCTCCCTATCCCCAAGCGCGCATGCACTGCCGCCCAAATCGATGAGTTGCGCGTGTTGTTCACTCAACGGGTAGGGACAAGCCAGTAGCATCGATCATCGGCCGCGCACTGCCAGGAATCACGATCACTTCTGCCCTGGAGCGCCAACACCTCCCGTCATCCTCCCCAGCACCTTCTCCATATATCCATTCCCGTTGAAAGCATCGTCCGGCAGCACACCCACATAGCGCACGCGCCCCTCGTGATCGAGCACAATCCCTAACGGAAAATCCAGAACGCCCAGCGAATGCGCTACCTTCGCATCCACAAGCAGCGTGGACGTCCCCTCCATCTCCTTGAGGTTCTGCTCGTGCGAAACGGCCGCCGCATCCGGCGCCTGGTCCTGCCCGGCGGGGTCCTCAAGGAACATCAGGCCATACGCGTAGACCGGCTTGTCCTTGTTGGCTGCGCCGAACTCAGTGAGCGCCGTCATCATCTTGCGGCACTGCGGGCACCAGTCTGGAAACAGCACCAGCACGGTGGCCGCTCCGTAATCGGGGCCGATCTGCATCGCCCGCTGCGTTGCTGCCGTCTTCGCCTTCGTCTTCGGCGGCGCCGCAACCGGAGTCGTCTTCAATGCAGGCAAAGGCTGCCCCAGAAGCGCATACTGCGCGCGGACTGCATCCGTCCGACGTGCATTCTCGGCCGAAGCCGGCGGCGTCTTCGCCAGCGCGTCGTCTATGTCCTTCACCGTGGCCGCGGCGGCAGCATCGTCGTGCCGATAGCGCTGCCAGAACGCCAGGTCCATCGCCGACTCATACAGCACACCCAGACTCATCACCGCGTCACCATGCACGGCCTTAAGAGCCACGCCGGCCTCGAGAGCCTTGACGATCCGCGCATGCTCATTCTCCGCCAGCGGAACCGCCTCCGGACTTCCCTTCTGCTCGAGTGCGTCCTTCAGGTAGCGGACTGCGTAGGCCACCTCGGCGTCATAAGGCTGATTCTCCATCATGGTGTTGGCCGTCGTGACAGCCAGATCCGTCCCGTTCAGATGCATCAGCGCGTTGATGCTGAGCGCGTAGGCCTGCGTGCGAAATGGCTCAGCCCTGCTGTCGAGATAGCGTGTGGCCGCTGTGTTCGCTGCGTTCCAGTCCTGGCCGAGTGAACACAACCGCGCCAGATCGTAGAGGTCCTGGCCTGAGTAGTTCTCCGGAGGCGTCTGCTCGCATGCGTCCTTGGCCATGCGCACGCCTACGAGAAAGGCCGCCGTCTCCGAGTCTGACCAGTTGTTCATCGACGAGCGCACCACTTCAAGCGGATGCATCGCCTGCTTGTAAAGAGCGCCCGGGGTGAGCGATGGACTCACCTGCGGCGGCTGTGCGGATTGCGCGGGCTCAGGTACGGGCGCGTTCGATTGAGCGATAGTCAAAGCGCTAAAGCAGAAACAAGCCCCCAGCGCGATCCAACAACCGTTTAACCTCCAGGACAAGCCGATAACCCTCCCTCCCTGGGCGCGGCCCAGCGTCGCCCTCCACGTCCCTCGATTCGTGCGCTTGTGAGTTTAGACACCGCTCCGCCCGGCTAAGTTCCCGCGACAAGCAGGTATGTTGCTCGCTCGAACAACGCCTCCGCCACTCCGGGCATCGGAACCAGCAGGCGGATAAACCACACCATGAAGCAGTTCTCTATCTTATTGAAGCGATACAACCTTTTGCGCGACCTCGTTTTAGGCGTCGCTGCTACCGTCGTTTCCTGCGGAGTTGCCGCAGCCATACACACCCACGCGCATCCTGACAGCCAGCAGGCCGTACACAGCGCGCTCGTCTCGCACCGCCTCGCCTCCGTAGCCATCGATCAGGATCAGGACGCAGGCGTCATCCGCCTCACCGGCATCGTCGAAAATTCCACCGGACGGGATCGCGCGCAGCGGATCGCGCAGCAGGCCGCGCCCGGCTACACCATCGACAACCAGATCCAGGTCAACCGCGCCGGCGTAATGTAATCCCAATCCGCCTCTATGCCGGAGGCAGCACCAGGAACTGCAGCAGATCATTCTGCAGATCAAGAGCGGGATTGGTCTGCGAGCAGTCGATGGACCCGCTCAGACAATTCTCGGCATACTGCCACGCCAGAATCTTCGCTGGAAACGGATTCGGCGTCGCCGGCGTCACCATCCCATCGTTCCAGTCTCCCATCTCCCCGCTTGCAAGCGAATTCAAATAGCGCGCAACCCACACGCCCGAGCATGGCGCGCCGTTCGCAATCGCCGTCCCCAGCGCTTTCCAGGTACCAATGTCTCCATGAGACGCGTACAGGCACGGCAGCATCTGCACCGTGTTGCCGCTCAGCGATTGTGCGGCGGAGATGAGCCCCTGTGCCCAGCCCGTGTAGTAGTCGGGGTTCAGGTCGGGATTGCCCTCCACATCGAGCACCATGATGAACTGGCCGCCCTGCGAGGTCAGTTCGGGCACGCCGAACGTCTGAATGAAATCCTGCGCGTTGGCCGAGCCGTCCGACACGCCCTGCGCCTGGCTGCCTGCCACATGCGCAGTCTGCCGCGCCACGGGCAGCACGCGGATTCCCGCAGCATTGAGCGGGCCGTTCTCAGTTGCATGATGATATTCCGCTGCACCACTCGTAGTGGAGCTGGTGAAGTAGCGGCCCCAGAACACCGGTGTGGTTCCATACAGAGCTGTTGCTTTCTCAATGAGACTGGTGGTGACGGGGCTGACGCTGTCTGCGCCCGGTTGACCCTGTGCCATGTCGATCTCCTCTCGCAAAACATGCCATCGCTGCGCCGGCTGGATATAAGAAACCGTTGATCGAGGAAAGGAGTCTCAAGCATAACGCAAGGCTCTTCGAACATCGCCATGAAAGTACGGCGAATCTGTTTTCCTTCCATCGCCATCATCGCCAAAAGCAACAAGTCAAACGTGCCGCAGGCGGTTGGCCGCACCGCAGGTGCCAATTTGCTATCCTCCAATCACCGCATGAGCGAACCGGTCTCCCCGCATCTGGACACAACTTCACCCGCTGATCTGCCTCGCGTACTCGGCACCAGCCAGGCCACCGCGATTGTCGTCGGCACCATCATCGGCTCGGGCATCTTCCTCGTTCCGCGCGAAATGATGCAGGACGTGGGATCCTCTTCTCTTGTCTATCTCGCGTGGATCGTCGGCGGCCTGCTCTCGCTCTTCGGCGCCATGACGTATGCGGAACTCGGCGCCATGATGCCCTACGCGGGCGGCGAGTATGTCTACCTCCGCGGCGCGTATGGCGACACCACCGCCTTCCTATATATGTGGACGTGGTTCGCCGTCGCCAAGCCCGCCTCCATCGCCGCCGTCACCAGCGGACTCGCCCGCACCCTCGGTGTCTTTCCCGCGTTCCACTGGCTCAGCACTTCAGTGCCCGGGCTGCCGCTGCTGTGGTCGCAGATCTTCGCCATTGCGGTCACCTGGTTCATGACCGGCCTCAACTACCTCGGCATCAAAAAAGCCGGAGACTTCCAGCTCGTCTTCACCATTCTCAAAGGGATCCTGATCCTGATCGTCGCCGCGTTCTGCTTCGCGTCAGTATCGGGCTCGTGGTCTAACTTCGGCACTTCTCTGCCCCACGCCGTCGGCGGCTTCAACGGATTCATGGCCGCCCTCATCGCCACCCTCTGGGCTTACGACGGCTGGAACGACCTCACCATGGTTGCCGGCGAAGTCCGCCGCCCCGAGCGCAGCCTGCCTGTCGCGCTCATCGGCGGCCTCTTCATCGTCGGTGCACTCTTCATGGCGACGAACGCGGCGATTCAATACATTCTGCCCGCCTCGCAGATTGCCGCCAGCGATCGTCCCGCCGTCGCCGCGCTGTCAGTCGTCGCCGGCCCGCGCGGAGCCGGGTTCGTCGCCGCCGCCATGGCGCTCAGCATCTTCGTCACGCTCAACGGAACGGTGATGTCCGGCGCGCGCATCCCCTTCGCCGCCGCCCGCGACCGCCTCTTCTTCCCGCAGTTCGCGCACATCCATCCGAAATTCCAATCGCCATCGACTTCATTGGTTGTGCAGGGATTGCTCTCGACCGTCCTGCTGCTGTTCCTGTCGCAGTTCCAGCAGCACTTTGAGCTGGCCGTATTCGCGGAGTGGCTCTTCTACATGCTCACCGCCACGACCGTCTTCTACTACCGCCGCAAGCGCCCCGATATGCCTCGCCCCTATCGCCTCTGGGGCTATCCAGTACTGCCTGCCATCTTCGTAATCTCGGCTGCGGCGGTCCTCATCTCCAGCTACGGCTCCAACCTCGAAGGCTCGCTGATCGGCACAGGATTGATCCTGCTCGGCCTGCCGGTGTTCTGGTTCGTGCGCAAGCGCTATGGCGCATCCATCCCGCAGGAACGAAGCCACGCCTCCTGAGGGTCTAGCTGCTGCATCGAGTTCCGGGATGTTGATCGCTGGCAGGATCTGCGCTGGAATTGAGAGTCAGACACCGGCACACCAGGTTGAAGGCTATAAGCTACCGGCTCCTGGCTGCAGGCTCTATCTCTACCGCTTCTTCGGAATCGTATTCAGCACGACCAGGTAAGAGATCAGCCCGCCCAGCACGATCGCCATTACATGATCCAGGCTGAAGGTGCCCAACCCAATGAACCGCGCCACGTAGTTCAGCGGCCACACGCTGGGAATCATGGGAACCAGCCACGACGACACCGCCGGTTTCTGGCTGAACTCGTAGATCATCTCTGTGAAGACACAGAGCCCCGTCACCACAAACGCGCCGCCTCGACTGCACTTCAGCAGCCATACACCCAAAATGGACGCGGCAATCGTCTGCGCGAGGATCGGAAACTCGGCCGTGATCTGTTGTATCGGAAGCGCCGAGAATCGCAGGCGCCAATCCACCGGCAGGAACCAGGCATTACCCGGCTGCCGCATGACTGCATACTCCATCAAAGCAGCCAGCATCCACAGCGCGCCGATGGACAGCAGCCTGAACTGAATCCTGCGATTTTGAAGAGCGAAATACATATACGTCTGCATGGACACCCCAAGCACATGGAATGTGAGACGCAGCGGCGGAGAAGGGCCCGTTTCAATTTTTGCCCTGGGTGGTCCCAGGTGCACTCACGCAGATCGCTGGCTCTTACACTTCAAGCCTTGGGGGACTGTAGGAATTCAACCGCATACGCTGTCCCAAGTCAATACACTTAAGTGCTATGCACCGCCCGGCTTGCACCCCTAAACCCCTGAAAAGTAAACTCAACCCCGGCAGGCACATGCGCACCGTTACAGACTTGAGGCCGCCTGCCAGCCAAGGCCCGCCTGGCCGCATCGAACCGGAAGACAAATACCCGAGACGAGGAAATAATCTTGCGAGTTGGCCTCTTTACACGCGAATATCCGCCCCAGGTCTATGGCGGCGCCGGCGTACACGTCGAATACCTCAGCCGCGAATTAGCCAGAAACATTGAGGTTGAAGTCCATTGTTGGGGACCCCAGCACTCTGACAACGGCAACCTGCACGTCTGCGGCCAACAGCCCTGGCCCGACATCACCAACGGGACCGAAGGCAAATTCAAGGGCGCGCTCGAAGCCCTCAGCCTGAACCTCACCCAGATCAAGGCCCTCGAAAACATCGACGTGGTCCACACCCACACGTGGTATGTCTCGATGGCCGGCTACCTCGCCAAAAAGCTCTATGGCATGCCCTTCGTGCTGACCACCCACTCCCTCGAGCCCCTCCGCGCGTGGAAGGCCGAGCAGCTCGGCTCCGGCTACGCCATGAGCTCCTGGATGGAATCCACCGCCATCCACGACGCCGACGCCATCGTTGCCGTCTCCCAAGGCACCCGCGACGACATCCTTCGCGCCTACCCCGACATCGACCCCGCTCGTATTCACGTCATCTACAACGGCATCGATCTCGCCGAATATCAGAAGACGTCCGACACCTCGGCTCTCACTGAATACGGCATCGACCCGTCAATCCCCTACATCCTCTTCGTCGGCCGCATCACCCGCCAGAAAGGCGTCACCCACCTGGTAGACGCCATCGATTACCTGCCAGAAGACACGCAGGTAGTCCTCTGCGCCGGCGCCCCCGACACTCCCGAAATCGCCGCCGAACTCCGCGCCAAGGTGGAACACGCACGCCAGAAGCACCCGCGCATCATCTGGATCGAGAAGATGGTCACCAAGCCCGAGGTCATCCAGCTCTACTCCAACTGTCGCGTCTTCTGCTGCCCCTCGGTCTACGAACCCTTCGGCATCATCAATCTCGAAGCCATGGCCTGCCGCGCTCCAGTCGTCGCCAGTTCCACCGGAGGCATCAAGGAAGTCGTCGTCGAAGGCGAGACCGGCTACCTCGTCCCGTTTGAAGGCGATCGCGTCACCGGCTTCCCCGTCGACCCCGACACCTTCGCTCGCGACCTCGCCGGCCGCATCAGCATCCTCCTCGCCGATCCCGAGAAATGCCAGCGATTTGGCGATGCCGGCCGCAAGCGCGTAGAAGACGTCTTCAGCTGGACCAGCATTGCAAAGCAGACCACCGCTCTTTACCAGTCATTAATCGATCAGCGCAAACATAGCCTCTAGCTCGCAGCCAGTAGCCTGCAGCTGGACGCCAGAACCTACAGGCTACAAGCTACCGGCGACGGGCCAAACCTGAGACCACTTGGCCACTTGATCATCCAACCAGTTGAGCACTGACACATGACCATCCCCACCGAAGGCCGCCGCCGCGTTATCATCGAATCCATTGCGCCGCAGGTTGACTGCGGCCGCTTCCCTGCTAAACGCACTGCGGGCGATCTCGTCCGCGTCGAAGCCGACGTCTTCACCGACGGCCACGACGCCATCGCCGCCAGCGTCCTTGTCCATCGTGAGGATTCTGACAAATGGATCGAAGTCCCCATGGAACCCCTGGTCAACGACCGCTGGTTCGCGGCCTTCGGCGTCACGGAGATCGGCCGCTACGGCTACAAGGTCCAGGCCTGGGTCGACCATTTCGAGACCTGGCACCGCGATCTGCTCAAGCGCATCAAGGCTGACACCGACGCGCCCGTCGACTACCTGATTGGCGCCGACCTCATCGCAGCCGCAGCACAGCGCGCTGTCACCATCAATGGCGGCGGAGGCGACGCCGCCTGGCTGCATGCCCGCGCCGCCGTCCTGCGCTCAGGCGACGAGCCGAAATCCCTGCGCAATCACGCCACCGACCCCATGCTGCACGAGCTCGCGCTGCGCTACCCTGACAAACGCTACGCCACCGACTCGAACGAGCTCATCCTGCAAGTCGACCCGGTCCGCGCGCGCTTCAGCTCCTGGTACGAATTCTTCCCGCGTTCCACGGCGCAGAAACCGGGCGCGCACGGCACCTTCGCCGATGCCGAAAAGCTCCTCCCGCGCATCGCGCAAATGGGCTTCAACGTGGTCTACCTGCCGCCGATTCATCCCATCGGCCGCCAGTTCCGCAAAGGTCCCAACAACAACCCCAACGGCCAGCCCGGTGATGAAGGCAGCCCCTGGGCCATCGGCGCGGCAGAAGGCGGGCACAAGTCCATCCTGCCCAAGCTCGGCACCATCCAAGACTTCCGCCGCTTCGTCGAAACCGCGAAGAAGCTCAGCCTCGACATCGCTCTCGACATCGCCTTCCAGGCTGCGCCCGACCATCCCTACGTGACCGGCGGCCACAAGAACTGGTTCAAGGAGCGCCCCGACGGCACCATCCAGTACGCCGAAAACCCGCCGAAGAAGTACCAGGACATCTATCCCTTCGATTTCGAATCGGAAGACTGGCAGGGCATGTGGACCGAGCTCAAATCCGTCTTCGATTACTGGATCGAGCAGGGCGTCACCATCTTCCGCGTCGACAACCCGCACACCAAGGCCTTTCCCTTCTGGGAGTGGTGCATTGGCGAGATCAAGCGCGAGCACCCCGAAGTCCTCTTCCTTTCCGAAGCCTTCACGCGCCCCAAGATCATGTACCGCCTGGCCAAGATCGGCTTTAGCCAGTCCTATACCTACTTCCCCTGGCGCAACGGAAAAGAAGAGATCGCGGCCTATCTCAACGAGATCACCAAACCGCCCGTCACCGACTTCTTCCGCCCCAACCAATGGCCCAACACGCCTGATATCCTCACGGAATTCCTTCAGATGGGCGGCCGCCCCGCGTTCGTCATCCGCCTGCTGCTCGCCGCCACGCTCGGCGCGAACTACGGCATCTACGGCCCTGCGTTCGAGCTGCAGGAGAACAAGCCGTTCAAGCACGGCAGCGAAGAGTATCTCGACTCAGAGAAGTACCAGATCCGCCAGCGCGACCTCGACGCGCCCGGCACCCTTCGCCCGCTGATCACGCAGGTCAACCAGATCCGCAACACACACCCAGCGCTGCAGAACGACATCTCGCTGCGCTTCCACTATTGCGACAATCAGCAGATCATCTGTTACAGCAAAGAATCCGAAGACCGCTCCGACCTGATCCTCACCGTCGTCAATCTCGATCCACACTTCACGCAAGCCGGCTTCGTCAACCTGCCGCTCGAAGAGCTGGGCATCCCCGCCGACCGCGCCTATGAAGCCGAAGACCTGCTCAGCGGCGAGCGCTACATGTGGCGCGGCCCCAGGAACTATGTCGAGCTCAACCCCGGCCTCCGCGGCGGACACATCCTCTGCATCCACCGCCGCCTCAAAGTCGAAACCGACTTTGAATACTTCCTGTAGCCTCGCTCATCCAATCTGCAGAGCGAGAATCACCAGCCTAAGGGCGCCAGCAATGGCGCCCATTTTCTTTCGAGTTGGAATCTGTCCGTTGACACGATACCCAGACATCTATATAAAGACATCTGAGTATGGCTAAGACTGACGCTCTCCAAGGTTCGCTCGACCTGCTGGTCCTCAAGATCCTCTCCCGGCGCCCCCGCCTCCACGGCTACGCCATCATGGCTGCCATCGCCGACACCTCCGGCGAAGTCCTGCGCGCCGAAGAAGGCTCCCTTTACCCCGCCCTCTACCGGATGGAAGAAGCTGGGTGGATTCGCGCCGAGTGGATCAAGAAGGACACCGGCCGCCGTGCGCGCGTTTATGAACTGACCGCCGCAGGCAAAAAGCAACTCGGCGCGGAAGAGTCGCGCTGGCAGGCCGTCAGCGTTGCAATCAATCGAGTTCTCCGGGAGGCATGACATGTCCCTCTGGTCGCGTATTTCGAATGCCTTCCGCGGCGATCGCCTCAATCGCGAAATCGACGAAGAAATGCAATCCCACATTGACGAGGCCATCGCTTCAGGGCGCGATCCCGGCGAAGCCCGTCGCGCCTTCGGGTCCGCCCTGCTCGTCCGCGAAACAAGCCACGGCATTCGCGTCGCCGGCTCTCTCGAGTCCCTCCTCGCCGACATCCGTTTCGGCTGGCGGCAACTCTGGCGGAACAAAGTCACTTCCCTTGCTGCCGTGCTCTCGCTCGCACTCGGCATCGGCTCCTGCGTCGCGGCCTTCCGTCTGATCGATGCCCTGCTCTGGCGTCCGCTACCCATCTCCGGCGCCAACAGGCTTTTTGCCCTCTCCCGCAAATTGATCGGCCCCGAAGGCAAGCCGATCGAGGACCGCTACTGGTCCACCCCCGATTTCAATGTCATGCGCACTGCCGTCAAGGATCAGGCCGACCTCATCGCCATCAGCGACGCCGACCGCACCGACATCACCTGGTCCACCGATGACGAGATCGAGAAGGCTCACGTCGTTTATGTCTCCGGCAACATGTTCCCGCTGTTCGGCCTTGAGCCCGCTCTCGGCCGCCTGCTCGCTCCCGCCGACGACCGCGGCCCCGGTCTGGCTCCCTATGCCGTCCTCTCCTGTGACTACTGGAATCACCGCTTCGGCCGCGATCCCCGCGTCCTCGGCCGCTCCGTCCACATTGAGGATCAGGTCTTCGAAATCATCGGCGTGGGCCCTCGCGATTTCACAGGAACCGAAACGGGAACGGTAACCGACCTCTTCCTGCCCCTCAGCATGAACAGCCTCTCAACCCGCAATGGCGTCAGCTGGCACCACACCTTCCTGATGTTGAAACCTGGCGTCAACCCCACCACTACTCTCGAACCGCTCCGCCAGCACCTCTCCGCAGTCAGCCACGCATTCGAGACCGCGTGCTCCACGTGCTTCCGCGGCGCGACCCAGGCCACCCGCGATCGCCTCCTCAACAAAACCCTCGTCCTCAACCCGGCCGGCGCCGGTATCTCCGAGCTGCAGAAGGAATATCGCCGATACCTCGGCGTTCTTGGTCTGCTGGTCGTTCTCGTCCTGCTCATCGCCTGCGTCAACGTGGCCAACATGATGACCGCCCAGGCCGCCGCCCGCGCACAGGAGATGGCTCTGCGAATCTCGATCGGTGCCGGCCGCCGTCGCCTCATCCAGCTCATCCTCACGCAGAGCGCGCTGCTCGCCCTGCTGGCCTCCGCGGTTGGCGCTCTCTTCGCCGCCTGGTCGGCGCCTTTCGTACTCGGTCTGGTCAATCCGCCCGACACCCCTGCACGCCTCGACCTCCCCGCCGACGGCCGCGTACTTCTGTTCGGCCTCGCCCTCATCCTCGTTGTCGTTCTGCTGCTTGGTCTGCTACCAGCTCTCCGCGCCTCGGCAGTACGTCCCGTAGCCGCGCTCAAAGGTGGTGAAGATCCACATTCGCCGCGCCGCTTTATGCGCGTGGCAATCGCCCTTCAGGTCGCCTTCTGCGTCCTGGTCCTGTTTCTGTCATCCCTTTTCGTCACGTCTTTCCAGCGCCTGCAGAACCGCCCGCTCGGCTTCTCGACTGACCGCCTGCTCCTGCTCCAGACAGTGGCCGGCAAAGGCCAGCTCCCAGTCGTGTGGGATCAAACTGCCGAGGCACTCCGTGCCGCCCCTGGCGTCGACTCTGTCGCAATCGCAGGCTGGCCACTTCTCGGACGCATCAAGATCAACACCGACGTCTCCATCAACAACGGACCTCCCAGCCCCACTCCTGTCTTCTTCCTCTACATCTCACCGGGCTGGCTCTCGACGATGAAGATTCCGCTCATCGCCGGCCGCGACTTTCGCCCGGAAGACGCCTCCCCGGGCGCGGCCATCGTAAACGAGACCTTCGCCAAAACCTTCTTCCCCGGCGAGGACCCCGTCGGCCGCACCTTCTCGCGCGGCGTCCATCACCCCATCAACAAGATCGTCGGTGTCACCCCTGACGTCCCCGACCACGATTTGCGTGAGCCCAACCGAGCCCTCTTCTACATGCCTTTCAACCCCGTCGGCGACAACGGCGCACCCACTCCTGCCGAATTCGGCACCTTCGTGGTCCACACCAAGGCCGGCAACCCACTCGCGCTCGCCGACTCACTCCGCCAGCTCATTGCCGAGCGCCGCAACGGTCTTCGCGTTTCGAATGTCACCACGCAGCTCGATCTGGTTCGTGACCAGACCATTCGCGAGCGCCTCATTGCCACGCTGGGCGGCTTCTTTGCCGCCGTCGCGCTGCTCCTCGCCGGCATTGGTCTTTACGCGGTTCTCAACTACTCCGTCCTCCAGCGCCGGCGCGAAATCGGCATCCGCATGGCCATCGGATCCTCGCGCACCTCCATCGTGCGTCTCGTCACCTTCGATAGCTTCCTGATGATCGCCCTGGGCGGCTGCGCGGGCCTCGTCCTCGGATTCGGCGCAGCCCGCTACGTCACGTCGCTCTTCTACCAGGTCAAGGCGACCGACTCGGAGATGATCGTTCTGCCGGCCTGCGCCATTCTGCTCACTGCGCTCCTTGCCACGCTTCCAGCCGTGCTTCGCGCCCTGCGCACAGATCCAACCGAAATCCTGCGCGCCGAATAGCCCCTCCTCGTCACAATCTTCACCATAATTGCCACAAATTGTTAAATAAACGCTAGAGGAGCGGTACATTACCTACCATGAATACTTCTCAACTTGAGAACCCGATCTGGAATTCCCTGCGCACTGATCACGCCCGCATCGCTGAGGGTGACGATTGCGCCCGCCGCTATCCGCATGAAATCGGCCCGCTCGCCGGCATCGCCGATCAATCGGACGCGTCTTACAACTCGCTGCGCACGCTGGCAGGCGACCACTCCATCGCTCTCTTCTCGCTCGACCCCATCAACCCGCGCGGCAGCTGGACCACCATCCGCACAGGCCGCGTCATCCAGATGGTCCGCACCGTCACCGCAAGCACCACTGACCCGGTGCCCACGCCCGACCACAAGCCGGTCACTATGCCGCCCGACACCAGCACCACAACCACCACTACCACTACGACAACCAGTCCCACCGCACCCGCGCCCACAGCGCCCACCACCACTCCTTCCAGCTTCGTCGGGACCGTCGCCGCGTCCACCAACCCGGTGCCGACGCCCGACCATAAGCCGGTCATCATGCCGCCGGACACCAGCACCACCAATCCCCTGCCGCCGGCTCCCTCCACCACAACGACGACCACGGCGCCCAGCCCCACCGCTCCCTCCAGCTTTACTGGGGGGAGCACCTCCTCCCATCGTCACGGTCATTCTCCGGCCCTCGATCTTGCTCCCGGATGCACCTTCCGCCGGCTCACCTCAGCAGACGCTCCGGCCATGGTTGCTCTCGCCGAGCTCACCGAGCCCGGTCCCTTTCGTCTCCGCACCATCGAGCTAGGGAATTTCTACGGCATCTTCGATGGCGACCGCCTCGTCTCCATGGCAGGCAAGCGCATGCACTTCCCCGGATTCATCGAAGTCAGCGGCGTCTGCACCCATCCCGATTACCGCGGCCGCGGCTACGCCGGCGCGTTAATTCGGATCATCATCGACGAGATCGAAGCCACCGGTCGCACCCCGTTCCTCCACGCCTGGGAAGGGAATCCCGCCCAATATCTCTATGAGTCCCTCGGCTTCTCCCTCACCCGCACGTTCAATCTCAGCGCCCTCGCCGCCGCATAAACCCGCCTCAACTCCAGCCTCCACCCCACCTTCCACTGCCCCCAAAGATTTGTCATCATGAGCCGAAGCCGAAGAACCCGTGTTGCCTTTGTAGTGCACTTGCTTTTCTTTCTGTCATTCCCGAAGGGAATCTGCTGTTGCGTCACCAGTCCCACCACAGATTTGTCCTTCTGAGCCGAAGGCAAAGACACCCTCGCTCCCAAATCCGTGCTCTAATCTATGTGAACGCTTCGGGAGGATCCATGAAGCTTCTTCGCTCCATCACCCGCAGAGGGTTCCAGGTGGGAACCGCCGGCTTCTTCACCGTCCTCAAGCCCAACACCTGGTTCCCCTCAACTAGGCTGCCAGTCCCCTTCCGCTATCGCGCCGGGCAATCTCCAACGGTGATCGTTGAAACAACGGCCCCCAACATCATTTCCCTGCCCCCGGAGCAGCGCAGCCCGCTCCGCGTCGCAATCATCGTTCTTGCATCCGCGGCCATCGTCTTCGCGATGCTCATGTGGATCATGCATCCCAACTTCTAATACGCCTGCGACACCTCCCCCCTTGGATTTACCTGAGGTGGCGCCTGCCTGTGCTATAGCTTAGGAATCTTTTGGGGAGAACAGCGCCATGGCCGTCTACTTCATCTTCACCTTCAACGTCGCCGACGAAGAGCACTTCGCTCCTTATCGCCAGGGAGTTGGCGCCTTGATCCGCCGCCATCAGGGGCAGGTACTTGCGGCAGACTCAAACGCCACCGTCCTGGAGGGCGTCGGGCGCCAGGCCAACGTAGTAGTGCGCTTCCCCTCGCAGGAAGATGCCATGGCCTTCTACAACGATCCGGACTACCAGCCGCTGAAGCAGCTCCGCATGTCAACCACCACCGACACCACGGCCATCATGGTGAAGGAGTACTCTCGGTCGCATTGATGTGCGGCTCTGGCTGATTCAGCGCCGCTAGATACTCACAGACAGAGTCAGCGACATGAGATTCCATTCGCGTGCCCTGCACTCTGCTCCGCACGCGATCCCAGAACCCCTCGGGAACAACCTGCTCGTAACGAAAATAGGCTGAGCCGGCAAGCTTCTGCGGCCAAACCACCCGCGACTTCATCTCGGTCGAGGAAGACAGGGCCAGTTCCAGCGAGCAGCCCAAAAGGCTCTCCAATGCCGTCAACGACTCATTGATTCCCGCGGCATACATCGTCACGTTCGAGTAGTAGAGTTCGCCTTCTTCCCTCGTGATGAAGACCAGAAAGTAGTCGTCCACCTTCGGCCCTTCGTCAGTGGTGTATTCCGCGATCAGCACCACGTCGCTGACGGCAATCGCCCAGCACTGCTCAGGCTTCACGTGATTGCAATGCAACTTCGCATCGGATACGCTGAGCTGAATCACATCGCACCCCTCTCCCCAGCTTAGTACCATTAGCGAAAAGGGCACCTCTGTGTTTCGATGTGCCAGACATAGCGTTCCTCTACCATCAAAAGAATCCATGTCGCAAAAGCCCAAGCTCGGCCAGAACTTCCTCCGCGATCAGACCGCCATCCGCCGCATCGTCGCTGCGCTCGGCGACATCTCCGCGCAGACCGTAGTCGAAATTGGCCCCGGCCAGGGAGCCATCACCGGCCAGCTTGCCGCCCAGGCCGGCCGCGTCATCGCGCTTGAGCTCGACCGCGAGCTCGCTCCGCGCCTCCACGCCTTTCTCGGGTCAGACCGCGTCACCGTCCTCGAGCAGGACGTGCTCCAGTTCGACTTCGCCTCGGCAGCTGCCGAGGCCCGCCAGAAGCTCGCCGTAGTCGGCAATCTGCCGTACTACATCACCTCACCGATCCTGCTCCGGCTCGCTGAAAGCGCCGCCTCGCTCAACCGCGCAGTTCTGATGGTTCAGCGCGAGGTCGCCGATCGCATCGTCGCCGACCCCGGCTCGCGCGACTACGGCCTGCTCACCGTAACAGTGCAGATGTACGGCCCCGTCGAGCGTCTCTTCACCCTGCCTCCCGGAGCATTCTCGCCACCCCCCGAGGTCCACTCCACCGTCTTCCGCTGGCGCTTCGCCCCGCGATTTAACGAACTCGGTGTCGAAGAAGCTCCCTTCCTCAGCTTCGCCCGCCAGGTATTCGCCCTGAAGCGCAAGACCCTGGCCAACAACCTCCGCGCCGCGAGCTATAGCCCTGACACAATCCAGACCGCGCTTTGCAACGCCGGCATCCCCCCACAAGCCCGCGCCGAAGAGTTATCGATTGAAGCCCTCGCTCGCCTGTTTCTCGAACTCCGGAAATGATCGGCCTCTCAGGCCACTTTCTGTGTTGCTCTGTCCGGCCCGAGTGAACCGCCGCACGCCCGCCTGGGCGATAAACCGCCGCCTGACCTCCTCTGCGCATCGAGCCTCACTCAGAAACTAAATTGTGTGGCGATAAGGCATCCGGGGAGCGTATAGTGTCTGCCCGTCGGGGCCAATCGGAAATCTGCGGAATTTTCCAGTCAACTAATCCCCCCAAGATTGCGAGGATGCCATGCGGCGTAGCGCGTTCAAATTTGCCCTTGTTGCCACCATCGCCATGTTTATTTCGGCTTCCGTGCAAGCCCAATGGAACACGCCGGCCATCGACGGCACCATCACCTCGAACGAGTACGGAACGAACAATAAGCTCGATAATGCCGGCAACACGGGACAGACCTGGTACATGACATGGGACGCCAGCAACCTTTATGTGGCCATCGTGAATGCCAACGTAAGCGAAGGCGCCGTCCTCTATGTCAAAGGCAATCCGCAGAATCCTGCCACATGCTGCACGAACGCCGACGGGAGTTCCAGTGGCTTCAACTACGACGGCGCGCAGTTCTCGACTCTGCCGTTCCGCGCCGCCTTCGTCACCTATTTCAAGAATGGTTACCGCGAATACCGCAACTCCGACGGCAATAACGGCTGGACCGGATCGACCGCCTACTACGGCCAGTACGCCGACAATGGCGGCAACAACAACACACGCGAGGTCGCGATTCCGTGGAGCGCCATCACCGGCGGAGGAATGCCATCCTCCTTCGCCTTCTTTGGGTATCTGACTTCGGGCGGCGGCTACGTTTACGGACAGGCCCCGCCCGACAATCCAGGAGCGTTCGTCGGAACAAGTGCCACGGCAACGCAATACTATGCAGTCGTAAACACCGGAAAAAACACGAGCACACCCCCCTTCTCGCTGGAACAGCCTTCGGGCTTCAGCGCTGCCGACTCCGCCGGCTTCCGCCACGACACGTTTGATCCCATCTACCGAGACCAGGAAGGCGCCGTGCCCGAAAATGCCCAGGTCACGCTGCGCTTTACCACCCTGCACTCCAGCGGTATCTGGGGTGTCAAAGTCCGTGCCTATCTATTCGACACAGCCACGGGCAATACCACAGGCCCCATCGACACCGACATGCCGTTCGATCAGAACCTCACTGTGAACGGCACCGAGCTGGACGCATGGAAGGCCACCCTCACCATGCCGTCTGCAACCACGGTTTACTACTACAAGTTCCGCATCAACAGAGATCAGACCAACGGCTGGTACAGCGACGATTACCTCGACGATAACGACAACGTCCACAAAGACGGAACCGGCAAACCGACGGACGGCGAGCCATTCAATTCGTTCCAGATCACGGTCTACGATCCGAACTTCCAGACTCCGGCGTGGCTGCAGCAGGCCAACGTCTATCACATTCTTCCTGACCGCTTCCGCAACGGCGACCAGACGAATGACTACTGCCGCACCGGATCCACCACAGGCTGTCCAAGTTTCTACGGAACCGATCCGAGCACCGTCATTCATTACGACACGTGGAATGCGCAAATGTGCGACCCGCGTGACAGCAGTTCGTCCTGCTACAACAATTTCACCCAGTTCTACAACGGCGATCTGCCGGGCGTACAAAGCAAGCTCGATTACATCCAGTCCCTCGGCTTCGACACCATCTACATGAACCCCATCTTCATGGCACGCTCCTATCACCGCTATGACACCGATCAGTATCTGCAAATCGATCCGGCGCTGGGCGGCGACGCAGCCTTTACGTCACTCATCGCGGAGATGAACCGCCGCGGCATGCAGGTCATTCTGGATGGAGTCTTCAATCACGCCTCGTCCGACGGCCTCTACTTCGACCGCTATCATCGCTACGCCTCCGATGGAGCATGCGAGTCGCTGAGCTCCGTGTGGCGAAGCTGGTTCCACTTCAACGACGACAACGTGCCATGCAATTCATCGGATTATCCGGCTTGGTTCGGATTCGACAGCCTGCCGACGTTCGATCACACCAACCCCGCTGTGAAGGATTTCTTCTATCGCGGCCCGAACAACGTCACGCAATACTGGTACAGCCGCGGCGCGAGCGGCTGGCGCTTCGACGTAGCGGACGATGGCAACTTCGGGCATCCGTGGTGGAACGACTACCGCAGCTACGCCAAGAAGTACAACGTCAACGGCCCGCTGATCGGCGAGATCTGGCCCAACGCCAGCCAGTACCTGGCGGGCGACCAGATGGACTCCGTGATGAACTATCGCTTCCGCAAAAACATCATCGGCTTCGCGCGCAACGCCGAATGGCACGACGACAACAACAACGGCACGAACGATATTCCGGGACTTAGCCCCAGTCAGTTCGATCACGCGATCCGCGCGGTGCGCGACGATTACCCGGGTCAGGCCACAGCGGCCATGCTCAACCTTCTCGATTCGCACGACGTCAACCGCGCGCTCTATGTACTCACGGAAACCGGTGACAGCGGACTGACGCAGGCGAAACAACGGCTCGAACTCGCAGCCCTGTTCCAATTCGCGTATGTCGGCGCGCCCATGGTCTACTACGGCGATGAAGTCGCGGTGAACTCGCCGTCAAAGAGCAGCAGCGGCAACGGGCCATACGGCGATCCCTACACCCGGCCACCCTATCCGTGGACGGATCAAGCCGGTGATCCCTCCATCTACGGCCCCCCAGACACCTCAGTCTCTTCGTATTACACCAAACTCTCCCATCTGCGTAAGCAGTACCCGGCGTTGCGTAATGGAGCCTACATCACGCTGCTAACCGGAGACACCCAGCAGCCCAACACGGCTCCCAACACATACGCGTTCGCGCGCATGCTGGCCAATGAATCGTCAGCGCTCGTAGCCATGAACAACGGCGCGGCCAGCAACGCCGCGAGTATCCCCGTCGCCGGGGTGTTCAGTGATGGCACGCAGTTGCAGGATGCGATCTCCCTCGCGACTTACTCGGTGACTGGCGGGAACGTACAAGTAACACTTTCTGCTCGCACCGGAGTGGTGTTGCTGCCGTATCCCGTAAACCTCGATCTGGCGCCGCCGAGCGCGTTCATATCCACCTCACCTGCGGCCAACAGTCAGGGATGGATCAACTCGCTCCCCGTCACCGTCGACTTGAGTGCGAACGACTCGGGCAGCGGCGTGCAGCAGCTACGCTACTGGATCAACGATGGCCCCGTCTCCGCAGCGGCCGGCAACTCGGCCTCCACGCGAGTGACAGCAGAGGGACCCTACACTGTGGGCCTGCGCGCCATCGACAACGCCGGCAACATCAGCGCGCCCGCCACCGCAACCTTCGGCGTCGACGTCACGCCCCCTGTGGTGCGCGTATCAGTCTCCCCGCCCTCGCTCTGGCCAGCCAACGGGGCGATGGTTCCGGTTACTGTCTCCGGGTTCGTCACCGACAGTCTGTCAGGCGTTGACCCCAGTACCGCATCCTTCGCAGTGGTTGATGAGTATGGAACCGTTCAACCGCAAGGGCCTGTGAGCCTGGCCAGAGGAGGGTCGTACTCGTTCAAGGTCTTCCTGCGGGCATCGCGAAACGGAAACGACCTCGATGGGCGGAAGTACGCCATCACCGTCAGCGCCCGCGATAATGCCGGCAACCTGGCTTCATCCGCAGCGATCGTAACTGTCCCGCACGACATGGGCCACTGAGATAGAGCCTGTTTCTCGAAGATGAGATGCCGAACGACGAAGCGTGTCCAGCAGGACAGTCGTCTTCGGCTCTCACTTCGCGGAGTTTGCGGCAGGGTGCTTGTTGTTCAGACAGTCCTGCCTGATCCTCGACTTCATCTCTTCTGAAACCGGGTGTCTGGGAATAGGGCGCATAATGGGGTCCGCCGCACTCGCGACGATCCCAGCATCCATCTCTTCCGGCGTCGAAGGACCGGGCATACCGACAAGCTTCATCCGGCGCAGCCATTCAGATCTGTAGGCCCGATCCAGCGCGATATCCGCCGGAAGGGGTTCCACCAGTGATGACCGCAGTGGACCCAGATAGAGAAAGGCGTCCATCTGATCTGCAATCGGCTTGAAAGGCTTGCCCCCGAATGCCTCGCTGACATTGCAGTCCCCGTCTGTTGTGATCGGCGACGGGAGGAACGCCTCAAGGCCTAGCGACCCGAATCGGCTGTTCTTTGTTCTCAACAGCGACGGCCAAACACCGCCCGGAGCGTTCAAATCCCCGAGCTCTTCGCCGTCCGTACCGTAGTACCCAAAACCGCCGATCACGAACGTTCTGCCGGGGTAGTGGCGCTCATACCTCGTCACGGCATCTCCTTCCCCCGGGCCGCCACCGTGCAGCAGATGGAACATTCCGAAGAGCATCAGCGCTTTGCGGTGCTTCGAAAGCACCTCACTTTCCATCACCGATGCGATACTTCCATCCCGGTCGAAAAATGGGGTGAGGTCTTCGTAGGAGCGAATCTTGCTCCAATCGATCGGCGGATCCGCAGCAACGATTCTCAAACGGCTCGTTGCAGAAAGGTGCTGATTGAGCGAGCGGACAAGCGGATAAAGCTGCTCGTAGAAGCCGGACGCTCCGCACATCTGTTGAACCGTCGTGTCTCGCCACACATGCTGCACTTCGGTGAACGGAATGTTCTCGCCGGCGATGTACTGATCAAGGATGGATTGATACCGCCTGTTCCCACATTCAACAACGATGTCGTTCACCGATGCCGAAAAGCGCGGGTCCCGAATGAAAGAAAGGATGAAGTCGTCAATGTCCTTATCACCATGAGCGGCCGGCATCGCTACGACCTCAAACGTCTCGAACGCTTTCAAGATCGCCGGAATCGCAGGTTGTGGCGTCGGGACCTTGACGTCATCGACCGAGTCGTCGGCCGACACCTGAGCCCTGAAAGGCTGCGGCACAAGCGCAATCATCCCAAGGAAAAGAAGGAAGAATTTCCAACGCACACTTCTCATAAGTGAAAGAGACTTCCTGTCCATGATGGTTCCCTCCGTTTGTCCGATCGCCCTCACGCGAAGCTCCAGACTCAAAACTCCGGCACTCTTGACGAGTCTTCAGTTCTAGCTGCGGCCTATGTAGCAAACTACGTTGCCATCACGCACCCCGGCTTGTCAAGCAACTGCCTTAAGACCTCTCCGGGCGCGGCCGACACAAATGAGCACAAGACCGGGGTGCGACTGCTACGCGCAGAAGTCGATACTTCCCAGTTGCCGACCACTCGTCCAGAACCAGTAATCAGAGCGCTATTTTCGATCAGCGCATAGAATGAGCGCAGCGTTCCGGGGCGTTCATCTTGGAAGACACCGACAGACAGAACTTGGAAGAACCCGACAATCAGAACAGAAAAGTGGCACTGGTAATCCTCTTGTGCGTGATGATTCCGCTCGACCTGCTCATCGCGGACCCGGGCAGGGCGAGAGCAGCCGCTGTTTGCGCAGGGGTTTTTGCCTACACCATGTGGTCGCGGCGTCGTCTGAGGCACAGGGTTTGGTTCTGGGCCGTGTTGCTGCTACTAGCCGCGTCACATGTGGTCTTAATCCGTTTCGTCCACTGGTCAGACGCGTGGATGTCCCCGCAGGCAATTCTTGGAGTGGCGCTGCTTGATTTCGCATATGTATGCGGGCCGATTTGGTTGATCGAAGAGGCCCTCTCGAGAGAATCGAAGATTAGCTGATTGTCTTATCGTGACGTTCCGATCGAGTCACCGCCAAGGCGGAAGTTTCAGCCGCGAATACCCCTGAGAGATGGTTTCGAGCCTGCTTTCGTCGGAAGCATCAGAGAAAATCGGTCTTACGCGACTGGACGTAAAACGTCACCGCGAGCAGCAGCGGCACCGTCAACAGTTCGCAGATCAGCACAGCCCATGCCGTTGAACTCCAATGCACCTGTGTGCCCCACATATACATCGAGATGCCATGCAGGTGAGCAAAGGCGTATCCCAGACTGATGATGCCTAGGCTGAGCAAAGATACCGGCCATCGTCCACGTCTGCGAGCAAAGTCAACACATCCCTGAATCCAACCAGGGTTGCGAATCAGTAGTCGGCAAAGTGCCCTTCTATTCCCGCTTAGTCCCCTGCAGAGAAGCCAGATGCTGCTGGCATTCCGCGACTCCCTCTTCCACGCGAAGCGAAGCATACAGAGCCTTCGCTTCCAGCCAGGAAGCGCGCGCCAGCTCGCGGTCGCCCACAGCTGCATTCAGCAGTGCATACGGCCGCAAGGTGTTCGCCAGGTCCAGAACCCGCGTCTCCAGGCTCGCCCGGTAAGCCTCCAGCGCGTCCTCATACAAAGGCCGAGCAGTCTCAAACTCCGACTCCTCCAGCCACATATCCGCGATGTGGCGGATCGCATGCGCCCAGGCCAGCGTGAGCCCTTCCTGCCGGTATTGCGCAGCAGCCTCGGCGTAGTACTTCCGTGCAGAGTCCCGATCGCCGGCCGCGCGAGCCCGGCGTCCCTCATCGATCAATTCGGCCGCACTTTTCATGCCCGCAGAATACATCCGCCTGGACGCAAGAAGGCCGCTTCATTTCCTGAAGCGGCCTTCTTTATCCAACCTGTGATTACCTGTGCGGGCTGCCCGACACATGGCTTCCGCCGCCACCCGAAGGACGTGGCGCAGGAGCCGGAGCCGAACGCGGTGCCGGAGCCGGCGCAGGTGCCGGACGATATACCGGCGCTGGCGCGGGATGATACACAGGCGGTGGCGCCGGGTGATACACCGGCACGCTCGGCGTCCTCGGAGCGGTCACCGGACCCGGCGACGGCGCCGGCGTGTAACCCGGCCGCTGCACAGGAGCCGGTGCATAAACCGGCCGCGGCGCGGTCGCCACTGGAGGAGCCGCATATCCCTGCCTGCCCGGAACCAACGGACCGCGGATCGTGCCACCCGGATTCGCCGTCCGGCCCGGCTCCCCGTTCACCGGTCCCGCCGTCACAAAGGTCTTGTGGAACCCTTCACGCGGAATGGCCACCGGCTTCAGCGGCTGAGCCACTGCTGTGCCAATTCTGATCGGATGCCCGCCGTCGCGCGGCGGCAGAACGCCCGGGCCGCCGGGCTCATTGCGCATCACCCGCACGATGGGTAGCACCGGCCGCACTTTAATCGGTGTCCTCACTCCCGGTCCGCCCTGCACGGGTCTCGGCCTGGGCTGATGCGGACGCATCGGCAGCCGGTACCACACCGGCAAATAGCCCACGTTGTAGTACCAGCCTCCGCCGCCGCTCCACCACGGATTGCACACGCCCGGAGCCCATCCCCACCCGAACGCGCCATACCAGTTCCAGGCGCCGCATTGGTAGGGCATATAGCCCCAGCTATAGCCGCTCACCCACATGTACCCGTACGACGGCGTCCACATCCAGTAGCCGCTACCGTACGGATCCCAACCGGCATCCTCCGCCTCATAGGGAGACCACACGTAGCCCTGATCCGGCACGTTGTACCAGGTGCCGTTCGAATTCAAATCGCTCCATGCCGGATTACTGCTGTTGGGCTGGTCGGCAGTCGCCGCGGTCGTCCCAACATCGGCGGTGGTCATCTCCTGGTCGCGGTCGGAGTTCCACGCGTCCCACGAGTCCGGCTCGATCGTTGACGACAGATTCAGGTTGTTCAGCGCAACGCTCTCGCCGCCCTTCACGTCCAGCGACGCGCCATTGGTCCCGTCGATATGCGCATTGCCTGAGAACACCGCGAACTCGCCAGGCGCCTCATCCAGCCTCACGCGCAGCACCGTGAACCCGCTCACCGTGACCACGTCCCCTCCGAACCGCACCCGCGTCGGACTGGCCTGATTTCCATCCTGCAGCTCGAAGTAGCCCATGCCGCTGTCGAGCGTCATTTCCGTGTCGCCGGCCTTCAGCACGCTCAACGTCAGCGAGCTCTCAGGAGGAATGCGCGCCACGCTCCCATCCTCAAACTGGATCTCGGCCCGCCCGTCTTCGCCCGTGGTGATCTGCGTTCCCTCAAACAGCGGAGTATTCGCAACGGCATGGTCCGCCAGCACATCCCCGCCCTGCGAGACCTGCACCTGACCGTCCACGCTGCTCAGGCGAACCGCGCGCCCTGAACCGCCGGCTGTCCCGCCGCCGTTCGCGTCATCGGCCCGCACCGCCGCGCCCAGAATCATCACCGTCGCTACCGAACCAACCGCTACTGCCCGCCGCAACCACGCTCCCGATTTCATGACGTCCCCTAGCCTTTCGACCCCCGCGACGTGCATCTCCACTTGCCCAACACTACTTAGACACCTTCTCTAACCCGAAAGTCGCGCCGAATGCCGGCGCAATCTAACCCCTACTCCCTTCCCCCCAAACCCTGCTTTACTATTTCCTGTTCCCTACTCCCTTTTCCCTGCTTTTCTGTTCCCTGTTCCCTGATCCCTGTTCCCTGCCCTTACGCCCCTGCGTCCGCTTTCGTCAGCAATATCCGCGCCCGGCGCTTCACCCGCTCCAGCACTGCCGGATCCTCCGCCAGCCGCTCCAGAATGTCGCGAATCGAACCAATCTGCTGCGCCCGCCCATCCGCAGCCGACTCCACCAGCACCTGCGTCTCGCGGTCCAAACCCAGCCTGTCGTGCAGCAGCAAAGCCTGCAGCCGGGCGCCTTCAATCAGCGTGGTTGCCACGCTCACCAGCGAGTCCCCCAGCGCCTGAATCTCCGGATCCTTCGCATAGTTGAACTCGCAGGTTCCCTGCCCCGCCGGACCCGTGTAGGTGAACTTCTTCTTCCCCTGGAAAGCGACTTTCAAATGGCTCTCGCACCCGGCCTTGAACAGCTTCTTCTTCTCCGCTATCTCGAAGACGTGCGCCGCGAACTCGGCGCTCAGCTGAATGTCGCGATCAACATCGCGAGCTTCGATACCTGGCTGACCTTCCGCCGAACCTCGCTCCGTTCTGAAGTGCCCCGTTCCATCCGGATGAAACTCCAGCGTCCACTGTGCAGGAATCAGCCCCGGATTCGAGAACTCGACCTCGAACAGCGAGCTACCCTCAGCCCGCGCGTACGCCGTAACGGCAAAAGCGGCCACGAACAACAACGCGAACTGCCGCAAGCAGGACCTCATCGCCCCGCCCCCTGCATCTCCAGCGTCTGCGCCGTATGAATGTGGCAAATGGCGATCGCCAGGGCATCGGCCGCGTCCGCCGGCTGCGGCAGCTCCGCCAGGTTCAGCAGCCGCTGCACCATGAACTGCACCTGCTCCTTCTTGGCCAGCCCGTAACCCACCACGCTCTGCTTGATCCTCAATGGTGCGTACTCGGCCACCGGCAGCCCCTCGCACGCCGCCGCCAGCAGCGCCACCCCGCGCACCTGCCCCAGCTTCAGCGCCGACTTCGCGTTCACTGAATAGAACACTTCCTCCACCGCCACCACGTCCGGACGCCACTGTGCAATCTGTTCGCGCAATTCGCGATACACCTGCTCCAGACGGACCGGCAGCGGCTTGCTCTTCGGCAGCTGAATCCCCCCGAGTGCCCTGCATGCCAGCCGCGCATCCCGTTCGCCGTCACATGTATCCACCACACCGAAGCCAGTGACCTCAGTGCCACAATCAATTCCGAAGACGCGCATTGGGCCAAGTTTACCGCAGTCTCAACCTGCCCGGCAGCCCTCTTCTTGCCCCAACCCACTCCACCCCACAAGTGTCATCCCGAGCCGAAGCCGAGGGATCTGCGGTTGTTCTTGCCTTGGCTTCTTGAAAGACTCACCACCAAACCTCCCGTGCCCCATCCTGTCGCCTTTTCTCTGGCGACAGGGTGGGAAGCCACCGAACCTCACCCAGCCGAGCTTTTGCCTTTTGCTTTTGCCTTTGCTCTTCTTTCTGTCATTCCCGTAAGGGAATCTGCTTCTCCGTCCAGGGCTCGCCACCAAACCCACGCCACCCCAGAAGTGTCATCCCGAGGCGAAGCCGAGGAACCTGCGGTGAGCAGGTGAAGGCGTGCGACATACCCGCAGGATTCTAGAGAACGGCTCCAACGGCACAGGCATCCAGAAATCGCAGAATGTCAGTCGGTAAAACGGGCTTAGGGAGCGCGTTGCGAGGGCGACCACCCGGAGCAATGCGCCTTGCCTCCTCGATCAGGTTGAAGTCCGCCGAGATGAAAAGAATGCGTGCTTCCGGGTGGCGTTGTTCGATCCATTCGGCAAGTTCGAAGCCATCCATGCCCGGCATCATCAAGTCCGAGATGACCGCATGAGGTTTGAAGGCTTCAACTAGGCCCGCAGCCTGTACACCGCTGTAGGCGACGCGCACCGTGTGACCTTTGGCCTGCACAATCATACCGAGCGTGTCGGCGACGCTATGCTCGTCGTCCACGATGAGGACGCGGAGGGGAAAGGAATCTTGCATCGCTACAGGTCCGGGACACCAATATATCGCGAACGTCCGCCGACCGACATAGCTTTGTTCGGTTTCAGGGGTTCTCCCTAGTGTCACGAAAGTCGCCGCCGGTCTACGCTCGTTCAGAAAGACACAGAGAGCATTCTTGAGGGGCATGGCAGGGCTATGCCCCTTTTGTTTTTCGTGCTACTGGCATCATTACAGCAGGTGCCGGCGGTCTAGGGCTTTCTGTAAATCGGGCGGAAGTGGCTCTGGATCGGCTCAGAACTGGACTGCGAGGGATCGATGGAGATGACCTTGGTGGCGGAGGCTTGTTCGGTGCTGGTCGCGGGGATCAATGAAACGCTGTGGTTTTCTTCATTGATAGCGGCGACAACATAGATTTCGGGACGTCCGCTGATTTGGACGTGATCTCCGACCTTCGGAAGGCTCGTGTGGTCTTTCATAAGGTTTGACTAGATGACGTGCTGTCGGCCCAGGAAGTCTCAGACAAGGGAAGACACTAGAGCAGGTGGCGGCGGTCTAGGGCGTGGGCTAGGCTCGGAAGTTACCTTTTCGTCACTAGATGCGCGTGGTGCGTCAGAGCCGGCGTGGGCGTCTGCGAGACTCAGGCGCGCGCCGGACACGCGCGCCTGAGCTCCACCTGCTGAAGGAGAGTGCGGTCGCCATCAACAATGCGGTTGCGAACCCTGCTTTCGCACTCGCCAACCCCTACGAACTGCGCTTCGGGTTGACTCACGACAGAGCCACAATCGGCTTTGAACACGAGCGTGCATCAACGCGCCTTAATGTTTCCCGCGGGAAACGCTTGCGCAGCGCAGGCCGTGATGGCGCCCTTCTCCGCGCCGGTGATCACTTTGACCTGAGCCAAAATGTCCAGCCCCTGAGTGATGCAGCTGACGATTTTCCCATGGTTCTTGGCGCCGGCAGCACAATCATCCGCCAAGCCTCCCACCACCTGCTGCAGGAGAGTGCGGCCGCCGTCAACAATGCGGTTGCGAACCTTGGTTTCGCATTCGCCCACCCCAACGAATATCGCCTCGGGCTGGCTCACCACAGAGCCGCAATCGGCTTTGAACAGCTCGTCTTTACAGTAGTCGACGTGACAGTCTTCGTGAACTTCAAACTTTGTCCAGGTAACATGCGCATCGTGAATAATGCCGAAGCCTTTCACCGCGCAACTGTTGCTCTGATCGTCATACAAGTCGTAACCGTAAGCCCAGTTGGATTTGACGATCGCTGAATTGTTGACATAGGCGCTGTTCCACGCTGCCTGGAAGACTGCATCGTTCTGATCACCCGGGATCAGCATTTGCGATGAGATGGAAAGTATCTCGGCCCACACCTTTCGGCCCGATGTGCCTCCGCCAAACTCATACGAAACAGTAGCCCCGGAAGCGACATCTTTGACAGCACATACCTCATCTGTTCGATTGTTGATATAAACCCCGTCAGATGTTTCGTTGCTGTCGGCGCTGCCGCTGAAAAACTGAACGCAACCGACCGCCTTGAAAACTGCCCTCATCGGGTATGGGGTATTGTTGGTTACGCTCACAGTGGTTCTGGCAGCAGACGCGGAGATGGGAAGAAACATCGCAATCGTGAAAATTGCGACTCCTGCGGTGATAAGAGTTCTACCGGCAAACGCAAAAAGCCTTTGCATGGACTTACCTCCTCACTCGTATTTCGGTGTTTCCCACGGGGCGTTTTGGATTGTGTCTCAAGGGGGTGTGTGGAAAAGGAGGGAAATACGCCTCCGGGAGGCGAACCAATCCGTCGGCAATTAGGCCACCAAAATCAGACCCGATAAGTGATCATCAGCACCTTACTGTGTGACAAACCAGGAGTCGGGCCGTGCGCAGTTCGCTCAGTTCCGTCATGCCTACCGCCGCCTCACCTTCAAAGGAGATGATTCATGCCGCCCAACTCAATGTCCGCACGGGCAGTCCCCTGCTGATCCTATGGTGGACCTTTACGGTCTTCTTATTTGGGATCTTCATCGGCGACGCTGCGGTCGTGGTGCGTAGCCGCGCCCCCATATCTACAGGTCTCTATAGCTTTTGCCATTGGGATGCGTCGGGCGGAGGGGCGCGCCTTGCGGAGGCGCCTGCGCCCCGCAGCTTGAGATGGCCCCCGCTGAGTTGGGCTCTATGCTTTTGCGGTTGCTGTTGTTTTGTCCTGGGGCCCTGCTGAATTGATTCCCAGCGCTGGGATGGCACGCGCGCGGGACGAGATGCAAAGGGCGTTAGGGTGTCCGTCCGCGCGGATGGAATGAGCTTCGCCGGGGGGGGCGCTGAGGCAGGGGCTTGGGGGCGCCAACCACCAGGGAATTAGGAAAGCGAAGCGCTGTGCGGGCCGTGAACCTCGACGGCAGAGCCCGGGCGCTGATCACGCGCACACCGCAGCACGACGCGTGACACACCACCGAGGCGACCGACGGGAGCGTTTCGGTGGGTCGCGCGGAATGCGTAACCTCGGCCCTTCGGACAGACCAGCGCGTGGACCACGAATTGGGATGTGTCCAATGGCAATGGCTTGTGCGCGGTGTCCGCGGTGATGCCTGGCGCGCGATGCGTGGAGCGGAGCGAAGGGCGGACGGGTGAAGGCCGCGGGCGCATGGTTCGCGCGCGGTGTGTTCGGCCGTCACGAGCGAGACTCGGCCGATGGCGCGCAGCTGGCTACGAAATGAAGGATCTCCTTGGGGTGGGCGGGTTTGGCCAGCAGTGTATGAGAGTGTCCTCTGTGGTTCCCTTCCTCAGCTAACGCAACGCTCGCTTCGGCTCCCGAAAGCAGCAGAACCTTGGTTGCGGGCCAATGATGTGCAATCCAGTTGGCGAGGTCAATGCCGCTCATACGAGGCAAGACCACATCGGCAATCACGACCTGGGGGGCGAACTTGAGAATGCATACAACGGCCTCTTCGCCGGTGGAGGCGGTGCGCACATCGTTACCAGCGGCTTTCAGGATCGAGGAGAACATATCGGCGATGACTTGGTTGTCATCGACGACGAGGACACGTAGGGGAGGGGTATCCATGAGAGGCCTTGGGAGCAAGGGGGATTTGGCCCGGTCCTCAGCCTAGCGCCGGGCGAGGCGGCGGGTTAGTTGGGGAATACCCTAGTTATGTGACTAATTCCTCAATTTTTATTGCATGGTGAACATCACTTCGAGCGCAATTTTGGTCGGATGGAAGCAAGCCTACGAACTTGAACAGAAGATACCAAAGGGCGCGTATAGGTATAGCTACCTATGGTCTTTTATGGCATGCTTGCCGTGGTCAGAACGGAACCTAGGGCTCGCCCTAGTTGGTTCGGGCCAAGTTGTCCGGGTAAGTTGCTGTTACCCCCCCGGCCCCATGAAAGGTTACAGGGCCAGCTGAGAGGGCAGCATCTCAGGAGGTCCAATGCCTATTCCGAAACTATGCGAGCGGGTGCGCGTTCAAGGAGAGGGCGACAGAACCTACATGGTCATCAAGGTTGACGCACCGAGGGAGACTGTCGAAGTTATCGCAGAGTCCGGGCCGACGAGGGTCCTTGAGAATGTGCATTTCTCCATGATAGTTGGACCGAGTTAGAGCAGCGCGCGGCGGTCGAGGGCGTCTGCGAGACTCAGGCGCGCGCCGGATACGCGCGCCTGAGCTTCCGGGACACTGCACCGCAAACAGGAGGCAAGGGCGGTGAGAGATAGGTTGTCCCGGTAGGCCAGCAGTAGAGCGGACTGCTGGCGATCTGCGAGGGTGGAGAAGACCTGCTCAAAGCTGAGGACGCGCACTAGGCGCGAATCGTGGGCGCGCTGCTGGCGTGGTGTGTAGCCGCTGGCTTGCAGGTTGACCGTTAGACCGGAGCGCAGCGCGGAGCGCTCAGAACACCAGCGACGGAGGGCGGCGACGGCGAGGGCTTCAAAGCTGCTCATCGGGCAGGTGGCCCGTCATGAGGTCACCACAAACCTGAGTGCCCCATTCATCCCGAGCCTTATCGTGGATGAGTGTTTCAAATCAACGTAGAGACAACAGCTTGTTCCGGTGGAGCTATCGAAACAGAATGAACTCATCAGATTGGCGTTTAGTCGGCTTCGATGCGAATGAAACCGCACTGGATGGCGGGAAAACTCCCCTTCCCGGCCACGTACGCGAAGTGTTCCTGCTTCGCCCGGAGATCGAGTTACCGTATTCAGTGGACGGACATGTATGGCCTTCAGTCTGGGGCATGAGCGATCAATCGCAGGAAAATGAGAATGGCTTATGGCCGAATCTAGCCAGGATGCAACAGCGGTTAGTACAACAGGGTCGAACAGCCATCCTGGTCGCCGTGGAACTTCTCGTTCCGAAGAATCCTCCAGGTCTTGGTTTTCCATACTCTCTCATCGATTCGACTCCCGAGCCGCAAACGGTACCGGAAGGTAGCACCTGCCTTGGTTTCGACGTGGCGGACGCGGGCTTTTTGAGTGCTCTATCGAACTGTGGATACAGCGGGGAAGAACGGGCAGTGTTGAGGGCCAGGTGGCGTGACAGGATCAATGATTTTGGGCTTTTGAAGTCGGAGGAAGATGCTCTTGAATTCAAAGAACTGTCTGACGCGAGAGTGCCGGAACACGCTCCGTTCTGGGTCTACAGGCTCTCTCGATTGCACGTCTCTGAGAGACTTCATCGGATCCGCGAGAAGTTACAACATTTGCGGTCGGTCGATGTATCGCTTAAGCAGTATGGAGCGAAATCCCATGAATATCGGCTTGGCCCTTCTCTCGGAGAAATGCAGCTACAGCAATACGAGCGACAGCACGGGGTTGAATTGCCTTATGAATACCGCGGATTCTTGATGGAGGTTGGGCATGGTTGTGCGGGGCCATTTAATGGACTGTTCGCCCTCGACAGCCGAGACCCCGAATTCCTCAACATGTATGGCGGCGACTTAGCGAAGCCATTCCCCTGGACCTCGTCCTTCAATCCAGATCAATGGCAGCGAGGCGATGACACCGGCAATGTGGAAGGCATCGAATGGGATAAAGACGGAAAGTTTGTTGGAATGTTTCTTCCAGGCGCTCTCTACCTTTGCCATCAGGGATGTGCAATTCGGAACTTTCTAATTGTTTCTGGCCCATCCAAAGGGGAAGTATGGAGAGAAGACCAGGCCGGCGGAAAAGGAATCTTCCCCGAGGTTGATGGACACGGAAAAAGGATCGGATTTCTGGACTGGTACGAGCAGTGGCTTGATAGATCACTCCAGAGCTTCACAGCGTAGGCATGAAGCAGTTGGCCCGGCCATGAGGAGATCCCCAACAGCCCCCCCACTCTCGTGACCGCCATCACATACACGGTAATTCCGACGTCCTTATCATCGAACGGTCTTTCAGAAGGCAGGGAGTAGTGTCTCATGAATCATCTCCCGCAGCGATTCATCGAGAGAGCAAAGCAGCATTGGTCGCGCACTGCCCCACGAAAGGCAAAAATGGCGATTAACTACAAAGTAACTGGGGTTACTAGAAAATTAGCTACCCCTCCCCCTGTTTTTACTTCTCCATTTATTCGCCTAAAATCAAACTAAACGACACACTCCATTTATCTTATCGGACTACCAAATTCCATAGCGCCGAAACAAGTCGTTATAACGAAGAATGCCTGATTGTACTCATCAGTAAATGGGCTCCCCCGTGCGCGCGGCTGTCTGAGCCCGACCAGCGAGTTGAACTTTGCGGAGCGATTCCTCCATCTCATTTCATGACCAGCATTTCCTCTGGTTGTGAGCTTCAGAGTAATTTCGGTTGGCAGTCGGCCCGGTCGTGAGGTCACCAGAAACCTAAGTGCCCCATTCACCCGGGCCCCGGCATGGATGATTGCTTCGCGCGAGCGAAGTGTTCCTGCTCCCTCTGGAAATAGAGCACCGGATTCAGTCGACGGACATCTATGGCCTTCGGTCAGGGAAATGAACCATCAACCGCACGACAATGAGAATGGCTTATAGCTGAACCCAATGCGAGCGACAAGCAAATTGTTCAAACATCAATCTTTACAATTTCTTTACAAGTCTCTCGCTCGCCCACATTGTGAAGCAACAGCCCACGTAGGCCTCACATCCCACCCGACAAAGGAATGGTCAGCATAGGGGTCCGGGGGTGCTGATTCAGATCCAAACAGGAGAGGGATACCGCTATGAATCTGAATGCATACAGCCCGGAAATCATCATCGGCGCCTGCGTTGTGGTGCTCGTCGTCATGCTGCTGATCGCGTGCGGCGTGCACCTCCAGCGCAGCCGTCGCCGAACTGAGGACTTGCGCCGCCATTTCGGACCCGTGTACGAGACGGCGCTGGCCTACTACGGTTCGCGCCGGCGCGCCGAAGCCGCGCTGGAATCGCGGCTGCATCGCGCGGCGCGCTTCGATGTGCGACCGCTCTCGCCCACCCAGCGCGCCCGCTTCCTTTCGGAATGGGATACGGTTCAGGCCCGGTTCGTCGATCATCCGCGCGGAGCGGTCGTCGAAGCGGACGAGTTGATCAACGCAATCCTGGTGGCGCGCGGCTATCCAGGCACCACGTTCGAGCAGCGCTCGTCGGATCTCTCCGTGCACTACCCGCGCCTGATCGATTCCTATCGCCGCGCAAACTCCATTGCGATCACGGCCGGAAAGAACGAAGCCACCACGGAAGAGCTGCGCACCGCAATGATCCACTATCGTGCGCTGTTTGAGGAACTGGTCCAGACCAAGACCATCGAAATGCGCCGCGCGGAAGCAGCGTAAAGGCAGGGAATAGGAAGTAGGGAGTAGAAAGCTACCGAGAGCGCCATTTCTGCGAGCAGAACCGAAGACGAACGCAACGTAAAACGGATTGACCGGCGCTGTTTTGTTTGCTATTCCCTATTCCCTATTCGCTGTTCCCTGCCCTTCTCACTTCTCCGGCGCGTAGTACCCTTCAGGCGCGGACACCGTCCAGTCTTTGTTGCCGGCGGTCACCGCAATCTTGTGGAATCCGCCGTCTTTGTCTTCCTTGTCCGGCGTGTAGGTCAGCAGATACTGGTTGCGCAGCTCCTCCGAAATGAGCTTGTAGATCGGTTCCAGATCTGACGTGTGCTTGGCCTCGTAGGCGTGGCCGCCTGTGCGGGTCGCGATCTCCTGCATGATCTTCTTGCCGTCGATGCCATTGCCGCTGGTGGGCTCGGGCTGCTTGCGATTGCCGCCACCACCTGGATAGCCGCCTCCGCCGCCCGGGTAGCCTCCGCCTCCGCCAGGATAGCCTCCGCCGCGATGGCTACCGGGATACTCCGCGAATCCGGATTTCTCCTGCTCGCCTTTGAAAAAAATGGTGTAGATGGACAGGCCCGCCTTGTCGGCTGCATCCACCGCGTCGTTCAGCGTTTCCTTGCTGCCACGGTCGCCGCCGTTTGAAAAGATCACCAGCACCTTGCGGCCCTTCTTGTCCTTCATGACTTCATCAGAAGCCAGGTAAATGGCATCGTAGAGCTGGTCGGTCGCGCGCCTGTTCGTGGTGGGAGTCCGCTCGTCCCCGGTGGTCTCCGGGCCGCCGCGATCATCGTGCCGCGTCCCGGTCGAACCCATATCCTCGATCTCCTGGTGAAGCTTGTCGCGCGATGCGGTGAAGTCCTCCAGCAGCTCCACTTCGCGGTCAAAGTGAATGAGAAACGCCTGGTCCTTGCTCCCGTCCGCCGGCAATGCCTGGTCTACAAAGCCGCCGAGAGCTTTGCGCTCGGCCTCCATCGCGCCACCCATAGGGCGGCTCGTATCCACCATCAACCCGATCATGAGCGGCTGGCTTGCCGCATCGCGCGAAAGGCTCTCAATTGTCTGCGGACGCCCGTCCTGGGTCAGAGACAGATCGCTCTTCTGCACGCTCGAGACGATCGCGCCCTTCTTGTCGCGCACTACGACGGGCAGCGTCACCTGCTGTCCACTGGCCTTGGCCTTCGCAGGCGAAGCATCCGGAGCTTGCTGGCTGCGCGCTCCCTGGCAAGCGAAGGCGCCCAGAACCATACCCGCAACAACGAAATGTAATTTTGATCTCACAACACTCGTCCGTAACGACATAGCTTCCATGGTTTAGACGCAAACTGCGAGCCGGAAGTACTTTGCGGGGTAAATTGCCGCAAATCGCTCGCGCCCACAGTCCGTCGTGATCGACGGCATCAAGCCTCGCTCTTCTTGGCCTTAGAGCTTACACCGGATTATTTTCCCTCAACCGCCCGGGCCATGGGAGAATTGGAAAACTCTGCAAGCATATGAGTCATTCCAACTCGTTGAAGCCAACCGCCGGCAGGTTCTCTCCGTGGCTGGCGGCGCTGCTCGGAATCGTCGCAGTTAAAGCCGTCCTGTCCTTTTCCGTCGGGTCGGTGCCCTTCGTCTACTCCTACAGCGGCATCAGCTACCTGCTTCTGCTGGTGCTGGTCGCGGGCTTTTCGATTCGGAACGGAGTTCTGGACACCTTGCGCGGACGGCCTTTCTGGCTCCTGCTGGCAGGGGGTTGCGGGCTGTGGGCCTGCCAACAGTTTCTGGTTCTCTACTACGAACTCATACTGCACATCGATCCTCCCGACACGTCTGTCGCGGACGACGCGCTCTTTCTCCATCTAGCGCCGTTCATGGCGGCGGCGGCCACTCTGCCGAACGTATACGTGCAATCCGACCGGCGCTGGATCTGGAATTCGCTTCTCATCTTCTGCTTCTGGCTGTTCCTGTATGGCTTCGTAGTCGCTCCATATAAGTATTTCGCGGCCACGCCGGGCGCCTATGGCCCTCGCTTTGACAATCTCTACCTGATTGAGAGCCTGGCGACGATCCTGGTTCTGGGCGTGACTTCGTTCCGTGTCACTGCTCCGTGGCGACGCATTTATCTTCATCTGCTCGGCGCTTGCGCTCTGTATGCCGTCAGCTCCACCGCAGCGAACCTAGCCATCGATGCCGGAGGCTATATCAACGGCAAGCTCTACGGTATCGGCCTGCTGGCTTCGGCCTGCTGGCTGGTCTGGGTTCCCGTGTCTGCCCGCATAATTCCCAAGCCCGATACCGATGCGGCCAGGCTCATCAATGAACCAGGTTCGCGTACTTCAGGCTGGGCTCCGTTGGCCGTCGTGATGATCGCCATCCCCATGGTTTGGGAGTCGCTTCACCGCACCGAGGACGTCAATGTACGCAAGCTTCGCCTCATCGTGGCAAGCGCGACGGTTGCGCTGCTGGCCGGAGGTTCGTGGCTGAAGGAGTATTTCGAAAATCGCGAGCTCGCGGCAGAACGCAAGCGCGCCGACCTTGCGCTGCGTGCCAGCGAAGAGAGATTCAGGCTGGCGGCCGAGGCTGGAAGGATGTACGCGGTGGACTGGGATGCCGCAACCGATGCCATGGTTCGCTCCGGCAACGTTCAAGAAGTGGTTGGGGTGAGCGATGAGGAACTAGGCCCGACGCTTCATGGGTTCATGTCGCATGTCCATCCGGACGACCAGGACTGGGTCGCCGCTTCTCTGCGCGAACGAGATCCTGACCATCCCACCAGCCAGATCCAATACCGGTTGGTGCGCCCCGATGGCTCCATCGTCTGGCTGGAACGAACCGATCAGGCGTTCTTCGATTCAGAGCGCAGGCTGGTTCGGATGATGGGCATGCTATCCAATATCACAGAGCGCAAGCAGGCCGAGCACGCGCTGCGAGAAAGCGAAGAGAAATTCCGCAGAGTGTTTCTGGACTCCGGCGTCGGAATGATCATCGTCTCTCGCGAGGGGTGCTTCCTGGCGGCGAATGCCACGTTTTGCGGTGACCTGGGATACACGGAAGAGGAGCTTCTCACGCAGCCATTGCAGTCGATTGTATGCAGTGACGACTGGACCGAACTCCTAGCCAGACTGGAGGAAGCAATCGACGTGCGACGCGGCTTCCGCAGAGAGGAGGTCCGATGCCTGCACAAGAGCGGGCGCGTTCTTCACACCGAGTGCAGCGCCTCATGGATCAAGGACAGCGAAGGCCCCGCACAATTCTTTGTCGCTCAGTTGGTGGACATCACGGCACGCAAAGAATCGGAGCAGGCTCTGGCCGCATTCAATGGAAGGCTCATCCAGGCGCAGGAAGAGGAACGCACCCGTATCGCGCGCGAACTGCATGACGACATCAGCCAGCGCGTGGCCCTGCTGGCGATCCGTTTAGGGATGCTCAAGGCGGCACCGGGCGGACTGCCCGATGACATGCTCGATCAGGTTTCGAAGACGCAGCAAGAGACCGCTGAGCTGTCACTCAGCATTCAGCACCTGTCGCACGAGCTGCACTCATCGACGCTGAAGATCGTGGGACTCAGCGCGGCGATTAGGAGCTGGTGCGGCGAGTTCGGCGAGAAGCGCAACCTCGACGTGTCGTTTGTCAGCGAGGACGTGCCGGCCCAGATGCCTGCCGAGGTGTCGCTCCACCTCTATCGAGTGATGCAGGAAGCGCTGAACAACGCAGCGAAGTACAGCGGGAGCAGCAGTTTCGACGTGCGCCTGTGGGGAACTCCGGGGGAAATTCACCTGAGCGTGGCGGATTCCGGGAAGGGCTTTGATGTGCGTGCCGTGGAGAGCGGACGCGGGCTCGGCCTCAAGAGCATGCGGGAACGGATGCGGTTGATCGATGGATCACTTGCGATCGAGTCAGAGTCGGGTTGCGGAACAACGATTCACGCGTGCGTGCCGGTGAAATCAGACGAGCAGGCTGCGACGACGGCATCGCAAAACATAAAGGTTTGAGGAGCGCAGGGGCAAATCGATGAACAAGCTTCCCCGACCCGTTTGGATCGTCGTGATCTCCCTCATCGGACTCGCGGGAATCGTCTGCTTGTACAAGTTTGCCGAGGCTCTGAGGGCATTCCCGTATTCTCAGTGAGCAGCGCATTCAGATTTATTACGACCGCGTCGCTTCGCTCGTAGCTGTACGAAACAGTGGCACGCGTCGGGTGAGGCGCCACGCGCTTTGCAGCTGCCGCCACACAAGGAGGAAGAACCACCAATACCAGGCGAGCATCGCAAACAGCGAAGGAAACGCAGGTGCCTCGCGCATTTCTGGAAACGCCCACGGATGCGGTGCCTGCGTGCACAGCTGCACTAGAAGCCATATGAGTCCCGAGAGGGCCACCAGAGCGACCGAGCAGAGCGTGCAATAAGTAATGAAGCCGCCTGGTTCCTCGTACCACCGCGGGTGACGTCTTAGGGGAAACCCACCAACCAGAAGCCATGTAACCGCAACACAGACGCAGAGCCCCAGGGATGCCTTCTCCTCGACGGAGCGCGAGTGATGGAACCAAGTCTCGCCCGCCATGCCGGCGATCTGCCACCGACCCGGACACGTCATCCTCCAACCAGAGATGGCGATTGCCGGCATGTCCGCGCCAAGGATGAGCGTCCTTGCCGTCGAGAAATTCTCCCAGCCGCCGCATGGGCTGAAGTAGACCGTATTGCCATCGCTCGGCTGTACCACTGGCGGTGGCGTCACGGGAATGCTCTCCCGTTCGCGGAGCCACTGCCAGATATGGGATTCTTCCCAGACGACGCACGGGATCGCCACCGCCAGATGAATTGCAGCCAGCAATAATCCCCGCCGCCAGTTCATGGCTTAAGAGCTTACACCTCAGCAGATTCGCGCAAGCCGCAGCTTCGCTCCATCTTCGCCTTCCGGACGCGGCTATAATCCCTCCATGGACTTTCAGCTCGTCACCCAATACAAACCCAGAGGCGACCAGCCGAGGGCCATTGAAGAGCTCGTGTCAGGCTTGGCTGCCGGTGAAAAGCACCAGGTTCTGCTGGGCGTTACGGGCTCCGGCAAGACCTTCACCATGGCCAAGGTGATTGAGCAGGTGAACCGGCCGGCGCTGATCCTGGCGCACAATAAGACGCTCGCCGCCCAGCTCTACCACGAGTTCAAACAGTTCTTTCCCAACAACGCGGTCGAATACTTCGTCAGCTATTACGACTACTACCAGCCCGAAGCTTACATTCCCGCCGGCGACCTATATATCGAAAAGGAAGCCACTATAAATGAGGAACTTGACAAGCTTCGTTTAAGTGCTACGCGAAGCCTTTTCGAGCGCCGCGACGCCATCATCATCAGCTCGGTTTCGTGCATCTACGGCCTCGGTTCGCCGGAGGCTTACTACGGAATGCTGCTGCTGCTCGAGAAGGGACAGAAGATCGCGCGCAAGGACATTACGCGACGACTGGTGGAGATTCTGTACGAGCGGAACGATGCCGACTTCCGGCGCGGTACCTTTAGGGTGCGCGGGGACGTGATCGAGGTGTTCCCTACTTACGACGAGAATGCTTATCGCATTGAGCTGTTCGGGGATGAGATCGAGTCGCTGGCTCAGATTGATCCGCTGTTCGGGACGGTAAAGCAGAAGTATTCGCGACTGCCGATTTATCCGAAGAGCCACTACGTGGTGCAGCCGGAGCGGAAGGCGCAGGCGATCCAGTCGATTGTGGAAGAACTGACGGAGTGGACGGCGGTGCTGGAGTCGCAGGGGCGCATGGTGGAGTCGCAACGCGTGAACCAGCGCACGCGGTTCGACTTGGAAATGATCAAGTCGATGGGCTACTGTCACGGCATTGAGAACTACTCGAGGCACTTCTCGGGCAGGCTGCCGGGTGAAGCGCCGCCTACATTGCTGGACTACTTTCCGCGGGATTATCTGGTGTTTGTGGACGAGAGCCACGCGACGATTCCGCAGGTGCATGGGATGTGGTACGGGGACCAGAGCCGGAAGCAGAACCTAGTGGACTATGGGTTCCGGCTGCCGTCGGCGCGCGACAACCGGCCGCTGAAATTCGAGGAGTTCGAGAACCGGGTGCACCAGACGATTTACGTGTCGGCGACGCCGGGGCCGTATGAGCTGACGAGGTCGGCGGGGGTAGTTGTGGAGCAGGTGATCCGTCCGACGGGGCTGATCGATCCCGAGGTGGAGATCCGGCCGGTGAAGGGGCAGATCGACGATCTGCTGGCGGAGATTCGGGATCGCGCGAAGCGGAACGAGCGGGTGCTGGTGACGACGCTAACCAAGCGGATGGCTGAGGACCTGGCGGGCTACTACACCGAGGTGGGCGTGCGGTGCCGGTATATGCACTCGGAGATTGAAACGCTGGAGCGAGTGAAGCTGCTGCAGGGACTGCGGAAGGGCGAGTTCGATGTTCTAATCGGCATTAACCTTTTGCGGGAAGGCCTTGATTTACCAGAGGTTTCGCTCGTCGCGATTCTGGATGCAGACAAGGAAGGATTCCTGCGGTCGTCGGGGTCGCTGATTCAGACGATTGGGAGGGCGGCGCGGCACGTCGAAGGGCGGGCGCTCCTTTATGCGGACCGGATGACGGACTCGATGAAGCGGGCGATCGGGGAGACCGACCGCCGGCGCGATATTCAGCGGGCTTACAACGAGGAGAACGGGATCACGCCGCAGTCGGTGATCAGCACGATGGAGATGGGGCTGGCGCAGATCCTCAAGGCCGATTATGGCGACATCAGCGAAGAGGAAACTGCGGGCGTGCCGGAGTTTACCTCACAGGCGGATGTGGACCAGTTCATCGCCAAACTGGAGACGGAGATGCGGGAGTCGGCGAAGAAGTTCGAGTTTGAGAAGGCGGCGAAGCTGCGGGATCAGATTAAGGATCTGCGGGACAAGGAGTTCCTTTTCGGCTGATTCTTGTTTAACTCATTCAAAAAAACAGCTTACTATTGCGGGCCAGCTGCATAAGTCGGGACGGACGCTGCTGCTTTGCGGGGCGCGGGAACAGCTGGCAGAGTTGCTGGCGGGGTCGGAGTTTACGCAGCAGGTGGGCCGGGAGAACATCCTGCCGAATGTGGAGGCCGCGCTTAAACGGGCGCGGGAGATTACGGCGGCATTCAGCGGGATTGGGCCGGAGGTGGCTGCGGTACAGGAGCGAATGTCGCTGTGAACTAGCGGAGTCATCCGTATTGAGCCGCTTCCCTGCCCGGCCCCCAAAGGCGAGGGACCGGGGGCACCCGCAAAGGGAAAGGAAAAGCCCTCGCATTGCGCGAGGGCTTTTCCGTGTTTATTTCCTGGGGGCAAAGGCTACGCCGCGCAGGACTTCTCCGGAGGCGGCGGTGCGGATGACTGTGAACTGGCCGAGGCCACCTTCGGTGGGCAGCGTGGTCGCCTTGAGGAGGTCGATCACCTTGACGAGTTTGTTGGGATCGGCGCCCTGGTCGCCGCTGGCGCTGACGGTGGAGGTGACGGCGTAGAGTTCCACGGTTCCCTGCCCATTGACTTTGCCGGTGAGGTTACGGCAGCCGGCTGTGGCGGGGCTGGGATAGTTCGACACTGCGTAGGGAACGCCGAGGTCGAGACCGGCCTGGAGCGTGTAGAGAAGGTGCCAGATTCCGTCGGTCTTCGTCCACTTCTGGATACCTCCGGAGCCGGTTGCGGCGTCTGCGGCGACTCCGTCGCCTTCATCGCAGACATAGAGCGTGTTTGCGTTGGCGAAGAAGATTCCGAAGGGGAACATGACGGGGGCAGGGTTGCCATTCTGATCGACGCCGCTGGCCAGCGAGGTGGGAAAGCCCGGAAGGATGGTAATAGGCAGCGCTGCAAGCTCGGCCGGCGTGCCACTGGGAAGGGTGCCGGCATTGCCGACCTGATAGACGGTATTGATGCCGTTGCCGCCGCTCCCCTTGGTCACGTACATGGTGTTGTTGAAGATGGTCAGGCCGCGGAAGTTGTTGTCTTTGCCGGGCTTGTCAGGTGTGGAGTAGCCGACCTGCGTGGTCTCGAAATCGCCAATCATGGCGATGCTTGGCGGTACCGGGGGCGTCTGGCCGGGAATGAGCAACTCGGCGCCCGTGGACCTGACCAGGTTGCGACCGACCTGCGTGGTGGGGAGCTGGGACTTCGAGAGCCCGCCGTTGTTGTTGTTGCCGGTGAGGTAGTAAGTGCCGTTCGCCTTGAAAGCGGCGCGGCCGTTATTGCCGCTGTAGGCATTTCCGTTGGTGTACTGGATGTGGCCATTGGCGTCTACTTCAGCGACCGAGCGGTAGTACTGAGAGTTGACAGGATTGGTGGGGTCGATGACGCCGGGAGTGTTGGAATTGGACACGTCGAGCTGGTTGGGAGCGGTGAGGAAACCAGTGGCGCCGCGATAGCCAACAAAGGTGATCGACTTGCCGTCGTCTGACAGGTTCAGCGAGAGCTCGGACTTGGAGCTGAAGCTCGTCACGATCTGGTCGCTGGGGATAGCAAGTGTATTGAAGAGCTTGCCTTCCGTGGAGATGTTGTCGAGAAAGATCGGCGAGGTGACGCCAAAGGCTCCGTCGGGGCCGTCGTTGTTGAAGACGGTGGGGTAGGAGCCATCAGCGGTCGCGGTGGCGCAGGTTACGGTGACGCTGGTTGTGCCGCCTCCGATTTTGGGCAGAGTCACTTTGCCGGGAACGCAGTTCGGCGGGAGCGTCTGGCCCACGGTAACCGTGGAGGCATCGCCCGTGTACACACTGCGGCTGACGACCAACGAGTTGGGGTGAAATCCCTGGGCTAACACGGTGGGTACCGTGGCCATTGCCAAGGCACATGAAATCAGAGTCTTCTGCATTTGATCGGCCTCCTTGAAGACAGCCTGAAAGCTAACATTCGCGGGGAGGCGGCGTTCTTACTGAATGATGAAAGGTGGGTGAAAAACTTGCGGAGGGCTCTGGAGATCGAGTGCGAGGTGTGAATCCGTATTTGCGGTTTCCCGCCCTTTCGCCAGAAGCCACGAAAGGACGGGGCACGGGTGGTTCGTGGTGGAGCAGTGTCCAAAAAGCGGGTTCTTCGCTGCGCTCAGAATGACAAATCTGTGCGGGAGCGAGCGGGACTACAAGAGTTTGCAGTTGAAAAGTTTGCGAGATGGTGGGACGTTCTGAGGGGTCGATCTATGGTGTGAGGCATATCACATGCGGAACGCCTAAGATAAGGAAGAATGAAGACGCTGGCCTGTCCCCATCCGCGTCTTCAGGAATGCAGCGGGCCGGAAGCCAGGGAGGCGATACGGCGCGATGCAGGGTGCGCCGGGTTCCCTTCCCGGCCGCCGGTACGTCGAATCCCTGAAGACACTGAGCAGAGTCTGCTTGCGGGTCGGTTTAGGGGTCGTTGGGGTTGTCCAGCCTGCGAGAATGGACAGAGATAGCTTTGGAGCTCTCATGGCAACATTCGGAAGTTTTGCCCTCATAATTGCGCTGGCGCTGGCTGCCTATAATCTGTTTGCCGGGGCCGTATCGCTGCGCTTACTGGCTACGGGCCAGGCCGCGCGGGTAGCTCCGGAGCGTCTGGCAGACACCGCCCGCCGCGCCGGGATCGCCGGGTTTGTAGCCGTCACGGCCGCCGCGTTTGCGCTGGTGTTTGCCGCGCTGACCAACGATTTCTCCATCACGTACATCATGGAGCACTCGAACCGCGCGCTGCCGTGGCCTTATAAGTTTGCGGCTCTGTGGAGCGGGCAGGAGGGGTCGCTGCTGCTGTGGGCGTGGCTGCTGGGGATCTACGGATTCGTACTGCGGCTGCGACACAAGACGGACGTGAAGCTGTTTGCGTATGCCGGGACGATTCTGGCGGGCATTCAGCTGTTCTTCCTGGCGATATTGAATTTTGCGGCACCGCCGTTTTCGGTGCTGAAGGGCGGGATTCCGGAAGACGGCAACGGGTTGAATCCGCTGCTGCAGTATCCGGAGATGGTGATCCATCCGCCGATGCTGTATCTGGGCTACGTGGGCTTCGCGGTGCCGTTCGCGTTCGGACTGGGCGCGCTGATGATGCGCTATCCCGGCGAGAAGTGGATCAAGATTACGCGCGTGTGGACGCTGGTGAGTTGGCTGTTCCTGTCGTGCGGAATCTTTCTTGGCATGCACTGGGCGTACGCGGTGCTGGGCTGGGGCGGCTACTGGGGATGGGACCCGGTGGAGAATGCAAGCTTTATGCCGTGGCTGACGGGCACGGCCTTCCTGCACTCGGTGATGATGCAGGAGAAGCGCGGCATGATGAAGAGCTGGAACGTGTGGCTGATCTTCTCGACCTTCATGCTGACGCTGCTTGGCACGCTGCTGACGCGCGCGGGACTGGTGAGTTCAGTGCACGCGTTTGCGCAGTCGTCGATCGGGACTTGGTTCTACGTCTTCATGGTGATTGTGCTGGCGGTGTGCATCTTCGCTTACATTCTGCAGCGCAGCCATTTGAAGACGGACAATCACCTCGAGTCGCTGGTGAGCCGCGAGTCTAGCTTCCTGTTCAACAATCTTGTGCTGCTGGTTGCGTGCTTCGTGATCCTGTGGGGAACGCTGTTCCCGATCCTGAGCGAGTATGTGCAGGGCACGAAGGTGACGGTGGGCGCGCCGTTCTATAACGCAGTGGCGGTGCCGATTGGGTTGTTCCTGCTGTTCCTGACGGGTGTGGGTCCGCTGCTGCCGTGGCGGGCCGCCTCGATGAGGGCGATCAAAAAGAACTTCATTGTTCCAGTGATTGCACTGTGGGCGACGGTGATTGTGTGCATGGTGGGCGGAGCGCGGCCCTGGGACGATACGGGGTTTGTGCAAGGCAAGTTCTACGCGCTGGTGGGATTCGCATTGTCGGCCGCTGTGATGGTGGCGATCCTGAGTGAGTTCTATCGCGGGGCGCGGGTGATTGCGAAGCAGACAGGGAAGAACCTAGTGGCTGCGACGTATCTGCTGAGCCGGAGGAATACGCGGCGGTACGGCGGATACCTGGTGCACATCGGACTGGTGATCATCATCGTGGGTCTGTGCGGCGCGGCGTTCAACAAGAACGTTGAGAAAGAAATGGGCCTGCACGACAAGATGGAGATCGGGCCGTATGTACTGGAGGGCCTGGGGTTCAGCCAGGATTCGAACCTGAACTATGACTCGGAATTCGCCACCCTGGATGTGCAGAAGGGCGGCAAGAGCGTATTCCAGTTGAGCCCCGAGAAGCGCGTGTATCACGCGAGCCAACAGCCTCAGACGATGGTGGCGATTCACTCGAATCCGTTTTGGGATTTGTATGTGGTGTATGAGGGCGTGAATCCTGGGACGGGACAGCCGATCATCAAGGCATTCTTGAATCCGCTGGTGGGATGGATCTGGGGCGGATTTGCGCTGCTTGTGTTCGGAACGCTGTTCGCGATTGTTCCTCCGCTTACTCCTGCGACGGCCGCGCTGAAGGTTCCGGCGAGAGCAGCCACTGCTGAACCCGCGGTTGCCGGGTCGGCGCAGGGAGGCCGGGGATGAAGGCGCTGGGCCGGACAAGTTTCTGGATGAAAGGCGCCCAGGCGCTGCTGCTTGCAGTGGCAGTGTGCTTTGCGCTGGGCGCGAGCGATGCGGGATCGCGGTTCACGGACCTGGGGCACAGGCTGATGTGCACGTGCGGCTGCTCGCAGATGCTGGGCGAGTGCAACCACGTGGGGTGCCCTGAGAGTGACCGCATGCGTGGCGAACTGCGCGACGATATCGCTTCGAATATGGGCGACCAGGAGATTCTGAACGCGTTCTCGTCAAAGTATGGCGTGACGGTGCTGGCCGCGCCGACGACGCATGGATTCAACCTGGTGGCGTGGATTGCGCCGTTCGCGGTGCTGCTGGCTGCGACGTTCGGCGTGGTTCTGCTGGTGCGCCACTGGACCGTAGGCAAGACTGCCCTAGCCGGGGTGCCGGGCGGGACGGAAACGATTACCCCTGAAATGGCGGCGCTGCGCGAGAAGATTCGCCGCGAGACCGGCGCGGATGGAGGGTTTTAAGCCATGACACAGACCATGGGCCTTTTGATGGGCTGCATTCTGCTGATCGCACTGTTTCTGTATACGTTCTGGCCGGAGAACGGCTTTGCAGGCCAGACCGACAAGACCCGGCTGGAGTATCTGCTGGAGCGGAAGGAACAGCTCTATGAGAATCTCCGCGATCTGAATTTCGAGTTTCGCGCCGGCAAGTATCCTGAAGAGGATTACCAGGAACAGAGGACAGTGCTGGAACGCGAGACGGCTACGCTGCTGGCGGAGATTGAGCATTTGTCTTAAAGACAGCGGAGCTAGCGGGGTTAGCGGTGCTCGCGGCGCTAGTCACTCATTGAAGCGCGAAGTCTCATCAACACAGAAGAAACCAGGACTCACACAAACACATGAGATCGAAGAACCTTAAGCTTACCTCTGCCGTATTCTGCTCATTTCTCCTCGGCACGACGGCGTATGCGGCCAGCGTTTCAGGCACGGTGACCAACAAGACAACGGGCAAGCCGTCGGCAGGCGACAAAGTGACGCTGGTTTCGCCGATGAGCGGCATGGCCGAAGTGGCGACGACGAAGACCGATGCGAAGGGGCACTACACACTTCAGGAGCCTGGCGAAGGACGCTACCTGATTCGCGCTGATCACCAGGGATCGGGCTACTTTATTGAACCGCCACCGGGCGCAGGGCCAGGAGACATCGGCGTGTATGATGCGTCGCCGAGCGTGGCGGTCACGGTGGAAGACCAGATCTTCAACCTTGAAGCGCCGAACCCAAAGCAGCTCGACGTGACGGAACAGTACATTGTGCACAACAACAGCTCGCCGAAGATGACGAAGTCGGGCGACAGCACGTTTGTGTTTTCGTTGCCGAAGGGTGCGGTGGTCGATATGGCCGAGGCCACGCGGCCGAGCGGACTGCCGACGATGGCGCAGCCCAAGGAGCTGGGTTCGAGCGGGCATTACGCATTCAGCACGCCGATTGAGCCCGACCAGGGACCGGACAAGATGACGGTCTTCCAGGTGCACTACCACATTCCGTACACGGGCAAGTACACGTTCAAGCCTTCGGTGCTGATGCCCACGGCGAATCTGGCGGTGCAGTTGCCAAAGAGCATGACGTTCACGCCGGGATCGGGTGCGGCGTACCAGCCGATTCCGCAGGATCCTTCGCTGCAGACGTATCTGCTGAAGAATGCGCAGCCGGGCGGGTCGTTCGAGTTTACCGTTGCGGGAACTGGGTCGATGCCGCGCGAGCAGCAGCAGGGCGGTGGTCAGCAGGAAGCTGCGCAGGGTGGTCAGCCTGCGGGTGGCCCAGGTGGCGGTATCGGCGAGCCGATTAACCAGCCTGATCCGCTGACGAAGTACAAGTGGTGGATTTTGGGCGGGCTGGGGCTGATTCTGGCGGCAGCGGCGGCGTTCCTGCTGCGCAAGCCGGCGCTTCCCGCTGGTGCCGTGGCCGGAACTGCGCCCGTGGCGCCGCATCTGCCGGCGGCCGCGCATGCGCCTGCCCACGTGGCGAGCCCGGCGGGAAGAAACGGCGCGCTGCTGGCGGCGTTGAAGGAAGAGCTGTTCTCAATTGAGAGCGAGAAGATTGCCGGGACGCTGAGCGCGTCGGACTATGCCGAGCAGAAGGCGGCGCTGGAGATCGTGCTCAAGAGGGCGCTGAAGAAGTCGTAGGCACCTGCGGTGCGGCCAACTGCGCCTTCGGCGCCAACCACGGAACGCTCGCCTTCATGGCGGGCGTTTCTATTTGCGTTGGAACTAAACGTTGGCGGGAGCGGTCGGCATCTCGGGCATACGCCAGACTTGTTCAAGAACGACGGGGACGGTTGCGCGGAGGGTGGTGCCGCGGTCGATGACGGACTGGATGCTGAGGCCGCCGTTCACGAGCTTGAGCCTCTCGCGCATGCTGATAATGCCGAGGCCAGCGGCTTTGTCCACGTTCGTTATGTCGAAGCCGATGCCTGAGTCTTGAATGGTTAGCTGAATCTCGGTGTCTGTGCCGACCAGAGAGAGCTCGACGTTGCGCGCATTGCTGTGCTTGAGGATGTTCTTGAGCGCTTCCTGACTGACGCGGAAGAGGCAGAGGCGGATGTCGTAGGCGACATTGCGCGGGATATTCTCGGAATGGAACTCGATATCGATGCCGAGGCGTTCCCCCATTTCCTTGCACAGACGCCGGGTGGCAACGACGAGCCCGAAGTGCTCGAGGCTGCTGGAGTGCAGGCGGTGGGATAGCGACTGGAGGTCGAAGGCCAGCTCGCGAACGTGGTCGAGGACCTTGCCGGCTCCCTGGAGTTCCATGGAGATGACAGCGAGGCGCTGGCCAAAGTCGTCGTGCAGTTCGCGCGCGATGCGGAGGCGCTCTTCTTCCTGCGCCTGCAGCAGCCTGCGGCCGAAGGTGGAAAGGGCTTCTTCCATTGTTTTTCGGTCGGTGATGTCAAGGCAGGACCCGATGTAGCCGGCGAACTCTCCGTCGGAGCTGTAGCGCGGAACGCCCGTGTCGTAGATCCAGCGATACTCACCGTCATGGCGGCGGAAGCGCATTTCCTGGTGATAGAGCTCGCGTTTGGCAGCGGCCGCTTTGAACACCTCCAAACAGCGCTCCCGATCAGCGGGATGGATGGTCTCGGCCCAGCCGTCGCCTAACTGCCGCTCAAGCGGAACGCCAGTGAAGTCGACCCACGATTTGCTCAGATAGGTGCTCATAGCGTGTGGATCGGTCATCCAGATCATCACTGGAGCTACCTCGGCAACTTCGCGGTATTTCTCTTCGCCGCGGCGGCGCTCCAGCTCGGCGAGGTAACGATCAGTGAGGTCGACGAAGGTGACGACGCTGCGATTCCCTACGAACGAAACGCTGAATTCGATGTACTTCTGCGAGCCGTCTTTGCACCGGACCAGCGCCTCGAACGGCTCAAAGCTTTCGGACCTCTCGATGGCTCTCTTGAGACGGGCTTCCCACCGCTCCTTCATCGTCTGCCGATAGCCTTCATCCGGATAAGCGAGCGCCCACCAATGCCCCACGTCGGGGACATCTTCCCGGGTGTATCCGAAGAGCTCAGTAAATCTGCGATTGAGCATCTCGCATTTTTGTTCGGGCAGGCTTGTAACGACCATGGCCACCGGGCAGTGAAGAACAAGGTTCCGGTTGAAGGCTTCGCTCTGCTCGAGGGCGCGGCGAGCGTTGACTCGCTCGGTGATGTCGCGGAGAAGGATGCCGAAGAGTATAGCGCCTTCCACCTGCGTGCGCGTGATGGTGGCTTCGAAGGGGAACTCTTCGCCGTTGGTGCGAAGGCCCCAGAGCTGGTCTTCGGGGCCCATGGGCTGGGAGGTAGCACCGCTGTCAGCGAACGACTTCGCATGGCTGCATTGGATTTGGCGGAATCGCTCCGCTAAGAGCATGTCGACGGAGCTTCCCAGAACCTCGCTCGCGCGATATCCGAAGACCCGCTCGGCGGCGGGGTTGAAGAGCACAATCTTCCACTGCTCGTTGAAGGTGATGATGGCGTCCATAGAGGACGCTACGAAATCGCCTGCACGCTGCTGGATTCCAGGTATGTCGAAATTCGAACCGCCGTCACCGTGGTTCTCCACCAGGGTCTCTCCTCGTGTGCTCGTCCGACCTGGGAAGCAGCCTCTCGAACACTAACTATAGGCTTCTGCCGTGGCTTTCAGTCTGTATGCAGACTGGAATACAGCAACTCTTCGCCCAATTGCCGCGACGGGTGAAGTCTTTTGGGGGCCCGGGTATTTCGCATCATTCTAGCTCGAACTGGGATTTTGGCGCGCCTGCACTTGTTGACAGTATCGAAAATGTATCCGGATGTGGTTATGAGGTCAAAGGCCAAAAGAGGTCGTTTCCCACTAGAACAAGAAATGAGGCCCGGAGCGCGTGCTCCGGGCCTCGTGTTTGTGGCTGATTCTAGCGATTAGCCCTGATGACCGCCGCCCTGACCGGGGCGTCCGCCGCGACGACGACGACGACGGCCGCGGTTGTTGGCTCCTGCGCCACCGCCCTGAGGACGGCCGCCGCCGGGCTGCTGGCCGCCGACGGGAGCCGCGGCGCCATCGGCGCGGTTGAAGTTGGGCTCGTTCTCCTCGTCGAACTCCTCGCCGTCTTCTTCGTCGAAGTCTTCTCCGCCCTCGATGAGAATGGTGCTCTGGTTCGAGGTAGGCTGCTTCTCGTCGAACTCATGGCGAGGTTGCTGCGGGCGCTCCTGGCGCTCTGGGCGTTCGCGACGGTCTCCGCGATCTCCACGCTCGGAGCGCTGCGGCTGCTCGGCCTGGGGCTCTTCGCCTTCAGCGGCAGGTGCGCCGGATTGCGCTGCGAGCTTGGCCTTCTGCTCCTTGATGAGGGCCTTGCGGCTGAGCTTGATGCGGTTGCCCTCGATGGCGAGAACCTTCACCATCACCTGATCGCCTTCGCGGAGTTCGTCTTTGACGTCCTTGACGCGGTGCTCGGCGATTTCAGAGATGTGGAGGAGGCCGTCGGTGCCTGGGAAGAGCTCGACGAATGCGCCGAACTCCGCGAGGCGAACGACCTTGCCGAGGTAGACCTTGCCGACTTCAGGCACGGCGGTGATGTCGCTGATCATCGCGAGGGCCTTGTTGAGACCTTCGGCGTCGCTGGAGGCGACGGAGACCTTGCCGGTGTCGTCGACATCGATCTTGGCGCCGGTCTGCTCGACGATGCCACGGATGGTGGCGCCGCCCTTGCCGATCAGGTCGCGGATCTTGTCGGTGGGTATCATGACCGTCTCGATGCGCGGAGCGTACTTGGAGCGCTCAGTGCGCGGTCCGCCCAACTCGGCGTCCATCTTGTCGAGCAGGAAGAAGCGGCCGCGGCGCGCCTGATCCATGGCTTCAGAGAGGATCTGACGGGTGAGGCCGCCGATCTTGATGTCCATCTGAAGAGCGGTGATGCCCTTGCGGGTACCTGCCACCTTGAAGTCCATGTCACCGTAGTGGTCTTCGGCGCCGGCGATGTCAGTGAGGATGGCGTAGTCATCGCCTTCCTTGACGAGTCCCATGGCCACACCGGCAACTGCGCCCTTGAGGTTGACGCCAGCGTCAAACAGAGCCAGCGAAGCGCCGCAGACGGACGCCATGGACGAGGAGCCGTTCGACTCGAGGATGTCGGAGACGATGCGGATGGCATACTGCGATTCGTCAGGCAGGACGGCGGAGATGGCGCGCTCGGCGAGTGCGCCGTGGCCCACTTCGCGGCGGCCGACGCCGGTCATACGGCCGGTTTCGCCGACGCTGAACGGCGGGAAGTTGTAGTGGAGCATGAAGGGCTTCTTCATTTCGCCTTCATAGCTCTCCATGCGCTGCGCCTCATCGGGCGTGCCGAGGGTGGCGGTGACGAGCGCCTGGGTTTCGCCGCGGGTGAACAGAGCCGAGCCGTGGGTGCGGGGCAGGACGCTGGTCTCGATGCTGATGGCGCGAATCTCGTCGAAGGCGCGGCGATCGGGACGGATCTTGTCCTTGGTGACCTGCTCGCGGAACGTGCGCTCTCGGAGCAGCTCGTAGTACTCGGAGAGCTTCTTCTTGGCGCCGGTGGTGTCGTCGGCGGGAATTTCCTTGGCGAGCTCATCTTTGATCTGCTTGACGAGGGCGTAGCTCTCGGTCTTGGCGTGGGTCTTGGTGTCGAGGGCGTCCTTGAGGCGGTCGCCGATCTTCGACTGAAGCTCGTTGTAGTAGGCGTCGTCGTGGGCCGGAGGCGTGAAGGAGCGCTTGGTCTTCCCTGCCTTGGAGGCGAGATCTTCGAGAGCGGCAACAATCTTCTTGATCTGCTCGTGGCCAAACTCAATGGCGCCGATCACGACTTCTTCGATCTCTTCCTTGGCGCCGGCTTCAATCATCACGATGCCGTCTTTGTGGCCGACGACCATGATGTTGAGGCTGCTAGTGGAGCGCTCGGCGTAAGTGGGATTGACGATGTATTCGCCGTCGACGCGGCCTACGCGCACAGCACCAACAATGGCGCCGAAGGGGATGTCAGAGAGAGCCAGGGCAGCAGCGGCAGCGTTGATGGCGACGACGTCAGGATCGTTTTCCTTGTCGGCGGAGAAGACGAGGGCGATGACCTGGGTCTCGTTGCGGAAGCCTTCAGGGAAGAGCGGGCGGATGGGGCGGTCGATCTGACGAGAGGTGAGGATTTCCTTCTCGGAGGGGCGCCCTTCGCGCTTGATAAAGCCGCCGGGGATGCGTCCGCCGGCGTAAGTGTACTCGCGGTAGTCGACAGTGAGCGGGAAGAAGTCGATGCCTTCGCGCTGGTCAGGAGAGGCGACGGCGGTGGCGAGAACGACGGTTTCGCCGGCTGTAACCAGGGCAGCGCCACTGGCCTGCTTGGCCATGCGCCCGGTCTCAAATACCAGCCGCTTGCCGCCAGCCAGCTCGACAGCTACTTCATGCTTGGTAGACATAGTGTCCTCTTTTCGTTTGTTCGCTTGGGAAACTTGAGGGCGGCACGACCGCAGAGACGCGGGGCCGCAGAGCCACCATGCAGAAAGACGCCCACTTCGGCGGGCGCGTTGCTATCTGTGAGGTGGCGGATAAAGGTATCGCGGAGAAGCGACAACTGTGCGCAAGCCCTGGCAACAGGAGGAGTTCGCCAGGTTCGGCATGGCCCCAGGCCAATATAGGAGGGGCCATGACCAGCGTGCGGTCTGGGCACTTCCGCGTCAAGATCGGAATCTGGTTTGTTTCCTGTTACTTGCGGATTCCCAGCTTGCCGATCACATCGCGGTAGCGGTCTGTGTCGTGCGTCTTGAGGTAATCCAGAAGACGGCGGCGCTTGCTCACCAGCATCAGAAGGCCACGACGAGAGGCGTGATCCTTCTTGTGGGTCTTGAAGTGCTCGGTCAGCTCTCCGATCCGCTCGCTCAGAATCGCGATCTGGACCTCGGGGGAGCCAGTATCCGTATCGTGGGTGCGGAAACGTTGAATCAGGTCAGTTTTCTTTGCAGTCGCCAGCACGGCGTGTGTTACTCCTCTTACTCTCTTAGTCCACTCTCAAGTGTCTGGATCAGATTATCACGGATGCGAGGTAGAGCGAAACCCGGGAGGAACCCGGGCAGGCGCATGCAAATGCAGGGGTTTGTGAGGATTAAACGAGGAAACCGGGTGAAACGATTACACGGCGCATTGCGTAAGGACTTGATGCGGGAACGCGGCGGGGCCGGAGGTCAGGGGTGAAACGGATTCTGCGGGTCGGATTCTGGGTTTGCACCGCAATTGCGGTGCTGGTAGTAGTGCGCCGACTGATGGCGCTGGGGACAGGGGAAGGGGCGACGTCGCGAGCGCCGGAGCTGGCGAATCTGGACGCGTCGTTTGCGTCTCACATGGCTCTGACGCTGGCGCACATCATCCCCGCACTGCTTTTTGTGCTGATCGTGCCGGTCGTGATGTTCGGGCGGGGGCGGCTTGCCAACGTGCTGGAGCGGGTATTGTATCCGCTGGGTATGATCGTGGGCGTGACGGCCTATGCGATGAGCGCATTCGCGGTGGGTGGATGGGTGGAACGGGCTGCGGTGCTGACATTCAATACGTGGTTCTTGTGGTGCCTGGCGCGGGCGTGGAGGCTGGCTGGTTCCGGCGACGTGGAATTGCAGCGGCGGTGGCTGCTGCGGGGGATCGCTACGCTGCTGGGAATTGCAACGACGCGGCCGGTGATGGGCATGTTCTTCGCGACGAGCCGGTTAACGCACTGGCAGCCGGCGCAGTTCTTCGGATACGCGTTCTGGATCGGGTTTTCGATCAATGTGGTGCTGATTGAAGTGTATGTTCGGCGGCGTGTACATGCCTTCGCAGCATGAGCTGTGTGTGTCGACGGGGCTGCGGCGGGGTGAATCCCGACGCAACTCCCGTCCCTCCAGCTACTGCACGGTGAAGTTGAAGTAGTTCTGAGCAGTGACTGTTCCAGTGGCGGCGTCAACGGCTCGGATGGTCACGGTGTAGATGTCGGGAGTAGTGCCCGGGATCGTGGTCCCTCCACCGCCGCCGCCTGATCCGCCCGATGAGCCGCCGCCACCGCATGCCGCCATCGAGCCAAGCGACAAAAACAGCAAAGCTGCAACAACCAGATACCTACGACGGAATTTGCGAGCGGGCACGAAGCACAGCAGCAGGGATCCGAAGGCGATCGTCACCGGTCCCCACGATGCCGCCGCGCAATTCGGTTTTGCAATCGCGTTCTTGGTGGGAGCGGTTGTGGAGAGCGTCAGTATGGATTCGACGGCTTGAGCGCTGTTGACTATTGTCACCTTGGCAGGGTTGAAACTGCAGGTGGGGATGTGCTGATCGCTGGAACTCTTGCCAGCGACCGTGCAGGTAAAGTTCACGTCACCTGTGAAGCCACCATATCCGGAAACGTCCACGGGCGTCGTGGAGCTTACCCCTGCGGACAGCGGCCCGGTGGGCGTGGACGGATAAAAGCTAAGTCCCAGCCACTGCCCTGCCGCGTTCCAGCAGCTTGCCGGGCAGTTGACGGTTACCGGAGAGGAGTTTCCCGAGGCGTTGAAGTTACGGTCGCCGGAAAAACTCGCAATGATGGAGTTGTCACCTGCCGCCAATTGCATGGGATCAGTCTGGATGTAGGCCACGAAGCAGTAGGTCGTCGCTCCCGTGCACGATTCGAGCTGGAAATAGTTGGTGGTTCCGAGCACCACGTTGCGCGTAGTGTCAGTAAACGTAACGGTCCCCCCGGGTGAAAAGTTCGCCATGGAGCCGATGGGAGCTGATATCTGCGCTCTGAGCTGCGTCTGCTGCGGATTAGGCGGATAGGGCAGCGCCGCGAGTGAAATGGTGGTCCCGACCGGCGCAATGGTGAAATTCACGGTGCTTGCGGTGCTCGCGTTATAGCTCAGGTCGCCGCTGTAGGAAGCTGTGATGGAATGCGGACCGGCCTGCAGATAATTCGTGTTTGCTTCGCTGTTGCCCGTTGAGTCGAGCGCCGCCTGCGCGGCGAACGGATACGCTTCGCCGACGGCCTCGTCGCTGAAGATAACGGTGCCGGTGGCGTTGGTGACGGGATGCGCGCTGGCCGCCTGCGACACGCCCACGGGCTGGGCATTCACCGTAATGAAGGTGCCGAGCGGCAAGGTCTTCCCTGCCGCGTTCACTAACTGGTAGGTCGAGTTCACGCTGTCAACGGAGAGATTGAGCACGCTGTCTTCCGGCGCGACTGTGACTTTCACCGGCTGCGAGATGCTGCCGCTGTGGCTGGCGTCTCCACCGTAGCTGGCATAGACGTTGTAGGTTCCGCCCGGAAACTGGCTGTAACTGCCGGGGGCCGACCCGGCGCTCAGAGCCAAGATGGTTGACGTCGGACTGCTGGCGGTTGCGTTGGGCTGCGAGGCATAGTCGTTGGTGATGGCGACTGCGCCGGTTGCGGATGTGGGGTTCACGCCGGCCGTGATGGTAACGGGAGAGCCGTGTGTGAAGGTCGACTTATCGAGGCTCAGTGTGGTCGTCGTCGCGCCCCGGGAAGCGTCGTTCCAGTGATTCACCAGCTGAGTGGCGTCGATGCTACCGAGGCCAGTAGCCATGTTGTATTTCGCCTGGGCGTTGTAGCCCATGAGGAAATTATTAGAGCCACAGTTGGGCGAGCCGGTCTTGCAGTAGACCGAATTATTGCCATTGGTGATGGAGTGGAAGATCGAGGGAGTGGTCTGCGCCAGCTTGTAGAGCACCCAATTCGCCTGGCCTAAGCGGGCGCCTGCGCCAAGCTTTTGCGTCACCAGCGCAAGAATGCCGGCGAGCGCAGGGGCGGAGGTGGAGGTTCCGCCTACGCCATGGACAGTTGAGGACGATCCCGCACTGCAGTCACTCTGGATACACAGCGCCCACATGGCGTTGTAATGAGAGGCGCCGGCGAACAGCGACACGTCAGGCAAATCGCGCACGGAGTCAGTGTTGCTGGGCGAGAAGCCCTTCTGCCAATCCGGCTTGGGGTAGCCGCCCGACGAGTTTGCGGCGCTGCTTGCGCCGCCGCCGCCGGCCCAGATGTTGGTTTGGCCGGAACTCAGAAGAGGCTTATTGGATGAAAGGGCGCCGTTGGTCTGGGTAGAGTCGTTCCAGGGTTCCTCGGGGATGTAGCTGAGCGCGGAGGTGAAATTGGTACTGTTCGGCCCAACGTAGGTTGTGAAGCTGCTGCCGAGTGCGTCGAAGTCCGTGCCGCCGACAGCAATGTTGTAAGGCGTGGAGGCGAGGCCGTTCACACCGAAGCCCTGCGTTGCGGCGGTCACCAGATTCTGGTTGTCGCACCCTGCGGAGCCGGAGTCGCCGCTGGAGACCGTAACGGTGATGCCCTGCGCCGCGGCCTGCTTCCATGCATTCAGAACCTGCAGGTTGCCAGATGCGCCAAGCGCCGCTTCACACGCGCCGTAGCTAACGTTGAGGATGCTTACCTGGTTGTCGTCAATTGCGCGATAAATGGCGAGGAACAGCCCAGGCTGAAATGCGGTGTCACCGGCAGCGTAGTAGATGACGTTAGCGCCGGGGGCAAGGGCCCCGGCAATCTCAAGGTCAGCGGCGGCCTCGGTCTCGTCGGCGTACGGATCGAGATTTGCGGGGTTGCCGTCGATCACGCTGACGGCGCCCTGAATGTTGAAGCTCTCCAGGCCGAACATTTGGCGATAGAACGTATCACCGACGAAAGTAAGCGCGGTGGTGCCGGCAACGCCTATCGTGACGCCGGTCCCATCGTAGGGGCCTTGGCCGCTGGCGAGACGGGTATTGAGCGAATTGGGCGTGTTGTAGATGGTGGCTGCATCGCCAGGCCCAAGAAGCAGGTAATGAGTGCCGCTGCCGGAGATGGTCAGATCGGGCGTGAACCGGCGCAGGTTTGCATCCCATTTGGCTTTCGGCCCCGTCACGATATTGGGTTGGGGCTTGAAATCATTCAGGCTTGTAATGCCTCCAATCACGGGCACGAGGGCAGCGGGAATCTGCGGATCGCCTACATTGGCCAGGTGCTCGACCCCGGCGATGCTGAAGCGATGGATGGAGGTGCGGAAGGCCTGTTCGACTTGCTCGATGGTGCCGGAGAACTCGATGGCGGTGCGGCCCTTGTTCATGCCGGCCACGGTGAAGCCGCGGCTGCCAAGCCACTGCTTGACCTGCGCAGCGTCGGCATCCGAGATGCCGAAACTGCTACCAAATTCATCCGGGGTCAGAAACTTGTGAAACTGGTCCGAAGCGGGATCCTGCACATCATCCAGATAAGTATTGAGCGCGGCTTCCTGTTGCGGACTGCGTTTGAGAATGAGCATGAGGCGATCGGCGCGAGCCCCTGCCGGGGCGGGGCCCACATCAAATTGCGCCCGCGCCATGGGATGGATGTTGCCGCGGAGCGTGACCCGCGCATTCTCCATCACGGGTGACGTTATGAGCGAAGGGGCAATCGGGTTCTTATTCTGGGCTGAAGAACTTGTGGAGAAGGCAACTGAGATCGCGAAGAGACAATAGGCAACAGGGACATGGCAAAGCTTGCGCACGAGAGCACCCCGAAAGACACTGCAATTTGATTGTTGTTATTCGCGTCGGGAGTATAGCACGACAGGAGGTATGTCCGGCACTATACGGGGTGCATTCGATCGAGTGGCTTAGATCGGGAATGGGGACGCGCCGTCTTCGTTCCAGTTGTAGGTCATGGTTTGCGTTCCGTTGGCGCGATGAGATGTCCAATGCTGTGGAGTGGTGGTGAGGAGCGTGTCGTCGGCAATGGCGGAGGGCGTTGCCGCCGCGATAGCAAAGGCTTCACGCAGCACATCTTTCTGGGGATTGCCAACCGCGCCTGGCTCGAGCGAGACGATCAGCGCAGTTTCGCTTCGCGCGACCGCATCGAGCCACATGCGTGTCTTCTCCCATTCGATGGCTTTGGTGAGCGGGACACAGTCGGCGTCAACGATGAAGAAGGCGCGGTTCTGCGGGAGGCGGAAGGCAAGGGTGTTGACACCCATGCGGCAGGTTCGCTCCCAGTCGCGTCCGCTGACGTCATCTCCCGTTCGATTGGCTTCAAAGAGACCGGCCGCGAGATGACCGATAGTGTTGCAGCCGATGATGACGGTCTGGTCGCCGGCGGCCTGACGCAGGCCACGATACAAATCGAGAACGATTTCGGCGTTAGTGCGTGAACGATCGTTGAAGTGCCAATTGCCGGTGGTCATCGATGGACCCATCTCACTGCCCCACGCGCCGAACAGCTCGTAGGTGGAGTAGTCATGCTTCACGAGGTCGTTGCCCCACTCGACGGCCTGGCGCATGGTTTCGAGAACAGCATCGCGAGCTTCGGGAATGGTGGGATCGTAGGCAAGATCTCTGAGGCGCTCTGAGTGGTTGCCGAAGCGGGCATCGGGAAGAAGGAGCTTGCGGTCGGTTCCCTCCTGCGCGCGGAGGGGGCGAATCCACAGGCCGGGGCGCGCGCCGTGGGAGCGGATCTGCGCGGTCAGGGCTGCCATGTCAGGGAAGGCCCGCTTGTCCTGCCAGCCGTCGTCGACGATGGCGAATGGTTTGGGAGCGCTGGCGGGCGCGAGGGAGGCCACGATGTCGGCATCGCGGAGGATGCCTTCCGCGGTGTTCTTGCCGTAGGCGTAGTACCAGTCGTTCGATCCGTAGACGGTGGTCTTCGGCAGGCGTGGCGAGGGGCACATGGTGCGGCAGAAGGCAGACAATGCCGTGTGGATCGATTCGCCGGGTTCTCCGCGACGGCCAACCAGTGTGGCTGCTTGCAATGCGCGCGCGCCTAACTGGACACCCTCTCCGCCGTTGCGCACGTCGAGCCAGAGAGTGATGCCTGCCGTGTCGACCTGCCACATCGCAAAGCTTGCTGCGCCGGTCTCGACGCCATAGCAGTGCGTGACACTGTTCTGATGAACGGCGCAGTACCAGGGCAGAGGGCGCTCAGGGATGACGTTGCGCCAGCCGAGGTCGCCATAGGAGCGCTCCCATGCGTCGCAGAAAACCAGGATGTCCTCAGGATGCGCGATGTGCCAGCGGAGACGCAGGTGCGTTACAGCGAGAGCAGGCGCTGAGAGCGAGACGGCGATGCCGGTCTGGGTGTTGGCTAGGGTGACGGCGAAGTCGCCGGAGCGCCACTCGCCTCCGGAGCGAGTGAGGGGGCGCGCGTTGTCTAGACCGGCGTAGATCGTTATCTGCGCGGGTGCTTCGTTGAGATCCGCGAATGGAAGAGATGGCTTGCTGCCGCTCTGTGCTTGCAGAGGCATGGCGGCGAGAGATGCCGCGGAGGTGGCGCCGAGGATGAGGTCGCGACGATTCATAGGCGAAGAAGAGATACCCTTCACAAGCGGAATTACTCACCAGCGTAACAAGACCCGTCCGGATAGGCCTCGGTCCGATATCGGTTGGGAGCAAAGACCTATAGTGTTTACGGGAACAGGGGTCAAAACAATGAGTTTTGCCGTCATTCTTCTGGGTGGCACCGGGCAGGTGGGCGGTGCAGCCGTGACCGAGCTGCTCGCAATTCCGGAATGCCGGGAAGTGGTGATGGTGACGAGGAAGCCCATCGCGGCGCGGGCGCGGGTTAACAACGTGGTTCTGGATACCGGTGCCCCAGACTTTGCCGCGCGCATCGCGGCTCTTGCGCGCGACGTGCTGAGCCAGGGACCGGCCAGCGCAGTGAGCTGCGTGGGCGTGGGTTCCGGCTCAATGCGCTGGAGCGAGGAAGAGCTGCGGCGGCTTGAGGTGGGCGTGGTGGGCGCCTTTGCACGCGGATGCCGGGATGGCGGAACCGCACAGTTTTGCCTGCTTTCGGCCGCAGGCAGCAGCGCCCGCAGCCGCTTTCGTTACGTCCGCGTGATGGGTATGAAGGAAGACACGGTACGCGCCGTCGGTTTCAAGCGCCTGGCCATCTTCCGTCCCGGCATCATTGTGGGCAATGCGCATACACCGGCCTGGGTCGGCTGGCTTGGGAAGCTGGTGCCGGGGCGCTACGGCAATATCGATCAGCAGATTCTGGGTCGGTCGATCGCGGCAGAGATTGCTTTATGTAGTGAGGACGCCGGCGAAGTGGTCCGCGAAAACGCAGCGATGAAGAAGCTCGCGACGCGTCTGGCGGCTCACTCGATGCCTGGGACGTCGCCGATCCAATAGTTGGCGCGGGCTACGATTTTTGCGCCGTAGTCGTTGGCGAGTTTCACGCGGATTGAGTGGAGGCCAGGGGTGGGGTCAGTGGGGCGGAAGGTCAGCAGATAGCGATTGCGGGCGTGCTTGGCCGCGTCGAGAACGCGCTGCTCAAACTTCTTGTCGGAGATGAAGGTGGTGTACTCGCCGCCGCTCATGAGGGCGATCTCTTTGGTGACGTTCTTGCGGAAGGCCTGCACGAGCGCCATAAGCGCGGACATCATGTTCAGGGTGCGGTTCTCGCCGGAGTCTTTCATGTCGTGCAGGAACTCGGCGGTGATGGGCGAGAACTCCACGGTGAGGACGAGGACGTCGCTCTCGCCGATTTTCTTGATGAGGCTTTCGATTTTGGTGTGCTTGCTGCCGTGGTCGCGAGCCTGGCTGATGAGCAGGAGGACGCGGCGGTAGTCCTTGGGCTGGGTTTGGAGCAAGTCGACGGCGTAGCTGACGGTATCGAGGATGGCGTCGCCGCCGTCTCCGGGCTGGAGAGTTTTGAGGTCCTGATTCAGGTCTTCAGTGGAGTGGGTGAAGTCGCGGAGCAGGTGCGGGATCGAGTCGAAACCGACGAGGGCGGCCTGGCTGCGCGGGTCGGAGAGGAAGGAGTCGAGGAGCGGGCCGAGGCGGGAGAACTTGTCGAACTCGAGGACGCTTGCGCCTCCCTGCTCGACGGCGACGACGAGGGCCACGGGGGCGGTGTCCATTTCTTCCTGAACCTGGACCTTCTGCGGCACGCCGTTGTCTTCGAGGACGAAGTCGTCGGCCTTGAGGCCGTAGACGACGGAGCCATCGTGCTTCTGGACGAGGGTGGGGACGAGGACTTCCTGAGTAGTGATGCGGAGCGTGGGCTCTTGCTGCGAGCCGGACATGGGGAGGGGCGGCTCGGCGGGGGGCATTTGCTGCGACTGCGCAGGCTGCTGCGCCGGCGCAGGCTGCTTTTGGGCAGAGAGGCATGGCAGGGTGAGGATGGCCGCAGCGAGGCAGATCAGGACCCGAAAGCGATGGTTCATTCCTGGGATGGCTCCAGTTCCGATGATACCCATTGGAGTGTTGGACGTATGGCGGAGGCGGAGTGTTCAGTGAAGGAGCATGGGAAGGGCGTCGTCCCTTTACCTGGAGCTGTCACATTGAAATGTGACCATGATCACTGTCGCTTGCCGGGTGAGGTGTTCTAATCGCGCCGGTTCTCCGGGTTCTTTCCCTTGGTACGCCATGATGCCCGATCGGGGCATTGCAACAAATGCCACCCCGGACGGCACGGCAACTACCCGCACGCCTTGAGGAGGCGCGAGGGGTTTCCCTGATGGTCTGCCATGAACCGGCTTATGGCCGAGTTCGCCACGAAACCAGAACAGTGAAATCCGAAGATCCATCAGCTGGGACCTGAAGCTGCGTTCGCAAACCAAAGAACGCACTTACCTGACCTGCAGTGTCGAGCCGCAGCGTCGGCCAGCGCTCTTTTTCCGATCTGACCTTCGGCCTGCGGGCTCACGACAGCAACGCGAGAAGAAACGAGGAGGTAAGTTATGAATTCCGCCGAGCCGAATTCTCCGAACCAGGCATTCATCGGCGAAATCAGCGTGGACGAGATCGAAGCTCTTCAAAGTATCGGCATCGAATCAGAAGTCTCTGCCACAAATGAAGCCCAAATCGCCCCAGCCAAGCCGGTTCCGTTGCCCGGCAAGCAGCCGGTCATTCCAACGCAGCCGATTATTCCAACTCTTCCTTACCGCAAGGTGAGCGGCCGCTATCGCGGAACAGCAAACGGATTTGTATTGGAACTCCGCGTGGACATCGACGGGATTCATCCGCTCCTGAAGGTGAGCGGCGACTACTTCAGCATGCAGGGAGCGACTCTGGTCTATTTCGGCTCCTTCATCGTGAATGCGCCGCATGTGACCACGTCCAAGCAGTTCGTCACGATCACTGGAGTTGCTGCGGATACGTGGAATACCGCATATAACCACATCAAGATCACCATCCGACGGAGCCTGCTGCTGCAGTCTCCAGCGCCGGCGACCGTGCAGTGGTTCGACGCGGCAGGTCACCTGGGTGCAAGCTATCTCTGCCAATACCAGTCGGCCTATTTCCGCAGAGTGGAGTTTGAAACCGATCGCGTTTCGGACGAGATAACTCCCCCTCTGGATGTCTATAACACCGGATCCCTGCCCTCGGGAGGGGCTGCCCGGAATCTCACGGTTGTGGACGCCTACAAGGAAGCGGGAATCGAACTGGTTCCGGACAGCGCGAGCGACGTTATTCCGATGACCGAAGTGGGCGCCGACACGAAATGGAACGACGCGGAACTGCACGCATGCATGCAAAAGCACTTCAGCCTCTGGAAGGATGTGCCGCAATGGAAGGTGTGGGAAGTGCTGTGCTGGGCCCACGTCGAGGGACCCGGCTTGCTGGGGATCATGTTCGACCAGCAAGGGCCGCAACGCCAGGGGTGTGCGGTGTTCTATCAGGGAATGAACGGAGTGACTCCTGCGATGCGGCGCGAGCAGCTCTACTGCGAAGTGCATGAATTGGGGCACTGCTTCAACCTGCTGCATTCGTGGCAGAAACAATACGCCACTCCTCCGCAGCCGAACCGCCCGTCGTCGTACTCGTGGATGAATTATCCATGGATGTTCCCTGGCGGCGGAGAAGGAGCTTTCTGGAGCGGGTTCGATTTCCACTTCGACGATCCGGAGCTGATCCATCTGCGTCATGGCTATTTCCTGGATGTGGTGCCGGGCGGACATGATTTTGGAGTCGGAGCAGCTCTTGAGGATAAGACGGCGTTCATCGATTCAATCACCGACAACTCCGGCCTCACGCTGACTCTCTCTACCGAGAAGCCGGCTAAGAGTGTTCTCTTCGGGGAGCCGGTTCATATCAAACTATCTCTTCAGGGGCGGCCGGGATCGACGGTTGATCCGCACCTGCAACCGAACGAGGGGCGAGTCCAGATTGGGATCTGTCGCCCGGATGGCAAAGTGCTCACTTATCGGCCGCTGATTGACCACTGCGTCAAGGCACAGCTGCTGACCATGGGCACGGAGACGCCGAAACTCGAAGAACTGGTGTACTGCGGATATGGCAAGGACGGGTTCTATTTCGACCGGACCGGCTTCTACCAGATCCGCGCCATCTACAACGCTCCGGACGGCTCGCGTGTAATGTCGAACATTTTGCATTTGCGCGTGAGACATCCAGTGAATGCAGCCGACGAGGATGTAGCGGATCTTCTCTTCGGCGACGAGCAGGGCACCTTGCTCTACCTGAATGGTTCGGACTCGGAGTTCCTGAGGAAGGGCAACGAGCGCTTTGACGACGTGCTCGACAAGCACGCGAACCATCCGCTTGCGAACTACGTTCGCATCGTTAAAGGGGTGAACGCAGCTCGCAAATTCAAACTGATCGACCCTCTAGCGGCGAAACTGGTGGTGCGTCCTCCGGATCCTGCGGCGAGCGTCAAGATGCTGAAACTCGCAGTGGATCAGAAGATCCTGGCACTGGACTCCCTGGTATCAGAGCGTCTGCACAACGTGATCGCCGAGAACGAACGGGCAATTGGCCGCGTTGCTGCTGACGAAAAACGGGTCAAGGCTGCGGTATAGCCTGGCCGACTTTGAGGTCCTGTTCAACTGCGGACCGGGGCGGGCAAAGCACCTGCCCCGGATCCCCAAGAACCGAAAGAGGAGAACTGGATGGCTACTCTGAGCATTCTTCTGGGCGACGGATTTCGCGACGACGACGTCCTCGTGAAGATTGAGGGCCGGGATGTCGCGCGGAAGAGTCACGCCACCACGGATCTGCGCACATCCTCTGCGGGGTACGTCGAGGTTTCCCTCTCTCAGGCCGCGCAGCTCACGATCGAGGTGCCGAGGCAAGGGCTGACCGGAGTGGTGGACGTGGATGTCGAGGTCAATCCGTTTCTTGCCGTCTCTATCGAAAGCGGCGCTCTTGTATTCCGCAAGTCTGACAAGCCATTCCGCCTCATGTGAAGGGGAATTCAAATCAGGCGTGCCATAACTCCCTGGAGATGTCCTATCGCAGCGCGACCGTGCCTTCGGGGGCTTGCATCAGTTCGTTCTTGGCTTGCTGCATTGTGATGCTTTGCGGGAGCTGCTTGAAGTGCGTCTTGATGTCATCTTCCTGCTCTGAGATGGTTTTGAAGATGAGCGCGTGGCCGTTGATGTGGACATGGGTTTCAGTGATCTGCCAGATGCCATCGCCGGTCTCGCGGCGCTCGACGTCGAACATGCCGCCGGCATTCAGCTCGCCGAGCAGGCCGCCCATGATCTTCACGTCCTGAATCATTTTGCCCTTGAGGCTGGCGATGCGGAGCTGACGGGTGTCGACCGCCATATCGCCTTCCATTGCGGCGAAGACGCGGGCCTCGAGATCAGGCGGACGGAAATTGGGATCGGGCTTGAAGTGGAGGATGGTGTTGTCGCCCTGCTCTCCGGTTTTGGTCCAGATGAAGGCTTTCGGCAGCATCTGAAGCATCTCTGTGGCCTGCGCGTCGTCGTGCGAGGAGGACTTGCGGGCCTTGGCCTGGGCGCTGGTGTCGCCGAGGAAGCGGTTCAAGCGGTCGAGCTGTTCTGACTGGCTGAGCCTGTGGCCGTCGAGTTGGAGGATGCGCTTGAGGCTGCCGTTGGCGGTGTCGGCAACCCACTGTTTCACGGGGCTTTCGGGCTTGCGATCATCTTCGTAGTAGAGCCAGCGAGTGTGATCGGCCGCGTCTTTGGCGAGCTCGTTCTGAACAGCTCTCTCGACGAAGGCCCGTGCGTCCTGTGCCTGGATCTGGGCTGCGGAGGATCCGATGACACAGGCGGCGAGCAGCCACGGAATAGTCGCGCGCATCATTACAATCTCCTGATTGCAGGGCCGACAGGTGCACAAGCGCCCCGTGAACTTGGATGCATATTGAAGGGCCTGAAGGATGTTTCGCGTGTCGCAGCAGGGTGAGAGAGACGGCGGATGAAGGCGATTGATCCTTTACAGGAGCGGAGTAGAATGAGGGCCGCGGCAGGCGCCGCGCACGCGCAGGAGGTCAGATGATGAAGGCTTCTCCACTGTTGGAAGTTGAAGTATCGCAGCGGCTTGCGGCGATTCCGAGATGGGCGGAAAAGAACAGCGAGATTACGCGGACGTTCGAGTTCCGGGATTTCAAGGCGGCGCTCGCATTCGTGAACAAAGTGGGTGAGCTGGCGGAGAACGCGGGGCATCATCCGGACATCGATATCCGATGGAACAAGGTGAAGCTGGCGCTGACGACGCACGATGCGGGCGGGCTGACGAACAAGGATTTCGACCTGGCCGCCAAGATCGACGGCGTTGGCGGGATGTAGTTAAGCGCGGCGGTTGGCGCAGGGGGCATTAGTCCGCGGCGAGTTGCAGCGCCTCCGCAGCAGGCTCGCTGAGGGCAAGGACTGCCGGTGAGCGCTCGGCCTGCAGGCACTCGATCAGGCGATGGCTTTCGACGGGACGGCAGAGAAGGTATCCCTGCACCTGGTCGCATCCGAGATCGCGAAGGACTGCCAGTTGTTCGGCGGTCTCCACGCCTTCGGCGGTGACGTTGAGATTGAGGCTACGGGCCATATTTACCAGGGCGGAGACTATGCTCGCGTCCTCCCGGTGCGCCGGCAGATCTCGGACGAAAGCGCGATCAATCTTCAGCTTGTCCATGGGGAAATGCCGGAGGTATCCGAGGCTGGAATAGCCGGTTCCAAAATCATCAAGAGCGAAGCTGACGCCGATCGATCGCAGTTCATCCATGATGCGGCGAGGTTCGCCTTCGCGGCTGACAAGCAGGCTTTCAGTCAATTCCAGTTCAAGGCGCTGGGGAGAGAGTCCGGTTTCGTTGAGGATGCTTCGCACGAGGTTGCAGAAGTTGGCTTGCCTGAGCTGTACCTCCGAGACATTGACCGCCACGCGCGAATGGGCAAGTTCGCCGGTCCATGCCTGGGCCTCGCGGCAGGCGGTTCGCAGCGCCCACTCGCCGATGGGAAGGATGATTCCGGTGCGCTCCGCAGTGGGGATAAAGCGATCTGGCGACACGGATCCGAGTTCGGGATTGTGCCAGCGAAGCAGGGCCTCGCAGCAGGTGGGCTGGCCGGTGAGGAGGTCGATCTCCGGCTGAAACACCAGCGAGAGTTCGTTGCGTTCGATGGCGGTTCGGAGATTGTTCTCGACGGTGAGCTGTTCAAGGGCGAAATCCGTCATCTCAGGCCGGAAGAGCGTACAACAATTGCGGCCGCTGTCCTTGGAGGTGTACATCGCCGCATCGGCGTTCTTGATCAGGGTGTCGACGTCCTCCCCATGGCCGGGGAAGAGGGCGATTCCGATGCTGCAACTGATATTCAACTGCCGCCCATCGATCTCGAACCCCTGCTCGAGCCGGCGCAGCAGGCGCTCCGCAACAGCCGAGGCGTCGGCGGGGCCATCGACTCCGTTGATGACAAGAAGGAATTCGTCACCGCCCAGGCGGGCGATTGTGTCCTGTTCGCGCGCGCAGGTGCGGAGGCGATCTGCGAGCATTTTGAGCAGCCGATCGCCATAGGCGTGGCCGAGCGAATCGTTGATGTGCTTGAACCAGTCCATGTCGAGGAAGAGAACGGCAAGCTGTTCGCCGTGGCGCCGTGCGCTCGCCAGCGCTAGCTTCAGACGGTCAAAGAGCAGAGCGCGATTGGGCAATCCGGTGAGTGCGTCGTAGTAGGCGAGATAGCGAATCTGGTCATCGGCGACTTTGCGGTCAGAGATATCGACAACCCCGCCCTCAAGCACGGGATGGCCGGCGCCATCCACCAGCCTGACATTGCTAAGGGCCCATGCCCAGGTGCCATCGGCGCGGTGAAACAGGTGTTCGAAGTTCACCAGTGAATCCGATGCAAAGTTGCCGCTGGACAAGGTGCGAATCATCTGCCGTGCCACGTCCTGGTGGGCCAGCAGTTCGGCCCTGTCTGCGAACCCGAGGATGTGCGCGCAGGCATCGTTGCAGTCCAGAACGGTTCCGTCGGGTTTGGCAGTAAAGAGCCCGGTCAGGTTTCGCTCGAAGGTGCGGCGATATCGCTCCTCGAGTGCGATTTTCGCCTCCATGTCCTGCTTGATGATGTCCATCTGACGGCGGACCTGACGGCGGAGCACGACCACCCAGCAGGCTACCAAGATGGTGAACACTCCGAGGGCGGCACCGATAGCCCGCATTCTTCGCGCGGTGAGCCGAGGCGGAGCGGAGATCAGGCGGACATCGAGGGCGCTACCCGTCACTCCCCGGTAACGAACATTAGCTTCTACCAAATGCATGGGAAAGCGGGGGTGGTAGCCGGGAGCGCGCGATTGAAAGGCGGCCGCAAGGGTGGTCACGTCGGCGACAGGGCGATTGGAACGGAGGTCTTGCCCGCTGAGTTGTCGGATGGCGCGTACCGACGTGAGCGGACGTGCGGCGTGGGTTAAAGAGGCCGCGACCAGAACGCAGGCGACGAACAACACGACACTATCGGATCTGCTCACCCGTAAGCGCAAATAGGACGCAATTGCGCCCCTTCTGGTGAGTCTCTCCAGAAGCCGAGAACGTATTCCCTGCGCAATTCGGTTCACAGCGCCTTCCGCGAGATAGCCCGCCCTGGTTGATTTATCGGAAGACTAAGAGAAAACTGCAGTGGCGCAACCGTTACCGCACCGGTGAAATGAGCCAAAAGGGTCGCCGCCGGCGGGCGCGGATTGTTGCGGACAAGCGGCTGCGTTCATGCTATGCTCCGCACGTGCCAGCAACGGCTTCCCTTCCTCAGACGACAATCCGGCGGCATACGACCCTGGTGCGCGTGACGCACTGGCTGACGTTCGTGTGCTTTGTGGCGCTGCTTGTGACGGGCCTGGCGATCGTTGTGTCGCATCCGCGCTTTTATTGGGGCGAAACCGGCAATGTGAACATGCAGCCGGCATTCGTGATTCCGATCCCGGCGTCGCGAGCGACGGTGCCGACCGGCTACAACTACGTGATGCCGGATCATAACGGGGCAGGCCGGTACCTGCACTTTGAGGCGGCGTGGGGGTTGGTGCTGACCGCGCTGGTGTATGGGATTGCAGGAATTTGGACGGGGCACTTCCGCAAGAACCTGCTGGCAGGTCGCGGCGAGTGGAGCTGGCGTCCTTATTGGAAGCGGACTGCGCAGTATCTGCGGATGTCGCGGCCGGACACAGATGAGGCGGGAGCCTACAACGTGCTGCAGAAGGCAGCGTACGCGGGCACGGTGTTTGTGCTGTTTCCGGCGGTGATATGGACGGGGCTGGCGCTGTCGCCTGGATTCAATGCGGCGTTTCCATTTTTTGTCAATGTGCTGGGAGGCAGGCAGTCGGCGCGGACGCTGCATTTTCTGGTGACGATCGCGCTGGTGATCTTCTTTGTAGTGCACGTCGTGATGGTGGCGGTATCGGGGTTCAGGAGCCGCATGCGTGGCATGATTACGGGCCGCGTGGGAGACGAGGAGGAGGGCGCATGAATCCGATTTCGCGAAGGAAGCTGATCACGGGCGGGCTGGTGACGGCCGCGGGCGTCGCGGGCGTGGCTGCGGGTGTGCCGCTGGCGAAGAAGTATGGGCTGATTCCGCCGGATTGTCGCGGGGTGTACGGGCCGGGCGAGACTTTGACTTATGGCGTGCAGAGGCTGCTGACTACAAATGCGATGGCACGGACGTTTCCGCGGGAGATGATCTCGAAGGTACCGTTTGCGAATGAGATTGCGCCGCCGAGCGATGCGTTCAAGAAGTTGGAGGCAGGCGGGTTCGCGGAATGGAAGCTGGCTGTGAATGGGATAGTGGCCCGGCCGACGGTGTTCTCGCTGTCAGATTTGAAACGCATGCCGGTGCATAGCCATATCACCGAAGTGAGCTGCGAAGAGGGCTGGTCGTATATCGCGGAGTGGATTGGCACGCCGCTACACGGGGTTCTGCGAGAGGCGGGCGTGCTGCCGCAGGCGCGGTACATCGTCTATCGCTCCATTGAGAAGGATTGGTGGGAGAGCGTGGACATGGCGGATGCGATGCATCCGCAGACGCTGCTGACCTATGCAATGAATGATGGGGAGCTGCCGGTGAAGTTCGGCGGGCCGCTGCGGCTGAGGGTACCGCGGCAACTGGGATATAAGAGCGTGAAGTTTGTCGTGGGCCTGACCGCGACGGATTCGATGAAGGGGTTCGGGAAGGGGCTGGGATCCGCTTCGCCGGAGGCGGGGTATGCATGGTATGCGGGGATCTGACTCCGCTCAAACGGAGCCTCGATGGGGCACGCGACTCAGAGCTCTGATGAAATTTCGCGGCGGGTGTTTTTCTTGCGATACATTGCGAGGTCGGCTGCGTTGAGCAACGCCGCCCGCGTTAGGCCGTCTTCAGGATAATAAGCGATGCCGGCGCTGACGGAGCCGTGAATGATCTTGCCTTCGAGTTCGAAGGGAGGGTCCAGCGATCGTTCCAGGCGATGCGCGATGTCTTCGACGTCGGCACGGGTACGGGCGCCGCTGACAACGACTGCGAATTCATCGCCGCCGAGGCGCGCGAGCAGATCGCCGGGGCGAATCTGGCGCTTCATGCGCGCTGCGACTTCGCGCAGATACAGATCGCCGAAGTTGTGCCCGTAGCAATCGTTGACTTGTTTGAAGTTGTCCAGGTCGAGATAGATCAGGGCCAATAGCCCTTCGCGCTCCTTTGAGGGAGCGGCGTCAAGGTGCTGATGCAGTGAGAAACGATTGTGCAGGCCGGTGAGCAGATCGTACTCGGATCGTTTGACCAGATCAGAGTGCATGCGGCTGGCTTCGATGGCGAGAGTGGCCAACTCCGCGGCGCTCGAAAGGATGTCGGACTCGTCGGGATTCGGGGATTGGCCTTCTGAGAACGCGGCCCACAGCGCGCCATAGGGGCGGCCGGCGCGGCTGGGGAAGTCGATATGGGCGAGGCGCAATCCTTCGGTTTCGGTAGGCCTTTCGCCGACGACGTCGCCGTTGTCGAGCACACACCATGCGCGCGAGCCCGGCAGTGCAGCCGAAACCAGGCGGGAAATCTGCACCAGGATTTCACCCAGTGGGTGAAACCTGTTGATATGCGCGAGAATGCCGTTGCGCATCTGCTCGAGGTTGACCATCTGCGCAGCCCGATTGCGAAGGCGGCGCTCGGTGATCCAAGCGCGAAGGCCGATGGCGAAGATGATGACGAGCAGAACGCCGACCAGTTCAAGAAGATGCTGGACGTTCAGTAGCGGAGGGCTGGCGAGCTCGACGAGGTCATCTTGCGAGCGAAGCAATATCTCGAATGGAACGATGCCCTGATAGAAATCTCCGCGGTCGCTCTTGCAGATGCCAGTCACACTGAGGTTCGTTCCAGGCGCTACATTTTTCAAACGCGGGAGTGTCTGTGCAATGTCTCTTCCGGGATAGCGATAGACGGCGGAGAACAGGTGATCTCCGGAGATGAGCACAAACTCGTCGTGCGCAGCGCCGTGAATGGTAGTAAGAAGACGGCCTTGCACGGTGACCAGATCATAGGCGCGCACCCCGCGGGCCAGTTCCGTCACATCGGCCGGATGGGGCTCGACGGGCGCAAAGCGATGCGAGGGTTGGATGGTGGTGTTAGTCAGCGTGAGGAAGCCATTGCTCACCTGCGGAAAACCGCTGCCCACAACCCACTCGCCAATGCGCAAAGGACCTTCATAGTTTGTGGCGAGCCAGAGGCTCCGGGCGCCATCCTGCAATACGACCGTTGTGCCGGGCATATAGTAGGTGACCGCGCCGGCAACGTTGATTCGCTGAGAACGGTCAAGGACGTTATAGCCCTTGATGACCTCGTCCATCGGGGTGAGCACGGCGGTGTCAGGCTTTGGCGGGGCGGGGTGGACGATCTTGACATCCGCAAGCGAGGGGACCTCCAACAGAATCCCGGTCATCTGCGTCTTGCTGTCGAATTTGCCGGCGGCGACGCCTGTGATCTCTACTTCGGCATCGAGCAGATCGGGCATGTCCTTCGCCACGCTGTTGAAGACCTCGGCGTCTACGGGACCTCCATCCATCTGCAGGTGCAGGTACGTACTGGGAGAACCTACGTCGAGGATCGTATTGGCGCTGCGCACCCTTGCCAGCACCTTGACGCGTCGGCAGTCAAACTCGGCACGGATGAGCTGCGAGAAATCCGCCGGTACAGCGGGAGGCGCCAAACCGTGATGAAGAACAGTGACCTGGGAGGCCTTGATTTCCGGCCTGAAGCTGGCGCGCGTAATGCCGGTAACCTGGACACGATCGCCGAAGGTCAGGTCTTCGTTGACGGACGTTTCAACATAGATGCCCACGTCGCCGTCCTGCACGAAAAGGTCGACGTTGCCGCGGCGATAGTAGGTGACGGTGGCCTCGAAAGCGACTGGCAGAAGCTCGGTGGCCTGCTGGTTTGTGAGCTGATGGATAGCGCTAAGGGAGGTGAGGGGCGCAGGGGAGGAGCTGGCGCTCAGACAAGCGGAGAGCGCCAGGTACAAGAAGACGGTAGCAATGCGCCATCGCGCCATTACGCCTCAACCACGAAGCCCCAAGAGCAGGCGATTTCAGTCACTGGCGCGTATCGAGCAAGCCGATCATGGCTTTCGCGCCGTTACGTCCGGGATTATACTGATGCACGAGGGGAAAGGCACTGCGACTTTCATGGGATCAGGGGAAGGTTCACGCGGTTCCTTATACAAATTCGAACTCTACGCATTGCTTCAGCGCTGCGAGAACACGGAAGTTTTCCGTGCGGAATCCGTGCAGCAACTGCAGGTTCCTCGTTCCGCTGACCGATTTGGGGTAATCTTCATCCGCGCTGTTCCTATTTGGGCTTCAGGAGCGATCGCACTTGGTGCGGCATGCTGCGGATGATGAGATCGACGGCTTCCCTGGGTGAGTTTGTAACGCGGCCGAAGCCGAGTTCCTCCTGCTCAAAGACACCGTGCTTGACGAGGTGCTTGCCCCAGGTTTGCAGGCCCTTCCAGAACGATTCGCCCATGAGCACGCAGGGGAACGGGCCGATTTTGCGGCACTGAATGAGGGTGGCGGCTTCGAACAGCTCGTCGAGCGTGCCAAGGCCGCCGGGCATGATGATGAAAGCGCAGGAGTACCTGACGAGCATAACCTTGCGCGTGAAGAAGTAGTTGAAGTTGATCGTCTTCTGCACGTAGGGATTCGGCGCCTGCTCGTGGGGCAAGATGATGTTGAGGCCGTAGCTGGTGCCGCCGGATTCGAAAGCGCCGCGATTCGCCGCCTCCATGATTCCGGGACCGCCGCCCGTGAGGGTGGCGAAACCGGCATTGGCTAGTTCCCTGCCCACCTGGCGGGCGAGCTTGTAATAGCGGTGGTCTTCCTTGAATCGCGCAGAGCCGAAGACGGTGACGGCGGGGCCGAGGTCGATCATGGCGTCCGCTGCGGTGACGAATTCGGACCGGACGCGCTCGAGGCGGGCCTTTTCCTTCTCAGGAGTGCGGACTTCGGTGAGGAAAGCGGCGTCTTCCGCTCCGGGGCCGGACTTGGGAAGCTCGTAACCGGCGGTCCCGGCCTTGCTCCAGTGCTCGAGCCAGCCGCGCTCCCAGTCGTCTTGCGCAGTAGGACTGCTATGTGGCTTGCTGGGCGTGACGGTGCTCATGAGTATCCTCCGCGAATGTCTGATTTGCGCCGTTGAGTTTAGTGCGGCGCAATGCGAGGAGGAACTGATGGATCGTACAGGTGTGGATGGAGGCCCCCGGTCGGGCTTCCGGGTGACCGGCTGGTCGGAGCGCTGAGCGGGCTTCCGTCTTTATGCGAGCGCTTCTTCGGTTCGTGCGAGGAGGATGTTGCGGTCTTTGAGGTGCTGGAAGATGCGATCCGCGCATCCCGGCGCTGAGCCAATGCAGGACGGCGGCGAGATGCCCTTCTGCTTGTAAAGACCCTCGAGCACGCAGCGCACTACGCCTGTGCAGGAGTAGCCGGTTGAGCGCGACATGGAGCTCATACGCGTCTCAGGATCCCAGGTGACGAACATGTCGTAGGAGATTTTTTTGGGCTGGCCGTCCTGCGCGCCGCGGAAGTTGATCTGCATGATGGTGAACTCGTCTTCGTCGTCCTTGGGCGTCCACTTGTTCGGAGTCCATGGCTGGCGTGTCTGCTGCAGTTCCTGGATGTAGCCGATGTGGCCGGGGAAGCGCAGCGTCTTCTCTTTCATGTCTGGAATGCGGCCCTTCATGGTGGTGATGAGGGAACGCAGGCCGTCGGTGTTGAAGGCTTCGAGTCGGAGATCGTGGCCGGCCATGTGGAAGTCGAGCAGCTCCGGTTCAGACAGTGGCGGCATGGTGATGAGCTCGCCATTGCGCACATAACGCGCGGGACGCGTGTACTCTTCCCACACGTCAATAGGCGAGAACGTGGGCAGGTACCCATTGGGGCCGGTGCCGTGGAAATGCAGGCCGCCGATGTAGAACGTAAAGTCGTCGATTTGCATCTGGTTGACGAGTTGGCCGGCGAGATAGTCGGGAATGCCGGGCGCAACGCCGCAGTCGACGGCCGCGATAAGGTTGCGGCTCTTGGCCAGATCGTCGAGTTCGAAAGCATCTTCCGCGAAGAACGAGATGTCGACAACGTTCTTGTCGTTTTCGAGGATGGTACGCAGCGTCGAGAAGCCCATGAAGCCGGGAACCGCGCAGACGACGAGGTCGGCGTCCTTGATGGCCTGGCCCACGGCTTTGGGATCAGCGAGATCGGTGACACGGGTTTTCACGGGGAAGCGTGCGGCGAGCGCGGAGAGGGCCTGCTCGCTGATGTCGGCGGAGGTGACGTCGTATTCGGTGGAAAGATCTGCGGCTATGACTTTGCCGACGCGGCCGGCTCCGAGGACGACAATTTTTTGGCTCACTCGTTCACCTTTTCGTGCTCTTGGGGATGATCTGAGGTGCGGGAAAAGTTTAACAAACGCTCGGGTAGAGCCGCAGATCCCGCGACTGCCCGGCGTTGCTCTCAAGCGACACTGTGGTCAGGCGGCTTCGATTGGTTCAAGCCGTGCGGTGAAGTGGCGCAGGAATGGGGCTTCGTAGGTGAGGCGGAGGCCACGTATCTGCCCGCGGTGGGCAAAGACTTCGAGGATGACTTCGACGAGGTAGTCGATGTGTGACTGCGTGTAGACGCGCCGCGGTATGGCGAGGCGCACCAGATCCATCTGTGCGGCTTTGGCGAACATGAGGGTGCCGATTTCAACGCTGCGGACGCCGCCCTCGAGATAGAGTTCGCAGCCTAGCGCGACGCCGGGAAACTGATCGCTGGGGATGTGCGGGAGGAAGCCGCGGGCGTCGATGTAAATGGCGTGGCCGCCAGGGGGCTGCACGATGGGCACACCGGCCGCAGCGATGGCTTTACCGAGATAGGCGGTGGAAGCGATGCGGTAGCGGAGGTAGTCCTCTTCGAGCGCCTCCTGGATGCCGACGGCGATAGCTTCGAGGTCGCGGCCGGCGAGGCCGCCATAAGTGGGGTAGCCCTCAGTGAGGATGAGCAGGTCTTTCTCCTGCTGCGCGAGGAGGTCGTCGTTGGTGCAGAGGAAACCACCGATGTTGGCCATGCCGTCTTTCTTGGCGGACATGGTGCAGCCGTCGCCGAGAGCGAACATCTCCTGCGCGATCTGCTTGGGCGTATGGTTTTCGTAGCCCGGCTCGCGCAGCTTGATGAACCATGCGTTCTCAGCGAAGCGGCATGCGTCGAAGTAGAGCGGAATATTGTGCTGCTTGCAGACGGCAGCTACTTCGCGCGCGTTCTGCATACTCACCGGCTGGCCGCCGCCGGAGTTGTTGGTGACGGTGAGCATGACCAGCGGCACGCGCTCGCGGCCCACGCGCTGGATGAGGGCTTCGAGCGCGGCCACGTCCATGTTGCCCTTGAAGGGATGCGTGGAGGCGGGCTGCTTGCCTTCCGCGATGACGAGGTCGAGAGCTTCGGCGCCGGTGAACTTGACGTTGGCGCGGGTGGTATCGAAATGGGTGTTGTTGGGAACGACATCGCCCTTCTTGCACATGACGCCGAAGAGGATGCGCTCAGCGGCGCGGCCCTGATGGGTGGGGATGACGTGCTTGAATCCAGTAATGTCCTGGATGGAGTTGCGGAAGCGGTCAAACGAGCGGCTGCCCGCGTAAGACTCGTCGCCCTGCATGATCGCCGCCCACTGGTTGGTGGACATGGCGCCCGTGCCTGAATCGGTGAGGAGGTCGATGAGGACGTTATCCGCGGGGAGCAGGAATAAGTTGTAATGCGCGGCTTTCAGCAGCTCTTCGCGCTGGGCACGCGTGGTCCAGCGGATGGGTTCGACGCTCTTGATGCGGAATGGCTCGATGATGGTCTTGATGGGCATGATGGCTGTCTTATGGAACCTGAATGATTCTAAAGGCAGCCATCAGGCCTCTGCCATCAATGCGAAAACTTGAAGACGCACTCGGATGAATCGGTAATTGTCTGGTTGTTGGCCAATTCAATCTTGGTCACGCGGAACTCGGTGCCTTCCGGGGTCTTTGCAGCGAACACCTTCTCCTCGAATTTGACGTCGGGCCACTCGAGGCTGTCGGATGCGCCTGCCTTGATGTCCTCATCAGAGAAATAGGTGGCCGGTTCGAAGTGCTTGCCTTTGCTATCGACATAAATAGCATCGAAATCGACTGACTTTACGGCGACGCTGGACACATTCTTGAGTGATACAAAGACCTTGTATCCCGTTCCCGATTCAGCTTTTGTAATTCTGCCCGCAGTCACCTCAACCGGACACGACGCGCTCCAGGCGCTCACGGATCCAACCAGGGCCAACGCGGCTAACCACAAGTACTTCATGCGCAAACTCCTTCCAGAATTCTGAACAGACGAACTCCGTTGCAACCAGGGTGCCTAACTTACGCCTGGAAAGCGGATCTGTTCTTGACGAACTCTAAAGTTTGCGCTGCGCGGAACTCGTCTGTATGTGATCTCGTTCACGCGTGATGGCCGCGATGCATCCGAGCGCGATGCGCGGACTAACTTCAGTACGTGAGCGAAAACGTGATCAGCGGGTATAGAGGAAGGTGCCGCAAAGGTCAGTGGAATTGCGGATCGCGTCGAAGGTGAAGACGGGAGGGGTAGCGCCGGAAAAGAAAGCGACGTGGAGGTTGCGGCCGTCGATCCAGGTGGCCATCCACTGCGTCTGCTCCTTGCCGCAGAGCGTGTTCTTGTGGAGCAGGCGCTGATCGGCAGCAACGCTGATGTGGTAGAGGTTACCGGCCTGCGCGACGTTGCTGTCGGCATCGAAGACAGCGCTGATTTCAACGGGCTTAAGGGCGCGGACGGGCACCAGGGGCCACGCGAGGAAGTTCATGGTGAGCTTGGCGTCCGTAATGAAAATGTCGCCGGTAATGGAGGAGGCGGTCTGACTGGAGGCTCGCCAGTAGCCTTTGTCCTGGGCTTTGACGGGGAGGGCAACGGCAAGGGACAGCGCAATTAGCGCGAGAAACTGCTTCATATTGAAAGCATGGCATTCAGGACAGGCGCCGGGCAAATCAGTCCGCGATCCTGCTGAGCCCCGGAGGTGGATAGTTGGCAGCAGGATCATCCAGAACCAGAACCCAGTCGGGGCCGTAGGACGGCGAGCGAAACTCATGCAGCGTGCGCGCGTCGATGGGCCCGATGAGAGTTCCGACGCCGGAGCGAGGATCGTACCACCAGGCGCGCAGTGTATGGCTGCGCATCGGCTGCAGGTTCAGGGCCACGGCCTGGTCGTTCTGCGGAAAATAGATGAAGGCGAAGGTTCCCTCACGGTCACGCGTGGCCTGGACATGCAAGCCGCCGCGTCCCGCATCGCCCTGAATGAGCGACTGATCGGGTATGCGGGAGAAGAAAGGACGGGACTCGATGAGAGCGCGAAGGTAACGCACCTGGTCGCCGCCCGCGCTGTGAAGCGCTTGAATCCAATCGCGGTCGGGGTGATTTTCCGGAGGATAGTGGGGACCGGCGAACTGCCAGATAGAGTGATCACCATAGGTGACTCCGCAGGCACCAGCAAACACCGATCGATAGACCTGCTTGCGCACGTCATACGCGCGAAAATATCCCGTCGCCGGATCCCATTGAGGCCAGGGATTATATGGATGATCTTCGTAGTTGGGCTCGAGATCGAGAGTGGGCTTTGCTGGCGATAGCGCGTAGTCACGTGCGATCCACTCCCAGACGGGGACATCGTGTCCACCGCCGTGGCCGCTCTGCATGCCGTTCACGGAGAGCCACGGCTCGGTGTGCAGATAAACAGAGGAGGAATCCGGACCACCCTGCGGGTGATAAAGGATCAGCGGGGTGCGGCCGAGACCGTCATTGAGCCCCTGGGCAACAGCGCGCCAGATGGGAGTCCAGTCCTGGTCGGGTGGGAAGCCGGCATCGTGCCCCATCTTCTGCAGGTAATCGTTGTTCATGCCCGCGAGGCGCGGCGGCCGGTCTCCGCCGAGGATCCAGATGACATTGGTGCGATCGCGAAGGCGGTCGGCGAGGTAACGGGCGAAGTCGTGGGCAACGGGAAGGTTGTCGTTCCGGAAGAGGCGAGGACCGCTGCCCCAGGGCGCGGTGAGCTTATCGCCCCATATAGGAACCAGCGCCACGTAGAGCCCGCGCGAAGCGGCTTCGTCGACGATCGCGACAATGCGATCGAAGTAGCGCGGGTTGGGCCGGAGCGGATCGTTATCAATGAATGACCGCTCGCCCCAGATGCTGGGTTCCGTCACCCCATTGAACTCCGAGAGCACGACGGTTTGAATGACGGTGAATCCCTGCTGAGCGCGCGTTGCAAGATAGTAGCTGGTCTCCTCCGGAGTGGTGCGATGAATGAGTTCCCATGAGGTATCTCCAAGCCAGAAGAAGGGGCGGCCATCTTCGGTTTGAAGATAGTGCCCGGCCGGATTCACCTCAACGCGCGGAAGATGCGGATGGGCAGAGGCACCGAATGCCGCGGATGACGCGATGGCGGAGATGAGGACCGAGAAGATTAGGCGATGCAGCATGGGAACCTTTCCAGGTTTTTGTCACCAGTTAAGGGTGCGGCGGATGATGGGCTCGAAGTCGTCAGCCATGTGGCGGTGCTGAATGCCGGTGGGGTGTCCGTTGCAGGGGAGCCCCGGGTAGTGCTGCGAGGGCGCGTAAATCACGCGCGAATCGAGGCTCTGCCCGGCAGCGCGCTGGACCATCCGGGCGAGCAGCGGGTCGGTAACTATGGAGCCTTCTGTAACGAAGATCAGCGAGTGCGGATAGAGGCCGCGGACCTTGTGGAGGAAATCGACATAAGCCGCGACCCAGGCGGTCTCGTCGAGAGGTTTCTTCTTCTCCAGGTTCATGTCGTTGGTGCCGATGGACATGAAGATGGCGTCGGGCTGGAAGCGCGCGGCGTCCCAGGGGACGCGGCCTTCGGGCTTGTCGACCGGGATGGCGAGAGTGAGGAAGTCGGGAATGTTGACAACGTTGTCGGCGAGGGCAAGGCCACGGTAGTCGCGGACCAAGCCGCGGCCGCCGAAGCAGACGAGTTGGGTTTCGGCATCGAGGCGGCGGCCCAGCAACATTCCGTAGGACTCATAAGCGTTGATGTCGGGCAGTGCGGGGTCGTGGGTGCACTGGGCGTTGTTATCGATGCCGACACCGCAGGTTACGGAGTCGCCGACGAACATGAGCTTGCGCTGCGGCAGCGGCGGCAGATCGAGCAGCGTAGCGCCGGGCGAGAGCGTGATGCCGTCGAGCGTGAGCATGCCCTGCCATGTTTCGGTGCGCTTGTAGATCTCGACGGTGTGCGGGAAGTCGTCGAGGTTCTCGCCGAGCGTGACGGTGTTGGCGCCGGACTTAAGGATGGCGAGCATTGGCGCTTTGTGATCGACCACGATGGTGAGCGCCGTATTGGGTGTGTCCGCGGTGAGTTGCAGCGCGGCGCCGGTGCCCTTGAACCGGAACTCAACGCCAGTAGCGGGATAGGCAAGATGCGGATGCGCGGGGTCGCGGTCGTCGGTGCGGCCGATGAGACGCAGATGAGGATCGTTGATGGGCACCTGCGGTGCGGCCAACTGCCCTTCGGGCGTCTGGGCGTTTGTATACAGACAGGGCGCTAAAAGCAGAGCGAGAGAGAGACCAATGCGGCGAAGAAGCATGATGAAGGCTTTCTGTTGATCTGGTATCGCAAACAGGAAAGGTTATCATGCGGAGTGAATCGAATTACGCAAAGTCCTGGGAGGTCAGGGGTGCAGGAATTCCGCAGAGAGTTTTTGAGGATGGCAGGGCTGGGTGTGGCGGGGGGTGCGACGGTGCTGCTGACGAGTCCGGCGGCGCGGGCACAGGCGGGAGGCATGACGGGCGAGCGGCCAGTGTTCTTCGACGTGCGGCGGTTCGGGGCCAAGGGCGACGGCACGAGCATTGATACGGGCGCGATCAACGCCGCGATCGAGGCCGCGGCGAACGTGGGCGGCGGGACTGTAGTGTTTCCGGCGGGTGTGTACGCGAGCTACTCCATCCACTTGAAGAGCAACGTGGCGCTGTTCCTGCAGCAGGGCGCCACGATCCTGGCGGCGCCGACTCCCTATGACGGGACGAGCAACGGCTACGACAATGCGGAGCCGCAGGGTGCCTGGGAGCCCTTCCAGGATTACGGGCACAACCACTGGCACAACAGTCTGATCTGGGGCGAGGACATTCACGATTTCGGGATTTTTGGGCCTGGGCTGATCCACGGCAAAGGCTTGAGCCGCGGCTGGGACCGCGAGAAAGCGCTGCCCAATTCGAACGCCAAGGGGGTGGGCAATAAGGCAATCGCGCTGAAGAACTGCCGCAACGTAATCCTGAGCGATTTTTCGATTCTGCAGGGCGGCTGGTTCGGCGTGCTGGCGACAGGCGTGGATAACCTGACCATCGACAACGTGAAGATCGACACGAACCGCGATGGAATCGATATCGATTGCTGCCGGAATGTGCGGGTATCGAACTGCGCAGTAAATTCGCCGTGGGACGATGCGATCTGCCCGAAGAGCAGCTATGCGCTAGGGCATGCGCAAGCTACGGAGAACGTGACGATTACCAATTGCTACGTGACGGGCGCCTACGAACTGGGCACGATGCTGGACGGCACATGGAAGCTGCGCGACGTGAAGAACGGCGAGTGGGGTACAGGACGCATCAAGTGCGGGACAGAATCGAATGGCGGTTTTAAGAACATTGCGATTTCGAATTGCGTGTTCGACAAGTGCCATGGGTTCGCGATCGAGTCTGAAGACGGCGCGATTGTCGAGGACATCACGATCACCGGCGTGACGATGCGCGATGTGGTGGCGCCATTCTTTCTGCGGCTGGGTGCGCGCCTCAGAGGGCCGAAGCCGGAGACGGTCGTCGGGCGCATGAAGCGCATTCTGATCTCAAACGTGACGAGTTCGAATGCGGCGCTGCTGCCGTCAATCATCGCGGGGGTTCCCGGGCATCCGGTAGAGGACGTCAAGGTCAGCGATGTGTATCTCGAACACGTGGGCGGAGCCGGGGCCGATATGGCTGCGTTGGCGCCCCCGGAGAAAGCGGAGGCCTATCCGGACCCACCGATGTTCGGGCCGTTGCCGGCGTCAGGATGGTTCGCGCGCCACGCGAAAAATCTTGAGATGACGAACGTGCAGATCGCCGTTAAGGACGCCGACGCGCGGCCCGCCTTCCATCTGGAGGATGTGCAGGGGGCAGACTTCTTCCGCTTGAAGTTGCCGGGCGCGAAGGAGCAGTTTCGGCTGAAGAGTGTGTCGGATTTCCGCGTCTTCGGGTGCCGGCATTATGCGGACCAGACGGTGGATGAGACGGAAGAGATGAGGGTGTGAAAATCGAGTGGTTAGTGATTAGTGAGTGGTCACGACACATCACACTAATCACTAACCACTCACCATCACAGCTTGCTGCGAAAGTAAGGCAGGCAGAGTTCCAGGCCGTGGCGCAGCGTGATCTTCGGTTCCCATTTGAGGAGTTCCCGGGCGCGGGTAATGTCGGGTTGGCGGCGTGTGGGGTCGTCTTCGACGGCCGGCTCATAGCTGATTCCACTCATGTTGTTGGTTACGCCTATCACTTCTTGGGCGCATTCGAGCACGGTGAACTCGTCAGGATTGCCGATGTTCACGGGCAGATGTTCGAAGGTGCGCGACAGCCGCATGATGCCTTCGATCAGATCGCTCACGTAGCAGAAGCTGCGGGTCTGCTGGCCGTTGCCGTAGATGGTGAGAGCCTCGCCGCGCAATCCCTGCATGAGGAAATTGGAGATCACACGACCGTCGTCGGGATCGAGGCGCGGGCCGTAGGTGTTGAAGATGCGGACCAGGTGGGTGTTGACGCCGCGGTAGCGGCAGTAGGCCATCACAAGTGCCTCAGCGTAGCGCTTGGCTTCGTCGTAAACGGAGCGGGGGCCGATGGGGTTGACGTGCCCCCAGTACGACTCCGACTGTGGATGCTCCAGCGGGTCTCCATAGCACTCAGATGTGGAAGCGTGGAGGAATCCGGCCTTGTAGCGCTCAGCAATACGTAGGGCGTTCTCTGTTCCGAGCGAGCCGACGCGCAGCGTCTCGACGCCGAGTCGCATGTATCCCGGCGGGCTGGCCGGTGAGGCGAAGTTGAAGACGTAATCGACCTGACCGACATCGAAGGGCTCACAGATGTCACGCGACTCGAAGGTGAAACGGGACTCATTCTCGAGATGCGCCAGGTTGTCGGTGTTGCCCGTTGAGAGGTTGTCCACGCCAATCACAACGTGGCCCTCGGCGAGAAGGCGATCGGTCAGATGAGAGCCAAGGAAGCCGGCTGCGCCGGTGACGAGGATGCGAGTCTTCAACGATGAACGCTCCGAGGATGATGATACAGGGGCCAGTGTTGGTGATTAGTGGCTAGTGACTAGCGGCTTCGAGTAGATGAAGGCGGCACGGAGGCGGGCGTAGTAGTGCTCTTCCCTGCTCTGCTGGCTATATCCGTGAGCCTGATAAAGACGGATGGCGGGAGCGTTTTCCGTGTCGACGTGCAGCCAGATCGCGGCGGCTCCGGCGGCCAGGGCAGATTGTTCGAGGTGTGTAAGGAGTTCGCGGGCGACACCTCGGCGGCGGTGCTCGGGAGAGACTTCAAGAGTCTGGATGTAGGCATAGCGATCATGATCGGGACCGGCCCACTCGACATGGGCGAAGCCGGCCATGTGCTTGGATGCATGCTCAGACTCTTCGGCAATCCAGGTGGCCGAGTCGGAGTTCCGGATAATGCTACGCATGTAGGAGCGGGGAAAACGGAGGGGCGGCTGGAAGCAGATCTCTTCGATGGCGTATAGGGGTTCGAAATCGGAGGGCTGGTAGAGGCGGTAGAGCATAGAGGCAGCGAATAGTGATTAGTGGTTAGGTAAAAGAGGCCCCAAAATAGTGTGGGGGTCCGAAGACCCCCACGACGGCCCGGTCAGAGGCCGGCGCCATAAAGGCGTGCTCTGACTAGACCTTCGCCTGGACGCCGTCGATGACGTCGAAGAAGCGCTGGTCGAGGCGGCGGTTGGTGGCAACCGCTTCCTTGATGGTGATGTCGGTGATGTCAGTTCCCTTGAGGACCGCAATGCGGCCCCACTTGGCTTCATGCACCATGTCGATGGCGTGCAGGCCGTAGCGCTGGCCGAGCAGGCGATCGTAGGCCGTGGGCACGCCGCCACGCTGGGTGTGACCCAGGTTCACGCTGCGAGTCTCAAAGCCAGTCTTCTTCTCGATGAGTTCGGCGAGCGCTTCGCCGATGCCGGAGAGGCGGGCGTGGCCGAAGGCGTCGACTTCCGCGGAGCCGGTGACCTGGCCGCCTTCGGGCAGATGGCAGCCCTCTGCAACGACGACGACGCCGTAGTGCTTGCCGTGGTCGTAGTTGTACTTGAGCAGGGCGCAGACGTGATCGAGGTCGATGGGCTTCTCGGGAACCAGCGTGACGTGCGCCCCGCCGGCAACACCCGCGGCCATGGCAATCCAGCCGGCATCGCGGCCCATGACTTCGACTACGACAACGCGGTTGTGGGAGTCGGCGGTGGTGTGAATGCGGTCGACAGCTTCGGTCGCAATCATGACGGCGGTGTCGAAGCCGAAGGTGGCGTCGGTGCCGTTGATGTCATTGTCGATGGTCTTGGGAACGCCGATGGCGTTGATTCCGTGCTCGGCTAGGAAGAGGGTGACCGACTGTGTGTCGTCGCCGCCGAGGGCGATGAGGGCGTCGATCTTGTTCTGCTTCAGGACTTCCTGAACCTTCTCGATGCCACCGGGGATCTTCTTCACATTGGTACGGGAGGAGTGAAGGATGGTGCCCCCCTTGAGCTGAATGCCATCAATTTTCTCGAGCGTGAGAGGGATGAACTGGTTGTCGAGGACGCCGCGCCATCCGTTGAGGAAGCCGATGAACTCGTCGCCGTAGTGGTTGATTCCCTTCTTCACCGCTGCGTAGATGACCGCATTCAATCCGGGGCAGTCACCGCCGCCGGTCAATAGAGCAATTCGCATCGAAAGTCTCCTGAAGTTGAAAGATCGCGCGGCGCAGGGCCGCTGAAGGTCTGACGTCTGCTATCCGGGCCGAGTGGCCGGTTTGACACCTTATCCAGTGTACTCTGCGGCTGTAAAGGGGGTTGGTGATGACGCTCACGCGAATGCAGGGGACACAAAGGCGGGCACAACTGGACTAAGGGAATCGGCTGCGCTCGAATCGGTAGAATGGGGGAACGCTCAAAAACTCGCTGAAAATATGCTTGACCGATTGTTCGGAATCCAAATGCCCGGCCCAGGAACCCTGCTGCTGCTCGCTTTTGCCAGCGCGGTGGTGGTGCTGCTGCTAGTTCTGCTGCAGTTGACGCGGCTGGGATTCCTGATCCGAAGCACGATTCCCGACCGGCCGCGTCAGCGTATGTTCATGGCGTCAGTCTCATTTCTGATCACATTTATCGGGGTGCGCGTGTTGGTGCATCTGATCGTCCAGAAAAAAGGCCCGTTCGACTGGGTGGTGGTGAAGGGACACCACATTCATCACCTGGTGTGGGGAATCCTGATCCTGCTGCTGATCGGATATGGGTATCTGCTGGACCTGGGGCGGTCCCATTCGCCGCTATCAATTTTCCTGAGCCGGTTGATGTCGGTGAGTTACGGGGTGGGCGCGGCATTAACCCTGGACGAGTTTGCGCTGTGGCTGAACCTGGATCCCAACGACTACTGGAGCCGCGACGGCAGGTTGAGCGTGGACGCTGTGATCCTGTTTGGAGCGATCCTGGCAACGGGAGCATGGGGCGCGCCGTTTTTTCGCGGATTGGGCAGGATGTGGACCAAGCGACGGGTGGTTGGACGAGGCCTGACCTTCCCTATTCGGCACGTGCGGTTGCTTCGTCCGCGTAGATTTCGGAAACGGCCGCCGCATAGCGCTCAGCAATAACGCGGCGCTTGAGCTTCATGGAAGGTGTCAGCTCGCCTGAATCCTGCGACCACTCGTCGGGGACGATGCGGAAGCGCTTGATGGTCTCGAAGTTGGCCAGCCCGGAATTCACTTCGCGGATGATTTCGTTATAGAGCGCATTGACACGGCGATCCGCAACCAGAGATGCGCGGGTTACGCCCTCAAGACCGTTGTTGCGGGCCCATTCGTCGAGAGCAGCGAAGTTGGGCGAGATAAGCGCCGAGATGAACTTATGCTTGTCTCCGATGAGCGCAACCTGACCAATAAGGATGTTGGTCTTGATCTTATTCTCGATGGGCTGCGGGGCGACGAGTTTGCCGCCGGATGTCTTGAGCAGTTCTTTCTTGCGATCGGTGATGTAGAGGAAGCCATCGTGATCAAGGTGGCCGATGTCGCCGGTGTGGAACCAGCCCTCGGCGTCGAAGCACTCGGCGTTGGCCTGAGGCTTGTTCCAGTATCCCTGAAAGATGAACGGGCCGCGGCAGAGGAGTTCGCCGTCGGAGGCGAACTTGAGCTCGACATTGGGAACGGGTTTGCCGACGCTGCCAAGGCGGTGGTTGGGTTCGGAGTTTAGGGCGATCACCGGCGAGGTTTCCGTGAGGCCGTAGCCCTCCCAGACCGGGATTCCGACCGAAGCGAACCAGCGGGCGGTGTCGACGCCCAGCGGTGCGCCGCCGGAGATGAAGACTCGAGCCCGGCCGCCGAAGGCCGCCTGAACTTTGCTGAAAACCAGCTTGTTGGCCAGTTTCCACAGCGGCGAAGCAGGCGTGCGGGCGGAGTAAACCGTGTCAATGTGCCCGGCACCGATCTTGACCGCCATAGCGAGGAGCTTCTTGCGGATGGGGCTGAGAGCGGCACGCCGCTCAACCTCCTGGCGGATCTTTTCGTACACGCGCGGAACGCCGACCAGCACAGTGGGCCGGACCTCGCGCATGGCGTAGGGCAGGCGATCGAACTGCGAGCAGTAGATGACCTGAGCGCCGCGGCCATACATAACGTAGTCAAGGGCGCGCGCCGTGATATGCGAAAGCGGCAGGAACGAGATGCAGGCGTCTTCGCGGCTGAAGGAGAATTCACGGGCGCAGGTGTTCTGGTTGGCGGCGATGTTGCCGTGGGTGAGCATCACGCCCTTGGGTTCGCCGGTTGTGCCTGACGTATAGATGAGAGTGGCGAGGTGGCCGGGCTTGACCGAGTGGACGATGGCCTCGAACTCGTCGTCTCGCTGGCTGCCCCGTTCGTCAGCGCCGGCGACCAGTTCCGAAAACGGAATAGCGCCGGCAGTGGCATCGGCCGAATCCATGATGACGATCCGCTGCAGCGGCGTGTTGGCGCGGACTTCCGCCAGCTTGTCGAGTTGCTTGCGAGTGGACACGAAGGCAATCCGGGTGTCGGAGTCGCGGAGCAACTCGGCCATCTGCTCGCCGGTCAGCGTGGGGTAGATGGGCACATCGACCGCGCCGAGGGCCAGGATAGCGAAGTCGGCGATGGCCCATTCCCAACGGTTTTCGGCAATGATGGCGACCCGGTCGCCTTTCTGTACGCCCCAGTTGTGGAGCGCGTGGGCAACGGCGCGGACACGCTGATAGATCTGGCTCGACGAGATGGGCTGCCACTCCGAAGAGGCGCTCTGCCACAGGATTGCGCGCGGGTTACCTGCGGCAGCGACTCGCAGAAACAGGTCGTTCAGAGTGGCGATGGGTGCGGGAACGGTCATTTTTCGGTCAGAGATGGGAAGCCCGGTTTTCAAGGAACATCGAGAGTTTATCAGTTGCGAGGCCAAACAATCGGCACACACCGTAAAAGGACGGTCAACCGGTTGCAACTTTTGAACATGAACTGAAATTTGGTTGTTTCAACCGACGTTCCTCAGGCGATAGACTAATGAGCAATATTCCATCTCTCCCTCTGGTTCCTGGCGGAGTACCGAGCAGTATGCCCAACAAGCACTCGCTGTTTGAGTTGCACAGAACCGACGCGCGCATCACGATCCGATTGGAGAGGGTAGAGGTCGTCTGCGTAGCAGGCGCCGTGGTGATTGCGGCCGCCAGCCTGGCAACGAAGCTGCTGCCGGGGCTGCGCGGTTCAAGCCTGCGTTGGACCGAAATGCCTCTGGCCTGCGCGGTGGCCGCCCTGGCATGCAGCGTTGGACTTGCCCTCGCAAGCGAAGAAGGCTCAGCTAAGGCAGCGTGGTCGAGGAGAGCACTGGGACTGCTGACCGCGTTGGCGGGCTTGGCGGCTGCATTTTGGCCAAAGCTGACGGCAGCCGGGGCACTAAACGCACTCCAGGTAACGCCGAGCCGGTCGATGAGCTTGCTAATCGCCATCGCATTCGGTTCATTGGGAATCGTCGTCCTGTGCGCGCATGCGGGAAGAGGATCGCGGGGGTGGATTCCCGACGGGGCATTGTTCGGCGCTGGTTGGGTGGTGCTGACGCTAGTCATGGGCGCGGCATTCGGCGCCTTGCACACCTTTGGGGACGCTCCACCCGGACAGGTGACGCCCGCAACGACGGCTACCCTGTTGCTGCTGACATTGGCGGCTGTGGGAAGGCGGGTTGAGTACGGGCGCTGGTCCATATTCATCGGCCGGGGAATCGGCAGCCGCATGGCGCGAGCAATTCTGCCGATTGTGCTGCTGCTTCCGATGGCACGGGAACTCATGCGCGCACGCATGATGCGGACGCACCTGTTTGCCGCTCACTATGCTTCTGCGATTCTGGCTGCGACCGGGACCGCCGTTGCCTTGGCCCTCCTGCTCGCCGTTTCCTGGCAGTTCCGGAGGCTGGAGTGGAAGGTCCAGAGTTTGAGCCTGCGCGATGAACTGACCGGCCTGTACAACCTGCGCGGATTCCACCTGCTCGCCGAGCAGGGGCTGAGGATGGCTCGCCGTTCGCGCGTGCCTTTCTCGGTCTTGTTTATAGACGTGGATAATCTGAAGAAGATCAACGACCAGTACGGACACTCGGCGGGATCGGATCTGCTGGTGGAAGCCGCCGGCTTTCTGAAGATGAACTTCAGGGAAACGGACATTCTGGGGCGAATCGGTGGCGACGAATTTGCCGTGGCAGGTCAGTTCGGTGTTGAGTTGATCGAACGCGCGGAGGAACGCCTGAAGGCCGGTTCCAATAACCGCAATGCGGGAGACGGCCCGCCCCTGAGCCTGAGCATTGGACATGTAAGCGCCGACCTGAAAAGAACCGAATCGCTGGAAGACCTTCTGCAGCGCGCCGATGCTCTGATGTACGAGCGCAAGCGGATGAAAAAGCTGCAGGCTGTCTAGGCAGGTACTCACTCGACTCGAAAATCTTCTTCTCTGCCCCTCCCGCAATCCGGGAAAAGCCCTCCCTCTGGACCAAATCCTGTGGAAATTCCTTTGTATAGTTATGCATTGCAATGTATATTTATACATGCGCGGTTCCCACGCGGGGCCGCGCTTTCGATTTGGGGAGAAAGACGCCGCACCGATGAAGCACCTGCGACACAATGCGATCCGGGAACTGGTGGCTGCCTCGCCGGTGAGCAACCAGGACGAGTTGCGGCGGAAGCTGCGCCGGCAGGGATTCGAGGTCACGCAGGCCACCTTGTCACGCGATATTCACGAGATGCGCCTTTCCAAGGGGCCAGCCGGATACATGCTCCCAAATGGAAATGGGAACGGAGCCGGTGAGATCGAGGATGATGGTCCTCCTTCGGTGGCAGAGGTGCTCGAAAGCTTCGGGATGCGCGTGCAGCGCGCGATGAACCAGGTGATTATGCGCACGGTGATGGGCGGCGCGCAGCCGGTTGCCGCGGCTCTGGATTATGAGGAGTGGCCCGAGGTAGTTGGAACCATCGCGGGCGACGATACGGTGCTGGTGATCTGCCAGGATGTGAAGCATGCAACGGAAGTTGAGAACCGGTTGAGGACGATGCTGGAGTCATGAGCGGATCGGTACAGACGGCGGTAATCGGAGTAACGGGCTATGCGGGCGCTGAGCTTGCGCGCATTCTGCTGCATCATCCGCGGCTGAAGGGCAAGCCGCCGGTGTTTGCCGGGCGCCTCGATGAGAAGGCGATCGAGCGGGGTGGGATTCCACTAGGTGAGATTCATCCCGAACTCATTGACAGCAAGGGCAGCGGCAATCTGCGGCAGCAACAGTTCTCGTGGGATCTGCTGACCGACCTGGATGTGCAGGTGCTGTTCCTGGCGACGCCGCACGAGCAGTCGCGCGAGTGGGCTCCCGAAGCGCTGGAGCGTGGTATGCGCGTGATCGACCTGAGCGGCGCATGGCGGCTGGATGAAGCGGCCAATCGCGCGGTGTATGCGTTTGAAGATGAGGGCTCCGCTCGGGCCGCGGAGATTCAGCAGCAGGCCGTGTATGGAATGCCGGAGCTTCATCGCAGCGAGATTCGCAAGGCGAAGCTGATTGCAAATCCGGGATGCTACTCGACTTCAGTCATTCTGCCGCTGCGGCCGCTCGTAACCGCAGGTTTGCTGGATCTCGATCACGGAATTGTTGCGGACTCGAAGAGTGGCGTAAGCGGAGCGGGCAAAGCCCCGACCGCGAAGACGCACTTCATGTCCGCAGCGGACAACCTTTCCGCGTATGCAGTGTTCGGGCACAGGCATACCGGGGAGTTGCTGGAGCAGATCGGGCTGGATGCGGAGCAGATTGTATTCACGCCGCACCTGCTGCCGATTCCACGGGGAATCCTCTCGACCATATATGTGAAGTTCAAGCAACCGCAGACGCGCACACAGGTTCTCCATACGTATCGCGACTTTTTTGCCGGGAGCTCGATGGTGCGGATTCACGAGCATGGTTTGCCGCAAATTCAGCACGTGGTGCGGACGAGCTATTGCGATATCGGAATCCAGCTTTCACACGACGGAAAGCGCGCGGTGATTGTGAGTTGTCTCGACAACCTGCTGAAAGGAGCATCGTCGCAAGCGGTGCAGAACATGAACGTGATGTACGGCTGGGATGAGGCGGAGGGGCTTGAATGAAATTTGTAGTCAAGCTCGGCGGAGCAGGATTGGAGACTCCAGTGCTCCTTGAGGGGTCGATGCGCGCAATTGCCGAACTGGTGCGCGACGGCAACCAAGTAGCCGTGGTGCACGGCGGCGGCGTGCAGTTGACGAAGACACTCAAAGCGCTCGGCAAGCAAAGCGAATTCATCAACGGCCTGCGCGTAACCGACGCTGAAACGCGTGACACAGCACTCATGGTGCTGGCTGGCAAGGTGAACAAGAGCCTTGTAGCGGCACTGGGCGCACTGGGTCAGCCGGCGGTTGGAATGTCCGGCGGAGACGGCTTAATCTTCCGCGCGCGCAAGAAGCGCACCACGCCGGATCTTGGATACGTCGGCGAGATTGCAGCGAGCGATCCGCGCTGGATCGAGGCAATCTGGAAGCTCGGCGGCGTGCCCGTGCTGTCCTCGATGGCGCTGGGCTTTGACGGCGAGTACTACAACGTGAATGCCGATGAGATGGCGGCGGCCTGTGCAATCGCGTGCCGCGCGGATGCGCTGGTGTTCCTGACCGATGTGCCCGGCGTGCGCGGCAACGATGGCGAAGTGATGCGCTGGCTGTCCATCGACCAGATTGCGGAGATGGCAAAGAGCGCGATCATTTCCGGCGGCATGCTGCCCAAGCTCGGGGCATGCCGCGAAGCGCTTCTGAACGGCGTGAAGCGCGTGAGGATCTTGCCGGCTGAGGCTGCCGGATTTCTTCCCGATCTGTGCAGTGCTCGCGTAGCGCACGGCACAGAAGTGATGGTGGCTTGAGGAGATCAAATTGACAAGGCTGGACCAGATTCGCGCCGCCGAGGCAAAGCTGCTGCTGCACACCTACGATCGCAACCCAATCCTGTTCGAGCGCGGTGAAGGTGCGTACCTGATTGACGAGAACGGTGCCAAATACCTCGACCTGCTTAGCGGCATTGGCGTAAATGCGCTGGGTTATGCGCATCCCGCGATCGAGAAGGCAATTGTGGAGCAGAGCCGCAAGCTCATCCACGTTTCCAACCTCTTCTATCACGAGGGGCAGGCGGAACTTGCGCAGCGTCTGGCGGATCGCACCGGCATGGACCGAGTGTTCTTTGCGAACACCGGCACCGAGGCGTGGGAAGGCGCACTGAAGCTGGCGCGCGCCCATGCGGGGCTGCTGCGTAGCGAAGGCAAGCAGATCAGCACGAAGTTCCTGGCGATGGAGCAGAGCTTCCACGGGCGTACATTCGGATCGGTATCAACAACGCACAAGGCGAAGTATCGGGAGCCGTTCGGGCCGGTTGTGCCGGGCGTGGAATTCGTTCGATTCAATGACATCGCGGATCTGCAGGCGAAGTTTTCAAGCGACGTGTGCGCCATCCTCGTCGAAGCCATTCAGGGCGAGGGCGGCGTTCGCCCCATCTCGCAGGAGTTCTTTGCAGAAGCTCGGAAGCTGGCTGACTCGACCGGAGCGCTGCTGATGGTCGATGAAATCCAAGCGGGCATGGGACGCACGGGCAAGTGGTGCGCTTACCAGCAGTACGGAATACAACCGGATGTAACAACGCTGGCGAAGCCGCTTGCGGGCGGCATTCCCCTAGGCGCAATCTGCTGCACCGAAGAAGCCGCGCGTGCCATCCACGCGGGCATGCACGGCACGACTTTTGGCGGCGGCCCTCTGGCGTGCGCTGTGGCCATTGCGGTAATCGACACGCTGGAGAAGGATCGCCTGCTCGCACATGCGGCGGAGCTGGGCGACTATTTCATGGACCAGCTGCGCGGCCTCGCAAAGAAGCACGAAGCCATCATCGATGTGAGAGGCAAGGGTCTCATGATTGGCGCGGAGTTGGATTCGGCTGACTTGGCGAAGCTGACCGTGGCAGAGATGCTGAAGCGCCACATCGTCATCAATTGCACGAGCGACACGACACTACGCTTCCTGCCGCCATACATTCTGGACCGCACGCAGGTGGATACGGCCATCGCCGCGCTTGACGAGATTTTCACAGAACATGCAGCCGCGTTTGCCGGCGCGCACAATTCACAGGCCGCAGGAGGACAGAAACGTGGCTAGCAGAGTAATGCTTTTGAGAAAGGAACCCGAAGTGCCAGTGCACCACGATTCCGACATTTTGAATGCCGCAGCACGTCTCGCCGGCGAAGACCTTTGTTCCATCGGCGATCTGTCGAGCGCCGAAGTGCGCGCGATCCTGAAGCTGGGTCACGAAGTGAAGCGCAATCCGCGTGAGTATCGCCGCGCCCTCGATGCAAAGCAGATGGTGCTGATGTTCGAGAAGGCCAGCCTGCGCACGCGGCTGAGCTTCGAGACCGGCATCAACACCATGGGCGGCAATGCCATCTTCGTAGACTGCACCAATTCGCCGCTGGGCGAGCGTGAGTCGATCGCCGATGTGGCACGCAACGTGGAGCGCTGGGTCGACGTGATTGTCCTGCGTACCTATGCGCACGACACCATCACGGAGATGGCGGCGAACTCGCGCGTGCCCGTGATCAATGCGTTGTCCGACTTCGAGCACCCCTGCCAGGCTCTGGCAGACTTCATGACCCTCGAAGAACATTTCGGTTCTGTCACCGGGCTGAACTTCACATACGTGGGCGACGGCAATAACGTCTGCCACTCGCTGATGCTGACGGGCGCTCAGCTTGGCGCGAACGTGACGATTGCGACTCCCCGCGGCTATTCGCCGGACATCGAGATCGTGACCAAGGCGCGCGACATTGCCGCTGAGAACGGCTGTGAGGTGCGTCTGCTGCAGGATCCGCATGCGGCCGTTGAAGGTGCTGATGCGGTCTACACCGACGTGTGCGTGAGTATGGGGTTCGAGCACGAGTCGACCAAGCGTGCGCCCATCTTCAGGCCCTTCCAGGTGAACGAGACGCTGATGGCGAAGGCCAATGGGAATGCGGTTTTCATGCATTGCCTGCCGGCGCGGCGTAATGCCGAAGTGACAGATGCTGTCCTAGATGGGCCGCAGTCGATCGTGTTTGACCAGGCGGAGAATCGCATGCACGCGCAGAAGGCACTGCTGCTGCTGTTGCTGGGCGGGCTGGCCAACGTGGACGCGTTCAACGGATAGACGAGGTTTTCCTTTAGCTTCTTGCCAGCCGCTGGAGATCCGGCGGCTGGACTTTTGATCGTGCTGATCGTCGAATCATTGTGCACTGGGCTGAAGTGGGCCAGAGGAGTTGGTCAGAAGTTGACATCGAACGAACAAAAATCCGGGAAGATGTGGTCGGGACGGTTCCTCTGCCTGTTCCTATTGCTTGCGGCAACTCTGACTTCTCCCTCCACCGGTCAATCTGTTCAGACGGCCGCCGGCGCAGCTGGCTTCTGCTTTCATGCATCCGGAGTTAACCTGCCCATCGGAAAATTCCTACTAATCCGCAAAGGCGACCAATTCGGCGCACTTCGAATTACTCAAATTACGCCTAGGACGCAATCGAAACCAACCGCAGGCGAATGGTTGGGCTCAGTTGAGTATGAGAGCTATTTCATTTTGAAGCCCTCCGATTCCTTCTCGAATCTGGCTAATCGAAAGCATTCAGGAGAGCTTCGGTTTGGCCGAATGAAGGGCTTCGGCTTCCACTACAGCTGGCAATCCGGCAATCAAGAGGCAGTGGTAGGACCTTGGAAATTTCGCTTCTTCGACCAGGACGGGATGTTTATGACTGCCGTTGATTTCTGGAACGGAGTTGATCACGATTCGGGTCTAGAATTCGCGCCGACAAACATCACTGAAGTGAATCAACTCAATCCTCGCGAAAGGGAGTTGCACTGGTATCCCTACGACAGAGACAGAGACATTCAATGTCCAGTACAAGCCTTTGGCAAACAGAATCCATCGACAATTTCGAGCACTCATGACTGATCAACAACAATCCGGGAAGATGTGGTCGGGACGCTTTCGTGAGCCGCTTGATGCCGAGTTCGAACAGTGGCAGCGGTCGATCGTGTTTGACTGGCGGCTGCTGGAAGAGGAAGTCGCGGCCAGCAAGGCGCATGCGTCCGCGCTGTGTGCAGCCGGCATCATCACAGAGAGTGAAAGAGCGGAGCTCCGCGCAGCACTGGATGCGATTGCTGGCGATTTCGCGACCGATGCGGGCAAGGCCAAGGTGCGAGATCACGCCATAGCCGAGGACATTCACCACTACGTTGAGTTGTCGCTGGTGGAACGCGTGGGCTCGCTCGGGCGCAAGCTGCACACAGGACGCAGTCGCAATGAGCAGATTGCCACGGACCTGCGGCTGTATGTGCGCAAGCAGGTCGGGCTGGTCGTCGAAGGGATCGCGGCATGGGCGGGCGCGCTGATTGAGCTGGCGCATGCGGCCGGTGACGCGGTGATGCCGAGCTATACGCATCTGCAGCGTGCCGAGCCTGTGCTGGTGGCCCATTGGCTGCTGGCGTACACCGAGATGCTTCTGCGCGATGCGGGGCGGCTGCGCGACTGCGCAGATCGCCTGAATTACTGTCCGCTAGGATCGGGCGCGATTGCTGGCGCGACTCTGGCTCTGGACCGCACGATTGCAGCTCGCGAGTTGAATTTCACGGCGCCCACCGCGAACTCCATGGATGCGACCAGCGATCGTGATTTCGTACTTGAGTATCTGCAGGCCTTGACGTTTGTTGGGCTGCATGCAAGTCGCTTCGCTGAAGAGATCACGCTGTTTGCGACGGCGGAGTTCGGATTCGTGAATCTGCCCGAAGCGTTTTCGACTGGATCGAGCGCGATGCCGCAGAAGAAAAATCCCGATTTGACCGAGCTGTTGCGCGCGAAAGTCGGACGCATTCACGGTGCCGCCGAAGCGGTCACGCTGCAAATCAAGGGATTACCTCTCGCCTACAATAAGGACATGCAGGAGACCCAGGAGCCCGCGTTTGCAGTGGATTTTGTTCCGCAAATGCTGCGACTCGTCGCGCGCTTCACGGCCGCATTGGAGTTCAACTTCGACCGCATGAACGCTGCGGCCCAGACGGGCTACCTCAACGCCATGGCTGCTGCGACGTACCTGGTGCATAAGGGAATCCCCTTCCGCACGGCACACGAGAAGATCGGCAATGCGGTGCGCTACGCGCTGGAGAAGGGCGTGGAACTCGGCGAATTGCCGTTGAATGAACTCAAGCAGTTCGGCGAAGAGTTTGAAGCTGACTTCTCTAACGAGATCAACCTGAGCGCTACGCTCGATTGCCACGATGTGATAGGCGGGACAGCGCGGAAGCGTGTTTGCGAGGCTCTCGAAGCTGCGCGGAAGGGTGTTGCAGCGCTATCGGAATCCGCAGAGGAGGCCGTTCATGCTGGTGCGTAAGGCGCGACTGCAGGATGCCTCGAATGTGTACGACCTGGTGAACTCGCTCTCGGGCGACGGCACGCTGCTGAAGCGCACCTTCGCAGAGATATGCGAAAACATTCGCGACTTCACCGTCGCAGAATCGGACGGCGGCGTGTTTCTCGGCTGCGGCGCGCTTCATCTCTATGGCCCGCATCTGTGCGAAGTGCGCTCGATTGTAGTGAAGCCTGAAGCGAAAGGCCAGGGTGCCGGCGGCCGCATTCTGAGCGCATTGATTGAAGAGGCGGAGGAGCACGGCATCCAGTCCGTGTGCCTGTTCACGCGCATTCCCGACTTCTTCTTCAAATACGGCTTTCGCGTCGTGGAAGACAAGGCCGACCTACCCGACAAGATCTTCAAGGATTGCCAGAGCTGCCCCCGCCTACACCGCTGCGACGAAGTATCGATGGTGCGCGGCAGGCTGCCGCGTATCTCGATTCTGGGACCCCGTAAGGAAGCGCAGGAGCTAGTGCGGCTGTTGGGCTAGGAGCAGCAGTGTTAACCGTGCTAGACAGCTTTAAGCTTTGAAGCGCCGATCGCCGCTTGACCATAGCTAAGACCGCCGTCACCGGGGCTCACGCGACGGTGCGCGAATACCTCGAAGCCTTGCGATTCCAGCTCCCTTCTCAACGAGCGAGCGAGGCGGCGATTGTGCATCACGCCGCCGCTCATCGCAACCGTAGCGACACCGTTCGCTGCGCGTGCCGCAACTGCTGCGCGCAAGAAGGCATCTGCGACACCTGCGTGGAAGCGCGCGCCGATCTGAGCCGGGGTGACTCCGCTGCGCAGATCGACGACCAGTTCCTTCCACAGCACTGACGGGTTGATACGCATCGGCTCACGCTTGGCCCAGTCACCCTGAACGAGAGTGAGTTCGTATCCCGCGGCGTCGTTCGGTTCGTCGACCGCAACGCCTTCGAGTTCAATAGCTGCCTGCGCTTCGTAGTCAACTCTCCGGCGGTTCAATACAACAGCGGCCACTGCATCGAACAGGCGGCCAAGACTGGATGTGAGCGGCGCGTTGATGCCACGCTCGATCATGCGCGAGAGTAAACGTGTCTCCTGCCCGGATGCGCCGACGAGCTTTCCCGCTTCTTCTTCCGAAAATCCGGCAGCGAGCAGATGCGCGAACGCCATCCTCCACGGTTCGCGCACCGCAGCATCGCCACCCGGCAATGCAACGTAATCAAGATGGGCGAAGCGTTCGAAGCTGTCGTGGTTCGCGATGAGTACTTCCCCGCCCCAGATCCGGCCGTCTGTGCCGTACCCTGTGCCATCAAGAGAGAGGCCAATCACGGGGCCCTGAATGGCGTGCTCAGCCATGCAGGCCGCTATGTGCGCATGATGATGCTGCACGGCAATGGTGGGAATATTGTGCTCCGCGGCCCATTGCTTCGCCCAGGTGGTTGAGAGATAACCCGGGTGAAGATCGTGCACAACAGCTTGCGGCTCGATCTCGAACGTGTGCATCAGATGCGCGAGCGATTCAGTGAAGAAGTCGAGCCCGGTAAGGTTTTCGAGATCGCCGAGGTGCTGGCTCTGGTAGGCATAGCGGCCGCGCGCAAGAGTGAAGACGCTTTTGAGATGACCGCCGACTGCAAGCAGCGGGGGTGAATCAAAGGGCAATTCAATGCCGAGGGGAACGTATCCGCGAGCTCTGCGAATCAATTGGGGCGCGCCATCGACGATCGCAGTAACAGTGTCGTCACAACGCTGCAGTATTTCGCGATTGTGCATCAGGAAGGCGTCAGCAATGTTGCCAAGGCGCTGCCGGGCCTCCGCGTTATCAATGGCTATTGGCTCCTCCGAGAGATTGGCGCTGGTCATGACGAGCGCGCGAACGCGCGTGTCGGCAAAGAGCAGATGCTGCAGTGGCGCATAGGGCAGATAGACGCCGAGCCACGGAATACCCGGCGCGACAGACGGTGCAAAGCCGCTTCCGGCGCGGACGCGGGCGATCACGATGGGGCGGGCCGACGTCTGCAGCAGCGCGGACTCTTCGTCGTTGATCAGGCAGAGAGAGCGCGCCGCTTCCATGTCACGCACCATCACTGCCAAGGGCTTGCCATAGCGATGCTTGCGCTCGCGCAAACGCGTCACAGCTTCTTCGCTGGTTGCATCCACCGCGAGGTGAAAGCCGCCGATGCCTTTGATGCCCATGATGCGGCCTGCCAGCAATTCTTCGATGCACTGCGCGATTGGGTCATCGGAAGCAATCTTCTCGCCCCGCGGCGATTCCAGCCACACGCGAGGGCCGCAGTCCCAGCAGGCGTTAGGCTGCGCATGAAACCGGCGATTGAGCGGATCGTCATATTCGGCCCGGCACGCTGCGCACATTGGGAATGCGGCCATCGACGTCTGTGGCCGATCGTAGGGAATGCGACGCGTGATGGTGAAGCGCGGTCCGCAGTTGGTGCAGTTCAGAAACGGATAGCGATAGCGTCGGTCCTGCGGATCGAGCAATTCCCGCAGGCAATCCGCGCAGGTGGCCGCGTCCGCGGGAATACCGGTGCTGACCTTGCCCAGCACCTGACTGTGCACGATGGTGAATGCGGTCTCACCGACGGGGGTGAGTTCACTCACCTGCACGGAATCGATGCGCGAGATGGGCGGAGCGTCAGAGGTTAGTCGATGCAGAAAGTCTTCGACAGCATGTTCGGCACCTTCGATTTCAATCGTCACGCCATCAGTGTCATTGCCGATGTGCCCGCCAAGGGCGTTTTGCATCGCGAGGCGATAAACAAAGGGACGGAAGCCGACGCCCTGCACCACTCCGCGCACCAGCACTGATTTCCGAATTCGGTGTTGTGCGGAGGAAGGGTCCACAGTGGGCTCGCTCTTGATGGTCAGGCTCAGCATACCGCACGCGCGGTTGTATGGCACATCCTCTTTATTTTCGAAGACTTCAAGGTGAATGGCATCACTACGCGAAATGTGCTATGAGCAACCAAAAGATAGAAAACACCATATAACTCAACAGCAGTCAGGCCGCGCCGTGCGTCTGCACTGCGGCAAAATCAGCGGGCGGGGCGCCCGCGATAGCTATCGCAACAAGATCAGGAAGGACGAGTCAGGAGAGTAGATCTATGAAGAAACAAGTTATGGTTTTGAGCGCGGTGCTGGGCGTTGCGAGCCTGGGTTGGGCATCCGACAAGACGCCCAAGGAAGCGGCCACCGACCGTCTGGATAATGCTGCCGCTGTGCTGCACGCCGTTATGGATGCGCCCGACAAGGGCGTTCCGCAGGAAGTGATGGATCATGCGAAGTGCGTGGCCGTGGTTCCCCACATGGTGAAAGGCGGCTTCGTGTTCGGCGCAGAAGGCGGCCGCGGCGTAGCCACCTGCCGCACCGCAAACGGCTGGAGCGCACCGGCGTTCTTCTCGATTGAAGGCGGAAGCTGGGGCCTTCAGATCGGAGTGGAAGGCATTGACCTGGTCATGATATTCCAGAACGACAAGGGCATGCAGCATCTGCTCGAAAGCAAGTTCAAGGTGGGCGGCGATGCCTCGGCAGCCGCCGGCCCGGTCGGACGTCATGCCTCGGCCAATACCGACTGGAAGATGGACGCTGAAATCCTCACCTACTCGCGCGCGAAGGGCGCTTTTGCAGGCCTGACACTGAACGGCGCGGCGGTTCATGAAGACAAGGACTCGATGGCAGCCGTTTACGGGCCCGACGTGAACGAGCGCTCCGTACTCACCGGCAAGGTTCCCCCGCCGGCCTCTTCGCATGCATTCCTTGCGGCTGTGCGCGGCGCCAAGGCTGAAGCCAGCGCGGCACACGACTAACTCACCGCGATCCGCTGCCCCGCGGATTGCAGCGACCACGAAGCCCCAGCCACGCCCATTGCGGCAGGGCTGGGGTTTCGTGCTTTATACAAGCAATGCTTTGATAACCGCTCGTTGTGATCGCCGCTCGCCTCAACGTATTCTGTACGTCGAGACCATATCCGGCCCATGGTGAATCCAGTTTTCCTTCACTACAGAAAGCAGTTTGCAATCCTGGCCTTCTTCGCGATTGCCCTGTCCTCCACAGCGGCTCTTGCGCAACGGCCTGACCGCAACGCCACGATCAAGAAGATCGACGCCTCGGTTACAAACCGTGACGAGAACCTGCTCGGCTACACGGTAACGGAGCTCTATCGTGTGTATCGCGGAGCGGACAAGACACATCCCGCCGCTGAGATGACGGTCAAGACCACGTATCGCAAGGAAACCGGGAAGAGCTATGTGATCCTGTCGCAGAGCGGATCGGAACTACTGCTCAAAGAGGTCCTCGGCCGCATTCTCGATAGTGAGCGAATGATGACCCAGCCTGCCAACCGAGCCCAGGCTGTGCTGACCACCGCGAACTACACGATGACGGTGAAGGGCGATGACATGGTGGACGGGCGCGCGTGCAACTTGGTGGCGATCGTGCCCAAGAAGAGCTCGCCGTACCTGTTCCGGGGGACGATTTGGGTAGACGCTCAGGACGGATCGATCGTGAAGCTGGATGGCGTGTCATCCAAGGCCGCCTCGGTGCTGGCAGGAGCAAGCCAGGTCTCGCGCCAATACACCAACATCAATGGGCTGCCGATGGCGACGCACGCAGAAGCCGAGGCCGGAAGCTGGCTGCTGGGGCAAACCACCATCGACATCGATTACAGCGGCTACGAAATGACGCTCCGCAGCGGCTCGAGCGGTCCGCAGACCGTTGGACAGGCGGGCGTGAAGGGCGTCCGTTGAGTGACGGATGACGCAGACCGGGTGAACAGGTCCTGCTCTATACTTCAGGTGTGATTCTGCTCACTGGCGACTGGAGACTCGATGCTGCGCTGGGTTCCTGCCTCGTGCTGGGGCTGCGGCATGGGTTCGATTACGACCACTTGGCCGCCATCTCCGACATAACCGCCGTACAGCGGAACTGGATGAGCGGATTGCGCCTGGGAATCACCTACGCGCTGGGTCACGCCTTCATGGTTGCAGCGCTGGGTGTGGCGGTTCTCCAGTTGCACATGGGCCTGCCCGAGGGTCTCGATCACTGGACGGAACGGCTCATCGGCGTCACCCTTATCGTGCTGGGCATCGGCGTGGTGGCGGGCATTTTGCGCAAGCCGGAGCATGGACACCATCACAACCGGGTGGATAGCCGCCTGGCCATTGCGATCAACGGGCTAATTTGGGGCGCGTGGCGTGTCCGCCGCACTTGGAATCCCGACCTGCCGCGGCCGGAGCGGTTCCGCTGGATGTATACCGGCAAATCGGTCTTTCTGATCGGGATGCTGCACGGGATCGGCGCGGAAACACCCAGCCAGTTGGCATTGTTCTTCCTGGCCAAGAGCCTGGGGGGGACCGGTAATGGGCTTCTGGGACTGGCAGCGTTCTGCGTTGGTCTGGTGGCCATGAATGGGCTGATGACGGCGTCGCTGGGCGGCGCGTTCAAATCCGGCGCATTCCATCCTCGCTTCTATCACGCAATTGCGTGGGCCGGCGCAGTTTATAGCTGCCTTATCGGACTGATCTTCCTGTTCGGAGTCTCGGACTGGCTGCCCCAATTAGGCTGACGCCGCCATCTCCCATTTACTTCGCTGGCCAAACGGCCTCGACCGATCTAGCGAGTTCCCTGTGCCCCACTGCGTTCGGATGCAGATTGTCATACATTTCGCGAGGAGTTCCAAACATGTACTTCCGTGTGTCGAAGAGCCTGAGATTCAAGCCGTCTGACGAGAGCAGGTTCAGATCATCCGTGATGTCCTGGGTGTATTGAAGGCAGGCGGCGTCCGAAGAGAGGCACCCTATGTTCTCGCCAGTATGCCGTTGAGCAGGGATCGTACCGAGAAGGACAACTGGCAGAACATCGCCTGATTCGACAACGGGAGAGCCTATCCCGACAATGGATACACCTCTATCCCCCGCACTGGCTTGTGTGAATTGCACGACGTGCTGGCCTGCATCCACGTTCGTAATTCTGATAAATCCCAGCGATTTTGTGGTTCCATTTGCGGTTTTTATTAAAGGATTGGGGCGCACCCGCAACTTTTCGACTACCTTGCCGTCGATTGCATAGCTATAGGACGCGTCTGAATCGTCGTCGATGAGCGGCCATGCATAGATGGAGCCGGCCTTGGATAATCCAACGCGAAAGCTTGCAGAAGCGCCGTCATGCCTGGTAGTCCAGACCTTGAATCGACCAAAGGTCTCCATTTCGACCGGCCCTGAGACACTCGAATCCGGGCTTCCTGCGAGCACTTTATGCTCCGCCGGAAGACCCAGCCAGGTGACCACAGCAAGATGGCACTGCATGAATATCTGCTCATATCGCCCCACGCCACGATGATCGACATCGTTGGTTCCGATCAGAACTGTGGATATCGGAAGGTCAGCGAGCGGCGGATTCAGTCCCTGAGGGAAAATCTGCCGTGCCGCTATGTCGCAGCTCTGATCGCCACCGAGGGCATAGTCCGTTACTTGGACGTTTTCTGCAATGCCGACGAGAAATGGATACGCCTGGCTCGGTTCCTCGAGTCCACCTCCCCTGGTAATGGAGTCGCCAAAGGCGTCATAGCGTCCTGGATAACCGCGAAAATGCAAAGTGGCGCAGCCACAGATCACACATGCAACAAGCATGCCAAAGCTAAGCTTCATCAGAGCCACATGAGGTTCCAAACGAACGCGATCTTTCTGCCGTGAGGTCTGCAGCTTTAGCTCGTCAACCGAAAGAATCGCGGCGGTCAGCTCCGAACGGCTAGCATCTCCGGCTAAGTCTCATTTGTAAAGTGAACACTCTCCGGTGAATTGTATGTGCGTGTGATCACATACTAAAGAAATACTCTTGGCCTAAAATCCCGGCGCATGTCGGACGTCGCTCTCATTCTCATTGCGCCCTGTTCCCTTCTGGCCGGTGCCGCTCTGCAGATTCTCATTGCGAAGCTCTGTTCGGCTCGAATCAAGGGGATCGTCGCCACACTCTCGTGTTTGCCCGCGCTGTTGGCAGTCGCCGGAACGGCGCCGCTGCTGCAGTCCGGGCAGGCCATTCACGCGAACCTCGCCGGATGGGATGGGCCCCTGGCCCTTGTGCTGCACGCCGACGCACTCAGTGTGCTCTTCGCCCTGATGGGCACGGGGATCGGCGGCTTTGTGCTGCTCTATTCCATCGGGTACATGGCGCATGACAAGGCGGCAACGCGCTTCTACGCGTCGATGCTGGTCTTTATCGCCGGCTTCGTCGGGCTCGTATTCAGCGCAAACCTCTTGATCTTCTACCTGTGCTGGGAACTGGTCGGCCTGTGTTCCTTCAGCCTGGTGGGGTTCTGGTACACCAACCCAGAGGCCGTCAGCGGCGCGCGCAAGGTGCTGCTGATGACGCATATTGCCGGGTACGGGCTGCTGGCGGGGATCCTGTTGCTCTACTACCGCGCCGGAACCGCCCTGTGGACCGACCCCGCCGTCGCGCATGCGTTCACCGGTGGTGTGTTCTTCCTGATGCTGGCTGCGCTGGTTGCCAAATCAGTTCAGGTGCCGCTGCATACGTGGATCCCGGAAGCAATGGCGGCTCCCACCCCGGTAAGCGCATTGCTGCATGCCGCCTGTTATGTGAAAGCCGGCGTCTATCTGGCCGCGCGGCTGCACAGCTTTGGCGCCTGGCCGGCGTCGTGGGGCCAGAGCCTGATGTGGATTGGCACCCTCACCATGGCAGTCGGCGTGATGTACGCCATGGTGCAGACCGACCTGAAGCGAATGCTGGCCTTCTCCACGGTCAGCCAGATCGGCTACATGATGATGGGGCTGGGAATCGGCACTCCACTAGCCATCACGGCGGGCCTGCTCCACTGCCTCAATCACGGATTCTTCAAGGGCGGACTCTTCCTCACGGCCGGGTCGGTCCAGCACGCCACCGGCACGCGCGACATGAACGAGCTTGGCGGCTTGGCTCCCAAGATGCCGCGCACCACCCTCTCGTGGCTCATCGGCATAGGCAGCATGGTGGGGTTCCCGCTGATGAGCGGGTTCGCCAGCAAGTGGATGCTGTATGCAGCCGCGTTGCAGTCAAACAACGTGATTCCCGCCATGATCGCGTGGGCCGCAAGCCTGGGCACGGTGTTCATCGGCGCCAAGGCCACCAGCGCAGTGTTCCTCGGTCCCGCGGAAGAGAAGACCGAGAATGCGCATGAGTCGCCCATCTCCATGCAATGGGGCATGGGCCTGCTGGCCGCAGGAAGCATCGTCCTTGGCATTGCACCGCAACTGGCCGTGAACACGCTGCTGAATCCTGTGCTGAGGGCCTTCTCCCTTGGGCAGGGAGTAAATGTCACGTGGCTGGGCCTTTCCGCCGATGCGGGCATGTTCTCCTCGATTGGCGGCCTGATGCTGGCTATCATTTCGCTGGTCCTGGGCGGGCTGATCTATGCGATCGGCTACGCGGCGCGGCCCGTGCCCGTCGCAGTTTCGGCTGGCGGAACTGCTGTCCTGGGCGGACGCGGCGGCGGCATTTTCACTGGAGGCGAGCCCCTCCCGGATCGGGACCGCCTGACCGCCGGCGACTTCTCCGATATCTTCCTGCAGAACTGGCGTTCGTTCTTCCAATGGACGAATGTCGATCGTGCTTACCTTGGCGTCTGGAAGGGTTTGCAGGCTGCATCGCGCGTGCTCGCCGCTGGTGTTGCATGGATGGAGCAGAATGCGCTCTGGCTCGTAGTTGCCCTTGCTGCTGCTGTGCTTGCCGCGTTGCGCTGGATCCTGCCTGGAGCGCCGTCCATAACGGCAGCCCCGGCATCAGAACTCCCGCAGGTTCCCCTGCTGATGATCGCCTCGTGTGGCGTTGCCGCTACGGCACTGCTCGCAGTCACGTTCGCGATCAAAGGAACACGAGCGCATGCGTCGCTGATGCTGCTGGCCGGTGCCTCTGCCGTGGGCGGCCTGATGATGCCGGGAGCGTGGCTACGTCTTGGCCTGCTGGAATTAGCAGCGCTACTCACGGTGGTGATCGTCTATCAAACGGCGCGCAGCCAGACAGCCAAAAACGTGTATCTCGCGGTCGTCGCGATCTCCGCAACGGCCAGCATCGCCGCGGAAATGCTCGACGCCGGCAGCCAGTGGCAGCGCGCGTTGCTCCTCACCGGGATATGCGTAAAGCTCGCCGCGGTACCCCTCTTCTTCTGGCTGCTTCGGCTTGCCGACGAGGTGCCTGCCGTGGTGCTCGGCCTCATCATCGCGGTGATCGATATGGCCGCGTTCGGTGAGTTTCTCATGGCCACTCAGGCCAATCCCGGCGTGCTCATACCGCAAGCGACGATCCTCTACGCTGCCGCACTTACCTCATTACTGGCAGCCCTGCTCATGCTCTCGCAGCGATCGTTGAAGCGCCTCCTGGTGCTCTCCACGGTTGAAGACGTCGGTTTCCTTCTGCTTGGCGCCGCCTCCGCCACGCAGATTGGAATCGACGGGGCCATCGCCGCCGCCGCCACGCACTCTCTGGGCAAAGCGCTGCTATTCGCGTGCCTGAGCGCGCCGGAAGCAGGCGGTGAGTTGGAATCAAACCCCATCGCACTCGCAAGCCGATATCCGGTCAGCGCCTTCGGATTCCTCTTCGGCATGCTGGCCATGCTCGGGGTCCCACCCCTGCTCGGTTTCATCGGTCGCTGGCGCCTCTACGAAACAGCACTGCGCATCAGTCCTCTGCTTGCCGCCGTATTCATCGCGTCTTCTATCCTGGCGCTGATCGCGTATACGCTCGCTCTCACGCGCAACTGGTGGGGTCCCCCTGACGAACCGGTCTCCCAGGACGGCCGCGAGCCACGCCTCGTGCAGGCAGCGATCGTTGTACTCTTCCTCATTCTGCTGGCCGGCGGAGCGTGGCCAGACCTTTTGCAGACGCTCACAGGAGGCCGCCTATGAAGGCCCTGGATCGGCTTATGTGCACCTGCCGCCGCCGCAGCCCCTGGCTGTTCCACATGAACTCCGGCAGTTGCAACGGCTGCGATATCGAGCTCGTCGCCGCCATCACTCCCCGCTACGACGCCGAGCAGCTTGGAGTGCAACTGGAAGGCAGCCCGCGCCACGCAGACATCCTCTGCATCACCGGACCAGTGACCCGCAACGCAGTCGGCGCAATCGAGACCGTCTACGGCCAGGTGCTGAATCCGAAAGCTGTAGTCGCCATCGGCTCCTGCCCGGCCACGACAAACGTATTCATCGACAGCCGTACCATCGACGGGCCGCTCGACAAGCACATCCCTGTCGATGTCTTCGTACCCGGCTGCCCCCCGCGTCCCGACGCCATCATCCAGGGAATCGTCAAGGCCGCGACCATCCTGGCAGAACGAGCCGCATCGCCCTCTCCGCCAGAAGCGCCGAAGCCTGAAGCAGCGCCGGAGGTGCAGGCATGAATCTCCTCACCGCTCTGGCGCGGTTGCTCATCTTTCCCGGACTTCTCTTCTGTGTTCCGGCGGCTTGGTTCTTCCTCTGGGTCGAACGCAAATCGGTCGCCCTCATGCAGGGCCGTATCGGGCCCCCGTTCATGCAGCCTTTCTACGACTTCGTCAAACTGCTCGGCAAAGACACGCCTGATCGTCCCGGCATCGTCGGCCTGCTCATGCGACTGTGGCCGCTGCTCGCAGTTGCGTCCACGGCCGGCGCAGTAGCGCTCCTACCCGTGCTACCCGCGTATGGCGGATTCCAGGGCGACTTGATTCTGCTGCTCGCCCTGCTTGAAGTGCCGCCCATCTGCATCATCGCAGCCGGATTCTCCTCGCGCTCCATCTTCTCGGAGATCGGCTCGGCACGCGAAGCTGCCCTCACCGTCTCGTACAACGTGGTGTTCCTGCTGGCGATCCTCTCCATTGCCGCCGCGCAGCACACCTTCCGCCTCGACGCTCTCGCGCACCTGCCGCCATCGCCGCTGCTCTGGCTCGGCATCATCGCGCTGGTCATCTGCCTGCCTGCCAAGCTTCATATCAATCCGTTCTCACTACCCAATGCGGAACAGGAGATTTACTCCGGCCCCATCATCGAATACTCCGGCCCCGAGCTTGCCATGTGGGAGCTCTCGCACGGGCTCGAATGGGTAGCCGCTACCGGACTTGTCGCCACGCTGGTCGCCCCGCAAATAGGAACATGGTGGCTGGCGGCCATTGTCTTCGTTCTGCTGTGCTGTGGCCTTGTTGTTCTGCTTGCCGCAGTCGCAGCCGCAACAGCGCGCATCGCCATCGATAACACAGTCCGCTTCTACTGGCAGTGCACGCTCGTCTTCGCGGTCCTGGTCGTCTCGTCCGCCATCCTCATGAGGTTCAGGTCATGAACATGCTGCTCATGCTGTGGAAGAACTTCTGGAGCGGCCCTCGGACGCTGCTCTTCCCCGAACGGCCGCGCGTAACGCAGCGCTTCCGCGGGCTCGTCCAGTTCGACCCCGACAAATGCGGCGGCTGCGCCATCTGCAAGTTCCGCTGCACCTCGCGCGCCATTGACTTCAAAGGCGGCAAGGGCGAGTTCACGTGGAGCTACAACCCCGGCCAGTGCACCTTCTGCGGCCGCTGCGTTGAGGGCTGCAAAGATCACGCGCTAAGCCAGGAAATGGCCCCGCCTCCTATCTACACCACATCCGGCGAGTTGAAGAAGTCCTATACCGTCGCACGCAAGGCCACCGTCAAGCCCGCCACTGCACCGGCCGCGCAGACCTCAACTCCCGCAACCTCCAACATCGGAGGCGCACAATGAGCACTCCTGCAAGCACTCTCCCCGCAATGCCCGAAGTTCCGGGTATATGGACTGAACGGGGCGGCGTCTTCTGGCTCGACGAGCACGGCCTCAACGTGCGCGAAGTGGCCGCGAGCATGAATGCCTCCGGAGCGCGCTTTGTCACCATCACCGCCTATCAGTTGCCAAAAGACGAAGGCTTCCGCCTCGAATATCACTGGGACCTCGCCGGCCGTCTGCTGGGCTTTGGATTCAATGTGGCCGGCAGCTCAACCGACAGCATCTACGACCTCTGCGAAGCATCTGACTGGATCGAACGCGAAATCCACGAGGGTTTCGGCATCAACTTCACCGGCCGCGAGTATGAGCCTCTGCAGATACGCAGCGGAGCCGCCATCGGCGTCAATCTGCGCGAAATCGGCCAGCCTGGCCCAACGCCCAAGCAGGAGGTCCTGCAATGAGCTACAAAATCCCCATGGGCCCATTCCACCCCGCGCTGGAAGAGCCCTACAAGCTCGACATGACCTGCGAAGGCGAAACCGTGCGCGAAGCGAAACTGCACATCGGCTTCAACTTCCGCGGCATTGAGCACCTGGCCGAGACGCGCAACTACATCCAGGTGGTCGCCCTCATGGAGCGCGTGTGCGGCATCTGCTCTTTCATCCACACGCTCACACTGTGCCAGGCCATGGAGAAGCTCACCGGCCTGGAGCCCCCTCCGCGCGCGAAATACATCCGCGTGGCAATGGCCGAGCTCGAACGCCTGCACTCGCACGTCCTCTGGGCCGGAATCGCCGCCAAACTCATGGGCTTCAAGACCATGTTCATGACATGCTTCGAGTTACGCGAGAAAGTCATGGATGTGCTCCAAGCCATTTCCGGCAATCGCGTCAATTACTCAATGAATTGCATCGGCGGCGTCAACCGCGATATCGAAGACCCGCTCTCGCTCCTCCCGATGATCGACGTCCTGGAGCGGGAGATGGTGCGCACCGTCATCCCCATCTTCACAACGAGCAGAACAGCCATGTCGCGGTGCGCGGGCATCGGGGTGCTCACGCATGAGAAGGCCTTATCGCTCGCCGTCGTCGGCCCGGTTGCGCGCGCTTCGGGAGTTGGGCAGGACCTCCGCCGCGACGCTCCCTATGCCGCTTACGAAGAGATGCAGTTCGAAGTGCCGGTTGAGCCTGACGGCGATGTAAAGGCCCGGCTGCTGGTCCGCGCGCTTGAGATTCTCGAAAGCTGCAAAATCCTCCGCCAGGCGCTGGGCAACATGCCCCCCGGCGAAATCGTCACGGGCGACGGCAAGTTCAATTTCATCAGCGGCACAGCCACAGCTCGTGTCGAAGCGCCGCGCGGTGAAGTCATGTATAGCGTTACGTGGAAGGAACATTCCCGCAATCCATCACGTGTTCACGTGCGCACGCCCACGTTCGCTAACATGCCTGCCGTCCGCTACATGGTCATGGGCGCCCGCCTCGCGGATACGCCGCTCATCCAGGCATCCATCGATCCCTGCTACTCATGCACTGACAGGTGACGCCCGTTACTTTCCAGAAACTGGCAATAGTGCCAATTGCGAACAAATCTTCCCGACGTATCATCGGGCACATTCTTAAGTGACAGATGTCACGGCCAATCGTGTTGCTTTTTGACTATAAAGAAGCGAACGCGACGCGCAATAAGAATCGCCGCACGAGTTCCACGCGGTGAAAGGTCGCGATCGGGAGGAAATGTGCCAGTATTCACACCGCCCCCGCTGCCCAGTGACGACAAGCGTTGGAAAATCGTCAATGGCACCATGCGCAAAAACGGGTTCGCCCGCCACGCACTGATCGAAACCCTTCATACAGTTCAATCGTCGTTCGGTTATCTGGACGACACGGCCATCCGTTTTGTGGCGCAATCGCTGAAAGTTCCTCTCAGCCAGGCTTACGGGGTGGTGACCTTCTATCACTATTTCAGCCTGAAACCTCCCGGCAAGCACACCATGACCATCTGCACCGGCACGGCCTGCTACATCAAGGGCACAGACAAGCTTGTGGCCGATGCAGAAAAACACCTGAATGTCTCTGCGGGCAACACCACCAAGGATGGCCAGATCAGCCTGATGACTGCCCGTTGCGTGGGCGCCTGCGGACGCGCTCCCGTCGTTCTCACGGACGGCCAGATGGTCGGACAGATGTCATCGGAGCACATGATCGAGCAACTGGAAAGGTGGGCGGTGGAATGACCATTGAAGAGCTTGATCTGATCGCCAAACAGGTCCGCGCAGAAAACGCCAAGTTCGACTACGAAGTCAACGTCTGCATGGGCACCGGTTGCCTGAGCCAGAACTCCGACAAACTGAAGGACGCCCTGGCCAAAACAGTGGAAGACAGCGGCAAGAATGCGCTGATTCGCCGGACCGGTTGCATGGGCTTATGCGCGGCTGGACCTCTGGTGTTGGTCGACCCCGACGAGGTGCTCTACCAGCACGTCGAAGAAGGCCACGCCCAGAAGATCGTTGACAGCCTGGGCGGCAAGCCAGTGGCCGAGCTGCAGTGCGAGCTCCGCGACCACTTCGACCAGCAGGTCCATGTAGTGCTGGAAAACTCCGGCCAGATCGATCCCGAAAGGATCGAAGACTACATCGCGCACGACGGCTACCGCGCCCTGCTGATGGCGGTGAACGACATGACGCCCAGCGGCGTGATCCGCCAGATCACCGAGAGCGGACTCCGGGGGCGCGGCGGCGGCGGCTATCCCACCGGCCTGAAGTGGTCCACCGTTGCCAAGGCTCACGGCGAAACAAAGTACGTGATCTGCAATGGCGACGAGGGCGACCCGGGCGCATTCATGGATCGCTCAGTGCTCGAAAGCGATCCGCAGCGCGTCATCGAAGGCATGGCGATTGCCGCCTACGCCGTTGGCGCCAACAAAGGCTACGTCTATGTGCGCGCAGAGTATCCGCTGGCGGTCAGCCGCCTGCAGGCCTGCCTGCGCGATGCGCGCCGCCGCGGTCTGCTCGGCAGCAACATCGGCAACACGCCCTTCAGCTTCGATGTAGAAGTTCGCCTGGGCGCCGGCGCCTTTGTATGCGGCGAAGAAACCGCGCTCATCGCCTCCATCGAAGGCCGCCGCGGCACACCAAGGCCGCGTCCGCCCTATCCCGCGGTCAGCGGACTCTGGGGCAAGCCGACGCTCATCAACAACGTTGAGACCTTTGCCAACATCGCACCCATCATCCGCAATGGCGGGCGCTGGTTCGCCGCCATGGGATCCGAGCGTTCGAAGGGCACCAAGGTCTTCGCTCTCACCGGCAAGATCAAGAACACGGGGCTTGTCGAAGTGCCCATGGGCATCAAGCTTCGCGAAATCATCGAGAAGATTGGTGGCGGCGTTCCCGACGGCCGCAAGTTCAAAGCCGTGCAGACGGGCGGCCCTTCCGGCGGCTGCCTGCCCGAATCCATGCTCGACATCGGTGTCAGCTACGACGCGCTGATGGCGGCAGGCTCCATCATGGGCTCCGGCGGCATGATCGTCATGGACGACACCTCCTGCATGGTCAACGTGGCTCGCTTCTTCGTCGAGTTCTGCATGACCGAGTCCTGCGGCAAGTGCATTCCCTGCCGCGCCGGCACCGCGCAGATGTACACCATCCTCACCAAGTTCTGTACCGGCACCGGCACCATGGCCGACCTCGAACTGCTTGAAGAGCTCTGCGACACCGTCAAGAGCGCCAGCCTGTGCGGCCTCGGCCAGACCGCTCCCAACCCTGTGCTGAGCACGCTCAAGTACTTCCGCAACGAATACATCGACCACATTGTGCACAAGCGCTGTACTGCAGGCGTTTGCAACATGGCGGCCTCCACGGCCAAGCCCGCCGAGGAGGTGCTGGCATGAGCGACACCGCAGAAGTCAAAACTCTAGTCATCGATGGGCAGGAAGTCAGCGCGGTTCGCGGACAGACAATCCTCGAAGTGGCCCGTGAGAACGACATCCAGATCCCGACGCTCTGCCATCTCGAAGGACTCACCGATGTCGGCGCATGCCGGCTCTGTGTGGTCGAGATCAAGGGCAGCAACAAGCTCTTCCCAGCCTGCGTCACTTCTATCTACGAAGGCATGGAAGTCAGCACCAACTCCGAGCGCCTGCAGAAGCACCGCCGCATGATCCTCGAGCTGCTGTTCACGGAGCGCAACCACATCTGCTCCGTCTGCGTGGCGAACGGTCATTGCGAACTGCAGTCGCTGGCGCAGGACCTGGGCCTCACGCACGTGCGGCTGCCCTATCGCAATCCCGAGTTGACGATCGACGCTTCCCACGAGCGCTTCACGGCCGATCACAATCGCTGCATCCTGTGTACGCGTTGCGTTCGCGTCTGCGCCGAAGTTGAAGGCGCGCATGTGTGGGACGTGATGGGCCGCGGCATCAACTCCATGATCATTACCGATCTTCACGAGAACTGGGGCGAATCAACCTGCACGCGCTGTGGTAAATGCGTCCAGGTCTGTCCCACCGGGGCTCTTTACGATAAGGGCAAGATTGGATCCGACCACCCCAAGTACCCGGATTTTCTCCCGTACCTGAACCTGATGAGGGAAGCGCGATGAGCAAACTAAAACTAGCAACAGCATGGCTCGACGGATGCTCCGGATGTCACATGTCGTTCCTCGACATGGACGAACGGCTGCTCGAACTGGCAGAGTTCGTCGATCTCGTCTACAGCCCCCTCGTCGATTTAAAGGATTTTCCTGACCAGGTAGACATCACGCTCGTCGAAGGCGCGGTAGCTTCCGTCGACGACGAAGCCAAGATTAAGAAAATCCGCGCGCACACAAAGATGCTCATCGCCATAGGCGACTGCGCCATCACTGGGAACGTCCCGTCGATGCGCAACCCCATCGGCCCTGAGCCCATCCTCGATCGCGCCTACATCGAGAACGCAACCCTCCAGCCGCAGATTCCCTGCGTAGTGGTGCCCAAGCTGCTTAAAGTGGTCCGGCCGGTTCACGAGTTCGTGGAAGTGGACGTATTCCTTCCCGGATGCCCGCCCTCGGCCGACACTTTCCACACGGCCCTCACTGCCATCATCAGCGGAGAGCCGCTGGACATTCCGGCCCTCACCCGCTTTGGAGCCTGAAAGGATCAGAGACTGTCATGAGCCAGACCATCACCATAGATCCTGTCACGCGCCTCGAAGGCCACGGCAAGATCACCATCCAACTCAACGATCAGGGCGAGGTTGCCGACGCTCACTTCCACGTCACGCAGGTGCGCGGATTCGAGCGCTTCTGCGAAGGCCGCCCCTTCTACGAGATGCCCGCCCTCATGGCGCGCATCTGCGGAATCTGCCCCGTCTCGCACCTCGTCGCATCCGCCAAGGCATGTGAGGCCATCATGTCGGTGCGCATCCCGCACACCGCCGCGCAGTTGCGTCGCGTCCTTAACCTTGCTCAGATGGTGCAGTCGCACTCGCTGAGCTTCTTCCACCTCTCCTCGCCCGACCTGCTGCTGGGCATGGAATCCGATCCAACCAAGCGCCACATCTTCGGCGTGGCCGCGCAGAACCCCGAACTCGGCCGCGCTGGCATTGCCCTGCGCCGCTTCGGCCAGCGCGTCATTGAGCTGCTCGGCTCCAAGCGCATTCACACCGGCTGGGTCATCCCCGGCGGCGTCACCGATCCGCTCACCGCCGCCAATCGTGACGAAATCCTCGCCATGATGCCGGAGGCCTACAGCAACGTGAAGCTGGCTCTGGCCGCCTACAAGCAGCTCGCGTCCAACTTCAAGCAGGAGATCGAAGTCTTCGCCAACTTCCCGTCGATGTACCTCGGCCTGATCAACGAAGACGATTCGATCGAGTTCACCGACGGCACATTGCGGCTGATCGATGAGAAGGGGAAGACCGTCGAGGAAAGCATCACAGCGACGCAGTTCCCCGATCTGATCGGCGAGGCTGTCGAGCCGTACTCCTACACCAAGTTCGTTTACTACAAGCCGTTCGGCTATCCGGAGGGCAGCTATCGCGTGGGTCCGCTCGCCCGCCTGAACATCGTCAAGAAGATGGGCACGCCTCTGGCCGAGCCCGAGCTGGCCGAATTCAAGCAGCTTGCCAACGGACCGGTAGAGAGCTCCTTCTACTACCACCACGCCCGGCTCATCGAGGTGCTCTACGGAATCGAGAGGATCGAACAGATCCTCGCCGATCCGCTCATCCTCGACAAGCATGTACGTGCAACAGCCGGCGTGAACCGCCTTGAAGGCGCTGGCCAGAGCGAGGCGCCCCGCGGAACGCTGCATCATCATTACAAAGTCGACGCCGACGGCAAGATGGTCTGGGCCAACCTGGTAGTGGCAACGGGCCACAACAACAACGCGATGAACAAGGGCGTTCTGCAGGCCGCGAAAGCCTACGTGCGCAACGGCAAGTTCACTGAGGGCGCTCTCAACCGGGTCGAGGCTGTTATCCGCACCTTCGATCCATGCCTGAGCTGCTCCACTCACGCCTTCGGCCAGATGCCGCTCGCCATGACGATCCTGTCAGCGGACGGTGAAGTCGTCGACAAGGTCGTTCGCTAATGCATTTCCTGAGTAGCTCTGTCTCGAAGCCGATGCTCTCAAGTCGCCGCGACCATCAGGGAGCGGAGACCCAGCAGGACGCCGGCGAGGACACAGAAACTCAGGAAATGCCGGAGAACCTTATGAGTACTCCCTGGGTCCGATGCCTGATCCTCGCCTGCGGAAACACGCTCCGCGGGGATGATGGCATCGGACCATTTCTTTGTTCCTGGGCCGGCGAGCGGTTCGCCGGCGAACCCGGCGTACAGACAATCGCGCGCCAGCAGTGGACCCCCGACCTCGCCCAGGACATCGCCAATGCTGAGTCGGTTCTCTTCATCGACTGCGCAGTCGACCTGGGACCAGGGCAGCTTCTGCTGCGCCAAATCAAGGCCGCCCCACCCGCGGCCGTTTCCACGCACCATTCCGGCGCCGCCGAGCTGTTGCGGCTCGCGCAGGATCTCTACAACGCCACACCGCGAAGAGCCTGCCTGCTAACCATCGGCGCCGGTTCCGTCGACCTTGGCGAAGAGTTCAGCGCGCCAATGCAGGCCGCGATCCCCAACGCCAAGGGGCTGCTTGAGCTCACCCTGCGGCAGTTACTGCGCCGCCCAACCGTCTAGCGGAGATAACCCGCCAGTTTGAATGAGTACGCGTAATCGCCCGCCAGCTGCGCCGGAAGCGTAATCTTCAACCCATTCCCTTCCGCCGCCGCAGTCAGTGTGTTCGTACTTCCAAGTTGGCTCACCCTCGCGTCCTGTTTCGCAGGCACATCCGCCAGCGTGAGCGTCTGCGCCTTCGGCTTCCCAATCACCGTCACGTACAGGTCGTCGCCCTTGCGTGTATACCGCACTTCATTGCCCTCAGCCGACTTCCCTTCTGCATGGGTCCAAGGCGTCGTGTCGTAGATGGCCTCGCCGTTCTGCTTCAGCCACGCGCCCAGCGCCTTCAGCCGCTCCATCTGCACTGGCGGAATCGTCCCGTCCGCCTCCGGCCCCACATCCAGCAGCAGGTTGCCGTTCTTGCTCACGATATCCACCAGGAGCGCAATCAGCTCGCCCGGCGCAATCGTCTCCTTCTCACCTTCCGCCCGGTTGTAGCCAAACGAGCGTCCCAGTCCGCGGCATTCTTCCCACTTCTTCTCGCTGATCTTGCTCAGCTTTTCGTACTCGGGCGACTTGAAATCCGCATGCTTGATGCCGAACCGGTCGTCAATCACGCCGTCGGGAATCGCGTTGTAATAGTCCGCCTCCACCTGCAGCGCGCGCCCGGTTTTCGGCCAGTCGATATCGTTCCACAGCAGCATCGGATGGTACTTCTCGATGAGCTCGTGAATCTGCGCGAACGCATAATCGCCGTACGCCTTCGACTGCGGCTTGACCGTCTCATAGTCCGACGCAATCCGGATCGGCCCGGCATTGAACGTCCAGTCGTAGCCGCCCGAGTAATAAAGCCCCATCTTCATCCCCTGCTTGTCGACGGCCTTGGTCAACTCGCCGACCAGATCGCGCTCAGCGTGCAATTCCGCCGGCTTAAGACTTGGGTTGGGATTCGGCGTCGTGCTCGGCCAGAGCGTGAACCCCTCGTGGTGCTTGCTGGTCAGCACAACGTAGCGCGCTCCGGCCATCTTGAATGCCGCCGCCATCGCATCGGGATTCCACTTCCTCGACTCCCGATTGAACTCCGGCGCGAACTCGTAATATCCCTTATCACCGTAGTGCTCGCGGTGATAGTGCGCCGTCGGCGAATCAGGCACCCGCATCGTGTTCAGATACCATTCCGCGTACGGGTCGTACTTGATGTAATCATTCGAAGAGAAATCATGATCCGGATGGGTCAGCGGCGCCCACCCTGGCACCGAGTACAAGCCCCAGTGGATGAAGATGCCGAGTTTGGCCCCAGCATACCAATCCGGCAGCGGATGCTTGTCCAGCGACTCTATCGTCGGCTCATATTTCTCCGGGGCCTGAGAGCGGAGACTGCTCGCACCCATCAGCAATGCAACCGCCACAGCACACAAAACGCCGGTGTTTCGCTTCATCTTGTTTCCTCTGTCGTGCTTCGAAGGAATCATAACAACCCAGACCGGGATGCCCTCTTCCATCACACCTTCATCGCGCGCAAAAAGAACGGCTGCACTCATCACATAGTGCAGCCGGGATTCGAATCGTACTTAAAGAATCAGAACGCTGCCACAGTCTGACGCAGGCTATAGGAGCTCAGCGTCTTGATATAGTTGCCGCGGTCGAACGGCGAGACATCCGGCACCGATCGCCGGCTCAGGCAGCCGCGGGTCCCGGCCAGCGACGTATACTCGCGCTTCTCCAGCCAGTACTGCAGATCGGCCAGCACGCGCCCAATGTGCTCGATGCCGTGAATGTGCAGCGCCGAGGCCATCATCGCTACCGAACCGCCGGCCATGATCGACTTCAGCACATCCTCTGCCGTGTGCACACCGCCGGTGATCCCGATATCCATATTGGTATGCCCATAGAGAATTGCCGCCCAGTGCAGCCTTGGCAGCAGCTCCGATGGAGTGGAGAAGTGCAGCGAAGGCCGTACCTCCAGCGTCTCAATATCGAAGTCCGGCTGGTAGAACCGGTTGAATAGCACGATGCCGCGAGCGCCCGCGTCTTCCAGGCACGCCACAAGGTGTGGAATGCTCGTGAACGACTGCGACAGTTTCACCGAAACCGGCACTTTGACCGCACGGCAGACGCCTTCCACCAGGTCGAGCAATTGCAGCTCAACATCGCGTGAGGTCTGGCTGCGATCCGTCGCCAGCGCATACGTATTCAATTCGATGGCGTCAGCTCCGGCCTGTTCCATCTCCTTTGCATAGCGCACCCAGCCGCCGCTGGTCGCGCCGTTCAAGCTAGCCAGGATCGGGATGCTCAGGGCCTCCTTCGTACGCCGCAGATAGTCGAGATAGACATCGTGCGTCATCCGATAGTCTGCCTGCTCGGGCAGGTAGTGCAACGACTCCGGAAACGAATCGGTGCCGCGCGAGAGGTCCTCATCCAGCGCCTGCGACTCCAGCGTTAACTGCTCTTCGAACAGCGATGTCAGCACGATCGCCGACGCGCCGGCGTCTTCCATCCGGCGCGCGTTATCCAGCGACTCTGACAGCGGGGTCGAACTAACCACGATGGGCCCTTTCAGGGGCAGGCCCAGGTAAGTCGTCTTAAGATCTATCATTCCGTCCCTCCGGCAGCTACCGGTTCAGGTTTCTCGCTCGGCTTTTCCACGGGAGCGATATGCGGGGTTTCACCGCGGCCCGGCATGGCGGCGCGGGCGCTGTAGACACGCCATTGGCGCTCCACATCGTCCTGCGCTTCCTTCAAAAGTTCTGCGGCCAGTTCCGGGTTTCCGCGAGCGAGCATCGTGTAACGCGCTTCGCGATAGGCATACTCCTTCAAGCGGATCGAGGGAGACTTCGAATCCAGCTGGAAGGGGTTCTTGCCTTCTTCGCGGAGCACAGGGTTGTAACGCATCAGCGGCCAGTAGCCGGACTGCACAGCCAGCTTCTGCTGTTCGAGTCCGTGCACCAGGTCGTAGCCGTGCGCAATACAGCTTGAGTAGGCGATGATGATCGACGGCCCTTCGTGCGCCTCGGCCTCCTGGAAGGCCTTGACCACATGCGTGTCGTTCGCACCCATGGCCACCTGTGCCACGTAAACGTAGCCGTAGCTCACCGCTTCCATTGCGAGGTCCTTGCGGCTGTTGCCCTTGCCGCTGGCGGCGAACTTCGCCACCGCGCCGCGCGGGGTCGCCTTCGACGCCTGGCCGCCCGTATTCGAATACACTTCGGTGTCGAGCACCAGCACGTTCACGTTCTTGCCCGAACCGAGCACGTGATCCAGTCCGCCAAAGCCGATGTCGAACGCCCAGCCGTCGCCGCCCAGGATCCACACGCTCTTGCGCACCAGCGAGTCGGCAATCGCCGACAGGTTGCGCGCATCGCTCGAGTCGATGCCGGCGAGCTTATCGCGCAGCACCTTCACCCGGTCGCGCTGCGCATTGATCTCCGTCTCCGTCTTCTGCGAAGCCGTGAGCAGCACGCTGACGAGTTCATCGCCCACCAGGTGCGCCACCCGCATCAGCAGCGTCTCGGCAAATGCCTTCTGCTGATCCAGAGCAACGCGCATACCGAATCCGAACTCCGCATTATCCTCGAACAGCGAGTTGGCCCACGTCGGCCCGCGTCCCTGCGCGTTCTGCGTATAGGGCGTAGTCGGCAGGTTGCCGCCATAGATCGACGAGCAGCCCGTCGCGTTCGCAATATACAGCCGGTCGCCGAACAACTGCGTCAGCAGCTTGATATAAGGCGTCTCCCCGCATCCAGAGCACGCGCCTGAAAACTCGAACAGCGGCTGCAGAAGCTGAAGATCCTTCACCTGCCCATGCGACAGTTTCGAGCGATCCACTTCCGGCAGCCCGAGGAAGAAGTCCCAGTTCTCCCTTTCCTTCTCGCGCAGCGGTTGTTGCGGAGCCATGTTGATCGCCTTGTGACTGGCGTCGCTCTTGCTCTTCACCGGGCACACTTCTACGCACACCCCGCAGCCAGTGCAGTCTTCCGGAGCAACCTGCAGCGTGTAGCGATCGTTCTCCATGCCCTTCCACTTGGGCTTTGCCCACTGGAAGTCCGCCGGCGCGTCTGTCGCCAGATCAGGGCTGTACACCTTCGAGCGAATCACGGCGTGCGGGCACACCATCACGCACTTGCCGCACTGGATGCACAGGTCCTTGTCCCACACCGGAATGAACTGCGCGATGTTCCGCTTCTCCCACTGCGCCGTGCCCGTGGGGAACGCGCCGCCGGCGGGCAATGCGCTCACCGGAAGCGAATCGCCCTTGCCGCTGGCAATCTGCCCAAGCACATCGAATACAAACTTCGGCGCCTTAGGCGAGAGCGAACCCACAATGTCGAACTCAGACGACACCACACTGGGCACATCCACCTTCTCCAGGTGCGCCAGCGCTGCATCCACGGCCGCGAAGTTCTTCTGCACCACCGCCTCGCCGCGCTTGCCGTAGGTCTTCTTGATCGCCTTCTTGATCTGCGCAATCGCCTCTTCGCGCGGCAGCACGCCGCTGATCGCGAAGAAGCACGTCTGCATGATGGTGTTGATACGCGTGCCCATTCCCGCATCGCGCGCCACCTTGTAGCCGTCGATCACATAGAACTCGATCTTCTTGCGGATGATCTCGTCCTGCACCGTCTTCGGCAGCGTCTCCCAAACCTCGTCCTTGCCAAACGGCGAGTTCAGTAGGAACACCGCACCCGGAATCGCCGGCTCCAGCACATCAATCTTCTCGAGGAAGCTGAAGTTGTGGCACGCAATAAAGCTCGCCTTCGAAATCAGATACGTCGACCGGATCGGCGTCGGCCCAAACCGCAGATGCGACGTCGTCATCGAGCCCGACTTCTTCGAGTCATAAACGAAGTAGCCCTGCGCGTAGTTGTCCGTCTCGGTTCCGATGATCTTGATCGAATTCTTATTCGCGCCCACCGTGCCATCCGACCCCAGTCCGTAGAACAGAGCGCGTACCGTCCGCGGGTCCTCGGTCGAAAAGTCCGGATCATATTCCAGGCTGGTATGGCTCACATCGTCATCAATGCCGATCGTGAAGTGATTCTTCGGCGCCGCCTTCGTCAGCTCGTCGAAGATGCCCTTCACCATCGCAGGCGTGAACTCCTTCGACGACAGTCCATAGCGCCCGCCGATCACCGTCGGCATGGCAAACGGCAGCGCATGCGCATTCTCCGCCAGCACTGTGATGATGTCCTGGTAGAGCGGCTCGCCCGTGGCTCCCGGCTCCTTGCAGCGATCCAGCACCGCAATCGACTTCACCGACTTCGGCAGCCCGCCGAGGAACGCCGAAGCATCGAACGGCCGGTACAGCCTCACCTTCAGCAGGCCGACCTTCTCGCCACTGCGGTTCAATGCGTCCACCGCTTCTTCCGCGGCCTCCGCACCCGAGCCCATCAGGATGATCACCCGCTCCGCATCCGATGCACCGTAGTAGTCGAGCAGGTGATACGCGCGACCAGTCTCCACGGCAAAGCGATCCATCACGGCCTGCACGATTCCCGGCACAGCCCTGTAGTAGGGGCTGCACGCCTCGCGCGCCTGGAAGAACACATCGGGATTCTGCGCGGTTCCGCGAATAATCGGCCGGTCCGGGCTCAACGCGTTCTGCCGGAATTGGATGATGTACTGGTCGTCCACCATCTCGCGAATCGTCTCGTCGCTGATCGGCAAAATCTTCCCCACCTCATGCGACGTCCTGAAGCCGTCGAAGAAGTGCATGAACGGAATTCGCGCTTCCAGCGTCGCCACCTGCGCAATCAGCGCCAGGTCCGCGCACTCCTGCACCGAGTTCGACGCGAGCATCGCCCAGCCAGTCGAGCGGCATGCCATCACATCCGAGTGGTCGCCAAAAATCGAGAGCGCATGCGTCGCCAGCGTGCGAGCGGTCACATGCATGGTCGCCGGGGTCAGCTCACCGGCGATCTTGAACATGTTGGGAATCATCAGCAGCAGGCCCTGCGATGCCGTAAAGGTCGTCGCGAACGCGCCCGCCTGCAGCGCGCCGTGCAGCGCACCCGCCGCGCCGCCCTCGCTCTGCAACTCCTCTACAATCGGCAACGCACCCCAGATGTTCTTCTTCCCCTCTGAGCGCCACTGGTCAGCCCACTCGGCCATTGGCGACGAGGGGGTGATGGGGTAGATCGCGACAACCTCGGACAGCCGATAGGCAACTGAGGCGGCTGCCTCGTTCCCATCCATAATGACCATTTCCTTTTCGCTCATTCCATTCCTCACAGCGCATCAGCGCTTCGTATAAGGCGTTACGGACACGGTTCCATCCGTGCTCGGATTCAAAGTTCCGCCCTAGTGAGTCTCTTCTCTGAGCCAGTGAGCCGCTGTGACGCGAGACACACGGGGGCAGCCAATTCCCGTATCGTGAAACATATCTCGCATTTTGCGGATAGCCAGTGGCCGGCGAGACTCGGGCACGCGTGAGGGTGAGCCTCGCGCCTGAGTGACCGAGAAGCTACGGCGGGTCTGTGTCAGCGGAGCCGACTGTCCTAAAAGTCGCGCTACGGGTACGCGCGTTCGGAGACTCGAGCGGCGCGACGAGCCATTTTGTTCGAATCCCGCCTACGTTTCAGCAGGTGCTCTATCACGCTGAGTAGTTCCGGGGGATGAATGCCCGGTGTTACCCGCTCGTCATACAGCTGGTCTTCCAGAAGGTCTCCGCGATGTCCGAGAAGGATGATCCGAGCATCCGGCCACCTTCGTCGAACATATTCAGCGCTGCGGCGCAAATCGCCTTTGGACTCGGTATGCTCCAGAACCGCAACGGAGATAGCCTCTGTCTCGTTAACCGAGAACGAGCAAAGATCCCAGTAGTTGCTCACCACCAAGAGGGTATAGCGATCCTCAGGGAGCAGTGCGAGGAGCAGACGATGATGCATCTGCGATGACCCGACACATAGGACCTTCAGTGCTTTCGCCATCTCGAGCCCTCCTTAACCTATTCGAGAGCCCGTTGTTAAAAACCGAGTAGTCCACGTAGCCTAGCCCAACCGTGACTCAATTGCAAGGGTTTCCCCTAGGTAACGTGCGCGAACTCGACCGCTGCGGACTGGTTCGAAGCAGGTAACAGCGGTCTTACGGGCGTGTGGACCAGATCTCCACCCTTCGCAAAGTCCATGAGGGGGGAATCCACGTCTCCCGGCTTTGGGGACCTGGGTAGGACGCCCGCGCTACCGCTTAATTTGGCCGTGCGCGGATGCGACGGACGATCAGTGACCCTCGGCACCCCTTCGTGTGGGAACGCGACAAAGCAGGCCCCCGTTATTGCCGACGACGCCACTGAACTGCGCCTCGATCACGCTGAGATAGCATCGAAACATGGCCAGGGTCAAAAGCCCGGAAAAGAGAGAAGCCCTCCTCCAGTCCGCCGTGCGTGAGATTGCCGAGTCGGGACTGGGGGTTTCGACCGCGAAAATCGCTAAGGGGGCAGGTCTCGCCGAAGGAACCATGTTCCGTTACTTTCCTTCGAAGAACGACCTGCTGAATGCCCTCTACCTCGAACTAAAAATCGAAGTTCTGCGCGCTATTGGGGCTGACTTTCCTCACAAAGCCGATCTGCGCGAACGTGCCCGGCATATCTGGACCGAGTATCTGCGCTGGGCGATGGATCGCCAGGCGGAACGCAAGGTCTCAGCGCTCCTCAATCTTTCCTCGGTCATAACGGAGGCAACCAGGGCGAAGCTGAGCGACGAACGTGGACCTATCGATCAAACCATGGAAGAGCTTGGAAGTCGCGGCGCCTTTAAGTTCCTGCCTGCAGGCTTCGCTGCGCATTCCATGACCGCGATGCAGGCAGCAGTAATGGAAATGGCATCCAGAAAACCGGCGCAAACAAAGGAACTGATCGAACAGGCCTTCGAGGCTTTCTGGAGAATGGCGAAATAGTCATCTTCCTTACCTAAAGAAATGAGCAACCACTCGCTCATTCTAGAATCTACCCAGACAGGAGGCCTCATTCATGGCTAAAGTCTGGCTAATTACAGGAAGCGGCAACGGTTTAGGACGCGATATTGCGGAGGCAGCGCTCGCAGCAGGAGACAGTGTCGTAGCTGGCGCACGACGCATAGACGAGCTCAAGCCCTTGGTCGAACAGTACGGAGACCAGCTCACACCCGTCACCTTTGATGTTCGCAACGAACAAGCAGCGAAGGCGGCTGTGCAGCTGGCTCTGGATACCTACGGAAGGCTGGATGTCTTAGTCAACAACGCCGGTTACGGATATTTCGCGCCCTTCGAGCAAATGACCTCCGAGCAGTTTCGCGATGTGGTGGAAACCTGCTTCTTCGGCGTTGTCTACAGCACGCATGCGGCCTTGCCCGTGATGCGCCGGCAAAGAAGTGGACATATCTTTCAGATATCCTCCATCGGAGGACGCATCGCCATGCCCGGCAATTCCCCCTACCACGCCGCGAAGTGGGCGGTTGGCGGATTCAGCGACTCCGTAGTCGCGGAAGTGGCTCCGCTTGGCATCAAGGTATGCACCCTCGAACCTGGTGGTATCCGAACGAACTGGGCACAGAGGGCCGGTGAAAACTCTCCTGAAGTGCTGCCGGAATACGAAGAAACCGTTGGTGCGATCTATAAGCTCCTGGCGTCAGTTCGCGGACAATCCGAGGGCGATCCCAAAAGGATTGCCGCACTCATCCTGAAACTCGCCAACTCGCAGGATCTCCCGAAGCGTCTGATACTTGGCAGAGATGCGGAGACCCGCGTTAAAAATGTCGAGTCCGCCCGGGCTGCAGAAGCCGAGCAGTACCGCGACTTGACCCTTTCGACGGTGTTTCCGGACGCACCCGAGATTCCGGGCCTGGTAAATCACTAGCGAAATTGGGCCGGGCTCGATCAATCAGGCATGGGTCACAAGGTTGCGTAGAACCAACAGCGCAGAGATCCTCAGCTTCACCTCTTCATAAGGCGCAAACCAAACCGCGGCGGGTGTCCATAGATAGTCCGCACCCGCCGCGGCCGGATATTGCCTCGGAGCCACTCGGCGTATAGTAGGGAGAACTTTAGCTCGCTGTCACGAGACGCTCTGAAGCAGAATGCGCCCGCTTCCCCAAGCGAGGGAGCGGTGGTGCGCGATGATTCTTCGGTCCTCGAGCTTGTGCATGGTTGTGCTTGCCATGGCGAGTTTGCTGTCAGGTCAGCAAAGCGGGCTCCAAGACCCCTCGCATGCGGCACTCTCGAAACTCCTCCCCGAGCCACTTCCATCCGGCGTCGTAGCGAAAGCCCCTCCAGGCTTCTATACCCCTGACAATCTCTATCAGTACATGGATGGCGCAGCCGACGTATTCGTGCTCTACGGCGTCCGCACGCTTTTGCATCTGGATGCGCGCGACCCCAGCGTGGATGTCACGGTCGATGTGTTCGATATGGGTAGCCCGGATGCCGCCTTCGGTATGTACGCCGCTGAGCGCGCGCCCGACTATCACTTCATTTCCATCGGTGCGGAAGCCTATCAGAACACCGGCATTCTGAACTTCGTACAGGATCGTTACTACGTAAAGCTGGCGGGGTTCGGCGAAGGAGCCGATGCCGCGCTGGAGACATGGGCGCGGACGCTTTCGTCCCGCATCGGCGCCAATCCTGCCCTTCCTTCGTTGTTAGCCCGGCTGCCGGCAGAAGGCCGTAAGCCGCACTCCGAGCAGTACATGCCCAACGATCCGCTGGGACATCCCTTCCTCGGTCCCGCATATGTGGCGGCATACAGCGCCGGCGAAGCTGAAAGCAAGTTGTATGTCACCGTCGCCCGCGACGATGCTGACGCGCTCCAGAGGCTGAAGCAGCTTCAGGAGCACTTTACCCGCACAGGCAAGTGCGCGGCCGCACTCGATCTCGCCGCGGGAACAATCCGCGGCCAGAACAGCTTCGAAGGAACCGTGATCGCGCGCACGGCGGGGCGTTACCTGCTGGTGCTATTAAATCCGGTGTCCGGAAACGAGCGGATCCTGACCAGCGCTGCGGACAACCTGAACTGAACATCAATCCGGGCGCCCGCTGCGGCAGGTTCTGCGAAGGCGCTCCAACTCAGCGAGGGAGTAGCAATGAGCGACGAGTCGCGCAGAGATTTTCTGAAGACCTGCGCATTGATTGGGGCCGCAATGCAATTGGGCGAGTTCGCCTCACCCGACGCGATTGCCGCCACTGCCGGTCCGGCACTCAGCATCGCCCACTACCGCAGCAGTCCGCAGGACGCAGCGGCCATTGCCGAGGAGGCTCGCCGCCTGACCATTGAAGCCGTGAACGGCCTCGGAGGGCTGGGGCGGTTCATCGGCAAAGGCGATGTGGTCTGGATCAAACCCAACATCGGCTGGAACCGCAGCCCGGAGCAGGCTGCCACCACCAATCCCGACGTTGTGGCTACCTTGGTTTCTCTCTCCTGGCAGGCCGGTGCCAAACGCGTCATCGTCAGTGACAACTCCTGCAACCCTTCAGTCCCATCGTTTGCGAGAAGCGGCATTCAGCAGGCCGCCCAGAAGGTCGGCGCAGACTGTTTCATCATGGATGACCGCAAATTCCGCAAGACCAGCCTGAAGGGGAAGGCTATTCCGGCATGGGAACTGTACGGCGATGTTCTGGAGATCAACAAGTTCATCAATGTGCCCATCGTGAAGCATCACGGACTTTGCAAAGCGACGCTCGGGATGAAAAACCTGATGGGCGTAGCCGGTGGCCAGCGCAACCGGTTTCATCAGGACCTGAACAACACCCTCGTCGATCTGGCCGCCTTCATTCGCCCCACGCTAGTCGTCATGGACGCCATTCGCGTGTTGACCGCCAACGGACCTGTGGGAGGCAACCTCGCCGACGTGAAGCGCAAGGACACAGTGGCGGCCGGAACCGACCAGGTGGCGATTGATGCATTCGGCGCCGGTCTCCTGGGCTACAAGCCGCAGGAGATTGGATACATCGTTGAAGGCAATGCGCGCGGACTTGGGACCATCGACTTCGAGTCGCTGAAACCGCGGCGCATCGAAGTCTAGCTGCAGCAAGAGTGAGAGCTTTTCATGATGCCACACCGAAATTCGTGGCGGGTTTGGCTCAGGCGTTTGACCCAGGGCGGATTCCTGCTGTTGTTCCTCATCTTGTTTCTGCAAGCCCGATACATGCCCGTCAACCAAACCGGACGGCACGTCAAGCTGTTCTTCCTCTTTGATCCCCTCGTTCTCGCCGCATCCTGGCTGTCGTCGCACCAGGTTGCCTCAGGGCTTCTCTTGTCGCTGGTGACGATCGGCGGAACGATCCTCTTCGGCCGCTGGTTCTGCGGGTGGGTATGTCCCTTCGGCGCGCTGCATCATCTTCTCACCGGCCTGCGGAAGCAGAAGGCCAAGCAGAAGATGCTGACAGACGGCTATTCGCCCTGGCAGAAGACAAAGTACTACGTACTCGCAACGCTTCTTGTGGCGTCGCTCTTCGGACTCAACCTCACCGGCTGGCTCGATCCGTTTTCGTTGCTCTACCGAAGTACAGCCATCGTCCTGTACCCCACGGGCAGCGATGGTGTGAAATCGCTGTTCGGATGGATTTATCAGGTTGATCCCGGCATCGCCAAACTCAGGCTCACCGCGGTGTCCGAGCCGGTCTATTCGTTCCTGAGCCGGACGATCCTGCCCTCCACTGACATTTACTTCTGCGGCATCGTCCTCATTGCCATTCTCTTCGCTGCCGTCATTTTGCTGAACCTCTACCGCGCACGTTTTTGGTGCCGGTATATATGTCCACTCGGCGCCATGCTCGGAACAGCCGGCAAGAACCCGCTCATCCAGATCAAGCGCAATGAGGATCTCTGCAACAACTGCCGCCTCTGCGTCGTCGACTGCCAGGGCGGCGCTGACCCCGATGTTCCGGACGGGTGGAAACCATCGGAGTGCTTCTATTGCTATAACTGTGAATCGGCCTGCCCCCATCAGGCAATCTCATTCGGTCTGCATGTTCCCGCAAGCAAGTCGGCGAGCACTCCCGCACCCTTGCGCTGGCTCTTGCACTTCGTCCGCGCGCCGCGCCAACAGAAGCTCGACCTGGGGCGGCGCTCCTTGGTCATCGCCGGCTCAGCGGGACTTGGCACCGTCCTGCTGGCGCGCGCGAGCGCCCAAGGCAAAGGCCATACCTGGAATCCCGCCCTGATTCGACCTCCCGGCTCCGTCGCAGAGGATGAGTTCCTGGGCAAGTGCATCCGCTGCGGCGAATGCATGAAGGTGTGCCCCACCAATGCCCTTCAACCGGCGTTGACGGAAGGCGGATTTGCCGGCCTGTGGACGCCGGTCCTGAACATGAAGCTCGGCTACTGCGAATATGAGTGCAACTTGTGCTCGCAGGTCTGTCCCACCCAGGCCATAGGAACGAACGCTCTCGAACAGAAGCAGCAGATCAGAATTGGCACGGCTTTCTTCGACCGGAACCGCTGCCTTCCGTGGGCCTTGGCGCGCACATGCATCGTGTGTGAAGAGCATTGTCCTACTCCAAAGAAAGCCATCTGGTTGCAAGAGGTGCAGGTGACCACGCCCGAGGGCGCCAGCCTTACCGTCAAACAGCCGCACGTCAATCCCGATCTTTGTATTGGCTGCGGCGTCTGCCAGAACAAATGCCCCTTAACCGATCAACGTGGTGTGTACGTAACCAGTGTCGGCGAGACGCGCAATCCCGGGAACCAGGCGTTGCTCGGCGGCTCCGAAGGATAACCCCTGCGGAGGCAGGATCGAACGGCTGTCATGCTGGAGGATACGATGAAAAGTTCTCATTCATGGAACCGCAGGGACTTCATAGCGAAGCCTGCAGCGTTTCTGGCCGCGTCGCAGTTGCTGGGCGCCTCTGACGCTTCCAAACTTCTGTTCGGGCAAACCGCTAAACCGGCGGCAGAGCCCGCTGTAGCGCCTTCCCGGCCCCTCTATCGCACCCTGGGCAATACCAAAATCAAGCTCCCCATCGTGAGCATGGGTGTGATGAATGCCGACATCCCCGGCTTGGTGCGCCGCAGTTACGAGATCGGGATTCGGCATTTCGATACCGCCGCAGGCTATCAGCAGGGACGAAACGAGCAGATGGTCGGCCAGGTAATCAAGGACCTGGGTGTTCGTCATGATGTAATCATCTCGACCAAGATTCCGCACCCGAGAACTGGCGGGCCATTATCGAGTACGCAGACCGCAGCAGTCAGACAGGCTGAGCTGAAGGCCCACTTCCTCAACGCGTTTGACGACTGCCTGAAACGGCTGCAGATGGACCACGTCGATATCCTCTACAACCATGCCTGCGACTCAGAAGAGCCGATCAACTCACAGGGTGCGCTGGAGGCGTTCACGCAACTCAAGAAAGAAGGCAAAGCGCGCTTCATCGGCATCTCGTCCCATCAGCCCGTCATGGCATTGAAGCAAGTGATGAAGCTGGGAGTGCACGACGTAGTGCTCGTGCCGATCAACTTCACCATGGCCGACAATCACGAATTGCTCGACACAATCGACCAGGCGGCCAGCAGGGGAATCGGCATCATCGCTATGAAGACACAGGCCGGCGGTACCATGCGGCCGGCTCCCAAGCTTGGCAAGCCGCTCACTCCAGCCAGTCAGACGGCCCTGCTCAAATGGGTGCTGCGCCACCCGTCGATCACGACCGCCATTCCCGGCTACACCACCTACGAGCAGATGGAGCAGAACTTCTCGGTCGCGTCCAATCTTGGTTACACTCCGGCGGAACAGCAGTTTTTTTCTAACGAGCCCTTTACCGCGGAAGCGCAGTTCTGCCGCCATTGCGGTCAGTGCGTCGCAGACTGCCCACTGGGTGTGGACATTCCAGAGTTGATGCGGTCGCACATGTACGCGGTCCAGTATGTGAATTACGCACTCGCTGCTCAAACCATGGCTGCGATCAGATCGGGCAGGGGGCTGGATGCATGCGAAGGGTGCACAGCCTGCCAGGCAAAGTGCCGCAATTCCGTCAACATTGCCATGAAGATAGAGACCTTGAAAGAGATCGCCTCCATCGGACGTAAGCTGGCGTGACCTGGTAATTCGAGAGCCACATGGGGCGTGTCTTGATTTCGCCCGGGAAACTGCCCAGCGGCACCGTCAGAGCCGTGCCTGCACTCGCCGGCTTCACCGCCGTCGTCGGTCAGGCTGTCCTCCTGCGGGAAATCATCGTCCTGTTCAGCGGCAATGAGATCTCGCTCGGCATCGCACTGGCCGCCTGGCTTATCTGGACCGCCACCGGCAGCGCCCTCGCAAGCCGAAGTATGTGGGACCGCGTGCCTCCTCGCGCGGCAGTCGCCATTCTCGAATGTCTCAGCGGGATCGCGCTCGCGCCCACCATCTGGCTGCTGCATTGGGGAAGAGCCGCATTCCAGGCAACGCCGGGAGAACTGCTTGGTCCCCTGCCGATGCTTGTGACTGCGCTCGCGGCTCTCAGCGTGTTCTGCAGTCTCTCGGGAGCCATGTTCGTCGCCGCTGCGCGCCTCATTCGGGAACAATCCACCGTTTCTTCCAGCGCGGCAGCGGGCAGGGTCTATTTGCTCGAAGCGCTGGGCTCCGGCCTTGGCGGAATCATCAGCAGCCTGCTGTTCCTCTATTCTGTTGGGCCATTCTCGATCGCCATCCTGATCGCCGCCCTCAACGTTGTCACAGCTTCCATCGTCTTCCGCATTACGCGCTGGAAAGCGGTATGCGCTCTGCTAATCAGCCTTCTCGCGGGCATTCCCGTCTCGCTCGGCGTCGGCCCCATGCTCGATCGCGCGGCCCTCGCCCATGTGTGGCAGGGATTCGAGGTCGTGAGTTCCCGCAATACGATCTACGGAAACCTGGTGATCGTGCGCACCGGCGATCTCCTGACCGTCTATAGCAACGGCGAGAAACTGGCCACGACGTCCGACGACGCCGCAGCCGAAGAAGCCGTGCACTACGGCCTGCTGGAACACCCGGCCCCCGCAACGGTCCTGCTCATCGGCGGCAGCATCGGTGATGCCGTTAATCAAGTGCTCGAACATCCTTCGGTCCGTCGCATCGATGTCCTCGAACTCGATCCAGCTCTTCTCGAAATTGCGCGGCAAATCACCCCCGATAGAACGGCCGCTACACTATCCGATCCGCGCGTTCGCATACACGTAGCCGATGCCCGCCTCTGGCTGAAAACCACGAGAGACCGCTTTGACGTCATCCTGCTGAACCTGCCTGACCCCGCAACTGCGCAGTTGAACCGCTTCTACACCGAAGAGTTCTTTCGCTCCGCTCGCAATCACCTTGCGCCCGGCGGAATTCTCTCGTTTCAGGTGCGCTCCTCTGAAGAAACCATCAGCCCCGATCTCGCCGCGTTTCTGCGGTGCATGGCCAGCACGGCGCGCAGCGTATTTCGGTACGTGATCATCATCCCCGGCGAAACCGCGCACTTCTTCGCGACGAACCAGCCGAATCTCCTCACCGAAGACCCGCGGCTTCTCATCGCGCGGCTGCGCGAACGAAACCTGGCCACCCGATACGTCCGTGAATATTCCATCCCGTTTCGCATGACCCCGGATCGCATGGAGCAGGCGCATGCCATCCTGCAGCCGCCTCCCGGAACGCCTGTCAATCGAGACTTGCGGCCGATCGCGTACTACTTCGATGTCGTCCTGTGGAGCGCCCAATTCCACTCCGCATTTGCTCGTACTTTCGCAGCGGCAGCGCACATTCCATTCACAACGATTCTAGCTGGCACAATTTTCTTTCTTGTGTGCTTCGTCGCTTCCATCCGGTTCCGACGCCCTTTCAGCACGGGCTCCTCAACGGCACTCGCCTGCGCAGGTATCAGCGGCTATACGTCAATGGCGCTCGAAATCATCCTGCTGCTCTCGTTTCAATCCGTATATGGCGTCGTCTATCAGCAACTAGCTCTTCTCATCGGCATGTTCCTGGCAGGCATGGGACTGGGGAGTTGGTTTGGGCTGCGCCGCATCGCGGCCGCGCGTGCTCCGTTGATGCTCTCGGTTGCCCGGGTCCAGTTCGTATTGTCCGCTTCCGCACCCGCGCTGCTGCTCGCTGTAACGCTCCTCGCTCGCTGGCCAGACACGGCAATCATTCTCGCCGCCGCGCAGGCTGTGTTCCCTCTCCTCGCCTTGATGTGCGGCCTTCCCGGCGGCTACGTGTTTCCGCTGATTACCGAAATCCGGCTGAAGGGCCGCAGCACGCCGGCGGGAGCCGGAGCCGTGTACGCCTTAGACCTGCTCGGAGGCGCAGTCGGCGCGCTGCTGCTCAGTGGCTACTGCATCCCCGTCTTCGGCTTTTGGAATACCGCCTGGCTCACCGCGGCAGTAAGTCTCGCGCCTGCGTTTCTGGCGGTGTGGACTTTGAAGTCGCACCCGGCGGCGCATCTGGCTGCGAGCGGTTCTCGCTGAACACCAGGGCCGTGAAAAGGAAAATGTCGGTGTTATGGTCCTGCCAGCAATCGCGCTGCATGCCCGCTTTCACGCACGTCTGTTCCAGGAAATGCGTGCGGTCCCATCCCTGTTCCACTGGAACCTGCGGCAGCAGCAACCCTTCGGAGCTGCCGTTCTTCATCAGCAATCCGTGCTGCCCGATCTGGATCTCGCGCACATCCCGGACGCGCCGCAGCGGCGAGAGCACTGAGATCTCATACTGCAGCCGCGGCAGCTCCGGTTCCGTCACGGCATGGAACCGCGGATCGCGCAGAGCCGCCAAGGCCGCCGTATCACGAACGGTCAGGTAGAGCGGCTCCGCTGCAGACGTGTAGCCGATGCACCCACGCAGCTCTCCGCCTTCTCGCAGGGTCACAAAGGCTCCCCGCGGCGCGTTCAATGCATCTGCCGTCACCTCCGCAGGTTCCCAGACCTTCCCCTGCCGCACGGCATGCTCTACTGAGGTGCGGGCGATCGACAGCAACTGCTTCTTTTCGTCGGCCGTCAGTGAAAATGGCTCGTCTGCCACCTGCCCCGCATCTGCCTTCACCAGTGCCACAGCCCCGTATCCGACAACACGGGATCGATCGCCACTCGTGTCGCCTGAGTTCGCATAACGCATCACCTTCGCCTGTGTCGCGCCCATGCGCTCGGCCGCGATCATGGCCGTCACAATCGGACCGCCGCCGCACGCCTCCCACACCCGCATCTCGAAGTTCCGCGACATGCTCAAGTAGTCCCATTTCTCCACCGCGTGCAGCGTTTGCTGGTCCATGCGCACCGCGTCCTTGTAGGCGTGATAGTGAGATAAGTCGGAACTCGCCACAATGAGCGTGTCGTTATCTCGGATCAGTTTGGCCAGAGCTGTCCCCAAGTCGCGGCTGCTCTCGTAACTCTGGTCGCCCATCACCACCGGAACCAGCTCAAAGTTCCCCAGCACCCGCTGCAGCCACGGCAGTTGCACCTCCAATGCATGCTCCGCACCTCGCGACGTCGGCTCGTGACCTCTCCCCGATAGCCTGATCGTCTCGCCGGTCTTAGCCAGCTTTCGCGCAAACTCCTTGTCCACCGCGACCGTCCCGAGCGGAGTCGCATAGCCGTCGCCGTCATATACCGACGTGAAACTGAACGCTTCATAGTGCGATGGAGCAATCACGACGACTCGCTTGTAGCTTCGGCCCTTCAGTGCAGCATAGGTGTACGCGGCGATCGGGCCGGAATAGGGGTAGCCAGCATGCGGCGCCGCCACCGCCAGAATCTGCCCGGGTATTGCCGTCGGCGCAGCCCTGGCCAGCAGATCGTCCATCATCGCCGTCAGCGCCTGCGGATCGGCCGGATAGAAGCTACCCGCCACTCCGGGCTGTCGCACCTTCTCGAGTCCCGCCAGAACGCCGGGGCTCCACGTCGGAATCGCCACGATACTGAGAAGCAGCGCGATCATAATCATCATCCCTTTGAGCTTTCGCATCTCAATCTTTCGCATCGCCGCACCCTCGCGCTCACACGTGCCACACTCCCGGAATGGCATGGTTGCAGAACGGGCACGCGCCCTTGCGGATCAGCATCTGCGTCATCTGCAGCCCGGCCCGTTGCACCAGCATCTTCCGGCACTTCGGGCAATACGTGTTCTCGGCCGGGTGTCCGGGCACGTTGCCGATGTACACGTAGTGCAGCCCCTCGGCATCGGCGATCTGTTTTGCACGCTCCAGCGTCGCCACCGGAGTGATGGGCAGGTTCTTCAGCAGGTAATCGGCATGAAACTGCGAAAAATGTAAGGGCACATCCACGCCGAGATTGCCTTTCACCCAGCGCGCCAGGTCGCGGAATTCCTGCTCGCTATCGTTCAGGGTCGGCACCACCAGGTAGACAACCTCAAGCCACTTCTCCATCCTGCGCAGAGCCACCAGGGTCTCCAGCACCGGCTTCAACTGCCCAGATACAACCTGCCGGTAATACGATTCGGAGAACGACTTCAGGTCGATCTTGACCGCATCCATCTTGCCGTACGCCCTGCGCAGCGGTTCCTCCTGGATGTAGCCGTTGGAAACCACGATGCTCCGAATCCCCGCGGCGTGACCGGCATCTGCCGTGTCCATCAGGTATTCGACAAACACAACCGGCTCGCTATACGTGTATGCGATCGTCGGGCACGCGGATTGCCTCGCCAGCTCCGCCACCCTCGCGGGGGGCGCGTAGTTCGCCGGCACTTGTTCCGGGCGCGACTGCGAGATGTCCCAGTTCTGGCAGAACTTGCAATTCACGTTGCATCCGGCCGTCGCCACTGAGAACGCCATCGTCCCGGGCAGGTAGTGGAAGAACGGCTTCTTCTCGATCGGATCGATATGCGCGGCGCACGCGCGCGAGTAAACCAGCGTGTAGTAAGTGCCGCCGCGGTTCTCGCGTACGCCGCAGTACCCCCGTTCACGATCCCCAACGACACACGCACGCGGACACAGTTTGCACTGAATTCTCTTCTCCGCCTGCTTCTCGTAAAACCGCGCTTCGACTGTGAAGCGCGCGTCGTCCTGACTCTCCGCCGTCGCCTTCGGCGAGACCGCACCCAGAGGCTCGGCCAGCCCGACCATCCCTTGAGCCGCTCCTGCCCACAGCGCGCATTGCAGAAACGTGCGTCGATCAGAGCGTGGATTCAAGCATTGACCCGGCAGGTGTAAATCCCAACTGCTCCGGTGCTGCAAACTTAACTCGTGGGTCATGGTCACCTCCATCACGCCAGCGCGACTTCCACGCGATCGATTTTTCGCGGGTCATTGGTTCCCAGCCGATGCTGCGGGTCAGCGGCCGTCGCCAGCCATCGCGGCCCTCGGTTCTCGGCTTCCAGCGTTTTCAGTCCGTGTTCAGCGCGCTTGCGCTCGATGATCTGCCATCCGGTTGTATCCAGAGCAACCGGGTCCTGCGATGCAATCAGGGCGTTTTCCTGCCAGCAATACTGCGGCTTATATGCGGGCCCGCCCTGGAAACACGCCGTCGTTGCATCGCAGATTGTCAGCCGCATGCGACTATGGATCTCCGGCAGCATGTTCAGATCGGCTATATACGGATTGCAGCCATCGGGATGGTATTTGTTTGGATTGTGGATGGCTCCATACAGGTTCTTCAGCGCGATCGTCACACCGGCGCCATCGTGATCCTTCAGCACGGGCAAATTGATCAGCACATCACAGCGCTCGGTCAGAATTTTGGATACGCGGCTCCCCACATTCCCCCAGCTCGACAAGCCATCTTCGTAGCCCACCCGATCGGTGCCGAAGCACTGCACCTGGTTGCCGCCCACGGCGATGCGGAACCCGGCGCGCTCGAGTTCCCGCGTATCGCGGTCCCAGACCACAATGGCCGTGGCACGCACCCCGGCTTCCTGCAAACGCTCGCAGATAGCCTCAACCAGTAGCGGATTGGTGGAGATCCCGCGGCCTCCTAGTGAATTCACCTTCAGTGCGACTCTCTGCCCGGGCCGAACCATCCTCGTCCACGCCTCCGCCGCGCGCTCTGTGCGGAACAGCGCTTGCATCGTGCGATCCAGCATGCGCAGCAGACGCCCCGAATCAACGCTCGAACCAGCGCCGCGCAGACCGGGATCCCGAGCGACCACCACACGCGAAGGCGGCTCCGCTGCAGTCGACACCACGGCTTCCGCTGGGTAGATCTTTTCGCCCGTCGCAAGAAAAGCGAGGCTCCCCACGCAGCTCTTCAAAAACGTACGGCGCGCCGTCATGGGTATCAGGCGCATGATGCGTGATCCCGCCTTCGATCCTCCGGCCCGCCTGCGTGGACATGTTCAGGGCTCAGGGAGTCCCCTCGGCCGGCCAGCATCCATTTACCGCCGCACGACGAAATTCTTCAGTGACTCGCATCACGATCGTAACTAGATCGATTGCGCGCACTCCGAACGATTTACTCGTCAGGTCGCCAACTCGCGTTTCAGCCGCCACGATTCTGAAAACGTAATTCTTGACAATCGATAGTCGACCTTCTACCATCGGCATCCATGTGGGGGTAGACGGTCGACTATGAGCAACGAAAAGCCGCAGCATGCAAACCTTCTCCTTGGCACCCTGGACATGCTTATTCTGCGGACGCTTGTTTGGGGGCCGGCTCACGGCCGTCAGATCGGTAAACACATTCAGCGCACCACGAATGACTTCCTTCAGATGCAGCACGGTTCACTCTATCCCGCGCTGCATCGACTCGAAAAGCGGGGCTGGGTTACGTCCAATTGGGAAATGGCTTCTGACCGCAATCGGGAGTTCAAGTACTACCGTTTGACCGAGAAGGGCAAGAAACAACTCCAAGTCGAGGAATCGCAGTGGAAACAAATGACTGAAGCCGTGGCCCGCGTGATGTGGCCATCCGCCGAGGAGAGTTGATATGCGATGGTGGCAACTGAAGAAACGCGACGCAGATCTCGAGCGCGAATTGCGTTCCGATCTCGAACTCGAAGAGGAAGAGCAACGTGAAAAAGGTCTCTCTCCCGAGGACGCCCAATACGCAGCCCGCCGCGCGTTCGGCAATGCAACCTTGATCCGGGAACAAACGCACGAGGCCTGGGGATGGGCCCAGTTCGAGCGCTGGCTACAGGACGCCCGCTATGCACTCCGCCAGATCCGGAAATCACCAGGATTTGCCGCGGTGGTGGTATTGGTGCTGGCTCTCGCAATTGGTGCAAATGCAGCAGTCTTCAGCGTGCTGAATGCGGTGCTCCTTCGCCCGCTCGAATTTCCGAACGCAGATCGCTTGGTCCAGATCACTTCCATGAAGGCAGGGAAGCCAGTGGGCGTGTCAGGGCCAGACTGGCGCGATTTTGCCACGCAAAACCAGAGCTTCGAAAAGATCGCGATCTACGACCAGTGGCGGAAAAATGTGAGCACGTCGCGGCGCGGAGACGATCCCGCGGAGGTCCTGGTAGGGCTCGCATCGCCGCAGTTCTTCGAGGCATTGGGCATTCAGCCGCTTTTGGGCCGTCTGTTCACTGCGGACGAGGGTTTGCAGGGGCGTAATCACGTAGCGCTGATCACCGAAGGGTTCTGGAAGGCTCACTATCAGCGCAACTCCATGATTCTGGGTCATACGCTGACCATCAACGACCAGCCCTATACCATCATCGGAGTCTTGCCTGACACGATTCCAGGGTGGCTGCATGGAGCGCAGGCGCAACTGCCAGTGTTTGAGCCGTTTCTGCCCGAACCGGGAGTGTGGGACGAATCGGCTCGCGCCGGACGCGGATATGGCGCGCTGGCACTGCTGAAACCCGGCGTGAGCGTTGATAAAGCGCAGGCAGATCTCGCTAGGATCGCCCGGAGTCTCGCCTCCACGCATCCCGTCGATCGTGGAGTGGATATCTCCGTAGTGCCCCTAGAGACTATGCGGACGGGCAATCTGCGACCGCTTCTGTTGCTGCTCATGGGCGCGGTTGCGTTGATTCTGCTGATAGCATGCTCGAACCTGGCCGCCTTACTGCTGGCGAGAAACACTTCTCGGCAACGCGAGTTCGCAATGCGGAAGGCGTTGGGCGCAGGACGCGCCGCTCTGGTACGCCAAATCTTCACCGAGATTTTGGTGCTCTCGGTCCTCGGTAGCGGCCTGGGACTGTTATTGGCTTGCGGAGCAATACGCGCCGTGCGATTGAACGACCCAGGAAAGATTCCCCAGTTGCTTGCACTCACGCTGGACTGGCGGGTAGTGCTCTTCACGTTAGCTGCGGGGTTGGGAACCTGCCTGTTCTTCGGAACCGCGCCCGCGCTACTGAGTGCGCGGGTCGACCCAGCGGATGCTCTGAAACAAGGTGGACGCTCAAGCAGTGGAGTCGCGCGGCAGGGGTTCCGAAGAATACTCGTGACCGGGCAGATCGCGTTATCTCTGATGCTTCTGGTTGCAGCGTCACTAGTCCTACAAACACTCGAGCATCTCGAACGCCAAGATCTGGGCTTCAGAGTCGACCACCTGATGCGTGGACATCTGTATCTTCCGCCGGTGCGCTATGCAACGGCGGATGCGATCACGCGATTCTGCGATGAACTCACCGATCGAATCCGAGTCCTGCCCGGCGTCAAGGACGTCTCCGTGACCACCGTCTATCCTCCACGAGACGGATGGCACATGATGTTTTCAATCGAGGGTCACCCCGTGTCCCGGCTCGAAGAAGTGCCATCCACCATCTTCGGTGTCGTCGACGCGAACTATCTGCGAACGGCCGGTATACCCCTAACCGCGGGGCGCGATTTCTCGCAGTCAGATCGGGAAGGTACGTTGCCGGTCGGGATTGTCAACCAGGCGTTTGTGAAGCAGTACTTTCCAGGTGTGGATCCGATCGGACAGCGGATAGAACTCGGCGCGCCGGCAAGCTTGATTGCACAGGACACATGGATGGGCGCGCAGAGAGAAACCATCTCTATCGCAGGGGTCATGCGCGATAACTACAATCAGGGACTCACACTGCCGGTCGCGCCGCAGCTTATTACGCTGTTTCGCCAGACTCCGCACGTCAACTTCGGCTTCAAAGACTTGCTGGTGCGGTCGAATGTGGCGCCGGAAACGCTTGAACAGGCGGTTGCGCAGCAAATCCATGCGCTCGATTCCCAACTTCCACTGTCCGAGGTGGAAACCATGAACCAATACATCGGAGACATGACTGCGGTGAACCGGTTCACGAGCGTGGCTCTGACCGGTTTCGCGGCCGTCGGACTGCTCCTTGCCATGTTGGGCATCTACGGGGTGATGGCATACCTTGTGGCCCAGCGAACGCAGGAGATCGGAATCCGGCTGGCACTCGGCGCGCCGCGCGGTGCGGTGGCGTGGCTTGTATCGTTGCAGGGATTCCGGATGGCCCTCAGCGGAGTCATGATTGGGCTTGTGGGATCCGTACTTACTTCGAGGAGCCTGGCAAGCCTGTTGTATGGAGTTTCAGCACTGGACCCGCTCACATTGCTGGCGGCCTCGACGTTGCTCGTCGCCATAGCCGTAGCGGCATGCGCAGTGCCGGCAAGACGCGCGGCCAATATCGATCCTCTACTAGCGCTGCGAGCGGAGTGACTCTTCGTTTGAAGATCGCGAGCTTCTCGAGCCGTTCGGCCCTGCAACGGCCGTGGCCGCACTGGAAGCGTCCTTCGTCTGCGCGCACAAGGCGACCGCGACCATCACGACGGAGAATGCTTTTGTCGCCGTCAGGCCGGTTGACGGGTTCAGCACGCGCATCACGATCACCGGATTTGCTGCGGCCACGGGTATGACCACTACGGCCAGATGGTGGAGTACCTGCGGATGAACGGCATTGTGCCGCCGGCAGGCGCCAAATAGCGATCCCGTCAGTCACGTATCTGCGTGCCCCATCCTTGAATCGGCTTTATCAGTTCAAGGGTGGGAGACCACGAACCCGGCAGTTTCCCTCTTCGCGGTATCCCACGTCATCCCACAAGCCCCTACCCTCAACACGCTGTCATCCCGAGCGAAGTCGAGGGATCCGCGGTTGTCTTTGGCGAACTCGCTGGGAGTAACAGTCTAGGCGAAGCGCAGGTGATTTAAGCGAATGCGAAATTGTTTCCGACTTGGCGGTCGACGTTCTGCTTGCCGGGTGCCCCATCCTTGAATCGGCTTCATCGATTCAAGGGTGGGAGACCACGAACCCGGCAGTTCCCCTCTTCGGAGTGTCCCACGTCATCCAGAAAGCCCCTACCCTCAACACGCTGTCATCCCGAGCGAAGTCGAGGGATCCGCGGTTGTCTTTGGCGAACTCGCCGGGAGTAACATGAACAGTCCAGGCCAAGCGCAGGCGATTTAAGCGAATGCAGAATCGTTTCCGACTCGGCGGTCGACGTTCTGCTTGCCGGGTGCCCCATCCTTGAATCGGCTTCATCGATTCAAGGGTGGGAGACCACGAACCCGGCAGTTCCCTCTTCGGCGTGTCCCACGCTCTCCCGCTCAGACCCGTGTCATTCCGAAGAACCGCGCGCTTTCTTCTCAAGCCTGACAACACATAAGAGCCGAGCTTTGAAAGAGCACGGATTTATCCGTGCCGCTCAGCGCCGCGCGCCGTAGGTGCGCAACGACAATAGCCCAGGCCAGGTCCGAGCAGCGCGAGGACTTGTCCTGGGTCAGTGCGCCATACACCTCACGCGTCCCGTAGGGCCGCGTCGAAGTCCCCTGGTTATTCCGTATTTTGGGTGCCGTCTGGCCTTCCTGCAACCCGTCGCATGACTCATGCCCGTCCGCCGATGCCCATCCGGTCATGGCGCCTCAATGAGCGGTAAGGCCTGATGTCAACAGTTAAGACTTGAACCTATCGGATTATTAGACCGTATGGAGCCTGGGGTATACCCTTAAAAGCAATCAACGATGCCTTCAAATTCTGCTCGGGAGAGCGGTTCAATGTTGCCAGATATTCATCGCAAGGTGATGTACGCCAAATACGTACTTGAGAAGGCGATCACAATGCAGACTGATAGCAATGAGATGAGCTATTCCATTTCTTTGCTGTTGATCCATGATGCGGCGGAATTGCTTATGCTCACTGTGTTGGATCACTTGAAAATCACGCCCGCAAAGAAAAGAGATTTTTTGGATTTCTGGACAGAGATCAAACCGCCAGACTATGCTACTCCACCCGACAAAATTCCACTTGATAAACTCAATCGATTGAGAGTCGCTTTGAAGCATAGCGGCGCTATACCCAATTCGCACGAGGTCAAGAACCTAACGCCACGGGTTAGGGGCTTCTTCGAAAACGTTCTAAAGATGTATTGCGGGACAGAATACCGCGATATTTCCTTGCTGGATCTTGTTCCAAATGCTGAAGTGCGATCGTTGTTAGTTAGCGCACGCACAAAATTTGCAGAAGGTGACAAGGCTCAGGCAATGACGGACCTAAAGATTGCACTTCACAAGATGGAAAATCCGTCTGACCAATATTTGCCCTTCATTGATGCTCCAGCACAGCCAAACGTGTCCGGAGATTTTGGGTTGAGAAGGTATTTGGCAGATCTTCATGCGTTTCTTGACCAATGCGCCAGCAAAATCAATGCAATGACGATTGGCATAGACCCTGTCAAGTACGCCGAATTCATGAAAGCTGGACCCGGCGTTCTGTGGAGCATGACAGGCCAACCATTTGTGTCGCACTGGAGCGTTACTTACGATCACGTAACGGAAGAGCGGTTTAGTTCATTTATAGATTTTTTGGTTGATTACGCGCTCAAAGCGAGTGATGTTTATATCCCGCGACCGTTGCGAAGCGCTCTATCGCAGTAGAGGACGCAGCGCGTTCATAGCTGCCCTTGTGCGTCTTTATTATCCTTTGGCAGGTGCCCATGGACTCGCCATGCGAAATTGCCCACCCAGGAGGGGTGCCCACGGTCCCTCGCGCTTAGGGACCGTGGAGGCCTCGACCTCAACGGCCGTAAATAAGCCTGAATTGATCGCCATCGGTAATGAAAAACGGGTATGTCGCCGGGGATGCGTGTCAATTTACGCATGGCCGCCAAATCGCGTTTTCAGTCGCCAAGTGTGCTGAAAACGTGCGTTGGGCTGTTGGCACCATTGAGATCCGGCTCGCGTAGATTCTGGGGAGCCTCAGCAGACTGCCCCGGCTGGTTCATCACCGCCCGCCGCAGCCATCGCTTTGAACTGCCCGTAGGTTTTCGCGACCGGAGGCATCCGGATTTCGATTGGGGGGGCGTCCCCTCGATAGATGCTCTCGTCGTTGTTGCCCAAGACGATTGATCGGCGCCCCATTACGATGGCGTGCATATGTCTGCTGATTCCGGCGTGCGGATGATTAGCCAAACGCTGCGAGATTCTGAAACTAAGATTCTGTGCCCAACCGTGCGGTCCAGCCACGTTCGCCTGAAGGATCGAAGCGTGCACGCTCCACTTGAAAAGTGGTTTAAGGCTCCGATGGTACTCTGAGACACGTGCCCCGCTACCGATGCTGCAAAGCTTAATCGGCTTGGTCATTATCCCCGGTCTAAAGTCTGGCTCAGAGAACCGCGTGAAGTAAAACTTAGCCCCTAGTCCAACATTCTCGGTTGGCGAAGCGGCGACCATGAGAATCCGTGCGCCGAGGCGCTGTTCAGAGCGATCGGCATTCTGGAACACGGATCTAGCGAGAGGAGCCCAATTCTCGGAAACCCAGCCGGGATCCCATCCTACAAGGTCTGGGTCGACCTCCGGAGGAAATTTCAGAAAGCTTGCCAAGCTCTCTACGAGACTGAATCCAATTCGCACAGATCCCGCGAACCCAGCCGCGATTGAGTTTGTCAGAGGAAATGCTTTCTGAACGAGGTCCTTCGTCTTGCCGTCGGAGAAGGTAACCTGTACGTCCGAATACAGCGCACACCCTCCGGTTATGCTCGAAACTGCGCAGATCCAAGTCAATAGAAGCTCTCCGCCTGGAAATCATTTTACGAAGATGTTGCTCCCCAAAACACCCAGTCACATCAGCATTGCTTACGCGCGAAAGAAATAGCTCCGGCACTTTCCAATACTCGGCTATTTCTGGAATCGCTGAGAGATACCACCAGCTATCTCAACAAGCGCAAAATCGCCTACGCACTCACACAGTAACTCGGCAGTTCCGATTGAGGTACCTCCTGTCAGGCAGGAGTTACTCGAACCTGCCCTCACACTCGCATCCGGGATTCGGTCGGCCCTCACCCGTGACCACCATCACAGACTCAGCCCTCAAATTCGCCTACCCTTCTCACGTGAGTCGTGGTGTGCCTGGGCTCCGCCCGCAACCAAAGACGTACTGCCGGGGAGTGACGAATAAGGGACTGAGTTTACTAGAAAATTAGCTACCCCTCCCCCTGTTTTTACTTCTCCGTATCTTCGCTTTTTGAAGCACTCTATTCGCGTAACTTACAAATCTAAACAGATTAAGGCCGATTCAAAAATTCATATATTTCCAAGGCGATGAAAAGGCGAATCGCTGAGAAATGTTACATCCGAGTAAACAGATTTCCCTCGCTACCAAATCGCTCAAGCCGCCTTTAGCGCCCGACGAATCGCCAGCGTCAGCATCAGGCGCGTCATCCCGTTCATCAGCAGATTGAAACCGACAAACACTCCTATGATCCACATCGCGCTGCTCGGCCAGTGCCGCCAGATCAGAAGGCCGAGCAGCAGCGTGAATAGTCCATCCAGCAGCAGCCACACGGGCTGGCAAGCACGCACAAACAATGCCGTCACTCGGCCGTCAGTCCCTCGACAAGCGCGTTCCATTCAGACTCAAGCGCAGGCCGGTAGAAGTCCTTCCCCGACCGCTTGTACCAGTACTCGGCGTTCCAGTCCGCACCCTCCTTCCGGTGCAGATAAGCATGAACCGCCATCCCATCGGGAGTCTCCAGCTCGTCCACCAGCCCATGAGCCCTGGCCCAGTCGCCCTTGGCGTCCCACCACAACGCCTCCAGCGTTGCCGGCAGTCCTGCGGGTGGTGCCTGGCCCCCTAGTGTCCTGAGAAATGCCTCTGCATTCATGCCCATTCTTGTACCACTTCCGCTCCCGGACAGCGATGAAAAATTCGCTGCAAATCGCGTGATTTGGGTCACATCCTGGAAGCTCCGACGCTGCTACAAAGGACTCAACGATTCGATAAGAACCGTGAGGGATCCGCTAGGGGAGAAGAAGGCGCCGGCACCCCACCCCCTCCCTTTTCCGGAGGTCAGTGATGTTCGGATTTGTGGTTTGCAACTCAGACCGAATCGGTCGTATACTTAAATCCGACCTGATTGGTCGCAGTTCGAAGGTGCTGCCCTTTCGGCGGCGCTGCGGAGTCCGGCGGGTGAGCGTGCTAAGCGAATTGAGTGTTGGTGAAACTGCGATGGTGGTCGCCCTTGACCTGCCCGAATCTGTGCAGAACCACCTCATGCATATGGGCTTTGTTCCTGACGCCAGTGTTACCGCGCTGCGCCGCGCTCCAGCCGGCGACCCCACTGTCTACGGTATTGACGGAATGGAGATTGCCCTCCGTCGCGAGACAGCCGATTCCATCCATGTCCGCAACGCCGCCCTCGACCTGCAAGATGAAGAGCGCGAACTCCTCGAGGCCGGTCGATGAATCCATGCTGTGAAACGCCGGCCTTCGAAGCTCCGAAGACGTCGGCCCCCGGTCAGTTGCGGACAGTCGTTCTGATTGGCCCCCCCAACGCCGGAAAATCCACCCTCTTCAATCGCCTTACCGGACTCCGCCAGAAGGTGGCAAATTATCCCGGCGTGACCGTCGAGCAGCGCATGGGACTCATGGCCGGCGTTGGTCGTGATGATCTCACGCTCGTCGATCTTCCTGGCGTCTACTCATTAACTCCGTACTCCGAAGACGCCCGCGTCGCTGTCGACGTCCTCAAGGGCAAGATGCCCGGAACCCCCAAGCCCGACGCGGTTCTGCTGGTTCTCGATTCCCTGCACCTGACTCGGCAGCTGATGCTTGCGGCCCCCGTCCTTTCGCTGGGACTGCCCACTCTGGTCCTCCTCAACATGAGCGACTTAATGGAGTCGCGCGGCGGCTCTATCGACACCCTCAAATTGGCACGTGAATTGGGAGCACCGGTCGCACAGATCAGTGCCACCCACGGCACAGGCCTCGATGCCGTACCCCTCTTCCTGAACCAGTGCGCCCTGCCGCGTACCGCGCAAAAGGCGGACCAACTGCTGACGCTGCCTGTCCTCGGGAACGCCGCCAGCACGCACAAATGGGCGGCTCAGGTCAGCCGCAAAACCGATTACAAGGCCCCCCTGTCCGCCGAGAGCAGCCGCAAGCTCGACAACATTCTGCTGCACCGCATTTGGGGACCGCTGCTCTTCCTCGTCGTCGTCATCGGCGTGTTCGAAGTGGTGTTCTCAATCGGGCAGCCTCTTTCGGATGGATTCGGTGATCTACTTGGCGATATCGGGACTTGGGTTCGCCCCCTCATCCCCCTCACCTGGTTGCAGTCGCTGCTTCTTGACGGCGTATGGAAGGGTATCTCATCTGTCCTCGTGTTCCTGCCGCAGATCCTTCTGCTGTTCCTCTTCATCGGAGTCTTGGAAGATTCCGGCTATCTGGCTCGCGCCGCGCTCATCGCCGATCGCGTGATGCGCACCGTCGGGCTGAACGGTAAGGCATTCATTCCCCTGCTCTCGGCTTACGCCTGCGCGGTACCAGCCATCATGGCCACCCGCACCATCGAGAATCGTCGCGACCGCATCGCCACCATCCTGGTGACCCCGTTCATGACGTGCTCGGCGCGTCTGCCGGTCTACATGCTCTTGATTGCGGCCTTCGTTCCAAATCGCTCATACCTGCACGGATTCCTTGGGCTGCGCGCGATGACGATGCTGGGCCTGTATCTCGCAGGATTCGTAGCGGCTATGACGACAGCGCACCTGCTCAAGAGCTCTATTCTCAAATCGAGCGAGACGCCGTTCATCCTTGAACTTCCCCAATACCGCCGGCCCACACTGCGATCGCTTGCGCTGCGGCTGCTCGACCGCGCTCGCATTTTCCTGCGCCAGGCGGGAACGGTCATCCTCGCCGTCACCATGGCTCTGTGGGTTCTGGCTCACCTTCCCATCATTCATACGGCCCAGGGCTGGACGATCCCCGAGCTCGCCGAAAGCCTCGTCGGGCGACTTGGACACTTCATTGAGCCGGTCATCGCGCCGCTCGGTTTCAACTGGAAGATCGGCATCGGCCTCATCTCCAGCGTCCTGGCCCGTGAAGTAATGGTGAGTACCATGGGCACACTTTACGGAGCCGATCCCGGAACCCAGGCGCTGAACCTTCAGACTGCGCTGCACCACGACATGACGCTGGGCGGGGCGCTGGCGCTGATGATCTTCTTCGCATTCGCGATGCAGTGCACCTCGACGATGGCCGTGGTTCGACGCGAAACGAATAGCTGGAAGTGGCCCGCACTGCAATTCAGCTACATGCTGGTTCTGGCGTACGTCTCAGCGTTCGTAGTGAATCACGTCGTGACGGCGCTTAATCTCTAGCCTCGATAGAAGCGCAGCAGCTTGTTGAACACCGGAGCATCGATATTCTGCTGCTCTCTCTGGATGTTCTCCACCAGACTTCGACTCTCACTTCCGCGCGTCGGAGGCGGCGGCGTTGGCGCGTGGGCGACCTGCTTCTGCTTGTCCAATTCAAATAATTCGCTGATTAGCAGGTCGATCTGCTCGCATTTGCGCGCCGATAATTCTACGAACTCGATTCCCGCGCGATGTCCCTTGTCGATGCGCCGGACGATGCCGGGCAGCCGCAGGTCAATTCCCTTCACCTTGAGGTGAATTTCGATGGCTGATCCCGACTGGCCAGAGAGAAGTTTGTCAGCAACAAAGAGGCAGCCGCGCTTGCTCAGATTCACCAGGCTGCCCGTTTGGTTGGTGCCTTCCGGCAGGACGCGGATGCGTGCGATGCCGGTGCATGACAGCCGCGGGTGACGGCGGTTGTCATCGCCTTGATCTTGCGCCTCCGCTTTCCGTTCCGAATCAGCCACGGTCTCCTCGTTTCGCGTGCCCGCGCAGGACCTCGCGAGACCCGGTCCATGCCTTACATTTCGGCAAGTCGATGAGAATCTTCGCGGCGCTTGTTTCGTCGGTAATTGGAGACGACTGAGGAAGCTGGCCTTTTATGATGGGAGTGAATCTGGAAAGGATCGAAGATGGCTTCCGTATACGACATTCCTGTACGCACGCTGGGGGGCGCGGACTCGTCGCTCGCGCAGTTTAACGGCAAGGTGGTTCTCATCGTCAACGTGGCTTCGAAATGCGGACTGACGCCGCAGTATGAGGGGCTCGAGGCGCTTTACAGGAAGTACAAGGATCGCGGGTTCGTGATCGCCGGGTTCCCTTCCAACGACTTCGCCGGGCAGGAGCCGGGGACGGCGGATGAGATTCAGTCGTTCTGCTCGCTCAACTACGGCGTGGATTTTCCGCTATTCGAGAAGATCCCGGTGGTGGGGCCGGAGAAGCATCCACTGTATGCGGCGCTAATTGCGGCGAAGCCGGAGGCGACAGCTACAGGCGATGTGCCGTTCGCCGACAATCTGCGGAAGTATGGGATCAATCCGAACCCAGCGCCGGAGGTGCTTTGGAACTTTGAGAAGTTCCTGCTCGACCGGAGCGGCAACGTGGTGGCCCGGTTTGCTCCCGATACCAAGCCGGATGATCCGAAACTTGTTGAGGCGATTGAGGCGGAATTGGACCGGTAAAGTCTGCAATTGCGCTAAGTTACTGATAATACATAAGGGGTACGGGGGGGGGGGGCAGATCCCGTGCCCCTTTGCCATGCCCGATTCACCTCTCACGAGGGGGAGGGGTGGGGTATGTCCCTACCCCCTTTGACGTGCGCGGATTCACCTCCCGGGCCGGGGGGTGGGGTTCCCGGGGCTGTCTTCTCCCTTGCAGAACCGCCCCGGGGGGGTGGGGGGTGGTGCCTGCTGACCTCCAGGGCTGATCCATTCTGGAGTGATCGGATCCTGGTCGGAACTCCCGGCCGCCGTAATGGGGAGGGGGGTGGGGGGGTGCCTTGCATGTCGATGGCGCAGGTTCTCCAACCTGGCGGTGAACCGCCTCTCGATGCCGGGGGGGGGTGGGGGTACTTGCCGGAGCGGTGCGCCGATTCCATTTTGGAGTGGCCCGGTCCAGTGTCGTGATCTCTGCCGATCCGCTGGAAGGGGGAGGGTGCCTGGGCGCCATTGTTCTCCGCAATCGATTCCGGTTTGAGTCTCGCCACTTTCTTCCTTGTTTGGAGGGGGTGGGGGGAGGGGTCGCCTCCGGACGGCACCTGTCTGCATAAGCCGCCCTTGCCGTTCGGGAGGGGGGTGGGGCGCCCGCTGCTCGCTCGCCGATACGATTTGGGTTGATCTCAGGCGAATGGGCATAACTCTCCCTTGCCGCCGCGGAGGGGCAGGAGAGAGATTATGGCCCAAGCTGAACTCTGGTTCCTGTGCCGGCCGTCACAGTCTATCGGCGCTAGTGGAGAGGCGATCTTCCGTCGAGGTCTGATGAGCGCACGGGCGCCGGTTACTCCATATTGATTGTTGTCGTCATTGAAGAAGGAGGGGATCCTTCATCGTAGAATCGGGAATCGAGGAAAGGGAGACGATGCGATTTCTCATTCTGTTATTCCTGGTTCCGGCCCTTGGAAGCGCCCAGGAGCATAACCACCCCGCGCCCGAAAAGCTGGGAGCCGTCTCCTTTCCCACCTCTTGTCAATCGCGCATGCAAACGGAATTCAATCGCGCGGTCGCCCTCTTGCACTCCTTCGCCTACCCGTCGGCCGAAAGCGCGTTTCGAACCGTGTCGAAACAGGATCCCCAGTGCGCTATGGCCTATTGGGGCATGGCGATGACTCATTTTCACCAGCTTTGGGACCTGCCGCCTTCGCCCTCTGATACATCCACCGCGCAGGAGGAACTCAAGCAGGCTGCGATGCTGGAAGAAGCTTCTCCGCGCGAGCGTGGCGCCATTCATGCGCTGAGCCTAGTGTTCAACAATCCTGAGAACCTCCCGTTCAGCGCGCGCGCGTTGCAATACGAAGCCGCCATGCGTGAGCTTGCAGCAGCAAATCCCGGCGATGTCGAGATCCAGGTGTTTTACGCGCTCGCTCTGATCTCCAACGCATCCCCTTCCGACAAGGAACATCGAAGGCAGAAGCAGGCCGCCGATCTGCTTGAACCGCTTTACCGCCAATATCCGAATCACCCTGGAATCGCCCACTATCTCATTCATGCCTGCGATAATCAGGAACTCGCCGCCAGGGGTCTGCCCGCTGCCAGAGCGTATGCGACGATTGCCCCCTCGGCCCCGCATGCCCTCCACATGCCTTCGCATATCTTCACAAGACTGGGTCTGTGGGACGATTCAATCGCATCGAACCTCGCCGCCAGGAGCGCCGCACAACTGCAGGGTGATACCGGCGAGCAATTGCATGCCATGGATTACCTGGTCTACGCCTACCTGCAGAGCGGACGCGACCAGGATGCCCTCCGCGTTATTGAGGATCTCAATCGAATGCAGAATCTCAACCCTGCCTCGTTCAAGGTCGGGTACGCTGCGACGGCCATGCCGGTCCGGTACATAGTCGAACGCCATCAATGGAGCGACGCCGAGAAAATCACCGATCCCGCAGATTCCGCCCCGCCACAAGTGCTCGCGATCTCGGTGTGGGCTCGCGGTCTCGGATTCGCCCGCAATAAGCGCATCCCGGAAGCCGAAAAGGAAACCGGGACTCTGCGCCAGATAGAAGAGCGGCTCCGCGCCTCCGGAAACACCTACTGGGCGAGTCAGGTCGGCATTATGAAACTCGAAGATATGGCCTGGTCGGCGCAGGCCGCGAACAAGCCCAAGGAAGCTGCAGAATTGATGCGCAAAGCCGCCGATGACGAGGATGGGATTGAGAAGTTACCGCTCACGCCGGGGCCCATCATCCCCGCGCGCGAACAACTCGGATACCTGCTACGAGAGCAAGGAGATATCAACTCGGCAACCGAGGCATTTCAGCTTGCCCTGGTAAATGCTCCCGGTCGGCGAGGAGCACTGCAGGGGGCTCAGCGCTCTCACTGAACGCAACATCGCGAAAGCGCTCAAGGAGCCAAATCTGGAATGCCGGGCGAATGGGCCGCCTCGCGCCGACTAGAGGTACCTCGATGATCGGTTTAGCCTGCGCCCGTGCGGTTTCGGGAGGGGGCACCTCTGCTTCCTCGCCGAAAGGGTATGCGGGGGGATTTCTATGCGTGTGCCGGCGGTCACAGTTCGCCGACTCATCCGGATAGGCGAGGTTTCGATGAGCTCTCGCCTGAACTCATGATTCCGGATTCCCGCACCTTCGCGTTTTTGGAGCTTGCTAATAAGCAGGTCAGCGTGGGAGTGGCTCGAATGCTGCTCGCTCTCCCCTTGACATCTAGGGTAGGCTGGCGCTAGCCTCTGTCTTACCCTTGCTGTCTAGGGTAAGACAGAGGCTTATGGCAAAGAATGACCTGCAGGGCGCGCTCGATCTCCTGATTCTCAAGACTCTCTCGCAACTTGGGTCCATGCACGGCTACGGCATCCTGATGCACATTCGGCGCGTCAGTGATGAGCTCCTCATTGTAGAGGAGGGCTCGCTCTACCCCGCACTACACCGAATGGAGCAAAACGGCTGGGTACGCGCCAGCTGGGCCATGACCGATTATGGGCGCAAAGCCAAGTGGTACGGATTGACTCGTGCGGGCCGGGAACAACTAGCCAGCCGCGAAAAGAACTGGGCGCAGGTCGTTAAAGGCGTCGATGCAGTTCTGCGTTTTGCATGAGGTGAACGATGGCACTCTTCCGACGGATCCTATCGCTGGGCAGCCGCGCACGCATCGAGGACGAAATCGATGCGGAGTTGCGGGAACACATGGCCATGTGCGTCGACGACAACGTGGCCCAGGGCATGAGCCGCGAAGATGCGGAACGCGATGCGCGACGGCGCTTCGGCAATCCCAGAGTCATGCGGGAGCGTGTCTCCGCGGAAGATGCCTCACTAGGCCTCGTGAGTCTCTGGCAGGATGTGCGGAGCGCCGCGCGGGTCTTTATCAAAAGCCCAGGATTCTCCCTCGTTGTGGTCGCTACGCTAGCGTTAGGCATTGGCGCCAACACTGCTATCTTTCAGTTGATCGACGCGGTATTGCTGCAATCGCTGCCAGTGAAGAATCCGCGGGAATTAGTGCAAGTGCGCGTCGTCAATTCGGATGAAGCGCGCGGAAACCGTACCACCGGCTATCCAGCGGTAACTAATCCCATATGGGAAAAGCTGCGCGAAGACCACCAGGGGCTCTCCGGAATCGCGGCGTGGCGGGATACCGGTTTTTCTCGTGATTCGGGCGGTGATTCCCGTTTTGTAGATGGCCTCTATGTAAGCGGCGGGTTCTTCGACGTGCTCGGGGTCAGGCCCATTGCGGGGCGGGTCTTCACAGCGGCGGACGACCAGCCGGGGTGCGGATTGCCGGGTGCGGTAATCAGCTATGGTTTCTGGCAGCAGGAGTTTGGCGGCCGCCCGGCGCTCGGTCAAAAGCTGAAACTCAACGACAAATCCGTAGAGATCATCGGCGTTACGCCGGCGAACTTCTTCGGTGTTGCCGTGGGAAACGACTTCAAGGTGGCGGTGCCCATCTGCTCGCAACCCTATCTTGAAGCGAAGAATGTTCTGAACGCGAGCACCCAGTGGTGGCTTTCCATCATTGGAAGGCTCGATCACGCGTCGTCGGTTCAGCAAGTGGCAGCGCATCTGGGGACCATCTCGTCGAGCATCTTCGCATCTACGATACGGGCAGACTATCCATCGGAAAGCATAAAAGACTATCTCGCGATGAAGCTCACCGCTGAGCCTTCGGCGGCTGGCGTTTCCATGCTGCGCACCACGTACTCCAATCCCCTGCGGTTCTTGTTGGCTATTGCAGGCGTGGTGCTGCTGATCACGTGCGCCAACCTCGCCAGCCTGATGCTGGCCCGGACCACCGCGCGCGAACGGGATATGGCGGTGCGGCTGGCCATAGGCGCGAGCCGATGGCGGCTGATCCGGCTGGTCCTAGGCGAGAGCTTGCTGCTGTCAATCGCCGGAGCTTTGGCCGGTGCAGCCCTGGCTCAAGCGTTGAGTCGCGGGCTATTGGCATATCTGAAAATTTCTCTCGACTTCAGGCTGGACTGGCGCCTCTTTGCCTTTCTGCTCGCAATCTCATTCCTTACGTGTCTGCTCTTCGGGTTGGGCGCGGCACTGCGGGCTTCGCGTACACCTCCGGGAGCGGTTATGAAAGCGGGAAGCCACGGCATGACTGCAAGCCGGGGGCGGCTAGGCTTTCGCGGAGTGCTGGTCGCGTCGCAGGTGGCTCTCTCCCTTGTCCTGCTATTCAGCGCGCTCTTGTTCACTCAGAGCCTGCGCAAACTGATGACCGAGGATCCGGGCTTCCAAGCCAAAGGTGTGCTGATTACGTGGTTGGATTTCGCGCGTTTGCAGATACCCATTGATCGGCGAGCCGCATTTCAGCGTGAGTTGCTGGATCGAATCCGATCCACAAGCGGCGTGGATAAGGCAGCCAACACCAGCATCGTGCCGCTGGGGGGCGCGGGATGGGACAACGCAGTGTGGATTGACGGCCGTGACTCACCCCAACGGCAAGACTCGAATTTCAGCAGCATCAGTCCGGACTATTTCAACACGTTACGCATTCCTATCGTCGCCGGGCGCGATTTCAATGATCACGATTCAAGCCAATCTCCTCGAGTGGCCATCGTGAACGAAGCTTTCGCCAGGAAGCTCGGGCTGGGCGCAAATCCGATTGGAGCGCGCTTCTGGCGTGAGGCAACTCCGTCACACCCTGCACAGCTAAACGAGATCGTCGGGCTGGTAGGGGATACGAAATACCACAATCTCCGCCGACCCGCCGAACCGATTGCCTATCTGGCCATCGCGCAGGATAGCGATACGGGGACTGACATGCAGGTCCTGGTCCAATCCAGGCTGCCGCTAAATACGGAGGAGCAGGCGATCCGCCATACGTTGCAGAACGTGAGCTCAGCGATAAGCTTCCAGTTCGATGGGCTGCAAGATCAGATTCAAGGCTCACTGCAGGCCGAGAGTCTGCTGGCAACGCTCTCAGGATTCTTCGGCGCGCTGGCTGTGCTGCTCACCATGACGGGGCTGTATGGCGTGATGTCTTATACGGTGGCGGAACGGACGACGGAGATTGGCATTCGCATGGCTCTCGGCGCGCAACGCGCAAGCATCACGGCTTTGATTCTCAGAAAGGCTGCATGGGTTCTGGTTGTTGGCTTGGCGCTGGGTGCGTGCATATCCCTCGCAGCAGCCAGCGCCGCCGGCTCGCTCCTCTTCGGATTGAAGCCTCGCGATCCCGCTACTCTGGCCGCCGCTGCATTGCTCCTGACGGCAGTTACGCTGCTGGCCAGTGTCGTTCCTTCCATGCGCGCGGCCAATGTGAATCCGATCGACTCCCTCCGCTCTGAGTAAGCAGGCGGAGGAAGCTGCTCAGCCGATGAAAGTGTTAATTCATGCGTAATCGCCAAAGTACTCCCCGACACCTAAGTGAGATCTTCATATCTCCGTTCGCGGTGTTCTGTGCGGCATCGCGCGCATCGATGTTCTTCGTTATTTCGGTGCTGCTCGTATCGGTGGCATTTCTGGCGTCGTGCATCCCGGCTCGGTGCGCAATGCGGGTTGAACCTGTTGAAGCACTTCGGTGCGAATGAGTTCTGTCAATCCGGAGTTTCAAGATGCTGTCGCGTTCGGCCCGGAGGACTGAGGGAGAAGGATTTCTATTCTCAAGCCGCGAGGCGTGGCGAGTTCTGCATGGATGGTTCCACCGTGCATGCGAACGACGCGGTCAGCGATGGCCAGACCTAAGCCCGTGCCGCCTGACTGCCGATCGCGGGCTGTGGCGACTCGATAGAACGGCTGAAAGATGTTGCTGAGCTCAGAGGCTGGAACGCCGGGGCCGAAGTCGCGCACGCTGAGGCGAATGCTGGGCTTGCCTGACAGAGTCTCGCACTGCAGGCGAACTTCGACGGTGGTTCCGGCGTCGGTATAACGAATCGCGTTGCGGATGACATTCTCGATGGCGCTGCGGAGCAACTCCGCGCTGCCCCACACCAGGCATTGCCCGGTGGACGTGAAGCTGATGGCTCGGTTGGATTGCCGCGACTCGAATTCGGCGTCGCGGACAATCTGCGACAGAAGATCCGTTAGATCGACTTCGGCCATTGGCTCCTGCGGCGCTCCGATGTCGAGTTTTGCGATGGTGAGCAGGCGGCCGACCATCTCATCGAGGAGCGTGATGTCGGCCTCCATCTGATCAAAGGCTGGATCGTCGCCTTTGCGCTGGCGACCCAGATCGAGAGCGACATTCAAGCGCGCCAGGGGCGATCGCAACTCGTGCGAGACATCGGAAGTAAGCTGCCGCTGGCGTGAGATCAGTTCTTCGATACGGGAAGCCATGGTATTGAAACCGCGAACGAGCTCTCCGAATTCGTCGCGGCGCTCGGAGAGCTCGGGGCCGGCGCGCACGCTGAGATCGCCAGAGGTGAGCCTCTGCGACATTTCCTGGAGCCGCAGAATGGGAGTGGTCAGGTAACGAGTGAGTAGAGAGCAGATCAATCCCGAGACGAGCAGAGCAACGCCCCACTGCAGAAGGATGGCATTGCGATTCATTCCGACCGCTGCGCGAGGACCGGCGGGAAGCTCCGTTGCGAAGATGTAGCGGCTGCCGCTTGGGCCCGAGATCATCGACGCCGCTCGCGCGATGCCGTACTTCATGCTGAAGTCGGAATCGCGGGAGACGGTCACGCGGGACACCATGTCACGAAAATCGTCACAGCGGGTTCCGGCCAGGACTTTTCCCGCGGAGTCGAAGAGGCAGGAAGCCAGGTGCGTCTGCTGCGCAATTCGATCGAGATAGGCTGATGCAGAGCCGATGCCATTCCGTTCGGCTGTCTCGACTGCGACCGTTCCTGTGTAGCGGGCCGTGTCGCTCAGAGTGGTGTGCCATCGCGAAGGGACGCTTCGCGGCTCAAGGATGAATGTGAGTAAGAGCGCAGTGCCGGTGGCAATGACAGTTACCCAAAACGCCAGAAATATTTTTAGAAAGAGGCTACGCATGATCGGCGTCCTTTGGGTGGGATCGCGGCGCAAACAGGTAGCCACTGCCCCGAACGGCCTTGATCCGTTGGCCGTCTTGCGGTACGCCCAGTTTTCTGCGCAGATTGCTCACGTGGACATCAATGACGCGATCGAAGGGGCCGAGCTTCCGGCCTAAGACGGATTCGGTGAGCCGTTCGCGTGAATGAACGCGGCCCGGTTCGCGCATGAATACGTCGAGCAAGGTGAATTCCGCGCTGGTGAGGTTCAGCGGAGAGTCCGCCAGCCAGGCTTCGCGCAGCGCAGGATCGATGCGCAGATCGCCGACAGCCAAGGGTCCGGAAGGGGCTTCGGCTCGGGCGGTGCGGCGCAGGATAGCGCGAATACGGGCGATGAGTTCGCGGGGATTGAACGGCTTGGGCACGTAGTCGTCCGCACCCATTTCCAAGCCCTGGATGCGATCTGAGTCTTCACCGCGCGCGGTGAGGATCAGGACGGGGATGGGCGAGGTTTTGCGCAGCTGCCGCAACACGTCAAGGCCACTCATGCCGGGCAACATGAGATCGAGGACCACGAGCTCGTATTCCTTGGAGAGGGCGCGTTCAAGGCCGCGTACTCCGTCGTGCACCGTGTCGATGGTGTAGCCCTCGGTTGCCAGCCGTTCAGCAAGCAGTTTGCCCAGTTGAACGTCATCGTCGACGAGGAGAACCCGGTCCATTTCCTAAACGCCTCTAACCCGGATCGTAGTTCATCCGGTAACTCAGCGGGGCGGACTTTACCTAACTTTACTTTTCTTCACCAAGCTATATCGCACGCTCCTCCAACCGCTGCTGGAATCGAAATGTGGCCGATGCATCGATTGCCGCGAGCAAGAGGCACAGCGCAATGGCCCACAGGAGGAGAACTCATGACACGGTCATTTTTCGCAAAATCGATGTTCGCGATTGCGATCGCCGGTGCGGCAATCTCACCCAGCATGCAGGCCCAGAACGATGCCGTCACTGTGACGGTTCCGTTCCAGTTCGCCATGGGCACGCAGAGCATTGCGCCGGGCACCTACCAATTCAGTCTCACATCGAGTCAGTACGTACTGTCCGTCGTCAACTTGAAGACGGGGCATGCGGAGATCTTTAACGTGCGTCCTGAGCGGCGAAGCGAAACGGAAAAGCGCGGGAATCTTATCTTCCGCAACTCCTCGGGCGGACGCGTTTTGAGCGAGGTTCACTTCCCTGGCACCGATACATTTTCAGAGGTAATCGAGCGGCGTCAGTCCGCCAGGACCGAAACAGCGCGGTCGGCGACGAGCAATTCAGGATCTGTGGGGCGGCGCTGACGGTGGAGCTGACGACTTCGACGAGTTCTGGAGAACTGACGACATGAAAATAAATTTATCCAACCTGACTCTTCCAACCAAGTTGACCATCGCGGGCCTGATCGGGTGTGCGCTTGCGATCTGGGTGCAGTGGGTGTCGGGCGATGCTTCGTATCCGAAGTTCCCACCAGGGCCGGTGTTCTTTATCGCTGTGGCAGCCATTGTGGCGTTTGCCGCGCGATGGTGGTGGACTCCGCTGATGGGTTCGCTGATTGCGCTTCTTGTCACGACAGGGTGGTTCGCACGGCTGCCGAGAAACATGCAGCATCTCACGCACCCCGGGAGCATTGGACACTTCGCTCCCGGAATCTTTCTGGGCATGCTGGCACAGATCCTCTCGCTGCTGCTTGCGGACGTGGCGGGGCTGGTTGCGACGGTGGTGAACTATCGACAGAGAGAACACGGAACCGATAGCCCGAAGATGGTGCTTCGATTCTTCGGCGCCATCTTTGTGCTGATGGGTGTGGTGGTTGTGGCAAGCCGCCTGCACAGCGATCGCTATCACAACATGATGCACATGGTTTGGGGAGCGCTGGCAGTAGGAGCGAGTTTCCTCTCTCTGAAAGCGGCGAAACTGTACTGCATCGGGTCAGGGTTCTTCTATCTGACGCTGGCAGTACTCGGATTAAGCCTTGGCGATTCCGCCGCCGGGAAGGCATGGCAGGCGGGACCAATGTTGCTGCACACTGGGGATCATATTTTCCATTTGGCACTCGGCGGCGTCTTTTTTGGCTTTGGGTTGATTTCGGGCCGAGAGCGGCGGTATCAGGAAAAACCCGCATGATTGGCGATCTTCCTCGGCTCAGCGACTCTGCTGACAGCCGAGCAACTCCGGTTTGGGCCAGCTAATTCTCTTTCGCGGGCCGAACATGTCGGACGCGCAGTTCGACTCCGACGGCCTGATTTGTGCAGCGCGATCAGAACGGACTGAAGAAGGTGCTCGAACGATAGTGCTGCATTTGGATTCGGGGTAGATGTCCGAGGCCAAACGGGATAAGTGCGGGCTGGAAGGCCTGAGTAAACGATTGCCGGTCGAAGAATGCTGATCTCGCCTTTATACTTCGTTGACAGTGGGAATTGCCGAGTAAACGCTTGCTCGTAAACTACCACTCCCTCGCTCAGAGGCACATTGGCAGACAGGTGGGATCAGCATGAATCGTTTCGTGATCGCGTTCGCATTGGCTCTGGTTGGCACGGCATGGATGAGTTCACAGCAGTCGTCAAAGGGCGCTCCGCCGCGGCCGAAGGGGCCGTGCGACATCTACGTGGCTGCCGGCGATCCGTGCGTTGCGGCGCACAGCACCACGCGAGCGCTGTATGCGTCCTACAAGGGACCGCTTTACCAAGTGCTGCGCCAGTCCGACGGCAAGACGCTCGATATCGGCGTGGTGGAACCCGTCGCGGGGGCGCACCCGGATGGCGGCGGATATGCCAATGCGGCCGCACAGGATGCGTTCTGTGCTCATACCTACTGCTGGATCACGAAGGTGTATGACCAGTCGCCCAAGCACAATGACTTGACGCAGGCGCCGCGCGGCGGATTCAGCGGGCCGGCCCTGGGCGGGTTCAACAATCTTCCCCTCGCCGACATGGCGCCGATCACCATCATGGGCCACAAGGCTTATGGCGTGTTCATTGCCCCGGGCATGGGCCTGCGGCAGGACGACCCGAAGGGGACGGCTGTCGACGACCAGGCAGAGGGCCAGTACTGGGTGATCAACGGGCTGCACTTCAACGACGGCTGCTGCTTCGACTATGGCAACGCGGAGATCGACAGCCGCGATGACGACAACGGCACCATGGAAACGACCTACTACGGTAATGCCCTGCCCTGGTTTCACGGGCAGCCTCCAGGGCCGTGGGTGATGACGGACCAGGAAAACAACCTGGTTGGCTGCGTCAACGAAGACCGGACGAAGCTTTGCAAAGACCTGCCCACTGTGACGTGGCGTTTTGTGACCGCAATGGCCAAGGGCGAGCCGCACCACTGGACATCGATGGGCGGCGATGCGCACAAGGGTGAGCTGCGAGTGATGTTCAACGGCGGCCGCGTGGATGCTACGTATGACCCGATGCGAAAGCAGGGCGCAATTCTCCTGGGCAACGGCGGCGACAACAGCAATGGATCGCAGGGCACGTTCTACGAAGGCGCGATGACGGCCGCAGGCACTTTTCCGACCGATGCGACGGATCAGGCCGTGCAGGCGAATGTAGTAGCTGCTCACTATGATGTGCCGCGTCTGATGATCGCGCCGGCTTCCAATGTTGCGAAGCCCTCGGGACTACTGACGTTCACGCCGGGGGCGACGCAGAATGTCACGGTAACCTTCACCAATACGACCGATGCGCCGGCGACTGGTCTGAAACTCGGCCTTACGACGCCGAAGCAGTGGAACGCGGTGGTTGAGGGTACCGCGGAAACAGTAAAGACGTTTCCCGATCCGATTGCGCCGGGTGGAAGCGTGAGCGCGACGTTCAAAGTTACATCAGGGGCTGCGAACTACAACGGCGACTTGCTCGGCGAGGCTGCGTGGACAGATTCGACCGGCGGTACGAAGCAAACCGAGAAGATTGCCGCCAAGGTCCGGAGCGCGAGCGCGGTGAAGATCAACGAATTTCGGATTGCGTCGGGGTCAGCGAATCCTACGGACTCGTTCATCGAGCTCTATAACGCGGGCGACAAAAGTGTCGACCTCTCCAACTGGACTCTGACCGAGCACGTCGCGCAGCAGGCCATCTTCTCCGCGATCAAGATACCCGCGGGAACGCAACTGGCGGCTCACAGCTCCTACCTTCTCGGGCTTGCGAACTCCGGGCTGGCAGTGGCTGCGCGGCCGGGTGATTCCACGATTTATGTACGGAACACGAAGGGGATTTCAGCCGGCGATACCATCGACCTGGGGATTGGCGCAGAACAGGAGACGCACAAGGTCAAGAGTGTGGGAACAGAAGCCGGCACCGCCACGACGGTGTGGCAGCCCTTGCCCGATGGCCCGGTGATCACGATTCCAGCAGGTTCAACCAATGTGCCGGTGATGAGCACGAAGGGCTTTGAGGTTGGGCAGAAGATCGCGATTGGCTACGGCGCCACGTATCCCGCAGTAGCCAGAGGAGTGGAGCACTACGAGGTGGCCACAGTGACGGCTGTCGGCAAGCCGGGCACCCAGGCCTACCTGGCCGCAGATGCGCCTGCGGGCTCGACCAGTATCAAGGTGACGTCTGTTGCGGACATCTCCGTAGGCGACAAGATCAGGCTCGATATCGACAGTAAGGGCCACGGGATTGAGACTGTGTCGGTGACTCGCGTCGGTACCCAAGCGAAACATACTAATCTGGCGGCGAATGCCAGCGCGGGCGCAACCAACATCAAGGTGCGGAACGTGAGCGATTTTGCTACGGGCGACACCATCACCATCGGCACTCCCGCAAACCATCAAACGGTCACGATTGGCTCTGTCGGCAGCCGCGGACCGAACGGAACCGGCATCGAGTTTTCTCCTGCGCTGGAGCAGGCCCATGCGAAAGACGAGGGGGTGGTGGAGCCGGGCAGCGGTCTGGAGCTCGCAGCGCCGTTGAAGTTCAGCCATGCCGCGAATCTTCCGTTCAGCGCGCGAGGGACGGGAATCACGTTCAAGCCAGCGACTGCGTTTGCGCATTCCAGCAACGAACCTGTGCGGCCGCTTGGCACCGGCATTGAGCTCGATCAGCCTGTGGCAAAGAATCATGCGATCGACACAGCAGTTCGCGATGCGCAGGTGAAGACGGCGGGATATCAGGGCAGCCCGGAGCCCAATCAGTGGTTCGGTGGGCCGGAGTTGAGCGCGACGTATGTGCGGTTCGGCCGCGTCACTCCGATCAATGAAGGCAACATGGTGCTGCGCGATGGCGCTGGCCTGGTGGTCGACAGCCTCAACTACGGCGGGCTCGTCGATCCATGGGCATCGGAGGGTTACCAAGCTACTTCGGGCGCGCACCAGGGCGGTTGCTACGTTCCATCGCCTGTGGGGACGGGCGGATCGAAGATTCCGGCGGGCATCACCAATCCCAGTGCGAGCCGTTTTCCTGACGGAGCGGACACGGACAGTAACTGCGCTGATTTCACGGTGCAGTCGGCGACGCCTGGCGCGCCGAATAGCGGTGCCGGCAAAGCGCAGTGAATAGCCGCTTCTGAAGCTGCGTCTTTCAGGGATCTGATTTTCTTCCCCTTGACAGTTTAGGAGAGTCCGCTGTACAGTCCTAAGTTATTTAGGGGTGATGGCGTGGGTGATCAGGCGCAGCTTCTTCCGGGGACTCTCGATCTGCTGATTTTGCGGGCAGTGTCGCTTGGTCCATTGCATGGATATGGCATTTTGCTGCGCATTGCGCAGATTTCAGGACAGGCCCTGATGGTGGAGCAGGGGGCGCTGTATCCGGGGCTGTTTCGGCTGGTTCGCCAGGGGCTGCTGAAGGCGGAGTGGGGCGTGTCTGAGGCAAATCGGCGGGCCAAGTTCTACGAGCTGACGGCGGCGGGACGGAAACGGCTGAAGGATGAAACGGAAAGCTGGAATCGGCTGGTGGCGGCCATTGCGAGTGCGCTTGCGGCGCAACCGGGGGAGATATGAGGGTCTTCGACAACTCGCTCTGGGATGCAATGCGGGCACGCTGGTCGGCGCTTCGGCACCGCTCGGCAATGAGGAGAGAACTGGGCGAAGAGCTGCACGCGCATATTCAGCATCGCGCGGACGATCTGGAGCGCGGCGGGATGTCGCGGGTGGAAGCGGAGCGGCAGGCGCGGGTGGAATTTGGCGGGTTCGAGCACTACCGGGAAGAATCGCATTCGGCGCAGGGATGGCACTGGGCGGAAGCGCTCTTGCGGGATGTGCGGTTTGGGCTGCGGGTCCTGATGAAGTCGCCGTCGTTTACGGCGGCCGCAGTGATTACGCTGGCGCTGGGGATTGGCGCGAATACGGCGCTGTTCACGCTGGTGCGGGGCATTCTTCTGCGGCCGTTGCCGGTGCGCGCGGGGCATCGGCTGGTGGTGGTGTGGGACAGCAATCCGGGAGTGGGGTTGAGCCGGGTAGGGCCGAGCGGGCAGGATTACCTGGACTGGAAAGAGCAGGGGCTGCACTCATTTGAGGATCTGTTTCTGTTCGAGCACGGCACGGGCACGGTGACGGGAAATGGGGATCCGGAGCAGCTGGCCGGGCTGCGCGTGACCACCAACTTTGGAGATTTCTTCGGAATTGTGCCGGTGGTGGGAAGGACGTTTCTGCCAGAGGAGAAGAGTGCGCGGCACACGCTGGCGGTGCTGAGTTATCGCTACTGGAAGAGGAAGTATCAGGGCAATGCGGCCGTTTGCGGGCAGAGCATGACGTTGAACGGCGAGAACTACACGATTATCGGAGTGCTGCCGGCGTCCTTCGATGAGATGTTTCCGGTGGATGTGGTGGTTCCGTTTGACGATGGATGGGTGCGGAGGGCCGATTCCGATCTAGGCGTTTTGGGAAGACTGCGGCCGGGGGTTACGGTAAGCCAGGCATCGGCTGAGATGAACCAGACGATGGCGCGCGTGGTGCGGCAGCGGCCGGAGCGCAAGGGGTTCGGCACGGTGATGGTGCTGCTGGAGTCGGTACGGATGGAGTACATTCGGCCGGCGCTGCTGGTGCTGCAGTGCGCGGTGGCGTTCATTCTGATCCTTGCGTGCGCGAATGTGGCGAACCTGATGCTGTCGCGCGGGACGAGCAGACGGCAGGAGATTGCTGTGCGGATTTCGCTGGGAGCCACGAGGAAGCAGATCGTGAGGCAATTCCTGGTGGAGAGTTCCCTGCTTGCAATGCTCGGAGGGATGCTGGGGCTTGGACTGGCGTGGGTCAGCATGCACTTGTGGGCGCGGTATGGGCCAGCGCAGATTCCTGTTCCGAACGCCGCGTATGAAGTGACATTGCCGGCAGTGCATCTGGGGGGAAGCGAGGTTGTGTTCGCGCTGGTTGTGTCGCTGGCGACGGGGATTCTGTTTGGGTTGATTGCGCCGCTGCGACTGTTTACGGGCAATACGCAGGATGCGCTAAAGAACGGCGGGCGCGGAACGATTGGGGCAGTGCGCGGACGTGGAACGCGCGCCGTGCTGGTGGTGGTCGAAGGAGCGCTGGCGCTGGTGCTGGTGGTAGGTGCTTCGCTGATGATCAAGAGCTTTTCGCGGTTGCTGGCGGTGAATCCCGGGTTTGATGCGAACAGGCTTTTGACGCTGCGGATCAAGTTGTCAGCGGACGCGGCGGGTTCTGCTTATCGCGATCCAGCGAAGCGAGCCGCGGCGTTCCATGATTTCCTAGAGCAGGTTCGCGGGGTGCCCGGCGTGGAGTCTGCCGCGTTCACGGAGATTGTGCCGCTGAGCCAGGACGATATGGATCGCGGGCCGTTCGTGATCGAGGAGAAGCCGATGGGGGACGTGAAGCCGTCAGCAGATTATAGGGATATCAGTCCCGGATATTTTGAGACGATGCGGATTCCTTTGCTGCAGGGGCGGAGTTTGACGGAGGAAGATGACGCACAGCATCCGCGAGTGGTGGTAATCGATCAGACACTGGCGCGGGAGTATTTCGGGACGGAGAACCCGATAGGAAAGCATGTGGTGCTACCGTACGGCTCACGTGTTCCGCGGATGGTGGTGGGGGTGGTGGGCGCGGTGCATGACTCGTCGCTGAGCGGGGCTTCAGAGGCCACGATCTACTTCCCGTATATGCAGGGTCCGAACCAGACGATGAGCATGGTGGTGCGAACAGCACAGCCGGAGGACGTTGTTCTGCCGGGAATTCGGAATGCGATTCTGTCGGTGGATAGGAATCAGCCGGTGTTCGAAGAGAGGCCGATGGCGGAGATCATGGGGAATGTGACTTCGGCTCCGCGAATGGCTTTTATTCTCCTGGACGTTCTGGCGCTGGTGGCGCTGGTTCTGGCGGCAGTGGGAATCTATGGCGTGACTTCGTATCACGTAGGACAGCGGACGCAGGAGGTTGGAGTTCGGCTCACGTTTGGGGCGACGCCCGAGGGGATTCTGCGCATGCTGGTGCGGCAGGCGACGACGCTGACGCTGGCCGGCGTGGGGGCTGGGCTGGTTTGCGCGTTGCTGATGACGCGGCTGATGTCGAGCCTCCTTTATGGAGTGAGCAGCACGGATCCGGTCATCTTCGTGGGAGGAGCGGCGCTGGTTACGCTGGTGGCGACGATCGCATGCTATCTTCCCGCACGCCGTGCTGTGCGGGTTGAGCCGCTGGCAGCGCTACGGTCAGAGTAGTCAGTCCGGGGTGACGCCGAGCCTCTTTCACGAGTCGTCGCGCGTCGCCACTGGCCGGGACTGATTCCGTGAATTCGTCTGAAGGAACGATTGAGTGCAGACTGATCGGCAAAGCCACACTGAATGGCGATGTCAGCGATGGGGAGGTGACTATTTGTCATGAGATCCTTCGCCCGGTCAATGCGGCGTTCAATCAACCACCGATGCGGTGGTTTGCGAAATGTTTCTTTGAAGGCCCGCGTATAATGACTCGTCGATAAGCCACATGCCTCCGCAAGATGCCGAAGGGGGATGTTGCCGTCGAGGTTCGCTTCGAGCAATTCTTTCGCTCGCCGCATGAGTGCCGTTGAGAGCCCACCTCTGAATTGCGCAGCAGATGTTTTCACGCCGCCATAGGAGGAGACCAGATGACAATTCAAGGCATGCAACACGTGATCCAGGAAGATCTTTGAGGCGTGACGGGGGTGCTCAAGCGAAGCACTGAGGGTCTTTGCCAGGTGATAAACAATCGGATCCGGATGCCCGTGAGTCCCACGCAATTGTTCGACTGGTGGTGAACGATGCTCATAGGCGATATCTGCCAACGCGCCGTGAGTGACATACACGATTACCGTGTCGAAGGCATGGGGGAGGAGAACTGCAGGTTCATCGCGCAGATCGATTGCGCTTACCCCGCCGGTCGGATAAGAACCACTCGAAACCTTCCGTTTGCCAAAGAATTGCTCGATGTAAGGTATAGCTGCAAGTTGTACCGGAACTATATAGCCGCTCTCACCTGTGGTCGGCCGTGCAATCTCGGGGAGGCCGCGGTCGCTTCTGAGCCGAGCAAACGAGAACGGCGCAACGTTTGAAATTCTGACTTCAGCCGTTGGCAGATGATTGAGATACATCGTGTCGGCGAGTTGGTTCCACACCGTCGGAAATTTGTGGCCCATATCCATGCGGGGATCTCCCTTTCTCAAGCCAACAGGCTCTGCTCTGCTTAGTTAGAGTACGGTCGTGCTCTCAAAGAGCCAGATTATTTCGAATCCGACCTCCGAATTTGGCTTCCGCGTTCCGGATTTGGGCAGGAATGGGCAGCTTTTGATCGTTTTCGCCTAGATGCTCCATTTATCCGAAATTATGCTGGAGTGAAATCAGCTCGGCAAATGCACGACTGCCAGCATTGTTTGGGCCCACTGCCGAAAGCAGGACTTCGGGGTCCGAGCACGCGAAGGCCGCGTTGATTGCCCCTTCGGAACTCGAAACAATTCATTTTCCGTGAACAAACCACGACAGGCCACTGGTTCTGTCCATCGCACGGGTTGATCGCTATTCCCCGGGAAGCGATGAATCCAGGAGACTTCTATGAAATCGATGATCGCGTTCCTCAGACGTGGCGCCATTCTCACGGCGCTTATTCTCGCCGCAAGCGCTCTGCAATCATCCGCGCAGAAACAAGTGCCTGCGATCAAGAACATCATTCTTGTGCATGGCGCATGGGCAGACGGATCGAGCTGGGCCAAAGTGATTCCGATTCTGCAAGAGCGAGGTTTTCAGGTTACGGCAGTACAACTCTCGCTGGCCACTCTTGACAACGACGTAGCGATCACGAAGCGTGCTATCGCGCTCGCAGATGGACCGGTGCTTCTGGTTGGCCATTCTTATGGCGGAGCGGTGATCTCCGAGGCCGGGAACGATCCGAAGGTCGCGGGACTTGTTTTTGTGGCTGCATTCGCGCCGGATACGAATGAATCATCTTTGTCTCTTCTGCAAGAGGGCCCTCCGCCTCCGATTGCGAATGAACTTCGGCCCGACAGTTCGGGCTTCGTCAAGTTAACCGAAAGGGGAGTTTTAGAGGATTTCGCACAGCAGCTTACCCCGAAGGAGAGGGAGATCCTCTTTGCCACCCAGGGACCTGCGGCGTATGCCGCATTGAACACGTCTCTCGCTGGATCTCCGGCGTGGAGAAGCAAACCGGACTGGTACATCGTGGCCGCCGACGATCGCGCCATCCCGCCAGATCTGGAGCGCACAATGGCCCAGCGCATGGGAGCAGTCACCATAACCCTTCCGTCCTGCCACGTACCTATGCTGGCGGAACCTGAAGAAGTGGCGAGATTCATTGTTCGTGCGGCTTCAGGTGATCAAGGAAAGTGAGCGGGGTGTAGGGCCTGGCATCCAGCCAGGCCCTAAGTTCTTAGTACTCAGTCTGCGGGGACGCCGACCTCCAGCGGGATTTCGGCTTGCGCTTCGGCGGCGGGGCTGGTTGCGACGCCGAGGCGGTCCTGGAGGACGCACATGCTGACGATGTGCATGAGGATCTGGTCGTTGGCGGTGCGGGCGCCTACGTCCATGCTGGGGAGGCGGTCGAGAAGGGACACGATGGCCTTCTGATCGAAGAAGGGCATGGAGCGGAGGGTTTCGCCGCGCAGCGTGTCCTGGACGAAGGTCTGGAAGGTGCCGTCAGGGTGGACCGTCGCGGGTGGGCTGAGGAACGGGTGCTTCTGGCGGCGGTAGACCGTGTCAGTGATGACGTCGCGGACCGCTTCGCGGAGGACGAACTTCTCTGTCATGCCGCGGATCTTCATGTGTACAGGCTGCGAAACGATGACGTCGACTAGCTTGTGATCGAGGAATGGGACGCGGCCTTCGATGGAGTGGGCCATCTCCATGCGGTCGCCGAGCATGGTGAGGATGTAGCCTGCCATGACGGTTTTAGACCACAGGTAGAGCGACTGGTGGATGGGGTCGCGGCCGCGAAGCTGCGTGAGGACGTTGGTGTCATCGAGGATGTTGTATTCGCCTTCGCGGTGGCCGTAGCGCTGGTGGAAGTCGGGGGCGAAGAGCGGACGGACTTTGACGGCGCGCGAGGAGAATGTCTCGATCCACGAGGGGACGTAGCCGAGGACGCGCTTGACCGCGCTGAGATCGCCGATTTCGCCGTCGGGGAGAAGGAGGCCGCGGCTGACGGTGTTGTGCTCGTCGAGCCAGCGCAGGAGTTCGTTGATGGCGGCTTCGCTCTGGCCTTCGCGGTTGTAGAGAAGCATGTCACGGCGGAAGTGCGGGTAGCCGCCGAGGATTTCGTCGGAGCCCTCGCCGGTTATGACGACCTTGTATCCGGCATCGCGGACGGCCTTGCTGAGCAGGTATTTGGCGACACCATGGGCGTTGATGCAGACGGTTTCAGTCTGGGCGATGGCGTCGGCGAAGTTGTCGGCGAGGTTGCGCTGGTTGATGGGGATGGCGTGGAACTCAGCGCCGGCAAGGGCGGCCATCTCGCGGGCAATGGGACCCTCGTCGTAGGCTGCGTCTTCAAAGGTGAGGGTGAAGGCCTTGATGGGGTCGGGATGGTGGCGGGCGGCGAGACCGAGGACCGAGCAGGAGTCGAGTCCGCCGGAGAGATAGACGCCTACGGGAACGTCCGCACGGAGGCGGATGCGCACAGCTTCATCAATGGCGTGGCGGAATTCAGCGATGTAGTCGGCGTCAGAGCGCGCGGCGAGGGCCTGGTCGCGGCGGGGATAGTTGAAGTCCCAGTACTGGTTGAGCTGGACATGCTTGTCGGTGACAAGCATGTAGTAGCCGGGCGGGACCTGGAAGACCCCGTCGTAGAGGGTGCGCATCTGGTGGCCGCCAAAGGCCACGGAATGGAAGACGCTTTCTTCATCCCAGCGCGCGGGAACGCCGGCGGCGAAGAGGGCTTTGACTTCGGATGCGAGGTAGAGCTTGTCGTTGTGCCAGGCGTAGAAGAGCGGCTTGATGCCGAAGCGGTCGCGGGCGGCGAAGAGGCGGCGGCGGTTTTCATCCCAGAGGACGAGGGCGGACTCGCCGCGCAGATGCTCGAGGCAGTGGGGGCCTAGTTCTTCGTAGAGGTGGAGGGCGATTTCGCTGTCGGCTTTGGTGGCGAGATGGTGGCCGCGCTGCTGGAGGTCGTGGCGGATGCTCTCGTAGCCGTAGAACTCGCCGTTGACGACGACGTGCGTGCGGTTGTCTTCGCTGGAGAGGGGCTGGTCACCGGTGGCGAGGTCGATGATGCTGAGGCGCGTGTGGCCGAGGCCGACCCGGCGATCAGGGGAGATCCAGTGACGCTGGCCGTCAGGTCCGCGGTGATAAAGGCTGTTGGTGGCACGCTCAAGCGCAGCGGGAGAAACGGGTTCGCGACGCGAATAGACTCCGACGATTCCGCACATCTGTATTTGTCCTTCGTTCAGGGAAGAAGCCTAGATGTAGTCTGGGGAGAACCGTCGGCCATTATTCCACTGAGAGGGGATGGGGGGCTAGAGAATTCGTGCGTTTGGGAATTCCTATCTGGTTGTCTCGGGGAATCGCAGGTACACCGGTGGCACCGCGTCGACGAGCCAGACTCCATTCGCAGCCCTGTAAAACGGCGTACCGGAGCGATGCATTTCGCCCGCACGAACTCCAAGAACGACGGGCTTGCCATGGCGCTCGCCCACCTTCAGCGCGGTCTCGTGGGTCGCAGACAAGTGAACGAACTGGCGGGACATTTTGAGCAATCCCTGTTGCTTGATGGAATCGAGGAAGCGGGTCGCGGTGCCGTGGTAAAGCACTTCGGGAGGCGTCTGCGCCTGGTAGTCGAGGTCGACGTCAAGACTGTGTCCCTGCACGGCGCGAATGCGAGCACCGTCCTCTGAGAACTGGAAGCGCTTCTTGTCGTTTTGCTCCACAACTCTCGCGAGGTCGTCGCGCGATATCTCATAGCAGTGCGATGTGCATCCTTGTAGCAACGCATCAACGGCGCACCAGCCTGCTTCATCGAGAGTGACACCTGCCGCGTCGGGCTGATGCCTCAGAACGAGGCTGAGGAACTTGCTGACGCGAACCTGCTCTGTCTTACTGATGGCCACTAAGTGGCTCTCCCATGATTTTGTCCACTGCTATCCGACTATCTGAACTGTACCGCGGCCGGTGAGGTCTTCTACGCGCTCGATCCAGCCTTTGTCGGCGGCGACGGCCATCTGATCGGGTTCGAGGATGACGGCGAACTGGCCTTTCTGTTCGAGTTGAAGCATTACCTTGCCGGGGCCGGGTGCGGCGTCCGCTGCGGACTTGAGGGTGGCGAAGATTTCCTCGGTGGCGCGATCGAGATTGATGCGGATGCGGATGCCGCCTGGGAGCTTGACCTTCATGGCATCGAGAGGCTGCACACCACTGATGGAGATCTTGGGCGCTGAGTCTTCTTCACCCATGAGTACGCCGCGGATGACGACGGGAGCTTCAGTCTTGAGCTGCTCGCCGAGGCGTTCGTAGTCGCGCGAGAAACAGATGACGTCGATTTTGCCGGAGGCGTCTTCAAGGTGGCCCATGGCGTAGATTTTGCCGTCGCGCTTGCTTTTGCGCGGGGCCATGCCGAGGAGTGTGCCGGCAACCTGGATTTCATCGGTGGGATCGCTCTGCTTGCCCCAGACACGCTCGGGCGGCTTGCGCTCTAGGGCTTCAGCTACCGAGATGATGCCGGGAAGGTTGCGGAGTTTTTCGGCGTACTTGTCGAGCGGATGGCCGGAGACGAAGAAGCCGAGGACTTCTTTCTCGTTGGCGAGGCGCTCGCCCTCTTCCCAGTCGGGGACCTTGGGCAGGTCGTCGCCGTTCTTCTGGCCGTGCGCGGGTGTGTCGTCAAAGAGGCCGAAGAGACCGTGCTGGCCTTGCTCGCGATCGCGCTGGGCTTTCTGCGCGCGCTCCATTGCTTTGTCGACTGCGCCGTACAAGGCGGCGCGCTTGCCGAGCGAGTCGAGGGCACCGGCTTTGATGAGCGACTCGATGACGCGCTTGTTCATTACGCGCAGGTCGACCTTCTCGCAGAATTGCCAGAGGCTTTCGAAGCGGCCACCCACTTCTTCGCGGGCCTTCATGATGGATTCGATGGCGTTGCCGCCGACGTTCTTGATTCCGGCGAGACCGAAGCGGATGGCGTCGCCGTGGGGCGTGAATTGCGCGCCGGAGATTTGCACGTCAGGCGGCTCGACGGCGATGCCCATCTCCTTGCACTCAGCGATGTATTTGACGACGTTCTCGGGCTTGGAGACTTCCGAGGTTAGCAGGCCGGCCATGAATTCGGTGGGGTAGTGCGTTTTGAGATAGGCGGTCTGATAGGAGACGAGACCGTAGGCGGCGGAGTGCGACTTGTTGAAGCCGTAGCCCGCGAACTTCTCCATCTGGTCGAAGAGCTCGGCGGAGATGTCTTTGGGGTGGCCGTTGGCGACTGCACCGGAGATGAAGCGATCGCGCTGCTTGGCCATTTCTTCGGGCTTCTTTTTGCCCATGGCGCGGCGGAGCAGGTCGGCTTCGCCGAGCGAGTAGCTGGCGAGGACGTTGGCGATCTGCATGACCTGTTCCTGGTAGACAATGACGCCGAGGGTCTCCTTGAGCAGGGTTTCCAGCTCGGGTAGCATGTACTCGACTTTGCGACGGCCCCACTTGCGCTCGATGAAGTCTTCCATCATGCCGCCCTGGATGGGGCCGGGGCGGAAGAGCGCTGTGAGAGCGGTGAGCTCTTCGAGCTTTTCAGGCTTGTAGCGGCGGAGCATGTCGCGCATGCCGCTTGATTCAAACTGGAATACGCCCGAGGTGAGGGCCGCCTGGAAGACTTTCTTGAATGTCTCTTCGTCATCGAGCGGGATCTTTTCGATGTCGACGTCGATGCCGCGGTTCTGCTTGATGAGCGTGAGGCAGTCCTCGATGACGGTGAGGGTGGCGAGCCCAAGAAAGTCCATCTTGAGCAGGCCCATTTTTTCGACGGCCACCATGTCGTAGGCGGTGACGATTTCGTCGTTTTTCGTTCTTGCAACGGGGACGAGTTCAGTGAGCGCGCGCGGAGCGATGACGACAGCGGAGGCGTGCACGCCCTGGCCGCGGACGAGGCCTTCGAGTTTTTTGGCAGTGTCGATGAGCTCGCGGACGGGTTGCTCGGTCTCGTAAATTTTGGCGAGGTCGGGCACTTCTTCGAGCGCCTTGTCGATGGTCATGCCGACGGTGGCGGGAATGAGCTTGGCGATGCGATCGACGTCGCCATAGGGCATGTCGAGGGCGCGGCCGCAGTCTTTGATGGAGCCCTTGGCGGCCATGGTGTTGAAGGTGATGATCTGGCTGACCTGCTCGCGGCCGTATTTGCCCACCACGTAGTTGATGACTTCGCCGCGGCGGTTCATGCAGAAGTCGACGTCGATATCAGGCATGGACACGCGCTCAGGGTTGAGGAAGCGCTCGAAGAGGAGGACGTTCTGCATGGGATCGATGTTGGTGATCTCCATGCAATAGGCGACGAGCGAACCTGCGCCCGATCCGCGGCCGGGGCCAACGGGGATGCCGTGGTCGCGCGCATATTTGATGAAGTCCCAGACGATGAGGAAGTAGCCTGAGTACTTCATCTGGTGGATAATGCCGATTTCGTAATTGAGGCGTGCCTCGTACTCGGCGAGGGACTTGCGCAACTGGCCGGTGGCCTGGAGGTGGCCGATGGCGGTGTCGCGGCGCTTCTTGAATCCCTCGCGGCATATGAGCTCGAAGTAGCTGTCGACAGTGTGGCCTTCGGGAACATCCATCTGCGGGAAGGGATTGTCGACGGGGTGCAGCTTGAAGTTGCAGCGCTCGGCGATCTCCATGGTGCGGGAGAGGAGGCTGGGATTGTCGGGGAAGAGGCGCGCCATTTCGTCGCCGGATTTGACGAAGAACTGGTCAGAGTCGAACTTGAACCGGTCGTTGTCGTGGATCTTAGCGCCGGTCTGGACGCAGAGCATCACATCGTGGGCGTGAGAGTCTTCGCCGCAGAGGTAGTGCGAGTCGTTGGTGACCAGCATGGGGATGTCGAGTTCTTTTTCGAGGCGGAAGAGATCGTTCTGGATCTTGCGCTCGGCTTCGAGGCCCTGGTCCTGAATTTCCAGATAGAAGTTGCCCTTGCCGAAGATGTCCTGGTACTGAAGGGCTGTGGCTTTGGCCTTGGCGTAGCCGGTGGCGGCGTCCCATTTGCCGTGCTCGTTGTGGAGGTACTCGCAGAGCTCGCCCGAGAGGCAGCCGGAGGTGGCGATGAGGCCCTCAGAGTGCGCGGCGAGATATTGCTTGCTGATGCGCGGCTTGCGATAGAAGCCGTAGAGGGAGGCCTCAGACGTGATGCGGATGAGGTTGCGGTAGCCCTCTTCGTTTTCCGCGAGGACGAGGAGGTGGTTGTAGTCGTCGCCCTGGGCAGGAGCGCGGTGGTCCTCGTTCTTGCACACGTAGAGCTCGCAGCCAAGGATGGGCTTGATTCCCTTCTCTTTCGCGGCGTTGAAGAAGTGTACGGCGCCATAGATGTTGCCGTGGTCGGTCATGGCGACGGACTTCTGGCCGAGCTTGGAGACGCGGTCGACTAGCTTTTTGACGTCGCAGGCGCCGTCGAGGAGGGAGTACTCGGTGTGCAGATGGAGGTGGGTAAATTCGGCCATGGTCTAGTTCGATTTTAGTTCCGGTGCGGTTCGGAGGGATGGCGGGATCGGTTGAGGAAAAGCAGGTACGGAATGTGCTGAATCCGTTCCTTTTAGGTCGGGCTTGGGTTTGTGACAGCGATGAGGCGTCAGGGTGGGCGGGCCGCGATTTGGGATTCTCTGATGACCACTTGCATTCGATGATGCTATTAGGTCATTGCCAAATCTGCCGATTTTGAGGCATGTTGATGCTACTGGGTCGTGATCTGCGGGGTTTTCGGGGGAAATGAAGAGCTCTTTCACTGTTTTGGCATTCGTGTTTCTGGCTTCACTGGCGGCTGGGGGGCAGACCGTGCAGCCGGCACTTCCGGCGCCTGCCGCGCCCGCTCAGGCGCCGATGCAGGTGGCTCCAGCGCTGCCCGGGCAGTCCGACGTTCCGGCGCCTACTACGATTCCCGGCGCAATTGTTCGGGCGAGCGAGGAAGCGGCAGCGCTTCCTGACGCGGTCAAGATTCTCACCGCCTTCCAGCCCTCGGACGTGAAGTTTGATGTCGATGACCTCATGGACCTTCTGCGGGACAAGCGGCATGAGGGCTGGGTGCTGGCCGCTTATCCCGATCCCAAGACGGCGCAGCCGCTGATCGGCGCGGGGTTCAGTCTTGATTTGCCGGAGCGGATCCATCTCCAGCACGATGGTCTCAATCCGCATCCTTTCCTGGAGCCGTCTTCGGCGGATCTGTGGCAGGCGGCCGGGCTTGAGCCGGCACGGCTAGACACGATCCTCGCGCAGTTTCACGACCGGCTGGACGCGTGGAACAAGAAGGGCTTCCGGAAGCAGATATGGTCGCTTGAGCCGCAGATTACGGAGGCCGACGCGAATGCGCTGCTGCGGATCGGCATTATTCAAGCCGCGTATAACGCGAAGGCCTACTGCCGGAACTTCGACCGCCTGAGCGCCAGCCAGCAGATGGCGATGACGCAACTGGTTTACCAGATGGGCGTGAATCTCGAACAGTTCTCGACGTTTCTTGGGCTGATCAATCGCGACAGCGTGGGTGCGGACGGTACCGCGGCGGCGCGCGCCGATGCGAAGTACTGGCATGAGGTGCAGCTCAGCCTGGTGCAGAGCCAGTGGGCGCGGCTGTATCGCGACCGTGCACGGAACGTGATTGCGATGCTCGATCCGAATTATGTGGTGAATCCGGCGGGAGCGGAGCACTCGGTGGGTAGGGTGCTGCCGGCGCGCTCGCGGCATGCGCATAGGTCTACGCTGCGGAAAGCATCGTATTCTTCGAAGCGTCATGGAGCGACGGCGCGGAAACGGGCTGCGCGGACGAGGAAAGATTAAGCGGCTGATGCGCGGAGAGGACCTTTCCCTCAGGGGCTAAAGCCCCGCCCGCCTATTCAGTCGCAGCAATCGGCACGGCTAAAGCCGTGCCCTTTCAAGACCCAATGTGGCGGGCCGGCGGGTCGTATACTCGGGTTGCTATGTCGATCCGTAAATTCTGCTCTGTTCTTTTTTGCCTTGGTCTCTCTGTGAACTCGGCCCTCTTCGCACAACGCGGGTTTGTACATACTTCGGGCGCCAATGTCGTGGACGGCAGCGGCAAGACGATCATGCTGCGCGGCACGAATCTCGGGAACTGGCTTGAGCCCGAAGGCTACATGTTTCACTTCGATGGCGGGCCGCAGTCGCCGAGCGAGATTGAAGCACTGACGCGGGAGTTGATCGGGCCATCGAAGTCGGAGGCGTTCTGGAAGCAGTGGCGCGAGACGTATATCACGCAGGCCGACATCGATCGCATTGCGAAGATGGGCTTCAACTCCGTGCGCGTGCCGTTTCACTGGAAGTTCTTTGCGACCGATAACGCGGAGGGATTCCGGTATATTGATCAGCTTGTGCAGTGGGCGCGCAAGGATCACATCTACATCGTTCTCGATTTGCACTGCGCACCGGGTGGACAGACCGGTACCAATATCGATGACAGCGAGGGGTATCCGTGGCTGTATACGGACACCGAGGCGCAGGCGCGCACCGTTGAGGTGTGGCGGCGGATTGCGAAGCACTACGCGAATGAGTCGATCGTTCTTGGCTACGACCTGTTGAATGAGCCCATACCGCACTTCCCGCAGTTGCAACGGTACAACAAAGACCTGGAGCCGCTCTTCAAACGGCTCGTCGCGGCTGTTCGGGAAGTGGACAAAAACCATATCGTGATTCTAGGCGGGGCGCAGTGGGACTCGAATTTCAAGGTGTTCGGGCAGCCGTTCGATAAGAACGTGATGTACACGTTCCACAAATACTGGACCGCGACGGATGTGAGCGTGATTCAGGAGTATCTCGATTTCCGCGACAAGTATCATGTGCCGATATGGCTGGGCGAGTCGGGCGAGAACAAGGATGAGTGGATCGCCGCGTTTACGAAGACGCTCGAGGACAATCACGTTGGCTGGTGCTTCTGGCCCTATAAGAAGATGGATGCGAATTCGAGCCCGGTGACGTTCGACCGGCCGGAACACTGGGATGCGGTGGTGAAGCTAGCCGCGATGGCTCCGGGAACTGGGAACGCGGAGAAGCGCATTGCGGCGCGGCCGTCTCCGGAAGAGGCGCAGGCCACGTTCGATGATCTGCTGAAAAAGGTGCAGTTCTCCAGCGAGCGGGTGAACGATGGGTATCTGCGTGCGCTGGGTTTGAAGCCGCAGTAAGAGGAGGACCGTGCGGGTCGGGAGACCCGCACGACAGCCGGTCTGGAGACCGGCGTTACGGGGGCGGCTATACTGACGCCAAGCCTATGAGCAACCGCCTGCTGATCGCCACGCTCGCCGTTTGCCTGCCCACGATGATGATAGGGCAGGCTCCAGCAAATCAGAAACCGGCCAAGCCTTCCCCAAAGATGACACAGAAACTTTCCCCTGAAGCTGTGCACCAGTCCTCGCTTGTGATCGATACGCATGCCGACACGACGCAGCGCTTTGTCGATGAGAACTTCGACATGGCCGATCCGCTGAAGGGCGGCAATCTGAATTTTGAATCGGCCAAGAAAGGCAACCTGGGCGCCGAGTTCTTTTCGATCTGGGTGGAGCCGGAGCTCTACAAGGGGCACTATGCGAAGCGGACGCTGGTGCTGATTGATGCGGTGAAGCAGCAGGTGGCGAAGCATCCGGACAAGATGATGCTGGCCGTGAGCCCAGAGGATATCGAGAAGGCGCACCGCGAGCACAAGCTGGCGGCGCTGATGGGTATCGAGGGCGGGCATTCGATCGAGGACTCGCTGGCGCTGCTGCGGCAGTATTACGACCTAGGCGTGCGGTACATGACGCTGACGTGGTCGAACTCGAACGGATGGGCCGATAGCTCGGGCGACATCGACGATGCGAAGGTGCAGCACACGCAGGACGGGCTGAGCGAGTTTGGCAAGGACGTGGTGTATGAGATGAACCGGCTGGGCATGATGGTGGACATCTCGCATGTCTCGGATAAGACGTTCTTCTACACAACGCGGATTACGCGGGCTCCGCTGATTGCATCGCACTCGTCGGCGCGGGCGCTCGATGATCATCCGCGGAACATGACGGATAACATGCTGCTTGCGGTGGCGCGATCGGGAGGGCCTGAGTCGAAGGGCGGCGTGGTGCAGGTGAACTACTATTCGGCGTTCCTGTCACAGGCTTATCGTGATGCGGCGAAGGCGCAGAAGCCGGAAGTGGATAAGGCTGTGCAGGAATTCAAGGACAAGGAAAAGGCCGCCGGGCGCGAGCCGAATTACGAGGAGATTTCGAAGATTCAGCGGCAGTTTGCCGATAGGATTCCGCGGCCGCCGCTGTCGCTGCTGATCGACCATATCGATCACATTGCGAAGGTCGCAGGGGTGGACCATGTCGGGCTGGGGTCTGATTTTGATGGCGTGGACGGGCAGTTGCCGGAGGGCATGGACTCGGCTGCCGACCTGCCGAAGATCACGGCGGCGTTGATGGAGCGGGGCTACTCTGCCGAGGACTGCCGGAAGATTCTGGGCGGCAATTTGCTGCGCGTGTTTCGTGAGGTGCAGCAGGTGAGCAAGCAGTTGCGGGCGGAAGAACGGCCGAAGATCTCTGACAAGCAGCCATTCGACAAACCGCAGAAGTAGGAGCCTCGGGCAGAACTTCAGAATCTGGGGCGCGATTCGTTTGGATCGCGCCCTTTGCTTTGCTCGGTGTTCGGAAACGGACACTGGCAGACGCGCGACATATACTGGCTTTTCACGGTCACCCAACAAATTACAAGTCACTGGAGTTCACGTATGCGATTTTCTGGTCGCCTGGCGCTTTGCCTGCTTTCCGCTTCCCTGCTCGCTTCGACTGTTTTCGCGCGGGCGGATGATGACAAAAAGAAGGATGAAAGCAAGCCTGCCGAAAAGCCCGCTGCAACCGAGGTCACCACGCAAGGGTCGGTGGATGTGGGCGGTCAGCATATTCTGTATAACGCGATTGCCGGCACGATTACGGTGGGCGCGACGGACGTGCAGGATGCGCAGCTTGGCCTCGACGGCAAGCCTGAGCCGGGCAGCCAGCTTGCGCTGAACGAGCCCAAGGAGGCGAAGGATGCGCCGCCGACTGCGCGCATGTCGTACTTTGCTTACTTCAAGAGGGACGCGAAGGCGGAAGATCGGCCCGTCACGTTCTTCTATAACGGCGGCCCAGGTAGTTCGACCGTGTGGCTGCACATGGGATCGCTGGGGCCGAAGCATGTTGCCACTTCCGGCGATCAGCACCTGGCCGCGGCTCCCTACAAAATGGTCGACAATGCGAACTCGCTGCTGGACGTGAGCGACCTCGTGTTCGTCGACATGCCGGGCACGGGGTTCGGACGGCTGATGGGCAAGGACCCCGAGAAGGCGTTCTGGGGCGTGGATGAGGATGCCAATGCGTTCGCGCGGTTCATCGTTCGGTTCATTACGAAGTACAGCCGCTGGAACTCGCCGAAGTACATTTTTGGGGAAAGCTATGGGACGACGCGGTCGGCGGTTCTCGCTGACGTTCTGGAGAACAACAAGAACATCGATCTGAACGGCGTGATTCTGCTGTCGCAGATTTTCAACTTCAGCACCGACATTGATTTCCCGCAAGGCAATCCGGGGGTGGACCTGCCTTATGTGCTTGCGCTGCCCACGTACGCGGCGACTGCCTGGTATCACAAGAAGCTGCCGCAACAGGCGCCGGCGCTGGAGCCGTTTCTGAAGGAGGTGGAAGACTTTGCCATGGGCGCTTACAGCCACGCGCTGGCACAGGGCACGGACATCTCGGCAGAGGAAAAGCAGGCCACGGCGGAGAAGCTGCACAACTATACGGGCCTTCCGACTACGTACATTTTGAAAGCGAATCTGCGCGTGAATGGCGGGGAATTCGAGAAGACGCTACAGGATGACCAGGACCTCACGACCGGCCGTTTGGATACGCGCTATTCCGGGCCGTCGATTGATCCACTGAGCCAGTTTGCCGATTACGATCCGCAGAGCTCGGCGATTTCGTCTGCGTACGTGTCGATCTTCAACGATTATGTGCGCAAGGATCTGAAGTACGGCGAGGGACAAACGTATCTGCCCGAGGCGCTGTTCGGCGGAGCGCAGTGGAGCTTCCTGCATCGCGGTAATCCCATCGCGCTGAATGTGGCGGTGGATCTTGCGGAGGCGATGAAGACGAATCCGCGGCTGAAGGTGATGGTGAACGGGGGCTACTACGATTTGGCCACGCCGTTCTTTGCCGCGATCTATGAAGAGAAGCACCTGCCCATTCCGCAATCACTTGCGAAGAATATCGAGTACTCGTTTTACGAGTCGGGCCACATGGTCTATGTGCGCGATGAAAGCCTGAAGCAGTTGCACGATCGAGTCGCGGCGTTCATTACCAAGACGCAGACTGACGGGAAGTAGCCAAGCAGAGCGGGCATCATGCACCGATGCCCGCTTGATTTAATCGCCCTGGTAGACGCATCCGCTGGTGCAGGTCTCGCGAACCACGATTTTGCTGAGAGCTGGAAGGTCAGCGCGCAGATGGTTCCAGATCCAGCGCGCGAGGTTCTCGCTGGTGGGATTCTCAAGGCCTTTGATGTCGTTCAGGCATCGATGATCGAGCTGATCCTCGATGGTTTGAAAGGCGGCCTTGATGTCGGCGAAGTCCATGACCCATCCGAGATGCTCGTCTACCGGGCCGGCAACGTGGACTTGGATTTGGAAGCTGTGCCCGTGCAGACGCCGGCACTTGTGCCCCTCAGGCACGTGCGGCAACCAATGCGCCGCTTCGATTGAGAACTCCTTGAAAATTTCCATGCCAATCCTTACGGAATGCCGACGATTTTGTGCGTTTGCAGGCTGAGTCGCCACTGCGGATGATCCATGCAGAACCTGACCGCCAGCTCCGTGTTTACCGCGCGATCAGGGCCGTCCATGGGCTGCAGAAAGAAGTGCCTGAAGGCGAGCCCCTCGTACTCTTGCGGAGGGATCTCCTTCTGCGGATAGACGAGCTTCAGTTCGTCGCCCGATCGTTGGACCAGCTTCGCACCGGCCTTGGGACTGACGCAGACCCAGTCCAGCTCAGGCGGGGCTGCGATTGTGCCATTGGTCTCTACCGCGACCTCAAACTCGCGAGCGTGGAATGCATCGATCAGCGCCGCGTCCAGCTGCAGCAGGGGTTCGCCGCCCGTACAGACTACATATCGCCGGCCGTGTCCATTGCTGCTGGGCCACGTTTTCGCAACTGCGTCGGCGAGTTCGTTCGCCGCTTCGAACTTGCCACCGCCGGGGCCATTCACGCCGAGGAAGTCCGTGTCGCAGAACTTGCATACGGCTGCCGCGCGATCCTTTTCAAGTCCCGACCAGAGATTGCATCCTGCGAAGCGGCAGAAGACCGCGGCCCGGCCGGACTGCGCTCCTTCGCCCTGCAGGGTGTAGAAGATCTCTTTGACGGCGTAACTCATCACTGCACCTGCGCGGGATCGCGGTATTGCAGAGGATCGGCCATGCCATTCTCCGCGAAGCCTTTTTGCCGGAGGAAGCACGAGTCGCACTGTCCGCAGGGGGTGCCGTCGGGAGAGGGGTCGTAGCAACTGCTGGTCAGGCTATAGTCGACTCCAAGCTTCATGCCTTCGCGAATAATTTCGGCCTTGGTCATCTGCATGAGGGGTGCGTGAATGGTGAGCTTGTGATGTTCTTCGGCGCCAGCTCGTGTCGCAAGGTTCGCCATCTGCTCGTAGGCGCGGATGAACTCCGGGCGGCAATCGGGATAGCCGCTGTAGTCGAGAGCGTTGACACCGATGAAGATATCGCTTGATCCCAGGACCTCAGCCCAGGCTAGCGCGAAGGAGAGGAAGATCGTGTTGCGCGCAGGCACGTACGTGACGGGAACGCCGTGGCTCATGTCTTCGGCGTCGCGTCCCTTGGGTACGGCGATGTCGTCGGTAAGCGCAGAACCGCCGAATGCACGCAGGTCGATTGTGGCAACCCGGTGCTGCGCGGCACCTCCGGCTTGGGCCACGCGGGCTGCTGCCTGCAGTTCCCAGCTATGCCGCTGGCCATAGGAAAACGACAGCGCATACGCTTCGAAGCCCTGGCTGCGCGCAATGGCCAGTACGGTAGCTGAATCGAGTCCGCCGCTCAGCAGAACGACGGCTCGCTTTTTCGCCAGTATATCCATCCTTATTCATGGTAAAGCAAACGCGAAAACGAGACGAAGGTGCGGGTATCGAAAGGACTTAGAACCGGTAGCCGGGTTTGAGTTCGCAACGGTAAACAGTGGAGCTTGCCGCGTCGTGACTGGAGCGCGAGTTGCAAGCCGCCCAGCTCAGATACATCTCCGGACCGAGTGGAAAAACGATCGGAGTGCCATCGATATCGGCCTCGATGCTCACGCCTTCCTGCGTAGCTGGGAGCACGAAGTTGAGGGTTCGGCCGAAGATGACTGGGTAGGATTCGCGCACGCTCGAATTGATGGATTTTCGAAAGACCTCGGCTTCGAGAAGGAAGGTGGCGGTGTCAGACCAGTCGAGGGCGCTGGCCGTAATCATGCGGCCGCCGTGTTCGAATCCACTCGAATCAATGCGCGTGAACGGGCAGGGGCCGGCAATGCAGGAGGCGCGGGCGTTGCGGAATTCGTTGCCGGTGCCGGCGTCGAGCGTAACCGAGTTGACAGCTGCTTTCCACTTTCCGTCGGGCGAACACGGTCCCTGGCCGTTGCAGGGCACATTGCCCTGGTTCACCACCTGGAACGTCTTGACGGCGCTGGCGATATTCTCGTCGCCCTCGGTATTTTCGGTGAAGCGGATGCGGACGTTGCTTACGACGGAGAGCTTCTTACCTGTGTTGGCTTCCTTCTCCTGGACGACCGGTTTGAGCATGGCTACGTAGACCTTGTCGCCGGCACCCCGGTAAGTCATGGGAACAGTCAGGTCGTAGTCTCTGTAGTCCGGCTTGCGAAACATCAATTGCAGCGTATGCCCGGGCCAGAGTCTCTCACGGAATTTGAGCTTGAAATACCCGGAGGCGTCTGACTCGCCGCTCGTGCTCATCATTCCATCTGTTGCCGTGACGGACACTCCCGCGACTGGCAGTTGGCGTCGCGGATCAGGGTCGTCGCGCAGGACTGCACCTTGCAACGTTATGGTTCTCGGTCTCCAGCGGTGGACGCGCGCGATCACCGCCCACGTAATGAGCGCCGCACAAGCCACCACCGCGATCCAGAGGCTAAGCTTTCTCCATCCCATTGATTCGCCTGAGAGTATTGGACGCGCTTCGGCCGGATTTCGCTGTCCGCGGAAACCCACCGGGCCGCGTTTTCTGCATCTAAACAGAGTTGGCAGCAGACATGTTCTGGTTTACACCGGCTTCCGCACGGAGAAAGTGAATTGAAGCTATTGCACGAGAGAGGTGATCTGCAGTTCCGGGATCGCCCAGGCGATTCCTCGCAACTTGATCCGCGGGCCTTGTCTCGGCGAGCGGTGTTGCGCCAGATGGCTACCCTTTCCCTTGCGGGGGCGCTGCCTTTGAGCGCTCTGGATGCGTTTGCCGGTCAGGCGCAGGCCGCGCAGCCGGCCCCGCCTATTCCCGAGCCACTCTCACCCCAAGATGACCAGTTCCTCAATGACCTGGAGCATGCCAACTTCCTCTTCTTCTGGGAACAGGCGAACCCGCAGACGGGTCTGATCAAGGACCGCTGCAACGTGCGGGAGAACGACAACAGCCTTGCCGCCAGCATTGCCTCAGTCGGGTTTGGCCTGACGGCTATCTGCATCGGCCATAAGCGTGGCTTTATCGGATATGAGGACGCGCGGCGACGGGTGGTTCAGACACTCTCGTTCATTTGGCACAAACTGCCCACGCATCGGGGATTCTTCTATCACTTCGCCAACATTAATACCGGGGAGCGCGTTTGGGACTCCGAAGTGTCTTCGGTCGATACGGCCATGATGCTTTGCGGTGCTCTCATGTGCCACCAGTACTTCGACGACAAAGACATTCGCGATATGTCCCATGCGATCTTCGATCGTGTGGAGTGGAACTGGCTGGCGGAAGACACTGCCCTGCTGTCACATGGCTGGACGCCGGAGATGGGCTTCATCCACTCGCGCTGGGACTACTACAGTGAACTGATGATGATGTACCTGCTGGGCATGGGCTCCGTTTCACATCCGCTGCCGAGTGACGCCTGGTTCGCATGGAAACGGCGAGTTTTCGAGTACGATGGCCTGCGGTATATCGGGTCTTTTGCGCCTCTGTTCGTTCACCAGTACTCGCAGGCGTGGTTCGACTTTCGCAACAAGCGGGACAAATTCGCTGACTACTTCCAGAACTCGGTTATCGCCACGGAAGTGCATCGGAGGTTCTGCATCGAGCTGAATCCACAATATTCCGACTACAGCAACGCTCTGTGGGGTATTACCGCATCGGACTCGGCCCGTGGGTATGTGGCTTGGGGCGGACCGCCGGCGATGGGTCCGATCGATGGAACGGTGGTTCCCGCTGCCGCCGGCGGATCAATTCCCTTTTTGCCGGGCGCTTGCATGAGGGTACTGCGCACCATTCACGACAGGTATCCCAACGCATGGTGCCGCTACGGGTTCGTCGACGCGTTCAACCCCCTCACGAATTGGTATGACACAGATGTGGTGGGGATTGATACTGGAATCACCATGCTAATGGCGGAGAACGCTCGGACGGGATTTGTCTGGGATGTGTTCATGAAGAACGTTGAGGCCACCCGAGGCATGGATGCGGCGGGTTTCAAGCCCTATACGCCTCCGCCCTTGCATCTTGAGTAGAGTGCCCGCACTCGGCGCATTATGGGACGCAAAAACAACAGATGGGCCGTTCCGGCGCATCGTATCCTCTAGACACGGCTCTCGTTGTAGATAGCTTCCCTTGGATTTTGAGCTTTGTCCGCGCTCGGGCGCTTACCTACATCGCACTCATAACCTAACAGGAATGTCAGAAGTCAATGCCTTCCAAGATCGACGAGAAGAAAGATTGCGGCACCAGTGTGGATGAAGCTCAGCCACGCGAAGGCGGCGCGTGGGCGGAACGCATTCGTGCGTTGAAGAACGTCCCTCCCGTCCTGCATTTTGTCTGGGAATCCGGTCCCTCCGTCGTCTTCTGGAACATCACCATCCGCATCGTGGTGGCGTTTTTGCCCGTCGGCATCGGCATCATCGGCCGTTTCATCATCGACGGGGTGAACCGCCTGCGCATGCAGCAGCCGCTGCCTGCACACTTCTGGTGGCTTGTGGGCAGCGAGATGGCGCTCGCGGTCCTGACTGGCATCCTCACGCGCTCTGTCGACTACTTTGACAACCTGCTTGCCGATCGCTACACGCATCACGTGAGCGTCGAGGTGATGCGCAAGGCTGCGGCGCTCGACGTTACGGTGTACGAAGATCCCGTGTTCTACGATCGGCTGGAGCGCGCGCGGGTTCAGGCTACCGACCGGCTTGCAATGATCCAGCAGATGGGCCGGTTGATTCAGCAGTCGGTCACTGCGATTGCGTTCTCGATCGTTCTCATCAAGTATTCGCCGTTCCTGCTCCTGCTGCTGGTCGCCGGAATTCTTCCAGCATTCCTTGGCGAAAGCCACTTTGCGTTTCTGACCTATGCGAAGAACTTCCGTCAGACTCCGCTGCGCCGCCAAATGGACTATCTGCGCCAGGTGGGCGGCAGCAAGGAAGCTGCGAAGGAACTCAAGCTTTTCAATCTGAGCGAGTACCTTACGAATCGCTTCTCCGCGCTGTCGCAGACCATATACGAGCAGAACGTGGCGCTCAACAGACGGCGGCTGTTCTGGGGTGGGATTCTCGCTATCATCGGCCAGCTTGGCTACTACGCCGCTTACGGCTATAGCATCTGGCGCACGATCCAGGGCCGCTACAGCATTGGCGACCTCACGCTCATCACCACCGCAATCATGCAGGCGATGGGTAATATTCAACAGGCTTTCTCGACAGCATCCGGCGTGGCCGACCAGGCTCTGTTCCTTACGGACCTGCTGGCGTTCTTCGAGATGAAGCCGCGGGTGCAAAACAAGGAAGGTGGCTTCAAGGTCCCGCGTCCCATCCGCCACGGATTCGAGTTCAGGAACGTGTCTTTCACTTATCCGGGCACCGAGCGCCGTATCCTCAAGAACTTCAACTTCTTCCTCGAGCCGGGCGAGCGGATTGCCCTAATTGGTGAAAATGGCCAGGGCAAGACGACTGTCGTGAAACTCATCACGCGGCTTTACGATCCCTCCGAGGGTCAGATACTGCTCGATGGCGTTGACCTTCGCGAGTATGACCTGGACGACCTGCACGCCGAGATGGGCGTGATCTTTCAGGACTTCATGCGGTACGAGATGACCGCGCGGGAAAACATTGCTGTGGGGCGTGTCGAGGTTCCTCACACGGAAGAGGAGATCCGCTACGCTGCCGAGAAGAGTCTTGCCGCCAGCGTGGTGGGCAAGCTTCATGGCGGCTATGAACAGATGCTCGGCCGGCGGTTCGAAGGCGGCGTGGACCTATCGGGCGGCGAATGGCAGCGCATCGCTCTCGCGCGCGCTTACCTCCGCGATGCGCAGCTCCTCATTCTCGATGAGCCTACTGCCGCGCTGGATGCACGGAGCGAGTTGGAAGTGTTCGAGCGCTTCGCCGAACTTACTGAAGGCAAGATGGCGCTGCTCATCTCGCATCGATTCTCGACCGTTCGCATGGCTGACCGCATTGTCGTTCTCGAAGGCGGCCGCCTGGTTGAAGAAGGAAACCACTCGCAGCTGATGGCTCTCGGCGGCCGCTATGCGGCTATGTTCGAAATGCAGGCAGCCAGTTACCGTTGAGACCCCAATGACAGATACTGTGACCATTCTCGACCCGCAGTACTCGATTCCCGCCGAAGCGCGCGAGGCCTTGATGAAGGCTGCCGGCGCGGCGGCGCGCTGGAACGTCACTCTGCGCCCCAATAAGCCCGGCTCGTTCAGACGCCGAGTTGCAGCAGCGCGGTCTGCGGTGCAGAACCTTGAACACGAGTTGGCGAAGTTGCCGGAGTCAATCAACGACAGCGATCACCGGATCATTGGGCTGCTGGATCTGCGCGGTAATCCCCGCGTACTGCGTTCGGCCGTGACCGGTGTGGAGCCCAAACCTCGCGAGCGCGATGCGCTGCCCCGCGTCACCATTACCGAGCATCAGGACGAGCCTCGGGTGGCTACTTTGTCCGCGACATATCTGCTCGCCATCAAGGGCCAACCTGATGCCGTCACCTTCCCGATCTATCTCCGCGAATTGCAGGCACACGAGCCTCTCACGCTGGATGAGATTTGGAGCATTCCGGCATACCTGCGTTTCTGCATGCTCGAAGCGATCCTCGCTGAATCCGAAACAGCACTGCGTGACCGCAGCAATGAAGCAGATGTGCGGGTGCAGCGTCTTTTCTCAGGCTTGCGGGATCTTGGAAACATCGACTGGTCCGGTGTGCTTGAACCATTGATTGTCTTCGATGCAATTCTGCGCAAGGATCCGACCGGCACGTATTCAAAGATGGACTTTGAGACGCGGGACATGTACCGCACTCGTGTCGCGTTCATGGCTCGCCACTCGGACTGCACGGAGTTACAGGTCGCGGAGAAGGCGCTCGATCTGGCCATCGAAGCTTCGCATCAGCCATACAAGGACCCCCGCATACAGCAGCGTTGCAGCCACATCGGATATCACTTGGTGAGCCGCGGCATCTCGCGGCTGGCAGAGCGCATCAACTTCCACGCGCCGCCCTCTTATCGCATTCGGTCGGCAATTCGCGCTAATGCAGATGATGTTTACATCACGGGGATCGAGCTCATCACCATCTTCTTCATTGCTGTGATGCTGTTCCCGCTGCTGCCTAGCTATCCAGTATTTCCCAAGCTGGCCATTACATTCGTGCTCATGATCATGCCGGTGATGCAGTGCGCGGTCGAGTTGATGAACAACTCCATCACGGCGATTTTTGACGCCGAGCCGCTGGCCAAAATGGACTATGCGCAGGCCATTCCCAATGAGTGCGCCACGCTGGTTGCAGTGCCAACGCTGCTGCTGAACGAGAAGCAGGTACGCGATCTTGTGGATGAGCTCGAGGTCCGATATCTTGCCAATCGCGACCCGAACCTGCATTTCGCGCTTCTAACTGACCTACCGGACTCTGTCAGCAAGCCGCACGAAAAGGATTCGAATCCTCTGGTCGATCTCGCCATTCAACTCATTAACGGCTTGAATGCGCGCTACGGCTCCGCCCACAAAGGCGGATTCCTCTTCTTGCATCGCCATCGAATCTTCAATATCCGGCAAGGCGTTTGGATGGGATGGGAGCGCAAGCGCGGCAAGCTGCTCGACCTGAATAAGCTTCTCGTCGGCGAGTATGACGCATTTCCGATCAAGGCGGGCCGCCTTGATGTGCTTAACAATATTCGCTACATCCTCACGCTCGATTCCGATACGCAACTTCCGCGCGGCACTGCGGCCAGAATGGTCGGCGCCATTGCACATCCTCTGAATCAGGCCATCATCGATCCCAAGCTGCGCATCGTGGTCGAAGGCTATGGCATCCTGCAGCCGCGCGTTGGCGTCAGCGTCAGTTCGGCTTCGCGCACGCGCCTGGCGTCGCTTTACTCGGGGCAGGCTGGATTCGATGTCTATGCGCGCGCTGTGTCCGATGCCTACCAGGATCTCTATGGTGAAGGCATCTTTACCGGCAAAGGCATCTATGAGGTCTCTGCGCTTCACGCAGTGCTGAACAAGCGGTTCCCACGCAATTCCCTGCTCAGCCATGACCTTATTGAGGGCGCATACGCGCGGGCCGGCCTGGTTACGGACGTGGAAGTTATTGACGATTATCCTTCGCATTACAGCGCCTACACGCGCCGTAAGCATCGCTGGGTTCGCGGCGATTGGCAGATTGCGCAATGGATGTTCGCGCGCGTTCCTGACGAGTCCGGCAAACTGACGGCCAGCCCGATTTCAACTGTATCGCGCTGGAAGATCTTCGATAACCTGCGGCGCTCGCTGGTAGAGCCGTTCACATTCATTTTGTTTGTGGCGGGCTGGCTGTGGCTGCCCGGTGGTCCACTTTACTGGACCATCCTGCTGTTTATGCTGTTCATGTTTCCAACGATCGTGCAGTTTGCGTTCGGAGTGGGGCGGGCAATCGTCAGCAAGCGGGAAGGTGCGGTGTCACAGGCTCTGGAAGGTTCTGGCGAGGCGACACTGCTGGCGCTTCTCAACTTGTCGTTCCTGCCGCACCAGGCGATGCTTGAGATCGACGCCGTCGTACGAGCTTTGATCCGCCGGTTTATCACCGGGGAGCGTCTGTTGGAATGGGAGACCGCGGCGGAGGCCGAGTCGCAAACGCGCAAGCTCACGCCAGTCGACCGCTATCTCGCGCTCATGCCGCTCGTCGCTTGTGTGCTGGCTGTCATTGTTTACTTCTTCGCGCATCAGCGCTTCGCGTTCCTTGTGGCCGCGCCGATGCTTCTGCTCTGGTGCATGTCTGCGGTTTTGACGGCATGGTTGAACCGGCCACCACAGGAAGCAGTGAAGATCAACGCTGCGGACCGGAGCCTTTTGTTCTGTCACGCGCTCCGCATCTGGCGTTACTTTCATGAGTTTGGAACGGAGCGACACAACTACCTCATTCCCGATAACGTAGAAGAGAACGGCTTGTTCGAAGCAGCGCGCGTGTCACCGACCAATGTTGGGCTGCTGCTCAACTCGCGGCAAGCCGCGGTTGAATTTGGCTTCCTGTGTCTGCCCGAATTCGCTCACCTCACGGAAGAGAGCCTCGCCACAATTGGTCGCCTAGAGAAACACCGCGGACACCTTTACAACTGGTACGACACTCACACGTGCGCGCCTCTGGAGGCCAACCCGTTTGTCTCTTCGGTAGATAGCGGGAACTTTGTCGCTTCACTCTACACGCTGCACACCGGAACGCTGTCGCTGCTGCGGAAGCCGCTCGTATCGCGCACGTTGTTTACCGCCTTAACACCCTATTGGGAAATGGCGCAGCACCAAGGCAAGCTTTCCGGCCCCATCGCAAAGCTCGCAATGCCCAGTTCTAATGCGAGTTTGTCGGACTGGTTGAACTGGGCGGTGAATTCACAGGAGGCGTTCCGCGCGTCCTCAGTGCTTGGGCTTAAGGATGCCTGGTGGCAGCAGGAGATGCACAAGAGGATCGATGCGATCCTGCATGTGGTCCGCAACTATGTTCCGTGGCTCGATCCTAGATTTGCGCAGCTCCGCGAGACCCCAGAATTCGGAATCACCCCTGAATCCGATCACCTCAACGTCGATGATGCGGCTGCGTTTTGCGTTAAGCTTCAGAAGACGCTGTATCAGGCGCCAGTGGCGACCAATGCGCGCCAGGTGCTCGCAGCGCAACTGCGCGAGATGCTGCCTAACACGGCCCGGAATCTGAACGATCTATCCCTAAGGCTGCGGGGAATTGCTCAGCAAGCTGAACGGTTTGCGGAAGAGACAGACTTCAGCTTTCTCATCAGCCCCGCTCGTCGCATTCTCTCGATCGGCTATGACGTGCGCAAGCAGCGTGTACATGAAGCCTGTTACGACATGCTTGCTTCAGAAGCGCGAACTGCAACCTTTCTGGCCATTGCGCGTGGCGATATCGGCCAGCAGAGTTGGTTCCGTTTAGGACGCGATTTCACATTCGCGTTTGGAACGCATGTCTTGATGTCGTGGACGGGAACGATGTTCGAGTACTTGATGCCGGCGCTGTGGATGCGACGGTACCCGAACACTCTCCTCTCCGACACAGTGACGGGCGCGGTCCGCGTGCAGCAAGCTTTTGCGCGGTCGTTGGGATTGCCGTGGGGGATCTCGGAGTCGGGCTCGTCGCGCAAAGACGACGCCGGTCACTACAGCTATCACGCGTACGGAGTGCCGCATCTCGCGCTCTCATTCGAGGCAACTGCAGGGCCCGTAGTGTCGCCCTACTCGACGTTCCTCGCGCTCGGCGTAGATCTCGAAGAATCGATACGCAACTTGCGCCGCATGGCTTCGGCAGGTTGGGTGGGCGCATTCGGTTTCTACGAGTCGGTCGACTATTCGACGGGTATCCACAATGGAGAAATTGTCCGCGAGTGGATGGCTCATCATCAGGGTATGTCGCTGCTCGCATTGCTTAATTGCCTCTGCGATGACGTCGTGCAGCACTGGTTCCATTCGAACGCGCTGGTTCAATCAGCAGAACTGCTGCTGCATGAAGTGCCACGTAGCAAGGCCGCTCTCAGAGCGATGATGAAGGACTTCGCCTTTGTTCGGCAGAAGTACGCTGACGCAGCATAGAGCTTAGTTCAGGGTCGCACTTTAATCAGTACGAGTGAGTTTGGTGAAAGGGTCAGGCTCAGCTTGCCATCGTGCAGCGTTGTCTGCTGCGGTGGGGATAGCGAAGATTCACGATTCAACTGCTCAACCTGCGCCGGAGTCGGATCCTCGGGGCTGCCCATCGCCTTGTAATAATGCAGCACATCGCCGTGTTCCTGATCGATGCGCTCAATGCTTAGGTGCGCGTTCGGTGACATATGTGCGAACGTCAGGTCGACGTTGCGTGGGCCGCCTTGCGCATCGGGATCGACGAGATTCCAGAGTGCAATGGCGAGTCCGGCGCCGGGCGTCTTCGTGGCAATCACATTTTTGGATTCATTCGCGATCCGTTGATCGCCGAGATCGTGAAGCAGTCCATACGCGTAGTAACTTGGCTTGTTGATGCCGCCCTTGGCGCGCAATCCAAACATTCCGATGAAAGGCCTGGGAATAGGACCACCCTCTTCGAATACGTCGGAGAAGGTCCACCACGACATCACGTTGACCTGGCCGTCGCACTGGCGAATCGTGTTTGCCAGTCCCGGGCCCACAAAGATGGTGTCGCGAGATTCCTTCATGCCCTGCACGTTCCACTCAGTCCAGAAGAGCGGGAGGTCGGGCGTGCTCGAGTGTTTGATCTCGTCACGGACCTTCTGTACTGCCCGGCAAACGCGCTCGTCCATCGGGATAGCGAGGTCCTTGCCGAAGAGATCGAGTGTGGTGTCATCCGCATATCCGTGAGTGGAGACGAAGTCGACCGGAATATGGTTCTCAGATGTGAACTTGAGGAAATCGCTCACCCACGCGGCTGCCGCCGTGGCCGGACCGCCCACACGTAGTCTCGGATTAACAGCCTTCAGGTCTCTTGCTGTGTGCGCGTAGAGATCGAAGTACGACCGATCTCGCGGAATGCCATTCCAGAAGTCGATGTTGGGCTCGTTCCAGACTTCGAAGTACCACTGCGCCACCTCGTCGACTCCGTAGCGGTCGACCAGGTGCTGCGCGAAGTGCTTCATGAGATCATCCCAGCGTTCCATGCTTTTCGGCGGTGACACATTCTGCTTGTACCAGAACGGATGCAGGGCATCCGGATTGAACGCCAGCTTCTTCGGCATGAAGCTGATCTCGACGAAAGGTCGAACGTCATTCTTCAGGAGGCCGTCGTAGATCTGATCGACGTAAGAGAAGTTGTAGACAGGATTGCCATGCTCGTCCTCGTTGTAAACTCCCACTTCGTCGTGCAGGATAGCGTGGAATCGAACATATTTGAAGTCGGCGACCCTTTTCACGGCGCGCAGATCGTCCCGATAGCTCTCACGAAGAGTGAGGATTGCGCGGCCGGATCCGAACATCTGCTCCCAGAAGTGCGGGAATGGAGTAGTCGCCGCCTGCGAATCGATGGTAATGCTTTCTCGTGCCTGCGCACCTATTGCTTGCGAAGGCAGGCAAAACACGAGGGTCATAACTGCAGCTCGCCAGCGCGTCATTAGGGCTTCTCCTGTTCAACACGAGTCTACTCGCTTCTACAAATGCTATCCGGACAAGCTATCTCGGCCATTTCCAACTCTATCGGCATTCTGCTAGCGTGAGAAGGTTGCGATCCGAGGGACTTAAGCATGTCCGAAAACGAAATCGAAACAACGAACCGCAGCCATCCACCCGCTGTGATCGCCGGCTTCTCCGCCTGGCTGCTCGACGCGTTCGATTTCTTTTTGGTCACGTTCTGCCTCACCGCGATGGCGCACGATTTCGGCAAGACTGTCCCACAGATGTCGTGGGTGATTGCGATGACCATGATCCTGCGGCCGGTTGGAGGAGCCCTCTTCGGCCTGCTCGCGGACAGGTATGGCCGCCGCATTCCGCTCATGATCAACATGGGCTTTTTCGCCGTCGCGGGCGTGCTTACGGGCATTGTGCCCAACTACACCGCACTCCTCATTGTGCGGGGCCTGTTCGGCATCGTTATGGGCGGCACCTGGGGCGTGGGCGCCTCGCTCGCCATGGAAGGCGCACCGACTCATCGGCGCGGTCTGCTATCAGGCCTGCTGCAAGAGGGCTACGCTGCGGGGAACGTGCTCGCCGCTGGCTTTTACTTCTTCTGCTTTCACAGCCTCGGCTGGCGCATGCTTTTCATCCTGTCGAGCGTGCCGGCAATTCCGCTTATGCTCTACGTCCTGTTCTTCGTGAAGGAATCCGCGGTCTGGAAGCATTCCAAAACGCCCCGGCTTACGTGGTCAGAGCAGCACCAGGAAGTGCTTCGCCATTGGAGGCTCTTCGTTTACCTGCTCATCTTTATGACGGCTATGCTGTTCGCGTCGCACGGCACGCAGGACTTGTACCCCACCTTCCTCGAGCGCCAGTGGCACTTTGGACCCGAGCGCAAGGCCGCGATTACGGCGATTTCGGCTGTGGGAGCGATTCTCGGTGGGCTAGTATTCGGCTGGTTCTCTGATAGAGCAGGACGCCGCCGCGCCATCATTACCGCGTTTGTGCTGGCTGCACTCGTGATTCCCATCTGGGCTTACGCGCCCAACCAGGCGCTGCTCATCACCGGCGCATTCCTCATGCAGTTCATGGTGCAGGGAGCGTGGGGAGTGATCCCAGCACACCTCTCCGAGCTCTCGCCTGACTCCGTTCGAGCATTATTGCCGGGCTTCGCGTATCAGACTGCGGGCGTCATCGCGAGCGCGGCTCCGCCCATTGAGGCGCTTTACGCGCAGAAGACCAGCTATGGCACAGCGCTCGCGCTCACCGCCATTGTTGTCTTTGTCGTTGCTTCGGTCATGGCGTGGCTCGGGAAGGAGCGCCACGGGCAGCGCTTCGGCGCGGCCTAGCTGGTCTTTCGCTTGCGCGCCGCGCTCTTCGCCTGCCGTGACAGCGCCTCGTGACTCACCGTCGACTTCGGCTCGCGCTTCAAGACCTTCTCACGCGCACGGCTCCGAGCGTTGCTCTTCTCCCTGGTTTCGGGATCTTTCTGGCCCTTCTCATAATCGCGCTCGGCTTTTTGCCGGGTCGATGCGCTCGCCTTGCCCTTCGCAGGCGGTTTCAGCGGAATCCCCGCCCGGCGCGCCTCGCTTAAACCGATGGCTATCGCCTGCTTCGCAGAGCGTGCGCCGTGCTTTCCTTCGCGCACATGCTGAATTTCCTCGTGGACAAACTCGCCCGCTGCGGTTGTGGGAGACTTCCCTTCCCGCAGATCTTCTTTCGCCCGTTCAACTGTCTCCTTCTCCGGCATGGTGTACTCCCTCCGTCGACCCTGTGGTCAATGCTTCTTGAAGTACTGGACCTCGCGTTCGTGCTGCCGCGCCTTTTCAAGGCTCGAGAACGTGCCGAGGTTACGGCGCTTGCCGGTCGAGGCGTCCTTCTTCCGGCTGTAGAGGCGATACTCTCCCGATTTGAGTTTCCTGATCATGTTCTGAGTAGATGCGGGGCCGATTTTGGAGATCGCTTCGTCTGCCGGATTCCAGCGACGCCCGGCCCATTCGCCGGCCAGGAGAGTCCATCGGCAACATGGCGCCTTCGGCGTGCATCCCACAACGCGAGGGGAACCCCTGTGGAGGAACGATATGCCGAAAGTCGACACAGTCGATAAGTTGTTCATGAACGAGTTGAAGGATCTGTATTCAGCAGAGAAGCAAATCACGCGGGCATTGCCCAAAATGGCGAAGGCCGCTACGACAGAGGAATTGCGGCAGGCATTCGAGACCCACCTGGAAGAGACGCGGGGCCATATCGAGCGCCTCGACCGGGTGTTTGAGATTCTCGGCGCCAAGGCGAGCGCCAAGACCTGCCAGGGTATGAAGGGTCTCATTGAAGAGGGCGCCGAGATGATTGAAGAGGCGGAAGAAGGCGAGGTTCGCGATGCCGGCCTCATCTCGGCTGCGCAGCGCGTCGAGCATTACGAGATGGCTGCATATGGCACCGTGCGGACGATCGCACAGCAGATGGGCCAGCAAGAAGTGGCGGACCTGCTGCAGCAGACACTGGATGAAGAAGGCAAGACGGACAAACTGCTGACCAAGATCGCCATGCGCGTCAACAAGGAGGCGCAGCGGAAGGCAGCCTGAGGGATGTGACTCGGTTTTCGGTCGTCAGCCTCAGCTGCGGCAAACAGCTGAAGGCTGATGGCTGAGCCGTCTCCTTATACACTTGCAGCATGATCCAGGTCCTTCGTCCCATCCCCGCTGAACAAATCAAGCTCATTGTCTTCGACCTGGATGGTACGCTCATTGATTCTGCGCGCGACCTCTGCAACTCCGTCAATGCTGCGCTGGAGCACATGGGCCGGCCGCACCTGGATGATCACATCATTGCAAGCTTTGTGGGCAATGGCGCCCCCATGCTGGTGAGGCGCTCACTGGCGGTCGAGAACGGCGTCGCGCCCGACGAGATCCATGACGAAGAACTCGCCACGGCATATAACTTCTTCCTCACCCACTACCGTGAGCACAAGCTCGATTTCACTTACGCGTACGAGGGCGTGCTTGATTCGCTAGCCGCGCTCGCCGCGCCGAACGGCGTCGCCAGAAAGCTTGCTGTGCTGACCAACAAGCCTGTACGCCCTGCGCGCGCCATCTGCGAGGGGCTTGGCATGAATTGCTTTTTCCGGATCTATGGCGGGGATAGTTTTCCCCTCAAGAAGCCGGATCCCCTGGGACTTCGCACCATCATGCAGGAGGCCGCCGCGGCACCACACGAGACGCTCATGATCGGGGACAGCAAGGTGGACGTGCTTACCGCGCGCAACGCCGGCGCGTGGAGCCTCGGCTGCCATTTCGGTTTCGGCCCGCAGAACCTGATGGAAGTCCCGCCCGATGTCGTGGTGGATTCGGCAGCCGAGTGGACGGCGGCGCTTGCCGCCGGACATTGAGTCAGGGATGAGCTATTCAGGCCGCAGAACCCGTCGCTCCTGACGGGGGGTCTCCTCGAAGCGCAGAGGCCCAGGTTCATCCAGGCCTTGTATCAGGCGCTCGGAGAAGATCTTCGCGAACGTGTAGATGGCCTGCATGGGGTTGGCACCTACAGATGTAGGGAAGATGCTGCTGTCCATGACGTATAGATTGGGAATCTCCTGCTGAGTCTGCACATTCCACACGCGCTGCCTTGCTGACACTACTGAAGTAGCTGCCGAGCTTCCGCTCTTATTCGAGGCTTGTAAGTGGGCCGAGGTGAGAAGCGTGCGATTCGGAATGAACTGCAGGTTCGTTTCGACCATGTCGGCCTGTTCAATGCTAGTGAGATAGACGCCGGTCATGGGATCGAAATTATCAGCGCCAAGGAAGTTCTCATTCGATGGGATGATGACCTCGTAGGCGCCCGCGAGGAACATCATGCGGATGGCAAGCGCAACGCCCGTGCGGAAGCGCTGTTTGTCTCCCTCGCTCAGCGCATAATCGAGGACCACGGAACCATCTGAATCGAGCCGCACGCGGTTATCGTCAGAGGGGGTGTCGACGAGCATCACGCCGAAGCCGGCTGACTGGTTGAACTGGGTGATGCGATTGTAGACTTGTTCCCCACTGCCAGGAATCAGCAGCGCGCCATAAGCCGGCAGTCCCGACATAGTCTCAAAGATGAAGCCAGGAGCGACTCCGAAGGCGTCGAGGAATGTTGCGCTGTCGAGGCCGTCGAGCAGGTTGATCGTTTCATTGAACCTGCCAATCAGCGGGAACGATGGGTGCATGATCAACCCGCGCCCGATGCGAGGATTGTCCACCGCGGGCGTGTTCTTCGCCGAGTTCAGGAGGATGCGCGCCGAGCCGATGGTTCCTGCCGAGAGAATCACGTTTCGCGCATTGATGGTAACGGTGAACCCCTGCGGGAGACCGAGCTGACAGGGATCGACGATGGTGTTTCCATATGTGGTCCATGGCACATTCGCCACGAGCGACACACCTGATGCACGCACGGAGCCATCGGGGCCATCTGGAGCAAACAAAACATCCTGCACACTCACGTCAGGAATCACTGCCAAGGGATTCTCTGGCACGCCCATCGCTCCAACAATCAACTGCCGCGCCGCATCGCGCTTACAGGTGACCGGCGACGGAGATAGGTCGGACTGAAATCGGTTCAGGTGGTATAGCGATGGATTTACTCCCAACCCAACCGCGCCATCCCAAAGTACGCGGTTGTCTCGATTCAGTTCACACTGGGTTACTTCGCGCGTAGCGATTGCGTTGCGGACCCACTGGTACGCCGCGGCGAGCCGTTCCTGGGTGTAGAAGCGACCATCGATCCATCCCTGGTCGATCCAGTTCGCGATGCGAGCCTGAATGGTCCCTTCGAGGGGTGAAAAGGCAAGGTCGATGTTGACCGTCGTTCCGCCGCCCATGGCCTGCCCACTCCGCACCAGGACTCCGTTGTCAGAAGTGGCAGCGATGTTGTTCTTGTACATCAGTGCGGAGTAACTCATAGTGTCCATCGATCCCCAAACCACGAAGGGCCCCTGCTCGATGAGAACCACCCTCTTGCCGGCCTTCTGTAACTCTGTCGCAACCGTGGCACCGCCGGGCCCGCTGCCGATGACGAGATAGTCGATGACTCCGTCTTTGGCGGATATAGTCTTTGTGGCCGAGTCATAAGTTAACCAGTTCGGACCGATAGCCGGATAATTGAATTTCGAGTAGATGGCAATGTCATCGACAAAGGTCTTCGGGTTGTCGATCGCCGTGAGCGGAACGGCCAGGGGCAGGTCCCAGATACCCGAAAGATAGGCTTCGCGAATCAGCATGGCGAACCTGACCGATTCCGGCCCGCACTCGCCTTCGAAGAGGTATGAGAGCACCTGCGATGCTGCCTCCACCGGCAGGCTGCCGATGCCTCCTGGAGTTGCCAGCCACTGCTGTACCGATGAATTGGTCGAATTCTGCAGACACTGATAGAAAGGGAGGCCCTGCGGCGCCGTCATCCCTTCGAGGACTCTCAGAAAGGTTGACTGGCTGAAGGCTTCCAGCATGCCCGCGCTTACCTGCGTCGCGATCGCCTGAATTTCGGGGAGTATCTGCGGCGGGATGGGAAGTTGTTCAACCGGGAACCAAAGGGTAAAGAGGACTGCATGCGTCTGCGCCACAGGCGCAGGAACTGACGACGTACCCATAAACACCTCATCGGGATAATTTGAGGGTAACAACGTCTGGGGAAAGATGCGGAAAGGAATTCAGGCGAGACTGCAACGAGCTCAAAAGTGCTGTCAGCATACCACCTGAAAGAAGAGTCGGCAATCAGCCCGGCTGTTACCTGTGAATAGAGCATGAACAAGCGGGTGAGTTAGACGTTAGTCAGAGGCCATAGATGAATTTATTTGTCCACACTGCTACGCGGTGTTATGATTCCGTTCTCCCCGGATCCGACCGTTATTCACTCACAGACTATTACTGCATGACTCAGCATTGAGCATCCGAATGGAGAATGCAATGGCTAACGCCTGGCCGGACTCTGCCATAATGATGACGCTTGCCGGAATCGCCTATTCGAGCGATATTCCAGGGCAGCTCAAGAACACCGACTACGCAACCCAGGGCGACTGGTCGGTTGTTTGGGGACCTGTCGACGACTCCTATGGGAATCTGGCGTACGTTGCAGTAAGCGCATCGACGGGGAAGTATGCGTTGGTAGTGCGTGGCAGCGAAACCAGCTTCAGCTGGGACACGCTCTACAACTGGTTCTACAACCTCTACGTGACGTGGCAAAACCCCTGGCCATATTTCCCCACCCAACCTCAGGCCATGCTCTCCTACGGCTCTTGGGTGCAGGCGACGCAACTCACCCTTGCCTCGTGGAACGGCCAAACGCTCGGCCAGTTTCTCACAGAGAGCGTGCCCAAGGACGCTGTTCTGGCTCTGACCGGACACAGCCTGGGAGGCAATCTGGTATCTGTGCTGGCCTCATGGATCTCGTCTCTTCGTGGACCTGACGGCTCGCAACCTGATCCCAACACGGAGGTCTACACCTTCGCGGCGCCGAGCGCTGGAAACGAAGCGTTTGCCATTGGTTTCAATGCGCGTTTTCCGAAGAGCTACCGCTACTGGAACACTCTGGACGCGGTTCCTCACGCGTGGGATCGGCTGCTCGATCTGCTCTCCCTCTATGACAGCATCGGGATCACCACTCCTTCTTGGATTTGGGATGCGGTGGTGGGGCTCGAGACTGCTTTGGTCGCCAGCGAGGTGTACTACGGCTCCTACTATCTGCAGCCAAATGCGAACGGCAATCCGCTCACCGGGAGCCTGATCGAGTTGAACAGTGACTACCTGGCAGAAGTCGCATATCAGCATGGTACAAACGTATACCTCGGGTTGTTGGGCGCGCCACTCCTGAAGCAAAGGATAAACATCCTGGCGGCGGCGGCATTCGAGCCCACCGCGCATCTGCCGCGGCCAAAACCAATTGAGCGCGCAGCCGTACGGGCTTCCACCGCCAAGCCGCTCGCCGGACTGCCGAACCCTGGACTGAGTGGATTCCCCGGGATCAGGACCTTTGCTGGTCATCCCCGAAACCGCTCTGGCTTCTAGCAAGTCTAAAGTCCCGATCTGGGCACAGCTGCGCGCATCCGTTTTGACGGGATGCGCGCAGTGGCGCGTTTGCAAAACTTAACATCCGGCGTAACCTGCCAATTGATAACCTTTACATTGCTGTCATGTTCTTTTGAACCTCTCGTCTGGAGCTGGTAATGCTTCGCTCTCTTGCCCTGGCACTCATCCTCGGGCCCTCGTTCGCCGCGGCACTTAATTCCTCTGCGGCACCTGCACCTGCCGCCCCGGCGCCTATCACCGGTGTTGTCGCAGACCCCTCGGGCGCCATCGTCCCCAATGCCCAGATCGACCTGGTGGAGACCAACGGCAGCGTGGCCGGCAGCTTCCACTCCTCTGGGGACGGGAGCTTCCAGATTCGCGCACCGCACGCGGGCAGCTTTACTCTCGTCGTGTCTGAGCCCGGCTTTGATACGGTGAAGACTCCGGTCGTCGTCGCGACGCCGGCAGCCGTCGCATCCGCTGCCGCGCCGGTTCGACTTAATGCCGCGCCGCTTAAAATCGTGCTACCCATCGCTGCGCTCTCGACCAACGTGCGGGTGAATGCGGACAGCGACGAGGACCTTACCGCCGGCGATGAGAATCACGACGCATCTGTGATGACTGCGGCAGACATCAAGCAGCTTCCAATTTTCGACAACGACCTGCAGGGCGCAATGAGCGCGTTTCTGGACGATTCTGCAACGGCCACGGGCGGCTCGGGTCTGATTGTGGATGGCGTTGAGGCCAATCGCGCCACAGTCTCCCCGTCGGCCGTACAGGAGGTCCGCATCAATCAGGACCCCTACTCCGCGCAGTATTACCGGCCTGGTCGCGGCCAAATGGAGATCATCACCAAGTCTGCGGCCGACGCTTACCACGGCCAGTTCAACTTCCTCTTCCGCGATGCCGCGCTGAACGCGCAGAACGCGCTGGCTCCATCCAAACCGCCGGAGCAGCGGCGCATCTACGAAGGCAGTGCCACCGGGCCGATCTTCTTTGCCCCAAAGAGCAGCTTCCTCGCGTCCTTCAACCGTGCGGAGGAGGATGTCTACTCTGTTGTAAGGGCCATCGGCGTACCCACTCCCGACAACCCTGACGGCTCGCTCGCGGCCAACATTTCGTCCCCCACACGCGATACGGAGTTCAGCGCCCGGGCCGCCCACCAGTTCACGGATCGCCACTCCGCCTACGCGCAGTACAGCTACGAAGACTGGAATGGGAAGAACCAAGGCGTCGGCGGGCTGACTCTTGGGGAAGCTGGGTACAACAACCGCTACCACGAAGATGACCTGATGTTCCACGTCGACTCGACGCTCTCGTCCGAACTGCTGAACCAAGTTTCTGTTGTGGGTGAGCACGCCTTCAGCCATAACCAGAACGTAAACAATGCACCGCGGGTTTATGTGCAGGGCTATTTCACAAGCGGCTCGGCGCAGGCTAACGCGCTCTCCACCGAGTACAATTTTCGGCTCTTCGACGTAGTGCAGTGGAACCGCGGCCGGCACTTCGTGAAGTTGGGCGCCAGCGTTCCACACTTCAGCCGCCGCGCCTATGATGACAACACCAACGAACTCGGCTCCTACACGTTCTCGCCCATTCTCGCGCCCGATGGCGTAACAGTACTGACGAGTGCGCTCTATAACTACGAGAACAACCGCCCGTCCGCTTATTCGCTGGCATCCGGGCAGGTGCACTTCATCTATCACCAGCAGGAGATGGGCGCGTTCATCCAGGATCAGATCAAGGTCTCGTCGCGGCTCTCCATCACGCCCGGGCTGCGCTACGACTGGCAGAATTTCCTGGCCGAGAAGCGGCTTGGCTTCTCGCCGCGCGTATCGTTCGCCTATGTGCTTGATGCGCAGTCGAAGACCGTGCTGCGCGGAGGCGGCGGCATCTACTACGATCGCTTTGGCTCAGGGCCGCTGCTCGATCTGGTCCGGTACGAAGGTGTTAAGCCGCGACGTCACTCTGTGGTCACCTCGCTCGATCCAGCTATGCAGCCGCCCACCGGCTGCATGCCCATCGGCAACTGCGTCAACGTACCCGGACTGCCGGTGGCACGTACAGAGTTGCAGCCGCACGCTCGCATCCCCTACCAGTACAACTACGGTCTCTCGATTGAGCGGCAGCTTGGGGAAAAGGCCACCGGCACCATCAGCACTTACTCCATGCGCGAGATAGGCGCGTTCCGCTCGCTGGATGTCAACGCGCCCACGCCTGCCTCCGGCTACACCGAGCGGCCGGATCCGAATTACGGCCGATTCCGCCAGATGCAGCCGGCGGGCTTCGTCACGGGTTCGGGGCTTGATGTCTCCTATCGCGGCCGGCTGAACAAGTGGTTCACTGGCTGGGGCCGCTACACGTGGTCGCACTACTCATCGAACACCGACGGCATCGGATTCTATCCGCAGAACCAGTACGCGCCGAACGACAACTGGTCGGACGCGAGCTGGGACCGCCGCCATCGCATCGGCATGTATGCCATGTTCCATCCGGACAGCGTCTTCAACCTGGCCACCGGCATCTTCGCCAATACGGGTCGGCCCTATACCGTCACGACGGGCACCGATCCCTACGGCGACTCGCTTTACAATGCACGCCCCGACGGGGTGGCGCGCAACAGCGAGCAGCTCCCTAGCTATGTGGACCTGGACTTGCGCTGGGGTCACGATTTCCCTATCACTGCGGACAAGAGCGACGACGCCCCGCGGGTCGGGCTTTCGGCTGGAGCGTTCAACGTGCTCAACCACCAGAATCCTTCGTGGGTAAACACGGTGGCGTCTTCGCCAGGCTTCGGTGAAGTTACCTCCGTCGCCCCGCCACGCCGGATACAGGTCGGCATGCGCTTTGAATTCTAGAAAGGCGCTTCGGCCCATCAGCGAACCCCTGCGCAGGTGATCTGCGCAGGGGTTCGCTGTCCCTGCTGCCGCGGTTGTTACACTGTCTCCGCCACTCCTGCTGCGGAATTTCGGGAACCAACGCCGCCATTTTGACGTATCAGGAGCAAGGAGGCTGAATGCGCCTACGTTTGCTCGTTCCAATACTGCTCGCTGTCGCAATCGGAGCATCCTCGCCCGCGGCCTTCGCCAACAACGACCGGGTGCAGTTTGGCAGCAACATCCATGTCGCGCCGGGCGAGACGATCCACGACGCCGTCTGCTTCTTCTGCAATGTCGAGAACCGCGGCACAGTCAGCGGCGACATCGTTGTTTTCTTCGGCAGCGTTCATATTGATGGCCAGGCCAATCACGATGTCGTCAACTTCTTCGGCAATGTGACCGCCACGGACGGCTCCAGCATCGGCCAGAATCTTGTGAAGTTTTTCGGCGGTGTGCGCCTCGGCGACAATGTCACGGTCGGCAGGGACATCGTGTGCATGTTCGCCGACTTCCGCGCCGGGGAGAACGTCACCAACGGAGGCGACCGCGTGGTTCAGCCCGCGTGGCTCTTCTGGACCCCGCTGTTCGTGCTCACCCTCATCATCGTTGTCATCGTCCGCGAGATTCGGCACTCCCGCCGGCGCCGGATGTACATGGCGGGCTACCCGATACAGCCGCCGCGGCCATAGCTCTCTTCCTTCCGCCCGGCGGCCGAGTGCCGCCGCGGACCGCCACGATTCCGCAGTTCCTCCTCTTCTTTCTGCCCGCAGAATCCGTTCCTCACTCAGACGCGTTTATCTTGCGGATTTTGAACTCGTTCAAAATATTCTTGACACTGCGGCCAATTCGGCGCATCTTAGCTTTTGAACGCGTTCAACTTCATGCCGAAGGAGAACCCCATGTACGTGGTCGCCTGTTACCTCAGCTACCTGGCACTCAGCATCTGCTTAACCATCTGGGTCGCGCGTACGCTCCACCGCAGCGGACGCATCTTCCTGCTCGACGCACTCCACGGGAACGAACCGCTTGCCGACTCCGTGAATCAGTTGCTCGTCGTTGGCTTCTATCTGATCAACATTGGTTACATCGCGCTCGCGCTGAAGACGCAGGACCCGCTTTCGAACATCCGGCAAGTCATTGAACTCGAAAGCACCAAGATCGGGGTGGTTCTGCTCATCCTTGGCGCAATGCACTTCTTCAACATGTACGTGCTGAGCAGGATGCGCCACCGGGCCTTGCTTCCGGACACTCGCACGACACAGACCGCCTCCTCATGACCGCCATGACGACTCAACCGACCAAATCGGAACAGACCCGCACCCGCATTCTCACGGCCGCGCTCAATGTCTTCCGCGAGCGCGGCTTTGAGGCGGCCACCATGCGCGACATCGCCGCCGAAGCCGGCATGGCCGTGGGTGCTGCTTATTACTATTTCGACTCGAAGGACGCGTTGGTCCTGGCTTTCTATGACCAGGCACAGCAGGAGATCGCGCCGCAGGCCGAACTCATCCTGGCGTCGGCAAAAACACTCGAGCAGCGCTTGCGCGGCATCATTGGCCTGAAGTTCGGCACTTTTGCGCCGAATCGCGAGCTGCTGCGCACTCTCTCTGCGCATGTCGATCCGACGCATCCGCTCTCGCCGTTCGGCCTGCAGACGGTGGCTATCCGGGACGCCGACATCGGCTGGTTCGCGCGCGCCGTAGATGATTCCCGCGTCCATTTGCCGCGCACGATCCTCCCCTATCTACCGCGACTGCTGTGGCTTTATCAAATGGGGCTGATTCTCTTCTGGGTCTACGACCGCTCGCCGAAGCAGTCGCGGACTGGATTGCTGTTCGACCAGTCACTGCGCCTGATCATGATTCTCATCAAACTGGCAGGTCTGCCGATCATGAAGCCGCTGCATCGCCGCGCCGCCGAACTGCTTCGCGTGATCTACGGAGAGGCCTGATGCTGCACACGCGACCACTTCGCATTGTCATCCCCGGAGGCAGCGGCCAGGTGGGCCGCCTTCTCGCATCGCATTTCCAGGAGCGCGGGCATCACGTTGTTGTGCTCACGCGCAGCCCCTTCGCCGACACTTACAACACGGTCCACTGGGACGGCGAGCATGAGGGCCAGTGGATCGAGCACCTGGAACACGCCGACGTGTGCATCAACCTGGCCGGCCGCAGCGTCAATTGCCGCTACACTGCCGAAAATCGTAAGGCAATCTACGACTCACGTATCGATACCACGAACCTGCTTGGCCGTGTGATCTCCACGCTCGCTGATCCGCCTGCACTTTGGCTTAACGCCTCCACCGCTACCATCTACCGCCATTCATACGACAAGCCGATGGACGAGTTCACGGGCGAGATTGGCGGACATCAGATGCTGAAGGAGATCAGTGACGACTCGGATCCGTGGAACTTCTCTATCAAGGTCGCGATGGATTGGGAGAGCGCCTTCTTGTCTGCCTGGACTCCCAGAACCCGTAAGATCGCGCTGCGCAGCGCCGTCGTGATGCGTGCCGCGCCCGGCAATCCCTTTTCCATTTACCTCAATCTTGTGCGCTTGAGCTTAGGTGGCACGCAGGGCAACGGTCGGCAATACGTTTCGTGGATTCACGAAGTCGACTTCGCCCGCGCAGTTGAATTCCTCATTGCGCGCGATGACATCGACGGCATCGTCAACGTTGCGAGCCCCCACCCGCTTCCCAATCGGGAATTCATGGCGGCGCTGCGGGAAGCCTACGGGATGCCTAACGGCATTCCGGCACCCGCGCCGATCCTTGAGATCGCGGCGTTCTTTCATCGCACGGAAACGGAGCTGCTTCTTAAGAGCCGTCGCGTGATCCCGGCGCGACTGCTTGCAGCCGGTTTTGATTTCGAGTTTCCCTACTGGCATGGGGCCGCGGAGGATCTCGTTCGGCGATGGCGGGAGAGAAGATGAAGGACAGGTGAGCAGGGGGACTGGTAGCCAGGTGGTCATGTGATCGGGTGATAGATCTTCACTTGAACACTTGGCCACCTAATCACAATTCACTGCCTGGGCGTAATCTCTGTCACTGGCAGATCCCAGTGCGCCAGCAGGATCTCGAAACGCCTCTGTTCTTCGCGCTTGTAGGTCGCCTGGTCCGGCCACAGTTCCTTGATGAACTGCGCTTCGTCAGGATTTGTCGTGGTGGCCACGGTCGAGTTCTTGAAGCGGATTGTCACGCGATAATCCCAACGGCCATCTTCAGTGGTGTGATAGGCCGGCTGATCGATCTTCACCGAGAGCATGCGTCCGGTGGAGACCATCTTCTTCAGCAGCGGATAGTGATTCTTGAGGAAGAGATCGAGGAACTCCTGCTGATGGCCCCACTGCACCTTGTAGTAGTACTCGACGGTGTAGGGCTGGTCTGGGGAGCCTTGCGGCGGCGCACCCTGGGCGTGCAGCGCACCGCCGGTCAGCAGAGCGGAGAACAAGAGCGGAAGAGCAAGGAGAATGCGACGCATGGAGCCTCCTGGTTAGGTGGCCCCATTGTAACGTCGGCAGATTGTCAAGAGGAGAAGAACAAACCAAAGCAGGACAACAAAAGGCAGAGAGCAAAGCAGGTTGAAAAAGTGCGGCAGACTATAGGTGCTTCTGATGATTTCTGCCTGCCGCCTGGAGGTTCTTGCTGACGGAGGAAAATTGACTGCAACCACGGGTACAACTACCACCTGGAACCTACAACAGAGCCCGGAAACATGGCCCGAACTGCATGACCCGAACTACATGGTCCGTACTACCTAGCCCGAACAAGCTGGCCCAACAACCTGGCCCGAACTACATGGATGACTCACACCGCGATGAATGGGTTGAACAAAGTTGGTTGATTTGGAACGAGTGCAGGCTATTTGCTGCTGGTTTGCTGCTCAATACTTCCGCCTGCACTCGCCCGACTTACTTCCTGCCCGCGCTTGAAACCTATGAACGATGAAGCTTGTTATGCGCCTGCGTAACTTGCCAGGGCCGTGCGATTGGGGATCTCGAGCATCGATCCGCGGAACGAGACCAGGCGGCGATGCTTGAAGGTGCTGAGCGTGCGCGTAACAGTCTCGCGCGATGCGCCGATGAATTCACCGATCTCTTCATGCGTGAGCGAGAAGCGAACGCGCCCGCAGGAACTGGTTGACAGATCGTTCTCGCTCCATTCGAGCAGGAGGCGAGCAAGCTTCTCCGGCGCCGAAGCCGACAGACCGACCGTGCGGAGCTGATGGCAGGCCATCGAAACATTGCGGCTCAACTCTTCGGTCACGTTCATGTAAATCTCGGGGTGGCGCGAGAGGAAGCCCATGAACTCGCGGCGTCCGATCAACGCAACCTTTGCCGGATACAGTGTTTCCGCAGTCACATCATACGGAGCACCTGACAACATCGAAGACAATCCGAGCACGTCGCCCTTGCGCGCAATGCGCAGGCTCAGGCGCCGGCCTTCGCTCGAGTTGATGGAGAGCCGGATTTCGCCGTCGAGCACCACATACAACCCGCGGCCCTCTTCCTTCTCAGCGAACAGTGTGTGATTCGCTGCATAGGAGTGGGGATGTTCCATCGCAGCCCAATCTTCCAGTGCTGTGTTAGACCAGTTCTTGAAGAAATCGCCTGTGTGCTGAACCTTGTTTCTGCAATTCAGTGGGGAATTCTGTGTGGTCGTTTGCATGTTCAAGCCCTCCCGTTCCTATACGCGACATTCGTGTTCTTGATTTCTTCGGCAAGATGATGTGACCAGTCGTTACTCGTGACAAACTCAGCGCTGTTTCTTACAAACATGTCCCGGAGCACCTTCTTGCCGCCGGCATCTGAGTAGGTCAGGTCACGCACATCGAGAGACAACTTCTTTTCGTCAAGTCGAGGTTCAACATCCTTCCACACCTGCTCGAGCTCAGCCACCCATGGACCTGTGAGACGGCCCACCAGCGTAAACCCGATCGACTTGTCGTTTTCCTGAATCGAAATGCGTAACGTAAGCTGGCCCGTCCTTCGCCATCGCCCTACCTATTTGCAGATGGCGTGCCAAACTCGTGCAGATGTTGAGCGCGGGACCGGTCTGCTGATTTCAAAGGGCTTACTGCAGGGTGACGAAGGGAAGTGGCTGTGACGAGGGCGAAGTGACGACGAGTGACGAAGACGACATTTCGTCACCAGACCGAATTTCGTCACTTGGATGAAGGAACAGGGACAAATGGAGAAGGGACAGAGGGACAAGTTAAAGCCCGCAAGACTCAGGGTTGAAATGCGGGGTTGAGGATCAGGTCAGAGGAAGGCCTTCTAGTTTTTCTTTTTCCCTTTTACCTCTGTCCCTTTGTCCCCGCTTTTACAAGTATTCTTTGCGCTCGATACCCAGCTTCTTGAGCTTGGAATTCAATGTCGTTCGTTTGAGGCCCAGGCGGGCGGCTGCACCTTCGGGGCCGCCGATCAGTCCTTTGCACTCGCGCAGCACCTTTAATATATGTTCGCGTTCGGCGGCGTGCAGGGTGGCAGGCTCGCCGGCTTCCTGTTCCTCGCCGTTCTCTTCGTCTTCATCTACCGGGCTCTCCAACTCGGCCAGCGGCACATAGAGGACCGTGCCACGTGTCAGGATCACCGCACGCTCCAGCATGTTCTCGAGCTCGCGAATGTTCCCCGGCCATTTCCAGTGCACCAGCGCATCCATGGTCGCATCTGGAATGGTCTCGATTAGTTTGCCCATGCGGCGGCTGTGCGTCGCCACGAAATGGCGCACCAGCATGGGGATATCGGTGCGCCTCTCCCGGAGTGGCGGCGAGAAGATTGGAAAGACTTTCAGCCTGTAATAGAGGTCGGCGCGGAACGTCTTTTCCTGAACCATTTTCGCCAAGTCGCGATTGGTGGCGGCGATGAGCCGGACGTTCACCGAGATCGCCCTGGTTCCGCCGATGCGTTCGATTTCGCGCTCCTGAAGCGCGCGGAGCAGCTTTGGTTGCAGGTCCAGGGGCATCTCGCCCACTTCATCCAGGAACAGCGTGCCCTCGTGGGCCAGTTCGAGGCGCCCCATCTTGCGCGCAATCGCGCCGGTAAAGGCGCCCTTCTCGTGGCCGAAGAGTTCGCTCTCTAGCAAGCCCGCGGGAATGGCCGCGCAGTTGAGCTTGATAAAGGTGCGATCGCCGCGGTTGCTGAGTCTGTGAATGGCGCGAGCCAGCAACTCCTTGCCAGTGCCGGTCTCGCCCTGGATCAGGACCGTCGCATCCGTGGGAGCCACAGTCTCAATCTGCCGCAGCACCTGCTTGAGGCCGCTGCTCTCACCGACTATGTCATCAAACCGGTTATCGAGGTTGATCTCCTCTTCGAGATACTGCTTCTCCTGGTTCAGGCGATCGCGCAGCTCGGCAACCTGTCTGAATGCGACGGCGTTGTTTACTGCCATCGCCATCTGATCGGCAAACTCGCTCAGCATCTCCGCGTCCTTCATGGTGAACGCGTTCTCGAGCCTGCTCGATACCGCCAGGGCTCCAATTGTCTCTCCGCGATGGACGAGCGGCACCCAGCAGCCGGAGTGCATCCCCACATTGGTCAAGTGGCGCACGCCCTCAGACCGATACGGGGAGTCCTTGAATGATTGGATGATCACCGGCTCGCGGGTGCGGAAGGTTTCGCCGGCCGGAGACCCTTCTATCGGGACCCGAGAGTCGCCCTTGCGCACGCCTCCTTCTCTGGGCCCGAGGAACTGCACGCTCATGGTGGCGCTGTCAGCGTCGTACATTCCCAGCGTTGCTGCATCGTGCGGAATGACCTCCTTGATGCTGGCAGAGAACGCTTCCAGCAGCTTGCGCATATCCATGTTCTCGAGCAGGGCGGCGCTTAACTGCAGCATCACCGCTTCTTCGGCGCGCTTGCGGTCGGTGCGATCGCCTGTGACTTTGGCAAAACCCGTCAACTCGCCGCTGGCATCGTGGATCGCCGTCAGAACACTGTGAGCCCAGAACCGCTCACCGTCTCTGCGGATCCGCCAGCCCTCTTCCTCAAATCGTCCGCGCTCCGCTGCCTGGACAAGCATCAGGTTCGGATGCCCGCGCTCGATGTCAGCCTGTGTGAAGAACCGCGAGAAGTGCTTGCCGAGGATCTCGTCTGAGGCGTACCCGTGAATGCGCTCGCCGCCCGCATTCCAAGTGGCGATGTATCCGTCGCGATCGAGCATGTAGATCGCGTAGTCGTGCACGCTCTCAATGATCGACCGCAGCTGCTGGTCCTGCCGGCGCAATTCTTCCTGGGCCGCGCGCTGTTCGGTCTGGTCGCGCACAAAGCTGAGCACTACCTGGCCGGCCGCAGTGCCAATGGGGCGCAGCATAATATCGACGGGGAATTCGCTACCATCTTTGCGTTGCGCGAAGAGATTCAGGCCCGCTCCCATCTGGCGGGTTCGCGGATGTGCGCTGAAATTGTCACGATGACTTGGGTGGCGTTCGCGGAATCGCTGCGGCACTAGCTTCTCGATCGGCATCCCGATCAGTTCCCCGCGCTCGTAGCCGAACATCTCGAGGGAACGCGGATTCGCTTCGCGAATCAGGCCCCGCGCATCGGTGACAAAGATCGCATCGGGACTGATGGCGAAGTGATTCTCAATCAGAATCTGGGCGAACTCCGCGCGATTGTGCCGCGCCTGGGCTGCCGCGTCCTGCTCCGGGGAATTTGACGGCCGCATGCTTGGGTTTCCTGAAAGCACCTTACGCCTTCGCGCGTGCCATGATCAAACTGCTAACTTGGCAAACTGCCTGGACTCCGCGCGACCTCCCGCACGGTCCTGCAGAACGATTCTAACGCGAAGAGGCTTGCGAATATCCTCTTATTCACGTTTCACTTCTGATAAACTCCTGCACGCCGGGCCAACTCCGCCGCCAATCCGGAATCCAACCGGACAGTCAGAATTTCCAGTTCCCTTTCGACCCGGGACCGGAACTAGGATGATCGCCACGATTTGCAAAGAGGCTACAACATGAAGAAACGCTGGCTCAAGATCGTCGGTGCCGTCGCTGCCGTGTTTGTTCTTCTCCTGCTGCTCATCCCGCTATTTGTGAATGGCGAGACCTTCCGCCCCACGGTGGAGAGCAAGCTTTCCGCAGCCCTGAACCGGAAAGTGGCCCTCGGCCATTTGTCGTTCTCGCTTTTCTCGGGGAGCCTGGTGGCGAACGATATCTCCATCTCTGACGATCCCGCATTCAGTCCGTCACCGTTCGTGAAGGCCAAGGACATCAAGATCGGCGTTGAAGTCGGCGCGCTGATCTTCAGCCGGCAGGTTCACGTAACCGGCATCACTCTGGACGAGCCATCGATTCAGCTTATCCAGAACCAGGCCGGCAAATGGAATTTCTCGTCGATTGGCGGTGCTTCGTCGCCGAAGTCGGCGAGTCCTCCTGGGGGCTCCTCGCCTGTCTCCGGAATTACCATAAGCAAACTGAAGATCAATGATGGGACTGCGACGCTGTCATCGATTCCGGCGACTGCGAAGCCGTTCGTTTACTCCGGGGTTGACCTGAGTGCGAAGAACGTCTCCGTGGCTTCCAGCTCCCCCTTCGACCTCTCAGCCAATCTGCCCGGCAGCGGCAAGCTCAAGCTCTCGGGTACCGTTGGTCCGCTCGCGCAGGCGGATGCCTCTGAGACGCCTTTCCGAGCCAACCTGAGTGTCTCTCACCTTGATCCGGTGGCGGCCGGCATTGTGGAGCGTGATAAGGGAATCTCGACCATCGCCGACATCGATGCGCAGCTTAACTCGAATGGCCGAAACCTGAGTACTACGGGCAAGATTAAAGCTGACAAGCTCCAGCTTTCGCGGACGGGGTCGCCGGCGCCAGAACCTGTCAACGTCGACTTCAACCTCGCCAGTGATTTGCGGGCGCGATCAGGGCGAGCAAACGATATCGCGCTCCACCTCGGCTCGGCCACCGCGCACCTTACAGGGTCGTTCCGATCGACTACGCAGGCGCCCATTCTCGATCTGCGGCTGAATGCGCCCGGGCTGTCGGTTGACCAGCTTCAGAAGTTCCTGCCGGCATTCGGGGTGCAGGTGCCGTCGGGTTCGCAGCTCAAGGGCGGAACGCTTACGGCGAACATCGCAGTGACCGGGCCGGCGTCGGCTGCCACTATCTCGGGGCCGGTTTCGATCGATAACACGACGCTTGCGGGTTTCGATCTGGGATCGAAGATTCAGGGCCTCTCGAATGCGGGCGGAACGTCGGGTGGGACGCAGATTCAACAGGTGAAAGCTAGTGTCGATTCGAATCCGAGCGGCACGCAGATCTCGAATATCTACGGCAACCTGCCGCAGCTCGGCACGGCGACTGGCTCGGGAAGTGTGTCTCCTGCGGGCGCGCTCAATTTTCATATGGTGGCGACGTTCAACAACAACAATGTGGTGGGCAACCTGGCGAATACGGCGATGAACACGGCGGCCAGCCAGGCTAGCGGCTTCCTGGGCGGGTTGCTGGGAAAGGGCGGTTCGAAGCCAGCCCCGAGCAAGAGTAATGCGGCGCGCGGGATTCCGCTCATCATTACCGGCACCGCGACTAGCCCCAGCATCCGGGCGGATGTGGGCAGCATCGCAAAGGGATTTCTGAAGTAGGCGGGGTCCGGCTGTTTACTCGTTGTATAAGCCTTGAGCGAGAGGCTCGGGCTATGTTTTCGCCTTATTTTCGTATTTTATTCGGGTTACGGGCGAAAACGGTTACTTTGCGGCCTCTTCGTAAGCCGCTCTTTATCAAGAGTTTATGTTTTGAATCGGACTGTAGCTGTCTATAAAAGCAAATTTAACTGTTATTTTTCTGGTTAACACCCTTGAAGATTTCGGTGAGGCAAAGCGGGAGAGGATGAGGCATCGCACACTTCAGCTCCGGGGTTATGATGCACCTGAATTGCCGGTCAGGCTGTGTTGACGGTCACAGGTCTGCGGCATCGGATGAGGTCCGGACGAGCCGTACCTGGATCGACAAATAGTCCGCCGAACTAGACACCCGATCGCTCGAGAATCAGCTTTGGACGGCCAGGGCGTCGGCTATGGCGAGGTGGCGGTCTAGGGCGTCGATGCCGAAGTCCAGCTCTTCTTTCGTCACGATGAGGGGCGGGGCGATGACGAAGTGGCTCACCCAGGACTGCTGCGCGACACCGTCCGCCATCATTTTGGCGGCGATCTGATCCACGACGAGCGGCTTGCCTTCGACCTTGTCGCGCATGGTGTTGAAGGGCTCTTTCGTGGTCCGGTTCTTCACCAGCTCGACTGCAAAGAAGAGGCCGATGCCGTGCACATCGCCGATAGAGACGTGCTTCGTCTTCAGGCCCTCAAGCCTCTCGCGAAGATACGGCTCCATTTCTGCGGCGCGCTCGACCAGGGCGAGCCGCTGCATCTCTTCAATTGTCGCGACTGCAGGACCGAGAGTGATGGGGTGCGCCTCGTAGGTGTGGCCGTGGGAGAAGTAACGATCCTCGAAGTAGTCGGCGAGCTTCTTTGTCGTCGCACAGAGGCCCAGCGGTACATAAGCCGAGGTGATTCCTTTGGCTGTGGTGAGAATGTCGGGCTTCACATTCCAGTGATCGACGGCAAACCATTTGCCAGTGCGGCCCCATCCGGTCATCACCTCGTCGGCGATGAGGAGTACGCTGTGGCGGTCGCAGATCTCGCGCAGCTTGGGCAGATACTCCGGGGGCGGGATGAGCACGCCGTTGGTGCCGACGATGGGCTCGACAAGGACGGCGGCAACGTCACCTTCGTTGCGGATCATGTGATCGATGTAATCGGCGCAGGCTATGTTGCAGCCGGGATAGGTATGGCCGATGGGGCACTTGTAGCAGTTTGTCTCCGGAGCGAAGACGAAGCCCATGCCCTTGCCTGCCGGTTCCATGGCCCAGCGGCGTAGATCGCCTGTGGCGGCGATGGAAGCGGCGGTCGATCCGTGGTAGGAGCGGTAACGCGAGATGATCTTGTTTTTGCCCGTAACCATGCGGGCAATTTTGAAAGCCGCTTCGTTGGCGTCGGTGCCGCTGGTGGTGAAGAAGAACTTCTCCAAGCCGGCGGGCAGCAGTTCGAGCAGCTTAGCGCTGAGCCGGGCGCGCGCGTTGGTGGCATAGGCGGGGCCCATGAAGGGCAGTTCCCTTGCCTGCTCGGCAATGGATTCGATAACCCGGGGGTTCTTGTGCCCGAGGTTGACGCACATAAGCTGCGAGGACATGTCCAGGTAGCGCTTGCCCGCATCGTCAGTGAACCAGCAGCCCTCGGCGTCGACCACGTGCAGAGGCTTCCAGCCTTTCTGGAAACGCCACGTGCCGTAGTTGGTGTCGCGCGTGAGTTCGGAGATGGATTCGGCGCTGATGGAGGAGGAGGCCGGCTGGCTCATAAAGCACCTCGGATAGTTAACCCAATGCTACGGCATCTGCGGCAGTGAATCCGCCATGCATTTATCCTGATGAATGGAGAGCCATCGATGAGCGACGGACGCGAGGAACGCCAGGAACAGGAGTGGCGCCGCGAGCAGGAGCGGCGCAAAGACCGGGAGGATCAGACGGAGCGCTATCCGGCGGATCAGTGGCAACCGGAGCGGAAGGAATCGTAAGAACGGAGCTGCGCTTCCGTTTTAGCCGTTGCCGACGCAAGGTTTATGCAAAAGAGAGCCCCCGGGAGACCGGGGGCTTCTGTGTTTGAGTTGAAACTCCGCTTATGCCGAGTAGAGGAGAATGCCAGCGGCCTTCTCTTCGCTGCCCGTGTCTTCCGGACGAACCGGACGATAGAACAACTGGTTGCTCTCGAGATAGACCTCGAGGAACGCCGGCCGGTCGGGAATGTGCCCGGCGATGAGGGCTTCCGAGAGCGGGTCTTCGACGTAGCGCTGGAGAGCGCGGCGGAGGGGGCGAGCCCCGTAGCTGCGGTCGACCAGGGTCTTATCGAGAATCCACTTCTTGGCGTCCTCGGTGACCGAGATGGTAATGGCCTTCTGCGCCAGGTTGGCGTTGAGCTGCTGCACGAGCAGTTCGACGATCTGGATCAGGTCGGCGTCGTTGAGCGACTGGAAGAGGATCACCTCGTCGAGACGGTTGAGGAACTCGGGGTTGAACGTCTTCTTGACTTCGTTCTTGACCAGTTCTTCGACCTTCTCGCTGACCAGGTCGTCGCGATCGGACTGGAACCCGAGGCCCTGCTTCTTCTGCAGATGGCGGGCGCCGATGTTGGACGTCATGATCAGGATCGTGTTCTTGAAGTCGACCGTGTTGCCGAGGCCGTCGGTCAACTGGCCGTCTTCAAACACCTGCAAGAGCAGGTTGAACACATCCGGGTGCGCCTTTTCGATTTCGTCGAGGAGGACCACCGAGTAGGGCGAGCGCTTGACACGTTCGGTCAATTGCCCGCCTTCCTCGTAGCCCACGTATCCCGGAGGCGAACCGATCAGCTTCGACACCGAGTGCTTTTCCATGAACTCCGACATATCGAAACGGATCAGCGCCTTGTCCGAACCGAAGAGGAACTGCGCCAAGGTGCGCGCCATTTCCGTCTTGCCGACGCCCGTGGGTCCGAGGAACAGGAAGCTGCCAATCGGGCGATGCGGCGACTTGAGACCAGCGCGGCTGCGGCGGATGGCACGGGCGAGGGCCGAGATGGCCTTCTCCTGCGAGATCACGCGCTTGTGGAGCTCTTCCTCCACGCGCAGCAGCTTTTGCGTTTCTTCTTCCTTGATGCTGGTGACCGGAACGCCCGTCCAGCGGCTGACGACATCTTCGATGTCTTCGCGGCCGACGATGCCGGCAGCCGAGTCATCGAGGTGATACTTGTCGCGGAGGGCGCGCAGGGTTTCGCGTTCTTTGCGTTCTTCGTCCGAGTAGAACCGGGCCTTCTCAAACTCGTGGTTGGCGATGGCCGAATCCATGCGGTGGACGATGAACTTGATCCGCTTCTGGACTTCGGTGATCTCCTCAGGCAGCGAGGTCTGGCGCAACTTGACGCGCGCACCTGCTTCGTCGATGAGGTCGATAGCCTTGTCCGGAAGGAAGCGGTCGGGGATGTAGCGGTTGGAGTGCGACACGGCAAACTCGATAGCCGCATCGGTGTAGCTGACCGCGTGGAACTTTTCGTAACGGTCCTTGATGCCCATGATGATCTTGATGGCATCGGCCTCGTTGGGAGGCGGTACCTTTACGGCCTGGAAGCGGCGCTCGAGCGAGCGGTCCTTTTCGATGGACTTGCGATATTCGCCCGGCGTGGTTGCGCCGATGCACTGAATTTCGCCGCGAGAGAGGGCGGGTTTGAGGATGTTGGCGGCGTCGAGCGAGCCCTCGGCCGATCCAGCGCCCACGAGCGTGTGCAGCTCGTCGATGAAGATGATGGAATTCTGATTCTCCATCAGCTCTTTCATGATGGTCTTGAGGCGCTCTTCAAACTGGCCGCGGTATTTGGTGCCGGCCACGATCAGCGACAGGTCGAGCGCGAGGACGCGCTTGTCCGCCAGGAACGTGGGCACTTCGCCATCAGCGATGCGCTGGGCGAGGCCCTCGACGATGGCCGTCTTGCCGACACCGGGTTCGCCGATGAGCACCGGGTTGTTCTTGGTGCGGCGGCACAGGATTTGAATGACGCGCTCCAGTTCGCCGTCGCGGCCTACCAGAGGATCAAGCTGGGCGTCCATGGCGGCCTGGGTGAGGTCGCGGCTGAACTCAGCCAGCAGGCTCGACTCGCGCTGACGCTGCTGTTGCGGCGCCTTCTCTTGCGTGACGCGGGCAAGCTCGTCGCGAATCTGCGCCAGCTTGAGGCCGCGCTCCTGCAGAATCTCTGAGGCAAAGCACTTCTCTTCCCTGAGCAGACCAAGCAGAAGATGTTCCGTGCCAATGTGCTTGTGTCCCAGCCGCTCCGCTTCTTCCGCGGCATACGCCAGAACCCGTTTGCATTCATTGGAAAGCGGCAGATCGACCGAGGTTGAAACCTTCTCGCGAATCGTCGTGTGAGCTTCGATCTGCTTGCGGATCGACTCCACCGAGGCGTGCGAGCGCAGGAAACGGTTGGTCAGCGCCTTATCTTCGCGCAGCAGACCAAGCAGCAGGTGCTCGGTTTCGATATAGGGCGAGCCGAACTGGCTGGCCTCATACCGCGCGAAGAAGATCACGCGTCGCGCCTTCTCCGTATAGCGTTCGAACATGGTGTTCTCCCTTAATCAGGCTATTCGGCTGGTGTGGTTGTCCGGTTCACTGAAGTTTATCCGGCTTCAACCCGCCCGTCGCGCCTGCCGTAAAACTATGCCTCCCGAGGCTCCGACAAATACTAGCCTGCCGCGGAACGGCCCTTTGGGATGGTTCCGGAAGGTTCTCCGATCGCCCCGAACGATTTACTGTTCCTGAGCTTCCATCCAACCAATCGGCCTGGTTGGGGATTCAAAATGCCAAGCCGTATTGCCCCATACAGTATGAGACTCATTTTGAGCCCATAACGCTGCTTTTTCAGGACCCGAATTCCGGTCCCGGGTTGCTGTGGACGTTCGATGCTGCGGAATCGTCAGCCAGCCGACCGTGTTCCAGGCGCAATACCCGCGAACATCGCCCCGCCAGTTCCATGTTGTGCGTTACCAGGATGGAAGTGAGTCCGTGACTGGTGTGAATGCGTTGAATGAGGTCAAAGACCTGCCGGGCCGTGGATTCGTCCAGGTCGCCCGTGGGCTCATCGGCCAGCAGGAGCCGGGGTTGGTTGACTAGTGCGCGTGCGAGCGCAACGCGCTGCTGCTCGCCGCCTGAAAGCTCGCCCGGCCGGTGGTCCCGGCGATCGTCGAGGCCCACTTCGCGCAGCCATCCGGCTGCAGCGTCCATCGCTTCCCGCTTCCCCTCCCCGCGCGCCAGCAATGGCATCGCCACGTTCTCCTGCGCCGTGAACTCGGGCAGAAGATAGTGGAACTGCCATACGTAGCCGATTTCGCGATTGCGGAAGGCCGAGGCCTGCCGGGGAGTGAGCGTTGCCACGTTGGTTGAGGCGCAGTATACAGTTCCCGCGGAAGGCGCATCAAGCGCCCCGAGCATGTGCAAAAGTGTGCTTTTTCCAGCGCCTGACTGGCCCATGATGGCAACCAGTTCTCCTGTCATCACTTGGAAGCTCAGGTCGCGGAAAAGCGTCAAGGAACCGCGGGCGGTCTTGTAAGTTTTTTCCAGATTTACGACTTCAACGATCGGTCCAGCAGCCCGCGAGTTCGGGTCCCGCTGAGAGCGGGTGTCCGTTGCGGCAGCCGCTGAGGAAGGTTTTGTCATCCCTTCAAGCTATTTTAACGTGCCACGCGCCGGTGGCTGCGAGCCATCGCGGCAAACTGGCACTAATGCCAGTCCGCCAACCCCTTCTGTGGCTGTAGCTTGAACCATGGAGCCACCCGTGATCGCTGCGCCTGACCGAGAAGTTCCGAGCAGCCCTATCCAGCTCATCACGAGCCCCTTCACTCGTTTCGCCAAAATGGAGGCCGCGAGCGGCATTGTTCTGCTGGCCAGCACAATAGCTGCGCTGGTCTGGTCCAACTCGCCATGGGAGCACAGCTACCACACCCTGCTTGAAACGCCGCTGACGGTCGGATTCGGGAAGTTCGTGGTGACGGAGAATCGTCATCACTGGATCAACGACGGCCTCATGTCGCTGTTCTTCTTCCTGGTTGGGCTCGAAATCAAGCGCGAGTTTCTGGTGGGCGAACTGTCGTCACTGCGAAGGGCGGCATTTCCGTTCCTCGCTGCGCTTGGGGGATTGATTGTTCCTGCGATCCTCTTCCTCTCCGTCGCCCGCGATCCTCAGCTTCATCGTGGATGGGCTATTCCGATCTCTACCGATATTGCATTCACGCTCGGCCTGCTGGCGGTGCTCGGCCGCCGGATACCTGTCGCGTTGCGCGTATTCGTCACGGCCCTGGCTATCGTCGACGACATTTTTGCCGTGGCCATCATCGCCATGTTCTACACCAGTCAGATTGACTATTTGAGCTTGGGGATGGCGATCGGCGGCGTCCTCGTGTCGCTGGTGGCCAATGTTTTAGGGGTGCGCAAGCCCACGGTATACGCCGTCATTGGCGTTGCGGTCTGGTGGGCCGTGCTGAACTCCGGCGTGCACGCGACCATTGCGGGAATTCTGCTGGCCTTTACCATTCCGGCACGCAATTTTCTCGACAAAGACCAGTTCGTGGGGCAGAGCGAGTGGCTGCTCGCGCGGCTGAAAGAGGCGCGGCCCGGGTCGTTTGAGGAGCACTCGATTCTTCACACGCTGGAGAAGAAAGCGGAGATGGCCGATTCGCCGCTGCACCGCATCGAGCACGGGCTTCAGCCCTGGATCAGCTTCCTCGTGATGCCGCTCTTCGCGCTGGCGAATGCAGGGGTGGATGTGAGGCACAACCTGAGCGCAGGCCTCACTCACCCTGTGGGAATCGGAATTATTGTGGGCCTGTTCCTGGGGAAGCCCGTAGGCATCTCGTTGTTGTCGTTTGCGGCCGCGAAGACGGGGCTCGCTCAGCCTCCTGCAAGCGTGGCGTGGCGCCAGATGTTCGGGGCGGCATGCCTTTGCGGAATCGGTTTCACGATGTCGCTGTTCGTTGCGGGCTTGGCCTTTGATGACGACGGAATGCTGAGCATCACCAAGATCGCCATCCTCGCGGCGTCGGTTCTCTCCGGAGCGGCGGGCGCCTTCATACTCGCAACGAGTAAAGCTAGTTCCACCGCAGATGAGGCGGATAACCTCGGCCATGCGGCGAAAGAAGCCTAGCGCGCGTCGGGTGGATCTGCCTCGGCGTGCTTCAATCCAGTTGCGATGCTGCCCGCCTCCGACAGGCGCATCAGACCCCAATAGATCGCACCTGCCGAGAAGAACCCGACGAACCATGCGTAGTCATAGAGGAAGCGAAGCGGGCTGACAAACAGGCCCACCAGCGCGATGACTACTCCAAGTGCCAGCGCGGCGATCGCATACAGGTTGATGCCGTTCGCGTAGTAATAGGCGCCGTCTTTGCGATAGAGCGAGTTCACGTCGAGCTCTGTTTTGCGGATCAGGAAGTAGTCGGTGACCATGATTCCGGCTACCGGCCCGAGCAGCCCCGAATACCCGACAAGCCAGCCGAATATGTACGCATCCGGCGTGGAGAGGAAATGCCACGGGCACATCGCCAGCCCCAGCAGTCCGGTGATCATGCCGCCGGTGCGAAAGCTGATCAGCCTCGGATAGAGGTTCGAAAAATCGTTGGACGGCGACACTACGTTGGCGCCGATGTTGATGTTCATCGTAGCTATCAGAATCGCGATCATGGCGATGAACGCGACCACTGGTTGATGGAACATGCCGATCAGCTCAATGGGATTCCACACTGCGTGGCCGAACAGCACCGAGGAGGCCGACGTCACGGCGATCCCGACGAATGCGTAGAGCGCCATCGCGACTGGCAATCCGAAGGCCTGTCCCCACGATTGCGCGCTCTGTGATTTCGAGTAGCGCGTGAAGTCGGGAATGTTCAGCGCCAGCGTGGCCCAGTAGCCCACCATCCCGGTCAGCGAAGGAATAAATACCGCCATAAACTCGCGCGTCGAATGAAACTGACTCGGCGTGGACAACATTTCGCCGAAGCTGCCGGCCTTCGCACGCACCCAGATCAGCATCACCGCCGCGATCACGAACATGAAGGGCGCACCGAACGCCTGCAGCCGTCGGATGGTATCCACACCGCGCCACACCACCATCATGTTCAGCAGCCAAAAGCCAATGAAGCAGAGCCACAGCGTCATCGGCGCGACCGCAACGGAAGGCGCGATGATCGCCAGCATGGCGTGGATGGCTGTGCCGCCGATCCACGACTGAATGCCGAACCATCCGCAGGCCACCACTGCGCGGAGAATCGCCGGGATGTTTGCGCCGCGCACGCCGAAGGGTGCGCGAATGAAGACCGGGAACGGAATGCCGTATTTTGCGCCGGCATGCGCATTCAGCAGCATGGGGATGAGCACGATCAGGTTGCCCAGGAGCACCGTGCCCACGGCCTGCTTCCAGTCCATGCCCTTGGCGATGAGTGATGAGGCGAGCTGATAGGTCGTGATCTCCATTGACATGGAGAACCACAGCGCGATGTAGTTGTACATCGTCCAGGTGCGCTGCGACGGCGGCACCGGCGCCAAATCGCTATTCGAAAGAGACGAGTCCGCGACGTTCGACATTGGCCTCCAAGGCGTCGTTTCCTGATCAAAGGTAGGGAAATTCAATAGATATAGGAAAGCAGTACGCGGGGCAATGATTCGTTTCGGGGATTTACCGGAGTTGGTCCAGATCCTCGGGCGCGTCAATGTCGACTTCGCCGCCATCGAACGCAACCTCCACCACCGAACGTTCGGGATTGGCTAACAGTCGCCTCGCGCCTACATCGGCTGAAAGCTTCATCAACTCGCTCCACGTGTCACGGGGAAAGATGGCCGGAACGCCACGCAGGCCAGCATAGCTTGAAGCTACGATGACTCCGTCAGCAAAAGAGTGCATCATGCGCGACAGGTGATCTGAGGTTAGACGTGGCTGATCGCAGGGCATGATCAATGCGCCGACTGCATCCGGCTCGAGTGCGTCCAACCCTGCGCGCATCGAGCTTGCGATTCCTTCGGCCCACGCATCATTCTCAACGAAGACCACTCGCTCGTCGCTGACCGCTGCGCGTACGGGATCACGCTCAGCGCCCAGCACTACGATCACCGGATCGAGCCCCGCCTCATACGCGATTCGCACTGCCCGCGCAATCAGCGTCTCGCCGTGGTATTTAACGAGTTGCTTGGGCTGCCCCAGCCGCCGGCTTGCACCCGCCGCAAGGATGATGGCTGCGATTTTCGCTGAGTGTTTCATACCTGCTCATCCGTGTCGGCGTGCATCAGGATCAGCAATACCAGACCCACGACCGCGAACATCCTGAAGGCTTCCTGCTGCCCGTTCCACGTCTGCGACTGCCACATCAGGAACCATTCGCCGCCAACGCAGAGAAACGCTACCAGCCACATCAACAGCGACAACGTCAGCGCGAGTATTGGCAAGCGCTTGGCCGCATTGAACACCGCCGCCGGCTCGCGCAAACTGCGGAGCATACGCACCGACCCGACCCACAGCAACAGAGCGATCGCCGCCTCCCACGCGATTATTCCGACATAGAACGCAACGTGAACTGCCGGCGATCCAATTGCGCGCCAGTGAGTATGGCTCGACGGGAACGTAGAATCCATCATCAGCACGTGGCGCACGAACTGGTAGTTGGAATCGAAGTCGGTGACGTTGTTGAACGCCACCAGCGTGTGGAACAGCACCAGCGCCCAGAGCAGCAGGAGCTTGGCCGTGCGGGTGATCATGTGCTGCTCTCCTGACAGGGATGCAGATGTATGCGGGTCTCGCATCGAGACTACAACATATCTCGTGATTCGATCTGCAGAAACTGCCCGGCGGCCAACCACAACTACCTGCTGAGTTTCTTAGAATGCAGCTATGACAGCTCCTCTGGGCTCGATCCGCACTCTTCGCAGCGCGCTGGCAAACAGCGTCACCACTCCGACTCGCCTGGCCGAGGCCGCACTGGCCAACGCCAACCGCAATGCCAGCGGCAACACTTATCTTTGGCACGACCCTGCCTGGACCCTGCGCGAAGCCGAACGCGCCGAGCAGATGCCGCGCGGCGAGGGTGGCCCGTTTGGAGACGGCCGCGACACGCTCTGGGGCTTGCCTATTTCTGTCAAAGACTGCTTCGATCTGGCTGGCGCGCCGACCACGTGCGGCACAACGTTCTATCGCGACAAGAACGGTGTTGCCCAGCAGGACTCATGGATGGTCGAGCGGCTGCGCGCACGCGGAGCTGTGATTACCGGCAAGACTCACCTGCATCCGCTCGCGTATGGCATCACCGGCGAGAATCCTGAATTCGGCGATTGCCTGCAGCCCGGGAAAGACGATGCACTGACGGGCGGCTCATCGTCTGGAGCGTGCGCGAGCGTGATGGAAGGCTCCGCCGTTGCTGCCATTGGAACCGATACTGGCGGCTCGGTGCGCGTGCCGGCGGCACTCTGTGGACTTGCAGGATATCGAGCCTCGCTTGGGCGCGGAGACTGGCGGGGCGGTGCGCACCTTTCGCAGTCGTTCGATACGCTGGGCTGGTTGTTTGCCGATGTGGAAGAAGCACCTCTGCTAGGCGCCTTCTACGCCGACCACGAGCCTGCGCATGACTTGCCTCATATCCGGGCTTACGGCCGCTTCGCCATCGTAGGCGAGGATTTCCTTCACGATTGCGAACCCGAGATTGTAGAGAGCTATCGGGACACGATCCGCGATCTGGAAGACCTCGGCCTCAGCTCCACGGAGATTAGCGTTGACTGGTGGGGCGACGCGCAAGACATCTTCGCGCCCATTCAGGCATGGGAGGCCGCCGGTCTGCATCGCGGCAACTTCGAGCATTTTGAAACCGCCATTCGCGAGCGCCTGGAGTGGGGCGCACGCATAACGCCTGATGAAATCGCGGACCTGCGCCAGCGCCACGAAGAGTTCAAATCCCGCATGGACGATCTCTTCGATCAACACCAACTTGTGATCCTACCGGCCGCGCCCGTCGCCACGCTCGCCGCCGGAGCAGACCACAGCAACACGCGTAAGCGCCTGCTGCGCTACACCGTGGCGATCAGCATGGCTGGCGCACCTGCGGTGACGATTCCCTGCACCGCGGGCGGAATGCAGATTGCCGCCGCACGCAATCAGGACGAGTCGCTGCTGCAACTCGTGGCTTTGCTCGGGGCGCGGAGAAAGGCTTCCGCCCCCGTGCTCAACGCCTGACTGACACTCGCCTCTGTCCCCGGCTGCAGTTCGCGCCGGAGGCGCAGTTGGCCGCACCGCAGGTGCTCAGATCTGCGAGGACGAGAGCGGGCTGAGTATCAAGTTGCTGATGTTGCTGACAATGGGCTCGAACGCATACTTCTGATCGCTCGACAGCTTCTTCCACTCCGGATTGTTGCTGAACGCAGCCCAGTGCGCATTGAGCTGCGCGAGATCCTCGAAGCTCAACATGTAAGTCAGGCTGGGCATGCGGGCGCCCACCAGCGTGTCGCCAAAGAAGACGTTGTTGAAGCCCGCGGCCTTGAACAGATCGAACTCGCCTGCGTTGAACATCTCAACCTTGCGCACGTGATCGCTGAAGCTTGGGCTCTCATAGGTCCGCAGCTGATACACGCGCTTGGCGCCTGCCGTCTTCGGCGGAGGCGTTACTCGCGGAAATCCTTCGAAAGCAGCCAGCAGCGTCGAGTCTGAGCGCACGAACGCTGATGCCGTCGCGGGCGCGCTCCAGAAAGGCTGTGCCGCTTTCATGAATGCATCGTCTTTGGCCAGGGCGAAGTCCAGCGTGGCGAGGTCCTCCACAGATTTCGACGGAATCAGCACGTAGTATGTCGGCGTCTCCGGCCCGATATCGAGCTTGAACGCGCCCACCGGCCCCATGTTCCTGCGCGCCAGTGCGGGAATCAGCGCATCGCCGATGTAGTGCTCGGTAAGTCCGCTCTGCGGGCCGTTCTCAAGAAAGTACCGGCGCAGCAGGTAGAACTCACGCCCCTGCGGGGCAGCTGCCTGCGCGTTCGCTTTTTGTCCCAACGCTACAGCCGACGCCGCCAATGATCCAGCAAGAAAATTCCGACGATCCAATGTGACCTCCGAGGTTGCAACCTGTGTCTACGGCACTGCGTGTTTACGGCACTGCGTGTTCACGGCACACTGCGAGCAAGCATATCGCAACGACCGCTACTCTTTGCCGATGTCTTCGTTCCAGACCTCGGGGTGAGCGGCGACGTAGCGCTCCAGCAGCTCGCGGCACTCGGCGCTATCGAGATCGATGATGTTGACTCCGTTCTCGCGCAGCCAGTCTGCACCGCCCCGGAACGTGCGGCTTTCGCCTACTACCACTGTGCCGATCCCGAACTGCCGCACGAGTCCGCTGCAGTACCAGCAGGGCGACAGCGTCGTTACCATGATGAGCTTGCGATAACTGCGCTGCCTGCCCGCTTTGCGAAACGCATCCGTCTCCCCGTGAATGCTGGAATCGTCTTCCTGCACGCGGCGGTTGTGACCACGGCTCACCAGCTCGCCGTCTTCAGTGAACAGCGCTGCGCCAATGGGAATGCCACCTTCCGCAAATCCCTGCCGCGCCTCTTCAAGCGCCACCTGCAGCATTGCCTCATACTTCGCCTGATCCATTCGCCGTCCTTTGGATGAGTTGTTTCCCATCATCCCATGCTTGCTAACCGGGAGCGACGCGCGCCGCTCCAATCTTAAGAAATGTAAACGGCGCTCTAAGATTTCCCCGGCGCAAGAACCATAAGTCTTACGGAGATAATAAGTTAGACATCAACTTTACGGCCCTTTTACGGCTATTGCTGTGTATTGACTTGGAGCGCGCTGCAAGGAGTACGGTGGACTTATGCGGGATGCTGGATACACGATTCGAACCATGGCACAGCGTTGCGGGATGACCGCGCACACGCTGCGCTACTACGAGCGCGTCGGCCTCATTCAACCGGTGGGCCGCGCACAGAATGGCCATCGCCGCTACTCCGATGAGGACGAGGCGTGGCTCAACTTCCTCCATTGCATGCGCGCGACAAACATGCCGATTCGCGAGATGCAGCGTTATGCTGCCCTGCGCGAGCGCGGCGAGGGCAGCTCTCTCGAGCGTCGCAAGATTCTCGAAGAGCATCGTAGCGTGATCACCGAGCAGATTGCCGCGCTGGAAAAAGCGCAGAAGCTGCTCACCCACAAGATCGATAACTACCGCGCCATTGAAGAACGCATTGGCGTGCGCAGACCCGCCGAGTACTCAACGGATCAGCTCCCCGATCTCGCTCCGGCGATGTAAGCACCCGGCTTATCAGCCGCTACGAACGCCCGCTGCATTTGACCGCATCGAAATTGCCGCAGCCCTCCAGGTCAAATGCAGCCATCGGCGCGTACCCGCGGGCCGCTCCCGCCAGGCAGAGTAGCCGGAAACCCGCTAGCGATCGCAACGCTCGCTGCTCCACTTCAATGCCCTGCCCTGATTTTTGACAATATGATTGGCCGTTCCAAACCGCTATTGAAAAGCGTTACCATAGGGCACGGCGCATCATTGTCGAACTGAAACGACGCAATCTGCGCTCCGATTCGCTTCCCTCGTTCCTGCCCGATCCACCAGGCCGGAGCGACGAGTCGGCTCGATCTACAAACTGCACTCGCCTGTCCCGAGGAGGTCGCTGTGGCAGATTCACCCAACTTGCGCTTCAAGCATCTGCGTGCCCGCTTTACGCCCACATCACAGGAAGCCGCGCCGAACGCGGACGAACGCCAGTCTATCGACCTGGAGCCGCTCGCGCCGGAAGACCCCAAGGGCCGCTTCAGCCGGCGCTCATTCCTATCCGGTCTCAGCGCGACGGGTATCCTGGCCGGCGCCGCGCCGCTCGTACAGGCAGCGCCCGCTCACGAGCCCGTTGTGGAAGAAGAAGCTGCGCCCGCCGGGATTGTCACGGCCAACGTCATGCTCCGCATCAATGGCAAGGACTATCCGCTGCGTAATCTCGACACGCGCGCCACACTCCTTGACACGCTGCGCGAGCGTATCCATCTCACCGGCACTAAGAAGGGCTGCGATCACGGCCAGTGCGGCGCATGCACAGTGCACGTCAACGGCCGCCGCGTGAATAGCTGCCTTTCGTTCGCAGTGATGCATGAAGGCGACGAGATCACCACCATTGAGGGTATCGGGCAGCCCAGCAACCTGCACCCCATGCAGGCCGCCTTTGTGGAGCACGATGGCTATCAGTGCGGCTACTGCACCAGCGGGCAGATTATGAGCGCTGTCGCGTTGCTGAAGGAGCCCATCGGCCCCACCGACGAAGACATCAAGCACGCCATGGCCGGCAACATCTGCCGCTGCGGCGCGTACTCCAACATTGTCGCGGCCGTGCGGCAAGTACGCCAAGCCTGATCATCAGGTATAAGGAGCAGCCATGCAGACCTTTCAGTACACAAAGGCCGCAAACGTCGATAAGGCTCTGGCCGCAGCGAACGGAGCGAAATTCATCGCAGGCGGCACCACGCTCGTCGACTTGATGAAGCTGCACGTTGAGCAGCCCTCGGGCCTCGTCGACATCAACCTGCTGCCGCTCGACAAGATCGAGAAGCTGCCCGACGGCGGGCTGCGCATCGGCGCCATGGTGCGGAATTCCGACTTGGCCTGGAACGATGACGTGAAGAACAACTACGCCGTTCTGTCGCAGGCCCTCCTCTCCGGCGCATCCCCGCAGCTGCGCAACATGGCCACTACCGGCGGCAATCTGCTTCAGCGTGTACGCTGCGCCTACTTCCGCGAGCCCAGCGCAGGCACACCCGGCGGCTACGGCTGCAACAAACGCACACCGGGCACAGGCTGCGCCGCGATGGAAGGCTTTAATCGCACGCACGCCGTGCTCGGCACCAGCGACGCCTGCATCGCCACGCATCCATCGGATATGTGCGTGGCCATGGCGGCACTCGAAGCAGTCATCCACGTGGAAGGCCCAAAAGGTAAGCGCACCATACCGATCTCCGACTTTCATAAGCTTCCAGGCAATACGCCGCACATCGAGAACGCGCTTGAGCCCGGTGAGTTGATCACGCATGTTGACCTGCCGAAGCCGATCGCGGGCGCAAAATCCGTCTACCTGAAGCTGCGCGACCGCGCGAGCTACGAGTTTGCGCTGGCCTCCTGCGCAGCGGTCGTAAAAGTCGAAGGCGGTCACATTCGTTACGCGCGCGTAGCTATGGGCGGAGTGGGAACGAAGCCCTGGCGATCGCATGAAGCGGAAACCGCGCTGGTGGGCAAGGCGGCGAATGCAGAGACGTTTCGTCATGCCGCGGAAGCCGCGCTCGCGGGAGCAAAGCCGCATAAGGACAATGCATTCAAAGTCGAGTTGGCCAAGCGTTGCGTGGTTCGCACGCTCAAGATGGCAACCGCAACCGCGTAGGAAGTAGAGGAGATCACAATGGCAACGGCACGCATTCCCCAAGGCGCAGACATCATTGGCGCCGCTGTGCCGCGCATTGACGGCCCGCTCAAGACCACCGGCGTCGCGCGCTACTCGCTCGATCACCACTTCCCGAACCTGGTTCACGGTGTGCCAGTGCAGGCTACGATCGGCCGTGGCCGCATCCGCTCGCTTGACGCCTCCGCCGCCGAAAAGATGCCAGGCGTGCTGCTCGTCATGCATCACGGCAAGATCGGCAACGTCTATCGCACGTTTCCGCGGCAGCAGGACGGCAGTATGGCCGAGACGCGGCCGCCCTTTGAAGACGACAAGATTTACTACTGGGGCCAGTACGTCGCTGCTGTCATCGCCGAAACGCTGGAGCAGGCCAAGGCTGCCGCCGCGGCGATCAAGATTGAATATGACGCCGAATCGCCCGACGTCCGCCACGATCTCAGCGCCGGTTATGAGGGCCCGCACGACAGCAGTTGGAAGCGCGGGGATCCCGACAAAGCGCTCTCCGAAGCTCCCGTCACGATCGACCAGACCTACGTCACGCCTGTCGAGACGCACAATCCGATGGAGATGCACGGCACCGTCGCTGTGTGGGATGGCGAGAACATTACGCTCTATGATTCGTCGCAGGGCGTGGTCAGCCATCGCACCATCATGTCGGAAGTCCTGGGCATTCCGCGGGAAAACGTCCGCACCGTCTCGCGATTCATCGGCTCCGGTTTTGGTGGCAAGCTCTCGCCCTGGCCGCAGTGCACGCTGGCAGCGGCAGCAGCACGGCAGCTCAATCGACCCGTCAAGATCAGCGTCGACCGCCGCATGATGTTTTCGAACGTGGGCCATCGTCCACGCACCCAGCAGCGGATCCGCCTCGGCGCGACCAAAGACGGCAAGCTCACCGCAATACGCCACGACTTCTATACGCAAACTTCGCAGCTCGATGACTTCGTCGAGCACTGCGGCGAGCAGACTCCGTTCCTCTATAGCTGTCCAAACCTTGAAGTGACCACGGCGCTGACGCATCGCAACGTTGGCACGCCGTGTCCCATGCGCGGGCCTGGTGCCGTGCCTGGTCTCTACGCGCTGGAGTCTGGCATCAACGAACTTGCGTGGAAGCTCAATATGGATCCCGTCGAGCTACGCCTCAAGAATGATGCCGATCACGACGAGGGGACCAACAAGCCCTTCTCTTCGCGCCACTGGAAGGAATGCCTGACCACGGGCGCGGAAAAGATCGGCTGGAGCAAGCGCACGCCCGGCATTGGTTCCATGCGCCGCGATGGCAAGATCATCGGCCTCGGCCTCGGCAGCGCCTCGTGGAGCGCGGCACGCATTCCTGCTACCGCTTCGGTCGAGCTCTGCCCCAACGGCCGCGTCTGCGTCCGCAGCGCCACGCAGGACATTGGCACCGGCACATACACGTTGTTCGCGCAGGTAGCTCACGCGAAGACAGGCGTGCCGCTCGACCGCATCGACGTCTTCCTCGGCGACACGAACCTTCCTGACGGCCCCACATCCGGCGGATCGATGGTCACCAGCGCGATTCTGCCGGCTGCAACCACGGCCGTGAACCAGGCAGTCGATCGCCTTCTCCATGTTGCCGCGCTCACTCCCGGCTCGCCCTTCCACGGATCGAAGCCTGATCACCTCACGATTGCGCAAGGTCGCGTTGTTCCCAAACCGCAGGAGCCAGGGCAGCCCAAAGTCGTTGGCGCTTCGTACAGTGCAAGCGCCGACCTGACCGCAAACGGTGTTCCGTTCGAAGAAGTTCTGCGCATGGCGAATCTCAGCAGCATCTCCGCCACCGGACGGACGTTCCCCTCTTTCGAGGACCCGAAGGCGAAGCAGTACTCGATGCACTCGTTCGGCGCGCACTTCGCTGAAGTCGAGTGGGACCCCGAGATCGTGCGCCTGCGGGTGAGCCGAATCGTCTCGGTCTTTGACTGCGGCAAGATCATCAACATGGGCCCAGCAAAGAACCAGATCCTAGGTGCTGCGATCATGGGCCTTGGCATGTCGTTGCTTGAAGAAACTGTCTATGACCCGCGCACGGGCCAGCCCATCAACGGCAGCTTCGCCGACTACCTCGTCGCCACCTGCGCCGATTTGCCCGACCTCGACGTCACCTATCTCGATTATCCCGACACCATCGTCAACGAGTACGGCGCGCGCGGCGTGGGCGAAATCGGCATGGCGGGCGTCGCTCCCGCGATCACTGAGGCCGTTTATCACGCCACCGGAGTCCGCGTGCGCGAGCTCCCCATCCGCATTGAAGACCTTCTGCAGTCGAAGATCACAGCAGTTTAAGGAATGAACGCATGAGCACGACACCCGCATCCATGGCAGCGATCATCGGCAAAGCCACTCCACGCATCGACGGCCCGCTCAAGACCACCGGCGCCGCAGAGTACTCCGCCGACTTCCACTTCGATCGCATGGTGCACGCCGTGCCCGTCTCCGCCACCATCGGCAACGGCCGCATCACAAAGTTGGATACCTCCGCGGCCGAATCCATGCCTGGCGTTCTGCTGGTTCTCCATCACGGCAACATTGGCCCGCTCTACCGCACCGTTCCCGGCGACGACAACGCCACCAACAGCGAAGTCCGCTCTGCCTTTGAAGATGAGACTATCCGCTATTTCGGCCAGTATGTGGCCGTAGTCGTCGCTGAAACCCTCGAGCAGGCCACCGCGGCAGCATCAGCAGTCAAAGCGGAGTACGCCGCAGAAACCCCCAATGTCAGCACCAAACTCGGCGACTACGACGGCAAGCGCAAATCCACGTCGAAGCGTGGAGATCCCGATGGAGCCTTCGCCTCCGCACCCGTCAAACTCGACGCGGTCTACAACACACCCGTCGAGACGCACAATCCGATAGAACTTCACGCTTCGGTCGCTGTATGGGATGGCGATAACGTCACTATGTACGAGACCTCGCAGGGCGTGGTTAATCATCGCGTGGTGATGGCGCAGACCCTGGGGCTTCCCGTCGAGAACGTTCGCGTGATCACGCGCTATCTCGGCTCGGGATTCGGCGGCAAGCTCTTCCCCTGGCCGCACGCGGCAATGACGGCAGTCGCAGCGCGCAAGCTAGGTCGGCCCGTGAAGCTTTCTGTCACGCGCCGCATGATGTTCTCCTGCGTTGGCTACCGTCCCCACACTGAGCAGCACGTGAAGATTGGCGCGACCAAAGAGGGCAAGCTCCTCGCGCTGCGCCATGACTACTTCAACAACACATCGATGCTTGACGACTTCGACGAAGGTTGCGGCGAAGCGACGCCGATCCTTTACAGCGTTGCCAATCTCGAAGTGACCTCTGCGCAGCCGCGCCGCAATATGGGCGCGCCCATGTGGATGCGCGGCCCCGGCGCAGTACCCGGCCTCTACGCGCTCGAATCCGCAATGAACGAGCTCGCCGATCAGCTCAATATGGACCCGCTGCAGCTTCGCATCCTCAACGACACGGAGAAGGACGAGAGCAACAAGGACATCCCCTTTTCTTCTCGTCATCTGCGCGAGTGCTATGAAGTCGGCGCGAAGAAATTTGGCTGGGAGCGCCGCACGACCGGCATTGGCTCCATGCGCCGAGACGGAAAGATTCTCGGCTGGGGCATGGGCGGCGCAAGCTGGGTGGCCATCCAGCTTCCCTGCACCGCCGTCGTGGAGTTCTGCGCCAACGGACGCCTCTGCGTGCGCTGCGGAACGCAGGACATCGGCACCGGCACCTATACCGTCTTCGCGCAGGTGCTGCACGAGAAGACCGGCGTGCCGCTCGAAAAGATCGACGTGATCCTGGGCGACAGTGGGCTGCCCGGCGGGCCAATGTCCGGCGGCTCCATGGTCACCGGCTCTGTGCTCGACGCGATTGCGAACGGCGCGAACGGCGCCATCAAGCGTCTGCAGCAAATCGCTGCATCCACTGACGGCTCGCCGTTGAAAGGCGCTTCGCTCGAGACGATTGCTTTGACGGGCGGCCGGTTGCATACCAAGAGCCAGGCATACACCGATGGCGCGCACTTTGCTGATATCCTCAGCGCCGCAAAGCTCGCTCGCGTCAGTGCCGAAGGCAAGACCACCCCTAGCTGGGAAAACCCCAAGTCAAAGGGCTACTCGCTGCACTCATTCGGCGCGCAGTTTGTGGAAGTGGAGTACGACCCCGAGATTGCGCGCGTGCGCGTGAGCCGGGTCGTCTCCGTGATCGACGGCGGCCGCATCATCAATCCGAAAGCGGCAACCAACCAGATCGCCGGCGCAGTCGTGATGGGCGTGGGCATGGGCCTGCTCGAGGAGACGGTGTACGACCATCGTACGGGCCAGCCGATTAATGGCAGTCTCGCCGACTACCTCGTGGCCACCTGCGCCGATGCACCCGACATCGACGTCACGTTCCTGGATCACCCGGATCCCATCATGGGCGAGTACGGCGCGCGCGGTATCGCGGAGATCGGCCTTGCCGGCGTGGCACCGGCCATCACCGCGGCGGTTTATCACGCCACGGGGGTCCGCGTGCGCGATCTGCCCGTGCGCATTGAAGATCTGCTGCAGTCGAAGGTTGTTTAGGGCTTATGCTCTTCGCGCGCGGTGGCCGTGATCACATTCGGGCCAGGCCCGCGCATGTTTTCCTGTAGACGGAATCGCGACACATGACTGATCTCGAACACATTCTGCCGCTCTGGCAAGAACTTGAACGCGCCGGGGCAGAGTACGTGCTTGCCACGGTCGTCGAAGTCCAGGGCTCCAGCTACCGCCGGCCCGGTGCGCGCATGTTGCTCGCGGCAGACGGCCGTCGTGCCGGCACCGTAAGCGGCGGATGCCTGGAAGCCGAAGTTGCAAAGAAGGCGTGGTGGCTCACGGAGCGCGGCCCTGTCATCGAGCGCTACTCCACCCTGGAAGACGACGGCGATCTGCCCTACGGCTCCGGCTGCGGCGGCGTGATCTTCATTCTCCTGGAACGCAGCGCAACGGCACGCCCCCTCCTTGAAGCTCTGCACGCCGCATGGTCTGCGCGCGAACCGCTCGCCATCGCCACGGTGCTCGAAGGCCCGCACATCGGCCCACGCGTCTTCGCTGGGAGCGCGCCCGCATTGTCTCAGCTCACATCCTGGCAAGCCAACCTCGAAGAGCTCGCCTGCGCAGCATTCGAGGAACGCAAGCCTCGAGAAGAGCGCATTGCAATCGACGGCACAGAAACCCGTATCTGGGTCGATTACCGCACCGCCCGTCCGGGTCTCTGGATCTTTGGCGCGGGCGACGATGCTAAGCCCCTGCACAATCTCGCCCGAGAGCTCGGCTGGTTTGTTGCCATCGCCGACGGCCGCACACATCTTGCCACCGCGCAGCGATTTCCCGCTGCCGACATCATCGTCCCGCTGCACATCGAAAACCTGCACCGAACTGCGCCGGCGGAACTCGATCTGCATCCCGGAGACGCTGCTGTCCTGGCTACGCACAGCTATGAGCAGGACACCCACATCCTGGCCTTCCTGCTCAGCCGCGCACTAGAGCGGCGCCCGAACTATATCGGAATACTCGGCCCGCAGCGCCGCACCCGCGAAGCCCTCGTCGACGCCGCACGCCTTCTCGGCCTCACGCCAACGACGGCTCTTGTCGACGAGTGGCTTGAGCAGATCAACGGTCCCACCGGCCTCGACCTGGGTGCGGACACCCCGGCGAGCATCGCCCTGTCCATCCTGGCGGAGATTCAGAAGTCCCTCACCGCAGCGTCGGCTCTGCCTCTCAAACAGGTCCGCGCCATGAGGCCAGTGGAATCGCAGCGCTGAACCCGGCAGCTCGGCGCTTCTGTTCCCTGATCCCTGTTCCCTGCTTTACGCCACTGGCGCCGTCAGATGCATCTCCACCACTTCGAGGAACTTTGCGAGCCACGCCGGATGCGCCGTCCACGCTGGTCCCGTCACAAGGTTTCCATCGACATGTGCCTCGCTGAACTCCAGCTTCACAAACGTTCCGCCGGCTAGCGTCACCTCCGGCGCACATGCCGGATACGCATTCAGCTTGCGCCCCTGTAACACCCCGGCAGCCGCAAGCAACTGCGGTCCATGGCACAACGCCGCTATCGGCTTGTCCTCGTGGGCAAAATGCCGCACGATATCGAGCACCTTCTCGTTCAGCCGAAGGTACTCCGGGGCACGCCCGCCCGGCACCACGAGACCGTCGTAATCATTCACGTCGATTTCATCGAATGTGGCATTCAGCGTGAAGTTGTGTCCGCGCTTCTCCGAATAGGTCTGATCTCCCTCGAAGTCATGGATCGCAGTCCGTACCTGATCACCCTTCTTCTTACCGGGGCAGACGGCATCAACGGAATGCCCTACCATTTGCAGAGCCTGAAACGGCACCATGATCTCGTAGTCCTCAACAAAATCGCCCGCCAGCAACAGCAGCTTCGCAGCTTTCATCTGTTCCTCCATGTCGATAAGCTCAAGAAAGCGAGTTACACCGCGCTCAAAGCGGCGCGGCAGACAACAACTACGGGATGCCATTCTCGCGCCATCGATTCAAGGATGCAAGGGTTCGACTGCACACTACCCACTAGAATCGAAACATGCCGTCTTCCCTCACTGCGCTCGATGACTTCAACGTCCGCATGAGTGCCTGCGAGCGCTGCAGCCGTTTGCGCGAACACTGCACCAACGTAGCCGCGGTGCGCCGCCGCGCCTACGCCACTTGGGAGTACTGGGCCCGCCCCGTTCCATCGTTCGGCGATCCGAATGCCCGCGTGCTTATTCTCGGCCTGGCCCCGGGCGCGCACGGATCCAATCGCACTGGCCGCCCCTTCACCGGCGACGGATCTGGCGACTTTCTTTACCCGGTGCTGCACGAAGCCGGCTTCGCTTCGCAGCCAAAAGCGACGTCACGCGAAGACGGGATGCGCCTCAATGACCTCTGGATCTGCTCCGTCGTCCGCTGCGCGCCGCCCGGCAACAAGCCCACGCCGGAAGAGCTGCGCAACTGCGCCCCGTGGCTCGATGAAGAGATGACGCTGCTGAAGAACCTTCGCGTGGTCGTTTGCCTCGGGCGCATCGCATTCGATGGCCTTCTCGCCTGGGCCAAACGCGCCGACGTCCTCTCGTCGCGCGGCGGCTACGACTTCGCGCACGGCGCCGAGTTCGAACTGCCCAACGGCCTGCGCGTCATCACCAGCTATCATCCTTCCTTGCAGAACACCAACACCGGCAAGCTGACGAAACCGATGTTCCTGTCAGTATTCAAGCGCGCCAGAGTTCTCGCCGAATCCGCAGCAAAGACGAAATCATCCGCAAAGAGAGCACGATCGAAATGAGACTGATCCAGGTTGCCGACGCCGTCCGTTATCCACGCATGACCACTGAAGAGCTGCGCGCCGCGTTCCTCGTCGACGGCCTCTTCAACCCCGGCCAGATCGATCTTGCCTACATCGACCTCGACCGCACCGTCGTTGGTTCGGCGGTGCCTCTCGCGTCGCCGCTCACGCTCGAAACCGATCCCGACCTGCGCGCGAACTACTTCACGGAGCGACGAGAAATCGGAATCCTGAACATTGGCGGGCGCGGCGCTATTCACGTGAACGGACAGGCTCACGTGCTCGCGCAGCGCGAAGCGCTCTACATTGGCCGCGGCAATGAACACATCAGCTTTTCCAGCAACGACGCTGCCAATCCGGCCGAGTTTTACCTCCTCAGCTATCCCGCGCACGCCGTCTATCCAGTTGCGAAGGTCGACGCCGCCTCTGCTGGCTCAACAGTTCTCGGCTCACCGGAGACCGCGAACCACCGCACCATTCGGCGCCTTATCCATCTTGAAGGCGCGCGCAGCTGTCAGCTGGTAATGGGCTTCACGGAGCTGAGCCCTGGCTCTGTGTGGAACACCATGCCGCCGCACACGCACATGCGCCGGTCCGAGGTCTACCTCTACTTCGACCTGCCCGCAAACGAGCGCGTTGTACACTTGATGGGCCCCGCGCACGAAACGCGCCACCTCGTCGTAGCCAACAAGCAGTTGATCATCTCGCCCGGATGGTCGATCCACGCCGGAGTGGGCACGGCGAGCTACACGTTCTGCTGGGGCATGGGCGGCGAAAACCAGGTCTACAGCGACATGGATCCACTCGCCATCGCAGACCTGCTCTGATTTCGACCTGCTTTGATTTCGAACCGAGGCTAACCATGTCACTCAAAAAGCTCATCCCCGCAGCCGCAATCCTGTTCACCTTAGGAGTCTCAGCGCAGACCATGAAGCTCGATCATTGGACCCCGGCCCAGCTCCTCGAGCGGGCACAGCATCTTCGCCAGCAAGCTGCGCAGGGCGATGGCTCCGCCAGCGAAACCCTTGAGAAGTATCCGCACCACTACACCATGCTTGCCTTCCGCAGCCACAGCGGCGGTGGCGAGCTGCACGAGAACTACGCTGACCTCTTCTACATCCTCGACGGCAACGCCACCGTTGTCACTGGCGGCCCGCTCGTTGACCGGCATAACTCCGGTCCTGGCGAGGTACGCGGCTCGTCGGTAAGTAGTGGCTCGCGCCAGGAGGTCAAGGGGGGCGACGTCGTGCACATCCCCGCCGGCATGACGCACCAGATGATCGTGCCAGAAGGCAGCACCGTGACCTACTTCGTCGTCAAGGTTCAGGAGAAGGAATAGCCGGGGGGCCCGCAGCGAAGAGATGGAACGGGAGACTGGGATCAACCGGCACATTCATCTCGGGAAGCGGAGCAGGTGAGTATTCGGAGCGCATACCCCACCTTCTCGCAAAACCTCGGTCCTGTAGAAACTGGGATCTGCAGGGCAGAGGAAATTTGGAGTAAATCCGGGCCAAAACTTGATCCTCACGAACAGATGCCACAACCGCCACAAAATCGGTTTGCCTCGGCCGCTTCCGGCACAATCGACTGGCGTCTCTAGACAGCATCAATTGCGGGATGAGAGACTTTTGCTCTCCGGAGAGACGAATGCCTGTTCGTTCCCCGCTCTCCCTCTGGAATTAGAACAATTCACCTTTCATGGTCCAGGGAGCACGCAGTCGGTGCCTGCATTTCTCAGTTTGCGATCGCAAGAGATTCAATCGACACTCCAAATACCAGGGGTGCGGCTCGGAAGCCTGGCCCTCGTCGCGATCCTATTAGCGGGCTGCCATAGTTCCTCAAATCAGACAGCCGGCCGCTCACTCGATTTCAACCAGGACGTTCAACCCATCCTGGCCGCTCGCTGCTTCGCCTGTCATGGGCCTGATCCGGAGATGCGCAAGGCAGGCCTGCGACTGGATTTGGCTGAGTATGCGATGAAGAAGCGGCAGGGACGGCCCGATGCGATCGTCCCGGGCCATCCTGAGAAGAGCGAGCTGATCAAGCGCATCGAGTCGCACGATCCGCATTACCTGATGCCACAGACGCAGCAAGGTGATGCCAAGCCGATGAGCGCGGGCGAGATCGCTACCCTGAAGGAGTGGATCCGCGAAGGCGCCGTCTATCGTCCGCATTGGTCGTTCGAGGTTCCCACACGGCCAGGACTGCCCAAGGCGGAATCGCACGCGGACTGGCCCCGCAATCCGATCGACAACTTCCTTCTTGCAAGGATGGAAAAGGCGGGTCTGGAGCGGTCGCCGGAGGCCGACAGAGCAACGCTGATCCGGCGTGTGACACTCGACCTTACGGGGCTGCTGCCTACGCCGGACGAGGTGCAAGCCTTCGCCAATGACAAATCGGCCGATGCTTACGAGCGTCTGGTGGACAGGCTGCTGGCGAAGCCGACGTTCGGGGAACAACGCGCGCGCTACTGGCTGGACTATGCGCGCTACGCGGATACGTATGGGCTGCACTACGACAATAGCCGGCACATCTGGCCCTATCGCGATTACGTGATCCGCTCGTTCAACGGCAACAAGCCGTTCGATCAGTTCGCCACCGAGCAGATTGCGGGCGATCTGCTGCCGGCTAAGGACCTCGATCCGCTGATTGCCAGTGGCTACGTGCGCGTGGGCGAAAGCAGCAACGAAGGTGGAACGATTCCTGAAGAGCTGCGCTTCAATATCGCGCGAGATCGTACCGAGGCGTATGGCGCCGCATTCATGGGCCTTACTGTCGGATGCGCAGTCTGCCACGATCACAAATTCGATCCGACTACGCAGAAGGATTTTTATTCACTCAGCGCGTTCTTCAACAACATTGATGAGAAGCCATTCAATAATGACCGCCCGGTATGGACGCCGGTGGTGCGGATTCCCAAACCGGAGAATCGCGAGGCATACGATCGCGTGTATGCACGTCGATCGGAGCTGCTTGCGCAACTTCGTTCAATGCGGCTGAACGAGCGGAACCTCGTCCGGGAGTGGCTGGCATCGCACAAGGACGCGCCGCAGGCAGTCTCGACTGACAAGCTGCTCATCCGGCTGCGCTTGGATGAAGGCAATGGAGATGTGCTGCACAACAGCGCTCCCAACGCGAACCCCGGAACTTTCAAGGCAACGATGGTGGCTCCGCAGTGGGGCGAGACGACGTGGCTATGGCCAGGTTTCCGCATGCAATCTAACACGCGAGTGGTGCTCGACCACTCAGGGGATTTCGAGGGGAACCAGGCATTCTCCGCGGGTGGCTGGTTCATGTTCCGCTCCGCACCGTATTTCGCAGTCGACGACAAGCCGGGCGCGATGGTGTCGAAGATGGATGCGGCACAGCATAACCGCGGGTGGGATCTGACTGTGCGCAACGGCATCATCACCGTCGAGCTGATCAACTCGTCGCCGAAGGACGCGAAGGACAAGAAGCACCCCGACGAAAAGGAAGCGTTTCATTATCCTTCGCCGCAGAATCTGACCAAGCAGGAGCTCGCGACGTACAAGCCTCCAAAGAAAGAAGAGCACAAGAAAAAAGAGGAAAAGAAGAAGGAAGAGCCAAAGGCCAAAAAGAAGGAACCACCACCGGACACGACGCCTTTGGTCGCTATCCGCGTGGCCACCGTAAAGGCGCTGCCGACCGACGGTGAATGGCGGCATATCTTCTTCACGTACGATGGATCGGGGCATGCGGCAGGCGTAAGGGTTTTCGTCGATGGCAAAGCAGCGGCGACAGAAGTGGAGACCGACACGCTGAATGGTCAATCCATTCGCACCACCGCGCCGATGCAGCTAGGCTGGCGCTCCCCGGATGCGAATCCCGCGAAGGAGCTGCGCTACCAGGACATTCGCCTTTACGGCCGGGCTCTCGAGCAGAACGAAGTGAGGCGACTTCCCTTTGAAGACTATGTTGCCGAGATTGCCGCGCGGCCCGTGTCGCAGTGGACCGAGGATCAGTGGCACGTCGCGAGCGAGTTCTATTTGAACAACATTGATCCGTCATTCCGCGCAAGCTTCACGGAGATGCACGCGCTGGATGCGCAGCTAGATCAGCTCTCTGCGGGCGGCGATGTCACGCAGGTGGCGTGGGAAAAGCCTACTCTGGCCTATGCTGCTGTGCTCGAGCGAGGCAACTACGCCGCGCGCACGGAACGCGTGGAGGCGAACACGCCGCATTATCTTCCGTCGCTGCCTGCCGATCTTCCGCACAACAGGCTTGCACTCGCGCGATGGACTGTGAACAAGGACAATCCGCTCACCGCACGCGTCACGGTGAACCGCATGTGGTATGAACTTTTCGGCACGGGCATCGTGGAGACGACCGAAGACTTCGGCATCATGGGTCAGCCGCCAACGAATCCCGAGCTTCTGGACTGGCTGGCCGTGGAGTTTCGCGAAAGCGGCTGGAACGTGAAACACATGTACAAGCTGATGGTGATGTCGGCAGCGTATCGGCAAAGCGCGAAGTCAACGCCCGCGCAGCTTGCAAAGGATCCTCGCAACCTGTTGCTCTCGCATGGCCCGCGGTTCCGCATGGACGCCGAGATGCTTCGTGATGTCGCACTCCAGTCCGGCGATCTGCTGGTGGATCGCATTGGCGGCCCGAGCGTGAAGCCTTATCAGCCGGCGAATGTCTGGGAGCAGGTAAGCTATCCCACGAGCGACACACTGGTTTACGTGCAGGACCACGGGGCAGCTCTCTACCGCCGCAGCATGTACACGTATTGGAAGCGCATGGCCTCACCACCGAGCATGGACGCGTTCGACGCACCAGTCCGCGATACGGTCTGCACGCGAAGGCAACGGACCGATACGCCTCTGCAAGCGCTGGTGACGATGAACGACGTGCAGTGGGTGGAAGCCGCGCGTGGGCTGGCGGAGCGTGTGATTCGCGAAGCCGGCCCAGGAACTGAGGCCCGCATCGACCGCATGAGCGAGATACTGCTCGCGCATGATCCACAGCCACAGGCTCTGGCCGTGCTGAAGACGTCGCTGGGCGAGATGGAGAAGCACTACGGGGCTGATCCCAAGGCTGCACACGCCCTTGTACACGAGGGCGAGAGCAAGCCTGCTGCGAACATTCCGGAACCAGAACTCGCCGCCTGGACCATGATCGCAAACGAAATGCTCAACCTGGACGAAATGTTGAACAAGTAGCCGAGGCACCCGATGAAACAGCATCCGCTGTGTAGCGATTGCGAACCTGAACTCGACATTACGCAGCTTCCAATTCCCGCCGGCCTCAAGCGCGAATGGTCTGCTGTGGAGACGCGGAGGAGATTTCTCGGCCGCTCCGGCAAAGTCTTGGGGTGGGCTGCGCTCGCCAGCCTTTTTGGCGAAGCTGCTCTGCGCGGTCACGGCGCTGACGCGAAGAATCCGGCACTTGCGACGCGCAACAACCTGGGCCTGCCGCACTTCGCACCGAAGGCTAAGCGCGCAATTTATCTATTCATGTCGGGCGGTCCGCCGCAGATGGATCTGCTCGACTACAAGCCAAATCTAGCGTCGCAATTCAACAAAGACATTCCCAATTCAGTGCGCGGGAACCAGCAACTCACCGGCATGACCGCCGGGCAATCGCGCTTCCCTATCGCGCCGTCGCATTGGGGATTCAAACAATACGGCCAGACCGGCACGTGGGTTAGCGACCTCCTGCCCTACACAGCGCGAATGATCGACGATCTCACGATCGTTAAGTCAGTGAACACAGATGCGATCAATCACGAACCCGCGATCATGTTCATCAACACAGGGAACATGAATCCCGGCAAACCGTGCCTGGGCTCGTGGCTCGCTTACGGACTGGGCAGCATGAATGACAACCTGCCGACGTTCGTCGTGCTGCAGACCAAGACAAATCCGAAAGAGAACAATCAGCCGGTCTCGTCGCGCCTGTGGAGCAGCGGGTTCCTGTCCAGTGAATATGCGGGCGTGGGGCTTCGCTCTGGCGGCGATCCTGTTCTCTATCTCGCAGATCCGGACGGGGTGGATCGCGAGGTGCGCCGCAAGATGCTGGACGCGGTGGAGCAGATCAATCGACAGACACTCGCCGATGTTGGCGATCCTGAGACGAACGCCCGCATCGCCCAGTACGAGATGGCATTTCGTATGCAGTCGTCGGTACCTGAGCTTACGGATTTGAGCAAGGAGCCGCAATCAACTTGGGATCTGTACGGGCCCGAAGCAAGGGTGCCCGGGACCTTCGCATACAACTGTCTGCTGGCGCGCCGCATGGCCGAGCGCAATGTGCGCTTCGTACAGGTGTACAAGCGTGGGTGGGATGTTCACGGCGACCTTGTGGGCACTCTGCCTATCCTTTGCCAGGAGACCGACCGCCCCTGCTACGCGCTCGTCACGGATCTCAAGCGGAGGGGCCTGCTCGACGATACGCTCGTCATCTGGGCCGGTGAATTCGGACGCACGGTCTATAGCCAGGGCGGGCTCAGCGCCGACAACTACGGCCGCGATCATCACCCGCGATGCTTCACCACCTGGATGGTGGGCGGGGGCGTGAAGCCGGGCATCACGTACGGCGAAACGGACGACTACAGCTACAACGTCGTGAAGGATCCGGTGCACGTACGCAACTTCAACGCGACGATCCTGGCGTGCCTTGGCATTGATCACAACCGGCTCACATACGATTTTCAAGGCCTTGATCAGAGACTTACTGGCCCCGCCCCCGCGTACGTGGTCAAAGGACTCCTTGCGTGATCGTTGCTGAACGAGTGACGGACGCCGCCCGAGGATTCATTCAACGAGTTCGCATTTCGACGTCCGCATGGCTGTATCCAGTGGGCGCTGCCATTCTGCTGATAGCTCTGCCGTTTGTCTTTCGACTGGACGGGCACGCGCATGCAGAGTGGTTGCAGTTCTTCGGCCGCTTTCATCCGGTGTTGCTGCACCTACCCATCGGGCTGATCGTTTTGCTTCCCGTGCTGGAGATTGCAGGTGCAAAGCGACCCGCGCTCCGCGAGGCTGCGGACTTGGTTCTTCGCGCGGCACTTGCCCTTGCGATGCCAACGCTGGCGCTCGGCTACATGCTGGCTTATGGCGCGGGGGATACGGGCACAACCGTCACCCGGCACATGTGGGGCGCCAATGTGCTTTGCATAGGGCTGATACTCTGCGTGTTTGTGCGGCCTGCATGGGCCGCTGGCCGCCAGAGGCTCGCTTATCCCACTTTGCTCACCGTAACTCTGCTTACGCTGACCTGGACCTCGCACCAGGGCGGCTCGATCACGCACGGCAGCGGCTACCTGACGCACTATATGCCCTCCGGTCTTCGTCCCATCTTCGGTGCCGACAGCGCCGAGAGCGTGAGCCCGGATTCCTTCTACGCGCGCCACATTCATCCGGTGCTCGACGCAAAATGCGTCTCCTGTCATGGAGCGAGCATGGTCAAGGGCAATCTGCGTCTGGACACCTACGACCACCTCATGCGCGGTGGCCAGGATGGAGCCGTGGTCATGCCTGGCAAGCCTGAAAATAGCATGCTTCTTGCCCGAGTAACGCTTCCCAGCGGCGACAAGCATTTCATGCCCGCTGAGGGCCGCACGCCGCTCACGTCTGATGAAATCAACTGGATTCGGGCGTGGATTCGTGCCGGCGCAACGCCGACGGCAATAAGCGTTCCGGGCGTTCGCGTCATTGAAGATCACCCGGAGCCTCCGCCGCAGCCGGTTGGCGACTACAGCCAACTTCTTCCGGAAATCCGCGCCATGCAGAACGGCGTGGGAGCAAAGCTGGTTCCGGTGTCGGCAAACCCATCAGACGGCTTGATACTTCGCACTGCGGATGTCGCGTCGTCTTTCGGAGATGCGCAGCTCGCAGCCTTTCAGAAGTTCGCGCCCTACATTGTGGAGGCGGAGCTAGCTCGTACTGCAATCACCGACGGCGGCTTCGACACGCTCCAGAAATTCACGCACCTGCGGGCGTTGCATCTTGAGGGCACATCTATCACTGGTATCGGACTCGCAAAACTCAACGCGCTGACCCAGCTCACGTACATCAATCTGAGCGGGACGAAAGTGAACGCACAATCCGTCACCGCTCTGAAAGCCATGCCGCACCTGCGCCACGTCTACCTGTTCAATACGGCCGCGCAGAGTGATGAATCCTCGGCGAAGGACCTGCAATGAAGCAAGATCGAAATCAAACCTCCCGGCGCGCATTTCTCGCCGCAATCGGAGCCACCACAATCGCCACAGCGAGTCCAGCGAACTCGCAAGCAAAGGCATCGGACATGCACGCACCACCGCAGCTTCTCGTTACCGGTAATGGTGAATGGACTTACGAAGTAGTTTCGGACTGGGGTGCGCTGCCTGCCGGCATATCGTTCGGCGGCACGCATGGCGCCATTGCGCACGATAATGCCGGCAACATTTACGTCAGCACGCAAAGCGCGACAGGCATCCTTGTCTACAGCCCCGAGGGGCGGCTGCTAAAGACGATCGCAGGCGCCTATCCTGAAGTGCACTCAATGGTGCACGCCGAAGAAAACGGAACAGAGTTCTTCTACACCACAGTGCAGAAAGGCACGCCCGAAGAGAACTGGCTGTTCGTCAAAATGAAGCTGGATGGCACGCCTGTCCTCAAGATTACGGCGCCGCGCGAAGCAGGATTCAAGGCGCCCAATGAGTGGCGGCTCACCGCTGCCGTTCCCGCGCCTGATGGCTCCATCTTCATCGCCAATGGCTATGGCGACTCGCGGATCTTTCGTTTCGATCGCAAAGGAAATTTCCTGCGAAGCTATTCGGGGAAAGGATCCGATCCGGGCCTGCTGAACTGCAGCCATGGACTGACGCTCGATACTCGTTACGACCAGCCGCTACTGCTGGTTTGCGACCGTGAGAATCGTCGTCTTTGCCACTTCGATCTGGAAGGAAAGTACGTCGACACGATCACACAACATCTTCGACGGCCTTGCCAGGTCAGTTTGCATGGCGACTATGCCATCGTGTCCGAGTTGGAAGGCCGCGTAACTGTGCTCGATCGCGATAACGTGCCGGTGGCATTTCTCGGCGACAATCCCGACAAGACGCAGTGGGCCAACTACGACCTCGCCCCGAAGACGATCGCTCGCGCCACGTTCAGCGCAGCACACGGCTGCTTCATCGACCACAATGCCAATATCTACATATCTGACTGGAATCACACTGGCCGCGTCACAAAGTGCAAGAGACGTGCTGCTTAATACATTAGAGGCTATGCCATCACGGGCTATAGAGAGTGAGCGCTGCCATGTGCAGCGCTTGTTCTGCTTGCCTCAGTAATCCTGGAGATTCACAGACCCCTTCGCCCCCAGTGCCGCTGCATGCACCTTCCGGAAAGCCGGATTCACGGTAATTACATAGGGAGCCGCACCCGCAGGTTCGGTTCTCAACATCCGGTTTGCAACTCCGTCGATCACACTGATTCTCGCGCCGCTGGTATTTGCAATGTAGACGCGATCGTGATCAGCATCGACAGTCACAGCTTCAGGTCGCGAGCCCACGGGAATTGTGGCGATAAGCTTCTTCTTGTCGCCCGATATCACGCGAATGGAGTTTCCCGAATAGTCCGCAACGTAAATCGTGTTGGTGCGCTCGTTGACAGCCAGGGCGCAAGGGATGCCGCCGGTTTCGATATAGATGGGTTGAGTTGATCCCGCCTCGATCGCGGCAAGCCGGCCTTCTCCGATCTTGGCGATGTACACGGTGCCGGTCTTCTGATTGATTGTCATGCCCCAAGCATGCATTCCGACCGAAGTCCGGGTGATTTCACGAGTGACGCCGTTCAGAATTAGAAGATCGCCCATCTCGTAACTGAGAAGGTAGACCGTGTGCGACTTCTGATCAACTACCAGCAGATCGGGCGAGCCCGCCTCGATGCTGCTCACCTGGTTAGTGGCAGCATCGATGACCATGAGTTGATTGCTGTAGGTGCGCGTTACGTAGATCCTGCCGGCAGTCGAATCGGACGCAATGGAATAGGGATGATCGCCAACTTGCTCGGTCGCTACTACTTTGTTGGTCTCCCCATCCAGAACGCTCACCGTTCCATCGCCGGCATTCACGATGTACGCGCGGCCATTCCGTGAATCGACCGCAACGGAGACAGGATGAGCGCCGACCTTCACCGATTGCGTCGTTCCGGTGCGATCGTTGCTGATCTCGACGCTACTGCCGTCACTATCGACGACGTAGCTCTTTCCAGTCGCGGGATTGAAAGCCGCGCCCGCGTTATTGATCAAGCCGCTATGCGGCGCTTCCACCAGTTGCTGAGATTCTGCCCTGAGGGAGAAACCCGCGAACGCGCCGAACAGGATGGCACACAGGCAAACAGGTGCTCTTGACTCTGAACCGGGCATTGGTCTCAAGGCTTTTCTCAGCAGACAGGTGAGATACTTCATGGTGACTCACGCAGTATCTGTCATTGCTTTGCCAAATGACAAGCCAAGCCGGGGAAACACCGAAAGGAGGAACTCGTTGTTTAAGGCAAGGTTGTGCCGATCGTACGCATTTCTTCTAGCTGCAATTCTCCTTATATCGACTGTCGGCCTGGGGCAGTCTGCTTCCGCCAAATTTCATGTTGTTGCGATCGCTGAAGCGGGCGGTATTCACAAGCCCTTTGTGGACGCCGCCAAAATCTGGCTCGCTCAGGAATCCAAGATTGACGGTTTCACCGTCGATTACATTGAGAACACCGATCTGATTGACGATGCCTTCCTCTCGCGATATCAATTGTTCATTCAGCTGAACTATCCCCCTTACGCGTGGAAACCCGCAGCCGTAGAGGCGTTCCGAAGATATATCGAACTAGGCCGCGGCGGTTGGATTGGATTTCATCACGCGACATTGCTGGGCGAGTTTGACGGGTACTCGATGTGGCCCTGGTTTTCGTCCTTCATGGGAGGCATCCGCTTCACCAACTACATTCCAGGTTTCGCCAGCGCCACGGTCAAGGTTGAAGAGCCAACGCATCCGGTGATGAAGGGAGTACCCACACAATTCCTTGTGAATGATGAGGAGTGGTACACCTGGGACAAGTCGCCGCGGCCCAACGTTCGCGTGCTCGCGAGCGTCGACGAGCACACCTACAGTCCCGACTCCGCTACGAGGATGGGCGATCATCCCGTGATCTGGAGCAATGAGCACATGAAAGCCCGCAACGTGTATATCTTCATGGGACACCATGCTGAGCTGTTCCAGAACCCGAGCTTCACGACCATTTTTCACAATGCGATTCTTTGGGCGGCGCATCGATGAAAAGTGAGATTCGGATCATCAAGAGCAAATGCAGATGGATCGCGATGCTCCTTGTTGCGCTCAGTGTGTCTGCGCCAGTGCGCGCGCAGCAGAGCACAAAACGTGTGCTGGCGTTTTACTCGGCCAACGTCGAACGGGATCACGTGATCTTCGCCGAACAGGCGGTGAAGTTCTTCGCCGCAACCGCCAAGGCACACGGGTTCGAATTTTCATCTACCACAGACTGGAACGATCTGAACGCCGAAAAGCTCCAGGGAGTGCAACTGATTCTGTGGCTCAATGACTCTCCGCATACGCCGTCGCAACGAGCGGCTTTCGAGAGCTACATGGAGCACGGCGGTGGCTGGATGGGTTTCCATGCCGCGGCGTATAACGACGAGAGCACCGGCTGGCCGTGGTTTGTAAGCTTTCTCGGGGGCGCCGTCTTCTACGGAAACAACTGGCCGCCTCTGCCGGCATTGCTTGACGTGGATAACCCGTCAAGTTCAGTCACTCGACGTATCCGTCCACATTTCATGGCGCCCGCCAACGAGTGGTATATCTGGCAGCCCAGCCCGCGTGCGAATCCTGCAGTTAAAGTGCTTGTCACTCTCGCGCGCTCGAACTATCCCATCGGCCTGAAGGACACCATCGAAGGTGGAGATGTGCCGGTGGTTTGGTCAAACACACGGTATCGAATGATCTACATGAACATGGGCCATGGAGACAAGATCTTCAACAGCGCCGAGCAGAACCGTCTCTTTGAAGACGCGCTTGAATCCCTCATCACCGACAAGCGCTGAGGATGAGCGCGCATAAAGCGCTCAATGCGAGGGAAGGCTGACCGCGTAGAGGTACCAGGCGGAGTGCGGAAGCCAGCCTTCTGTCCATCGCCAGTCTTCGTCTTTGCCTGTCACGGCGAAGCCCTGGTTGAAGGCGATTCCGTCTTCTCTGTCCGAGGAGGCCGTGATCCCGTTGACGATCACGCCGGGAGCATTGGTGTACTTGTACGACCGGAAGAACATGTATGCCGCGTCGCCGTGGCCGCTCCCAATCAGAAGACTCACATCAAATGGGTTCCGCCCGAGAATCCAGTGCAATTGATTCCACGCATAATTGCTGAGCTCCGCTTGAAACGCCGGCTTATCGGAGAACAAGGGCATCGCCATTCTCGCCGCTGCGGCCAGTGAGCTAAGCCGTGCGTCCTCCCCTTGCCACCAGGGAGCGGCCTCCGTGTCATGAGGGAAGAAGAACGCGGTCCGGGCCGTGCCGTCGCCCATACGCACAAGCTGACGCGCATAGCCGAACGGATTGTTAACCTCACCGGTGACCGTCAGTTCGAATTGCAGTGAGCGTTCGACTGCGTTGCGGATGTTCTTCTGCTCTTCTGGCGAAGCCATCTTGTAGTAATTCAGGAGGCTGATCACAGGTAAGCCCGCATCGGACGGATGGAAGAACGGTCGCGTTCTTCCATCGGCGCGCCAGTAATCATGCCACTCTTCCATCGTGGTGAGTCGTGCGATTAAGCTCGCGGCGCGAGTAGTGGCCGCGGACCGATACTCCTCGGCATGAGTGGCGCGATAAAGCTCCGTTGCCGCCATCAGGACGCAGTAGTCGTCCAGGATGTTCTCTACTCCATCATTGAGCAACTCGCGATTGTGCTGGCTGAGAAAGCTGAATGCATCCTTCGCGGCTTGCAGGTATTGTGCGCGCGGGTAATCGCCGTCCTCGGGCATGGTGGAAGCCAGCGCCAGAGCCGCGATGGCTATGCCGCCCCCGGCGCGAAAGCTCGCCTCGTAGGTGTGCGGCGCGACCGCGTCTACATGTTGTTCCGTGGAATCAGTGGTGCTGGTTTTGATCTGCGTGCGCCAATTCGGATTCCCGATTTCTCGGTCCTTCGCAAGCTTCTCTTTTCCCGGAGCCGAGAGCGACTCAAAGAACGATCCATCACGTCGCTTGATGCGCACGAGGTAATCGGCGCCATAAAGGCCTTCGTCAAGCATGCGGCGCCGATACTCCGTGAAATTGTCGTCGCCGCGTGCTTCGAGTGCGCGATAGCTAGCGAGCAGACTCCATGCCACAAGCGGCACCTGCTGCGGATTGAAATAAGAAGTCAGATTCTGGTGCGAGAGGTGGATACCGTAATCTCCGGTGGCGTCGTACCAGCCTCCGTGAGCATCCACAAACTTGCCGGGTTCATCCGGGATCGCGAGGTGCCGGTCGGCCTGGTCAAAGTCGCCGCTCGCTCGCTGGCCCTTGAAGTAGTAGAGGACATTCGAGAGAGTCTGTCTTTCCAACACTTCCGTGTCGATCGTGAACGGGCATGATTCGACCTGGCCATTCTGGGATGCAATGCGCACTTTGTAGTGTCCCGGTTCGTGCCAGGCGCTGAAATCAGCATTCCAGAACACCATGCCGCGCCAGTCGTAGACCTCACCCGCGGAGTGTAACGGCCCTTCGAGTACCGTCTTGCCGGAGTCGACGTTGATCAGGGCAAAGTTTCCCGGAGCAGGATCGCCCTTGGCGCCCTCCACCAGGGCCACCTTCGTTGCCTGCGGCTCGTATCCAACCTGGTCTACGAGAACGCGGACGGAGGCAGCGGCATGGGCTGATAGAACACTCGTTGCAAAGATTGCGGCGCCAAACGAAGACCAAAAAGCACGCGAGGAGATCTTCCAAAGAACGATCATTCCGACCCCTTGTGGCTGTTCTTCCCCTCTGAAACAACAGGGGTCTTTGCGCCAGTGGCGGGCGCCTTCGCCTGCCTCGTGGCGGTGTACTGGTGTAACTGCGGCCCGATTCGATTTGAGAACGAATAGTTCTCATTCCGATCTCCGTCGATGGTCCAGAACATGGCGCCAATCATTGCCGGATATCCCGTCGGCTTCCGCAGCTTGTACGCAGTGCGCTCTGGAGCCTGACCGGTGATCAGGTACTGCATCGCGCGGCTCACGAGTTCTGGCGTTGCAGTACCGACCAGGAATCCCGCTGCTACTTTGTCGGCGGGCACCGGTGGGAAGAGGCTGCCGTTGGGGCCGCCCACCGGAAAACCGTGCAGGACCAGCTCCGTCATTGCTGCGTCGTAGTTCACTGATCCGAGCTGATAGACCTCTCCATCGAGACCCTCGAGCGGCGGCGTGTTGTAGTCCTGGACGTCCACGAAGGACAGTATGTCGCGCACGCCCCACAGCAGCGGCAGATACGTGCCGAACTGCCCACCGTAACCCGCATAGCCCGCCGGCATCTGTGTCCCTTCAGGCACCAGGCTCAGCATGAAGCCGGGGCCGAGATGCTCGCGCAACTCACGCAGCGCGGAGATCAGATTCACAATTGACGCGGTCTTCGGATGCTGGAAGTCCGTATCTCCGGGATCCAGGTTGAGCGATGGAGTTTCAAAATCAATATCGATGCCGTCGAAGCCGTACTCGGTCACGATCTGGCTTACTGAGTTCACGAAGTTCGGAATACTCGCTGACTGCGCCAGGGTGAAATACTCGCCACCGCCGCCAAGGGAAATCAGGACCTTCTTGCCCTGGCTCTTCAACCATGCGATGTCTTCTTTGAACTGCGCCATATCCATCGGCTGCTGGCCCGGCCGCGGAGGGCGCACATGCATCTGCATGGTTCCTTCAGGCGCATGGTGATCCACGTTCGCAAAGGCCACGATGATCACGTCCCATTGCGGCGAAATATCGCGCAGGCGCAGAAGCGTTCCACCTGGACCATCTCCAGTCCAGTACCCGATGAGTTCGTGTCCGTTGTTTGCACCTGTTCGGGGAACCGCAGGGACAGAGGAGGGAGGAGCGGGATCGTTCGCACTTCTCGTCGCGGGAGCGATGGCGGGGCATGTAGCCGCCGGCGTCTGCAGCAAGCGGTCGTCTGGGAAACTGTATGGCTTCGCTCCACCGGTGTACCAACCCATCATCGCGACATTGGCTACATGCCACGAGGTAGCTCCGGTGTGCACCACTAATGCTGGCCCGGTCGGCAACTGACTGCGCTCATTCGTATCGAGCGGGTCCTGGAGGGTGTAGCGCGTGGCGGGACTGTCTCCACCGCAGCCGCGGTGCTCTTTTGCCTCGGCGGAGGGCCACTGCCACCGCGGCACCACGTTTTCCCCTGTGGGTAAGGGCGTGTGAAAGTCCAGATGGAAGAACGGATCGTGGAGCGGGTCGTTGACCCATTCCGCAAGTTGACCAGTCAGAGGCTGGATGTCGCGTTCTTCGACGAGCGGAGGTGTGGCTCCCAGGTACGAAGCCAGAACAAAAGAGTTTCCTGTCCCCGGGTCTACGCCATGCATTCCCCAGGTGCAGCACACCGTGGCATCGCCGTAGGTGTAATAGCCGGTGTTGTGCGTTACCGCGATGACCAGCTTTCCTTCCTGCCGCGGAATCTGACGAAAGATCTCCCGCTGGACGTACTCTACGTCGGCCATGCCAAGGCGTGTTCCAGTCCGTTTCGACGAGAGCATATAGCCGTATCCGGGCGGTATCTCCACCGTGATCGCATGTACCTGCGGAGTCCCCAGCAACGTGTGATATCCGGATGCTGCACTCATTGTGGTGCGCAGCATGGCATCCAGATACTGTGTAGTTTCCCCAGCTCGCAACGTGGCCTTCGAGAACACCGGCGAGTGCAGCAACCGCGGGACATCGACCGCAGGATCCAGGGTCGCCGGAGCGTTTTCCGCGGAGGGAGCAAGAAAATGGAGCCGCACCGGCACCAGCACGGTGGGGATTACGGTTGTTGCGCCCTGGCTGGGATCGCGACCCGGCATTGTGACGACACCGTTGGGTGTGCTGTATCGGAAGGTCGGCACCGTGCCCTGTCCGAACGCCAACTCACTCGCGAGCACCAGGAGAAAAATCAGAAGGCGAGCAGTCTTCACCCCATTCATCCTTTCATTTGTGGCCAGCCCGTCTACCGAAACCTGCGGATGAATAGAGAGTGGCGATCCGATCGATATAGGCCGAGCACGTACAATCCCGGCTTGCCCGATGTGGAGTAAATCTTTTGACGAATCCGCAGAACTGCGGCACCTGAGGAGATGTCCAGAAGCCGAGCTGTGTGCGCATCTGCTGTAGTCGCATCTATTTCCTCATCTGCATGCGCAATCTGAATCCCATAGTCGCGCTCCAGGATGGAGAACAGCGAGAGCCGGTCGAGGCGCGCTTTGGTAATGCCCGCAAACTCATCGGCAGAGAAGTAGCAGGTCTCGATGGCACATGGCTCGTCGCCACTGAGCCTCAGGCGTTCGAGCTTGACGAGCGGACTTGTGGCAGGCAACGCGAGTCGGGCAGCGATTTCCTGTTCCGTATGAGTGATGCTGAGCGAAAGAACCTTTGAAGAGACAGCCAGGCCGCGGCCCGACATTTGCTCCGTGTAACTCATCAACTTGTTGAAATGAATCTTTGGCGGAGCAACAAAAGTCCCGGAGCCGCGGCGCCGAACGACCATGCCCTCGCGCTCCAACGCAATCAGCGCATGCCGCGCAGTCATCAGGCTCACTCCGTGAATTCGCGCCAACTCCCGCTCCGAATCCACGAGGTCCCCCGGCTTCAGGGAGCCCTTCTCCACACGTCTCATGATCGTGCTCTGGATCTGCTTATAGGCGGGCAGCCCGTTCTTTCGGACTTGTGCCATTGCGAAACGCTCCTGCGCACGTGCACATTACTACAAAGTGCTCTAGTTCTCCAACACTAATCGTAAACAGGCATCCTCAGCTTTCCTTTGGAGAGACACGCGCTAATCGGATCACTTGAGCATCGCTCAGGTCCTGGGCCATCTAAAAAGGAAGCGCGCCTTGAGCACGCGCCACTCCACACAAAACAGACCACTTATGTCCATTTTAGAGTAACAAAACAGCGGAAAAGCGAACCTTCGGCGCCGTCTAGCCGAGTCGTGAGGATACTTAATCGCTTTAGTCGGTTTTGCGATCCAGCGCGACAGTTTTTACTTGACTCTAAGACTCATTCCGCTATATAGCATCGCCTATGAACTTTTGTTGAAATTCAGGAGGCAATGTCATGAGGAGTTTTTCTGCGGTCTCGCGTTCACTCCTTCTATTTGCGGCTCTAGCCGGAATCTGTCCTTACGGCTGGAGCCAGGAGGTAACAGCTTCCATCACCGGCACGGTAACGGACCCGAGGGGCGCGGCAGTGCCTGGGGCGCAGGTGACGGCAACCTCTCAGGAGCGCGGACAAACGTACAACGTCCTGACGAACGACACCGGCCTCTATCGAATTTCTCAACTGCCGGTTGGGTCCTATACCCTTAAGGTCGAAAAAAGCGGATTCTCTTCGGCCTCCTACCCCGCGTTCGTGCTGACGTTGAACCAGGTAGCCCGTATCGATGTGGCAATGAAAGTCGGTCAGACAAGTGAGACGGTGGAAGTGAGCGCAGCCGCTCCTGTGCTTGCGACAGAGACGACGCAGGTCGACACCATCATGAACTCCGTGACCAACGACAACCTTCCACTTGCCTCGCGCAATTACGTGCAACTGACTCTGCTTGCGCCGGGCGCAGTTTCGACCGATCCGAGCAGTTTCAATAACGGGAACAACACGGGTGGTTATGGTGGCCGCCCTCTCATCAACGGCAATCGCGAGCAGGCAAACAACTTCATGCTCGACGGTATGGACAACAATCAGGTTTCGGACAATTTGCTGGGCTATACGCCGGCGCCGGACGCGATTCAGGAGTTCAACCTGATTACAAGTAACGCCCCAGCGGAATTCGGCAATTTCGAGGGCGGGATCGTCAACGCGACGATCAAGTCGGGCACGAATTCCTTCCATGGCGATATCTGGGAGTTTTTCCGCAACGACGTTCTTAACGCACACAATTGGGCGGATAAGCTGGTGACCCCCGCGCTTGATAAGGCTAAAGTGCGCTGGAACATGTTCGGCGGCACGGTCGGAGGGCCGATCATCAAGAACAGGCTGTTCTTCTTCGCCGACTATCAGGGTCAGCGGTTTGATATCCCAAGCTCGCAGACGCAAAACACGGTTTTCACCGCTGCTGAACGAGGCGGTGATTTTGGCGCGCTTTGTCAGGGTGGATTTGTGAACGGAGTCTGCCAAGGGGCAGGCCAGCTCTACAATCCGTGTGCATCTTTTACCGCGCCCTGCACTCCCTCTTCAACTCCAGCTGCGGTACGCAAACCCTTTCCGAACAACATCATTCCGGCTGTCATGATCAGCCCGGTAGCGGCCAACTTGTTCAAGTCGAACCTGTATCCTGCTCCCGTCAATACCCAGACGCAAAACAACGCTGTGAACACGGTTAATTCGGCCCAAAATGTGGATCAAGGCGATCTCAAGATCGACTTCAGGGCGAGTCAAAAAGACAACATTTCTTATCGTTTCACCAGGGCCTATCAGAACAACCCGTCCGTCAATTCGCAGGTGCTTTTGTCCAACGGCTATTCAACGACGCCGATTTACAACACAGTAGGCGACTGGACTCGTACGATTGGTGTCAATCTGGTGAATGACGCTCGCATCGGATGGAGCCATGTCACGCTGAATAGCGGCAATAGTTGGGCATCCAGCGTCGGCCAATTCGGCAACACGCTCGGAATTGGGAACGGCAATCCAGCAAGTCTCGACGGCTTGCTTGCACTCAACTTCACCCATACAGCCGTCAGCAACCTGGGAGCCGCCGAGCAGACCCAGAGCTTCGATGACCACGTCTGGCAGTTTGAGGATGGCTTGAGCTGGAGCCACGGCCGGCACAACTTCAAGTTCGGTGGCCAATTGTGGAACCAGAACATCAAGACCTTTTATGCCGGTAACAATGGTCAGCTCGGTCTCATGGACTTCGACGGAAGATTCACCAGTCCCGCTGTCGGATCTTCTGGCGGCGACGGTGGCGCCGACTTTGTTCTGGGCCTCGATTACCAATACGGTCGCGGTGTAAGCAGCGGGAAGACCTGGCAGCAAGTCAGCAACGTAATTGGGGCTTATGTGCAGGACACGTGGCGCATCACGGACCAGTTAACCCTGAATCTCGGCCTGCGCTATGATGCTCACACTCCCTGGACGGAGAGCAACGATCAGCAGGCGAACTACAACATCGCCACCGGCAATATCGACCTCGCCGGTAAGAACGGCGCCAGCCGTGCCCTTTACAACGGCTTCTATGGAGGCAGAGACTTCCAGCCTCGCATAGGTTTCGCGTGGACCCCGACTGCGTTGGGCGGCCACACGGTGTTCCGCGGCGCCTTCACCATTTCGTCTTATCTCGAAGGTACCGGCACGAACCTTCGCTTGACACTCAATCCGCCATTCACTCCGGCAGAGATCAACGCCGTCTATAACAACGTTGCGCTGCCTCTAACGAATTCATCGGATGGCATCGTAGGCTCGGGATCCTCGGCTTCTTGCGCCGCCCCCGCTTATGCCTGCTATGCCCAGTCGTTCCTCCGGGTTTGGGATCCCAATGTGCAGCCGGCGATCGCAGATCAATGGAACGCGACAGTCCAACATCAGTTTGCCGGCAATACAACGGTCCAGGTCGGATATGTAGGGCAGAAGGGGACGCACCTGATGGTGCCCTTCGACTTCGCGCAGAGAGTACTGTTATCGGATGGGACCACGGCGCCCAGCCCCTATTTCGCAAAGAACCCGACCCTCTACGCCGTCCTGGGCAATCCTGCTGAGGGTGGCGAAGGTGCGACTGTTTCCGGCACGAAGTCCAATGGCAACATGACGTATAACGCGTTACAAGCTGTGCTGCAGCAACAAGCCAGCCACGGTTTGCAATACCAGGTCTCGTACACCTTCTCCAAGTGCATGTCTGACAGCACCGGCTACTATGGCGCGTGGAACAACGCGCTGAGTGCTTCAGCCTATTGGCAGAATGTCTACGATCAACGTTCGGAATGGGCGCCCTGCTACTACGACGCGACCCACGTACTTTCATCGTATGCGGTCTACGACCTGCCGTTTGGGCGCGGAAAGATGGTGGCGAGCAACATCAACAAAGCGGTCGATCAGGTAATCGGAGGATGGGCGGTTAGCCCAATCGTCTCTTTCCGTACTGGCTGGCCCTTACCGGTTTATGGAGCCCAGGATAACTCCGGTACGTTCGGTCGCGGCGCGCGAGCGAACTGCAATGGCCTGCCGTCGATTACCAAGACTTCGATTCCCGGGGTCGGGGTTCAGTGGTTCACCAACTCTGGACAATTCACCCAGCCGGCGCCTGGAACCTTCGGCAACTGCTCACCTCAGCTCGATGGATTGCGCTCGCCCCGGTACACCGACGTGGATATGAGCGTGCACAAAAACTTCCCAATCACCGAGAGGTTCAAATTGCAGTTCCGAACCGACTTCATCAACGCGTTCAACCATACGCAATTCAACGCACCCAACATGGGCCTTGGACCCACGATGGGACAGATCACCGGCGCTCAACCCCCAAGGAACATACAGTTGGCGCTAAAACTCTACTACTGAAAATTGCGCACGTATAATGATGCAGGCGAAGACCTCGCCTGCATCATTTGCGTTATAGCGTGGCGAAGGACGTTCGAAATTCACTCCCACATGAGTAGACACCTGGCGCAGGCAGCGGCGATTCTCACCTTGCTCAGTTGGCACGGGTCGATGCCGCTGGCTCAGCAATCCTCGGCTCCCAGTCCGCGACCCGCTCTACCTCCCGAGAAAGCAATCAGCCTGGCGGAGCAGGGACGCTGCGCCGAAAGCATCTCTGCTCTGAAGCATGCAATGGCGGGCACCGTTCCCGCTGATGTGCGGAAACAGGCTGGCGTCCTCGGCGTTCGCTGTTCCCTCGCCATGGACGACCGTGACTCCACCAATGAGTTCATCCGGTTGTTAAGCAAGCAATTTCGCAGCGATCCGGACGTGCTCTTCGTAATCGTTCACGCCTATTCCGACCTGTCATCGAGAGCGGCGATGGATCTTGGCCGCGAAGCTCCGCAGTCCATTGCCGCGCATAAATTGAACGCTGAAGCGCTGGAGATGCAGGGTAAGTGGGAGCCTGCGCAGCATGAGTACGAACTGATTCTCCAAAAAGACCCGAACGCTCGTGGCATCCACTTCTTGCTGGGCAGGCTCCTGCTCTCGAGGCCGGATGCCGGTGCCGATGCCGCTGAACGCGCGCGGCAAGAGTTCCTCAAAGAGATTGCGATCGATCCTGCGAATGCCGGCGCACACTACATCCTGGGAGAACTTTCGCGCAGGGACGAGAAATGCGAGGATGCACTTCCGCAATTCTCCGAGGCGGTCAAGTACAATCCCAGTTTTGCTGAGGCCTATCTGGGCCAGGGGCTTTGCCTCGTAAGTCAGAAAAAGTATGAAGAGGCAGTTCCCCCACTGCGAACTGCGGCGCGCCTCACGCCTGGGAATCCTGAGATTCACCACGCGCTGGCCACGGCACTCCAGAGATCCGGCCATCCTGAGGAAGCTCAAAAGGAATTCGCCATCCAGAGCAGTCTCATGTCCGGGCAGGGCTCTCAAAGCCCTCAATAAGACGGAGCGAACATACTCGCGGCGGTGTGCTGCACATCTACTTCTTCACGAGTCTAAGCAATCCAAATCGTTCCGGCACGTGAAAGCTGTCGCTCATCGTGGGCTGCCACGCAATCTGATGCAGAGCCGATGCCGGCCCCTGGCTTCGATACAGGTTGACCCGGAGCATGTTGCCGGGCGCCGCCTCTCGAGCATCGATTGCTGAATAGGGTATCTTCATTGCCCCGTACCAGACATGGGCAGCCTTATCGATGCGCGCCGCCATCTCAAACCCGGAGCTCCACTTCCAACCATCCTCGTGATGCGGCTTGTTGAGATCAATGTCTAAATCAACCCACTCGCCCTGTGGCGAGATCTCGAATTCCTTGTAACGCCGAATGTCAGTGAAATCAGATCCGATGAAGACTTCCGCCACATCCCAGTTCCAAAGCTCGTTCGTCTCGGCCGACCGGTTTGGGTTGGGTTTCAGGTTGAGCTCTTCGTACGGAGAAACAAACAGGAAGTACAGATTCTTTGCCGTCCACCGTGTTCGAACTTCCGTACGATACTTCGGATCAGGCTTGCCATGGGCATCCGCGTCCATATACGTCGGTAAGGAATCTCGCCAGAATGGTGACGCGGGATTCGTATCGAGACTTGGATCCGAATCAGCCCAGATGCTCTGCATGATCCGATCCTCTGTTAGTCCTTTACCGCTGGGAGTGAAGAGCATCGTCGAAAGCCAAATGAACCCGATTATGGGGATTTTCAATGCCAACATTTTGATACCCTAGGGAGCGCTCGACATTGCAAGCCGCGTCAGGTGATAAGCCATCAGGCGGTCAGGCGCCAGCAGCGCTTCTCGAAATTCCTTCTGAGCCTGCTGATCATTACCCGCAGCACTATCGAGCACCGCCCGGTTGTAGAGCCACCAGGAACTTCTCTCGCTATCGCCATTCGATCGTTCAAGAATGCCGTTGAGCTTCTGTCTGGCCGCGCGTTCATCGAAATCAGGGAGTTCTCTCGACGCTTTCCACGACCAGACTGCGTTTTCAAAGCCGGATTGTTGAGTACTGCGTTCAAAGCTGGCGCGGGCTTTTTGACGCTCGCCGCAGTCCTTGTAGACATTCCCAACAAGATAGCTGAATCTGGCGGAGCGCAGGAACGGCTCGAGACCGTCGCGCGTAAAGGGCAGATCTGGCTTAGGCTTCGCGACATCATCAACTTGTCGAAGCGCCTCGGTGCATCCTCCACTTCGTGCGAGTGAGGTGGCGCGTTGTACCTCCAGTTCGAGCCATACTTCTCGCACATTGAGGCCGCCTTCTTCGCGGGGAAAGAATCGATTGTGGAACAACGCTTCTGCCTTCTCGAACTCTCCCGCCTCGACCAGATTTAGAATCAGTTCATATACGAGATTGGAAGGAATGTTGGCATGATCGGGATATCTTTCCAGGGCCGCCACACGTTCCTGAGGAGGGCGTCTCAGGATGCTCAACGCCTGATCCATCCCCGTGTAGAGTTCGATATTTGCCGGATCCGCGTGCAGGCCTTCCTGAAACACGCTCAGCGCCTTTTCGGGATTGTCATCTTCATGAAGTAATGCGCGCCCCAAGCTGGCATGCAGAACCGGGATTTGCTGATTGAGCCTGCGGGCCTGCTCCCATTCAGAAAGAGCCTCGCTTGTCAGGTCGCGCGAAAAATACAGCGTGCCTAGCAAATAGTGCGCGGTCGCATCCTGCGAATTGAGGCGAACAGCGGTCTGCAGGGCTTCCAGATCTTCCGCGCGGCTGGGAAATACATAGTTCGTTGGAAGCTGCGCGGCAGCGTTCAAATCCGTTGAGGAAGGTCTCCCGAGCTTGTCGCGGCAATCTGCGCGGAAGTAGGCGACCATTGGATGCTTGCCGGGTGCGAGCACTCCCGGTTCAGCTTGATCAGGTACGGCCGCGGGATAATTGCGCGACAAAACATCAAGGGCCCGGGAATACATGCCGAGACGCATGTATTCGGACGCGACATTCAATACACGCTCAGCGTCATCACCAAGGTGTTGCAGATCAGGTTTGCCGATTTGCTCTAGCAGAAAAGCGCGCTGCGGAAATCGCGTTAGCCATTCCCTGGCGAGGCTCTGAGCCTCTACGGTCTTCCCTTCAGCCGCCAGCACCGCGGACAACTCCTCAGCCGCACGCGGATCATCAGGAGCGGAGCGACTTGCCGATCGCAAATAGAATTCTGCTTGCTGCAGATTGCCATCGCGGGCTGAAAGTTCGGCCAAACGCACTCCCGCTGCTGCGCGAAATGCCGGTAGCCGCTCGGCTGATTCATAAGCTTCGCGCGCTTTTCGGTTCTGCCCCAAACCGTCGTATGCGATCCCGAGATAGTAGGAAACCTCCGCATCAGTGGTGTCTCGAGCCGCCACGGGCTGCAGAAGGGTCCTGGCTTCCTCGTATCGCAGCAAACTGGCGCACAGGCGTCCTGCGGCTTTGCGCAATTGCACGCTCTCCGGGAATCTCGCAAGGGCATCGCGATAAGTGCGCAGGGCCGACAGGAGCTCACCGTTGAGTTCCTCTTCATTCCCTAGCTGGAGCCAGTCATCCTCCGTGCGATGCTCCCGGTCTGGCATGTTGACGGAAGGCTGGGGACCGGTTCGTATTTGTTCCGCCGGTGTCCAATCGTATCCGCCCTCAGTCTGCTGCAGAAGCAAAGCATCTTTGCTGTCGCGGAGCTCGAACGTGTATTTCTGCTGCGCCTCGGCCTTTTCGATTCGATGCGACCAGGTGTGATGCGGACTGAGGTCAGCCTTCTCTTGGTAAACCTCATGATCCCCGGCCAGAATGCGAAGCGTTGCCCCGGAGATTTCCCGGTTTACATTCAGTCCGGCAACAAGCGCCTGTTGCTGCCTCTCCAGGTGAACCACCCCGGTTAGGTTCGCCCTCGAGATTCCACCAATATCGCGAACCGGCATCCAGAACTCAGAGAATCGGATCGTCTGTCGCGGCTCGAGAAACGCATACGTTTCCTGATTGCGAAACAGCCCTGCCTGGACTTCCATGTACGCACTGTTGTTGTCCGAGAGAGCCGTCCGCCAGTCCAATCCATCCGGATCGGTGCCCCATGACCAGATCTTCTTTGCAGGGAGCTGCGAATAGTCGGCATAGTGAACAACGCCTGTGTGGGTGTGCGGATTCCAAATGCCCATGAAGGGCTCCCGGCTTCCATGCACGAATAGAGAGACTGGTCCACTCGTCTGATTCTTCACAACGCTCAGGTCGGTGCCGTCCTTCTGGATCGGCCAGGGCTCGACGTCACGAAAACCGTGGCTCGCCGTGAAACGCATCGGATACTGAATCCGCGAGTCATCCCAAACCTGCACGCCCGCATTGTTCCACCAGTAGAAGCGATGCCGAACATCGCTGCGATTGTTCAGGGTGACTCTCTCTTCGAGGACCGTCGAATGAGGCTGGAGAACGAGTTCCACCGACCACTGCATTCCGTACACGCGGTCGATGTTGCCGACCTGAACGAATGCGCTACCGTCTTCCCTGCTCCCGAAAGCGAAGTCGACAGGAGAGAGACTCACCCAATTGTGGGAGACCGGGAAATTGAACTCGATGCCAAACGCTGCCCAAGCGCCCCTGTACGATATGGCGGCCTTCTTTATCGAAGGGTTCGCGTAAAACATGGGCTGGCCGCTGATCTTATCAGTGCACGTGTAAAGATGGCCTCCGAGGTCGGGCAGCACTGAGCACTTCAGGTACTCATTCTCCAGAAAAACGGCACGCCAGGCATGATCGGTCCGCTGGTTGGTCAGATTCGTGCGAAGCGTATACGGATAGTTGAATCGGTCGTTCGCATATTGATCAAACGGCGGATTGGGATCGGGAGCAGCTTCCTCGTACGTGGGCAGCGTCAGAGTGCCTTGCCACACGCGGACTTGTGCCGTTGCCTGACATAAGGAGAAGAGCACGAATGCGGAGAGTAAGCTTGAGCGCATAATCATGGCTGAGTCTGCTTGAAACCACCCCGCCATTATCTACGCCCAACAACAGTCGGGACAGATTTAATTGGGAGGGACGAAGAATGTTCGACCGATTCGATCCTTTCGATGCTTCTTCGCGGAGCTGCGGGCAGGCGCTGTAGGACTATGAGGCAATTTCGTCGCACGGAGTGGGCGCAACCCTTGTAGAGTTTAGGTATCTTTTTTTGGGGCGGCTGCGGCTATTTGCGGCCAATCAGAAACAGGGACGTTCATGCCAATCGGATCCCGATGGTTCTCCGGCCGAACCTGGATACTACACGTCAGCTTGGGCACAATGCTGCTCTCGCTCTGTCTAGTTCGAGCTTTAGAGGCTCAAGAGACGGAGCCCCTGATGCCCATGCAAGCTCGCTCCGAGGACGGCGCCGAATTTCGCTGGCTCCACAAGAAGGTGCTGGATTCCCGCGTGCTCGATAGCATGGAGGATCTTTCCTCGTGGTCTTTCGTGGGCGATGGCGAAATGACGCTAGCCACGGATCGAGCCAGATACGGAGAGCACGCCCTGCGCATCAGCTCAACCACGAATGTTGCGCAAGCCGGCGGCGATAAGGAATGGGAAGACCTGGTGGCCACGCGGAAGTTCGCAAATGAGGACTGGTCCCGGTTCAATCGGATTTCTCTCTGGGTTTATCCCGACGTAGTCGGCGCTCCCGCAATCTCCTGCACGCTGGTGCTCAATAACGACGGCAAGCACAAACTTCCCGACAGCTATAACGAAGGCCGTCACGAATCGATTCCTCTCAAGAACCATGAGTGGAATCAAATCGTGTGGGAGATCGCCCCTCTCTCACGCGACCATGTCACGGCCGTGGATTTCGCTTATAGCCTTCCCAAGAAAATCCCTGATCCCGGAGATCGCACGGTCCTCTACATAGATCAACTCGAGTTGCAGACTGTGGTGCCCGATCACGTAGAAGGATGGGACGTAGCCGCAGGCAAAATCGCTTTCAGCCACAGCGGGTACACAGCCGGTTCCCAAAAGAGTGCCATAGCCAGCGATCTGGCTGCCCACGAATTCTCCCTCATCGATCAACAAACGGGCCGGGTGGTATTCACGAGGCCGGTCGAAGCGGCGACAACTCCCCTCGGAAAGTATCAGACTCTGGATTTTTCCCACTTTCGCCAGCCCGGCACATATGCGATCAAGGCCGGAGACACGCTGACCCGCTCTTTCCGCATTGGCGACGACGCATGGCGCAGCAGTATCTGGAAAGCCATCAACTTCATGTACAGCGAGCGTTGCGGAACAAACATTCCGGGGATCCATAACCGCTGCCACCAGGATATCTACACGACGCATGGAGACCAGCGAATCGTAGTCAACGGCGGATACCACGACGCCGGCGACCTGAGCGCCACCGGTCACACGCCAGCCATGGCATATGCGTTGCTCTCTCTGGCTGAATCGCTAAGGAGCCAGGGCGAAGACTCCGCTCTGACGGCTCGCCTGCTCAACGAAGCGCGTTGGGGCTTGAACTGGGTTTTGAAAACCCGCTTTGGCAATGGCTATCGCAGCACTGGGCAGCTCGTGAGCTATTGGACTGACGGTGTCATGGGAACGGCAGATGATCGCTTCGGAGAGGCGGTCAACAATCCGGAATGGAATTTCCGGGTGGCCGCCGTCGAAGCTTTGGCGGCGCGGATGTTCAAAGGCAGCGACCCGGACCTGGCAGCCCGGAGCCTGGCAACTGCGGAAGAAGATTGGAAGTATGCGGTGGACGGTTTGAAGACTGCAGCGCCACTTCCGGAGGTGTACGGCGCCTCCGACGAACTGGAGAGAATCTCGTACGGCGTCGTGGCATCGATCGAACTTTACCGGGCCACGGGCGAGCAACGATACGCCGATGAAGCTGTCGCACTGGGCGACCAGGTGCTGGCCTCACAGGAACGTCGGCTGCAGCCATGGAGCATTCCCTTAACCGGATACTTCTATACCAGCCCCAAACGTGAGAACCTGTTTCACCGCTTTCATGTCGGACAGGAACAGGAGCCGATCATCGCTCTCGTCCGACTCTGCGAAGCCTTGCCCAACCACGACAAATGGATGAAGTGGTACTCAGCAGTTGTACTGCACTCGCAGTATTACTTGAAGGCCGCGTCAGCCGTCGATGAGCCATTCGGAGTGTTGCCGGCGGCGGTCTATCGCGACAGTGAAGTGCGTCTTATTCCGGAATCCAAAACCTGGACCCCCTTGCGCGCTGCCGACCGCGATGCTTACTTCCAGGAAGTCCACAAAGGAATTCCGCTCGGCGGCGAATATTATCTGCGCAGATTTCCGGTCTGGTTTGATTTTCGTGGCAATTCCAGCGTTCTGCTATCGCAGGCCAAGGCACTGTCAGCCGCCGGGCGGCTGCGCGGCGATCTGGACGCAGAAGATCTCGCGCAGAAGCAAGCGCAATGGCTGGTCGGTCGCAATCCTTTCTCAACGAGCCTGATGTACGGCGAAGGATATGATTGGACGCCGCTCTACAGCGTGCGTTCCGGCCAAATGGTGGGCGCGCTTCCGGTTGGAATCGAAACCAGGGGTATGGAGGATGCCCCCTATTGGCCAACACAAATCTGCTGGACCTACAAAGAAGTCTGGACGCAACCGGTTGGGCAGTGGCTATGGCTTATGCAGGACATCGCCGTGCCCGCCACCGTCAAGGGGATGGCTGACCCGTCTAATCACCGACCTGTGGAGTTCCGTGAGCAGGAAAGCGGCCAGCTACTGACGGCGACGCCAAGTCCGATGGATGGCACCTTCAGCCTTCACTTGCCGGAAGGACACTATGATGTTCGGCAAGGCTCAGCCCATACCGATCTTACGGTGTTGCCCGGCACATCCAATTCTATCGATCTACGCCCAGACCGTCTCCTCGATTTCAAAGTCTCCTTTCAGGAGATCCCTGGCCAAAGTGAAATCCTGATTCAAGTGTCTGCTGAAGGTGCCGGCCCTCACGTCTTCGCGATTCGAAGCGATAATCTTGCCGTGCAAGAGCAAGCCGCCATCAAGGTTGATTTGACACCCGGCAAGGTTCAACAGATCGTATGGCACGCCCATGTTCTTTCTACAGATACGCCGTGGGTGGCGGTCGTGGTTCCTGACGACGCACTGGCTAATCGTCGCGAGGTCACAGGCGCTGAAGCGCGTCACTGAGCGAGAAACCGCGCCACATCGGACAAAGGTGGAATACTATTTTGAAGCACTGGACTTCGGAAACATCTCGGCGCAATCGTTCCCTGCCCCTCTTACTCACCATGCGTTTCTCAACCGCGATACTTGCCGTCATTCTGGTCACCACGATCGCGTACGCTCCTGCTTCGGCTCAATCGAGTGCCTCGGCACAAGCATCGGCAACTTCGGGGACAATTCGGTTCGAGGATATTGCCGCTAAAGCTGGCTTACATTTCACGACTCAAAACTCCCCCACTCCAAATAAAAATCAGATCGAAACCATGGTTGCCGGAGTAGCGCTGATCGACTATGACGGAGATGGCTGGCCCGATATCTACCTGGTGAACGGCGCGGCCATACCCTCGCTGCAAAAGGAATCGCCCGCCTACTGGAACCGTCTGTATCGAAACAATCACGACGGCACGTTTACCGACGTTACCGAACGCGCCGGGGTCGCGGGCGCGGGCTACGGAATGGGCGTTGCCGTGGGCGACTGTGACAACGATGGGAAGCCGGACATCTTTCTCGCGAACGTCACCGGCAATCAGCTATTTCACAACAACGGAGATGGCACCTTCACGGACGTGACCGCCAAGGCTGGAGTGAGCGGCGGAGAGATGAGCGGCAAGAAGATGTGGTCCGTCGGGGCTGGATGGTTCGACTACAACAATGACGGCTTGCTCGACCTGTTTGTGGTGAATTATTGCGGCTGGGAGGTCAACAAAGATCCCGTATGCCTTCTGAAGGACGGAGTACGAGCCTACTGCCACCCCAAGAACTACAGTTCTCTTCACAACACCCTCTACCGCAACAATGGTGACGGGACCTTCACGGACGTTTCGCAGGAGACCGGAATCGCGGCGCACATGGGCAAGGGCATGAGTGTCTCCTTTGCAGACTACGACGGCGATGGATTTCTTGACGCTTTCGTCGCAAACGATACGACTCCTGCATTTCTCTTCCATAACCTTCATGGTAAGAAATTTGAAGAGGTTGGTGCGGCGGCGGGCGTGGCATACTCCCCCGAGGGTTTTACGCTCTCCGGGATGGGGTCGGATTTCCGGGATGTAAACAACGACGGGCTGCCCGATGTTTGGTACACGGCAGTCGAGCACCAGATGTTCCCCCTCCTGGTGAACGCCGGCGGCGGAGTCTTCGATGATGCAACTCACAAGAGCGGACTGCAATCCACCAACGAGATGTCGGGCTGGGGCAATGGCATCTTCGACTTCGATAATGATGAATGGAAGGACCTCTTTGTAGCCAGAGCCAATGTGCTCGATAACGTCAGCGTGCTCACGCCGAGTCGAAAATATCCCGAACCCAACTCGGTCTTCCGTAACCTGGGCAACGGCAAGTTCGCTGATGTCGCAAGCACGGCTGGACCCGATCTCCAACTCACGGCACCCCATCGTGGGGTTGCATTTGGCGATCTATTCAATGATGGACACATCGATGCGGTGGTGACAGTGCTCAATGGACCAGTCAAGCTTCTTCGCAACATTTCCGAGACTGGCAATCACTGGATCCTTCTCAAACTCGTCGGCGCCAAAAGCAATCGCATGGGAATCGGAGCGCAGATTCACATTACGAGTGATGATGGACGGCAGCAGTGGGACGAGGTGACGACTGCGGTGGGCTACGCGTCCTCGAGCGACAGCCGTGTGCACTTTGGACTTGGGGCAAACAAGCGAATCAAGGATTTGGAAGTCCGTTGGCCCAGCGGAATCCATCAGGTCTTGCACGACGTTGCCGCTGATCAAATTCTCACGATCGAGGAACCGCAGCATTAGCCATTCAGCGTGACCATCTGGGGGCGATCCGGTGCCCTCGGCTGATCAGAGTGGACCCAATCTGGACCAGACTTCAGAATTGAGTCCGCACCAGGTTGATTGATTTGGAGCGGGAGACCGGGATCGAACCGGCGACATTCAGCTTGGGAAGCTGACGTTCTACCACTGAACTACTCCCGCCACTCGAAACATTATAAAGCCATTCCCCTGGGAGTCGCCCCCGCCCACAACTGGGCTTCGAAATGGGCCGGAAAACACGAACGCGCAACCAGCCGGTAAGACTGGTTGCGCGTTCGTGGTTATGAGTTGTTTTTCAGCTGACCGGCGAGCCAGGTTCGACAGGCCGAGCCAAGATCTTTACTACCATCTGTCGAGATCGATCAGGAAACCGCGATCATCTTAATTCCGCCCATATTCGGCGCCCGAATACCTGCTTGAGGATGGCGAATCTGCCGAGACGGTCAGCTTTCCTAACAACACCATTGCGCCAAAGAATGGAAGCAATAGCAACAGGATCACTTCGGTCGTGGCTAGAGCCGCTACTCGTCTCAGGGACGGATTCTCGAATCGTTCCGCAATGACGAGTTGAGGGCGTTCATTGAATCGCATTTCTTTACGACCCTCCCCAAGGCGAGATAGCGGCTCTCGTTGTGCTCATCCCGCGGCACTGTCATTTAGATCCTGACCGCACAGTGAGTGAGCGGCGTTGATGATGGCGGCGTTGAAATCCTCCAACACCGCCGTTCTCGATGACGCGAAGGTTCCAACCTTCGCAGGCATCTACCACCTAGAAATTGAAGTTGATGATCACTGGTACACGTTCGCCACCGACACATCGTCGAAGTAGAACGTGCCCACAACCTGGTCGAAGAGCAGCAGCCGAGCCATAGGATTGGGGTTGGATAGATCGGCATTCACAGCTCCGATCAACGATCCGTTCAGCCAGACTTCCGCCTGTCCATTCGTTGTTTGGTTGTCCTGGATCTCGATGCTGTACCAGGTGTTTGCTGTGATCACCTGGCTTGCCGAGGAGATGGAATATACGCTACCCGACGAAGTCCAGAAGTAGAAATCTAGACCGTGAGTGTAGCCGTTGTAGTCCACTTCCCAGGTGTTGCCGCCATTGGCATTGCGGCCCTCGGCCAGAATGGTGCTCGTGCCAATATTGGTTGTCTGGAAGTAGAACCGGGTGAACGTTTGAGTCTGCGGACCGCCCGTCAGGGCCGTGTAGAGATACGCATACTGTCCATTCGCAATGTTGATCGCTGCAGCAGAACTGCCACTGTGTTTGACCGTGGTTTGTACGCTCAGCTGGCCATTGCTGTCACCGTTTGGCAGGTTCCACTGGCTGAAATCCCCAGTCTCGAAGCCATCATTGAAGTAAAGGGTGGCCGTGTAACCGGTGCCGCTCAGTGGAATCGTCTGTGGGCTGTCGGCCGCGTTGTCCACGATCGTGATGCTCCCGTCTCGTGAGCCATTCGCGCTCGGATTGAAGGTGACGGTGATCGTGCAAGATGAATTCACCGCCAGACTCGTCGACCCAGTCGGACAATTGTCTTGTTCAGTGAAGTCGCTCTGGCCTGCGCCGCTGACTAAGATGCTGCTGATGCTGAGCGGCGAGGTCCCATCGCTTGTCAGGGTGATGGTCTGAGAGTTGGTGGTGGAGAGCATCTGCGATCCGAAATTCAGGCTCGCAGGCGCCACCGCAGCTGCAGGACCAGGATTGATGCCTGTACCACTTAACTGGACAGTCTGTGGGCTGGTCGGATCGTTATCGGTAATGACCAGGTTAGCGCTTCGGCTTCCAAGCGCGCTCGGGTTGAAGGTTACGGTGAGCAGGCACGTCGCATTCGGCGCGAGAGCTCCGCTGCACTGCCCCACAGAAAAGTCGGAAGCGTTCGCACCGCTGACCGTAAAGCTTCCGAAATTGAGCGGAGCATTCCCCTTATTCAGAATTGTGAGCGTCTGCGAGTCCTGAGCTGGATCGTCGGTGTTTCCCTCGCCTGCCCCGTTCACTCCCCACGTTCCGAAATTGAGGCTAGCCGGGTTCACGCTGATCACGGGCGCTGGCTGTGCCGGGCCGTTATACACGTTCGATATCACTACATCATCGAAATAGAACGTGCCCACGGCTCCGTTCATCAACAATAGCCGGGCCATTGGATTGGAGTTGGAGAGGTTGGCAGCGACTGACCCGACTGACGCCCCATTAATCCAGACTTCGGCCTGGCCCGAAGTAGTTTGGGTGTCTTGTAGCTCCACGGAATACCAAGTATTGGCAACGATGCCGTTCACTGGGGAGAAAAGGCTGTAGACCCCACCTGAGCTGTTCCAGAAATAGATGTCCAAGCCATGGCGATTCGCGTCGTAGTCCACTTCCCACGTATTGCCGCCGTTGGCATTCCGAGCGAGAGCCAACATCGTGCTCGTGCCAACATTGGTCGCCTGGAAGTAGAAGCGTGTGAACGTTTGGCTCTGCGGACCACCCGGCAGAGCGGTGTAGATGTAGGAGTACTGGCCGCTGGCATTTGTGAAAGCCGCAGCGTACTGGCCGTTGTTGACGAGAGTCGTCTCCACCTTTCGCTGACCTGAGCTGTCACCACTCGCCAGGGTCCACTGGCTCAAATCGCCCGATTCGAAGCCATCTTTGAAGAAAACGATCGGGGTGATCGAGGATCCCGCAACTGATATGGTTTCCGGGCTATCTGGAGCATTGTCAGTGATCACGATGCTTGCCGTTCGAGAACCGGCCTGCGTCGGTGAAAACTGCACATTGAGGCTGCACGAAGAGCCCACGGGCAGGCTACCTGTCCCCTGAGGGCAGGTGCCGTTGGTGATGAAATCGCCGGCAGCAGAGCCCGACGCAACGATACTGCTGATGTTCAATGGTGCGGAGCCAATGTTGGTGAGCGTAATCGCTTGTGCTGCGCTCGTCGTACCCACATTCTGGAATCCGAAATTGATTGCCGTGGGGCTCAGCGAGACCACTGGCCCCGAGGTCGTCTGTCCTAGGCCGGACAGCGGAACGCTGTGCGGACTTCCAGTTGTATTGTCGGCGATAAGCAGAGTCCCCGTCCGGTTTCCTGTGGCGCCCGGTCTGAACCTTATCTGCACCGTACAGGACGTGCCGGTAGTCATCGTCGCTGGACAATTGTTCGTCTGGGAGAAATCGCTCGCGTTCGTGCCTCCAATCGAAATGCCACTAAGGCTCAGTGTTGTCGATCCTGTGCTGGTTATCGTGACGGTCTGAGCCTGGCTCGTCGCTCCAACCACGCCCCCATAGAAGTTGACACTGCTCGGACTAAACGTCGCGAACGGAGTGCCCGTGAGGAAATTGTTCAGGATATTCGCGGTCGCCTTCTGAATACCTGCGTTCGCGAATGTTGTCGTATTGATGTTTGCGAGGCCCAGGCTCCATTCAATCGTGCCCGAAGCAAACACGCGTGCACCACTTGGAGCGGTATAGATTGTCGAATTGGAATTGGAATGCAGTCCGGATCCATCGACCACGGGCGATTGGGAAAGAATCGTCAGGCCCGCTGGGCTGAAGCCGTTGTTCCAGACCTTGTCGTATTCATATCCGACAATGCCTGGTACCTTCGATCCATCGGCCAATCCAGTGTTGGCGTAAACCCAGTTGGAAGCGTTCTGCACAACATAACTTCCGTCCGCCGCACTCTCGAACATCACGCCGATCAGTGCGTTTTCGGGCTGATTAACCAGCGGATCGCGCCAATTAGTTGTGAGGATCGTATTATCCACCTGCCACTCAGGGTCCGGTCCCGGGGAGTTAGGAGAATACGCAAATTCCTTGTAACCAACCTGCACGCGGCGGGGAACGCCGTTCACGTTAGGCTCAAAGCGAATTTGCCAATACATCGTATTGGCCGAAAAGAATCCGACGTTGACACCCCCCGCAATCGCGCTCTCCACGTTGGTGCGCATCGCGCGGGTCCAGTATTCGTCATGGCCGACAGAAAGGAAAGCTTTGTGATTGGTCAGAGGGTTGACCGCGGTGTCGGTGTCCACGTCCGTGGTGTACGACACGTTGTATCCCTGCTTCTCGATCCAGTAGACAAAGTATTGTTCGTAGGAGAAGTACTGCCCGGCGCCATTGCTACCCTGTGGATTGAACGGGCGATCAAAGCTGACCTTGGTCGCATGAGCATAGGGATAAATACTCTTATTTGTTTCGTTCACGTACAGACTGGTGCCGCCCCAATCGTTGTAGGCCTCGTACGTTGTCACGCTGGTCTGGAAAAGAATGTCCTCATGCCCAGTATCGTTGCGCACAACGAAGAAGATGAAACTTGAGCGCCCAACTGAGTCGGTCAGCTTCGCAAGATAAACTCCAGACACCCACGTCGCAGGCACTTGCAGCGTCGTGGATTTCACCCAATTAGTGCAGGCCACCATACCCGTGACCGGGTCAGGAGAAGGAATTGCTTGGTGGCGGCCTTGGAAGCTTCCCATTGACTGGATGAGCCGTGCGCCGATGCCTTGGTAATAGCCGGTCCTGTAAATGTCAACGCTGAAATTGGCCGCCGTGGTGGTGACGTAGAAGTCGATTGAACCACCCCGATTCACGCTGGTTGCCGATGCGAATCCTGACAGCGCATCCGGAGCGTCCGGCGCAGTGAAATCATTCCAGCCGGCCGTGCCTGGCAAGCTGTTCTCCTGCTGAATGGCATTTTGGCCAGCGGCGATTTGAGTTGACATTGCGAACACGATGCTGGCAAGCAGCATGATCGCGCGAAACGATCCGTTTCTCCCGAGCAGAAGAAACGGCCGAAGGCAACTTTGTTGCGATGTGGTTCCGCAACAATCATGGGAAGAAGCACCTGCAATCACGAGAAACCTCACTTTCCATTTTCTTTTCTTGAGTGCGCTCAGCTAACGATCCCGGCACCCTGGTTGCATGCTGATCGAGTTCGATCATCCCAACATGACATCCGGAGCGCTCCGCGGGGATCGGAACCAGCCGCCCGCACAACCGCGCATCCCAGCCAAAAGGATGATTAAGCACGAGTCTCCCCGGTGCGTGTAAGCGAAGCGCCATGACACTTGCGCTCGTGGTGAGTAGCGAGCATGAAAGTGAAAGTTACTTCCATTACACGCCCAACTTGGCCCTGACCGGAATGCCCTGGATCTAGCTTTTCTCGTGTAGTTCGGAAATAAAGTATTTGGACGTTATTCCGGTCACAACTTCACGGTGGCCGAACCCAGAGGATCGCCTGCATCCGCGCACCGCATCGCTGACTTCTTTTAGGAAATACCACCAATAGTGCAGGAGCGGGCTTGCGGGTTTAGGGTACGATCATTGTGTCCAACAACAGGAGGATGACTGCAGAATGCTCCCTAGCGAACTTGTGACTGCTGATAGAAAGTACCAAATTCACTCGCTGCACCACCCTGTCGATGAGCAGGACGCACTGATCTTCACCAGCGGGCACGGAATTCGAATCCGCGATACAGACAACCGTGAATACATCGACGGCTTGTCAGGTCTGTGGAACGTCAACATTGGCCATGGCCGCGTCGATATGGCTGACGCCGTTGCGGAACAAATGAAGACCCTGGCCTACTTCTCTGGATATGCCGGCTCTTCTACGATTCCTTCCATTCAATTGGCAGAACGCCTCATCGCCTTGGCGCCCGGCATGGCCGCAATCTTCTTCACTTCGGGTGGCGCCGAGTCCAACGAATCCGCCTTCAAGACTGCGCGGTATCACTGGAGAGCGCTCGGAAAGCCCGGGAAGACCAAGATTATCTCCAGAATCCATGGCTATCACGGCGTCACACTCCAGGCAATGAGCGCCACTGGAATCTCCGCTTATTGGAAAATGTTCGAACCCCGTGTACCGGGATTTCTTCACATTCCCACCTGCTACCCATATCGCTTTCAGGCGGCGAATCCTTCCGAGACGCCCGGCCAGGCGGCAGCTGCCGAGTTGGAGAAGGCGATCCTGCG